>NZ_CADFGP010000216.1 GCF_902833905.1 Paraburkholderia tuberum STM678 | reverse complement strand
CGACTCGACTACTCCGTCCCAGCCGTCGATGACAAACTGGTCGATATCGTGCGCATCGAAACCATGCTCGGCCAATGCGATCGCGATCGCGTCGAGGTCGTCGATCGCCTGATACCGCGGATTGTTGTCTCGCTTTTCCTGCTCCACGCAAAAAACCAGTTTTCCATCCTCGACAAGGGCGATCGCTCCGTCGTGCGTCAGTTTGATCCCACAGATGCGCATAATATCTCCCGGCCTAACGCTGGTAAGTTGGTCCGCACGAAGGCGAAGCCGCGTTTCGAAAACAGGCGAGCAGACAGTCTTCATTC
>NZ_CADFGP010000215.1 GCF_902833905.1 Paraburkholderia tuberum STM678 | reverse complement strand
CGAAGGATCGACCTCGGTACCGAATTCCCGCATTAGTAAGTTACGCAGAAACAGCTTGGCATCCACCGGAATGGAGATGTTCGGCTGGGACAGGAACAGGCGTTCGAGCATAACGTTGCAATAGGCCTCGGTAGCGTAAAACGCGATGTGGTCGATATCGCTGAGCTGAATCCCTGCGGATGCGAGGCAGTATTGAATTGAACTGCTCGGGAACTTGTTAGAGTGCTTGATCCGGTTGAGGCGCTCCTCTTCGACGGCCGCTATTACGCGTCCGTCCCGGACAAGCACCGCAGCGCCGTCGTGCAGAAATG
>NZ_CADFGP010000214.1 GCF_902833905.1 Paraburkholderia tuberum STM678 | reverse complement strand
GCCGCGCCCTTCAGGTAGTTCGGCGGAATGGTCCAGATAATGGCTGCGGCCGCGAAATAGCTCACCGAAACGAGACTCAGGCACGCGATGGCGGCAACCGAGTTGTGCGTCAGCACCGTCAGGAGCACCGCGCCCGTGGCGCCCGCTGTCGTCGACAGCACGAAGTGCCAGCGGCGCTCGAGCCGCAGGTCGGAGCTGCGTGCGATCAGCAGCATGGCAACCGCGCCGACGATATAAGGCAGCGCCGACAGGAAGCCGATCTGCAACAGGTCGGAAACGCCCGCCTGTTTGATGATCGTGGGCGTCCAGTA
>NZ_CADFGP010000213.1 GCF_902833905.1 Paraburkholderia tuberum STM678 | reverse complement strand
TGGCACGATATCGATCACGGTGAGCCGTTGGCAGTGCGGTGCCAATTTTTCCGTGAAGGCTCCGCCTGCGCATCCGACTTCGAGCGCATTTGTGACGGATCCCTGCGAAAGCGCCATCCGAAGCATTTGCCTGTGGCGCTCGTGCTCAAAGGGATTGCTGTCGAGCCGCCATGGATCGTCTGCGTCCAATTCCCGACGCAGCAATTCGAAGTTCGTTTGATGTGTCAATTCCGCCTACCTTTATGGTGCGCCGCTGCAAGTGTCCGGACCTTGGGCCGGGACTGGTGCTCCGTTGGACACCGGCGTGTTGGTA
>NZ_CADFGP010000212.1 GCF_902833905.1 Paraburkholderia tuberum STM678 | reverse complement strand
GCGAACGCCACTCCCGCGCAGGAAGATACCCCCGGAACCGAGGTCGCGGCCCACAAGCGCAAGAAGCGCGGCCACCGCAAGCCTCTCGATCCCAATCTGCCGCGTGATGTCGTGCGACACGAACTCCCTGAGGCAGAGCGCTTCTGCGATCACGACGGACACGCGCTCGTCGAGATCGGCGTCGAGATCAGTGAGCAGCTCAATGTCATTCCCGAGCAGTTGCGAGTCACCCAGCATCAGCGTATCAAGTACGCCTGCCCATGTTGCGATCTCGGCATCAAGGTTACGCCGGCACCGCCCCGTATCATCCCGCG
>NZ_CADFGP010000211.1 GCF_902833905.1 Paraburkholderia tuberum STM678 | reverse complement strand
CGCTGGGTATCGAGCAGCGAAACCAACCCTGATACGTCAAAGAAGCTCTTGGGATAGGCCGCGTTCATGTGGCTTGCTCCGGCGTTCCACCAAGGACCGCGTCCGTTGCTTGCCGACTTCCATGCCCGCGTCTTATCCAGGCCTCGCGCTTGTAGTCGCTTGTGACGGGTGGACGGACGCTTCCACTGCCGCCATAGCAGGCAGCGCAGTTTGCGCCGTACCCACCCGTCCAGCTCCTCCAGTACACCTTTAACCTCGGTCAAGCGGAAGTATGAGGCCCAGCCACGTAACACCGGGTTGAGTGCCGCTATCGT
>NZ_CADFGP010000210.1 GCF_902833905.1 Paraburkholderia tuberum STM678 | reverse complement strand
GTACGCGATCCATTGACGACACCCCTCAGAGTAAGGGCGCGGTTCTCATGAGATGTGGTACAGGGCTCAGTCAGCGGAGATCGATGGGCATCTTCCAGGGCAAGAGCGCGTCGTAGTCGTCGACGGTCTGTGCCAGCGGGAGACGCTGTAACAGCCAGGTGAGATAGCGATACGGATCAATGCTGTTCGCCTTGCAGGTTTCGACCAGTGAGTAGAGATTGGCGCTCGCGTTTGCGCCATCGACGGTGTCAGCAAACAACCAGCCGCGGCGTCCCAGGCAGAACGGGCGAATGGAATTTTCGCAAGGGTTATGCCG
>NZ_CADFGP010000209.1 GCF_902833905.1 Paraburkholderia tuberum STM678 | reverse complement strand
CTTGCGGGCATCCGCCTCCGGCAACGCGCCGCTTTGCGCCAGCGCCGCATACTCCGTCACGATGCTGAGTCCGACGTGCGCGATGTTCGTGAGGTCGTGCTTACGTTCTTCGATGCGCGTCTCGCGCGACTGCCACGCCGCCGATACGGAGACAGCGAGCAACGCGACGAGGCTGATGATCAACGGCAGCCAAAGCTTCTGCGTAAAACTGAGCTTGTGCATCCTGAGTCCTCGTGCAAATGAATGGAAACCGCGCAGGGCTGCCGTGCGAAGTGGCATGTGTATGGGCGCGCCGTGTGGCGCCGGCGGACTGTCCGG
>NZ_CADFGP010000208.1 GCF_902833905.1 Paraburkholderia tuberum STM678 | reverse complement strand
GTACTTTCGCGGATTTGAGGTCATCGAGCATCGAATCCGTAGTTTGCGCTCCTACGGATTGGGCCGGATGGCGATCGCCTCTCTGCCGGCACTGGGCACAGGCTTTCTGCCACGTGTCATTGCGGCGTTCGATGCCCCGTCCAGAAACGTGCAAATTTCGCTACAGGTGATGAGTTCGCGCGAAGTGCATGAGAAGGTCTCGGCTGGACAGGTGGATTTCGGCCTGATGTCCGACGAGATGTCGATGGCCGGCCTCGAACACTCGGTGTTCGCGCGTATGCGGGCTGTCGCAGTGATGAACTCGCATCATCCTTTGGC
>NZ_CADFGP010000207.1 GCF_902833905.1 Paraburkholderia tuberum STM678 | reverse complement strand
CGAGTGCATCGCGGACCCGTTCGTTAATAACTGCGCTTTGCATGTTCGCGCCAAAGCGGCGCTCTGCGTCGTCGAGTCTGCTAGCAGTGCTCTTCAATTGGACCGCAGTCTGCGGCTGCCCAGCCCCCGCGAGTGCGAAGTCGATAAGCGCGTCATGCACGGCCGCGACGTAGGCATTCCCGATCAGCTCCTTGTCGGAGAAGTCAATTGCGATGTACTTTTCGCGGATCAGGATGCCGCTGATGTAAAGGACTGCGCTCAAGTCGAGCAGATAAATCAGCAGCAGCTTTCGGCCGACGCGGAGACGTCCGAGAAACCG
>NZ_CADFGP010000206.1 GCF_902833905.1 Paraburkholderia tuberum STM678 | reverse complement strand
CCTTATAAAAGCTATCCTCACGTGTCAGGCCATGTGGCCTCCGCGTACTGCACCAGTCCCTTTGCCCAAAGCGGGCAACCTGCATTCTGTTTGGTGTGGGATGGTGGCATCGTCCCACGCCTCTATCATGTAGAACGCCACCACGCCCGCCATGTTGACTGCCTGTTCCCCGTGATAGGTCACATCTACGCTGCGGCGGGTCATCACTTTGGTCCTTATAAGAAGCCGGGCGGCGCCCGGTGGGATCTGGGTGTGGCCGGCAAGCTGATGGCTTACATCGCGCTGGGCTCCGTTGACGAAGATATCGTTGAGGTATTTCGCG
>NZ_CADFGP010000205.1 GCF_902833905.1 Paraburkholderia tuberum STM678 | reverse complement strand
TAAGCGTGAAGGTCGCGCGTATTACCCTGGGAGATCTGCCATCCTGCCTTGTGCTACTGGCATCGAGAGGTGTCGGAATGGGGTGGCAGAAGTCAGCAGAGGTCGTAGTAGCCGTTGAAACCGGAGCGGCGAAGGGCCAAACCTGTCACGAGTGGCAAGTCACGCGTGATCTCTGCGTATCTGGGCAGAAGCCTCGGCCATGCCGGGGGCCTGCAGCCATGCTGGAGGGGCCGGAAGCCCCGAGAGAGGCTGAGGTGTCCATCGGATGCCAGGCGACACGACGCACGAAACAAGCTCACGCCGACGACCGATCCGGTCCGAGGC
>NZ_CADFGP010000204.1 GCF_902833905.1 Paraburkholderia tuberum STM678 | reverse complement strand
GCGTTCGAGCAATCGAAGGAAGTGGCGCTGGCCCGTTTGAGCGACACCTCGGCGACCAAGGTGACGCTGCCGTTCGTCGAGGACCAGTTGCGCAATGCACGGCGTCTGATGGGGCACGACTTCTGGTCGTACGGATTCGCGAACAACGAGCATGTGATCGACCGCTTCCTCGCGCAGCACCACGCTGAGGGATTGTCGAGCCGTCGCCTGCAGCCTGCCGAACTGTTCCACCCGGCCAGCCTGGAGCGATTCAAGATCTGACCTCTCGCGGCGGTTGTTCGAGCCGTCGCGCATCCGGCAGGCGCTGGGTGCGCGACGGATGCGC
>NZ_CADFGP010000203.1 GCF_902833905.1 Paraburkholderia tuberum STM678 | reverse complement strand
ATGACGACCCTCGAACTCAATCCAATCCGGATGCGCGAGGATAGCAAGGGACGGCTGACACCCGTCGCCTGTGACTTCAAATGCGGCTTCGACCGTGATGACCCGCGCTGGCAGCGCCTTGACCTGCCCGCGCATCTCTTCGCAGTCGACTATTCAGACTTCGAACAGGAAATCAACCAGCTTCGCACGTATCAGGGGCAGAGCGACGTCTACGTCATTAACGCGAAGGGCAGCATTCTCGCTCCGACGTTCGGTGGCGGCGCGAACTCCCTTGTCACGCAAATGCTCGGAGACGACGCCATCATCTCGTCAGACTTCGGCGGCAA
>NZ_CADFGP010000202.1 GCF_902833905.1 Paraburkholderia tuberum STM678 | reverse complement strand
TCTCTGGAGGGGTTTTTAGCACCGAGCCTCCCGGGTTCTGGTGTGTCCCCATGACTGCCGCATTCCAGTCCTCGAGCGTGACTTCGCGCTGCTTCCTCGTGCCAGGCAGCCGCGCCTTCGTACGCACGGGTTCACCGCGGTTCGTGCGTGACGGTGAGCCGGATATCCGGCGGTTGTCGCGCTGCGCCTGCAGTGCCTGGGCTACCTTCAGCGCATGACCAAGACGCTTGTGCTCCACCACCGCGCCCTGGTCGATCTCGGCAAGCTTGTCGTACTGGACACAGGGCAGCGCGACACCATCGGCGCGGATCTCGAGGCGTCCGTCCGGATAC
>NZ_CADFGP010000201.1 GCF_902833905.1 Paraburkholderia tuberum STM678 | reverse complement strand
CTTTGCTTTGCCATGTCATCTCCTTGACTCGACGATCCGCCTTTCGCCGCGTCGATTTACGCCAACCTTTTCGAAGGCGACGACGCAACAAGAGCAGGGATCTGTGCTCTCAAACCACCATCGACTGCTGGGCGAAGATACCCGCCATCGCGCCCTGCGATGATGCCTGGGTGACCGAGGGCAAGAAGGGCGTGGCGAGGTCGCCAGCGGCGTAGATGCCGGGCATGCTGGTTTGGCGGCGCTCGTCGACCTTGAGGACGATGCCGGTGGGCGTATCGACCGTGGCGAGGCCCAGTGATTCATGCAGGCGTGCGGACGGCTTGTTGCGCGGATGGGCGAACAG
>NZ_CADFGP010000200.1 GCF_902833905.1 Paraburkholderia tuberum STM678 | reverse complement strand
ATCCTTCAATTTCCAGTTGCGCGTCGATCGGGACCAACGCCGTGGATTGCGCTGCCTGGCCTCCGCATAAACGATCTCACGTTGCGCAAGAACTGCATTCGCCACGCCGTTATGACACTGGGCCGGCGTGACGAATTTCAGGCCGCTGTGTTTGTGCTCATGGTTGTACCAGCGCACGAACTGCTGCGTCCAGGCCCGCGCCTCATCAACGCTGCCGAACGGCTTGCGCGGGTAGTCGGGCCGATACTTGCAGGTCCGGAACAGCGACTCTGCGTACGGGTTGTCGTTACTCACGCGTGGTCGGCTAAACGAGGCCACGACCCCCAGGTTCTCCAGGGTGGCAAG
>NZ_CADFGP010000199.1 GCF_902833905.1 Paraburkholderia tuberum STM678 | reverse complement strand
TACCTGTTCGAGATCGGCGCGTACCGTGAGCGTGCGCCGCACGTGCGTGTGTGGAATCGAGTAGTCGTTCAGATCGAAGCGTATGTAGGGCGTCTTGCCGACTTTGACGGCGAGCGTTTCCTCGACGGGATACGGATTCTCCGGTAGTGCGAGCAGCATCGGCTTCTCCTGCGCCAACGCCTGGCGCACACTGATCGCGCGATCTTCCGGGCACGGGCGATCGGCCGCTTGTGTGCGGCACCAGTGCTCGGCTTGCGCATTCAGATCGTGCAGATCGGCGAACTGCCGTGCCGCAAAGAAGGCATCGCGAACATGGCGAATCGCACGCTCAACGCGCCCCTTCTCATTG
>NZ_CADFGP010000198.1 GCF_902833905.1 Paraburkholderia tuberum STM678 | reverse complement strand
TTCATTGATCTGGACCGGTTCAAGAACATCAATGATTCGCTTGGCCATCACATCGGCGACAACCTGTTGCGCTCGGTCGCGCGGCGCCTTCTGCAAGCCGTGCGCAGCAATGACACCGTCAGCCGCCTCGGTGGCGACGAGTTCACGGTAATCCTCAACGGTGTCAGCAATGTGGCGGATGTTACCCGTGCGATCGAGGATCGTCTGTTGCCGCTCGTTCGTCAGCCGCATGAACTAGGCGGCGCCGCATTGCCGGTGTCATGCAGTGTCGGCGTGGCACTTTTCCCGGACGATGGCGAGGACATCGATACCCTGATGCAGAACGCCGACGCCGCGATGTACCAGGCGAAGGCCGCGGGACG
>NZ_CADFGP010000197.1 GCF_902833905.1 Paraburkholderia tuberum STM678 | reverse complement strand
ATGCATCCGATCAAGCCGGCACTCGAAAGCAAGGATCTCGCGGGCAGCGCCGATGCCGACGGCCGTCACCATTACGTGACGTTCGCGTCGACCGCACAGGCGCCGGACGGCGGCTTCGTCGACTACGTGTTCCCGCATTCAGGCGCGGCGTCGACACAGGCGGTCGGCAAGATCGGCTACGTGGTGCGCTATGCGCCGTGGGATTGGATCATCGCAACCGGCGCCTATGTTGACGACATCGACGCTGCGTTCATGGCGTCGTTGTGGCTGGTCGGCGCGATCTTCGTGGCCGTGTCCGCGGTCCTCGTGACGCTCGTCGCGGTGACGAACCGCAGCATCGCGCGCATGGTCGGCGGCGATCCGGCCTA
>NZ_CADFGP010000196.1 GCF_902833905.1 Paraburkholderia tuberum STM678 | reverse complement strand
TCTCGAACGAATCGGGTCGCATGGTCGAGATCATCGCGACGATCGAGGGCATCGCATTCCAGACCAACATCCTCGCGCTGAATGCTGCGGTTGAGGCAGCACGCGCGGGCGAGCAAGGCCGCGGCTTCGCAGTCGTCGCGAGCGAGGTGCGCAGCCTCGCGCAGCGTAGCGCGACCGCGGCGAAGGAAATTCGCGAGCTGATCAGTCATGCGGTGGGCAGCGTCGGCTGTGGTGCAAC
Source organism: Paraburkholderia tuberum STM678 (assembly GCF_902833905.1). GTDB lineage: Bacteria > Pseudomonadota > Gammaproteobacteria > Burkholderiales > Burkholderiaceae > Paraburkholderia > Paraburkholderia tuberum. Next base: position 135 of record NZ_CADFGP010000196.1, on the reverse strand, counting down.
GCTGGTCGAAAACACCGGCTCGACGATTGACGAAGCGCGCGACGCGATCATGCGTGTGACCGGTGTCGTGCAGGAAATCGCTGCGGCCGCGGCGGAACAGAGCGCCGGCATCGACCAGGTGAATCTCGCGGTCAC
>NZ_CADFGP010000195.1 GCF_902833905.1 Paraburkholderia tuberum STM678 | reverse complement strand
GCCATCAAGGGGCTCAGCGACGTCGTCGTGAACGAAATCCAGCAACCAACGGGTAGCGACAATCGCGAGGTCCGAGTTCGCGCCGCCCATGATGTCGGTCTGGAGCTTCTGTTGCAGCGCATCCCAGTTTACTTCTTCGATCTTGATTGTCGTACCAGGGGTAGCTTTCTCGAACTCGTGAGCCATCTTGTTGAAGTATGGGCCAGTCGCGTCACTGTAGTGCGAGACGGTAATCCGAACCGTGTCGGCGTGCGCCGTTACTGCAATACCTGAAAACGCAAACGCTACGATGATCGTGGGTAGCGCGAAAGACACAAGGACTTGCTTGCGCCGGAGATTCACCCTGCTCATGGATTCGCTCCCGCTCGCGCGCCCTTGCCC
>NZ_CADFGP010000194.1 GCF_902833905.1 Paraburkholderia tuberum STM678 | reverse complement strand
GAGGCGAGTGCGGTTGCTGAGTCCTGTCAGAGGGTCCGTCGCAGCCTGCCGTTCGAGCCGATGCACGAGGGCCATCAAGTACACGGAAGTCGCCGCGATGCTGAGCATGATGCCCAATCCCACCGCGAGGTTTTCTCTCCACCACGGCTCGACGTGCATCAAAATCACGACGCCTGCAAGCGCAACTGCACATGAAAGTAGCAACGGCCGCTTGCCGTGGCGGCAACCGGCACCCACAAGGAACCAGAACACGACCCAGAGCAAGGGCAGCGCCACGCGCCCGCCGAGCGCCAAGGCAGTCATGACAAGCGCCTGGTCTGCAATGGTGGTGACCGTCAATCGAAGGCGCGGCCGAACCGTCGCGGCGGTCGCGGCTACGTATGTCGC
>NZ_CADFGP010000193.1 GCF_902833905.1 Paraburkholderia tuberum STM678 | reverse complement strand
CTGCTCGACGCTCAGTGTCGCGACCCGGTTCGCGCTGTCAGGCCACACGAAGCGATCGTTTGCCTCGAGTCTCTTGAGCATGAGCCAGAAACCGTTGCCTTGCCAGCCCAGGATCTTGATGCGATCGCATCTCCGGTTGGTAAACACATAGAGCGAGGAATCCATCGGGTTCAAATGCATGGCCTGCTCCACGAGAATCGACAGGCTGTTCATGCCATACCGGAAGTCGACGGGTTCCCGATGCAGGTAGACCTTCAGGCCTTCGTCGAACCGGAACACGGCATCCTCCCCAGCATCTGGACCACGGCGGTCAGTTCGTCGATGCTCGCCTCGCCGAGATCAAACTCGACGCCGTTGGACAGTCGCACATGCAGTGCGAGCGTCAGCGATGGCGATGGCGATGG
>NZ_CADFGP010000192.1 GCF_902833905.1 Paraburkholderia tuberum STM678 | reverse complement strand
CGTGACGGTCTTGCGGGCGCCAATGCGCCGCAGCAACAGCGTGCTCGGCACTTCGAGCAGGATGTAGCCGATAAAGAACAGACTCACGCCGAGTCCGTACGCCGCGTCGCTCAGCCCGAGATCGTGCTTCAGCTGCAGCTGCGCGAAGCTGACGTTGACGCGATCGAGATAGTTGAGGACCCAGCACAGGAAAAGAAAGCTCATTAGCCTTAACGTGATCTTGCGGTATGTCGCCTCCTCCGCCGCCGAGTCGGCTATGGCAGACAGGGATAGGTCCCCTGAGTGCAACGTTGAATGTGCCATGACTGAATCTCTCCGAATTTCACTCTGGATACCGGCCGGAACAGCGTCCCTCTCACCGTTTAATTAGAGCTCTAATATTCAGCTTACGGCGGCTTTATGTCGCTGGCAAG
>NZ_CADFGP010000191.1 GCF_902833905.1 Paraburkholderia tuberum STM678 | reverse complement strand
TGCTCGGTCAGCGGTACCTGCATGGGCTTGGTCTGCCGGGTCTGGTGCAGCCGATCCTCGATGAGGTCGCGGGTCAGTGCCGCGAGCTGGTCCGGCTGACGGTGGTCAACGAAGGAACACTCGCGTGGCTGGCAGCGTCCCAGGGCGCGGCACCGGGCCTGATGTATTCGCCGTCCATGCATAGTCCCATCGTCTTGCATGCCACATCGGTTGGCAAGGCGTGGCTGGCTGGAATGCCGAACGACCAGGCGATCGAATACGCCCTGCGTGGTGGACTCGGAAAAGCGTCCGCCGCGGGCGCATGGACGCCGAAGGCCATTACCAGCGTCGAGCAGCTGATTCCGGAGTTGGAGCGGACCAGGCAGCGTGGCTATGGCCTTGTCGTCGAAGAGGCCGAGCCGGGTGTCGTCGCATTGGCGGTGCTGGTGCG
>NZ_CADFGP010000190.1 GCF_902833905.1 Paraburkholderia tuberum STM678 | reverse complement strand
AATTCGGCGAGCACGCGCTCGGCGCAATGGGCGCACGAATCGAAGCTGGAGACGTCGGCCTCATAGGCGACGAAATGGCGACCGGCATCGCGTTCATGGATGAGCCAGGTGGCAACGTGATCGTTGCGCTCGGAGTGCGACATGGCGACCACCATGCCCGCATCGTGAAGACGCCGACTGATCGCGGCGCCCAAGCCACCCATGCCACCGGTAATGAAAGCTACGCGCTTAGCCGGCATGATGCTCTCCCTGCTCCGGACGGTTGCTGGAGGCCGGCGATTTAGCCGAAGTCACCGGCGTAACCTGACTGGAGACGTCGCCTCGGCCCGCTTGTCCGTAGGCCATGCCCGCCGCCGTGCTTGCCATACGTCGCAGCCATTCCTGCCACGGCAGCATGACCGGATTCATGGGGGCATGCGTCGGCCATTGCTCGCTCCAG
>NZ_CADFGP010000189.1 GCF_902833905.1 Paraburkholderia tuberum STM678 | reverse complement strand
CGCCGGCACCCGTCTCATCGAAGAATGAGGTTTTGTCCGTCCCGTTCGCTTTGGCGCGATACATCGCGCTATCGGCCTGGCGCATCAGGGCGTGTACATCAAGACGTTCGTCCGCGCTATTGGTACCGAGCATGCGCACGCCAATGCTGGCCGATACGGCGACGGGATGACCGCCGATCTCTCGAAGCCCATGAAGGATGTCGTGGATACCGTCGGCAATCGCGCGCGCGCCGGCGTCGTCATGCACGTGGCGGGCGAGCACCGCGAACTCGTCGCCTCCCAGGCGGGCAACCGTATCGCCGCGGCGAATGCGTGTCTGCAGACCGTTGGCGAAGCACTGCAACAGTTCATCACCCACCGCATGCCCATAAGCGTCATTGACGTACTTGAAGCCGTCGAGATCGATGAACAGCAAGACAGACTGTCCTTTATCGTCGTCTCGCGCCGCAGTCGCTTT
>NZ_CADFGP010000188.1 GCF_902833905.1 Paraburkholderia tuberum STM678 | reverse complement strand
GGACGTTGGTCCAAAGCCTGTTCGACGCGGGGGTTTCGCGAAACGTTTACTGCGTCAACGTCGATGCGGTGATTGCCGCGTTACTGCTCAAGATGCTCTGGCAGCCGTATCGTGACGGAACGTATTCGCGCAACGCTTTGGAGACGGCCGCCTTTACCATCTTTCTTTATCCTCGCATGCTCGGTTGCGCGGCTGAAATCGATGACCATATGAACCGCGGAAGGAACATGGATACACGTACACCAGCGTCGGAGTGTCGTTTCGTTGCGTAGCGGAATGACCCGGAAGCGCACGAAGTCTTTCCGCGCTGCCGGGTTCATGCCCACAACTATCAGTTGTCTCCGCACGGGATTGGGGGTGCGAGTCGTGCACGCTTTTCCGAACAACCCGAGCCTATGTGGCGATTATTCGTTGGCCTTGCTCAACTACGACGCGTTTCGCTTCGCGAGGCTTCTCCTCTTT
>NZ_CADFGP010000187.1 GCF_902833905.1 Paraburkholderia tuberum STM678 | reverse complement strand
GCGTCTTTGGCCGGCCAGATTGATGTCCCTTCTGGCCGCTGAACGAGCGCTCGCCTTGCGACAATCAGATGGCCGGTTGCGAAGCAGAGCCGGCGCCTGAGCGGCCTTCCGGCGGCGCATGTGACCGGCAGTTTGTGGCCGACTGTACGCGTTCACCCGTCAGCACCATAAGCCGACGTTCAGAAGCATTCGCTGCGCCTAAGGCAGTTTAGCGGCGTCGCAGCCTTGTGAGTGCTACCGGCCACAGAAGGACGGTCGACGGTATCCAATGAATGACGGTTCATCCGTTAATTTCCGCCGTTGGTCGAGGTTTTTCGGAGGTCGCTTGAGGGTCCGAGTGCAGCCAGTTGTGATCATGCTCGGCCGCTCCAGCCCCGGAGAATACTATCGCGCGAAAGAAAGCTACTGCGGCGCTCAAGCCACCTTGCGTACGCTACTCCAGGACCGCAATTCGGTAGGCGAC
>NZ_CADFGP010000186.1 GCF_902833905.1 Paraburkholderia tuberum STM678 | reverse complement strand
CGAGCGATGCGCCGGCGTGGGCGCTACACTCATATCTGTACTCCGACTGCGATGACGATGGAGACGGCGAGGATCCACAGCTCGATGGCGGTGAAGCGGGGGTATCCAATCTTTTTCATCGTCTTCCTCTCCTTATGACCCGCAGCCCGAACTTCATTGGGCATTCCCGGCCGGCAAGTACCTGGCTCTGGCCGTCGTCGATGTGCAACAAATCAACGGCTTGTACCTCAGCCGACGGTGAAACCTCGGCCCGAGGTCGAGGTCGACGCGCCGTACTTGGCCGGGGTCTGCGCCGGGCTACCGGTGGCAGGCGCGTTCCGCCGCTCGCTGACCGCTCGGTAAAAAAAAGCCGGCGGAAGCCGGCTTCGAAGCAGGTTCCGTTTTTCCCAGGGGTGCGGAGGTAGGAACCTGAGGAGACTCATTGTGTCAACGCGTTGGCCGGGTGATGTCCTACAACAGTTCACAAGCG
>NZ_CADFGP010000185.1 GCF_902833905.1 Paraburkholderia tuberum STM678 | reverse complement strand
GACAGGCGGATATCTTCAAAAGCTATGTACAGGTCGATAATCCCGAGAGGAATCGTGAAAAAGGGTTCGGCCTGGGTCTGTCCATTGTCCAGGGGCTCGCGAGCCTTCTTGGTCACAAACTGGACGTGGACTCGACACCAGGACGTGGATCGCGTTTTTCGGTTACGGTCCCGTTCATGGGACTCATACCGCCGGAGTTGCGCGAGGTTCAAACGGTTGAAGACGGCGACCCGGACCTGACCAATATGGTCGTGGCGATCATCGAGGACAACAGCGACTTAAGAATCGAAATATCGATGCGCCTGATCGAGCATGGCTGCTACGTCGTGGCGGGGGAATCGTCATCCGACGTCATCGAGCAGTTGCGCATTGAGGCTTTGGCAAGCGGTCCGCACTTCATCCTCTCCGACTACCGGCTGGAAAACGAGAACGGCATTGCGGCGATTACGGCGGTCCGCGCTGCTACCGACGC
>NZ_CADFGP010000184.1 GCF_902833905.1 Paraburkholderia tuberum STM678 | reverse complement strand
CTGAGTAGGCTTTCATTCACCCTGATTTTACCGCCCCCGGACCATGTCTATAAGATTCAGATAACACGACAAGTAGTCTGACGCCGGGGGTCATCGCCCCCGGTGATTTCAAAACCAAGCGACTCCAAGCGGAGTGGGCAAGCATTCAACTGATGCTCAAAGACAAGGTCAAAAACTACGGTTCAGAACGCATTCCGCAAGAGAATTACGGTCCAAAACATTACCTTGGAACATGTCCTGAGAACCATATGGAACATCTACAGTGATCTCCACCAAAACGACTAACGTGCCATTCGAACGAACGACGAGCCACATATATTTAACGGCCGCTATTGGCTAATCTGAAGGGCTGCTCAGGGTCATAGCGTTATACATAAGTCCTTAGCCGAGCCCGTCGCGGAGCGCGCGTAGCGTGTCAGCGGCAGCGAGTACCTGATCGAGCCCTCGCCAGATGGTCTTGGCACCCGGTTCACCGTCGCTC
>NZ_CADFGP010000183.1 GCF_902833905.1 Paraburkholderia tuberum STM678 | reverse complement strand
GATACGTACTCACCGCCCCCAAGCGGCTCGATCAACTGCGCCGCAAGCAAAGCCTTGCGCAGTTCGTCAGCATTCGGCGCGCGCAGGTAGTAATCATGGAAGGTCATGTCAGCCTCGTTAAGTCGGAGAGTGTTGCGTCGTCGAACCGGCGCGGCCAGTACTTAGCCTCACGTGCCCAGATACTCGAGATAGACGTGCCGCGCCTTGAACCGATCGACATCTGTGTGATCGTCACTGGAACCGGGCGCATGGCAATCGATGCCCCGCCGTTGATCGAGGTCGACGCAACACTCCAGTCTCCGGACCATGCGATCGCAACCCGAACCCTGTCGCCCTCACCCGCGGTTACGCCGAGCGATGTCGCGTTGTTGCCGATATACGACCACATCGCCCCGGTACCGACTGCCTTGTAGATGCTGACTCCGATGTTGGTGCCATCGTCCAGCGAGATCAGGCACGCACTGCTCGCGGTCGCGACACCAACGATCACGGCATCGATGAGCAGCGTGCCGTCGCCGGGT
>NZ_CADFGP010000182.1 GCF_902833905.1 Paraburkholderia tuberum STM678 | reverse complement strand
CGGCAAGGGTGTCCGTCGTAAGGCGGAATCTGAAGGAAGCCGCAGGCAAAATGCTGGCCTGACGAACAGGAAGCGGATATCAGGCGGTGTGGCGGGGTGAGCAGTCCAAGATCTGTAAAGCCCAATACTTGCACGGAACGCCACGACGTAGATCCGACAGGCATAAGCAGGAAGGTCGCGCGCATTACCCTGGGAGCCCCGTCAGTCTGCCTTGTGCTACTGGCATCGCAAGGTGCCGGGATGGGCTGGCGGGAGTCAGCAGAGGCCATAGTAGCGGCTCGGAACCGGAGCAGTGAAGGGCCGAACCTGACGAGAGTGGATAGTCACGCGTGCTCTCTGAGCGTTTGGGCACAAGTCTCGGCACAGCCGGGAGCCTGCGATCAAACTTGACGGCCGGAAGCCTGAGAGAGGTTGGGGTGTCCATTGAACGACAGGCGACACGACGAACGAAACGAAGCTCGCTGGAGCAATCCAGTCGTCAGGAAACGCCGGATACGTGATCCGTACGTCCGGTGTTGTGGGAGGACGGCGGGGGCAACCCCGCCTCCTACCCGAT
>NZ_CADFGP010000181.1 GCF_902833905.1 Paraburkholderia tuberum STM678 | reverse complement strand
AGCGTCACGCGTGTATCGGACCCGAAAATTCACTGTGCCTTCCTCTTGGCCTTCAACATAAGCGCAAGCTCGGCATGTACGTGGTCAGCGTCGTAGTACTCGTTATCGCGTCGCGCCTGCTCGCGCGAGGCAAGGCCACGCGCTACGAACTCCCGCTGCAGTCGTCGACGTGCCACGCCTTCGCGCAACGCTGCTTCCATGAATGCAGAAAGCGATTCGTTTTCGTGAAGAACATCTTCGGCGGCCTGACGCAGTTCGGGATCAACGCGCAGCGGCGGGATGGTGGCGGTTTTCATTTGCCTCTCCGGTATCGCAATTGCGATACATCATAGCACTTTGTCATCGGCGCCGGCCAATCCGTCAGATCGGCGGCCGAGGTGACTCTAGCCTAGACGGACCGTCAGCGGACCTCGTCCGTCCGACGACAATGTTCACGCGGCGACAAAGGGTACGTCTCGAGCCTCCCCAGATTTTGCACGCTCTCAGGCCTAGTGCCGAATTACTGCCGAACGCTCGGATGAAGCGCAACATGGTAGCGAGGCACAAATTCTGGTAGCCGGGT
>NZ_CADFGP010000180.1 GCF_902833905.1 Paraburkholderia tuberum STM678 | reverse complement strand
AGCCGCGCCGACAGGTTCGGCGCGCGTTCGAGTTCGGTCTCGCGCGCCACGTCGTAGACGCGCGCGGTCAGGGTCTTTTTCAGGTAGTCGTGAGACGGCGCGACGCGCCCGGCCGCTGCGGCGGCCTGTTCAAGTTCGTTTAACAGCACGGCAAGCTCCTGGGTGGCAACATTCGATGCAACAACGCATCAACGGCGATCGACATCGAACGATAGCAATCGCGGCATGTTCGCCAGGAGGCAGGCAGAGAATGAACCTGAAAGCGGACATAAAAAAACCCGCCTCGTTTGGCGGGTTATGTGTGACTGCAAGTCGACGCGCGCTAACCCACCATTCGATGAATGATGCTAATAATCAGCGCAATACGGATGTCGAGGCAGTTCATGTCGGCGATCTTCGTCGACTCGGCAAGCTTTGTCAATCTCCGCGCATCTCCGCGCAGTGCGCCAGTGCCACAATCGGGTAGGAGGCGGGGTTGCCCCCGCCGTCCTCCCACAACACCGGACGTACGGATCACGTATCCGGCGTTTCCTGACGACTGGATTGCTCCAGCGAGCTTCGTTTCGT
>NZ_CADFGP010000179.1 GCF_902833905.1 Paraburkholderia tuberum STM678 | reverse complement strand
GCCCACCGCCGGGCAGCGTCGTGGTCTTGACAGGCGACCCGCCGCCCGGCCGTGGACAACCTGCGATTTGATCTTATCGGGAGGTGCCACACGGCATTAAACTCAACTGCAAATCTATCCGTCGAACCGGGTCAACCTCAGGCAAGACACGTACGGCACGCCTGTGGACGTATGTACGCGACGACTGTGAACGCCGGTCTAAATCCGACACTAAACGACGGCGTCATGGAATTGATCCGTTGAACGAGCGGTTCGCTCGTTGAGCAATGTGCAGGGAACGTAGAGCCGGGTATTGATGACGCTTTGTGCGTCGTAAGGAGCCCGTAGGGCGAGTGCAGACGCGCAAAGCGCGCTGGGAGATGACGGCGGGAAGGGGTTGCGGTAGAAAGGCACAGCGCCGAAGAAACCACCGACGCGACCCCGGCTAAACCGCCAAGTTCACCCCGGAGTCGCGCCACACAAGTCACCGTGCAAAGCCAGGGGCTTAACAGAGGGAGCGCGTGCAGCCGCAGTATTTCACGGCTGGCGCGCTCCTGTCTATGCGTTTGTCTGAGGTTGACCCGGTTCGACGGATAGATTTGCAGTTGAGTTTAATGCGGTGTGGCACCTCCCGATAAGATCAAATCGCAGGTTGTCCA
>NZ_CADFGP010000178.1 GCF_902833905.1 Paraburkholderia tuberum STM678 | reverse complement strand
CCGGGATGTCCAGTCCCCGACTGGCTCAGTAATCTTCCGTATACCCGGTGGTCTGCCGCATCCCCCAGCCGAACAGCCGGTAGAACGTATAGAGCAGTTCAACGTACGCACGGGTGTATAACGGCAGCCTGCCCGAGACTCCACGCACGTACGGCGATGCTGTAATGAATTGCGACTTGAGATCACCCTCATGGAAATAGAGGCTGATCTTTCCGCGCTTCTTCAAGCTCCCGTTATATTCGCGCCAGTTCGTCACCCGATAACCAGGATTCTTGCGCTTGCGTTCCTGACCAGCTTTGAGTCTGGCTTTGTACGACATCCATGTTTTTCCGGGCTCGTTGAGCTTACGATTCTACAACGATCAAGCACCCTTCCGAACACACCTGTTCCAATTGACCTTTTCCAACCGAAAATTCTGGTGAAACGGTCAATAGTGAACTAGCGAATTTCGAAGGTTATAAATCCTCTTCGTCGCTCGATTCACAACGTCCCCTTCGTCGGCATTGTTGTCACCCATTGACGCCAAGATTACCCGCAGATCATCCAGCACGGCATAACGTAGCAATGTCTGAGGTTGACCCGGTTCGACGGATAGATTTGCAGTTGAGTTTAATGCGGTGTGGCACCTCCCGATAAGATCAAATCGCAGGTTGTCCA
>NZ_CADFGP010000177.1 GCF_902833905.1 Paraburkholderia tuberum STM678 | reverse complement strand
AACAGGACCGTGAAACGACTCCACGCCGATGATAGTGCGGATTGCCCGTGTGAAAGTAGGTAATCGTCAGGCTCCCCCCCAGTCAGAAACCCCACCCGCCGCGGTGGGGTTTTTGCGTTTACGAACGGCTAACAGCCAATCACTATATAAGTGAGAGCGTTGGGATCGGAACGGTCAAGCAGCCCTTGACAAAGAGACATTGTTCCCCCATAATCGTCAGTTCTCTGCGGAGGGGTGCCCGAGTGGCTAAAGGGGGCAGACTGTAAATCTGTTGGCTTACGCCTACGTTGGTTCGAATCCAACCTCCTCCACCAGAATGCGCGATGTAGCAGTTGTTGGGAATCCATGATCCTTGCGGGTGTAGCTCAATGGTAGAGCAGAAGCCTTCCAAGCTTACGACGAGGGTTCGATTCCCTTCACCCGCTCCAGCAACACAGAGGTAGCGCCCATGTGGCTCAGTGGTAGAGCACTCCCTTGGTAAGGGAGAGGTCGGCAGTTCGATCCTGCCCATGGGCACCAGAAGTAATCGGTGATTGTTTGCGCCCGGCGCAACGTACGGAAAATCCTCTTAGGAGTCGAAAATGGCCAAGGGTAAGTTTGAGCGGACCAAGCCGCACGTGAACGTGGGCACGATCGGTCACGTTGACCACGGCAAGACCACGCTGACGGCAGCGATCACGACGGTCCTGAC
>NZ_CADFGP010000176.1 GCF_902833905.1 Paraburkholderia tuberum STM678 | reverse complement strand
ACACCTCTGGAATTCGTTTGGCAGACCCGTTTCTTTCAGAAATGGATAGTTGCGTCCATCCCACGGAACGCTGGCCCCTTCCGAACAAAGCTGGTCGGATGCAGCAAGCAACCTTCAAGTGCACCATCTCAATTGCCGTAGAAATCCGCAATACGCCTGAGTAGAAGTTGTGCCACCGGGTGTCGACAGATGCCTTTGTAGAGGCTTGCGCCGTATACTCCTAAAGGCGCACGTACGGTTCTTAGGGGGGGCGTGCCGCAGCAATGCGGTACGGCTACCCAAGGTCCATCGGGCTATCAAGCGCCGCATTCGTCCCATGCTGGGATTTAAGAGTTTTCGTTGCGCCCGCATCTTACTGGGTGGCATCGAAGTCATGCACATGATTAAAAAAGGGCAGATGATGTGCCGCCACAGCACCGCGCGGTCTGCAGCCAAGCAGTTCTACGAGTTGGCGGCATAAGCAGTACTCAAGATATAGCCTCTGCTTGGCCTCACCTCGTTATTGCGACAAAACCCGGACCGGTGCCGTGCTGCCTGTCTTCTTGATCGTATTGCTTGACATTATACCTTCCGCAAGAATTCGTTTCGCGAAGTCGCAGCCACGCGCCAAAATGTGCTGGCGAGTTCGAGAGCAATCTCGACTCAGGCAGAATGGAACCCGCAATTGCGCGTGATCCGACTCGCTGCGCCGAGAATGGCTTCAATCACGTCTCGTTGTTCGAGTTCGGGGCTGAAGTGCTTCGAGTAAGCGACGCTAATCGCG
>NZ_CADFGP010000175.1 GCF_902833905.1 Paraburkholderia tuberum STM678 | reverse complement strand
ATCGGGTTGACCTCGCTCGTCACGTCGCAGCGCAACGGCATAAGCGCGGACAGAATCATCCTGGCAACCGGTTTTCAGCCGCGCCATTTGCCGTTCGTTCAGAAGCTGCTCGACGGCGCAAGCCGTGAAGACGGTCTGCCAACGCTCGATCCCGATTACGCCGTGCGCTTCGATGCGTCAATGCCCGGTCCCGTGTATCTGCAAAACCAAAGCCGCGTGCAGCACGGCCTGCAAAGCGTCAATCTTTCACTGGTCGCGTACAGGAACAGTCGCATCATCAACAGCCTGCTAGGTCGTGCGTTCTATCCGGATGTTCCGGACCAGCAACTGCTCGACAGCATTGAGGATCAGGAGACTGAAGCAGGATCGGTACTGTGCGACGCCCCTCAGGCCTCGCGTCAACCGGCAGTGGCGTAAGCGCATGACTGGCTCCTCCATTTATCTATCGACTGGCGAGCGTGCGATCTCACACGCCGAGCACTTGCCGGCATCCCTCCAATTACGGGCGTTCATTCCGTTTCTGATCGCGTCACTGGTGATCGCCGCTTCGTACGGGACGAGTTTTCTCCTGCCCGAGTACCTGCAATCCCTGGGCATGAACAGCGATGTCGCCGGCGCCGTGATTTCGAGCGGCATGGTCTCGACCATGATCTGCTGCTGCGTGGCTGGGCGCATAGCCCAGCGTATCGGTGTCATGCCGACCATCGCACTGGCCTCGCTCGTCATGGCAGGCAGCATGCTCTGCTTCGCCGCTGCGCCAATGGACATTCGTGCGGTCTATGCAGGCGGTTTGCTGTTGGG
>NZ_CADFGP010000174.1 GCF_902833905.1 Paraburkholderia tuberum STM678 | reverse complement strand
CCGAAACCCTGGCAGGCCTGCACTTCGTCGTCTTCGCCATGCTTATGCTCGTTCATGCTGCACCGATTATGAAAAGTGCCTAACACGCTCTAGAACAGGGGCTAGCCGCTGGGGGGAGACGCGCCATGGACAAGCACCATGAACTTCGTGGAGCGCGAACGGCAGCCGCGGCCTCGGCGAACGCGGACACACTGATTCGGCACTCGGCAGCAGATAGACATCAAGGAATCCGGCGCTCCCCCAAACAGCGCCGAAAACCATCTCCATATCGAAGCATTTGAATGATCGTCCCGTGGGAATAACCGCCAGTTTCGACGCAGCTATCCGCGGCGCCAAAATCCGAACTAGGGTAGGGGTTGAACAAAGTAAGCGCGGAGCAAAATGCGAAGGAATAGTTGCTCTCGCAACTATGACGCCCGCCAGAGTGAAATTCGGCGTGCCGGCGAAAAGGCATCATGGCGTCATGAATCCGTCATGACCAATACGTAGATTCGGACGGCACCGAAAATCCGGTGTTGAATTGCAAATAAATAAAATCTGAGAGAAGTTAGACAAATGAATCGACATACTCAAAGTATCGGTCATCTCGAGCGCAGTGCCGGGAATGACCGCCTGACGCGCGCCTTGGCCGCACGCCTCGACAGGGCATTGACACGCGCCGGCATCAGTTCCGCACGCGCAGCGAAGTGGCTGGGTGTGAGCGAATATGACGTGCAATATTGGCGACGCGGAATCGCCGTGCCGCCGCTGAACGCTTGTACGCGCCTCGCTGCCGTCCTCCATCTCGATCAACTGGTTGCCGGTTTTCGACGGCCGTGGAATTTGTCTGCAAGCCGCGCCAGGACTGGATTTCAGGTCAGAGTAGCCAGATCGGCTAAAGTCCAGATTTCTGGACGCAGCGAATG
>NZ_CADFGP010000173.1 GCF_902833905.1 Paraburkholderia tuberum STM678 | reverse complement strand
CGAGCGAGCCACGTCCGGGCCCCAAACCGATGTAGCGCCAGTGTGCTGGGCACCTCGAACAGCAGGTAGCCAATGAAAAACAGCGATGCTCCAAGGCCATACGCGGCTTCCGTCATGCCGAGTGCCTGAACCATTTCCAATTTCGCGAAGCCGACGTTCTGCCGGTCGATGAATGCGATGAGAAACATGACAATCAGCAGCGGCATCAGCCGCCATGCCATTTTCTTCATTACCTGCTGCTCACGTGTTACGGACGTAGACATGTTCGCTCCAAGTTCCATGCCCGCTGCCGCTCGACTGGCGTTTCGAAAACGGTCAGTCAGACGAAAACAAGCAGATTGATATAGTCATGTATATGTTTGTATGTTTGAGGTCGGGCTGCAATGAGGTATAACCCGGACGAGCGCACGCAAGCGAGCTGCGGCCGCAACTGGCGACCAGTGATGTATTCGGCGAACGAGGTGTAGAGCCTGAAAGTCGCAGGAAAAATGCGACCTGCCGGGTGACAGAAAGTCAGTTCGCGTTGTCGGTCCCTATGACAGCACCAAACGCGGCGAGGAAGTCGCGTTGTCAGCGAATATCGACCTGATACTGGAACGCTGCAGCAGCACCACGCGTGGTGCGCCATTCAATAGGCGTCCCGGCGAAATCGGATGCCACACGGTGCACAAGGATTACCGGGCTGCCAACGTCGATATGCAGGAGCGCCGCATCAGCGTCCGTCGCCTGTTCGACGTTCAGAATCTCGGTTGCGGATGCGACGATTTGGCGGCAAAGCCGCTCGTAAAGCGGATAAAGCAAATCCTCGAAGCCACCAAGGGGCAGAGTCGCCAGCGCTTCGAAACGGCTTCGAGGTAGCCATATTTCTTCCGACAAAACGGGTTGTCCCTCAATCAGTCGTACCCGCGAGAGATGAACAGC
>NZ_CADFGP010000172.1 GCF_902833905.1 Paraburkholderia tuberum STM678 | reverse complement strand
CGAGCGACTGGATATTGCGCTGACGACGTGGCGGGCAAGAAGCCTGCTTTCCTCTTTGGAACGCAGGAGCAAGATGACATTTTTCCGGCCGTTATCGATTCTGTCGATCGCCTCAGCGCGTGGCATGGCGAAGCGCAGGTGCGAAGGCGGGCCGGCAACGACTATCCGGCATGGCTAATGGTGAGCGCGGTGCGCGACCGGCGGGCGAACCTGTCGCACTATATCTGCACGTTGATCGACATCACGGACCGCAAGAAGAGCGAGGCGCGCATTCAGTTTCTCGCCGAACATGACGTGCTAACGGAACTGCCGAACCGCGAGCTGTTCATCAAGCGCCTTGGCGTCGCACTCGGCAATGCGCGCCACTCCGGCCAACGCGTCGGCGTGCTCTTCATTGATCTGGACCGGTTCAAGAACATCAATGATTCGCTTGGCCATCACATCGGCGACAACCTGTTGCGCTCGGTCGCGCGGCGCCTTCTGCAAGCCGTGCGCAGCAATGACACCGTCAGCCGCCTCGGTGGCGACGAGTTCACGGTAATCCTCAACGGTGTCAGCAATGTGGCGGATGTTACCCGTGCGATCGAGGATCGTCTGTTGCCGCTCGTTCGTCAGCCGCATGAACTAGGCGGCGCCGCATTGCCGGTGTCATGCAGTGTCGGCGTGGCACTTTTCCCGGACGATGGCGAGGACATCGATACCCTGATGCAGAACGCCGACGCCGCGATGTACCAGGCGAAGGCCGCGGGACGTAACCTCGTCAAGTTCTTCGCACCTGATATGGCCGAACGCGCGCGCTACCGGTTGACGCTCGAAGCGTGCCTGCGCACGGCGATCACCAGGCAGGAGTTCCGGCTTGCGTACCAGCCGTGTGTCGATGCCCGCACGGGCGAACCGGTTGCCGTTGAGGGGCTCTTGCGCTG
>NZ_CADFGP010000171.1 GCF_902833905.1 Paraburkholderia tuberum STM678 | reverse complement strand
CTTCGCTGAACGGTTTCCGGTTAAGGTAGTCGTCTACGTGATAGACCGTCTCGCCAACCACCTGCCGTGCACATGCCGGCACCTTGGGTTCGACGCCGACCCCGACCACTACCGCGCGCGCATGATAGGTGCGCGCGGTAGTGGTCACGCAATAGCCCTTATTGCAAGGCCTGATATCGATCACCTCCTCGCCGAATCGAAGCGTGTCCAGGCATTGCGCAACCCATTGGTAATAGTGGGTGAACTCACGTCGCGACGTGCTGTTTCCACCTTTATTCACGAAGCTGTACAGGCGTCGATGTACAGCGAGATAGTTGAGAAAGGAATATGGGCTTGTGGGATTCACCAGGGTCACACAATCCTTGAGCGGCGACACCTGGAGTTGACTTTGGGGCAGCATGAGCCCCGGATGCCAGGAGAATTTTATGCGCTTCTCAAAGAAGAGCGCTCGCAAACCGGTGGGCTGAATGAGCGCCGCGAGGCTTAGATTGAACGGTCCGATACCAATACCGATGACGTCTAGCATGTCCATAGGAACTTGTTCCGCCGATAGAGGGGAATTGGCCAACCGAGATAGTGCAGCGCAATTCCCGTGGACTAAGATTGAGGCGGTGGTGCCGGCGTACTGCGTAGCCGATGCCCGCTGCAGGAAAACGAAAGCCGTAGATGACGATCGCTTTTCTTCCCAATGGCGTCATTCTGACCAGCACTATGCTTGGTTTGACATTACCTCGGGCCGCCTGAGTGAATCATACGAGGAATTGAGAAGCTGAACACTTTGAACATACGCAAACCTTGCGGTGCGTCAATTGTCCACGCGTGTTGCGGCAGTGGTGCACCAACGTCATGCGCTCGAAGGTCGAGCCGATGAGTAAGCACCTCACGACGACCGTCGTAGACGACGGCGAGAAGCGACATCAAAGTGGTGCCCATCATTTTCGATTTGATGGACATCACTGTGACAGAG
>NZ_CADFGP010000170.1 GCF_902833905.1 Paraburkholderia tuberum STM678 | reverse complement strand
AGTTCGTTGAAAAGTGCGCCCAGGCTGGCCGGGATGCCGGCGGCGAAAAAGCCTAGCGGGAAGCCCAGAACAAGCATCTGCGTGTTGCTCAATGGAAGCATCACGTAGGCGAGCACGGTGACGATGCAAGAAAATGCAAAGAATGCGATGTTGCGACGCCGTCCGATACGGTCGAGCAGGTAAGCGCTCGCCATACAGCCGCACCAGAAAGCCACGATAACAACCGCAAGATACCCACCGGTGTTGAGGACCGACAGATGTCTTTCCTTGGAGAGGAAGGTCGGCAGCCAGGTCATGATGGCGTAGTACCCGCCGTGTGCGCCTGTGCCCAGAATCGCCCCGATAACGGTGGTCTTGATGACGCGCGGCTGGAATACTTGCGCGATTTGCGCCCACACAGAAACCACTGGTTCAGCGCGAGACGGCTCAACGCGCACAGGTTCGCGGAGATTGCGGCGGACGTAAAGGACGAGAAGCGCGGGCAGCAGGCCAGCACCGAACATGACACGCCACGCCGTGTCTGACGGCAACCACGAAAAAGCTGCGGCATACAACAGCACTGCGCCGGCCCAGCCGACAGCCCAGGCGCTCTGTACCGCGCCCATGGCCTTGCCGCGGTGCTCCGTCCGGATGGTCTCAGCCATCAACACGGCACCTGCGGCCCACTCTCCACCGAATCCGAAACCTTGCAGGGCTTTCAGGACCAGTAGTTGAGGAAAACTCTGGGCGAAGGCACAAAGGAAAGTAAATCCTGCAAACCAGAGAATCGTAATCTGCAGCGTCCGCACCCGACCAACCCTGTCGGACAAGGCGCCCGCCAACCAGCCGCCCATCGCCGATGACACCAGCGTCACGCCGCTGATTGCGCCCGCCTGCGTGTGGTCGATGCCATACGCTGCGATGATTGCGGGGATTGCCAGGGTAAACATCTGCACATCAAGGGCATCGAGGCCCCAACCCGCGAAACATCCCCAGAAGGTGTTTCGTTCGAGAGGTGTGCCTTGCTTGTACCA
>NZ_CADFGP010000169.1 GCF_902833905.1 Paraburkholderia tuberum STM678 | reverse complement strand
CGAGCGCCAGAACCGTGAACAGTTCATGATCGCAATTGTTCATGCGCCTGTAGTCCTCGCCGATATGGATCATGACCTCAAGCAGATTCCGCTGGTCGTGTCTTTCCTCAGGCGTTAAAGGATTCCTGAACAATGAAGTCGCAAGCGTAATCAGATGTTGAAGTTGCTGTCCCTGCCGTTCACAAAGATGGAAGGCAGCCAGCGCGAGACGTTCATACTGAAGCGCATCTATGGGGGGCGGGAAGAAGGCTGTTGCCTGGTAGCTTTGGTCATACGCGGTCCGGGTTATGGGCGTGTTGGATCGAACGACACGTTTGGGTTCGCGTCGGCTTATGGGTTCAATAGCCACGGCGGCACTGCGACGGCATTCGGGAACAGTTATTCGATTGGCGACAAGTTCGTCAAGGCGCTGCTCTCGTCCAGCGACGGTCACGGGCTGCGATGCGACCTTCGCGGCCAGGGAGCCAGTAGCGGCGGCATATGCGTAGACGACGGCGGCAAAGTGTACGACGTCATCCTCGTGCGGAAATAGGCGCCAACTTACCATTCGCGCGGCATGGCGTCCTTGCTGAATTCGATTGACGCCAGCGAGCAAGATGTCGTTGCTACTCAATCGTGTCAAGTTGGATATTGAGATTCAATATCTCAGCATCGAGATCGACAGGGTGTTCGAGACGGCAACACAAACCGAGATTTGGGCCACTGTACGGGCCGTACAGTACGGACACCGTTAGGCCAGGAGTGGACGCCAGTATGCAGTGCTACAAAGCTGCCGTTCGAGCTTTCTCGGGTAATGCTGATGCCGCTCATGTCTGAGTATGATGTTTGGGCGTCGACATGAAACTTCTTGATGCTATCTACGACAGTCCCGTCAAGCTGCTCCAGAAGGCGACACGCGACGGCGAGGCCTTAATTCGAGCGCTAAGGAAACGCTGATTAATGAACTGTCGGATCGGCTTGCAGATCAAGACGCGTCAAATTTTCTGGATAACGAATCGAATCGACGCTCATTTCGGT
>NZ_CADFGP010000168.1 GCF_902833905.1 Paraburkholderia tuberum STM678 | reverse complement strand
CTTCAATGCTTCCCACCGTTTGTCTCCTGAAGACGGCTGCCTCATGCAAGGGTAGGAAAAATATTTGTTCCGCGCTTGTCGACAATCAGGGGGCCGGCCGGCTGCAACCATACAGTATTGATTCAAGTTGTCGTCCGGTGCGATTGACGCACGATTTATTCGGCTTCTGACGAATCCAGAACCGGCGGTAAGATCGTTTCCGTGGACCGTGCCCAAGCCTGCGTGTCAGATCTTCAAGCGGCGGCTGGGGCGCGGGACGTCCGGGATGGATCGCAGGTTCGCGTTCGCGTGGGCGCTCGACCGTGTCCCAGCGCGAGGGGCCGATATCTAGCTGTTTCGCAAGAGCAAAGGAACCGGTGCGATGCTTTGCTACATGGGCCATGTACTGACTGACAATCGGCACGGCCTGGTAGTCAACGCGCAGGTGACGCTGGCGACGGGCACCGCCGAGCGCGACTGCGCCGCGCAAATGCTTGCTGACGCCGCGAAGGTGGCCCCGGGCGGCATTACGGTCGGGCAGACAAGAACTACGACACGGCCGGCTTTGTTGCCACCTGTCGAGCAAATCGCGTCACGCCTCATGTCGCGCAAAACGATGGGCGTCCAGGAGGCTCAGCGATTGACGAGCGAACCACGCGTTGGCCGGGTTACGCGGTCAGCCAGCAAAAACGTAAGCGGATTGAGCAGGTGTTCGGATGGGGCAAGACAGTCGGACGAATTCGACAGGCGATGTATCGAGGACTTGAACGCGTGGACCAGCTCTTCGTGCTGACGCAGGTCGGCTACAACCTGACGCGTATGCGCACACTTGCCCGTTGAGGGCCGGGATGCAGTGGATAACATCGATATGGTGAAACCGTTAGCAGCCTCGAACGCCCGGAAACGCGTTCCGCGTTTCAGAAGTGCGAACTCAGCATCCGTCGCAATGCACCTGAGTGCATCAACGACGGATATTTCAACAGCCTGCTAATCTTACTGTGTCACAAAAATTGATTTGCAGCAAGGTAATACCTGGTAGTATTAAATAATACAGACTTCGGGCGATCGCGATGAGAGAA
>NZ_CADFGP010000167.1 GCF_902833905.1 Paraburkholderia tuberum STM678 | reverse complement strand
TCAGCTCGGTGAGCGCCGTCTGGCTGGCCTTGATGAACTGGCGCGAAACGCTGCTCTTGGAGATGCCGACGGTGCCGGCCATCTCGGGCAGGACCTTGGCATATTTGCGCGTCGACACGCCCGTGACCATGATCTCGTGCACCCGCTCGGCGAGCCGCGGATTCTCGTTCAATTGCTCGTAGGCGGGGACCGGCACTTCGCCGCCGCCACGACGCCGCAGGCGCGGCCGCTTCACCTTCAATTTGCGTTCGTCCATCACGATCTGGCCTGGCTGCGAGCCGTGCCAGCGGACCTCGCCGCCTTTGCGGCCCGGATGCTTCTCGCCGGCCACTTCCGTCGCCGAGATCACCAGCAGTTGCTCGACCAGGCTACGGCCGGCTTCGTACATCAACTCGTCGATGCTGGTGCGGGTGTTCTGAATTAGATCGAGCATGGGCAACAGAAGCTGACTGTTCTCGGCAAAACAGGCGCGCAGCCCGTCCGGGTCCTGCTTAGGCACCACGTGCAACGGCGCGCTGGCGCTTTGGGGCATCTCCTTGGTACGCTTCATTTGGCGGTTCTCCTTGGTTCCCTGTCCGGGAAGTTGGTCGTCGAAACCCGATTCTCTCGGATTTCCAACGGGGAACCGCCGCCTTCAACCTTCAACTACGCCCGGGACATTGCCGCGCTAATCGCGCGCCTCGACAGCCGCACTAGCCAAATTCGAGGACACGCCGAACGCTACCAAAATCAATGGACATCCTGTCGCTCATTCCTAACTGCAACGCTAGTGGTGACAGAATTGTCAATCTGGCCTCCTGGCCTTACCTCGCACGGGACACCCGTTCTCGCCACAAACGGTGAACTATTAGCAGAAACGGTTAACAGCAACACCTTGCGGCGATGCAATGCAACGCTCGGACTCGCTAGCAGTCACAGCAGGACCCGCGGATCGGGACCGAGCCAGATCGTTGGTCCCGGTTCGAACGGCTGCTTTGGAGAAATCCGGTCGACTGCTGTGGGTCGCGCTCTGCCGGATAGCAGTTCGGCAAGAGTCGGTAGAGTCGAGATGTGGCGCGGTGGCAGTAGGTTCGGTTTGTCTGTTCTCCGCCCCTTTCGTCTGGCGGTGCCCGAGTAACCTCACCCT
>NZ_CADFGP010000166.1 GCF_902833905.1 Paraburkholderia tuberum STM678 | reverse complement strand
GAGCGGACCAAGCCGCACGTGAACGTGGGCACGATCGGTCACGTTGACCACGGCAAGACCACGCTGACGGCAGCGATCACGACGGTCCTGACGCAGAAGTTTGGCGGCGAAGCGAAGGCGTACGACCAGATCGACGCGGCGCCGGAAGAAAAGGCGCGTGGCATTACCATCAACACCGCGCACGTCGAGTACGAAACGGCTAACCGCCACTACGCACACGTCGACTGCCCGGGCCACGCAGACTACGTGAAGAACATGATCACGGGCGCGGCGCAGATGGACGGCGCAATCCTGGTGTGCTCGGCTGCCGACGGCCCGATGCCGCAAACGCGTGAGCACATCCTGCTGGCGCGTCAGGTTGGCGTTCCGTACATCATTGTGTTCCTGAACAAGTGCGACATGGTGGACGACGCCGAGCTGCTGGAGCTCGTCGAGATGGAAGTTCGCGAACTTCTGTCGAAGTATGACTTCCCGGGCGACGAGACGCCGATCATCAAGGGTTCGGCCAAGCTGGCGCTGGAAGGCGACAAGGGCGAGCTGGGCGAGGTGGCGATCATGAACCTGGCCGATGCGCTGGACACGTACATCCCGACGCCGGAGCGCGCGGTTGACGGTGCGTTCCTGATGCCGGTGGAAGACGTGTTCTCGATCTCGGGTCGCGGCACGGTGGTGACGGGTCGCGTCGAGCGCGGCGTGATCAAGGTTGGCGAGGAAATCGAGATCGTCGGTATCCGCGCAACGGCCAAGACGACCTGCACGGGCGTGGAAATGTTCCGCAAGCTGCTCGACCAGGGTCAGGCAGGCGACAACGTTGGTATCCTGCTGCGCGGCACGAAGCGTGAAGACGTGGAGCGTGGTCAGGTTCTGGCCAAGCCGGGTTCGATCAACCCGCACACGCACTTCACGGCTGAAGTGTACGTGCTGAGCAAGGACGAAGGCGGCCGTCACACGCCGTTCTTCAACAACTACCGTCCGCAGTTCTACTTCCGTACGACGGACGTGACGGGCTCGATCGAGCTGCCGAAGGACAAGGAAATGGTGATGCCGGGCGACAACGTGTCGATCACGGTGAAACTGATCAACCCGATCGCGATGGAAGAAGGTCTGCGCTTCGCAATTCGCGAAGGTGGCCGTACGGTCGGCGCTGGTGTCGTCGCCAAGATCATCGAGTAA
>NZ_CADFGP010000165.1 GCF_902833905.1 Paraburkholderia tuberum STM678 | reverse complement strand
AACACATTGAATACCAGGCCCCGGAAAACACTCGGCTGGAAGACGCCTGCGGAGGCCTTGGACGAATACCTAAAATCTGTTCAATAATCTAGTGTTGCGACGACCGGTTGAATCCGCCCAGTATTGCAGCGGCCTGTTCCAGGACACGTTGAAGGCCTATGGCATGAGTTCGTCGATGAGCCGACGCGGCGATTGCTGGGATAACGCGCCGACCGAAAGTCTGTGGGGTTCGCTGAAGGTAGCACGCATGCATGGCCGGCACTTCGCCACGCGGCGTGCCGCAATGGATGAGGTGATTGACTGGCTGGGCTTTTACAATGCACGCCGGTTACACTCGACACTCGACTACGTCAGTCCCATGACATTCGAGAAAAACTGGTTCGCAGCCCAGCAAGGCGAGGCTGCGTAATTTCCTCGGTTAAGGGATTCGCCAAACAGGGGCAAGGTCAGTGCTCTGATCGCCGAAGGAAGGCTTTTTGCACCCGGCATGTTTGCATCATCAAAAAGAAGTGGGATTAAATGAATTTCCTTACTCAGACCAGCCCTTACTTCAATTAATACATAGTCGTCTTTACAATCGAGTCGCCGCCGGCCAAACTCATCTTGCATGGTTAGCCATTGCGGACCGATTAGAACCAACATTACTTTTGTCGAATCAAATTGGATTCTTATTTCATCTTCGAAATTTTTGGTGGGAAAAATTTCTCGCGCTGATTTACGCGTAAGCGACTCACGGGGGCCGCTGTGGCGCGATGATTGAGGTTTTGGGTAGTTTGGTGTGCACCAAATTATGGTGGGCACCAAAGTGGACAAGTCATGGGGCGAGCGCGCCGCAGACGGCGCATATAAGCGGCCGAACTTTCCGACCGAGGCCAAGCGACGACTGGTCGAACAATCGCTCGAGCGGGGCGCGTCGGTGGCGTTGATCGCGCGCAACAACGATATCAATGCAAACCTGCTGTTCAAATGGCGACGACTCTATCTGGCGGGCGAATATGGTTTGACAACGCTGCCCGAGAGTGCGCAGCCCAAGCAGGAACCCGAGAGGTTTTGTTGCAGTAAGGGGCCGGGTTAAAATTGGGCAGCAAAATTTCTGAGCTGTCTGATGAAGAAGACGAAGACACCGCGAACCACGCTTGCCCCGGGCCTGGCCAAGGTCCTGAAGCGGCTTCATT
>NZ_CADFGP010000164.1 GCF_902833905.1 Paraburkholderia tuberum STM678 | reverse complement strand
GCTTGCCGCCGCCGGCAAAGCGCCGGTTGAACCACTGGGTCAGGAGGCTGTCGGGCTGCAGCTGCAGCCAGCGCCAGGCGAGTTCGACCAGCATCGTGCGCGCTCGCTTGTTGCCCGCCTTGCTGATGCCTTGCTCGATCTGACTGCCGCCACTGTCGTAGGGTGTCGGCGTGAGCCCCAGGCTGCCGGCCAGCTCGCGCCGGTTGGCGAAACGTCGCCAGCCAAACACTTCCTTGACCAGCACCCAGGCGCCCTTGGGGCCGATCGCGCGCAGCCGTGCCAGTTGCGCCACCAGCGGATGCTTGCCCTCGGCCAGTTCCTGGCGCCGCGCCGCTTCCAGCACCTTGAGCTGCTGCCTGACCAGCGCCAGCCGCGCGCTCTCGCGCTCGATCTCGCCGCGCAACACCGGCGGCACCTGCTCGCGATGGCGCTCCCACCACGCCGCCCAGTCGCGCCCGCCGACGATGACCGGCACACGCAGGTTGTGCAGCACCAGCAGGGAGCGGATGCGGTTCGTGTGGGCGGTACGCTCCTGGCTCAGCCGGGCCAGTTCACGGTGCGTGCGGCGCGCGTCTTCCTGCTCGGGCGTGGGCTCGTGCACCACCGACCAGATGCGCTCGCCAGCGTGGTGGCGCCTGAGCATCACCAGCAGCTTATCGCCGTCGAGCCGGTCGGTCTTGGCCCGTCTGGCGCGTCGGTTCACTTCGATGCTCGCCGGGTCGACCACGAGGTTGTCAATGCCTTGCCCGCTCAACCAGCGATGCAGCCACCAGCCATCGCGGCCGGCCTCATAGCACGAATGCACCGGGGCCTGCGGTTCGAGCTGGCAGCGCTCCTTGGCGCGGCGCACGCAGTCGAGCACCGCAGCCGTGTCGCCGGCGTGCACGCTGAAACGGCTCGGGCCGCGCCGGCCATCGCTGGCCGTCAACTTCCACGACTTGTCGCCGAGTTCGAAGCTCATGTAGAGCTGGACTTGGATCGCCGTATCATTGCCTTGTGGGACTGTCTGGGTCGCCGACATTTCCGTCTCCTTTGCACAGGGTTGGAAATTACGTTTTAGCTAAACGGGTCTGGCTTGGGTAGTCCCACATAGCATCTCTATGGGGACTTGTATGTCAAGCCGTTTTTGATCACGTGAAGGGCTTGGATTTCATGGTGGCTCCTGTAGGTTGTTGAGCGCGTGATGCCT
>NZ_CADFGP010000163.1 GCF_902833905.1 Paraburkholderia tuberum STM678 | reverse complement strand
CGGCGTGCCGTTGTCGATCACGATGATCGTGTCGCCCGGTTCACCCTCGCCCACCAGCGTCGGCGTCGTGTCGTCCGTGCTCTCACCATTGCCCACCGGACCCTGGATCGGACCTTCGTCGTCAATGACTTCGCCAATCGACGGCTTGCCCGGCGGCGTCGTATCCACGATCACCGTCCACGGATCCGACGGCCCACTTTCGTTGCCCGCAGGATCGCGCTCCACCACCGTGAACTGATGCTCGCCCTCTTCCAGCGGCGTCTCAGGCGTGAAGCTCCAGTTGCCCTCCTCGTCGACCGTCGTCTCGCCAATCGGCGTGCCGTTGTCGATCACGACGATCGTGTCGCCCGGTTCACCCTTGCCCACCAGTGTCGGCGTCGTGTCGTCCGTGCTCTCGCCATTGCCCACCGGTCCCTGGATCGGACCTTCGTCGTCAATCACTTCGCCAATGACTGGCTGGTCCGGCGCATCAACATCCGCATCCGCATCCGCGTCAGCATCGGCATCGGCATCGGCATCGGCATCGGCATCGGCATCAGCATCCGCATCCGCATCCGCATCCGCATCCGCATCCGCATCCGCATCGGCATCAGCATCAGCATCAGCATCAGCGTCCGCATCGGCATCGGCATCGGCATCGGCATCGGCATCGGCATCGGCATCGGCATCGGCATCGGCATCAGCATCGGCATCCGCATCCGCATCCGCATCCGCGTCAGCATCGGCATCGGCATCGGCGTCAGCATCCGCGTCGGCGTCAGCATCAGCATCCGCATCGGCATCCGCATCCGCGTCCGCGTCCGCGTCAGCATCCGCGTCCGCGTCAGCATCGGCATCCGCATCCGCGTCAGCATCGGCATCCGCATCGGCATCCGCATCCGCATCCGCATCCGCGTCAGCATCGGCATCCGCGTCAGCATCGGCATCCGCGTCGGAGTCAGCATCCGCATCCGCATCCGCGTCCGCGTCCGCGTCGGCATCTGCATCAGCGTCAGCATCCGCATCCGCATCCGCATCGGCATCGGCATCCGCGTCGGCGTCAGCATCAGCATCAGCATCAGCATCAGCATCAGCATCAGCATCAGCATCAGCATCAGCATCCGCATCGGCATCCGCGTCAGCATCAGCATCCGCATCCGCATCGGCATCCGCGTCAGCATCCGCGTCAGCGTCAGCGTCAGCGTCAGCGTCAGCATCGGCATCCGCATCCGCGTCCGCGTCAGCATCGGCGTCAGCATCGGCATCCGCATCGGCATCGGCATCCGCATCGGCGTCCGCATCCGCATCCGCATCCGCATCCGCATCCGCATCGGCGTCCGCATCGGCATCAGCATCCGCATCGGCATCGGCATCCGCATCGGCATCGGCATCCGCATCGGCGTCCGC
>NZ_CADFGP010000162.1 GCF_902833905.1 Paraburkholderia tuberum STM678 | reverse complement strand
TCCGCATCCGCATCCGCATCCGCATCCGCATCCGCATCCGCATCCGCATCCGCATCCGCATCCGCATCCGCATCCGCATCCGCATCCGCATCGGCGTCCGCATCCGCATCCGCATCGGCGTCAGCATCCGCATCGGCATCGGCATCGGAATCTGCATCAGCATCAGCATCAGCATCAGCATCAGCATCGGCATCGGCATCAGCATCCGCATCCGCATCGGCGTCAGCGTCGGCATCAGCATCAGCATCCGCATCAGCATCCGCATCAGCATCCGCATCAGCATCAGCATCAGCATCAGCATCAGCATCCGCATCAGCATCCGCATCCGCGTCAGCGTCCGCGTCCGCGTCCGCGTCCGTATCGTCGTCGACTGCACCCGGCGGCGTCTGTTCATCCGCTACAGCAGCAGCGCTGCCGCCATTACCACCACCGCTCGCGGCGGCAATCCCCGCACCCAGCGCGGCAAGCGCACCCAGGCCCAGGAGGCCGAAGCCCACCAGACCGACACCCGGCGCGGCAACGAGATTCGCGCCGAAACCGTTCAGTTGCGCCGCACCCAGAACCAGAGGCGAGTCCGCGCCATCCACAAGAAAAGCGGCCTCATGATCATCCTCGCCGTCCGCAGCGATATATTCGTGATACGACCCGTCTTCACCCAGGCCGACCAGCTCGCCTTCATTGCCGTAGAAGTCCTCAATGATCAGTTGCGGCTGGTCGAGCTCCGCCCCTTCCAGGCTGACCAGAAGATTCTTGCCGGAGCGTCGCACGGTAATGTTTTCGGGGCCGTGGCCGGTCTTGCTCTCGGCCAGAATGAATTTGCCACCTTTGATGGCGCTTACACGAACGGGAGCGCCTTGCGCGGACCCACGCAATTCAACAGTCTGCTTGATGGTGCTGCCGTCGACGACGGCCAGCTTCACTGAACTGGTACTCATGGTAGTAGTAGTGCCTCTTTGAGTGCGTATGCTGGTCCACCTGGCCAGCGTATAGATAGAAAATGGCGACATGGCAGTCGCAAGAGTGCTGCTCTACCTCCATTCTTGATGGGTGAGCAATAAAACGAAATATGACGAGTTCGAATTTCGACGAGACAGGAACGAGACATTTCCTGGCACGGGAATCGCGAGCAGCGGTGCCTATGCACGATTGCGTAAGGGCTAAACAGGCAGTTGTCCGATGTTTCTCGCCTCTGTGCGCCAGACGCAAAAAGGGCCGCCATCCAGAAAGGAAGGCAGCCCATCGCGAAGCCCTGTATCCGGTGCGGCTCTGATCCGCAACACCTAACCGCCGGAGTGCCCGGTCTCCAGCCAGTCAACCAGCGAACCCGCGGATGCGTGCTCCCGCAGTACCGCCGCGTAGCCATCGAAACGGTTCGTCACTTCGCTCACGCTGTTGCCGTAGTGATCGTTCTCCGCAAGGAGCACATCGAGCAGGGTTCGTTTGCCCAGGTGGTACCACT
>NZ_CADFGP010000161.1 GCF_902833905.1 Paraburkholderia tuberum STM678 | reverse complement strand
AGCACGGACGACACGACGCCGACGCTGGTGGGCAAGGGCGAACCGGGCGACACGATCATCGTGATCGACAACGGCACGCCGGTTGGCGAGACGGAGGTCGACGAGGACGGCAACTGGAGCTTCACGCCTGATACGCCGCTGGACGAAGGCGAGCACCAGTTCACGGTGGTGGAGCGTGACGAGGCGGGCAACGAAAGCAGGCCTTCGGAGTCGCACGTGGTGATCGTGGACACGACCCCGCCGGTGATCAGGCCGGTGATCTGGGCGGTGATCGACGACGTGGGCCCGCTGAAGGGGGTGATCTCCCCGGGCGGGACGAGCGACGACACGCAGCCGAAAATCTGGGGCTCGGCGGAGCCGGGCAGCACGGTGACGGTGTATGACGGTGACCAGGTCCTGGGACAGACGACGGCTGATGACGATGGCAATTGGAGTTTCACGCCGGAGCAGCCGCTGGCCTATGGCCCGCATGAACTGACGGCGGTGGCGACGGGCGCGGCGGGCAACCAGAGCGAGCCGAGCGAACCGTTCGGTTTCTCGTTGGGGGCAGATACCCCCACCGTAATTTATGAGGACTTTAGTGGGGCTCCGGTTGGTTCCCTTGGTAAGGGACTTACCCTCGGCTTATTGCACATCAGCACTATCAATCAGGCGAGCGATTGGCAGGGGATATCCCCCGCCGGGTTTGTTGGGCCAATTACTAAGCCCACTAGCAACGCGTTGGGTGTGTGCGGAGCCGTGTATGTCGGTTTGGAAGATGGCTACACCGCAAGCTCCATTACATTCACTGTGGGCGATAGTGACACCAGTGGCAATGTGATCAGGTTCATCGGCACCGACGGTAAGATAATCTTGACTGGGACCTTCGGATCGAAAACGGCACATACGGTCACGTTCACTATGCCGGAAGGAATGGTCTTTACGGGGTTCCAGTTAGTTTCTGGCTCCAACGGCACTCAGGCCGGTGGCAAGGACTACTTCTTCGTGGATGACATCGCTATTACGCTTGAGACTTTTGGGGGGGGAGTTACCGGTCTATCAATAACCGAGGAAGAGCAGAGTGCTGATGCAGTTGTAATGTCTGTTGAAGACGTTGCTGATGACGCGGTCGTTGATCAGGACGCGGTTTTGGACCAGGACATTACTTCTGGTCAGAACCCTGTAGCGGATCACGACACACAGGACAGCCAGGAAGCAACCGCCGAGGCCGATCCGGTCGTCCCGGCAGAATCGGTCCTCGCCGTGCAAGACGACGGTCAGGTACACGTCGAACATGACGGCGAAGGCGAGATTCTGGATCTGACTCGCATTGGGCAGACGCCGTTGTCCGTCGAGGTCATCGATCTGACGGGCACGGGCGACAACACGCTCAAGCTTTCGCTGGGCGATGTGCTCGAGCAGGGCGGCAAGGACCTGTTCATTGCTGATGGCCGCACGCAAGTGATGGTCAAGGGCGATGCGGGTGACAAGGTCGAGCTGTCTGATCTGTTGCCGGACGGGGAGGACATCGGCGACTGGACGCAACAGTCTGGCAACGCGACTGTGGATGGCATCGAGTATGACGTCTTCTACCACTCGGGTCTGAACGCCGAACTGCTGGTGCAGCACGGTGTCGAGACGGTGCTGAACAACCACTGACCTCCGGATGGTCCGCGACGCATGACCTGCGTCGCGGACCCGGAAT
>NZ_CADFGP010000160.1 GCF_902833905.1 Paraburkholderia tuberum STM678 | reverse complement strand
TGGCTTGCCGCTCGCTGCTTCAACACGCGCGCTGTACTACAACAAGGATCTGCTCGCGAAAGCTGGCTATCCGAATGGCCCGAAGACCTGGAACGACGTAATCGATGCGTCGAAGAAGCTGAAAGCGATGCATATCGCCGGCTTTGGTCTTCAAGGCAAAGAGATCGAGACAGATGTCTACTTCTACTATGGACTCTGGAGTTACGGCGGAGATGTGATCGGCAAGGACGGCAAGGCTGCTTTCAATTCGCAGGCTGGTGTGAAAGCCGCAACGCTGTACAAAACGATGATAGACGACGGTCTGACCGAACCGGGAGTCACCGGCTATAACCGTGAAGGCGTTCAGAACCTGTTCAAGCAGGGCCGTGTGGCGATGGTTATCTCCTTGCCTTTCCTGTCGAAACAGATCGCGAAGGAGGTGCCAAATCTCAAGTACGGCATTGGTCCCATTCCGATGGGAACGACGCAGGCCACTTATGCGGTGACAGATTCGATCATGATGTTCAAGAACTCCAGGGTCAAGAAGAGCGCCTGGAAGTTTCTCGACTTCCTCTTCACAAAGAGCCCGCGCGTCGAATTCTCGAAGACGGAAGGCTTCCTGCCCACGACGAAGGCCGAAGCAAGCGATCCGGCACTCAATGGCCCAGACACCAAGGCGTTCATCGCACTGTTGCCGAACGCACGGTTCGCACCGACTGTCACTGGGTGGGAATACACCGCGAAAGTCGTGTCGGATGCCATGCAGTCCGTCTACCTGGGAAAAGCTCAACCCGCCGCGGCATTGAATGCGGCAGCCGAAAAGGCAAACCGGTCGCTGGGTAAGTAAGGCGACTGGGGTAATTGAGATCTGATGCAGACCGGCGCGCAAGCGGCTCTCGGCAAACCGGGGCGAGGTGAGACGATGTTCAGCCAGTCAATGGTTTGATGCCCATTTCCCGGCAAAGCGATGCGGCGTCTGCTGCACTTCTCTCGCCCAAAGCTTTATCTCCGCCCATCTTTTGCAGCCAAGACAGGCCATATAGGCACTGTGCTTGCAAAGGACGCATTCCGAGGTCGTGGGCGATCATCAACGCCATGCGATAGTGATTATGAGCTTCCTCAATCCGAGGTGCAGTAGCGTTGCCATCCGAGACAAGATCTCCCAACAGGCACCCGGCCCAGGCCTCGTTGCCTCGTTCGCCGGAGGCTCGTGCCAGGTCAATGGCATGATGTGCATGAGCAAGGGCTTCATCCTCTCGACCAGCGAGCTGGCACACTCGACCGAAAATCGAGAGCACGAGCGAATGTCCGAACGTTAAATTGCTCGCCGCTGCCTGGCGAACTGCCTCTTTCAGAAGAACCAGTGCCTCCTTGGTCCGGCCCAGCGAGCCATACGCCGCCCCCAGACAGGAGGCTATTCGGGGAACGTAGTATGGAAACTCAGCCTTGCACATGGCCAATGCGGGCTCAAGTGTCTCGACAGCAACGTCGAGATTGCCTTGAACAAGGTGCATCCGTCCGACACCGTGGCCAGCAAAGATCAGTTGCTCTGGCTCATTTATCCCTCGGGCCATGTCCATCGCCTCCTGTCCAAGGGCAGCAGCCTCGTCGAACCGGCCAAGTTCGGCAAGACACAGCACCAGCCAGATACGAGCGTTGACGCGCGTGTATTTCACGTAAGTCTCATCGGGTCCGAGGCCGTGGCCATGGCC
>NZ_CADFGP010000159.1 GCF_902833905.1 Paraburkholderia tuberum STM678 | reverse complement strand
TCAATCCATTCTTTGGGGACATACAGTTGCCAGGCAATCGGCAAACTGCCGCGTTGTGTCGCGATCGACAGGCTCACGGCGACCTGACAGTTCTCCTGTTGATATGACTCCACGTGTCAATAGGATGGTTTTTAAATTTTCAACATTTTTTATCCATAGGCGTTTAGGAATTTCCTGAGGGCGGCGTAGCAGTAAATCTCGACGGTGGATCACGCTGATATTCGCGGATTGGCTACCGCATTACAGAGGTCCGTGTCATGAGCCTGCCGCTTTCTTTCCACGCAAGTCGGCCTGATGCCGTTGCCAAACAGGAGCGCGGATTACTCAGATACCGGGCTACGCCGCCTTCAGGAAACTTCGCAGTGTGAGCTGTCGGGTGGTTGGAAAAAATCGTTACGCAGGCTGTTCGCTTTGCGGTACCGCCAGGGTCATCCCCATTCGACCGATGTCCCAGATGAACGCGGCCAGTTCACGAGCCAAGGCAATGATTGCAACCTGCCGGCTCTTTCCTCTGGCCACGAGCCGGCGATATCGGCCACACAGGCGTAGCTGGGCATCCCAGGCCCGATCGACAATGGGCTTGGGTATGCCTTCCTGCCGTTTCTGTATGTCTTTGCTCACGCGCGCCGGATGCTGGTAGCTCCAGGCTGATTCGACCAGCAGCTTTCTTGCATAGCTATTCCCGGCCTTGGTGATACTGCCTTGGCGCCTTTTGTTACCTGATGAATGTTCCGACGGCGTGACGCCGAGCCAAGCCATCAACTGTCGCGGATGGTCGAAGCGCGAGAGATCGCCCAGCTCGGATATTAGCCCCACCGCCGACGTGAACTGGATGCCACGCATCGCCTGCAACGCCAGCACGACCGGATAGAACCGCCAGTTCACAACCGCTTCGCGCAGCGCTGCTTCCAGTCGGTCACATTGCGCGAGGCGATCTTCAATGGTGCGGCGGTGTTCGTTGAACGCCAGTTGCTGCCATGTACTATCGAACGAAAGGGTACTCAGCCAGCGCCGGTGGGCCGGGCCCCAATTTGCCCGGCCGGAGTACTGGACGCCGTGCGACAGTAGGAAAGACTTCAGCCGCAGCCTGGCCTGTTTCAGATCATCCCGGGCAGATGACCACGCCCTGGCCAGATCGCGAAACGCCTCGTCCTCCACGCTCGGCACATGCACGGCGGATAGATCGCCGGCTCGCAGCGAGCGCACCAGTTTGAACGCGTCGCGCCGGTCGGTCTTGACGCGATCACCAGGCTTTCTCGGAATCAGCGATGGGGCACACACCATGCTATCGAAGCCTTTCTCGAGGAGCCGGCGATTCAGTCCATAGCCACAAGGGCCGGCCTCATAGACAACGTGAACATGGCGGGCCTTGGATTGCAGTCGCTTGCAAAGACGATCGACTTCGCTCTGCGTCGTGCCGATCTTGCCGAACAGTTCAACTTCGTCCAGGCCCATCGCGTAGGCAACCGTGATCGAGTCTTTGTGAACGTCGAGCCCAACGTACAATGTGCTATCTTGGTTCATGCTGGCCTCCGTGTCGGAAACAAACCGTCGAGTGGTGGCTCCGGCCACACTCTTGCGGCTCTGGCAACATGCTAACCCGCGCTTCACTTCCCAGCGGCGGCCAGCCTCGCTGCCACGGAGTCATACTGACTTGCCGAGCTGCCCGCAGTACTGACGTGCCACACCAACCGAATGACGTCCCTTCTTTGGAATACCGGTGTCGTCGATAATCCAGTAGTAGCC
>NZ_CADFGP010000158.1 GCF_902833905.1 Paraburkholderia tuberum STM678 | reverse complement strand
TTGTCGGCCGCAATGGCGCCGGCAAGTCATCCTTCTTCGGCCTTCTCAACGGCACGCTGCACGAAGACGGCGGCGAGTTCTCGATTCCCGCTGCATGGAAGATGGGCCAGGTCGCGCAGGAGATGCCGGAGACCGAGCAGAGTGCGACCGACTTCGTCATCGAGGGTGACGCCATACTGCTGGCCGCGCAGGCCGAAGTAGCCGCCGCTGAGGCCAGCGACGATGGCATGCGCATGGCGCACGCCTACATGGCCCTGCACGACGCCGGGGCACACGATGCCCCCGCACGTGCCCAGGCGCTGATCCAGGGCCTTGGCTTCAGTGCTGCACAGCTTGGACAGCCGGTCAGCAGTTTCTCCGGCGGCTGGCGCATGCGACTGCAGCTGGCGCGCGCGCTCATGTGCCCGTCGGACCTGCTGTTGCTCGACGAACCGACCAATCACCTCGACCTCGACGCGCTGGTCTGGCTGGAAGCGTGGCTCAAGCGCTATCAAGGAACCCTAGTAGTGATCAGCCACGATCGCGAATTCCTCGACGCGGTGACGCAGGTGACGGTGCACGTCGACAACGCCAAGCTTGTGAGTTATGGCGGCAACTACAGCAAGTTCGAAGAGATGCGCGCCGAGCAACTGCTGTTGCAGCAGGCCGCGATGGCCAGACAGGCGGACAAGATCGCCCACCTCCAGAAGTTCATCGACCGTTTCAAGGCGAAGGCCTCGAAGGCGAAACAGGCGCAGAGCCGCGTCAAGGCGCTCGAACGCATGGAGAAGATCGCACCGGTGCTTGCCGACGCGGAGTTCACCTTCGAGTTCAAGGAGCCCCTCAACGTCCCGAACCCGCTGTTGTCGATGCTGGACACGAGCTTCGGCTACCCCGCGCCGGCCGGCGCACTGCCGGGCACGCCGCCCACGGTCATCGTGCGGGGCATCAACCGATCCGTGCTGGCCGGGCAGCGGATCGGCATCCTCGGTGCCAACGGCCAAGGCAAGTCCACGCTGGTGAAGACGGTGGTGCACGCGCTAGCGCCGATTGCCGGCGAAATCAGCGAAGGCAAAGGCCTGAACATCGGCTACTTCGCACAGCAGGAGCTCGACGTGCTGCGCCCGCTTGACACGCCGATGGAACACATGATCCGCCTTGCAAGGGACACGCCGGCTCACTTGCGCGCCCCCGGCCAGAGTGGAACCGAACAATCGCTTCGCACCTTCCTCGGCACTTTCAACTTCAGTGGCGACACGGTCCATCAGGCGGTTAGCACGATGAGCGGCGGCGAAAAGGCGCGGCTCGTGTTGTGCATGATCGTGTGGCAGCGCCCCAACCTGTTGCTGCTCGACGAGCCTACCAACCACCTCGACCTGGCCACACGCGAAGCGCTAGGCATGGCACTCAACGAATTCGAAGGCACAGTGTTGCTGGTCAGTCACGACCGGGCCCTGCTGCGCGCGGTATGTGATGAGTTCTGGCTGGTCACCAAGGGCGGCGTCGAGCCCTTCGACGGGGATCTGGACGATTACCAGCAGTTCCTGCGCGACGAAGCCCGTCGCATGCGCGAGCAGGCTGCCGCAGAGCAGAAGGTCATCGCCTGAGTTATCTCTTGGCGGGTGGCGCGCGTTGCATGGCGGGCGACGCGCGGACGTTCGCCAACGTCTTCAGCATTCGTGCGGACAAGCGCGCTCCAATGCAAGGTATCGGTAGAGTCGAGATGTGGCGCGGTGGCAGTAGGTTCGGTTTGTCTGTTCTCCGCCCCTTTCGTCTGGCGGTGCCCGAGTAACCTCACCCT
>NZ_CADFGP010000157.1 GCF_902833905.1 Paraburkholderia tuberum STM678 | reverse complement strand
ACGAAACGAAGCTCGCTGGAGCAATCCAGTCGTCAGGAAACGCCGGATACGTGATCCGTACGTCCGGTGTTGTGGGAGGACGGCGGGGGCAACCCCGCCTCCTACCCGATTGCGCCGAGCATGGGCGCACTCCTGCGAGTGCAAGTCCCGCCTTGAGCTGGTCACAGCGAATGAAGTGAAGCGCAACTGCATGACGGCGGCCGAATGTGGGAAGGAAGCGTGGAGCGTAAGTCGCGAGCCGATAAACAAGAACCGCATAGAAGGCGTTGCCAAGCAGGGCGGGCGGGTAATAGACTGCGAAGCTCTCGTGACCAGGGCGAAGCGGCGTAAATGCGGCGGCTGTGCCATGAAGGAGTGCGCTCTTACCTGGGGAGATCTCGCCTCATGCCTGAAAGGGCGACGGCGTCGAGCCGGAGCAAGAAGTCAGCAGAGGCCGTAAGTGTGCGCTGGGCAGCGCGTTGTTCCGGAGGGTTGAAGTCCCTCTGGCGCCCGGATGAGGGGCGCCATATCCGAAAGCGGGGGTAATGCCTCGCTGGCCGGAGAGAGGTGGGAAGGTATGGAGACGTCTAACTGGGCACGAAGGCGAAAGCCGGAAACGGACAAGGCGGACCTGAAGCCAGCATCTCGCAGTTCTCCGGAGGGCAGGGTGTCCGCCGTGAGGCGGAATCCGAAGGGCATGAGGAGAAGTACCGGGCCGTAGTCGATGGGGGCTGCCCCCGATGACGAACCGGTCGGCCAAAGGTGGGGCAAGGTCGAGCCTGCACTATGGAGGCGAAGGCGTTCTCATTCACCCACCGCACCAAGGTGTTTGCGGACGGCACGGTACGGAAGAACAGCGTGTGACCCCAGGAGAACTGGCACAGTCCGCGGGTGGCACCGCGGGAAGTGAGCCTATAAGCGAGGAGCGAAGTGGCGAGCGGTGCTGTGTCAGTAGTCGGACGGCTGAGTAGTACCTGAAGCGTGGCCAAAACTACGTGACCGAGCGATCGGCGACAGAAGTGGGTCGGGGAAGGCAGCCGGCGAAGATGATTGGGAAGAACCCGGACGACAGTGAGTAAGGACACGGAGGAGGATCAGTTCCATGAGCGAAATACCCGTACATCCGCGCCCGAGGAGACTGTCTGACTGGATTAACCCGATGGAAGCAAGGAAGGTCCACTCATTAATTGACAAGGTTTATCAACGGAAGAATCTGGAAGTCGCCTGGGAGCGGGTCCGGGCCAACCGGGGAAGTGGCGGTGTCGATGGAATCAGCGTGGCAGACTTTGCCGAACAGGCGGACCAGCATCTGGACCGTCTGCAGGCGGAACTGCGTGCGCGGACCTATCAGCCGCAACCAGTTCGGCAGGTCTCGATCCCGAAAGTCGGCAAACCGGGGGAGTTCCGCAATCTCGGCATACCGTCGATTTATGATCGCGTATGCCAGCAGGCGCTGCTCAACCGTCTGGAGCCGATCTTCGAGCCGGTATTCGACGACGCCAACTTTGGCTATCGGCGAGGGCGATCGACACACGACGCTTTGCGCAAGATCTGGAAGGAGATCGAGAGCGGCAAGGAATGGATTGTCGATGCTGATCTGAAGGACTTCTTTGGATCAGTTGACCATGACAAACTTCTGTCGCTCGTTGCCCAGCGCATCGCTGACGGTCGGGTACTAGGCCGAATGGCACTTACTTAAGCCCGTGGAGCGTGCCCATATTTTTGGACGCGCTCACGTGCGATGTGACGAGGCTCTTTCAGCCATGGGTAGGACTTCGGTCTTCGTTTGCGCATTCGTGGTTCGATGCGACCGGGGCGACTCCCAACGCAAGACTGC
>NZ_CADFGP010000156.1 GCF_902833905.1 Paraburkholderia tuberum STM678 | reverse complement strand
AATGCACATGATCAGGAAAGGACAGATGAAATGTATGGGCAAAGACCCGTTGTCTGCTTCCCGGCAGTTTTATTCACTTGTTATGTAAGCAATACTGATTATATTGACATTTGTCGTCTCGTCACGCTTACTGCGACAGAACCGAATCGACGGCGTCCATTGGTGTTGGAGGCCCGAAATAGCATTAGCCGCAAGACGGAACGCGAAAACGCCTCCAACCACTCCATGGGATGTCGGGGTTAAGTCATAAAGCTGGACAGTGAACTGGATGTCTTGGACGCACGAGTGGCCCTCGAAGACGAGTTCAATTCGATTCTGTTCTTCAAAAGGTGTCGAGCCTGTCAGGCTGGGTACCATCGAAGACTCTGGCATCGTCAGATTCGCAGCTCGGTCGAACATGCGAGGAGCCTGCCCGACAGGCTTCCTTGTAAAGCGAACTTTCGCTATCTCGCTTCAGAGCATTTCAGGGCAGTTGCTGCTGGCCCATCACTGGCCATGCAACCTGCACGACATAAGCTGAATTGCAGGCACAAGCTGAATCGCTTTAACCATTTTGTTGTAGTCGTACATGCTGAACCTTTCCTGGAAGATATCGGGCTCTAGAGCGCGTGCCATCCTCGCAAAACACAAACAATCCGCATCACTTCCGAGCTTGCTGGGACAGGTCCGCATGAACTGCGACGGACCGCCTTGAGCATCGTGCATGCTTGCGATAACGGAGGTGTTCATAGTGTTGAGAAAACCTCTTCCCTTTGCGGAGCATCCCATGCGCTGTCCGACAGAGGTGCCTTGCTGCGCAAACGGATACAGCGTAGAAAACGGGCCAAACAACTGCTGAATAGGTGAAGATTCCGAAATCTGCGTAGACGCCACCATACCGGAAAGCGCATACTGGCCCGCTTCATCAGGGACGTGGATTTGTGCGTTGGGGTTCATTTTATGGAGCTCGTCGTTGCAGCTTTTTACGATGGCATAGACGACCGCAGAAAGAAAAGCCTGGTTTTCGCGCGACTGCGAAAAGGGTGCCCCAAATGCAGCTTGACTGAATGGAACTTGAAACTGGCCGGGAACGCCAAAGGTTGCTGCGTCTGGAGATGCTGGTACGGTCTGAGGTACCACCGCTCCATAATGATAGGGCGTGCTGAATCTGCCATTCGGTTGCCAGTTATCGGATGCAAGAGCAAAGCCGTCGAAGCTCGCAGTCTCTTTCATCTTTCCCCCCGCATCGGCCATGACCCGCATCCGGGTCGCCTGCGGGCAAATGGCGAGGCCCTCGTGCACAGCCCAGCTCGTCGCTCGCGTGATTGCTTGAGGATGCTGCTCATCGAAAGCGCCTGCCGGAAATGCCATAAAGGCCATCAAGTCTCCTTGACAGTTATTGGTAGTGGCAATCCTGACATGGACGCCCGAAATTTCCGGCACATCTTGATTGACGATGTTGTTTAGAGCAGCCCAAGCGCCAGTTGAGGCGCCTAAAACAAAAATTGTGGTGGCAAATCCAATCGCTAGCGTTCTTAAAAAACGAGCAAACATTGCCAACCTCCCGCTGAAGGTGTCCCTGAGTCACGCCGCCGAGCGAAGCAAATATAGTCTTCCGATAGTCACGTGCCAACCAATTTGAACGACACGGACGTGCATTGAGCCACTTTGGCGGCAATGGTCTAGACGGTGCTCCCGCAACGCTTACTTTCAACGACGTTCTGACAAGACAGCCGTTCGTCGCCGGGGACGCCTTCTCGATGGCCGATATCACGGTCATCGGCGGGTTGATCTTTGCGTCGATAGTGAAGCTGCCCGTGCCGGAGCAATGCGAGGCCCTTCAGGCCTGGTACGCGAAAATGCGGGAGCGCCCGTATCCGTCAGCGGAACCCGCGTTGACGGTGTCGCGCGGTTAGATGTCGACGATCTTCCGCAACAGAGCGTAAGAGACCCGCCAATGGCCTT
>NZ_CADFGP010000155.1:1616-1970 GCF_902833905.1 Paraburkholderia tuberum STM678 | reverse complement strand
TGAAGTTGACCCGCAAAAACGGACATCTATCCTTTGGAGAAGGAGGTGCCGATTATGGCCAAGCATCGTACCCCGTACCCGGCGGAATTTCGGGCGCAAATGGTCGGGCTGGTGAAGGCCGGACGCAGGCCGGAGGAACTGGAAAAGGAGTTCGAGCCGACTGCACAGACCATCTACAACTGGGTGGCGCAGGCTGATCGCGACACAGGTGTGCGGCATGACGGTCTGACCACAGCCGAACGCCAGGAGCTCACACGGTTGCGTCGCGAAGTCCGGCAACTGAAGATGGAGCGCGACATACTCTCTCACGCGGCAGCCTGGTTCGCGAGGGAGACGGGATCCATTCCACCGAAG
>NZ_CADFGP010000155.1:0-1564 GCF_902833905.1 Paraburkholderia tuberum STM678 | reverse complement strand
TGGCTGGTGCGGGAGCCCGCGATGCGCACGCGTAGCGATGCGCAACTGCTCGCGCATATCCGCACGCTCCATGCAAGCTCGCGCGGCACGTATGGGGCACCGCGTATTCATGCGCAACTCGCGCGCGAAGGCGTACACGTGGGGCGCAAGCGGGTGGCGCGCCTCATGCGTATGGCGGGTCTGTGCGGGGCAAGCCGGCGGCGCTGGCCGCGCACCACACGGCCACGCGCAGGCGCCCGGCGTGCGCCTGATCTGGTGCGCCGGCACTTCAGTGCCGAGGCGACAAACGTGCTGTGGGTCGCAGACGCGACCTATGTACCCACGGGTGAAGGATTCCTCTATCTGGCGGTTGTGCTGGATGTATTCAGCCGTCGCGTCGTCGGCTGGGCGATGTCCAACCATCTGTACACCGAACTGATGTTGCGGGCGTTTGACATGGCGTTGCAGCAGCGACGCCATGACGGTGTGATTCTACATTCCGATCAAGGCTGTCAATACACCTCCATTGCCTTCGGGCGGCGCTGCCGAGAAGCCGGCGTACAACCGTCGATGGGGACCACCGGCGACGCTTATGACAACGCGATGTGCGAGTCATTCTTCGGCACGCTCGAAGCCGAACTGCTCTGTCGCGAACACTTCGCGACCCACGAACAGGCAAGGCGGCGTCTGTTCTCGTTTCTGGAGAGCTGGTACAACATACGCCGCCTCCACAGCAGCATCGGCTACTGTTCGCCGCTCGAATTCGAAAACCTGCATGCGCAAAATCAAAGCTTATCGTCGCGCGGGTTGCCCACCGCCGGGCAGCGTCGTGGTCTTGACAGGCGACCCGCCGCCCGGCCGTGGACAACCTGCGATTTGATCTTATCGGGAGGTGCCACACCGCATTAAACTCAACTGCAAATCTATCCGTCGAACCGGGTCAACCTCACCCATCGCCACCATGGCACGGCTGCTGGAGGTCTCCGCCAGCGGCTACTACGCGTGGCTCACGCGCGGACCATCGAAGCGTGCAGTGGCCGACGCCGACCTGCTCGCGCGCATCCGTGCGATCTACATGCGCTCACGCGGCACCTATGGGATGCCGCGCGTTCATGCTGAATTGAGCGCGCAGGGCATCCACGTCGGGCGCAAGCGGGTTGCTCGGCTGATGCGTATCGCAAGTCTTTGCGGCGTAAGCCGGCGCCGCTGGCACTCCACCACGCGGCGGCGGCCCGATGCACGCCCGGCGCCCGATCTGGTGCAGCGACACTTCAGCGCCAGTGCCCCGGACCGGCTATGGGTGGCCGACGCGACGTATGTGCCGACCGGCGAAGGGTTCCTGTATCTCGCCGTGGTGCTCGATGTGTTCAGCCGCCGCATCGTAGGTTGGGCGATGTCAAACCATCTGTACACCGAACTGATGCTGCGCGCGCTGGACATGGCGTTGCTACAGCGCCGCCATGATGGGGTCATTCATCATTCAGATCAGGGCTGCCAGGGCGGATTCAACCGGTCGTTGCAACACCTTTGATCGAGGAGGTGTTGCATGGGACGAAGTGCAAAGCAGGTGTATCGGTTGACAGGG
>NZ_CADFGP010000154.1 GCF_902833905.1 Paraburkholderia tuberum STM678 | reverse complement strand
GTGAGTGCTGCGGGTATGTGCGCGATGTTCGTGACAAGCGCACCCTTTGCCGACACGGCCGGATTGTCCGGTGTGAACACACTTGACACCCCGAATTTATCGAGAAACCATTGTTCTTTCGATGCGGCGTCGTCCGCGCCTCCGGACATAGCACCCGCGTGTCCGACAGCACGGGTCAGCTTTGACTTCCAGCGACCCACGACGCACGCAACCACCGGCTTCGTAAAGTTGGCGTCGAGCTCGTAGTAGCCGCCCGGTTCAACATAAAGAACGGCGGCCTTGCTTCGCGCGTCGTTTGCCAGCGCCGCAGCAAACTCCGGCGCCGCGAACTGTATGTAGACGTCTTTGCCACTTGAGATGGCTGTAGTCGTGCCCCATCCGGCCATCCGCAGGTAGGTTGCGATGGTAGTCGTGAAGTTGCCCGAGTTGGAAAACAAGGCAATCGAGCCACGCCGCAATGCCTCTTCAGGGTGGTCGCCGCCCAGCGCTCCCCCGATACGCACCTGGTTCCAGGCGTCAGCCACGCCGAGGCTGTTGCCGCCAAAAATGTCGACCCCGTTGGACTGACCCATCGCGCGGATTTCGCGCGAGTCACTGACGGCCAGCTTTTCGGTAACGATGAAAATCTTCTTCAGTTCCGGATTGACACGGATTAGCTCAGCCACGCCGTCCCGTGCAGCGGAAGGCGGCAGATAGATGACGCCGCAGTTGAACCGGTGACCATCGTTCAGGCCTTCAAGGACATTGTTGTAGACCGGCACGCTTCCAAGTGCCGTTTCCAGTACCTGTCCGCGCTTTCCCGGAGCCGTACCAAACACCACGTTGCCACCGGAATAGGCATGACCGACGGGCGTGACATCGCTCGACTCGCCGCCCAGAATGTTGAGCACGCAAACGCGGTCGTCCTTTGTTGCAACTTGGGATAACGAACTAATTCCTACGAAGTATTTAAAATCGCCAATGCCCTGCTTGTACATAATGATTCTCCTCAGTCGATGAGATGCTCAGGCAGCCTGTTTGACCGCAATTCCCAGCTTCGCGGCAATCTGCTCGCGGCCGCCTGCTTTCATCCATTGGTCAACCTGCTTCGCGTACAGGACCACCTCGCTCATGTCCGAGTCAAAGCCGAAGAAGGTGTACGGCAATCCCAGCGAATCGAGCGTGTCGCGCAATGCTCCCATTCCGCGAACCAGATTCGGACCGCCACGGCCGACCACCACATAGAGCGGCGTCGGGCCGTGCTGACTGAAGTGCTCGCGTAACGCGTCGGCCATTGCGCGAAATGTTTCGAAAATATCCGTGTTATTCGACTTTCCACCAATGATGAACAGCACATTGCTCTGCTCAATCCAGTGCTTGAAGCAGATGCGGGCGACTTCCTTCATCTTTTCGTAGGGTGGGTTGCCGCCGAAGTCTGACGAGATGATGGCGTCGTCTCCGAGCATTTGCGTGACAAGGGAGTTCGCGCCGCCACCGAACGTCGGAGCGAGAATGCTGCCCTTCGCGTTAATGACGTAGACGTCGCTCTGCCCCTGATACGTGCGAAGCTGGTTGATTTCCTGTTCGAAGTCTGAATAGTCGACTGCGAAGAGATGCGCGGGCAGGTCAAGGCGCTGCCAGCGCGGGTCATCACGGTCGAAGCCGCATTTGAAGTCACAGGCGACGGGTGTCAGCCGTCCCTTGCTATCCTCGCGCATCCGGATTGGATTGAGTTCGAGGGTCGTCATTCCGAACCCGTGGTAGAGCTCCCATAACTTGGGGAGGTGCTGTACAAGCGGCGAGATAATCTGTTTGGGTGCGCCCAGCGTCGAAAGCGCGTTCGCCACGACGAACGCCTTGAGCCCGGTGAGCGGGTCAAACGGAATCTGCACGACTTGCGACTTGTCCAGTTCCTCGATGTCGACGCCACCGTGATGTGTGAGCGTCATCGTCGGTGCGCGGAAGTGTGTCGAGTCGGTAATCGAGAAATAGACCTCGTACTCGGCCGGCA
>NZ_CADFGP010000153.1 GCF_902833905.1 Paraburkholderia tuberum STM678 | reverse complement strand
ACTGCTGGTGCAGCACGGTGTCGAGACGGTGCTGAACAACCACTGACCTCCGGATGGTCCGCGACGCATGACCTGCGTCGCGGACCCGGAATCACCACCCATTTAATCAGGCTCCCTGAGCAGCATCGCGTTGCCCGGGGGACCGTTTTTGACGAACTGATCATGACTTTCAATCAAACCCTGATGCGTGCGCTCGCAGGCGCATTGCTCGTGACGGCGGGTACCTTGCCCGCCATCGCACAACAGACTTTCTCTAACCCGCAACCGCCGGTCACCCAGGCAGCCGCACCCGGCACCGCGCCGACGGCCCGTGCCGGTACGCAGCCCGGCAAGGTATTCGGCCAGAGCTACGCGCCGGTCGGACAGGTCGGCCCCCAGCAGGCGCAGATCGTCTACTACCGTGATGCATCCGCGGGTGCGGGCCGTTCGGCCGCTGCCGACGTCTACGTTGATGGCGAGCTGCAGACCGCATTGCTGCCCAATGGCTATAGCATTTTCTGCGTCAAGCCGGGCCAGCACATGCTGGGCGCCTACATTCAGGACGCACCGCTGTACAAAGGCAAGACCACCGGGCGATCCGGCGCAGAACTGAAGGGCGGCATGACCTACTTCGTGAAGGTCGGGCCGGCTGGCAGCAATGACGCACCGATCATGGTGCCGCGCAACGAAGCCGAAGCCCAGTTGCAAGGCATGCGCGCCCAGATGCACGTTCTTTCGCGCGCATCGGCAGTGGAGGCGTGTGACCCTGCGTCGATCCCCGTGACGGCAGCTCCGGTGGCGCAGCCTGTCGCGGCGAAAGAATACACGCTCAAGGGCGACACGCTGTTCGCCTTCGGCAAGTCTGGCAATCGCGACATGACTGTCACAGGCCATGCGGCAATTGCACATCTGGCTGAGCAGATTCGCGCGGAAAACACCTCGCTGCAAGCCGTGACGGTGATCGGCCACGCGGACCTGATCGGCTCGGCGGCGGCGGCGCAGAAGCTTGGCGAGCAGCGTGCGATGACGGTTCGCCGGATGCTGATCGAGCAGGGTATTCCGGCGCAGAAGATCACCGCGGAAAGCGCGGGCAATTCCGATCCGGTGGTCGCCGACTGCAGTGGCACGATGCAGCAGAAGATTGCCTGCAATGAGCCCAACCGCCGGGTGGTGGTGCAACTGAGTCTGTCGGGCCCGGCCCGATAAAGGCATGGGGGGGATGCTGAGCCCTGATGTTGAGTCCTGAGGCGCGATCTTCCTGAATCGGGGAAGGTCGCGTACCTACCGGCCTTCACCGCATGCCCGGGCAAACGGTGAGGGCTTTCCGGGAACGGGAGTGTCGCGATGACCAGACAAACAGAGATTCCTGCAATCAATGTGCTGCTCGCCTATGCAGAGTTGCACGACAGGGATCAGGTATTTTTTAACGGGAAGCTCAATGAGTTCGTGTTTGCGTCCCGATCGAGCAAACGTGAGTTCATCAGGCAGTGGCAGCGAGCGCTCGCGGCTACCGGAACAACGCCGATAGACACGAATCTTCAAAATGAAGGGCACTGTCAGGCGCAGTCAGATCTCCAGGCTGCAACGGATTAGTTGCGGTTGATTCAGGGCTAAATTCTTCCATGCACTGCGTGCGCGAGCACAGCGCCTGTTAAATGACATTTCTGGCCGGAACTCGCCATGTACTTTGCCAATCCGGGCAGGATCATTGGCAGCTTCTTCATCCGCCACCATGCCTTCCGGGTCCGCATTGACGACGTCGAGCACTATTTATCGGGTTTCGTCGCCCTATCTGAACCATCTGGAATCGCAGCGGCATTCAATATTCTCCACGCTGGCGCGGGGGTGGAACGCCTCCCTGATCGGGGCGGCTACGCAGGGGACGTGGCTCACGCCGCCATCGGGGTGGACAGCAAGCTGCCTTTGCATTTACGCGCCTGCCATGCAGGCCGGGGGATCTCTGTTCCTGTCATTCGGCAAATGCAGCCGTGGCCGGCGGGCGTCATCACGAGCCACGCACTGCGGATCAGGGCTCGCCCGCGCGGAGTAGTACAAACGCCTCTCCGCTGAAACCGATCAGGTGCGCAAGGCCTTCTTCGAAAGTGGTACCACCTGGGCAAACGAACCCTGCTCGATGTGCTCCTTGCGGAGAACGATCACTACGGCAACAGCGTGAGCGAAGTGACGAACCGT
>NZ_CADFGP010000152.1 GCF_902833905.1 Paraburkholderia tuberum STM678 | reverse complement strand
AGGCATCACGCGCTCAACAACCTACAGGAGCCACCATGAAATCCAAGCCCTTCACGTGATCAAAAACGGCTTGACATACAAGTCCCCATAGAAGCCGACGTTCGCGCATCGAAGCTGATATGCCGGCTCACTGTTTCTCACCGGTCGTTCGTCAAGGTCCCGGGATGAACGTCCAACGAATGGGTAGTTTCGACCCGGAACGGTCCTTCGAGCCCCCGCCTACTAAAAGGCAGCTCCTGGACTACAACGGCCGTTCGCCGGCCCAGTTTGTCGGCGGATCATCGGCCTTAGAGGGTGTTAGGAACTTTTGTTAAGGCCTGCAAAGTGAACAAGCATAAGCACGGAGAATACGACGAAATGCAAACCGGCCAAGGTTTCAGGCAATCGCTCATAGTCTCTGGCCAGTCGGCGGAAGCGGTTGAGCCAGCCGAAGCTGCGCTCGACCACCCAACGGCGCGGCAACAGCACGAAGCCCTTTTTCGCCTCCGACAGCTTGATTACCCGAAGCTCTATTCCTTCGTCGAGTGCTGCCTGCGCAGGCTCTTCGCCGGTGTATCCCTGGTCCGCGAACGCCACCTTGACCGTCTGGCCGGTGGCCTGCTGAACCTGACGGGCCAGTTCTCCGACCTGCGCGCGTTCCTGTTCGTTGGCCGGCGTAACATGCACAGCAAGCAGTTGCCCCAAAGTATCAACCGCCATGTGGACCTTACTGCCGCGTTTGCGCTTGTAACCGTCGTAACCGGCGCGAGGTCCACTTTCGCAGGTCGACTGCAGCGTCCGTCCGTCGAGAATGACCGCGCTGGGTTGGCCACGACGCTCCTGCGCGATCCGGATGATCGAACGCAGGTCATTGACCATAGCCTCGAAACAGCCGGCCTGAATCCAGCGTTGCGTCTGCTGGTAGACCAGTTCCCAGGGCGGAAAGTCATTTGGCAACAAACGCCATGGTGCACCCGCGCGTACGATCCAGCGCAGCGCGTTGAACATCTCGCGCAGTTCGTAACGGCGTTGCGGTGCGTCCTTGTTCATCAAGGTCAGGTACGGAGCGGCGAAGTACCATTCTTCGTCCGACACATCCGTTGGGTATGGCCTGCGTTTTTTCATCCTGCCAGGATACCAGGTCCGACAAAAAGTGCCTAACACCCTCTAGCTGACGCTCGGGTATTGCCACGCATAAGACGGCTACTGGGTGTTTTCCGGACCTTCGCACTGAAGGAATCGCAACCATCCGGTCGCCTTGCTTCATCTACCCCACATCGGGCATTTGTGCCACTATAATTTCGTACCGCTTCGTGCTCATGTTGGACAGGGCGACGCGGTTATCCTTAGAGGCAGCGGTGTCCGTCAAAATTCCTCTGCGGCTCAAGGTTAAGGCGTCATGTCT
Organism: Paraburkholderia tuberum STM678; assembly: GCF_902833905.1. Classification (GTDB taxonomy): domain Bacteria; phylum Pseudomonadota; class Gammaproteobacteria; order Burkholderiales; family Burkholderiaceae; genus Paraburkholderia; species Paraburkholderia tuberum. Next base: position 973 of record NZ_CADFGP010000152.1, on the reverse strand, counting down.
TCTGCGTGGTGTTATGCAGCCAGGCATAGTTGAAGATATTCTGCTCGTCAGCGTGGAGACAACAACGCGGAGCCGTGAATGCGCAGCGAGATCCGCGCTGCCGCTCAGCGTACAGGTGTGCAGGTACCGAGGCTGCGCGTATTTTTAGACACAAACCGAGGTATGTGTCTGCGGTTGCGAGAAGACATATCAACTAATAACTGAGAGAGCCAGACTGGCGTGCTTCAGCATGAAAATGAGCATCAACGCGCTTCAGGTCAAACACGGGGATTCGATCGTCATCGAAATCGAATGGGCCACCGACAAGGTCTTTCGGATTCTGGTTGACGGTGGTCCTCCTGGAGTTATCGCCAAGATAAATATCCCGGCTCTGAAGAGTCATCAAGCGAAAGCCTTGACCAGCGCGTTGGACTCGTATCGTGACGCAGGCTTGTCACTCGACCTTACCGTTCTGACGCACATAGATTCTGATCATATCGGCGGATTGTTGGCGGCCTACAAACGCGAGGACTATAGGCGCGTCCTTGGCACTGGTATCTGGTTTAACTCGGCACGTCTGATCGCATCCGAGCTAACCACCGTGCAGTCTGATGGATCAGATTTTGCCATCGACCAAATCTCTGGTCCGGAGACCAGTGTGAAGCAAGCGGCTGATCTGGACGACCTACTCGATGAATTAAAGCCAACTCGACGCTTGGTTATTGCCGGGCAGCAGATGCAATATGAATGGGGGACCATTGATATTTTGTCTCCGACGTCGACCCAGTTGAACGAGTTGGCCGTTAAGTGGGAGATGGAAGTTCCAAGCAAAGAAACATGGCGCGATCAAATTTGAAGTGCAACACCTTGCTCGTGTAAGGTGTGCCAATGCAAAAAAGAAGTTACCAACAACTGCAGCCTGAAGAACGCATGACGATTGCAAGCATGAAGCAGCAGGGTTCGAGTGTTCGGGCCATGGCCCGAACACTCGGCC
>NZ_CADFGP010000151.1 GCF_902833905.1 Paraburkholderia tuberum STM678 | reverse complement strand
CCGTGGACAACCTGCGATTTGATCTTATCGGGAGGTGCCACACCGCATTAAACTCAACTGCAAATCTATCCGTCGAACCGGGTCAACCTCACTTCGACAGGAAACTGGCCGGTTCGGGCATTCCTGACCACGGCTGTGCTTTCGCGCACGACTGGTTCGACTTTCTCAATGGCCAGCGCTGATGCCAGAGCGGTGCGCCGTACCTTGTAGCAGGTTGCAGCCTCGCGCATACAACATGTCGATCAGATCGAACCAGCCGTCGCCGCACTTCGAAACCCCACAGGGAGAAAACCGTTGGGATGGCATCCAGATCATCAGCGACTGTCGGGTTGACGTCGAAGATGAGCGGGTATTTTGCCCGCAGGATGCCTGACAGTTCTCACGCACCGTTCTCTCGCTCCCATTCCTGTACCGCCATTGCAGCAACGGGATCGATTGTCCCATAGTGAAAAGCTCTCCGGAACCCGGAGTGCGGTGCACGGTCAGTGATGAGCGATGATGGCGTTCTGGAATGCGCTGTAAATTTTATAAGCGTCAGGCAGCGCGGCCGCTCGGCCAACCTGCTTCTCGCCCTACACCCTATACGCCGGGCATCGGAGATTGCGACAATGGCGCTCCCTGGAGCATATTGCGGTTATCGACTCGAGTCTGTCATGGCCGCATTCAGATCGGCTGCTCCATCGGGAAGAAGGGATAAGGCCGGAGCACCTGCGAACCTTTCTGGTCAGCCGCGTTCGCATGATGAACAGTGAAATGAGAGGCGGCTGTCAGTGACGCCGCGGACCGCATCCAGTATCTGCGCGATTGGCCACCGACAATCAGGGCATCGGCGAAACACTCGCAAAAGGGACAGGGATTCATGAGTACCAGGAACCACATCAGGTATCAGGCGAAAGAGGGTGATCAGCCCGGCTGGGATCTCTACACCGAGATTCTTGAGCCGGACGACGTCGTGTATCTCGAGCTCGACGGTGTAGCCGCTGAGGTCACGATGCTCGGCAACATGGAGCGCGGCCCGGGCGCGGTGCTGTTGCGCCTGCCGGTCGACACCGCGAAGCAGCTTGGTCTGGTGCCGCCGGACTGGGAAAATTCTGACTGGGGAAAAGGATAGGTCATGCGCGAATACCGGGACAGGACGGTGCAGGAGGTCGCGGCCTGCACATGCGACCGCTGCGGCCGGCGCATGACGCCCGTTGACGATCAGGGGGAGTGGTACGAAAAGATGGCGCTCGATTGGCGTGGCGGCTTTGGCTCGATTTTCGGCGACGGCGCGCATGTGAGCCTTGACCTTTGCCAGCAGTGTGTCCGCGATACGCTGGGGCGTTGGCTTCGCGTCGATCCGCCGTCCGGACCGGATGGCTCAATGCAAGCTCTGAAGGGCGTCGTGCCCCGACCCAATGCGCCGGTATCTGTCGACAGGATGAATCCCGGGGAATTTCACGAGCGCGACTAGAGCGTGTTAGGCACTTTGTGTCAGACCTGGTAACCTGGCGGCATGACAGAACGCAAGCCATACCCAACGGATGTTTCGGACGAGGAATGGAGCTTCGCCGCTCCGTACCTGAGCTTGATGAGCGAAGATGCACCGCAGCGCCGATACGAACTGCGCGAGATGTTCAACGCGCTGCGCTGGATGGCGCGCGCCGGCGCGTCCTGGCGTATGCTGCCGACCAACTTCCCGCCGTGGGAACTGGTCTACCAGCAAACGCAACGCTGGCTGAACGCGGGTTGCTTCGAGGCGATGGTGAACGATTTGCGCTCGGTGTTGCGCGCGGCTCAGGAACGGCAAGGCCAGCCCAGTGCGGTCATCCTGGATGGACGCACATTGCAGTCCACGTGTGAAAGCGGCCCGCGTGCGGGCTACGACGGTTACAAGCGCAAGCGAGGCAGCAAAGTTCACATGGCTGTCGACACGCTCGGCCTGCTGCTCGCGGTGCATATTACGCCGGCCAACGAGCAGGAGCGCGCCCAGGTGGGTGAGCTCGTGCGTCAGGTTCAGCGCGTAACCGGTCAGACGGTGAAAGTTGCATTCGCTGACCAGGGCTATACGGGCGACACGGCTGCGCAGGCCGCACGCGAAGAAGGCATTGAGCTGCAGGTCATCAAAATGTCTGAGGCGAAGAAGGGCTTCGTGCTGCTGCCCCGTCGCTGGGTGGTCGAGCGCAGCTTTGGCTGGCTCAACCGATTCAGGCGCCTTGCACGCGATTACGAGCGCTTGCCTGAAACGCTGGCAGGCCTGCACTTCGTCGTCTTCGCCATGCTTATGCTCGTTCATGCTGCACCGATTATGCAAAGTTCCTAACACGCTCTAGAGGGAATGGCACTTACTTAAGCCCGTGGAGCGTGCCCATATTTTTGGACGCGCTCACGTGCGATGTGACGAGGCTCTTTCAGCCATGGGTAGGACTTCGGTCTTCGTTTGCGCATTCGTGGTTCGATGCGACCGGGGCGACTCCCAACGCAAGACTG
>NZ_CADFGP010000150.1 GCF_902833905.1 Paraburkholderia tuberum STM678 | reverse complement strand
CTCCGCGGTTTCCTCCCTCGAGGCTTGTCCAACGCCTGCCCGCATGCGTCGTCGTGCGCTCACGCGTCGGCACACAAGGGCAGGCGTCGAACAAGCCTTAACATGAAGAGACGTTCGCCAAGTCGCTTGAGTGGACATTCATTCGTCGGCTTCACTCTCGCTAACGGTCGTTCGGCCTTCGGCCAGTGCGTCGGGTGTTCGGCATTCCATGCGCGATCGTGCCGACATACATAAGGGCATACTCGGTCCCCATGCTCCGCGTTGACGTAAGTCCACTGGGTCTCGCCGACGCAAAGCACGAAGACGTCGATGCGTGTCTGGGCGCCGACGACCCATTCCGAAAAGCCCACCTCGCGATCGACAACACCGGAAGTGTTGTAACTAATATTCGAGAACAGTCGTAGCGTCACCTGCCAGTTATTGATTGGGGAAACTGTTCGCGCAACCGCTTCTTGTTGATTTTCCCGACACTTGTCTTCTCCAGCGAGTCGACGAACTTGACGATCTGCGGCACCGCATATCTGGAGATCACCCCTTTGTCACTGAACATGAGGACGTGCCTGGTGATTTCCTCCTCGGTGACCGGAGGAGTGTGGTCCTCTGCGAGCACGATCAACGCCACCGGGCGTTCGCCCCATTTCGTATCCTGGACTCCGATTACGGCAACCTCGGCAACGCCTGGATGTTGGGAGATCAGACTTTCGATTTCGAGCGAGGACACCCACTCGCCGCCGGACTTGATCACGTCCTTGAGACGATCTGTGATCTGCAAATAGCCATCAGTGCCGATGCTGGCGATGTCCTGCGTATGCAGATAGCCGCCCGCCCACAGTTGCGCGGAGGCCGCTTCGTTTTTCAGGTAGCCTTGGGTCAACCAGGGCGCGCGCACGACGATTTCGCCCGCCGCCTTGCCATCGTGCGGCATGTCGCGCATCTGCTCGTCGACAACGCGTAGCTCGACCAGCGGTAACGGCAGGCCCGTAGTGCAGCGCAAGCGCAACTGTTCGGCGGAATCGCGCGTAGCGTCCGTCGGTTTCAGTTGCGCGAGACTGAGGGCGGGACAGGTTTCGGACATGCCGTATCCGGCGAAAATATCGATGCCCCGTTCGAGCGCCGCGCGCGCCAAACCATGAGGCAACGCACCGCCGCCGATCACGACCTTCCAGTGGCTGAGATCAATATCTCTGGACAACGACGAACTCAGCAGCATGTGCAGGATGGTGCCGACGCAATGCGAGAACGTGACGTTTTCATCGCGTATCAGTTCGAGCAACCGGTCCGGCATGTAGCGGCCGGGATAGACTTGCTTCACACCCAGCATGGTCGCGACGTAGGGCATGCCCCATGCGTGAACATGAAACATTGGCGTGAGCGGCATGTACACGTCGCCGCGATGAAAGCGCTGGCCACTTACAGGGCTAGCCAGTGCGGCCATCATTGAAAGGGTATGTACAACCAGTTGGCGATGGGTGAAGTAGACGCCCTTTGGTAATCCGGTGGTGCCCGTCGTATAGAACGTAGTGGCGCGAGTGTTTTCGTCGAAGTCCGGAAAGTCGAACCTCGGCGAGCTTGCGGCGAGCATCGCCTCATACTCGGTGGAGAACCGGATCGTGGGTGTGCATTGCGCGCCGTCGTCGTCGATCAGAACAATGGTATGCGCTGTTTCGAACTGCTCCTTGATCGCTTCGATCGTCGGCAGGAAATCCGTATGAACGAGCAGCACCTCGGCGCCGGCATGATTGATCGTGTACAGGATCTCCGCCTGGGACAAGCGGACGTTGACGGTCTGCAATATGGCTCCCATCATGGGTACCGCGAAGTAGCATTCGAGGTAACGATGACTATCCCAATCCATGATCGCCACCGTGCTGCCATGTTCTACGCCAAGGCCGCTCAGACCGTTCGCCAGTCGCGCAATGCGTTCTGGCAGGATCGAATAAGTCAGCCTTCGCTTGCCGAGATAAACGATTTCCTGTTCGGGTGCATGGGCGAGCGGCGTATGCAGCAACTGCTTGATCAATAGTGGGTACGCATAGGCTGATACTTTCGTATCCATCGCCTGCTCTTGTACTGTCTGTCGGTTCATTACGGCACCTTCCGGTTGTGTCATGTGAACAGAAACCCTGAATAAAAGAATCATAAAAACCAGACATCGGAAAACGATGCAACGGGTCCGCGCAGGTGGTTGATCAATGCTAGTTCCGCAGGCGCTGGATACCGGCTGGGCAGCGTCATCATGCCCAGCGAGTCTTGCCGTGCTAGTGCAGGCAACTGTAGAGAGCTTTCCCGGAGCGAGTTCATCCTTTCGTAACTGATGCTGATCATTTCGACACTCCCCGCATTGGGAATCGCCCGAGCTTCCTAACTGCTCTCCACTAGATATTTGGTATGGCGCGATCAAATTTGAAGTGCAACACCTTGCTCGTGTAAGGTGTGCCAATGCAAAAAAAGAAGTTACCAACAACTGCAGCCTGAAGAACGCATGACGATTGCAAGCATGAAGCAGCAGGGTTCGAGTGTTCGGGCCATGGCCCGA
>NZ_CADFGP010000149.1 GCF_902833905.1 Paraburkholderia tuberum STM678 | reverse complement strand
CGTATGCGGTCCACCAACGACGCCACTCAGAGGTGCTCTGAGGCGTAAGTTGTGTGGTAGGAAGAAGGGTCAGCGGAGATTGGCGGGCATCTTCCACGGCAACAGCGCGTCGTAGTCGTCGACGGTCTTCGCCAGTGGCAGACGTTGGAACAGCCAGGTGAGGTAGCCGTACGGGTCGATGCCGTTGGCTTTTGCTGACTCGACCAGCGAATAAAGATTCGCACTCGCATGTGCGCCAGCAACTGTATCGGCAAACAGGAAGCTTTTGCGTGCGACGACAAACGGACGAATGGAATTTTCGCAGGGATTGTTCGATATGGGCCAGATGCCGTTCTCGACGTATCGGATCAGCTTGGGCCACTGCCCATGCAGATAGGTCAGCGCCTTGCCGAGTAAACTTTGCGGCACGACGCCGGGCAACTGTTCAAGCATCAGCTTTTCGATGGCATCCAGCACGCGTGCACTGTATCGTCGTCGCAATCGCTGTCGTCGTTCAGCCGGCCACGTTTCACTGCGCGCCTCCGCTGCGAACAGCTTGCCAATCAGTTTGATGAAGCGTGTGGCGAGCAGATCGGGGGAGCGGGCCGCCTTGGGCACGTTATCTTCGGCCTTGACCAGATACCGTCTCGCATGAGCCCAGCATCCGAGATGCACGAGCTGATACTGTTGCGCGATGCCGTTGTAGGGCTCGTATCCGTCGGTCATCAGAACTGCACCCTTGCGAATGCCGGCGAACAGTTTGTCGGCCAGCTTCGCGCCGCGACCAGCCGTATAGGCGAAACAGCGGATGGGCGTTCCCGATGCGGTCATTTGCGCCCAGAGATAGCTTTTCGTTTGCGGCTTGCGCCCTTCTTCCTTCAGGACCTGGAACGTCGTCTCGTCGCAGTAGATCACGTCAGCATCGAGCAACGCGTCGCGCATCAGGTTGATAACGGGCTGCGTCGCGAGACCGACGCGGACCATGCTCGCGGCGAGCGTGTTCGACGAGATGTCGCCACCGAAGCGTCGCAGCAGGCCAGCCTGACGATAGATCGGCATGCCGAACTGATACTTGCCGGTGGCGACCCACGCGAGTGCCGATTCCGTCAGCAGTCCACGCGGGATGATGCGCAGCGGCGCCGGCGTGACCTTGATGCCAAGATCGCAGCACGGGCAGGCATACTTGACGCGCTGGTGCTGGATGACGCGAAGCTGTTCGGGGATCACGTCGAGCTGCTCGCTCGTTTCGACGCCGATCTCGACGAGTGCATGGCCGTCGTGGTTGCAGAAGCGTTCGGCTTCGGGAAGTTCGTGCCGAACGACTTCGCGCGGCAGACTGGGATCGAGCGGTTTGCGATGACCGCGCTTCTTGCGCGTGTGCGCTGCGATCGTGGTTTCGGGAGTATCTTCCTGCGCGGGTGTTGCGTTCGTGCCGAGCACTTCGGCTTCATTGAACAGACCGGGCTGATCCGAGGCTCGCGCTTCGCTCTTCGCGCCGAACAGCTCGCGCCGGTAAGCGCGCAGTCGTTCCTCGGCCAGGTCGCGCTCCGCAGTCACGAGACGCAGTGCGCTGCGTAACCCGTCACGCTCTGACTGAAGGGCGTCGTGCTCCTCACGTATCGCGAGGAGCGCCCTGAGTTCGTCAGCGTCGATGGTCACGTTGATCGGCATGCCACTTAGACCGGCACGCCGATGCCGTGTTCAACTCACGCGAGCATAGTGGCGTTTCGGATGCCGCTGAAGAGCAGCAATGTCGGCACCTTCGAGAAGCCAGTGCAGCAGATCGACGGTCAACGTCACGACTTCGGTTTTGCTGTCAGGCCAGACGAAGCGATCATTGGCCTCGAGTCTCTTGAGCATCAGCCAGAAACCGTTGTGCTGCCAGCCCAGGATCTTGACGCGATCGCATCGCCGGTTGGTAAAAACGTAGAGCGAGGAATCCATCGGATTCAGGCGCATCGCCTGTTCGACGAGAATCGACAGACTGTTCATTCCGTACCGGAAGTCGACGGGATCGCGGTGCAGGTATACCGTCAGCTTTTCGTCGAACCGGAACACGGCATCCTCCGGAACATCTGGACCACGGTGCTCAGCTCGTCGATGCTCGCTGCACTGAGATCGAGCTCCACGCCGTTCGACAGACATACATGCAGTGAGAGCGTCATCGGCGGTGCCGGAGATACGGGTGGTGGCGGCAGTGCCGGTGGTAGTGACACGACAGGAACAAATGCAGAGGAGGATTCTGCCGGCGCGGTCCGCTTACGTGAATCCGGCATATCGATGGCTTTGCCATCCATTACTTCGACTGCGGGTGGTGATGGGGCGCGCTCGTCGGCGTCGTCCTTCAGCGATGCCAATGAGATGCCTTTCTCACGCTCCATCAGGTACTTCGTAGTCCATTTGCGCAGCAGGTTGGCGTTGATCCCATGCTCCTGTGCCAGACGGGCTACCGACACGCCCGGGCGCAATGCAGCCTCGACCAGCGCGCGCTTACCGTTTTCGTCATAGCGACGGCGCCCGTCGCGGCTTAGACGAACTACTCTTAACTCTGAGTCATTGCCAGCCATAGGTGTCCACCTCCACGTAGGTGGACACCAATGCTCCTCGCTCATGCCGCCAGCCGATAGACGTCGAAGATGGACCGCTTACGA
>NZ_CADFGP010000148.1 GCF_902833905.1 Paraburkholderia tuberum STM678 | reverse complement strand
TGTGCTCATTTCCAGAATCCCAGTGCGGCCTGCAACGCCGGATTGCGTTCGGCCTGTCGTTCGAGCGGCACACCTTCGATGGCCGCCACCCACGCCTCGCGCAACGCCTCGACGCCTGCCGCCACGCCGCCCGGATGACCGAAGATCCCGCCACCGGCCGTATGAATCAGGTCCGCACAACCAATCGCCGCATACGTGTCAGCCGCCTGCAGTCCCGTCTGCCCTGAACTGAACACCGGCATCGCCGGCATCGCCGCCCCAGGCATCACCGGCGCAAGCACCGCGCGCGCGGCGGCGATCACGCTGTTATCGGGCTCACTGAACTTGTTGCGCAGCCCGTTCACGTGCAGGTGGTCCGCACCCGCCAGGCGCCAGAGCATCTGCCAGGGTGCGTAGTCCCAGCCCAGCTCCGGACTGCGCGACAGATAACCCCAGCCAGCCCGGTGTGCATGGATCGGCAACTGGCTATGCCTGCGCAGTTCGTGCATACCGACCAGCCCGATCGAGTTGAGCACCGCCATCACGCACGTGCCGCCTTGCGCCAGCACCAGATCGTGACGCCGCTTCATCTGGTCCAGATCCCCGGTGAGGTTGAACGCGACCATCACCTTCTTGCCGGTGCGTTCGGCGTGCTCGTTCACTACCCGCATCACGGCCCGCACGCGCTCGTCGAACGGACAGTGCGGGCCATCGCCCTGCAGTTCGTCGTCCTTGATGAAGTCGATGCCGCCCGCCACCAGCTCGCGTACCTGCTGCGCGGTTTCCTCCGGCGCGAGCCCCACGCTCGGCTTGATGATCGTGCCGATCAGCGGGCCGCGTTCGACACCCGCAAGCCTACGCGTGCCCTCGATGCCGAACGCCGGCCCCGGATAGGCCTGTCCAAACGACGGCGGCAGCCGCAAGCCGGTCAGCCTCAGCCCCGATACCTGGCGCAGTTCGAACAGGTTGCCCGCAATCGTCGACATCAGGTTGGGCAGCGACGGCCCGAGATTGCCGATCGGCCAGGACAGTTCGAGCGCACAGCGTGTATAGACCTTTGATGCGATGCCCCCGGCCAGGCTCGGCCTATCGACTCGCTCAAGCACGTCAAGCCTTTCGACCCGCGCCCCTGAGCGCGCCTTCAGCTCCGGCGTCTCGTTGGGCAGCGCGATAAAGGTGCCGCTCGACTGCTCGCCCGCGATCACCTCGGCCGCCATCTGCGGATCAACCCCCGTTTCTAGCCAGTAGCTGGCGTGGATGCGTTCGGTCACGGTATGCTCCCAAAAGAAAAAAGTGAAATCTGTGTATGGTTCAGGTACATGTCAAGTGCCATGCGCAAGGATGAGATCAGATCGTCCTCGCTCCACTTACCGGAAGCCGCACCGTAAGGAGCGATGTCGTTCCGCAGATGAAAAGCTGATTCCGTTGCGGTCCACCGAATTCGACATTGGCGACCGGTTCTGGCGTTTTCACTTTCCCAAGCAGCGTTCCGTCAGGGTCGTAGCAATGCACGCCGTCTGCGGCTCCTGCCCAAAGGCGCCCCTGACGGTCCACTCTGAGCCCGTCGAACATTCCGGACTCACATGAGGCAAACACCTGTCCGCCTCGCAACTCGCAACCGGGCGACAATTCAAATTTCCGGATATGACGTGGACCGCCGCTCAGGTGGGTGACGCCGCTGTCGACGATATAAATGCTCTGTTCGTCCGGTGAAAAAGCGAGCCCATTCGGGCGGACAAAGTCGTCCGCCACCACGTCGCACTCGCCGGTCTGCGAGTCCAGACAGCACACATTGCAGGCACCGATTTCAGGCTCCGCCGCATGGCCCTCGTAGTCGGTATCGATTCCGTACGTGGGGTCCGTGAACCACACAGAGCCATCAGACTTCACGATCACGTCATTGGGACTGTTCAGGCGCTTGCCCTTGTAATGCGAAACGAGTGTCGCGACTGTTCCATCATGCTCCGTGCGTGTGACCGATCGGGAGCCATGCTCGCAACGCACGACGCGTCCTTGGCGGTCGAGCGTGTGGCCGTTCGCGAATTGGGCTGGCTGAAGGAACACGCTGACGGCGTTGCTTGTTTCGTCCCAGCGCAACACGCGGTTGTTGGGAATGTCGCTCCATAGCAAGTAGCGCCCCGCCGGCACGTACACAGGACCCTCAGCCCAATGGCAGCCCGTGTACAAACGCTCCACCTGCGCGCTCAAGCGGATGCATGAAGAGAAACGTTCGTCCAGAATCTCGAAGTCACTGTCTGACATAGCCGATCTCGCGTTCGAGGATCTCTGACATCAGGCGGCTCGTTTATCGATCGTTGCGGCGGCTGCACCTCCACCGGGCGGCGCGGGCGATCGGTTGCCGCGCATCGTCCGGCGCACTGCACCGCCGCCAGCAAGGGCGAGAACCGTGATGATCACCAGCCCTTGAACAACGTCCTGCGCGCCCGGCGGAAGTCCCGCGATCTGCATCGTCGTCACGACCAGCACCAGCAGCAGACTGCCGAACAGCGTCCCGAGCGGCGTAGCGGCGCCGCCTGCAATCAATGTACCGCCGAGCACCACCGCGCCAAGCGACTGCAACAGATACGGCTGGCCCATTTCAAGGAAGGCACCGCCGACATAGGCACCTAGTGGTCTGCGTCAAACGGATTGCATCTTATTCAGCTTGGTGCGGGCACGCGTGACTTTCGCCAGAATGTCGGAAGCTTTAGCGGTCCAG
>NZ_CADFGP010000147.1 GCF_902833905.1 Paraburkholderia tuberum STM678 | reverse complement strand
CCTGCTTGGACTAAGGCTCATGCAACGATGGCTCTCCTCCTGTACGACAATAGGGCGCGCAATTAGTTATGTGACACAGTAGTACTAACAGGCTGCTGAAGTACCTGCGGTTACGTCATCGCGGAAGGCCCCCGATGCGTTGATGGAAGTCCCCCACTTGCCCCCGGAGATCATGCGCGGCGCCGACACATTCACCGAGAGTTTATTTTCCATGCGCAAGTTGGACGACTTCGTTCCGAAGTCGCATCCGTTGCGTTCGATCCGCGTGATGGCGAACGAAGCGCTGGCAAAGATGGACCGGTTGTTTGCCGGGATGTACGAGGCTGACATCAAGGGTGGGCGGCCGAGCATCGCGCCGGAGAAGTTGCTGCGAGCCATGCTGCTCCAGGTACTCTACAGCGTCCGCTCGGAGCGTCAACTGATGGAGCAGGTGCAATACAACCTACTATTTCGCTGGTTCATCGGCTTGGCCATGGATGACGACGTATGGGTGCCGACGGTCTTCACGAAGAATCGCGAACGTCTGATCAAGCATGATGCCGTGATCGAATTCTTCAACGAAGTGGTGGCGATCGCCGAGAAGAAGTGCCTGCTCTCGGGCGAGCACTTCAGCGTCGACGGCAAGCTGATCCAGGCATGGGCGGGGCATAAGAGCTTCGTGCCCAAGGACAATGACGATCAGGACAGCGACGGCGGCAGCACAGGCGACTTCAAAGGCGAGAAGCGCAGCAACGAGACGCATGAGTCCAGGACCGATCCCGATGCGCGGCTCTATCGCAAAGGCAATACGGCCGGCGAATTGCGTTACATGGGCCACACGCTGACCGACAATCGACATGGCCTTGTGGTCAACGCGTGCGTGACGCGCTGACGGGCATGCCGAGCGCGAAGCGGCCAAGGTCATGATCAACGACGCGCGGCAAGCGGCAGAAGATGCGAGCGCAGAAATCACGCTGGGCGCAGACAAGGGTTACGACGCGCAGGAATTCATCGAGGCGTGCCAGATGAAGGTCACACCGCACGTTGCACAAAACACCTCAGGGCGGCGTTCGTCCGTACCCGATACGATTGCCTCGAGCGTGGGCTACGCCATCTCGCAGCAAAAGCGCAAGCTGATCGAACAGGGCTTCGGGTGGGCCAAGACCGTGGGGTGCATGCGCCAGGTGATGGTGCGCGGGTTGAAGAAAGTGGACCAGCTGTTCGTGTTGAACATGGCCGCCTACAACCTCGTGCGCATGCGCTCATTGGCACAAGTCCGCCCGTAGTGGCGAAAAACGAGGCAATGAGGCCAGAAAGTGGCCTCGACCCGGCGAAAAAACCCGGAATTCGCGTTGTAATTGCACAATGTGATACGGCCTGCAGCACGCGCCGAGCGAGCGCAGAAAGGCTACTTTTTCGGCGTGTATTTCAGCGGCCTGCTAAGGCTGTCCGCTCCCTCGCAATCGCCTTGCCAAGACGCTCCTCTACCGTACCCGTGTACTTTGACATTACCGCTCATGTTGTCGTTTGCCCACATATAGTGTCGAGCCCTTCAGCTTTTTCTTGCGAAGGACACAAAATGATGCAAACCAACATATAAGGCATAAACTAAGGTGCTGTGAGTAGAAGCAGCGATATCTCAAGTCCGACTGAGGGGAAACTCAGAGGCATACCTCGCACCTAAGCCGCTGAGACTTTTGGATTTTTTATAAAATTGAAATCGTCATGCCAGTACGATATCCGGCCATCAAGCCAAGCTCTCAATTCCCCACATTTTTGTAATGGAGCGGTAGGCGGAGCGTCGAGATGCCGGCACAAAACTCGCGGAAGACGTTTACCGGAAAGGAGAGTTCCTACCCAGGCCAGTTCAAGCTCAGCCATTTTCTGTTTGCTTACCAAACTGATCGCCTAGCGGCGGGCGCCGCTACCCTTGGCTCGGCCGCACCCAGCTCCATCGAGACAGTCCCTTATTCACCGCTACGTGGCGGCAAAGTGGCGACTTGAGACATGGCGTCCTTGATGATGGAACGTTTCCAGTCAGTCGAGAATCGGCCAATGCCTCCGCATTCCTTGTCTACCTGTCTTCTGCCGGGAGCAATACCGCGTGCCGCACATTCAGCGATGAATGCGATAACATCGGCTTGGTATATTTCTTTCTGGGCCTGCGTCTCCTTGCTCGCATATTCCGCATGCATCTGCGCCAGGCGAGTCGCCAACTCTCGCTCGCGCCTCCACACGGTTGCTGCTGTTACGTTCAAGCCTGCCGCTACAGCACCCACAGACTGATGCCCACCTTCTGCGAGCGCGTCGTTGAGCCGCCTCACAAGTTCAGCAGCCAACTGGAGCCGACGCGGGACTGATCGCTGAACTTCAAAATCCGGCTTTCGCTCCACGCTCCCTGCCACTTCAAACCTGTTACTGACGAACATCTGCGCCATGGTCGCGCCTGTCGCGTAGCTCGCCCGAACGAAAAGTAGCAACGGAGCCGGAAACGTCCCCGCACAGAAATGTACGATCTGGGAAGGTAGGATTCCTAACGCGCGCCCCATCTGTGCAGACGATCCACACCAGAAAACATCACGCAGGGCGCGCACTGCAACGTCCGATGAGATCAGCTCGATTTCGCCGCGGACATTGGAAAGCGACAATGCATCTTCAACGCTACGCGAAAGGAACGCATCCTGTTCGCTGATAGACCTCGATTCCGCCGGAATCAACCTGCCCATCCACTTACCGCATCCGCGGCAGCAGCCCACCCTAGTGAAAGCTCCGAATGATGGCTGCCGGCCCCGCCCACAAAACGGACACTGATTCTCAAGATGAACGCGATGATGCGGGCAAACAAGCACATCCGCGACACGCCACGCAAGCGGCTCGTAGACGGCGGTTGTCAACGTACTTGTCGCGTCACCTCATGCGCACTGCTTTAGTTCTTCCGGTTGCATGCGCTCCGGATTGAGCCAGACTTCATCC
>NZ_CADFGP010000146.1 GCF_902833905.1 Paraburkholderia tuberum STM678 | reverse complement strand
GAACCGGGCGACACGATCATCGTGATCGACAACGGCACGCCGATTGGCGAGACGACGGTCGACGAGGAGGGCAACTGGAGTTTCACGCCTGAGACGCCGCTGGAAGAGGGCGAGCATCAGTTCACGGTGGTGGAGCGCGATTCTGCGGGCAACGAAAGTGGGCCGTCGGACCCGTGGACGGTGATCGTGGATACGACGCCGCCGGGCAAGCCGTCGATTGACGAGGTCATTGACGACGAAGGTCCGATCCAGGGTCCGGTGGGCAATGGTGAGAGCACGGACGACACGACGCCGACGCTGGTGGGCGAGGGTGAACCGGGCGACACGATCATCGTGATCGACAACGGCACGCCGATCGGCGAGACGACGGTCGACGAGGAGGGCAACTGGAGCTTCACGCCTGAGACGCCGCTGGGCGAAGGCGAGCACGAGTTCACGGTGGTGGAGCGCGATCCTGCGGGCAACGAAAGTGGGCCGTCGGATCCGTGGACGGTGATCGTGGATACGACGCCGCCGGGCAAGCCGTCGATTGACGAGGTCATTGACGACGAAGGTCCGATCCAGGGTCCGGTGGGCAATGGTGAGAGCACGGACGACACGACGCCGACGCTGGTGGGCGAGGGTGAACCGGGCGACACGATCATCGTGATCGACAACGGCACGCCGATCGGCGAGACGACGGTCGACGAGGAGGGCAACTGGAGCTTCACGCCTGAGACGCCGCTGGAAGAGGGCGAGCATCAGTTCACGGTGGTGGAGCGCGATCCTGCGGGCAACGAAAGTGGGCCGTCGGATCCGTGGACGGTGATCGTGGATACGACGCCGCCGGGCAAGCCGTCGATTGACGAGGTCATTGACGACGTGGGTCCGACCCAGGGTCCGGTGGGCAATGGTGCGAGCACGGACGACACGACGCCGACGCTGGAGGGCATCTGGGGCAGGTGTGAGCCGGGCAACACGATCATCGTGATCGACAACGGCACGCCGGTTGGCGAGACGACGGTCGACGAGGAGGGCAACTGGAGCTTCACGCCTGAGACGCCGCTGGAAGAGGGCGAGCATGAGTTCACGGTGGTGGAGCGTGATCCCGCGGGCAACGAAAGCAGGCCGTCGGAGCCGCACGTGGTGATCATCGATACGACAGTGCCAGCACTGGTACTGAAGGCACCTGAAGTACCGGAGATGGCAGACGGTGTAATCGACGCGACAGAGGCCAGCGATGGCACGTGGGTGTTGATCCCTGCCTATACGGGCATGGTCGCGGGTGACGTGATCACGATTGACTGGAACGGCAAGAGCTACGAGCACGTGGTGGGGGCGGTCGACGTACTCACCGGGATCAAGGTGAAGATCCCGGCAGACGATCTGATCGGGCAGGACACGGCGTTCGACATCTCCTATACGGTGACGGACGCAGCGGGCCACGTCTCATCGCCGAGTCCGACTACCCATGTGAGGATTTACACGATGGGACCGGACAAGCCAGAAATTGACGAAGTCATTGACGACGTGGGTCCGGTTCAGGGTCCGGTGGACAATGGGGAGAGCACGGACGACACGACGCCGACGCTGGTGGGCAAGGGCGAACCGGGTGACACGATCATCGTGATCGACAACGGCACGCCGATTGGCGAGACGGAGGTCGACGAGGACGGAAACTGGAGCTTCACGCCTGATACGCCGCTGGGCGAAGGCGAGCACGAATTCACGGTGGTGGAGCGTGATCCCGCGGGCAACGAAAGCAAGCCGTCGGATCCGCACGTGGTGATCGTGGATACGGTAGCGCCGACTGCTGAGGCGTCCATCACATACATGGGCAAGGACAGCGGAATGGACAGCGGCGACTTCCTGACCAATGATGGCTCAGCAGGCCGTTTGATTATGGGCGAGCTGACGACAGAACTCGCGGCCAACGAGAGGGTTCAGGTGTCAGTGGATGGCGGCAAGACCTGGCAGGATGCGATGGTCGACAACAAGGGAAGTTGGGTATTCCAGGACAATACGGCGCACAACGCGTCCTGGACGATCCAGACGCGCGTGGTCGATACGGCTGGCAATATTGGCAAGGTGGCGTCACAAAATGTAACGCTGGATACGATTGCCCCGTCGTCGATACTCGGGGTCTCGTATGACATGGTGGGTGAGATTGGCCGCCTCACCGTGACGCTTTCTCCGAGTGCCATGGCGGGCGATACCCTACTGGTTGCAGTGGGTGACGTGCGATTCCACATCTACGTGACTAGTTCGGATATAGCTCGCGGATCGGCCAGCGTGGAGATGACGTCCGGTGCTATAGCAGCGATTGAGTCAGGTGCTGCATATGGGGTTGCGGTTATGGATGCTGCTGGCAATAGCTCTAACTATATCGTTGGGGAAAGCGGTACCTCTATCGAGACGGAACAGCTACATGTCGTGAATCCGGGAACCCTCCTCTCGGGTCGCGAGCCCTTCGACACCTACGTCGGCACCGATGCAAATACCGTCTTTACGGTGGACGACGTTAATGAAGTGATGGACGCCGGGTTCATCTTTGGCAACGGCGGTCTAGACACGCTGAAGCTGGCAGGCGCTGGCCAGACCTTGGACTTGGGCAAGGTTAGCTTTGTGGTGTCGTCGATCGAAGTGTTCGACATTACCGGCACGGGTAACAACACGCTCAAGCTGTCGCTGGGCGATGTGCTCGAGCAGGGCGGCAAGGACCTGTTCATTGCTGATGGCCGCACGCAAGTGATGGTCAAGGGCGATGCGGGCGACAAGGTCGAACTGTCCGATCTGCTGCCGGACGGAGGCGACATCGGCGACTGGACGCAACAGTCTGGCAACACGACTGTGGGTGGCATCGAGTATGACGTCTTCTACCATTCGGGTCTGAACGCCGTACTGCTGGTGCAGCACGGTGTCGAGACGGTGCTGAACAACCACTGACCTCCGGATGGTCCGCGACGCATGACCTGCGTCGCGGACCCGGAATCACCACCCA
>NZ_CADFGP010000145.1 GCF_902833905.1 Paraburkholderia tuberum STM678 | reverse complement strand
CCTTCTGTTGCGCAGCAGTTCTACTCGCTTGCAACGTAAGCACTACTCGATATTTCGCTTTCGCTCATCTCGATTCTCTTATCGCGACAAAACCGCCGGGCGAGATCGTGTTGACGGTGACACCTTTCTTCGCCACTTCGAGCGCCAGTGACTTCGTGAAGCCATGCATGCCGGCTTTGGCGGCCGCATAGTTCGTCTGACCGAAACCGCCCTTGCAGCCAATGATCGACGACACGTTGATGATGCGGCCCCAGCCCCGTTCAACCATGCTGTCGCACCACGGCTTCGTCATGTTGAACACCGAGTCGAGGTTGGTGCGGATCACTGCATCCCAATTGATCTTGTCCAGCTTTTTAAAGCCCGCATCCCGTGTGATGCCGGCGTTATTGATCAGGATGTCGACCGGACCGACCTCGGCGTGGATCTGCTCCGCGCATCGCTGGCACGAGTCGTAGTCGGCGACGTCGACCCCATACGCCCCGAATCGCCGCCCGTCGGCTTCCATCCGGGCCAGCCACCGGTCCGCGCCGGTATTCCGCGGCGAGCAGGTGACCACGACGGTATAGCCAGCGTCGTGCAGTTTGATGCTGATCGCTTCACCGAGTCCGCCCATTCCGCCCGTGACCAAGGCAACCTGTTTCATCATCTCACTTGTCTCCGGTAAAGGGAGGGCGATCCTCGCTCATACAGAACAGCGATGCTCGCCCGATGACCATCCAGATGCGCCAACATCAACAGGGTTCCCTTGTGTGACGCAACTGGCCGATGCAGGCGTCCGGGCCGCCTGGACAATTACCGCTCGGCAGTGCGCCGGGCAGTCTTCGATGCAGCCGTCGCGACGGCGTCAAGGTTGCTTTCGGCGACCTGCACCGCTTGCTGACTGGTTTTCTGCAGGGTCTCGACCAGCGTACTGGTGGCGGTGATCGCCGACTTCCACGCTGCAATGGCGGCTTCGGAACCCGCAGGCGCGCTTTTGGCGACCTCTTCGACGAGCGTTTGCGTCCGGCGGTTGTACGCTTCGTATTGCGTCTGCGCGAGCTGTGTGAATTCGGACTGGGTGGCCGACACGATCTCGAACAGCTGACGGCCGTACGACTGCACTTTTTCTGCCGTCGGTGCAGCGAAAGTGGTTTGCAGCGCGAGCCACTCTTGCGGTTCCTTAGTGGAGCACGCTTTCAGCGCGTTCTCCTGAGTTTCCGCCAGCGTCGACCGGATCGTTTTCAGATTCAGTTCGGCCAGCCTTTCCATCCCCGCCACAACATTGCTGGCCAGGCCGTAAGCGGCGTCGAGGTTAGCCTTCTGTGCTGTTGCAAATTGTTCCGGGGTCAATAGATTCATTGCGAAACTCCAGGGAAGTCGACCCGGCACCTTTCCGTTCAACCGGATGGCAATGGGGGCGCGCTGCGGTCGTGTGGATGGACTGGCGGGAAAGCACGTGTGCAATGCGAACTGCGCATCGCACGCGCCAGGATGATTAATAGTAGTCCTAATTGCGTTCTTGATTCACTTATCCCAATGATAAGGAACTGCATTGCTTGCCCGGCGGACGCGAGTGCTGCGTTTTATGGGGCGGACAATGATCCGCTGACGAATGTCATCAGCCGAACCGCGTGACAGCCTTGAGTACGGAAACGCCGTCGCTGGTTATATGGGGGCGTTGCTGGCCGGATGGGAGGGTTTCCAATGCGACGAGTTGGTGTTCGAGCAAAATATCCAGATCTGAACGATCCAGCCCGAGTTGACCGGGAGCGTCCTTGACCAGCATCAAGGTTGCGAACTCACGAGGACTAAGCATCTTTGTCTCCTGTTGATAGGTGTCAATTTGCTGGAAAGCTCAACCGATCTCGCGTGACGACCGTGACCGCGTCTCGCGAAATGTGACTTTACGCAAGATTCACGCTAACCGGATGCCGACTGCGCGCCCGGGAGGTCATCTTAATGTGTCCCCATCCGCGCGATCAATATGTGGGAATTAACTTTTTTCTTACGATTGCATTCGAACGGTGGGCGGCCACCTGCACGCATGTAGGCGTGCGCCCCGTCATTAAAGGCGCTTGAAGATTTTCAGACGCACGGTCCGCCACCTTGTCGCACGGTCGTTCACGAGGGTAAACGACAACTCAGCTCGCCTGACAACAGTAGGCACCCGAAATCTGAAGTGCAACATCCTTCCCGCATAAAGTGTACGTCCCTGTCGAGGCGCTTCCACATTTCATGGGCAGTTGCTGCAGCGCCTCAGGCGTCACCAGTCGCCTGTCTGGAGCATCCAGGCTAACGTCGTGATTGCGACCGGAGGCATGCGCGGATAGGCTCGATCGACAAACCCGGCGTCGACTGCCAGGTCCCATGTTGTGCCGAAAGCCGCCATCCATTGGCTCAAGCTTAATGGCGCTTGTGGGTCGATATGCGTCCGACGCGCGGAGGGAGATTGGCTTCCCTCTCTTGATCGCCTCGCGAATGGTTGTTTGCGAGCATCAGGGGGTTCTCTCGCCGACGCGACGAGTCGACATTTGTGCCGATGCTGCGTATCGATGTCCAGATGCGGTTCCATGGCATCATCAAGTGCACCTTCACACCACCGCAGGAGCGTACGCCATGGCGACTTATATCGTCTTCACAAAGGAAAGCACGCAGGATCAGGGTGAGCTCGACACCTATCAAAGCAAGGTGGGCGAGACCTTTAGAGGTCATCCCGTCAAGATTCTCGCTGCCTACGGACCTCAGCAGATCCTTGAGGGCGACGCGCCAGAGGGCGTCGTGATCGTGGAGTTTCCGTCGACGGCGGCGCGCGCGCGTGGTACGACAGCCCGGCGTATCAGGAGATCGCGCAGCACCGGTTCAAGGGCGCGCGCTATCGCGCCGTTCTCGTCGAAGGCGTGTGACGAAAGGCGGCGACGATCGGGCACGTGGAGATCAGCGGGCCTTCACCTATGACTGACGCTGCAGGAGAGCGTCTGTGTTCTGTCGCCAGTACACATCGCGCTTGCCTGTGCGAGGCGTCTGAAGGTCCAGTGCGGTTCGGGGCGTCTTCGGTAGAGTCGAGATGTGGCGCGGTGGCAGTAGGTTCGGTTTGTCTGTTCTCCGCCCCTTTCGTCTGGCGGTGCCCGAGTAACCTCACCCT
>NZ_CADFGP010000144.1 GCF_902833905.1 Paraburkholderia tuberum STM678 | reverse complement strand
GGTAATGGCGGCAGCGCTGCTGCTGTAGCGGATGAACAGACGCCGCCGGGTGCAGTCGACGACGATACGGACGCGGACGCGGACGCGGACGCGGACGCGGATGCGGATGCCGATGCGGATGCGGATGCCGATGCGGATGCCGATGCGGATGCGGATGCCGATGCGGACGCTGATGCTGATGCTGATGCGGATGCGGATGCGGATGCCGATGCGGATGCGGATGCGGATGCGGATGCGGATGCGGATGCGGATGCGGATGCGGATGCGGATGCGGATGCGGATGCGGATGCGGATGCGGATGCGGATGCGGATGCGGATGCGGATGCGGATGCGGATGCGGATGCGGATGCGGATGCGGATGCGGATGCGGATGCGGATGCGGATGCGGATGCGGATGCGGATGCGGATGCGGATGCGGATGCGGATGCNGATGCGGACGCGGACGCCGATGCGGATGCCGATGCCGATGCGGATGCCGACGCGGATGCCGACGCGGATGCCGACGCGGATGCCGACGCGGATGCTGACGCCGACGCGGATGCAGATTCCGATGCGGATGCCGACGCTGACGCCGATGCAGATGCAGATGCAGATGCAGATGCAGATGCAGATGCAGATGCAGATGCAGATGCAGATGCCGACGCGGATGCGGATGCGGATGCGGATGCGGATGCTGACGCGGATGCCGATGCTGATGCTGATGCCGATGCGGATGCTGATGCGGATGCTGATGCGGATGCTGATGCCGACGCGGATGCCGATGCTGACGCGGATGCGGATGCGGATGCGGATGCTGACGCCGACTCAGATGCTGACGCGGATGCGGATGCTGACGCGGATGCGGATGCTGATGCGGATGCCGACGCGGATGCGGATGCGGATGCTGACGCCGATGCCGATGCCGATGCGGATGCTGATGCGGATGCTGACGCGGATGCGGATGCGGATGCTGATGCTGATGCTGATGCTGATGCTGATGCTGATGCTGATGCTGATGCTGATGCTGATGCTGATGCCGATGCCGATGCCGATGCCGATGCCGATGCCGATGCCGATGCCGATGCCGATGCCGATGCCGATGCCGATGCCGATGCGGATGCTGACGCCGATGCTGACGCCGATGCCGATGCGGATGCGGATGCTGATGCTGATGCTGATGCGGACGCGGATGCTGATGCCGACGCGGATGCTGATGCTGATGCTGATGCTGATGCTGATGCTGATGCCGACGCGGATGCTGATGCCGATGCAGACGCTGACGCGGATGCGGATGCGGATGCGGATGCGGATGCGGACGCCGATGCGGATGCTGATGCGGACGCCGATGCCGATGCAGACGCTGACGCCGATGCGGATGCCGATGCTGACGCGGATGCGGATGCGGATGCTGACGCCGATGCCGATGCGGATGCGGATGCTGACGCCGATGCGGATGCGGATGCTGACGCCGATGCGGATGCGGATGCTGACGCCGACGCGGATGCTGATGCTGATGCGGATGCGGATGCGGATGCCGATGCGGACGCCGACTCAGATGCTGACGCGGATGCGGATGCTGACGCGGATGCCGATGCCGATGCCGATGCCGATGCTGACGCTGATGCTGATGCTGATGCTGATGCTGATGCTGATGCTGATGCTGATGCTGATGCTGATGCTGATGCTGATGCTGATGCTGATGCTGATGCTGATGCCGACGCTGACGCCGATGCGGACGCTGACGCTGACGCTGACGCTGACGCCGATGCGGATGCAGATGCAGATGCAGATGCAGATGCGGATGCAGATGCAGATGCAGATGCAGATGCAGATGCAGATGCAGATGCCGACGCGGATGCTGACGCTGACGCCGACGCGGATGCCGATGCCGATGCGGACGCGGATG
The DNA here is from genome assembly GCF_902833905.1 of Paraburkholderia tuberum STM678. Taxonomy (GTDB): domain Bacteria; phylum Pseudomonadota; class Gammaproteobacteria; order Burkholderiales; family Burkholderiaceae; genus Paraburkholderia; species Paraburkholderia tuberum. Next base: position 1,846 of record NZ_CADFGP010000144.1, on the reverse strand, counting down.
CTGATGCTGATGCGGACGCCGATGCGGATGCGGATGCGGATGCCGATGCGGATGCAGATGCCGATGCGGATGCCGATGCCGATGCCGATGCCGATGCCGATGCCGACGCAGATGCCGACGCAGATGCCGACGCAGATGCCGACGCAGATGCCGACGCAGATGCCGACGCAGATGCCGACGCAGATGCCGACGCGGATGCGGATGCTGACGCCGATGCGGACGCCGACGCGGATGCAGATTCCGATGCGGATGCCGACGCTGACGCCGATGCGGACGCTGACGCCGATGCGGATGCAGATGCCGACGCGGATGCGGATGCTGACGCCGACGCGGATGCCGATGCTGACGCGGATGCTGATGCTGATGCTGATGCTGATGCTGATGCTGACGCGGATGCCGATGCGGACGCGGATGCTGATGCGGATGCGGATGCGGATGCGGATGCGGATGCGGACGCGGATGCCGATGCTGACGCGGATGCGGATGCGGATGCGGATGCGGATGCGGATGCGGATGCGGATGCGGATGCTGACGCCGACTCAGATGCTGACGCGGATGCGGATGCGGATGCTGACGCCGATGCGGATGCCGATGCGGATGCGGACGCCGACGCGGATGCTGATGCGGATGCTGACGCGGATGCTGACGCTGACGCTGACGCGGATGCTGACGCTGATGCTGATGCTGATGCTGATGCTGATGCTGATGCTGATGCTGATGCTGATGCTGATGCTGATGCTGATGCTGATGCTGATGCTGATGCTGACGCCGATGCGGATGCGGATGCGGATGCGGATGCGGATGCGGATGCTGATGCGGACGCTGATGCTGATGCTGATGCTGATGCTGATGCGGACGCGGATGCTGATGCTGATGCGGACGCGGACGCGGACGCGGATGCGGATGCCGATGTGGATGCCGACGCAGATGCCGACGCAGATGCCGATGCGGATGCCGATGCTGATGCTGATGCAGATGCAGATGCTGACGCTGACGCGGATGCTGACGCCGATGCGGATGCTGACGCCGACGCCGACGCCGACGCCGACGCGGATGCTGATGCGGATGCTGATGCGGATGCGGATGCGGATGCGGATGCGGATGTTGATGCGCCGGACCAGCCGGTCATTGGCGAAGTGATTGACGACGAAGGTCCGATCCAGGGACCGGTGGGCAATGGCGAGAGCACGGACGACACGACGCCGACGCTGGTGGGCAAGGGCGAACCGGGCGACACGATCGTCGTGATCGACAACGGCACGCCGATTGGCGAGACGCAGGTCGACGAGGACGGCAACTGGAGCTTCACGCCTGATACGCCGCTGGACGAAGGCGAGCACGAGTTCACGGTGGTGGAGCGTGATCCCGCGGGCAACGAAAGCAGGCCGTCGGAGCCGCACGTGGTGATCGTGGACACGACTGCGCCGGACCAGCCAGTCATTGGCGAAGTGATTGACGACGAAGGTCCGATCCAGGGTCCGGTGGGCAATGGCGAGAGCACGGACGACACGACGCCGACACTGGTGGGCAAGGGCGAACCGGGAGACACGATCGTCGTGATCGACAACGGCACGCCGGTTGGCGAGACGGAGGTCGACGAGGACGGCAACTGGAGCTTCACGCCTGATACGCCGCTGGACGAAGGCGAGCACGAGTTCACGGTGGTGGAGCGTGATCCCGCGGGCAACGAAAGCAAGCCCTCGGAGCCGCACGTGGTGATCGTGGACACGACTGCGCCGGACCAGCCGGTCATTGGCGAAGTGATTGACGACGAAGGTCCGATCCAGGGTCCGGTGGGCAATGGCGAGAGCACGGACGACACGACGCCGACGCTGGTGGGCAAGGG
>NZ_CADFGP010000143.1 GCF_902833905.1 Paraburkholderia tuberum STM678 | reverse complement strand
ACGAAACGAAGCTCGCTGGAGCAATCCAGTCGTCAGGAAACGCCGGATACGTGATCCGTACGTCCGGTGTTGTGGGAGGACGGCGGGGGCAACCCCGCCTCCTACCCGATCCTTCTGGTTTGCGTCGGCTGCCCTGGCTGAAGGAGCGCGCACGATCGCCGCGGTCGTTGCCGCGAAAAATTACCGTCGGAGCACGCCGCTATAATCCGACACCATGCCTATCCGTTTCGATCCTGCCGACGCCCACTGGCGCGTCGCGCCTTTGGCCACTTTCAGCGCCGCCCAGAAAGACTGGCTGACCCGCGGCGGTTCACTGACCGCGCACCTGCGCGCGCTCGGCGCGGTCGCGGTGCGCGTGACTCGCGAAGCCGTCGCGCTGCCGTGGCCCGACGAAGCCGCCGCGCTCGGACTCGCGCCGCGCGCGCCGGTGTGGGTGCGCGAAGTGGTGCTGTCGGTCGATGGCGTGCCGTTCGTCGCCGCGCATAGCGTGACGCCGCGTGCCGCGAGCGTCGGCGTCTGGCAGGCGACGCGTCGCCTGCGCACCCGGCCGCTCGCGGAGTTGCTGTATAGCGATAGCAGTGTCGCGCGTTCGTCGCTGGTGAGCCGCAGGGTGGGGCAGCGGCATCCGTTGTATCGGTTGGCCGCGCATGAAATCGACGGCGGCGATCGGCATGCGCCGCATGCGCTGGTGGCGCGTCGCTCGGTGTTCGAGCGGCATGGTGCGCCTTTGATGGTGACCGAATGCATGTTGCCGGCACTGTGGGAGCATTTGCGTGCGTTGGACGCGGCCGCTCGCGCGCACGCTGCTGCGTCAGGCACCGGCGCGGCGCATATCGCGCACGCGCGGGTGCGCGAGCACGGTCGTCCGCTCGATCACACCGCGTCGCGCGCGCACAGCGTGCCGCGTAGCGCCGACGAGCGGAGCCGCTGATGTCGTTCAAGCGTTGCTTTGCGCCTGTCGTCGACGCTGATACGCGGGTCTTGATCCTCGGTAGCTTGCCGGGCGAGGTGTCGTTGGCTCACGGCCAATACTACGCACACCCGCAGAACAAATTCTGGTTACTGGTCGGTGAAGCGATAGAACGGGATCTGGTTGGTATGGCCTATTCGACGCGTCTCGAGACGTTGCTCGAACACCATATCGGACTATGGGATGTCGTTGCCGAGGCTCGTCGAGCAGGAAGCCTGGATAGCCGGATTCGCGACCATGCCAGCAACGATCTGATTGCTCTGATCGATACGCTGCCGAAACTGGCTACCATCGCCTTCAACGGGGGGACGGCGGCCAAAATCGGGATAAAAGCGTTGGGCGAGCGGGGAGTGCAATATCGGCTTGTCCGTTTGCCATCGAGTAGTCCCGCCCATGCCTCGGTTTCATACGCTCAAAAGCTGGACATATGGCGACGGCTAACCTGGGTCTGATCGACCGACAGGATGCCATTCGCGCTCATAGATCGAGCGCAAGAAACCGTGTGCCTTCGACTGGATTCTCGTAGTAGGGCGCGGTTTCGACGAACCCTAACCGCTCGTAGATGCGCTGTGCAAAACGGGTTTGCGGAACCGAGTCGAGAACCAGCGTCGAGAATCCCAATGTCTTCGCTTTCCCGATCACCGATGTGACCAGCGTTTCGCCAAGCGACAACCCTCTGAATGCTTCACGAACATAGAGCCGTTTGATTTCCGCAGTCTCTGCCGTATGGCGCAGCAGCCCCGCGCAACCGGCGAGCTCGCCGCCGGCGTCGGCGACGAAGAACATGCCGGATGGCAGCGTATAAACGTGTTCGAACGCGTCCATTTCTGCATCGAATCCACGGTACGACAGATCCATATCCAGCCAGCGGACATACTCGCGGATCACGGCGACGAGGTTGTGGGTGTCGGCGGGGAAAACGGCTTCGCGAACGATCGGCCGCGGCGTTTGCATGGCGGCTCTCAGATCCATACGTCGTTTTCGGCCGTTCTTTCGGTGGTCGTATCGCCGGTATTGACGACGCCGCGCGGTTCGATGAGCAGCAGCTTCACCTCGGACTCGGCATACGGCTTGTGCTCGACTCCCTTTGGTACCACCGCCATTTCTCCGGGAAACAGTTCGATCGAGCGGTCGCGGAAGTCGATGCGCAACCGGCCTGCGAGGACGATGAACGTCTCGTCGGTATCGGCATGCCGATGCCAGACGAAATCGCCGGCTATCTTTACGACCTTGAACTGATAGTCATTCATTTCAGCCACGACGCGCGGCTGCCAGTGGTCGTCGATCTGACTGATCTTGTCGAGCAGGTTGATGGTCTTGTATTGGCCGCGTTGCTCGGGTGTCGGCTGGGAATCGCTGTGCATGGTGGCTCCATTCGGATGATACCTGGAACAGAGCATAGTCCCGCCGCCGGCGAGTGTCTTGAACGATCGTGCAAGCTTGCGTTAGCCGGCGCGCCGATCGCTCGTCATCGCGAGCCAACGTGCGGGCGGGATTCCGTACGCGTGGCGAAAATGTCGGGTCATGTGGCTCTGGTCGGCGAAGCCGGCTGCCGCCGCCGCGTCCACGAGGGAAACGCCGCGCAGCATCATCGCGCGCGCGGCTTCGAGCCGGCGCATGACCAGGTAGTGATAGGGGCTGGTGCCGTAAAAAGTTCGGAAATCGCGCGAGAGGCTCCAGCGGTCCTGCCCGCTGACGAGGGCAAGTTCATCGAGCGTGACGGTGTGCGTGCACGATGCGTGCAGATATTCGCGTGCTCGCTGCGCTGCGGCGAAATCCGCGGACTTGCGCGTCTGCCGCGCGCCCGAGGCGTTATCCAGCGCGAGCGCGAGACCGGCGAGCGCGTCGTCACGTTCGAGCGGCTCCGCGTCGCCACGCATCTGGCGCAGCGCTGTCTGCGTGGCTTCGAACAGGCGCGGATCGGTCGTGACGCCGCCTTCGACGAACGGCAGGGGGCGGCCGCCGAGGACTTCCTGGATTGCAGCGGGTTGCACGTAAATCATCTGATAACGAAATCCCTCGTTCGTGCCGGCCTGACCGTCGTGCACTTCGTCGGGATGCAGGACCATGGTCTGTCCGGGCAGGCTGGTGCGCAAACCGCGCCTGTAATGGAAGCATTGGACGCCGGCGAGGGTCAGGCCGATCGCGTAGGTGTCGTGCCGATGCATGGAGTACGCGTTGCCGTGGAAAAACGCTTCGATGCGTTCGACTCCGTGGGTGGATTCCGAACGGGAAATCCAGTCGGATTGGGCTTTCCGGGTATCGCCGTCCATCACACGCTCCGGCTTGGTTTGGCAGATCTGCGGGAACATCGATATCGGAGGATTGTACCGGTGCGAATGTTCGCACGCTTGGCATGCACGATGGCGCGACTGACGTCAGTCTCTCGTCGCGGGTCCGGTCCTGAGCAATTGCCTACTCACTCAGTAATCGTTTTACTTCATCAAGGAAGGAAGCCGTCGTGTAGCCCCACAAAACAGGATCGAACTGGCGGCCAAACCGCTCCTTGAACTCTGAGTCCAACGTCTCTGGATAGTCGGCTTTGAATGAATCTATGTCAGACATAAGCGCGTCAATGTCAGTCGTTGACATTTTCGCGGTATAGGAAGAAACGAGTTCTTCTACTGAGTTTCCGAAAAGGTCAAAATCTTCGTGGAAACGAGAGCGAATCAACCCCGTCAGATTGCCATATTCCTCACCGTCAACCATACGATAAGCCTTCACTCATAGCGTTATACATAAGTCCTTAGCCGAGCCCGTCGCGGAGCGCGCGTAGCGTGTCAGCGGCAGCGAGTACCTGATCGAGCCCTCGCCAGATGGT
>NZ_CADFGP010000142.1 GCF_902833905.1 Paraburkholderia tuberum STM678 | reverse complement strand
TTGCGTCGTCCATCGCATTGCTCCGTCGTTACGATGGCATCACCTTCGCACCGCGCTTACGTGCATTCAAGACGGGATGCGCTGACGGATACTTTGCCTGCGCCACGCCGCGCCAGACCACCGAGGACTGGATCGGTGCGCAGGTGCTGGCGCTCGAATTCTTCGGCGGCGTCACGCGCCTGATCGTGCCCGACCAGACCCGTGCGCTGATCAAGTCGCCCGACCGCTACGACCCCCAACCCAACCGCAGCTATGAGGAATTCGCCACCCACTACGGCACCGTTATTCTGGCCGCACGCCCGGCTCATCCGCGCGATAAACCCAAGGTCGAGGGCACCGTGCTTTTGGTCCAACGGTGGATTTTGGCGCGGCTGCGCAACCGCCGTTTTTTCCACTTGGCCGAGCTCAACCGGGCGATCGCCGAACTGCTGGCGGACCTGAACAACCGGCCGTTCAAGAAGCTGCCCGGCTGCCGGCGCAGCGCCTTCGAGACCCTCGATGCGCCCGTGCTCAAGCCCCTGCCGGCCCAGCGCTTCGTCATCAAGCGCTGGAAGTCGGCGAAGGTCAACATCGACTACCACGTTGAATTTGAGGGCCACTACTACAGCGTGCCGCACCGGCTGGTAGGCGCCAAGCTTGAACTGCGCGCCGGCGCTGGCCTGCTGGAGTGCTTCGCGTCGAACCAGCGCGTGGCCAGCCATCCGTTGAGCGCGCTGCGTGGCAAGTTCACGACCACACCCGATCACATGCCGGCGTCGCACCGCGCGCACTTGGAGTGGACGCCGGCCAAGCTGATCGCCTGGGGCCAGCGCATCGGCGTCAGCACCGCCGCCGTGGTGACCTGGCAGATGGAGCACCGCCCCCATCCCGAGCAGGGCTATCGCGCCTGCCTGGGCCTGCTGGCGCTGGCCAAGCGTTACTCGGACGAGCGGCTGGAGGCCGCCTGCACGCGCGCCATGGCGATCCGCGCGCCCCATCTGAGGAGCGTTACCAACATCCTCAAGAGCGGCATGGACCGCCAGAGCTCGCTGCTTGCCGCCGACGAGCGAGCCGCCATCGAGCACGACAACGTTCGCGGGCCCGACTACTACCACTGACGGTGTGGATTCCCTCGACCCACCCAATCCAATTCACAAGCATAACGAAGGAATATCCATGTTGAACGAACACACCCTTGACCAAATGCGCAGCCTGCGGCTAGACGGCATGGTCCGCGCAATCGAGGAACAAGCCGCCAGCACCGCCGCCGCAGCGCTGGGCTTCGACGAGCGGCTGACCCTGCTGGTGCAGCGCGAGATCGCCTGGCGCGACGACCGCCGGGTCGCACGGCTGCTCAAGGCCGCCAGGCTCAAGGTCAGTTCGGCCTGCGTCGAGGACATTGACTGGCGCGCCAGCCGCTCGCTCGACCGCTCGCTGGTAGCCGCACTGGCCGGCGGCGATTGGCTGCGCCACGCCCGCAATGTGCTGATCACGGGGGCCACCGGTTGCGGCAAGACGTGGCTCGCTTGCGCCCTGGGCCACCAGGCCGCGCGCAGCGGCTTCTCGGTGCTGTATGTGCGCGCCGCCAGGCTGTTCGACGAGTTGCAAGTTGCCCACGGCGACGGCAGCTTCGCGCGGCGACTGGCGGCACTGGCCAAGCTCGATTTGCTGATCATCGACGACTTCGCGATCTCGCCGATGACCGGCACCGGGCGCAACGATCTGCTCGAACTGATCGACGACCGCGTGGGCACGCGCTCCACGCTGATCACCAGCCAATTGCCAGTCAAGGCCTGGCACACCTATCTCAACGACCCGACCCTGGCCGACGCCATCCTTGACCGCGTCGTCCACAGCAGCCAAAAAATCGAGCTCAAAACCGCCAAGTCACTGCGCGACACCGCCGACACGAGCGCCGTTTGACCCACACCGCACAGGGGATCGAACCATGGCGACATAGCTCGACCGGGGGTGCCTCCGGCGGCCTGGCGGGGGCCTAAAAACTGAGATAAACCACCCCAAAAACCACCCCGCCAACCACCTCGGCACCTACGCCAGCAACGGCGATTTCAGGCTCATCGCGGACGATTGCGGTATATTCCACCGGGGCTTGCGCGCCTCCCCGGCGCGTCCACGATCACGCTGAAACGGCGTCCACGATCAGACTGAAATGGCCGTCCACGATCGCTGAAATACGCACATGTTGGGATAATTTGGCCCGCCGCCGCCTTCAGGAGTGACCCACACGATATTCTGCGTCGGGTCCTTGATATCGCACGTCTTGCAGTGCACGCAGTTCTGCGCGTTGATCACGAGCCGCTCGCTGCCATCGTCGTTCTTCACGAACTCATAGACCGCCGCCGGGCAATAGCGCGCCTCCGGCCCGGCATAGGTCTGCCAGTTCACGTTCACCGGCACGTTCGGATCTTTTAGCGTCAGATGCGCCGGCTGGTTTTCCTCGTGATTCGTGTTCGAGATGAACACCGATGACAGCCGGTCGAAGGTGAGCTTGCCATCCGGCTTCGGATAGGTGATCGGCGTGCACTGCGAAGCGGGCTTGAGCATCTCGTGATCGGAATGCTGGTGATGCAGCGTCCACGGCACGTTGCCGCCCAGCAGCTTCTGCTCGATGCCGACCATCAGCGTGCCGAGGTAGAGACCCTTGCTCATCCACTGCTTGAAGTTACGCGCGCGATACAGTTCCGTATGCAGCCACGAGGTCCTGAAGCTCTCCGGATACGCCGTCAGCTCGTCGTTCTGGCGACCGGCCTGCACCGCGTCGAACGCGGCCTCGGCCGCCAGCATGCCGGTCTTGATCGCCGCGTGGCTGCCCTTGATCCGCGATGCGTTCAGGAAACCCGCGTCGTCGCCCACCAGCGCGCCGCCCGGGAACACCGGCTTCGGCAGCGACATCAGGCCGCCTGCGGTAATGGCGCGCGCGCCGTACGACACGCGCTTGCCGCCTTCCAGAATCGCGCGGATCGCCGGATGCGTCTTATAGCGCTGGAATTCCTCGAACGGCGACAGGTACGGATTCGTGTAGCCGAGACCCACCACGAAACCCGCCACCACCTGGTTGTTGTCCATGTGATAGAGGAACGAGCCGCCATACGTATCGTTTTCCAGTGGCCAGCCCGCGGTGTGTATCACCAGACCCGGCTTGTGCTTCGCCGGATCGATTTCCCACAGTTCCTTGATGCCAATGCCGTAAACCTGCGGATCGGCGCCGTCGCGCAGCGTGAACTTCTCGTTCAGCTGGCGGCCCAGGTGCCCGCGCGCGCCCTCGCAGAAAAGCGTGTATTTCGCGTGCAGTTCCATGCCGAGCTGGAAGTTCTCGGTTGGCTCGCCGTCCTTGCCGATGCCGAGATTGCCGGTGGCAACGCCTTTAACCGAGCCGTCATCGTTGTACAGAATCTCTGCGGCCGGAAAGCCGGGAAAGATTTCGACGCCCATGGCTTCGGCCTGCTGACCTAACCAGCGTGTGACGTTTGCCAGACTGATGACGTAGTTGCCGTGATTCTTAAAGTTATCGGGAAGTAGCCAGTTTGGCACTTGCCTCGCGCTCTCTCGGGTCAGAAAAAGAAAACGGTCTTCGGTTACGTTGACATTGAGCGGAGCGCCTTTCTCCTTCCAGTCGGGAATGAGTTCGGACAGGCCGCACGGGTCCATGACGGCGCCGGACAGGATGTGTGCGCCGATTTCCGAACCTTTTTCTAAGACACAAACGCTTAGATTAATGTCCTTGGCGTTTGCCAGCTGTTTGAGGCGGATTGCAGCCGAAAGACCCGCAGGACCTCCTCCCACAATTACGATGTCGTACTCCATTGATTCACGCATATCTACAGCACCGTCTTTCATGTATAGGTTGGCGGTTTCAAAGGTGAAGCGCAACAGCGGGTTAATGAACGGAAGCTGAAGTTATCGAAGCGGTTGCGAGCATACGTTCGAACACCTCGAATGGCGAATGAAATACATGCGTAGCACGC
>NZ_CADFGP010000141.1 GCF_902833905.1 Paraburkholderia tuberum STM678 | reverse complement strand
CGAAATTCCGCCGGGTACGGGGTACGATGCTTGGCCATAATCGGCACCTCCTTCTCCAAAGGATAGATGTCCGTTTTTGCGGGTCAACTTCAAAGTACGTTCTGGCCGGCTCGGGAATCTCATCCAGACGCACGTAACGGTAGCCTGCGTCATTCACGTGAACCGTCACCTGCAGTTGCGCGGGTCGCGGTGGCAGGGCTTCGCGGCCCTGATTCAGTGCAGCGGCAACACAGCGCGCAACGAGATCCCATACGCTGCCCGCCCATCTCGGATAGCCGCGCACCGTGGCCCGCTCGCCGACCTGCCGGAGCACCGCATCGTCCAGGGCCACCCTGTAGTCCGCGAGTGCGCCGCCACTCACGCGTGCGATGTCCGCCCTCGCGATGACCCGCTTTCCGTCTTCCCGTCCACCGGGCAGCAATTCAATGGTGATTCGAAGCATTCGCCTTTCCCTGTGATCTTGTCATCCGGTGCCGCAGTTGCGCGGACGCGCATCGCGTCGAGGTCCCGAACCTGCGCCGCGATCGCCTGCCCCCCAGCAAATCAGGCCGTCCCGGTGGCTCCGCCCGGACAGCTGAACGCCCCCTCAGAACTTCCAGTAGCCGTCGCGTGGAAGCCCCTGCTGCGCCACGCAAGCGTTGTCGCTTTCGATGGCTTTCGCGTTCTCCTTCCGCGATACCCCGCCCTGCCGGCCGGGCGCGACGCTGGCTACGCCCCTTTGCGCCGCTTACGACCTGTCGAGGCGATGTTCCTTCGCCACACAGACGACGTCCGCGGCCAGCGAAGGGTTCGCCGCTTTCGCCGGCCTGCGGGTGCCGGCCACTGCGTTGCCAGGATCAGCACCCGTGATCCGCCGGGACAGTATTTCGCCGGCGAATGCCGCAGCGCGTTCCATGGACAGCGAGGGCCCCAGCAGGTCACGCATGCGGCCAACACAAACGGCGGTCGTGAACGGAAAGCCCGCCGCGCCCACCGCCAGCATGTCATCCAGCACCGGAATCCTGAAGGCGAACCCGGGCGCCCGCGCGACCATGCGCGCCACGGTCTGGCGTGCGTGCGACGGATCGATCCCGTATGAGACGGCCACGTCGACCAGTGGCCAGCGATGCGCGCCCACCCCATAGCGGTGGGCCAGCAGGTCGGCATCGCGCGCGGCCTTTGCATCGAGCGGCTGCTCCGGTTGGAGCAGGTTGCGTCCGCGGGTGGCGAGGCACGCCGCGACGCGATGGATGGCGGCCTCGAGCGTTTCCGTGCCGATCGTCACGCGCCAGCGGCCATCGCCTACCCCGGGATGCGACGCCGGCGGCGCCAGCAGGTGCCCGGGCGCGAGCAGCAGGGCGCGCTCCCAGGTGCGAAGGCGCGCCACGGTGAGCGCCTTCGGGAACGTCCCCTGTTCCCACTGCAACAGCGTGGGACGGGACACATGGCAGGCGCGCGCCACCTCCGCAACGCACAGGCCCAGTTCACTGCGCAGCCGCCGCGCGTGGGGGCCGATCTCGCGGCACCGGGCGGCGGGGATCCGCGTCTCGCGATCACCCTGTCCTTCGCGGGCGACGGCATCCGCCGCAGGCAACCCGGGGTCCGGCAACGGTTGCGTCCCAGGACCGAGCAGCCAACCCGGCGGCACCTGCAGGGCCGCCTCCAGCGCGTTCACGGTGGCGGCTGCGACGGTGCGCGGCCACCTTCCCTTCTCCCAGTGCACCAGGGTCACTCTCGCCACCCCCGCCCTGACCGCGAGATCGTCCTGTGTCATCCCTGACGCCCTGCGTCGGGTCCGCAGGCGCTGTGCAATCCGCGGTACGTCGGATCGTGGCATCCACACACGCGTCCCGGCCATCCTGATCCCCTTCATGAGGCTGTTTCTGTTCGAGCGAAGAAATGCGTCCGCACGTCCGGAGACCGGACGAGGGCCCGGCCGGCAGCCGCCCGGCTTCAACCGGTGCACGCATAGGCATTGGCGCGCGCGTCATGCAGCGCATGGTGCTCGCCGCCATGGCGCGCGTAGTAGGCGGCGCGCCGCTCCGGGTTGCGCGTGCCGGCGATGTTCTCGAACCGCCAGCCGCGCGGCAGCGGGCCGCCCAGCAGGAACCGCAACAGGGCCAGGTCCGTCTCGTAGTCGTAGCACAGCACCGGCCCGGAGTCGCCCGGCACCGCCACGAGCCATGCGCGCAGTGCCTCGCGCAGCGCTGCAAACGGCATCGCGCGCCCCTCGGACTGGCCGAGCTGCGGCAGTACCACGGCGCGGACAAAGTCGCTGCACCACGCCGGATCGAAATCGGTCCGCTCGCCGTAGAACTCGTACCCGTTCTCGCCCACGAGGGCGAGACTGAGCAGCTGGCACTGCCGGAAGTCGGTGAATTCCGTGTCGAGGAAATACCGGTTGTTCCAGCCGGCCTGCGGCTCGGGTTCAGCCGGCAGTGGCCAGCGCATGGCGCCGTGAAAGTGTGTATCCGTCATGTCCGCTACTTCGTCATTTTGCCGTCGGCTCGTCCCGTGTCATCCAGCGCGAACCCGCCCGGGGCTGATCCGGGTTGGTCGTCGTCTTCCCTGCACGCGTCTGACCCGGCCCGCCCCTCCGGCACCGGCACCATGCGGTGTTCGCGCGCGCCGCGGATCCGCCGCAGCGGCCCGGCGAGCACCGTCACGTGTGTGGGAAACGGGATCGGGACGGCCCCGGTCGCCCCAGTCGCCTCGTCGCGGGTCGCACGCACGAAGCGCCGCAGCCGCGCGCGCAGCGCTTCGGCGGTTTCGTCGGGAAGCTCGATCGCCCGCCTGCGTCTGCTCATACCGATCCCTTGTTGAAGCCGCAGCCGATGCGCCGGTGGTGCGCTCGCCGCGATCAGGCGGATTATCACGGCCAGCCTTCCCCCAAACGGTGCATCGCGCCAAGCGCGCTGATGCCCAGCACGGGATCGGTGTGCACCACGTGAGCCCGGCACACCGCTGGCCAATCTCCGTCATCGTCATCGTCGTCGAGCGCGAGCCATACAGCACGCGGCCACCCCGCCAGCGCGGCCGCATGTCCGACGCCACAGTGGCCCGTCCCGACCCCACGTCCGCACGGCGTCCACTGCGAGCCAAGATCAGCGACGGGCAGCGGCTGGTGCCTTCGCGCGCCAGAGCCGCCTGCCGCGCGCCGGGCGCGTCGCCAAGGCAACGGGCACGGAGAACGTGCGCCCCGCCGCCGTCGTGAACCGGGTCACCGTCACCAGCCGCTCGCCCTGGCTGTACTGTTCGGGCTCGGTGACTCCCACGCGGATCTCGCTCAGCGGATCGAGCCTCCACCGGTCGACCTCGCGCGCGAATTTTGTGCTCAGCACGGCGGCGCCACGAAGAACGACATCCCCGCCAACGAACTGCTCCAGGTGTGGCGCCGTCGTGGTCAGGTCGAGCATCACGATCGTCGGGACGACCCGCGAACGCGCCGGCGACACCCGCAGTATCAGCACGTCCCGCGGGATCAGCTGCTCGATCGCGGTCCACGCGGTGGCGCCCTCGGGTTCGCCGAACGGCAGTGCGTACGGCGGCAAACGGTTCCTTTCACTCGTCACAAACATACTGCCTGCTACCTCATTGCTTTCTATTTAGGCCCGCAGCTTGCCCACGAGCCCATTTATGTGGGGCAACGCTCGCGCTGACTTTGCGCCGCCACGAAACACTCGAAACCCTTACTGGAAAAGAGATTCGAAGCCTTATTCATTTCTAATTCGTATTTTACTACGAAGACAGATTATAGCGGCAACTGGAGAGTGCTCCCATTTTGATGGGAGGCCAATTTGGTGCTGGGTGTAGTTTTCGGCGCGGTGTTGCGCAAACACCGTCTTCTCGCAGAGCTCACGCAAGAGCAACTTGCCTTCGAAGCCGGTATCGAACGCTCATACGTAAGCATGCTCGAACGAGGACGTAATCAGCCTACGTTAGCAATGCTGTTTGCGATTGCAAAAGCGTTGAACTGTTCGCCGAGCACTCTGATCGCTGAAGTCGAACAGACCTTGCAAACGCGGCGACGCTCCAAGAAGGCCTTGCCCAAAGCAACAGCAAAGCGCGTAACCCGTGTCAATCGAAAAGCAAGCCCTAGCGGCGACTGATTGATCAAGCCACAATGCCCGAGGGACAAACTGAAGGGCGGATTTGACGACTCCGCCAGACCCCCGGCGTCAGACTACTTGTCGTGTTATCTGAATCTTATAGACATGGTCCGGGGGCGGTAAAATCAGGGTGAATGAAAGCCTACTCAGCA
>NZ_CADFGP010000140.1 GCF_902833905.1 Paraburkholderia tuberum STM678 | reverse complement strand
GGAAACGCTGATTAATGAACTGTCGGATCGGCTTGCAGATCAAGACGCGTCAAATTTTCTGGATAACGAATCGAATCGACGCTCATTTCGGTGAATTTGGCTCGCAAACGAGCCCCTCTTCTCTCATTTTTCATACGCATGACGGATTGCTCCCATGAACCGATCGCAACAGATTTCGCGCAGTCACCAGATTCGCCAGAGCGAACAAGCTGAACAGTTGCGCCGTGTTCTTGGCCAAGCCCTTGTATCGGGTTTTGCGATGGTGAAACAGGTTCTTGACGATATGGAACGGATGCTCAACGCGCGAACGGATTTGCGCCTTGGTTCGCTCAAGCGCAGTCACCAGGTCCTTCAGCGGCCCGTCCTGCATCGCCCTGATCTTTCCGCGCTTGGCAGCGACGTGCCAATTTACTGCCTTGCCTTTCATTTCATCACGCTTGTCTACACCAATGTAGCCTGCGTCGGCGAACGCTTCCTCTTCATGGCCGTGCAGCAGCAAATGGGCTTGCGACACATCCGACACGTTGGCCGCCGTGCCAACCACACTGTGGACCAAGCCCGAATCGGCGTCCACGCCAACGTGGGCTTTCATCCCAAAGTGCCATTCGTTTCCCTTCTTCGTTTGATGCATCTCCGGGTCACGGCTCTTCCCGGCGTTCTTGGTCGACGGTGGCGCTTCGATGATCGTCGCATCAACCAGCGTGCCTTCCTTCATCATCAGTCCACGCTCACACAGCGAGATACCGATCTCGTCGAACAGCTTCCGTGTCAGTTCGTGCTCGATCAACAGGCGCCGGAATTTCAGCAGCGTGGTCGCATCCGGAACGTTCTCGACTGCCAGATCGATGCCGGCGAAGGCGCGCAGCGCAATGCTGTCATACAGCGCGTCTTCCAGCCCTTCGTCCGACAGCCCGTACCACTGTTGCAGGAAATAGATCCGCAGCATTCGCTCCAGGCCAATCGGCGGACGGCCTCGCGTGCCCTTCGGGTAATGCGGTTCGATTGCAGACAGCAAACGCTGCCACGGCACAATCTGCTCCATCTCCGCCAGGAAGCGTTGGCGCCTCGTCACGCGCTTCTTGCCTGCAATTTCCGCTTCCGCGAAGCCGATCTGCCTCTTCATCCTCGTGAGTCCGTTCTGTGAGCTGCCTTCTATAACGTCTTCGGCTACGTGAGCGATGACCGCCGAGTTCCATTAATCAGCGTTTCCCTAGACGGAAAAAAGGGGCGTTGACTTCGGCGTGCGTAAGGAGGATCGCTTTAACATCTGGCCGGATTAACCGTTGCCCATTTGGGGGCACGCCGCGAAGCCCACGTCATGCGTTCACTATCACGTGAGTCGAGGAGCACCGCTATGAGCACCTGCAACGAACCGCATCATGCCCATCATGACCATCAGCATGGTCCGAACTGCGGACACACTGCGATCAGGCATGGCGATCACACTGACTATCTGCACGATGGCCACTTGCACCATCCCCATGGCGATCACGTGGACGAACACCGGCTGGAGGTGAGCGCAAAAAATCCGGATCAATGTACTTCGAACTGCGGCGGTCATGAGTCGGGACATGTCCACGGGCCGGCATGCGGCCACGAAGCGGTACCGCATGGCGATCACGTCGACTACCTGGTCAACGGCCACCTGCACCATCCGCACGGCGATCATTGCGACGACCACGGCCCGGTTGAGCTCGCCTGAGTGCCTGGCGCCAGGCAGGCGAAGTACCTCAATTCGATTGAGTATGCATGGTGCCAGGTTACTGCCTGGGTGGACACACCTTACTGCGTCCACTCAGGGAACGGGTCGGTAAATTTGTGCCACTCGACTTCATCACGGGCCAGTTCGTCCTCGCTTAGCAGGCAGGCATCAAAGGACGCGCGCAAGGCTGCCTCGTCCATTCCGGTGCCGATCAGGACCAGCTCCTGTTGACGATCCCCGAAACGCTCATGCCAGCGGCTTCGGATGATAGCCTGTGCTTCGGGCTCCTGCGGCCAGGCGTGCCTGGGCACGGCCGCCCACCAGGTCCCGGCGCGTCCGTGACGCGAGACCGCGCCGGCTTGCGACCATTCGCCGACCGCATGGTTGCGCGAGGCCAGCCAGAAGTACCCCTTTGAGCGCACGACGCCCGGCCACTCGCTCTGAATCCAGTCGAAGAAACGCTGCGGATGAAACGGACGGCGCGCGCGGTAGACGAAGCTGGTGATGCCATATTGTTCGCTTTCGGGAATGTGTTCGCCGCGCATCTCCTTGAGCCACCCAGGCGCTTGCGCAGCGGCTTCGAAGTCGAACAGGCCGGTATCGAGAACCTGCCCGATCGGCACCTGGCCAAAGCGGCTTTCGACGATCTTCGCGCGGGCGTTCAGCACTCGCAGCACGCCTTTGAGCAACTCCAACTCGCTTGCGCTCACAAGGTCCGTCTTGTTCAGCACGATCACGTCGCAGAACTCGATCTGCTCGGTCAGCAGATCGACCACGGTGCGGCGGTCTTCCCCACCCATCGTTTCGCCGCGATCCGCCAGGAAGTCGTGGGAACCGTAGTCGCGCACAAAGTTATAGGCGTCGACGACCGTCACCATCGTGTCCAGGCGAGAGATATCCGAGAGGCTGTGACCTTGTTCGTCGCGAAACGTGAAGGTTTCCGCCACCGGCAAGGGCTCGGATATGCCCGTGGATTCGATCAGCAGATAGTCGAAGCGCTTCTCCCGCGCGAGCCGCTGGATCTCGATCAGCAGATCCTCGCGCAATGTGCAGCAAATGCAACCATTGCTCATTTCGACGAGCTTTTCGTCGATGTGCGAGAGCTGGCTGCCGCCGTCACGAATCAGCTGAGCGTCGATGTTGACTTCCGACATATCGTTCACGATTACGGCCACCCGCTTGCCTTCGCGGTTATTCAGGACGTGGTTCAGGAGCGAGGTCTTGCCCGCGCCGAGAAAGCCGGACAGTACGGTGACGGGGAGCTTGTGCATGGGAAAAGTGGAGCCTCAAACGTGGTGAAGAAGATCGCATGAATCGACACGGCCAGCCTGCTGGCCGAGGCGGGTGCGCGGCAAGCAGGCGCGATCCTTCGTGTCAGTTCTGCAGGACTTCGCCAACCATACAGTTGTCGAGGCCCGCCTTGATAAGGTCATGTGGCAACTGTTTGCCGATGAAAACAATCCGGGTTTCGCGCGTTTCATTCGCGCCCCAGGACTTACCGATATCCGCGCCAAAAATCATATGTACGCCCTGGAACACTGCGCGACGGTCGACACCCGCCAGGTTCAGCACACCCTTGTAGCGCAGCATCGCGGCACCATAGACCGCAACCGTGGCGCTGAAGAACGCCTCGAGCTTGTCCCGATCCAGAGGCGCAGTAGTGCGGTAGACGAAGGACGTCACATCGTCGTCATGCTCGTGCGAAACGTCTTCAAGGAAATCGGGCTCGATGTCGACAATGGCATCCAGACTGAAGCTGCGGATGTCGAGCAGTTGCTTCAGGTCCGTCTCGCCAAAATGTGCCGGCCTGATCGTCGCGCGCGGGTTCATCTGCCGCAACCGGCGCATCAGTTGCTGCGCCTGCTCTTCGCCAACGAGGTCCACCTTGGATACGAGGATACGGTCCGCGAATCCGACCTGCTCCTGCGCTTCGTGATGTTCGTCGAGCTGCTCGCCGCCATGCCGTGCGTCGACCACCGTCACGATGGCGTCGAGCAGGTATTTCTCCTGCACGACATCGTCAACAAAGAACGTTTGCGCGACGGGCGCCGGATCGGCAAGTCCCGTTGTCTCGATGATGACCCGCTCGAATGCGAGTTCTCCTGTCTCCCGTCGCGCGGCGAGCGTCGAAAGAATGCGCACCAGGTCGCCACGCACCGTACAACAGATACAGCCGTTGTTCATTTCGACAATCTGCTCGTTACCGTCCTGCACCAGCAATTCGTTGTCGATGCCCGCTTCGCCGAACTCGTTTTCGATGACCGCAACGCGTCCGCCGTGATGCTCGGTCAGGATGCGGTTGAGCAAGGTCGTTTTTCCGGCGCCGAGGAACCCGGTCAGGATGGTCGTCGGGATACGCTGGAAGCCGGTTGCATCTTGCATTGCATTCTCCTGTGAGCGGCACGCGCTCAAGCATGTTCGCCCGTCGAGGTGCCCGGGCGCTGAGCAAATGGTTACGGTCGAGATGCCCCCATGCGGTGACAGCCCGCTTCGCTGATGCCACGCTCCGGGACGGCCAGTCTGTCTGCTGGGAACGCTGGACACCGCCAGTGTTATGTTATAACGTATCTATGGGGTGTCCATTTAACCGGAGTTAGCGTTTTGCCTCCACGGGCGGCTCGGCGAAGGTCGCTCCAAGCTGGGCGGATGTCCGCGTTGCCC
>NZ_CADFGP010000139.1 GCF_902833905.1 Paraburkholderia tuberum STM678 | reverse complement strand
AGCTTTGTTCGGAAGGGGCCAGCGTTCCGTGGGATGGACGCAACTATCCATTTCTGAAAGAAACGGGTCTGCCAAACGAATTCCAGAGGTGTGTGATTCACACATCAGAGGTTAAGGATGTTCGCGATGACTACGCCTTCGCGGTCCTGTGATCCGATTTTCCGGGTCAACAAGGTCGAACCGATGCATCGTTTGATCCGCGAGATCTGCGCTTCGACCAGCGAGCGTTGCCCATAGCCATACTTCTTGTGAAACGCATAAATGCCCTTTTCCTTGATGTAGCCGACGACCTTGTCATCCCATTGTGTCTGTTCTTCGCCATGCACCACCGCGTGAGAAGGCGGCGATATAACGGGCAGCACGCCTGATCGAGACAGGGCTTCCGTCCGCTCGATGCTGTAGTACGCGCCGTCGGCAGTCACACGGTCAATCGGGATATCGTCGGGCAGCACCCGGTCCATCCCTTCGATATCCGAAACGTCTGTGCCGGTGATGGCGATCGCGTGAACATTCATTTCCGCGTCGATCGACAGGTGCATCTTGCGCCACGGCGTTTTCGCCGCCTTTTTGCCGTACTTCTGCTCGTACCACTCGCTGGCCCGACCGAAACTCATCCCTGTACTGTCGATGATGATGCTCGTATCTTCGCCCCTCGCCAGACGTCGGGCCAGTCGTTCGCAACGTTGCGTGACCTTAATGTCCAGCGCGGCAAACAGATCGCACAGATGGCCGAAGCTGGGAACCGGGATGTCCAGTCCCCGACTGGCTCAGTAATCTTCCGTATACCCGGTGGTCTGCCGCATCCCCCAGCCGAACAGCCGGTAGAACGTATAGTGCCGCGCGTCAAACAAGATGAGAGCCGTGTTGCCTCACGGGAAGATGTTACTCCAGCCTAATTGTCGTTTTCCGATTGTTTTGCGATGAAGGCTGGCGCTGCGTAGCGGCGCCAGCCTTCATCGCAGCGGGCTCATCGAGGATTCTGGTAACCAGTTCCCTCGCGCGGTTTGATCGCCATGCTTTCACGCGGCGCTGCAGGGTGCGTAGCTGGGCACTGGAATACATCGCGGGTGCCAGCGCGACGAGGCGCTCGTGCAGTTTCCTTGCTGTAATGCCAGGCTCGGATTCGAGCCATTGCTGGATCGTCGGCCACGTGTGCTCGAACGGATCTTGCCGGCTGCGCCACGTGTGGGGCACACCGGCCTTCCGCTGGTGGGTTGGTCTCACCTCGCCGTCCTGCCACGCTGTTCCGAGGCTGACCAGGAATTCCGCCAGGGCAACGCGGTCAGGTGTCTCTGTCTCGGCCGGTGGGGTGCCGCATTCACTGCAGGTCGCAACGTGCTGCTGTGCTTCACGCATCCGGCACAACAGATCCAGCGGGTCGAGCGCCCTGAACCGGGTTCGGAGTTTGCGTTTGGTTGCCTCCGGCACTGAGGCCGATCGCAGGACGCGCTCGAGCGGCGTCAAGGGTGATTCATAGTGCTTCGTCACCTTCGCGCCGTGACGTGTCTTGGATTTCAGCTTGAACGACGGCTGGAAGAAGTTGATGTAGAGCCGCGAAACCTGGTAAAGGGAGGCAAGGATTTCCGTGGCCTCCAGACCTTGCAGCCTTCCGTAGCCGACCAGGCGGCGAACGATAGCGCCATTCTTCTGCTCG
This sequence comes from Paraburkholderia tuberum STM678, assembly GCF_902833905.1. Classification (GTDB taxonomy): domain Bacteria; phylum Pseudomonadota; class Gammaproteobacteria; order Burkholderiales; family Burkholderiaceae; genus Paraburkholderia; species Paraburkholderia tuberum. The sequence goes on along the minus strand of NZ_CADFGP010000139.1, from coordinate 3,448 downwards.
ACCCACGCCTGGTCGTTCTTCTTGTATGCACGCGACCGCGTAAGCTCGATGCCCATCGCTTTGCAGAAGTCGAACACCGTCTCGTTCATGAAGGCGGTATCGTTGTCGCAATCCAGACCGCGCAGGGGAAACGGCAACGCACGGCGGACCTGCTCGATATACTCCAGAACGAATGCGCCGCTGCGAAACGGCATGGCCAGGCATTCGGTCCATCCCGTCGCGATATCGGTCATCACAAGCGTGTGCACGAGTTCGCTGTCGACCTTGCCGCCACCACAATGCTGCACGAAATCGATCTCGAAATAACCGGGCAGCGGATCGTTCCAGTCCGAGAAGGTCCGGATCGGCACGGCACGGCGAATAGCACTGCCGACTCCGCTGGCGCGTCGGTGTTGGCCACCGAAAGCCTGCTCGCGCACGTCGTGCAGCAGTCGGTCAATGGTGGCGGCGCTGATCTGCTTGAGCCGCTGGTGGACGCCCTTCGATAGTGACAGGTGACCATGCCTTGTCATCGACTCGATCAGCGTCGGGATCAGCGCTTTCAGCCGCTTGCCGCAGATCCGGTCAGCGGCCTCCCAGAGGGTGATCAGCGCGGCGCCCACCTCATCGTCATAGCGTCTCTGCGGGCCGGGCTTTACCTTTGGCGGCCGCAACTCCCGGCACAGCACACGGATCGCGTGCTTCCGATGGTAACCCGTCAACTCAACGAATTCGTCCAGTATCTGGCGTTTCTCATTCTGGTCAGAACGGCGGTACCGCTCGCCGACTGCTTCAGTCAATTCCTGTCGTGTTGTCATGCTGAGCCGCCTCGTCATAAGTCGCTCCCGCCTGCATGCTGACGGGTAGCAAATTACATGAGGCAACGACCCTCGCCCGGTAACAAAAAACCTGAGTCAATGCGTCTCTCATCCAGATTGTCGCGCCACAGTATAGAGCAGTTCAACGTACGCACGGGTGTATAACGGCAGCCTGCCCGAGACTCCACGCACGTACGGCGATGCTGTAATGAATTGCGACTTGAGATCACCCTCATGGAAATAGAGGCTGATCTTTCCGCGCTTCTTCAAGCTCCCGTTATATTCGCGCTCTAATCCATACATGACGTGTTTGATCACGCCTTTTGACCGTAACGTTCACCACCGCAGCGTTTCCGACTGAAGCAGCTTACGGCTGTTTGAAGTCAGTTCCTGCAAACCGACCTCGGAGGGTCTTCCTCCATCTCGAGTACAGCATCGTGTTCAGAATGCAAACACGTTCGTGGCACAACCCGTTATCCGACCTTTGATCCAGCGACACGCCAATGATAAAACAACGACGGGTTTGCGACCTGCATCTTGCGCACCCATTCCGCACTGCGTCGATGACGACCGTGAAGAGTCTTGTACTTGCGCACTGCCCAACGCGCCAGCGCACGATCAATGTGCTGGAAGAAGCGAAGCATGCCGATCACGTACTAAAGTGTCCTGTGTGGCACCTGATACGAGGAGGCGACGATGAGCGGACGGCCCAAAGGGGAACTCGTGCTGAGCGAATCGGAGCGCGAAGAACTGCAAGCGCTGACGATGCGACGCAAGACCGCACAGGCCCTGGCATTGCGGGCGCGCATCGTGCTGGCCTGTGCCGATGTCATGGACAACAGGACAGTTGCGGCGAAACAGCGGGTCACTCAGCAGACGGTTTCGAAGTGGCGGGCGCGGTTCGTGATCCATCGTCTGGACGGACTGCTCGATGCACCTCGGCCCGGCGCGCCGAGGACGATTGATGACGCGCGCGTCGATGCGGTTATCGCGAAGACGCTCGAGTCCGTGCCTCCCGGAGCGACTCACTAGAGCACGCGCACAATGGCTCGCGAGATGAAATTGTCGCAAACGGCGGTCACGCGGATCTGGCGTGCTTTTGGTTTGCAGCCGCACCGGCAGGAAACGTTCAAGCTCTCCAGCGATCCGATGTTCGTCGACAAGGTGAGAGATATCGTCGGGCTTTACCTGGACCCGCCGCTCAAGGCCATGGTGCTGTGCGTAGACGAGAAGAGCCAGATTCAGGCGCTCGATCGCACGCAACCCATGTTGCCGCTGGCACCCGGCATCCCTGAACGACGCACCCACGATTACATGCGCCACGGCACGACCACCCTGTTCGCGGCGCTGGACATCGCTACCGGTGAAGTGATCGGCGAGGTACATCGGCGCCATCGCAGCAGCGAATTCGTGCGCTTTCTGCGCACCATCGAAGCCACCGTGCCGCCTTACCTGGATGTGCATCTGGTGATGGACAACTATGGCACGCACAAAACGCCCTCGATCAAAGCCTGGTTCGCTCGTCATCCTCGCTTCCATGTTCACTTCACGCCCACCTCGGCGTCGTGGCTTAACCAGGTCGAACGCTGGTTCGCCGCGCTCACTGAAAAATACCTTCGACGCGGTACGCATTGCTCGACACGCCAACTCGAAGGCGCGATCCGTCATTACCTGGACGTCTATAACGCTAATCCCCAACCGTTTGTCTGGAGCAAATCGGCTGATGAGATCCTCGCCAGCCTCGAACGGTTTTGTATGCGGGTCCAGAAAGCCGCGGCAGAAGCATCATGAATATCAATACCGATGCAATTGATGAGGTCGCCCGGGCACTTCTCTACCTGACCCTGCATGACCGATACCGCGCATGGAAGAGCTTCGACTGGGATGTGCTGAACCGACTCTACGAACGAGGCTACATCGAAGACCCTGTTAACAAGACGAAGTCCGTGATCTTTACCGAAGAAGGATTGCGCGAGTCCGAGCGGCTCTTCAATCAGCATTTCGTCATTCCGGAGAGAACAGGGAATTGATTCAACGAACTTCTAACTCACGACACTAGCTCGACACGGAAATGAGGTGGGAGTCAGCGGATTTCATCGCCCCCCCCCAGTCGAATGATTGGCTGCAACAGGCCGGATATAAAGCAGCAACCGCCCCATCAAGTCATGCACACGAAAAACCTTCGCAAAAAGGGGAGGTGTTTATATAGAGTCATACTGTCTAGTTTCGCGACTGCGCAGGCCCGCAGGATACCAGCGACACCCGAGAACCTGTTAGGCAGGATCGATCGTTGCTACAAATAGCGACTATCTGTAAGCGCTCAGTCTGGCACACGGGACCGGTAAGGCTGCGTTGCGCTGGATCACCGCTGGCAGCCGAGATAGAGCGCCTTCAGGATGTAGTTGAACATCGCATGCGCGCTGAGCTTTCGCGCGGGGCTGCGACGGCCCTTGCTCAGATGCGGCCAGACAAATTGCCCGAACTCCTCGACACTCAATGTCGTTGGAATCTCTTGCCACGGCTGGCTTTGAGCCATTTTGACCTTCAAAGCATCCGGATTCTAGTGGTCTGCGTCAAACGGATTGCATCTTATTCAGCTTGGTGCGGGCACGCGTGACTTTCGCCAGAATGTCGGAAGCTTTAGCGGTCCA
>NZ_CADFGP010000138.1 GCF_902833905.1 Paraburkholderia tuberum STM678 | reverse complement strand
GACGCTGCCAGCGATCAAATCGGCAGCTTGATGACCCCGGCTCTTCCACTTATAAATTCGATCTGACTGTCCGAACCAACGGCGCCACTTCTCTTCACGCCGTCGCGCGCGGCAATCTGCGACTGCCGGTACAACGGGGCGTGGTCAGCGTACTTCGAGACGAGGATGTCGGCCAGCAGGCTCGGATGGGCAATGCTGCGCGTGATCGGCAGGCCGGGCATGGACGGCTGCGAGAAGTGGTGGCCGCACGGACAGACCGTCTTGCGCCGGATCGTGCGAATCACCTTGAACATTGCCGCGACGCGGGCGAGCTGCTCGGACACGTCTTCTCCGAGAGGCTGCATCGCGCTGCCGCATTTCGGACACGTTGCGTCAGCCTCCAGTACACGTTCTTCGCGTGGCAGATGCGGCGGCAGCGCTTCTTTCGGCGATGCGTTGCCCACAGGCGTGCTCGCGCTTGATTGGCGGGCGCGCCGCACATCAGAGACGCCGCGCTCGCCCGTCAAGTCCTCGAGCGCGGTTTCGAGCCGTGCAACCTCCCGGTCCAACTGCTCGGACTTGCGCCCGAATTGCATACGCCTAAGCTTGTCGAGCTGCGCCTTGAGCTGCTCGATCTCCAGATCGCGCTCGGCAAGCTGGGCACGAGCCTCGACCAGCAAGGCTCGCAGGGTTGCAACATCGTCAGGAAGTTCGGCGCCGTTCGACATGCGGCGCAGTTTACGAGTCTTCTGCTCGGTTTACTGTTAGCGCCGATGTAAAAATGACCCTGGCGCCGAAGTAAACCTGACCCACCTGGGAGACGATGGCGGCTTTTGCCGCCGATGCTGACTCAGGAGCAAGCAGTGGAAATCAAGGTATTGGCCCGGCGCGGGACGGCGGTGCGTGAGATAGCGAGGCAGACAGGTTTATCGCGCAACACCGTGCGACGCTATCTGAGGAACGAGCAGGCAAGCCGTTACAGCCAGCGTGAGCCGCGAGCAACGAAGCTCGACCCGTTCAAGGACTATCTGCTGGAGCGCGTCGCCGCCGCGCGGCCGCACTGGATTCCGGCAACGGTTCTGCTACGCGAATTGCAGGAGGCGGGATACGAAGGTGGCATCAGTCAGCTCAAGGCGTTTCTGGTGCCCCACAAGCGTTCTGAGGCCGAGCCAGTGGTGCGCTTTGAGACCGCGCCCGGCAAGCAGATGCAAGCCGATTTCACGGTTATCCGGCGAGGACGCGAGCCATTGCTCGCGCTGGTCGCGACGATGGGATACAGCCGCGCGAGCTTCGTGCGGTTCACCGCGCGTGAGGATGCCGCGACACTGTGCGAATGCCTGCGTGAGGCGCTCGTCTACTTCGGCGGCACGCCGGAGCATGTGCTGTTCGACAACGCGAAGTCGGTGGTCATCGAGCGCGATGCATTCGGCGAAGGCGAGCATCGCTGGAACCCACAGCTGCTTGCGCTGGCTGAGACCTACGGCTTCACGCCGAAGGTGTGTCGTCCGTATCGCGCCAAGACCAAGGGCAAGGTCGAACGGTTCAACCGCTATCTGAAGGAGAGCTTCGTTGTGCCGCTTGCCGCGACGCTCAGGTCATCGGGCTTGAGGCTGGATGTAGAGGCCGCCAACGCGCATATCGGTCGATGGCTGGCGGAGGTTGCCAACACGCGCCGTCATGCGACGACGGGCGAGCGTCCGGCAGTGAGGCTTGCTGCCGAGCAGGCGGCGCTTCTGCCGTTGCCGTTGCCGTTGCCGGTGCAGGCACCTGCGCTTGCTGTGCCGGACAACCGTCGCGTGCTGCCGCGTGAGAGCCTGCAGCATCCGCTGGCGGTATACGACGCGTTGCTGGAGGTCGCAGCATGAATCTGCAACATGAACGGATTGCCGGACTGTGTGCACAGCTGAAGCTGGACTGCATCGCCACCGACTGGGCGCCGCTCGCACAACGCACTGCGACGACCGATTCGAGTATGGCCGATTTCCTTGAACAGCTTCTGCAAGCGGAGCTCGGTGCGCGCGAGCAGCGCAAGCGTCAGGTGCTAACGAAGCTGGCGGCGCTGCCCGGCATCAAGACGCTGGAGCAGTACGACTTCAGCTTCGCCAGCGGCGCACCGCGTGCTCAGATTCAGGAGCTGGCGAGTCTGGCGTTCATTGAGCGGGCCGAGAATGTCGTGCTGCTCGGGCCATCCGGGGTCGGCAAGACACACATTGCGACCTCGCTTGCGTACCGCGCGGCGCAGGCGGGCATCAAGACGCGGTTCATCACCGCCGCCGACCTGATGATGCAATTGGCCGCCGCCCGGCAGCAGAACCGCTTGCGGGAATTCTTCAATCGCGCGGTGATAGGACCGAGGCTGCTCGTCATCGATGAAATCGGCTATTTGCCATTCGGGCGTGAGGAGGCAAACCTCTTCTTCAATGTCGTCGCTAAACGCTACGAACGCGGCTCAATCGTGTTGACCAGCAACCTGCCGTTCACGCAATGGGCGACAGCCTTCGCCGACGACCAGACGCTGACAGCGGCGATGCTCGACAGGCTTCTGCATCACGCTCATATCGTGCAAATCAGCGGCGAGAGCTATCGACTGAAGGACAAAAGAAAGGCGGGGCAAACAGGCACGCGGGCAAGCACGAAAGTAGCCGCGTGATACAGGACCCGGGTGGGTCAGATTTACTTCGGCGAAACCTCGAAACGTGGGTCAGGTTTCAGTCGGCGTTGACAGTTTACAACATCGACAGTGCAGCGGTGCGACGCGGCTGCCGCCAATCGATGCCTTCGAGCAACATCGACAATTGCGCCGCCGTCAGATGGACCTTGCCGCCATCGGCCTGCGGCCAGACGAAGCGGCCCCGCTCAAGCCGCTTCGCAAGAAGCCAGAGCCCGTCCTCGGTCGCCCACATGACCTTCACGAGATCGCCGCGCCGGCCCCGGAAGATGAACACGTTGCCACCCAGCGGATTGTCCTCGAGCGCCGTCTGCACCTTCGCCGCCAGCCCCTGGAATCCGCAGCGCATGTCGGTGACGCCTGCCACCAGCCAGACGCGTGTACCCGTGGGAAGAGAGATCACGATCGCATGCTCCCCAGTATGACCCGTAGGGTATCGGCGTCGACGATGCCGTCCACCTTGACTACCAGGTCACCGAATCGAATCTCGATTGTCCCGGCTCGTGTAGTCCGGTTGCCGACGGCCCCTGCATCCGAGGGCATCGTCACGCGCTGCGGCGGCGTTTCATGGACCACCGCCACGGGAATCAGCGACGTCGTTTCCGCCTGCAATTGCTCGCGATAGCGACGCCGCCAGGTGAACAGCATATTTGCATTGATGCCATTGTCCCGCGCCAGCTTCGCGACCGATGCACCGGGCTCGCATGCAGCGGCCGCAAGACGGCGTCGAAATTCGCGATCATAATTCGGGCGCCCCTTGCGGCTACCCGACTTGGCTTCCGACTCTGTCACAGTGATGTCCATCAAATCGAAAATGATGGGCACCACTTTGATGTCGCTTCTCGCCGTCGTCTACGACGGTCGTCGTGAGGTGCTTACCCTCCGCCCGCCTCGTAAGCGTCATTTGAAGGCCGTATCGACGTCGACGTTGAGAGTGTCCAAAGTGATGCCCATCACTTCGAGTAGTGGGGACCACTTTGATGACAGAGATCGACTGTGCCGGGAGCCGCAAGGGGCGGCCGAATTACGCGCCTCAATTCAGGCGTGAAGTTGCGATGGCAGCGTGCGAGCCGGGCATCTCGGTGGCAAAGCTCGCGCAGTCGCACGGTCTGAATCCGAACATGGTGTTCAAGTGGCGCAGGCAGTACCGTGCTGGTCTGCTGGACAACAGGACGGTGAGCGAGACGGCAGTGTTCGTTCCGGTGGCGATGTCGCCGGATGATTCGATGGCGGTTTCGTCGCTACCGGTGCCGACAGCGCAATTGCCATTGCGCGCACAGGAAGCCGCGACTTCAGGTATCGAGATCGAGCTCAATGGCGCACGCGTGCGAGTGAGCGGGAAGGTAGACCCAGCCCAGCTGCGACTGGTGCTGCATTGCCTGAGGCCGGCATGATCGCGCTGCCGACCGGCACCCGCATCTGGCTCGCCGCAGGCGTCACCGACATGCGCCGTGGCATGGATGGTCTGGCTGCACTGGCGCAGGTGGCCCTTGAGCAAGACCCGTTCTCGGGCCACGTGTTTGCCTTCCGTGGTCGCCGGGGCGATCTGGTGAAACTGCTGTGGTGGAGTGGCGATGGAATGAACCTGTACGTCAAGCGCCTGGAGCGAGGCCGTTTTATCTGGCCGCAGGCCGACGCGGGATGCATCCATCTGTCGGCGGCACAACTGTCGATGCTGCTCGAAGGCATCGACTGGCGACGCCCCGAACGGACGTGGAAGCCCACATGCGCCGCGTAAATTTGCCCCCACTTCTGAACGTGCCTGGTAAACTCCCAGACATGCCAGTCAACCGACTCCCCGACGACATCGACACACTCAAGCGCATGCTTGTTTCGCGCGAAGAAACCATCGCGCGCCTGCTCGCCGAGATCTCGCGTCTGAAGCGCTGGCAGTACGGGCGCTCGTCGGAACGCATGGCAGAACTGACGGGACAATTGCAGCTCGCACTGGGTGACGGGACACTGCCGCCACAGGGTGCCGTGCCGGCATCGGCGCCAGAAGCGGCGTCGGATGAACCCGCAGACACGACAGCGCCGGTGGTTCCACTGCGCCGCCGCTCGCGCGAATTCCCTGCGCACCTGCCACGCGAGGTGGTGGAGCACAGGCCACAGGGCTGCGACTGCCCCGAATGCGGTGGCCGACTGCGCAAGCTGGGTGAAGACGCCTCCGAGATGCTGGACTACGTGCCGGGGTACTTCCGGGTGATTCGCCATGTGCGCCCCCGGCTGAGCTGCAGCCGTTGTGCGAAGGTCGTCCAGGAGGCGGCGCCGTCGCGCCCGATCGCACGCGGCATGGCCGCAGCCGGCCTGCTGGCACAGGTGATGGTCGCCAGGTACGCTGACCATATGCCGTTATACCGGCAGGCAGGAATCTATCGCCGTGCCGGCATTGAACTCGACCGTGCCACGCTGGCCTCGTGGGTTCGCGAGTGCGCCGCACTGCTGCAGCCGCTGGCGGATGCCGTTGGCCGGTATGTGCGTGAGGCGCAGAAAATCCATACGGATGACACGCCCGTCCCGGTGCTGGAACCCGGACGCGGCTGAAGTTGACCCGCAAAAACGGACATCTATCCTTTGGAGAAGGAGGTGCCGATTATGGCCAAGCATCGTACCCCGTACCCGGCGGAATTTCGGGCGCAAATGGT
>NZ_CADFGP010000137.1 GCF_902833905.1 Paraburkholderia tuberum STM678 | reverse complement strand
GTCGGCAACACGAGGCTCGATGCAAAGCATACGACGCCGATGCCGGCGACTATGGCCATTGCTTTTAACACCACCTGTTCACGTTTGAGCTTCCCGGGAAGCCAAAGCAGGAGAAGAGCCGCGAGTGCCCACGGAATCATGTTAAGCAGGCCATTGACGCTCGACGAAACGCCCCAGCTCTTAACCAACGTGGGCAGCCAGTACGTAACGCCGTAGAGCGACGTCGACATCAGCATGTAGGTTGCTGCGAACATGAGAACCTTCGGGTCAAGCAATGCCGCCCATGGCCGGGACTCCTTTGCTTCCGGGGACGCTTCGCGCACAAGCGCTGCGACCACAATGTCCTTCTCATCCTGAGAAAGGAAGTTGGCTTCCTCGACGGAGCTCGGTAGATATTTAAGCGCTACGAAGGCAATCAGTATTGCCGGAAGACCGGTGGCAAGGAAGACCCATTGCCAACCCGCCAGTCCCAGTGTTCCGCCCAAGGAAAGGAGCAGCCCTCCGACCAGCGCGCCAAGCATGTTTGCCAGCGAACTGCCGAGGGTAAAAAGGCCAAGCACACGTGTCCGGTAGCTTTGAGGAAACCACTGCGTCAGATAGTAAATGACGCCTGGATAAAACCCGGCTTCAGCAACACCCAGCGCAAACCGAAACGAGTAAAAAGCTGGCAGGGACCTGGTGAACGCCATTAGCACTGTAACGACGCCCCACGTAATCATGATGCGAGCGAGCCACGTCCGGGCCCCAAACCGATGTAGCGCCAGTGTGCTGGGCACCTCGAACAGCAGGTAGCCAATGAAAAACAGCGATGCTCCGAGGCCATACGCGGCTTCCGTCATGCCGAGTGCCTGAACCATTTCCAGTTTCGCGAAGCCGACGTTCTGCCGGTCGATGAATGCGATGAGAAACATGACAATCAGCAGCGGCATCAGCCGCCATGCCATTTTCTTCATTACCTGCTGCTCACGTGTTACGGACGTAGACATGTTCGCTCCAAGTTCCATGCCCGCTGCCGCGCGACTGGCGTTTCGAAAACGGTCAGTCAGACGAAAACAAGCAGATTGATATAGTCATGTATATGTTTGTATGTTCGAGGTCGGGCTGCAATGAGGTATAACCCGAACGAGCGCACGCAAGCGAGCTGCGGCCGCAGCTGGCGACCAGTGATGTATTCGGCGAACGAGGTGTAGAGCCTGAAAGTCGCAGGAAAAATGCGACCTGCCGGTGACAGAAAGTCAGTTCGCGTTGTCGGTCCCTATGACAGCACCAAACGCGGCGAGGAAGTCGCGTTGTCAGCGAATATCGACCTGATACTGGAACGCTGCAGCAGCACCACGCGTGGTGCGCCATTCAATAGGCGTCCCGGCGAAATCGGATGCCACACGGTGCACAAGGATTACCGGGCTGCCAACGTCGATATGCAAGAGCGCTGCATCAGCGTCCGTCGCCTGTTCGACGTTCAGAATCTCGGTTGCGGATGCGACGATTTGACGGCAAAGCCGCTCGTAGAGTGGATAAAGCAAATCCTCGAAGCCACCAAGGGGAAGAGTCGCCAGCGCTTCGAAACGGCTTCGAGGTAGCCATATTTCTTCCGACAAAACGGGTTGTCCCTCAATCAGTCGTACCCGCGAGAGATGAACAGCCTTCTCCGTCGCCTTCATCTGCAAGGTTGAGCGAATCGTCTCGTTTGGCTTGACGACCTCGCGGCTGAGCACCTTCGCCGTCGGTCGGACCGGCTTCCCGTCAGCTGACTTGAATCGGAAGAAGCGGAACAACGACGAATCAAAGCGGGGGCGCCGGACAAAGGTCCCCTTTCCCTGGGTGCGGGTGAGTACCCCGTCGGCCACCAGCAAATCAATGGCTTTCCGAAGTGTGCCGGTCGACACGTTATAAAACAGGCTGAGCTCCGCCTCTGTGTCGATTGCCTTTTCTGGCGCCCACTCGCCCTCCGCGATGCGGCGCACCAGGTCATCGCGTAGCTGCTGGTATCGCGGCAATCGACTGTCTGGCCTGGCCGAGAACGACTGCATATCCATGATTCATATAGTTGTTCACAGGAATAGTCACTGTACAACATCTGCCGGAACAAGGGTAAATCCCCAATGACTTCTTCGTCGAAGCGCCTAAACTAAACATATAGTCATATACATGAATATATGAATTTACCTTGGAGACGGCGATGTTCACCTGGTACAAGCAAGGCACACCTCTCGAACGAAACACCTTCTGGGGATGTTTCGCGGGTTGGGGCCTCGATGCCCTTGATGTGCAGATGTTTACCCTGGCAATCCCCGCAATCATCGCAGCGTACGGCATCGACCACACCCAGGCGGGCGCGATCAGCGGCGTGACACTGGTGTCATCGGCGATGGGCGGCTGGCTGGCGGGCGCCTTGTCCGACAGGATTGGTCGGGTGCGGACGCTGCAGATTACGATTCTCTGGTTTGCAGGATTCACTTTCCTTTGTGCCTTCGCCCAGAGTTTTCCTCAACTACTGGTCCTGAAGGCCCTGCAAGGGTTCGGGTTCGGCGGAGAGTGGGCTGCAGGCGCCGTGTTGATGGCTGAGACCATCCGGACGGAACACCGCGGCAAGGCCATGGGCGCGGTACAGAGCGCCTGGGCTGTCGGCTGGGCCGGCGCAGTGCTGTTGTATGCCGCAGCTTTTTCGTGGTTGCCGTCAGACACGGCGTGGCGTGTCATGTTCGGTGCTGGCCTGCTGCCCGCGCTTCTCGTCCTTTACGTCCGCCGCAATCTCCGCGAACCTGTGCGCGTTGAGCCGTCTCGCGCTGAACCAGCGGTTTCTGTGTGGGGGCAAATCGCGCAAGTATTCCAGCCGCGCGTCATCAAGACCACCGTTATCGGGGCGATTCTGGGCACAGGCGCACACGGCGGGTACTACGCCATCATGACCTGGCTGCCGACCTTCCTCTCCAAGGAAAGACATCTGTCGGTCCTCAACACCGGTGGGTATCTTGCGGTTGTTATCGTGGCTTTCTGGTGCGGCTGTATGGCGAGCGCTTACCTGCTCGACCGTATCGGACGGCGTCGCAACATCGCATTCTTTGCATTTTCTTGCATCGTCACTGTGCTCGCCTACGTGATGCTTCCCTTGAGCAACACGCAGATGCTTGTTCTGGGCTTCCCGCTAGGCTTTTTCGCCGCCGGCATCCCGGCCAGCCTGGGCGCACTTTTCAACGAACTCTATCCTGCGGACATGCGCGGGACAGGCGTCGGCTTTTGCTACAACTTCGGTCGCATCGCCTCGGCGGGTTTCCCGGTGCTGGTCGGGTACATGAGTCATTCGATGTCGCTGGGAGCAGCGATTGGTATCGATGCCGCAATTGCGTACGGGCTGGCGATGGTTGCCGTGTTGTTGCTTCCCGAAACGCGCGGCAAGCGCTTGCGGCCGTCCGGCGTCGAGCAGGCTTCACAACTGGTCGCCGACGCCGAATTAGCGCTTGACCATCACCGGAGCCAGCGATGACTCAGGCCCCATCCATCGGGCGGCCACGGCTGCCGCGCGTTGACACGCACGCGCACGTGTTTGCCAGGACTCTGCCGCTGGCGGACGGACGGCGCTACGCACCCGACTATGACGCAACGCTGGACGCCTACCTGAAGCTTCTGGACGAGAACGATATTGGCAATGCCGTCCTTGTCCAGCCCAGCTTTCTCGGCACCGATAACAGCCATCTTTTACAGGCGCTGACCAGCGACATTAGCCGGCTGCGAGGTGTAGCAGTCGTGTCCCCCGAAATTTCAGAAGACGACCTGCAGCGACTGAACTGTCAGGGTGTGACGGGCGTGCGTCTCAACCTTGTCGGACAGACGCTCCCCAAGCTGGGCTCGGCGCCATATGTAACGCTTTGGCGGCAGTTATCAAAACTAGGCTGGCATGTTGAGTTGCACAGGGAGGCGTCGGACCTGGCGCCGCTCGTCAACACTTTGCTGGATGTGGGCTTGCCAGTCGTCGTTGACCATTTTGGCCGCCCTGACCCGGACAGCGGCACACGCGACCCGGGCTTCAACGACCTGTTGGAGTTTGGCCCATCTGGCCGCGTGTGGGTCAAGATTTCGGGCGCCTATCGGTGCTCGGAGCCGGACTCGAGTTTCATGCGCGATGCCACGGACCAACTCATAGACGCATTTGGCGCCGAACGTCTGATGTGGGGTAGCGACTGGCCACACACGCAGTTTGAACATGCGACGGACTACAGCCAGACGCTTACCGCGTTGCTGGACTTACATCTTGCGCCCGCGATTGTCGAGGCAATCCTGTGCTCAACCCCGCACTCGTTTTACGGGTTCGACAAAGACCCCGTGAGGGATATTGTCCCGACGACACCGACTTCCCAACTCACTTCCTGAGGTCATCATGCAAGTCACCGGTATGTTGCACGGCGCCAGATTGCTGCAGTTCGTGGGCTTTCCGACGCCCGAGATTCTGGGTCCGGACGCTAGCGAAGAACAGATTCGAGCGATGCTGAAAAAGCACGGCATGATTTTCATCAAGCCGGTTTTCAAGGGCGGTGTTGGCAAGAAGGGCAAGGCCGGTCTGATTGGCCGCGCGACTGACCTGACGACCGCCTTGAAGGAGAAGGAGCGTCTTTACTTCGTCGAACATCACGTTGCCAATACTGTGTCGAAAGCCAACGGTGTGACCTTTGAGGCGGGTGTGCCGGCCGAGTACGAGGTCTATTTCTCGATTACCGACTCGACACACTTCCGCGCACCGACGATGACGCTCACACATCACGGTGGCGTCGACTGAGGTTGACCCGGTTCGACGGATAGATTTGCAGTTGAATTTAATGCGGTGTGGCACCTCCCGATAAGGTTGAATCGCGGGTTGTCCACGGTCGGGCGGCGGGTCGCCTGTCACGACCACGACGCTGCCCGGCGGTGGGCAACCCGCGCGGCGATAAGCTTTGATCCTGCGCATGCAGGTTTTCGAACTCGAGCGGCGAACAGTAGCCGATGCTGCTGTGCAGGCGGCGTATGTTGTACCAGCTCTCCAGAAACGAGAACAGACGCCGCCGTGCCTGTTCGTGGGTCGCGAAGTGTTCACGACAGAGCAGTTCGGCTTCGAGTGTGCCGAAGAACGACTCGCACATCGCGTTGTCATAGGCATCGCCGGCCGTGCCCATCGACGGCTGTACGCCTGCTTCGCGGCATCGCCGCCCAAAGGCAATGGACGTGTACTGGGCGGATTCAACCGGTCGTTGCAACACTAGATTATTGAACAGATTTTAGGTATTCGTCCAAGGCCTCCGCAGGCGTCTTCCAGCCGAGTGTTTTCCGGGGCCTGGTATTCAATGTGTT
>NZ_CADFGP010000136.1 GCF_902833905.1 Paraburkholderia tuberum STM678 | reverse complement strand
AGACGATGCCGAGCGGATTTCGTTCATTGCCCTTGGGTTAGCGCTCTGCTTGTGCATCTCGATGCATAGTTTACAATGCGGCATAGTTAAAAAATTTGCTCTCGCGGATGTGCAGAACGGCTTCGTCGAGATTGACGTCCTGCATGGTCAGCCGCAAGGCTTCGCCATGCCGAAGGCAAGCGCCGTACAGAATCAGAATGAGTGCGCGCATAACGTATGCGTCCAGCGGAACGTGTGGACTGCATGCCGCGGATGTCACGTCGAGCAGGCGCTTTAGTTCCTCCTTCGAATAAATATAGGGCGTCAGCGGTGGCGGCAATTTCGGACTGTGGCGAGGAAGCGGAGAAGCCGTGACATACCCACGCGAAAGGGCGAAACGAAACAGGCAGTCAAGTACCGACCTTCTCTTACCCCAATGGTTGGTCAGCGGTCTATTACCAGTCAGGAAGTCCTGTACCTGTTCGACCGTGACCGACTCCACATCAATGTTGCCATCCAGCCGGTGGCAGAATGAGGCAAGTGTTTGCGCCTCAAAATTGAAGCGCATGCCCAACGCCCGTTTGTGGCTCACGTATTGGGCGATAAGTTCGGAGAGCTTCATAGCAGACTCCCCAAATCGATTTCGGCCACACACCTCAGTCCGGTCAGGTCAACCTTCGCATAGGTTCTCGTCGACGAAGCGCTGCGATGGCCGAGATGATCGCCGATCTCCTTCAGGGCAAAACCAGCGTCGAGTAAATGCCGGGCATTGGCATGCCTCAGGCAATGTGCGCCGCGCCGCGGGATATCGATGCCAAGCGTCGCGAGACGCGATCGGACGATGCTGCTTACTCGCCCGGGTGATAGCGGTCGGATAGGCGCCTCGACCGACAGAAATAGCTCGCGATGGGCGCTTCGCGGACGCGCTTCCTTCAGGTAGCGCAGAATGGCGTTTCCAACGGTTGCCACCAGCGGGTATTGCTGTGTGCAACGTTGCTTGGGACGATTGACATGAAGGATCTCGCCGCACCAGTCTATATCCTCCAGCCGGAGCCGCACCACCTCGCCGCGCCGCAGTTCGTAGACAACCAGCAGCATGATCATCGCACGGTTGCGCAGATCGATCGTGCTGTCGCCGACAAAACTGGCGACGAATCTTTGCACATCCTCCCAATCCGGCCCGAGCGGCAAACCCTCCTCCCTATAAACCACCGGTGCTTCAATGCCGGACGCAACGTTGGTAGCCCACCCTTGTCCTTCTACGTACCGGAAGAAATTGCGGAGCGTGCTCGCAAGTGCGTGTAACGAGGCTCTGGCTCAGCCATGGTTGCCCTGGTACGCGAGATAGGCGTCGACATCGTGGATGGTGAGGGCATCGAGTGTCTTGTCAGGGCGACAGACCGTTGCCAGAAAATGACCGATCTCATCGCGGCAGTTTGAAATCGTAGCAGGGGAAAGTCCTCGCTGGTCGCGCATGAAATCGACGTAGTGCTCGACATAGCGAACAAATGGTTCTTTCGCGGGATGCCATTCCTCCAGACGCCCTAGAAAGCGCAGCCAGGCCGTGGCGGTATGGATGAACAGAAGCCGCGAGCTGCGGGACCCGTTCGTGCGCTCACTTCGAACGAGACGAATCCGATGGTCAACGGCGAACGCGATTTCCTCGTGCGTTATTTGCACCGACTGGCACAGATCCATGCTCCGGGAAAAAACGAGCAGGATCCAGGCGATCTTCCGGATCGACATGGGCGGATAACCCTGTTCCTGACAATGCACGAGGAAGCGCTTCCTCGATTCCAGGCAGGGCGCCAGATTGTGGGCAGCAAGAACATGTGGCTGCGTAAAGAGAGTCTCGAACATGATATTCCCCCATTGATGATCAGTGGAATATCAGTATCAGCCTGAAATTATGTCGTCATGGAACGTCAACCTGGTAGGCAATACAGGGCCATTGAGAGGCACCGCGACATATTTTTTACCACGCCATACTCGTTTATATGGGCCCGGGCCCATATCTGGGAGAAGGGACATCATGAACGACACGACAGAACTTGCCCGGAAAGATGAAACGGCAGTGGCCCAGCGCGAAGACGAGCAGTCGCGACGCGGGATCACGCTAACGCCGCCCGTGGACACCCGTTCTCGCCCACGAGGGCGAGACTGAGCAGCTGGCACTGCCGGAAGTCGGTGAATTCCGTGTCGAGGAAATACCGGTTGTTCCAGCCGGCCTGCGGCTCGAGTTCAGCCGGCAGTGGCCACCGCATTGCGCCGTGAAAGTGTGTATCCGTCATGTCCGCTACTTCGTCATTTTGCCGTCGGCTCGCCCCGTGTCATCCAACGCGAACCCGCCCGAGGCTGATCAGGGTTTGTCGCCGTCCTCGCTGCGCGCGTCTAACCCAGCCCGCGCCTCCGGCCCCGGCACCGTGCGGTGTCCGCGCGCGCCGCGGATCCGCCGCAGCGGCCCGGCGAGCACCGTCACGGGTGTGGGAAACGGGATCGGAACGGCCCTGGTCACGTCGTCGCGGGTCGCACGCACGAAGCGCCGCAGCCGTGCACGCAACGCTTCGGAGGTTTCGTCGGGAAGCTCGATCGCCCGCTTGCGTCTGCTCATGTCGATCCCTGTTTGAAGCCGCAGCCGATGCGCCGGTGGTGCGCTGGCCGCGATAAGGCGGATTGTACTAAACCGCTGACGCGGTAGTGGGAGGGAAGCGGAGGTCAGTGCCTGGCGTTCGGTCAGGATGGTGATCGGATGGCGGGCCACGAGGAAGGGACGAGCAGGCGGCCAGGAGCAGCATGGAGGTGCCCGACCGGGCATGCCATCCCCTGTCTCCTGGAGGTTCGCCATGACACTGCTCCGCCAACGCATGCTGCACGACATGCAGATCCGCTAATACGGAGGATTTTGTAATGTGAAGGAGAAGCAATAGCTCGTCTTTGGACGGACCTCTGCGGCGATCTCCTCCGCATAAGAATCGTAAGAATGGGAAGTGCGCGATCCTTGGTAGCGTCATTCAAGGAGGTGCACATGTCACACAGGAAATCATTGCCGGAGCCTATCGCCCGGCTCGAAGCCCATCTGCGCGAGCAAAAGTACTCCGCTGAGGCATGTAAACGCAGCCTGTGCGTTGCCCAGCGATTCTTCACCTATATGCAACAGCACCAGGTCGACATCGAACAGACTCGACCCGTCCACGTGACGGCGTATCTAGACTACCAGTTGCGCCGGTTCCGGCGCTCTAACGGAAGGTATCCGAAGAATCTTGCCGCGTGGCGCAACTGGCATCGCAGCGGTGTTCAGACGCTACTGCGCGTGGTGCAAGGCCGCTGGCCTCCAGTTGCAAAGCCGGCAAGCCCACGAGAGGCTTTTCATCAGCAACTTTGCGAATCATTTCTCAGCTCGCTGGTAACGATGCGTGATCTTGCGAGAGGAACGCTGTCCGTGCGTCAACGCGTTGCCCAACATTTTCTCGAATCACTGGGCGAACGAGGTACCGAGGCACTGCTTGCGAAGCTCACGCTGACCGACGTCGATCGCTATGTGCAGTCAAGGGCATCTCAACTGGGGCGCGGCGCCCTTAAGAATCTGGTGAACGCTCTGCGAAGCTTCCTGCGCTACTTGCACCAGCACGGCTGGATCGCCCTTGATCTCGCCCCGAGTTTGATCAGTCCTCGACTCTATACTGATGAGAGTATTCCCTCGGCGATACGTATCACAGAAGTCGAGTTGCTCCTCAAAGCCGCGCGCGAGGACCGAAGTCCGAAGGGGTTGCGCGACTATGCGATCTTGCTGATGCTTTGTACCTATGGTCTGCGCGCAAGCGAAGTGGCGAGACTTCGCCTGGAAGAGCTGGATTGGAGGAGGGAATGCGTGCGCATCCGCCATACCAAGACCAGATCGGAATCCATGCTGCCATTGCTGCAACCCGTTGGCGAAGCCATTCTTGAGTATCTGCGCAACGGTCGTCCCCAGACCGCTGCGAGCTAAAGTCGAATCTGGTGTACGGGGGCGTTGAGGCGGGAAGTTGAAGGCGGTGGAGGTTTCAGCTGAGAATCTGATTGTCGAAGTCGGAAACCAGCAAACAACAAACCATCCACCATGAGCAAGGATACGGAAAAAGCAGTTGTCGGTCTATTGGGCGCCGGGCTGGGGCTGGACGATTTGGTTCGTCAAGGGGCACGGCAAGTGATTCAACAAGCGATTGAAGCGGAGCTGGCAGAGCTGATGGAGCGGTTCGCGAACGTCAAGACCATGCATGGACAGCGCGCGGTGGTCCGCAACGGCTACTTGCCGGAACGCGATGTGTTGACGGCGGCCGGGCCGATTCAGGTGAAGGTGCCGAAGGTGCGTGATCGATCAGGATTCGGCGTGAAGTTCAACTCGACGATCGTGCCGCCGTACGTGAGGAAGTCGCCCCGCGTAAGCGCAGCCCTGCCGTGGCTGTATCTGAAGGGTATTTCGACGGGCGACATGGGCGAAGCGTTAAAGGTGCTCGTGGGCGATGACGCCAAGGGCTTGTCGGCCAACGTGGTGAGTCGGCTGAAGGCGCAATGGGCTGAAGATCATGCGGCCTGGAGCAAGCGGGACTTGTCGGAATCACACTATGTGTACTGGTGGGTGGACGGCATTCACACCGGGCTGCGCAGCGAGAACTCGGACGGTCAATGCTTGCTCGTGATCATCGGCGTGAGGCCGGATGGGAGCAAAGAGCGCGTGGCGATCGGCGATGGGTATCGCGAGACGAAAGCATCGTGGCTGGAACTGTTGCTCGACCTGAAAAAGCGCGGTCTGAAGGCGGGTCCACGGCTGGCGGTCGGCGACGGCGCGATGGGCTTCTGGGCGGCGCTGGAGGAAGTGTTTCCGACAACGCGTGGTCAGCGCTGTTGGTTTCACAAGATGGGCAACGTGCTCAACGCGCTGCCCAAGTCGCAGCAGGCGCGCGCGAAGGCCGACATGCAATCGATCTGGATGGCCGCGACGCGTGCCGAAGCCCACGCCGCGTTCGATCGTTTCGTGTCGATCTATGCGGCCAAATATCCGAAGGCGGCGGAGACGCTGAAGAAGGACCGAGAGAGCTTGCTGGCCTTCTACGAGTTCCCCGCCGAACATTGGCAGCATCTGCGTACCACCAACGCGATTGAATCGACGTTCGCGACGGTGCGCCACCGTACGACACGTACGCGTAACTGCGTGTCGCGACCGACCTTCCTCGGCCTGGCATTCAAGCTGATTGAGGAAGCCGAGAAAACTTGGCGCCGTATCAACGGCCCGGAAAAGATCAAGCTGTTGCTCGAGGGTGTGGCCTTCAAGGACGGCGAACCGGTGCAAGACGATCGACCGGTTCAGCAGAAACTCGCCGCTTGAAATCGACCGCCATCAAAATGTTCATACACCATGCATGGACGCCCCCGGCTTGCCAAGCTCTCATTTGTAACGGATTGAAGGTAACGATTGCAGCCATGCATCCGGACTTCAATGGCCGGCG
>NZ_CADFGP010000135.1 GCF_902833905.1 Paraburkholderia tuberum STM678 | reverse complement strand
GTATCCGTCAGCGCATCCCGTCTTGAATGCACGTAAGCGCGGTGCGAAGGTGATGCCATCGTAACGACGGAGCAATGCGATGGACGACGCAACGGGAGAGGCCGTACCGACGGGCGCACGACGCCCCCGGCAAGGCGAAGCATTCTGGCGCGAGATGGTCATGGCGTGGACCACAAGCGGACTGGGCCTTCGACGTTTCTGTCGTGAGCAGGGGCTCGCCGTCAGTACCTTCGGCCTGTGGCGCAAGAAGCTCTCGAGCGAGCCACGTGCAGAGGCGCACCCGCTCGCGGTCACACCAGACGCGGCATTTATCGTTTCCCATCCGGACGCCGCACCAGCCACTCCTGCTCCACCGTCGACGGCGGACGCTTTGTCGTCTTCGCGTGATCGGGTGACGTTGTCGCTCGCCGGTGTTCGGATCGAGCTGACCGGTGCTCATGCCGAGCGCATCGTGCGTTTCGTGCTCGGACAGCTCGGCGGTAGCCGGTGCTGATCGCAGCCGACGTCCGTGCGTATATCTGCCGTGAGCCGGTCGACATGCGCAAATCCATCGACGGCCTGTCGTATCTGGTCGAACCACTGCTTGCCCAGAACCCTGTCTCGGGCAATCTGTTCGTGTTCGTCGGGCGGGACCGCTCGAAAGTCAAATGCCTATACTGGGATCGCACCGGCTTCGCGCTCTGGTACAAGCGCCTTGAACGGGGCCGCTTTCCATCACCGTTGGCGCTCGCGCAACGCGGCTTCACGCTCGCCGAACTCAACGCCTGGCTCGAAGGCATTGAGATCCCGGCGCGCGAGCCGCATCACGCCATCGCGGTGACGCGCGTGAGCTGAACACGCTGTCGCCTGCGCAGATACAACGCTCCCCGATCTTGTAAACGTAGCGCGAGTTGGGCATCATGATAGCCATGCCGCCCACCGCTATCACTGTCGCGGAATTGCCGGTCGAGCCCGACGCGCTGCAAGCCTTCGCGCTCGAACAGAACCGGCTGGCATGCGTGCTGTGGGAGCAGCTGGAAGCGCTGCAGCACCAGATTGCCCAGGCGAACCGTGCCCGCTTCGGGGTCAGCTCCGAGCGGCTGGCGGGCCAGGCGGAACTGTTCGATGCCACCACGGTGATACCCGTTCCGCCCGAGCCCGCCGAGGTTCCGGTCGCAGGCCACACCCGCAAGGGACGTCCGGCCCTGCCGAAGGACCTGCCGCGCAAGCGCGTTGAATATGATCTGAGCGACGAGCAGAAGGCGGCATTCGATACGCTCGAGCGCATCGGCGAAGAGCGCAGCGAGACGCTGCACTATGAGCCGTCCACGCTCACCGTTATTGAGCATATCCGTTTCAAGTACGCGGCGAAGAAGGATGGTGAGTCGACCATCGTGACCGCAAGTGCCCAGCCCTCGCCGCTGCCGAAGAGCAATGCGAGCGCGAGCCTGCTGGCTAACATCCTGGTCAACACCTACGTCGATCACCTGCCTTTGAACCGGCAGGAGATGCGCTATGCACGACGCGGTGTGCACCTGCCCCGGGCAACGCTGTGCGAATGGAAGCTGGCGGCAGCCGAACTGCTCGAAGTGCTGCTGCCACCGCTACGGGCTCACCAGTTGCAGGCCCCCCGCATGCACGTGGATGACACGACGCTGCCGTTACTCGAGAAGGGTCGCACGGCGACGCGTACAGCGCGATTATGGGGCTATCTTGGCGCCGGCCAACGCGAAGAGAATGGTGTCTGGGTCGACCACCCGCCGGCGGTCGTGTTCGAGTTCGCCGAATCGCGCTCCGGTTCGCATCCGCTGCGGTACCTGCAGAAGTACAAAGGTTACCTGCAGGCGGACGCATACAGCGGGCATGGCGCACTTTACGAAACCGGAAACATCGTCGAGGTCGGATGCTGGGCCCATTGCCGCCGACGCTTCTTTGAAATCGCGAAGGCGCAGAGCAAACCGGGACTCGCGGCGCAGGCGCTGCAGTGGATTGCCCGCCTGTACGCGATCGAGTCGCGGATCAAAGACCACACGCCCAACATCAAATACGCGGCGCGGCAAACCGAGGCGCTGCCGGTGCTCATGCAGTTCCGGCAATGGCTGGAAGGTAACGTCATCGGTTTGCCGGCTCAGGCGCCGCTCGCGAAAGCCTTCGGCTATGCGTTACGTCACTGGCAGGCCCTGATTCGCTACACCGATAGCGGTATCCTGCTGCCGGACAACAATGCGTTAGAGCGGCAAATCAGACCAATTGCTCTCGGGAGGGCGAACTGGATGTTCGCAGGCTCGCCGAGAGGCGCAAGAGCCGCAGCCACGATGTATTCACTGCTCGGTACGGCTCGCCTGAACGGTTTCGAGCCTTATGCGTGGCTCAAGGACACACTTGAGAAGTTGCCGTCGTATCCTGTCAACCGCGTGCACGAACTGTTGCCGCTCGCCCGTTAAACGCCTACACATTCATGGACATTCTCGACTCGCTTCGGCAGGCGCCCAGCGCCGAGTTGTATCGCCTCTATCTCGCCATCGGCAAAATGCTGGACGACCCGCGACGCATTCTCGAGGTACGTCAACGCTTGCATCTGGGAATGGAGGTCAGCTATATCGGGGGCGATCCGCTCGCACCACCTTCGCACGGAACGGTGGTGGAGTTGAGGCAAACTCAGGCGGTGATCCAGGACAGCCAGAGCCGTCAGCGTTGGTCGGTGCTATACGCGGCGGTTATTCCTGACACTGCGAGCGGCCCAACTCACGCGCCTCCGTCGCCGCCACCGCGAGCTCAGCGAGAGGAATTCTTCATTGGCGACACCGTCGGCTTCACTGACAAACATCTGAGCGAGCGGGTCGGCATCATCGTCCGGCTCAACGCAAAAACCGCGTCCATCGCTGTTAATGATTCGGAAGGCCATTGGCGGGTCTCTTACGCTCTGTTGCGGAAGATCGTCGACATCTAACCGCGCGACACCGTCAACGCGGGTTCCGCTGACGGATACCTAGTTAGGGGGGGAACAAAATTAGTTGCAAAACAGGAACAAATTTCCTTGAACCGACGGGTGCTCCCATCCGACTCTCCGTCGCGTGTGAAGTTTACATAATTAAGATTGGCTGTTTTTATAGTTGTATTTAATTCATAATAACCGCCGATTTTGCACCATCTGGAAAATCGGCGCGCTGCGGGCTAGCGAGATCAGTCCGCGATCGCGCAGACGTCGGGCACGAAGGACCGGGAAGGGGCCACCGGACCGTGTCGGGATCGGCTTCGTTCATTTTGGATTTAGCGTAAGACGTTCGCCGTCTTTGTTCACGTTGGACCAACTGTCCCGGCGCCAGGCCGGTCCACGTATCGTTGCAGGTCTGCGCCCCACCGATAGTTGCTGGTCTTGCCCAGGTCGCGAACCGGCGCCTGCAGTGCGTCATGAATTGTTCGAGGGCGGCGACCGGATATTTCTCAGGGAAGGCATCAGGTTAATCGCTTCCTCCAACGATTGTCCTTTGCCGATATGACGCGCCAGTTCGATCAGCGCGCGTTCCGGAACGGAAATGAGCAAGTATGGATTGCCGCCCGCCAGCGATTTGAGAGTCGTGGCAGGGATTCGTGGATATCTCAAGCTCTTTCGTGCACTGCACCGGCGGGACTTTAGCTTGTCGTTTACTTTATTTCGTTTGATTCGTTTATTGCGTTAGCGTATCATTCGGCGTATGATTAAAGACGCAACTAGGAGCCTTCCATGATCACTGCCACCCCCGATCGCATCGAGCTGACCGACGACCAGGCTGCGCTGCTTGCGAGCGCCAGCCATCTGATGGGCGAAGCACTGGATCGTGCTCGCGCGGCGCGGGTGGCATTGGTAGAGGAGGGGGAGGACGGCGACATCGCGCGCATTGATGTGCCGCCGGCGACGCTGCGCATCCTGTCCAGAGTGCTCGCGATGATGGCTAGCCAGCAGACCTTCCTGCTTTATCCGGCCGACAGCGAGCTCACTACGGGGCAGGCCGCCGACATGCTCGGCGTGTCGCGTCCGTATCTGATTGCCCGACTCGAGGCGGGCGATTTGCCATTCCGCAAGGTTGGGCGACACCGCCGTGTCCGTATGGATGACGTTCTTGCGTACAAGGCGACCATGCAGGTGGAACGTAAGGCGGCCTTGGATGAGATGGTAGCGCAAAGTGAAGCGATGGGTGGCTACGACCTGTGAGGCTGGCCTTTGACCGTTTTACCGTGGTCCTGGACGCATGCGTGCTGTTCCCGATGTTCACCCGCGATGTATTGCTGACGCTCGCCGACCACGGTTTTTACAACCCAAGGTGGTCGGATCGCATCCATGCGGAATGGATGACCAACCTCGTCTCGCGACTTGACGAGCGCGGTACGACGGGCGACGCGGCCGCACGAATCGATAGCGTGCGCCGCGCGATGGATCGGGCGTTCCCGGACGCGCTCGTCCAGAACGTGCCACCAGATTCTCAGGCAGTGCTGCCGGTTGACCCGAAGGACCGGCATGTTGCGATGACGGCCCTTGCAACGCGCGCTGATGCAATCGTGACATTCAACCTGAAGGATTTTGCCGTTGACCATTTGCGTGACGACCTCGCGATCGAGGTCATTCACCCGGACTCGTTTGTGCGCGACTTGATCGACCTGAACGAAAAGCGTGCGGCCGGGGCGTTCCGCGAATTGCGTGCGCGCAAGCGCCATCCACATTGGGAAGGTGACGAACTGATCGAGCGGGCGCGACGCGCAGGTCTGCTGCAGACGGCAGCCTGGCTGGAAGGCGAGGACGTCCGACGGCTGCTGTAGGATCACTCACAGGCGAATGAAGACCGCTAACTCTGAACGGCAGGTCGACACCATTGAACATCAGCCTGCATCCGTTTTTTCGCCTCCACACATATCGACGGGCCGTCGACATCGCTCTCCAAATGCTCGCCAGCAAGCCCGGATCGGGCCTCGAAAATACGTAACGCACGACGCGGGCCTCGATCCCATACTGAAGCTGTGCGGGGGAGGTAGATAGGCGGGAATTTTCTGAGGTAGCTAACGCGTCGTTCCCGCCAGACTCATTCAATGTGACCGGGACAGGTTGCGGTGCACTCGCTCCATGAGAACGCAGCCACACGTCGCACATTTGCGCACCGGTGAACGTGTCGGCATTTGCGACGCGTCATCCGGGCCAAAAATAGAAAACGCCCGTGCGATTCGCACAGGCGTTTCCGTGGCCCCGCTACCGCGCCCCAATGGACGATTTCTCGTCCGCTTCTGCATCAGGGGCCGGCTTCCGCGCGGCTCCCTTTCAGTATAGGACGCGCAGCGGGATATCCAAGCCGGCGAAACTGGCGATCAGATGGCAGGGAACGTAAAGTCCTGTTTCGCTCGGGAACGAGCCCCGCCCGCAAGGATGGCGCATTCAATTTGACATAACATAATTTATCACCATTTCGTGTGTCAGAGCTTTTTAGAAATGTCCGGTTCTGGCTCATTAGAAATGTCCGGTTTCCTGCTCCGGGCTGGCTGCTGTGGCGCATGCTGCGGCATCAC
>NZ_CADFGP010000134.1 GCF_902833905.1 Paraburkholderia tuberum STM678 | reverse complement strand
GTCAGGACCGTCGTGATCGCTGCCGTCAGCGTGGTCTTGCCGTGGTCAACGTGACCGATCGTGCCCACGTTCACGTGCGGCTTGGTCCGCTCGAATTTACCTTTAGCCATGTTTCTCTTCTTTCAGAAAGTTAATCGTTGAATGACTTTGCCGCGCGATTACTTCGACTTCGCGTTGATGATCGCTTCCGACACGTTACGCGGAGCTTCAGCATAGTGCTTGAACTCCATCGTGTACGTTGCACGGCCTTGCGTCAGCGAACGCAGAGACGTCGAGTAGCCGAACATTTCCGACAGCGGCACTTCGGCGCGAACGATCTTGCCGCCGCCAACCATGTCATCCATGCCCTGAACAATACCGCGACGGCCAGAGAGGTCGCCCATCACGTTGCCCATGTAGTCTTCCGGCGTTTCGACTTCGACAGCCATCATCGGTTCGAGAATGACCGGCTGTGCCTTGCGCATCGCTTCCTTGAACGCCATCGAACCGGCCATGCGGAACGCGTTTTCGTTCGAGTCGACATCGTGGTAGGAACCGAACGTCAGGTGAACCTTCACGTCCACGACCGGGAAGCCCGCCAGCACGCCGGCCTTCAGCGTTTCCTGGATACCCTTGTCGACTGCCGGGATGTATTCACGCGGAATCACACCGCCCTTGATCTCGTCCAGGAACTCGTAGCCCTTGCCTTGCTCGTTCGGCTCGAGCGTGATGACCGCGTGGCCGTACTGGCCGCGACCACCCGACTGCTTGACGAACTTGCCGTCAACGTCTTCCGCCTTGCCGCGAATCGTTTCGCGGTAAGCCACCTGCGGCTTGCCAACCGTTGCTTCGACGCCGAACTCACGCTTCATCCGGTCGACCAGAATTTCCAAGTGGAGCTCGCCCATGCCCGAAATAATGGTTTGACCCGATTCTTCGTCCGTTTGAACGCGGAACGACGGATCTTCCTGCGCCAGACGGTTCAGGGCCAGACCCATCTTTTCCTGGTCCGGCTTCGTCTTCGGCTCAACAGCCTGCGAAATCACGGGTTCCGGGAAAACCATGCGCTCGAGCACGATCGGGCTCGTCGGATCGCACAGCGTGTCGCCCGTGGTCGCGTCCTTCAGGCCGACCGCAGCGGCGATGTCGCCTGCGCGCACTTCCTTGATTTCTTCACGCTGGTTCGCGTGCATCTGCAGAATACGGCCCAGACGTTCCTTCTTGTCCTTGGTCGCGTTCAGCAGGGTGTCGCCCGAATTCACAACGCCAGAGTAGACACGGAAGAAGATCAGTTGGCCGACGAACGGGTCGGTCATGATCTTGAATGCCAGTGCCGAGAACTTTTCGTCGTCAGCAGCGCGGCGCTCACCCTTTTCACCGTTTTCCAGCTCGCCGGTAACCGGCGGGATGTCGATCGGCGACGGCAGGAAGTCAAGCACGGCGTCCAGCATGCGCTGCACACCCTTGTTCTTGAACGCGGTGCCGCACAGCATCGGCTGGATTTCGCAAGCGATCGTACGGTCGCGCAGACCCTTGATGATTTCCTCTTCGGTCAGCTCACCCGACTCGAGGTACTTGTTCATCATGTCTTCGTTCGCTTCCGCCGCGGCTTCGACCATCTTTTCACGCCATTCGTTGCATGTGTCGACGAGCTCTGCCGGGATGTCTTCGTACGAGAACTTGGTGCCTTGGGACGCGTCGTCCCAAATGATCGCCTTCATCTTCATCAGATCGACGACGCCCGTGAAGTTCTCTTCCGCGCCGATAGGCACGACGACCGGAACCGGGTTCGCCTTCAGACGCAGCTTGAGCTGGTCGTAGACCTTGAAGAAGTTCGCGCCGGTACGGTCCATCTTGTTGATGAACGCGAGACGGGGAACCTTGTACTTGTTAGCCTGACGCCACACGGTTTCCGACTGGGGCTGCACGCCGCCCACAGCGCAGTACACCATGCACGCGCCGTCGAGCACGCGCATCGAGCGCTCGACTTCAATCGTGAAGTCGACGTGGCCCGGGGTGTCGATGATGTTGATGCGGTGTTCGGCGCGGTCGCCCGCCATGCCCTTCCAGAATGCCGTGGTAGCAGCGGAAGTAATCGTGATGCCGCGCTCCTGTTCCTGCTCCATCCAGTCCATGGTGGCAGCGCCGTCGTGAACTTCACCAATCTTGTGGTTCACGCCCGTGTAGAACAGAATGCGCTCGGTCGTCGTCGTTTTGCCGGCGTCGATGTGAGCGCTAATACCGATGTTACGGTAGCGCTCGATAGGAGTCTTGCGAGCCACTTTGATCCTCTATTGGGATGACGCGATGCGAGAGATGCCCATCGCGCTGTAACACAAACGGGCGAGGCGCCTTTGAAGCGCACCCGCCCGGAATTTCTTTCCGTTTTCAGCTAATCCCGGGGTGGGGAAGCTTAGAAACGGAAGTGCGAGAACGCCTTGTTGGCTTCTGCCATCCGGTGAACTTCGTCGCGCTTCTTCATCGCGCCGCCACGGCCTTCGGCCGCTTCGGAGAGCTCACCTGCCAGACGCAGGGCCATCGACTTCTCGCTGCGCTTCTTCGCGGCTTCACGCAGCCAACGCATCGCCAATGCCATACGACGCGACGGGCGCACTTCGACCGGAACCTGATAGTTCGCACCACCAACGCGGCGGCTCTTCACTTCGACCACCGGCTTGACGTTGTTGAGCGCCACCGTGAACACTTCCAGCGGGTCCTTGCCACCCTTGGTCTGGATCTGTTCGAAAGCGCCGTACACGATACGCTCGGCAACCGACTTCTTGCCGGAGAGCATCAGCACGTTCATGAATTTTGCTACATCAACGTTGCCAAACTTCGGATCCGGCAACACTTCCCGCTTGGGGACTTCGCGACGACGCGGCATGTTTCTTCCTTTACTTTTCAGTTGGAGCTGTTTACAGCCCCGCGGCCACCAACTAACCCGATTCATCCGTAAGACTAACCAGCCTGGTCGGGTGACCACTTACTCGATAGCACCGGCGATTCCGGCACCATCGCTATTACCGCCTTTGCAGGCGACCTGAAACTGCGATCGACCGGCTAAATTACTTGCCAGCCTTGGCACGCTTCGCACCGTACTTCGAGCGAGCCTGCTTACGATCCTTGACGCCCTGGGTATCCAACGAGCCGCGAACCATGTGGTAACGCACACCCGGCAAGTCCTTTACACGGCCGCCGCGAATCAGCACGACCGAGTGTTCCTGCAGGTTGTGGCCTTCGCCACCAATGTACGAAATGACTTCGAAGCCGTTCGTCAGACGAACCTTGGCGACCTTACGGAGTGCCGAGTTCGGCTTCTTCGGCGTCGTGGTGTACACACGGGTGCACACGCCCCGACGCTGGGGGCAGTCCTGCAAAGCCGGGCTCTTGCTCTTCGTCGTTTCCGACGTGCGGCCTTTGCGAACCAGTTGATTGATGGTTGGCATTGATTATTCCTGAAATTGAACAAAATCGACGCATCGGTTTCCGGGCAAAGCGGAAACGCCCGCGCATCGAACTTCCGGCTGGCCCGCTCACGCACGAACTGAAGTTGCGCGTAGGCATTCCAAGAACCGGAACCTAACATAATATTCCGAAAATACTAAGGGAGTCAACAGGTTGCGGTGTTTCGCCCGTGTCAATCCGGCTCAACAGCCAGACGACGTCAGTCTGCCGCTACGACGTGCAGCAATTCGTCGCCGAAACGGTCCAGTTTACGCGCCCCCATGCCCGGAATCCCGCGCAGACCGTCGATCGAATCGGGGCCGAGACGGGCGATTTCCGCGAGCGTCGCGTCATGGAAAATCACATAAGCCGGCACTCCGTCGCTCTTCGCGGTTTCTGTGCGCCACATGCGTAGGCGCTCCCAGCGGGCCCGCTCGCGAGGGCCCATGCCAATGGTCGGATCGGCGCGCTCGCTCGTACGACCCGACGATTGACGCGTGCGTGTCGGCTTGACGTAGCGGCGCATCGTCACCTTCTGCTCGCCCTTGAGCACCGGCTTGCTCGCCTCCGTCAGCACGAGCGAACCGAAGCCCTCGTGGTCGACCGTCAGGTAACCGAACGCGACGAGTTGGCGAAAGATCGCACGCCACTCCGGCTCACCGAGCGCCGCGCCGATACCGAACGTGGTCAGCTTCTCGTGGCCGCGCTGCAGGATTTTTTCGCTGCTGTTGCCACGCAAAATATCTATCAGGTGTCCGGCTCCGAAATGAAAGCCGCTCGCACGCTGCGCGCGAAACACGCACGACAGCGCCATCTGAGCCTCGCGCGTTGCATCCCAGGTCGGCGGCGGCTCGAGGCAGTTGTCGCAGTTGCCGCACGGCTGGCTCGTTTCGCCGAAGTACGCGAGCAGGCGCACCCGCCGGCAAGTCGCCGTTTCGCACAAACCGAGCAGCGCGTCGAGCTTGCCGGTCTGGACGCGCTTGTGCGCGTCGTCTGCTTCGGATTCGTCGATCATCTTACGCTGCTGCACGACGTCGCCGAGCCCGTAGGCCATCCACGCGTTCGACGGCAGTCCGTCGCGGCCCGCGCGGCCGGTCTCCTGGTAGTACCCTTCCACGCTCTTGGGCAAATCCAGATGCGCGACGAACCGCACGTCGGGTTTGTCGATGCCCATGCCGAACGCAATCGTCGCGCACATCACGATGCCTTCCTCGCGCTGGAACATCTCCTGATGTTTCTGGCGCACCTCGAACTCCATGCCGGCGTGGTACGGCAGCGCGCGCATGCCCTTTTCCTTCAGCCACTCCGCGGTTTCCTCGACCTTGCGGCGCGACAGGCAATAAACGACGCCCGCATCGGTCGTACCGTCGGCTTTCGTATGCTCGGCGCGGATGAAGTCGAGCAGTTGCGTGCGCGCGTTGTCTTTTTCGGCGATGCGATAGCGGATGTTCGGCCGATCGAAACTCGACACGAACACGCGCGCATCTTCGAGCGCGAGACGGTGGATGATTTCGTCGCGCGTGATCGCGTCGGCGGTCGCCGTCAGCGCGATGCGCGGGACATTCGGAAAGCGCTCGTGCAGCACCGACAGCTGAATATATTCGGGCCGGAAATCGTGTCCCCATTGCGACACGCAGTGCGCTTCGTCGATCGCGAAAAGACCGATGCGCGTGCGTTCGAGCAGTTCCTGGAAGCGCGGCGTCATCAGCCGCTCCGGTGCGACGTAGAGCAGATCGATGTCGCCGTCGCGGAGCGCCCGCTCGGTGGCCACCGCCTCCGCGCTCGACAACGTTGAGTTCAGGTACGCGGCCCGCACGCCGACTTCGGTCAGCGCGGCCACCTGATCCTGCATCAGCGCGATCAGTGGCGACACCACGATGCCGGCGCCAAAGCCGCATTCGCGCCGCACCAGCGACGGGATCTGATAGCACAGCGATTTGCCGCCGCCCGTCGGCATCAGCACAAGGCAATCGCCACCGTCGGCGACGTGCTCGACAATTTCGCCCTGCTGCCCTCTGAACGCGGGATAACCGAAGACTTCATTGAGGATTTCGAGCGGTCGGGACATGTATTTGAGAGAGACGGCGAAAGGAACGGCACGCAGGCGGTGAGACGGATTTTACCAACCCATTCGTGCCGCGCCCGCGCTTTGCGACAACGTTAGCCATCGGGCCTAGGACTGCTCCGGCACGTCGCACCCATGCACGCGCAAAAAGAGATCGGGTAGGAGGCGGGGTTGCCCCCGCCGTCCTCCCACAACACCGGACGTACGGATCACGTATCCGGCGTTTCCTGACGACTGGATTGCTCCAGCGAGCTTCGTTTCGT
>NZ_CADFGP010000133.1 GCF_902833905.1 Paraburkholderia tuberum STM678 | reverse complement strand
CGCCCTGTCAACCGATACACCTGCTTTGCACTTCGTCCCATGCAACACCTCCTCGATCAAAGGTGTTGCAACGACCGGTTGAATCCGCCCTGTCTTCTTCCACGGTTGAGCAGCATCTGAGCACGGTTACCTGTTCGAGATCGGCGCGTACCGTGAGCGTGCGCCGCACGTGCGTGTGTGGAATCGAGTAGTCGTTCAGATCGAAGCGTATGTAGGGCGTCTTGCCGACTTTGACGGCGAGCGTTTCCTCGACGGGATACGGATTCTCCGGTAGTGCGAGCAGCATCGGCTTCTCCTGCGCCAACGCCTGGCGCACACTGATCGCGCGATCTTCCGGGCACGGGCGATCGGCCGCTTGTGTGCGGCACCAGTGCTCGGCTTGCGCATTCAGATCGTGCAGATCGGCGAACTGCCGTGCCGCAAAGAAGGCATCGCGAACATGGCGAATCGCACGCTCAACGCGCCCCTTCTCATTGATATGGGCCCGGGCCCATATATGGCAGAGATTTTTTTGGTTGGCGGTCGCGGCAACCAGCGCATCGCCATGTCGTCGGACCTGGTCCGCGACCGGTAATCAAAAAAATGTTTGTGCGAAACCGCTCCACAGGCGGTGGCCGCTATGGGCATTGAATGGCCGCCGCGGTAATTTGTGATGTCTTGCAGGGGCGATCACACACGGACTTCCGGCGAGAGTGGGAAGCATCACGTGTAAAGGAAGCGGGAATGTGCGCGTGAACCGGTAAATCACCCGCCATTTTGGAGTACGCTGGTGCGCCAGCAGATCGAAGGCACGAGTGCAGCCGCGTTGGCCTCGTCAGGAAAGGCGAACGTGTACGGAAACAGATGCGGTGGCAACTAGCGCGCATGGGTGGGACCTGGCGGGGCTCGTGGAAGGCTGCCGGGCATGTCTTGGATGTGGAGCATGTGTCCCTTGCCACATACGGGGCAGTCGCGCAGTGACTTGCCGGTGAGTCGCTGGTAGCGGTCACGGTAGTCTTCCCCGGGCTCGGCTGCGGCAGCGGCGGGAGCCTCGACACCGAGCAGCTGCCTGCAGGTGGCGAGCCTGGCGGCACGGTGGCAGTTGGCGAGCCACCCGTAGCTGTTCGTCCAGCTTCGTCAGTCCGTTCCACTGCTCGCGAAACGTATCGATCAGCACGGCAGGCAGGCGCTCCGCGATCCGTTCGAGCACGACCGGTATCTCTTTGTTCAGCTTGTTCCGGCCCTTGCTCATGATCTCTCCATATTCCATCAGCAGTCCACGCAGGTTGTTGATCTGCATCGTGCGAAATTTGATCAGCTGCTGCCGCATACGGTGTAGCGCCAGCATCGCCTGCTGTATCTCGGTCTTCACCGCGACGGCCTTGCCGGGTTGCTGCACAGCCATCCAGATTGCACGGGCGTCTGCCGCATCGTTCTTGTTGCGGATGTTGAACGCCTTCACAAACTTCGCCGGCATCAGCTTTACCATGTGACCCATGTTCGTAAGTTGCCGGGCCCAGTGGTGCGATCCGCCGCACGCCTCCATGCCGATCAGGCACGGAGCCCGGTTCGCGAAGTACTCGAGAAACTTTGCCCGCTTGATCGGCTTGTTCACGATTTCTCCGGTTTCCTGATCGACGTAGTGGACCTGAAACACCGACTTTGCAATGTCAATCCCAACTGGCGTAAGCTTCACGACGGATCCTCCGGTTTGCCTGGAAACTTCGTATTTTCCACGTAGGCACATCGGCCTGTGAGGATCCAGCTTCCTTTGCGCTCATATACTCGGGTGGGACGCGTTCATTTCATTTCCTGCTCCATGTGCTGCCCGGTGGCTTCCATCGTATCCGTCACTACGGACTGCTCGCCAACCCGGTGCGCCGCGCCAGTCTCGCGAAGGTCCGCGAACTGCTGCACGTCGCGACCGACGTCAACACATCAGCTCACGAAACCGTCATCGAAACGCGCCCCGCCTTCATCTGCCGGCACTGCGGCGCGCCGATGATCGTCATCGATATCCTTGCGCGCACTGCACCGATCCGCGCACCACCCACGCGCCGGGGCGAGATATGAGCGTCACTGTTCCAGGACGAACAACCCGACCCTCGGCTTTGCGGCAACGCGGCCCACGAGCAGACCCTTGCGTCTGTCGCTTCGCACAGGCCCTTGCAGGTCCGTTCCGCCATCACGATGGCGCCACTGCACCGCTTCGGCACAACCTCAGCCCTCAGCCGGCCTCCCGCCTGACCACGCATCCCGCAACACCGCTCGCCATCCCGGGCAATCAATCGCCATAGCCCCGAAGACTCCATTGCATCAGAGCACTCCGCGGTTTCCTCCCTTCAGGTTTATTCAACGCCTGCCCGCACGCGCCGGCGCGCACCCCGAGTCCACGGACATGGGCAGGCATCGAACAAACCTCAAGATAAGCCGACAAGACTGTTTCCGCGCGAGAGGCGCTGGGTAGCCACGGCTTGCCACACTCTGTCGGGAAACAGGCCCGCCGGCGACCGAGTCCTGAGTAGTCGGACCACGCGCAGCCGCCCCATGAGGATTACGCCTCGCGACGAGGGGCCGGTCCCACCCTGCGCTCCGCGGCAGGTGAAACGCCCGTCTGCTTTTTCATCCAATGGGCGATCACGGAGTGCGCTCGCGGATCGTCATACAGGGAGCTGTGCATGAGGCCTCGAAACCCTCGGGGCGTGCTCTCGGGGTCCAGTTGGACCGTCATCCACACGCCGGGAGGCGTTGTCTCGGCGGAAACGATCCAGAGGAAATGACGCAGGGCAAGCGACGACCCGAACGACATCGCGAAGACGGAAAGCAAAAGCAGTACCGGGCCGGCCAAGAGCATCGAAAGCCACCATAACGGCGCCAACACGGCGATCGCGAGTACCTTGCGCCAAGCGAACAGAAGGTTAAGAACGAAAGACGCGACGAGGACAGCGGTTGCTTGGTTTCTGGTGACCCAGGGCGGATCGATCGGCAGCAGGCTAAGCACGCAAAGAACGATGCCAAGCACGAAGAGACACATGACGCTTAGACCGTGGACGCGCCGCAGCCACGAGTAGCGGGTCTGACGTGCCCTGTCGGCCTCGTCCTGTTCCAGTGCACGCATCCACAGCGGCGCACCCACTGACGTGAGCGCCCAGAATCTCGCCACTAACGATGAGGCAAGGGTCGCCGCGCCCAGGGCGGCGGATGCCTCATCGGCAGCGGCCCGCAAGATGAGCATGCGATGCGGATCCATTTCTGGGAGCACCCAGCGCGGTTTGTCGTTATCCGTCAAGGTAGCCGCGGCCTTGATGAAGATATAGATCGTAGGGATGGCCGTCACGACTACGCATGCCATGAGTAAGGAGCTCCCCACCCGGTGGCGCAGCATGAGGAAGAGCAGATTCGCGAAGAGCAGGACGATTCCGGCGGCGGCGCTCACGATGCGCGCCGCACCGAGATGTCGAGGCCATGCCTGCAGAAACGGGGTAGACAGGCAGACAATCCCCGCGACAGGCTTAGACAGCCTGCCGTTCGCTGCCGCAAGCAGGGCGACATTCCCGCCGTGGCTATGCGCCACGACGAACTGACGACTGTCCGGCTCTGCGCGGCCGATGGCTTCGAGGTGGTCGCCCAAGCGCTTTGCGGCGTCGTCGCGGGCCTCAAACGAATTGCGGCCCGACCAATCGAACGGCGCGATCCGAACCGCCCCGCCCAGATGCGCCGTCAGATATTGGCTGAGCGGCGAATCGGGCTGGGCCCAGGCCGCCTGCCTGGCAAAAGTGCCGTGGACAGTCGTGATGACGGTCGTCATCGTCTCGCTCCCCCATTCGTGCACCGGTCGACATCACCGCCTTACAGCTCGCCCCGGTCACCAACACAGCACTCCACGCCGGTCATGGAAAGCCCGCCGCAAGAACGTTCGCATCGAAGGTCCGGTGCAAAGACGCGGACGCCTCAATTGAAAGGGATCGCGTGCGCAGGTGGTTCCGATGATTCTCGCGCCCAAGCCTGCTGCGCGCTAGCCCCCGACGACGAGTAGCCGTGACGGGCAGCTTTCGGAAGCCGCGGACGGCGGCTATGGGGATACCAGTCATTCCCCTCTGACGGCCCGACCGGCGGCAACGGGTCGTTCCCAGCCTGATTGCGCCACGCTCATCGCGGCGTCGGTAGCCAAATGCGTTCACGACCCAGATTCCTCACTCGCGATCGAAGCTGAGGCGATGTGAAGAATTTACGGAAATGGCCGGCGACTGGCATCGTCACTTGTGTTGCTATAAGGCAGCGGACCGCAGCTTGACATCACCGACAACGGTCTGAAGATCGTCAACGTCGGCGTGACGCCCTGGAGCGGAACGACGCCGACGCAATTGGAGAGCCTGCGCTGGATCGTCGAGAACCCCGCCATCGGCGTCGACGCGGTGCGCCTGTTCCAGCTGCCTGACAGCGATTCAGGCGGTGGGCGGGGTGGCCTCGACCGACAGCTACGCGACCGCGAAGGCCAACATGCGGGACAACGTCAAGACGCTGGTTGGGATCTTCGGCGGCATCGCCGGCTTGCTGCTCGCCGGTACGCCATTCACCGGCTACGGCAGCCTCGACCCCGCGTCGGCCACCTTCCGCTGGTCGATTGCGACCGTCGGACTGGTCGCCGCGGTGGTGCTGGTCGGGAGTTCGATCGTGCTGCTGCTGCACCTGCTGCAGCCCGATCTTGTCTACCAGAGCGTGCTGCGCCGGCAGGCTGAGCTGGCACCCTACGACCCCGCCGACCGCGAAGAGATCGAGGCGTTGCGTCGGGAATTCGAGCGCCAGCGGGGCAATCTGCTGCCGGAGGAGGGCATGGAGTGGCTCGACGACCTCGAGACGGAGACCGATGAGGCCCATGACCGGTGGGTGGGGGTGGTCAACCTGGCCGGCGCGGCCGGCGCGCCGGCCGATCTGAAGATCCAGATCGATGCCCGCCGCCAGATCTACGAAGGCCTCTACGACAACCTCGGGGCAGTTAACAACTGGGCGGCATACACCCGCCTGCGCTATCGGATCATCAAGGGCTGCAACCTAGCCTTCGTGCTGGGCTTCGCGGCGCTGGTCGCGATCGGCATGTTCTCCATGGCCGTCGGACAGAAGAAGGAGGACAGGAAAGACGCCCCGGTGGCGCAAATCTTCGTCGTCCAGCCGCCCGCCGCGCTACCGCCGTCGTCGCCAGCGGCGACGCTGCCAGCAGTGAATCCAATCCTGTTCAAGACCCGGCAGGCAGCGCTGTCGACCGAGGGCATGGCGGAACTCGCGAAGGCGCGCGACTACCTGCGCGGCCATCCGGACACCGCCGTGCTGGCCTTCGCCTACACCGACACGCGCGGCGGCGGCGCGGTCAATCGGGCACTGGCGGCCCGGCGCGCACAGGTCGTGCGCAGTGCCCTGATTGCCGAAGGCGGAATCGCCGCTTCGCGCATCTTCGTCGCCGAGCTGCCCGAGACCGACCTTCCGATCTTCACCGGGCGCCCGGTCGACAGCCAGAGCAACCGCAGCGTGCAGCTCGTGCTGCTGGCGCTGCCGCAGCGCGGCCACTGAGGGAATATGTGCGATAGCGCAACAGAGCGCACTGACGTTTCGAGGGAGCATCACCCGGCAACCTCTTGATCCAAATGGCAGAAGGCGCTGCACGTTCCGTTCAGATTTTGTTTCAGTTCCTGCACTTCTTCATCTAACCTTGTGAAGGTCGTTAGGGGATCGAGACATGTTAAACACCAGTCTCAGGTCACAACTGCAGACGTATCTGCGAAACATCCGTAGACCTGTCGAATTGATCGTGTCGCAGGACGGTAGTCAAAAATCGCCCGAGATGCTGACGATGTTGAACGAAATCGCGTCGTTGACAGATCTGGTGACGGTAATCGAGGAGCAGCAAGGCGAGGAACGCAAGCCATCATTTTCAATCGGGCAGGCGGGAGCAAAACCCGGCATTCGGTTTGCCGCCACTCCAACAGGGCCTGAATTTTCGTCCCTTGTCCTTGCAATACTCCAGGTGGGAGGACATCCCGTAATAGCCGACCGTACGACCATTGAACGGATTCGAACGCTAGAACGTGACTACTATTTCGAGACCTTCATTTCACTATCTTGCGGAAGCTGTGTGGACGTTGTGCAAGCGCTGAACATGATGACGGTGATCAATTCACGGATTCACAACATTACGATCGACGGAGGGCTTTTTCAAAGTGAGGTGTCGGCGCGTGATGTTAGCGTCGTGCCGACGATCTACATGAACGGCGAGTTATTCGGCGAGGGGCGCAGCAGCTTTGAGGAACTCGGCGCGAGACTTCACGACATAGAAATGAGCATGAGAGCGGCACTGCGCGCGGCGCGCTAGCCGTAGAACCGACCTGCAGGTTACATCTGTTGCGGGTTTCCCCGCTAATTCGCCCCCCGGGATGCCGTTATCTGTAACGCTGAAAGTCCGCAACGCGTGGACCTCAGCCGACCGCATCGGGCTGTACTCGGCCAGTGGACTAAACCGCTCGCGCGGTAATGGGCTACGGCTTTGGGTAGTGGTAACGGAAGGGAAACCGACTCTGTTTTCATGTTGATCGGCGAGGCAATCCGCCTCGTCATTCAACGGGAGCAGAGCCATGAGTCAGACCCTCCAGCCTATCAGCCCGCGGCGCCA
>NZ_CADFGP010000132.1 GCF_902833905.1 Paraburkholderia tuberum STM678 | reverse complement strand
CTCCGCGGTTTCCTCCCTCGAGGCTTGTCCAACGCCTGCCCGCATGCGTCGTCGTGCGCTCACGCGTCGGCACACAAGGGCAGGCGTCGAACAAGCCTTAACAGTTGCAGTCCTGCCGTGCGACATCGCCAAGGTCAGCAATCTGCCTGGCTCCTGACGTTAAACGCAACCGGCCTCAATGTCGGCTAAGGCCGAATTTTTTGTCATTGAGCGGGAGTACCGGGTGACTGCCGGACTCTGATGCCCGGCGTCTGACCTCTCGCGTCGCGACGGGCGGCAGTGGGTCCGGCGCCCGCCTGATCAGTCCGGAGAAAAGCGAGATACCCGCGTCGTCCCTACGTACCGGCGCCCCCAAAAAAAAGGCCCGCGCGCGGCGGGCCGGAATCCATGTGGAGACACGGAGGAGACGGCTTAAGTATAAACCCTGATTCAATTCTATGCACGCCTGGGGCGCCCCGACCGCGCCACGCACCCGGCCGGCGGCGTCGCGGCCGGTTGGGGCCTTGCGGGGCGGCGCAACGAAAGCGGGGACGGGGAGCCTCGACCGCGGCGGGTCCGGCGAGGGTGGGGGGCTCGCCGCGATAAGCGGCGTTATCGCGGTCGGACCCAACACGGCCGGCAGGGCACCTGAACCTAGCCGGACCGCGGTCGCGTGTCCTAGGCGTTGTCGCCGCCTCGGAGAGGATCGTGAGGCTTTCAACGTCGACTTATCCGATAGCCGATCGTCGCGAGTCCCCGTTGTCCGACGACTGTCAGCCCAGTGGCCGCGGCCAAGGTAGTTGACGATCTACATACTGGCCTATCCACCGGCCCGAATGCTTTTCCGCTGCTGCCGGCACTGCGCAGCGATTCAGTGCGTGTGCCGTGGTACAGCCCGCCATCGTGAATCGATGACTTGGTGAACGAGTTCTGTGCGGCACCGGTCCGCGTCGTCGTCAGGGCGGGGCAGTGAAGGTCCAGAAGTCGCGTCTAGGCGGACAGCCGGGCTGCCTTAGTCGGGCAAATGAGGGCCCGTCTACTCGACCGCAGTCCGGAGCTGTCTCTGAGGCGCGCAAGCCGTGCACCGGTCGCCTCCTGACGCGCGTCCACAACAGACGAGTGGCTTGACGGCTCATTTGGCTGACACGGCGACTGCCATCCCGGCGGCTATTTTTGCTGAAATTAAGTATTCACATAAATTTACTCCCACCGTTGCGAAAAAAATGCCAAATTTTTTGAGGGGCAAAAACGGCGTTCTCCACTCATTTTGCGTTATCTATGTCGTACATTTTTCGTCGTTTTTTTTTAATTAGTTATCCGATATATAGTTTCTGTTCTGGGCTCGTGGGCAACCAGAGCGACGCGGCAGCGCGCCTGGACATCAGCCTGCGACACCAACGGCAAGCCTCCGACAGGAACGCTCAAGCACGATCCCCGGACAGGCTGGAATGCGGCACTACGCGAAAGGTGCTCAAGGCCGCCCAGTCTGGCTTCCACGAGTTTTCTTCTGCGTCGTGCATTCGAGATCGTGCGTGAAGAGCAAAGCATCTGACGCACACCGCAGCTGATGTGGGTGAGGGATGCCAACCATCGCATCCAGTGTGTGTTGAAATTTCAACGGATCGAAGACATTTTCAGCATTTGTGCGTCGAACCATTAACAAAAAACCATTTCTTGGTCATAGATGTTTGTTATCAAACTGTCCGGCATGGGATGAATGGCAGCCCAAAGCAAGGCTTGAAATCGTCGCACCCGCGAATACACTGCGTTCGACGGATGACGGGTGCATCGCGCAGGAGGTGAACATGGACAGCCGAAGAAACAATCGCGGTGTTGTGGGTTCGGTGTCGACGCGTGTGCGGGAACGCCCGCCATTTGGCTCGTCGCAGAGAGTGGGGTGGTTGCGGAGACAAAGGCTGGCGACAAAGTTCAGGCAAATGGAGCGTCCGCAAGCCGATAAAGGCTTGGCGCTTCTCACGGAGCGACACGCGATGCATCAGGGGCAAGGGCGTGGGGTGATACCTGTCTATGCCTGCTTTGCCGCTGTCTTGGTCGAGGTCTCCGAGTTGGGGATGTGCAGCAACGGCCGGCGCGTCCAGTCGACGTTGATAACAGACCCAGTGACCCGCTTGTGCCTGCATTATGCAATCGAATTCGTGTCGTGAAGCGGCTGTAACTAAATGAGTGCCGGAGCCGCCCCCTGAATCTCACGACATCAGGAAATTCTACAAAAAAGAGGTAGCCTCGTGACCAAATTCGCGCCTACGTCTAACCTCGAAAGTTTTGAGATTCTGATCGAACAGGGGCATCGCCGACGGCCCTCAGTCGAAGAAAAGCTTGCAATTGTGCAGGATACGTTCGCACCGGGAGAGACGGTGTCGGGCGTCGCGTGGAGGTACTCAGTGAACGCGAAACAGGTATTCGCGTGGCGCAGGCAGTACGAGGAAGGCGGCCTCACGGCAGTGAAGGCTGGTGAAGCCGTTGTACGTGCGTCAGAGCTCGCTGCCGCGATAGAGGAAATCAGGGGACTGCAACGAATCTTGGGCAAGATGACTATGGAAAACCAAATTCTCCGGGAAGCCGTGGAACGGGGGTGCGCAGAAAATCTGATGGTGCGCCCGCCCTTGCTGCGGATGAGGACTATTGAAGACCGTCTGTGAAGTTCTTGGCGAAGCGCACTCCGTAGCAGCGATCGAACGTTCGCCGCGCTGGCAGGGCTGTAGTCGTGGACAGCAGATGGACGCCGACAGCTTGGTTGCCAAAGTTCATGAAGCGGTGACCGGGTAGCCGACTTATGGTTATCGCCGAGTCTGGGCGCTGCAGAGCAATGGCATGGCCGCGTCGTTCGTGAAGAACATGCAGACCGATTACGTCGCCTTTATGACCGGTGAGTTCGGGTGGTAAAGCATTGCGACAGAGCCTTGGTCCAAGGATGACGCGCGTTGATCTACGGCGCGGGGAAAGATAGGCTGCAGCATCTACCAGATGGTTGACGCGGTCCGGGTCGCCAGGCTTTCGCGGGAAACGATGAGGGAAAGGCGGCTATGTGGCGTCGTCAGTGGGATAGGCAAATGGCGTGTAGTTCGTGATCCTTATTAAATCCATGTATTTTGTGGATTGAGCGTATCCTTGCGACCGTGAAGTTGCACATGCAGTGGGTCTTTGCCTTCAGGGACGAATAGGCCCTTGAAGCGTGCAGGGCTGCCACACGTCGTCGATGGGGGGCATGGTGGGCGGAATTGACTTCGACCAGATCGATGCGTTGCTACAAAACCAGCTGGTAACCGAGCAGGGTATCGAGCTCGTGCACGCGATCTTGGAAGGGGAACCTCTGGAGCCAAAGCCACGCATTCAGCCTGGGGGCGTACGAGGCGATTACGTCTGTCCCTCCACCGGCATTTCGATCCGGCTCAACCACTTCACCCTGCAATCAGCGCTGCTGCAGGAACTCGATGATCCTTCCTCAAAATGTCTCGTATACCGTGGCTGGCCGACCGAATTTGGGGGGCTTCGTTACAGCGTCAAAAATGGCTCTCGTACGCAGGTTGACATATTCAGGCCATTTGTATTTCACGTCGGTGAGCTCTGGTCCGGATTTGCCGATATTTTCCCAACCTCAAAGCTGAAAAGGAGCGTCGAGCGCGGAAGTGCGCTTTACGTGGAAGTCGATCACGGACACTGGACAAGTCCTGCCATCACAGAGCGCTTGTCACCAACCGGCCTCCGGTACCGGGTACTGACTGAAAAGCACTTTGGCCACTGGTATCTGCACAACATAGGAATACTCAGCCGCTATCACCAGCCTGATTACAAGGTAATGGATCCCACAGCCTGCGAGACTGTGGTGGCGATGGTAAAGGACAGGGGATTCATGTTTCGTCGCGATCTGATTGACCTCCAGTTGGTCTGCGCGGATGACCTCAACTATTTGATCGTCACTCGCCGTGTATACTTCCCACTGCATTCGCAGGACGTGACGGACATGCGTTCTTCCGCAATTTTCAGGGATCAGATCGCGCATGAATCATTCAAGGCGGCAAGGGCAGCGACCGACGGTTTTCTCTCATTGGATACGACGGGAAAAGACGCGTCGGGGGACGCGAAACCGAGCGGTGAACCGGATTTCATGCAGCTCGTGTCACGCGAAGCATGGGAGTTTGCCGAGCGTAAGTTGCAGACGCTCTCTGAGCGGGTTTCAAGTTGGTGGCCCGGAAGCGGCCCTAAGCGCGTAGGTAAGCTCATACCTCCGGCGACGAAGGCCCTTTGGCAGTCCCAGGCGGAACGGGGGGAGTTGCTGTACGACAGCGCGATATTCGGGCTCATCCCCCGATGGGACGGACGAGGCTTCAGGGCGAAGAGGTATCCGGAGAGCGAGCAGCTTTGGGATGAGGTATATCTGGAATGCCGCCTTACGAAACGGATGACCCTTCGTGCTACGCACGGTGAGTTCGTGGTGCGGGCAGAGACGCGCGGTTTGCCGGTTTTTTCATATACCACTGCGAAGGCTCGCGATAGGGAATGCGATCTGAGCGTCTTCGTCGAAGCCAGGGATGGGCGTGCAGCTCGTTATGCCATTGCGGGATTCGCTAAGCCCGGTACGGCCAACCGTCTCTATCAGACGACGGTGCCGGTTTACTTTGCACATATCGATCACACGCCTTTACCAATCAAGATCGAGAATTCGGTCAATCGACGACTCATTAAGGGCCAGATTTGGCTCTCGGCAATGATCGACGAAGCGACGGGAGCGAAGCTCGCCTGGACGATTTCGTTTGGCGCGCCGAGCGCGCGCTCGGTCATGACGGTCTTGTTTGAATGCATTCGCAGGCACGGGTGTCTGCCAACATTCATCGTTGTCGACAATGCACCGGAATTCGATTCACTTGTGATGCACAGCATTCTGCGGCTTGGGAGAGCAAATCTGCTCTGGCGTCCTCCCTATCAACCCCGCTACGGTGCTCCGGTTGAGGCAGCAAACAACAAGATCACCGTTCAGTCATTGCAGATGCTTGCGGGCAACACCGTGGCGGTGAAAAGCCTGTATCAATACTCGCGAACCTTCATTGCGCGTAATCCGGAACTCATGACTCTTACTGAATTGACCGCATTCTTCACGGGTGTATTCGACGAGGTGGAACAGGAGGTGGGATCGGCTCGGACCGGCGATGAGCCCGTGAAGGACTACGTCGCGCGCCGAAAGGCAGAAGTCGGTGTGGGCTACAGAACGCCGATCAATCTCAATCTCTCAGTCCGGCGCATTTGCTCGCCACCAGCTTCGGGTGGCGGGATGCGCACGATTAGCGACGAAGGGTATGTCGAAGTCGATAACCTGGCATATTTTTCTGAAGATCTGAAGCGATTCCGCCGGCAGAGAGTCGCCGTTCACCCTGATCTGATCCATCCCGGGTTCGTTTACGTATATGTGAGCGCTGCGGTTGGGTGGATAGACGCGAAAAGTACTTACGCGGATATTTTTGAGGATTATTCCAGACGCGAACTGCTTGGCGTCATCGCCGAACTCAAGCGTGGGAAGCTGAGGGGCGTCAACAACCCCGTCGTCAAAGCCAGAGTGCTCGCGAAAACTGTCGTCGAACGGGAACGTGATCCAGCACGCAGGGATGAGCTCGCCCAGAAATTTGAACAGTTTTCGAACAGGGCGTCGGCTCTTCTCATGACTGCGCCAGATACACGCAACCAATGCAATGTGCCGCCTGACGTTGAAGCAGATGCAATGGACGGCGATATGTCCGGTTCCACGGCCGGGGAGTGCTTGGAATCGGCTGGCATTGGCCGGCCGGACCGAGGCGATGGAGCGGCAGCACCACTCGGGGCGACTGTGCCAGCCGGTGACAAGGCTGGCAGCGACGCGGAGGCCGGAACCGTGGACGCGGGGGGAAAGGGCAGCAGCGCTGACCAGTCCGATAGGTCAGGCGAAGATGACGACGAAATCAGCGTTACGCCTTCTCGATTGTCTTTCTAGGATGCAATCCAAGTGGAGGAGTCTCTTGAAGAAACCTGACTATGCGGCGATAGCGGCGCAACTGAAACTTACACCTCCGGCTGTTATCGAAGCAATCGAGGACCTCAACGCATGGGTGTGTCTGCATCCCAAGTTTTTTAAGATCTTGCAGACCATTTTGAATGCGATTAACGGACGTTCCAGAGATCTCCTGATCGTTGTCATAGGACCTGCCCGTGTGGGAAAGTCGACCCTATTCGACACGATAGCGGGCATACTCGATGTATTGGCGCATCAGGCTGGGAAACCACGAGGTTGCTTCAGATTTTCAGTTCCCTCTCCCGACAAACGTGGCAGGTTCAACTGGAAAGCTGCGATCACACAAGCTTATGTGTCAAGTGGTGAAATCCTTCCGTTCAGCAAGATTGTCTATGGCGATATTACGGACGGTGCGCCGCGGCGCAAGCAGGCCGTCGTTTCTGGCGTAGCGGAGGAAGATGCACTGTGGGAAAGTTTTATAAAAAACTCCCGTTTGGAACAGCTGGTTACCCTTGTCGATGAGGCCAACACAATCCCCGTTACACTATCGGACCTTCAGTTGAGCCGGGCAATATCCCCCGGCGTCAGACTACTTGTCGTGTTATCTGAATCTTATAGACATGGTCCGGGGGCGGTAAAATCAGGGTGAGTGAAAGCCTACTCAGCAGAAAGAAAAGAAGCGCTGGTGCGTCGCATGATGCCGCCGGAAAACGCGTTGGTCTCAGCGCTGGCCAGAGAAACG
>NZ_CADFGP010000131.1 GCF_902833905.1 Paraburkholderia tuberum STM678 | reverse complement strand
CTACGCATGTATTTCATTCGCCATTCGAGGTGTTCGAACGTATGCTCGCAACCGCTTCGATAACTTCAGCTTCCGTTCATTAACCCGCTGTTGCGCTTCACCTTTGAAACCGCCGTGCATCTAGCGGCGTCCAATCCAGTTATTTTGAAGCTCGTACAGCTGGTTGCGGGCTTCGCTCCGGCGCGAACCGCAGTCAATGAAGCGACGTGGCGTGGACGAGCTCAAGCGGTTCGAGTTATAAGAAAGACCGATTTATATGCTACTTAAATGATTACTTTCTAAGGACTGCAGATGACGTAGACGTGCCGCCTGATAGTGCAGCACGTCATCGCCATGACGCTCACACCGGCGCCGATCGTCAGCCTTGGTGCCGCAGTCTGATCATCGTGTAGGCGAAAGGCTTGAATGCATAGTGAACGAATCCCGACGATCGAAGCGAAGCGACAGTTTGCCGAAACCATCTTCC
Source organism: Paraburkholderia tuberum STM678 (assembly GCF_902833905.1). Taxonomy (GTDB): domain Bacteria; phylum Pseudomonadota; class Gammaproteobacteria; order Burkholderiales; family Burkholderiaceae; genus Paraburkholderia; species Paraburkholderia tuberum. The sequence continues at coordinate 6,550 of NZ_CADFGP010000131.1, read as the reverse complement.
GACGGTCGCTACGGGGGCTGTCGCGTAGCGAAAGCGTGACTCATCTGGCGGCCGTGTTCGCACTCGTCGCTCCGCAGATAAGTCGTGACTCACCTCAAAGCGTCGCGCCCGTCGATGGCAAATCGATTGAAATGTTCACCGGAGCCGACGAAGTGCCTTGGGGCATCGTCGGGCATCCGGACAGCTGACCTGTTATCAAAAAACCCCATTGGAGAGAGCTATGAGCAATCAGGAGTTCCGTGTCGAGCACGACCTTCTTGGCGAGCGGCAGTTACCGCAGCAAGCATATTATGGCGTGCACACCCTACGAGCGAAGGAAAATTTCGAAATTTCGGGAATCACTGTCTCGTCCTATCCCAACCTGGTTATCGCACTCGCGGCCGTGAAACAGGCCGCCGCCGAAGCCAACACGGAACTTGGGTTGTTGCCGCTGACACTGCGCGACCCCATAGTCGCCGCATGTATCGAAGTGCGTGATGGTCGTCTGCATGAGCAGTTTATAGTAGATGTCATCCAGGGCGGCGCCGGGACATCCACCAACATGAACGCCAATGAAGTTATTTGCAACCGGGCCCTTGAACTGATGGGCCACAAGCGGGGTGACTACAAGCATCTTCATCCGAATGAACACGTCAATCTCGCACAAAGCACGAACGACGTCTATCCGACGGCACTTCGAATCGCGACATTCTTCGCCATCGAGCATCTGCTCGAAGCTATGGCGCGACTGCATGCGGCATTCGATGATAAGGCATTGGAGTTTGCCGGCCTGCTGAAGCTGGGCCGCACGCAACTTCAGGACGCCGTTCCGATGACCTTGGGGCAAGAATTTTCAACTTACGCGGTCATGCTCGAAGAGGATATGGCTCGCTTGCGCGAAGCTTCGGCGCTGATTCGGGAAATCAACCTCGGAGCTACGGCCATTGGCACCGGTATCACCGCTCACCCGGAATATGCACAAAAGGCGCTGGAAGCACTGAAACGGATTACCGGTATAGAGCTAAGTACAGCACCGAATCTGATTGAGGCTACGCAGGACTGCGGAGCATTCGTTCAAATATCGGGTGTACTGAAACGCATCGCGGTCAAGCTATCAAAGACGTGCAACGACCTGCGATTACTTTCCAGCGGTCCTCGCGCCGGCTTTGGGGAAATCAATTTGCCACCCATGCAGGCGGGCTCTTCCATCATGCCTGGCAAGGTCAATCCAGTTATCCCGGAGGTCGTCAACCAGGTGGCGTTTGAGGTTTTTGGGAACGACATCACCGTCACGTTTGCCGCTGAGGGCGGCCAGCTCCAGCTCAATGCTTTTGAGCCCATCATGGCAAGCGCGCTGTTTCGCAGCTTCAAACATTTGACTGCAGCTTGCACGGCGCTCGCCGATAAGTGTGTGAAGGGTATCACGGCGAATGCGGAGCACCTGCGCGCGACGATGGAGCGGTCCCTCGCGCTCGCAACGGCATTGAACCCGTACATCGGCTACAAGAACGCGACGGCCGTTGCAGCGGAAGCTCACGCGCACGGCACGACCATCAGGGAGGTCGTTCTTCGCCGACAGTTGATGACGGAGGCCCAGCTCGACGAGGCGCTGCGTCCAGAGGCTCTTATTCAGCCCCGAGTCTATGAGAACCTGGTCGATCTGGTTTCCACCACTCGCGGAAAGGACGCAGAGCAGAGCTTATCGTCTGCCGATCCCATTCCATAGCCGCCAACCATATCTCGCCTGCGGAACGCAGGCGAGATATGGTCGAAGATCCACATTCCGCACCTCGACCTGCGGGGCAAGCAGTGCCGGGGAGCGCTGCTCAAGCGCCGCCTCGACGCGCTGCGCCTCGAGCTGGCCGCGCAATGCGCCGCGCGCGTCCAAAGCGTAGCGATCAGTTCGCCGGCGGCCGCACCGAGATCAGCAGGAAGGCCGAGATGGTCGATGCGCACACGGCTCTCCATCATGCGCGCGCCATCTGTGCAATGAGCGCGCAGCACAGCATCAATACTGACATGGCGTGGGCCGTTGCGGCGTTGGCTTTCATACAAACGCCTCCTGAATGGAAAGGGTGCGCCGCGCGGCAGCGGCGCGTGACTGCAATCGGCCCCGGTCAGGACTCAAGCCAGACGTGTTCCGCAAACATGAAGCCCATCAGGCCAGCGAGCGGGATTGAGCCGAGCCCTTTGAGCTTCGACGTATGCGCATCGAGTGAACTCAGGAACAACGGAATGCCAATCCCACCGGATTCGTGCACGAGCACCTGCATGTCGCCATAGATCTTCTTGCGCTTCGCATCGTCCGGTTCGCCGCGGGCGGCGAGGAGCATCTGATCGAACTTCGGGTTTTTCCAGTTCGCTTCGTTCCAAGGCGCGTTGGACTTGAAGAACTGCGTAAAGAGCACATCGGCGCTCGGCCTTGCGTCGACATTGCCAAAGCTGAGCGGATGCTTCATCCAGTGATTCGACCAGTAACCGTCTGGAGGCATACGGCTCACCTGAAGATTGAGCCCAGCGCGCGGCGCGACCGCCTGGAGGAGCATCGCTATTTCGACCGAGCCGGTGGCCGGCGGCGACGCGTACAGTTGCAGCGGAGCGGCGCCGAGCTTTGCCTTCTGGAAATGAAACTTCGCTTTGTCCGGATCGAACCCTCGTTGCGGCAGACCCGCCAGATAGTACCTGTTGGTCGGATCAACAGGCTGGTCGTTGCCGATCACCCCGTAGCCGCCAAAAGCCGCGTGAAGAATCTGTTCGCGATCTAACAGATACATCATGCCGCGGCGGAAATCCTCGTTGCCCGTAATGCCGCCTTCGTCCCGCACGATCAGGTCGGTGTACTGTCCTGTCTTCGTCTCGAGTACAGAAAAGCCAGGTGTCCCCCTGATCCGCTGCGCCGAGATGTGCGTCACTGCATTGATCAGTTGCACGTCACCTGAAAGTAGCGCATTGACCCGCGCCGCTTCGTCGCCGATGCCGACGAGCTCTATCTCATCGAGATGCGGCAGTCCGGTCTTCCAGTAGGTCTCGTTGCGCACGCCGACGGTGCGCACGCCCGGCGAGAATTCCTTGAACCTGAAGGGGCCGGTGCCGACAGCCGTCGTGAAATCCTTCGTGCCGTCCTTGATGATCTTGAAGTACGAGGTCGCCAGAATCACCGGCAGGTCGGCGTTCGCACCTTCGAGCGTGATCGTCACCTCATTCGCGCCCGTCGCCTTCACGTCCTTGATCTGGTCCGCGAGCGTCTTCGCCTTCGAGGCGGTCGCCGGGTCCTTGTGGCGCATGATCGAATAGACAACATCGGCAGGCGCGAGTGCCTTGCCGTCGTGAAACTGCACGCCCTTGCGCAGCCTGACGACCCAAACGGTCGCGTCCTTCGTTTCAATCGACTCTGCCAGGGCCATTTTTGCGCCAAGATGCGAGTCGAATTCGGTCAGGCCGTTGTAGAACATGTACCCGCGCGCATAGTCCGTGCCAAGCGCGCCCTTCGCAGGATCAAGCGTATCAGCGGTGGACGACGCTTGCATCGCGACGCGAATCTTTCCGCCTTTTTTCGGATTCTGTTGCGCGAATGCCGACCCGCTCGCCGCCATCAGTCCGGCGCCAGTCATCGAGAGCAAGCCGCCGGCAGCCATCGCGCGAAGCAGATTGCGTCGCGACACCCCTGCGCGGGTGAGTTGTTGAAGTTCATCGCCGACGCTGGCGGCAGCCTCGGACATATTTATCTTGTGCATCTGTCTCCTCCACACGGAGTTGTTCGTCAATAAAAGGCGTCTTTGATCCGGAAGTACGCGCCGACGAGCGGCAGGAACGATGGTTTGCCGGTATGTCCAGGAATGGCAGGCCAGTCCAAATCGCACCATGGGTTCGCCTTGGCGTTTCCGGCGCTCACATCAGCCATCAGTGCGTCGACATCTGCGTGCCGTGGCGCCTGTGGCCCATCGAAACATCGATCTCATCCTGCCGTCCTGCGCGAGCCAGACAGTCAGCCGTCCTGTCGACGACACAGTCCGGCGATAGTTGCTACGCGCGTTGCCAACGCCCGGAAACACCTCCGCCATGTTCGACTGCAGGATACCAGTCGCTTTTTGCATCCCGCAGCTGCCCCGCGCGAGCGGCGCGGTCAGCCCGGTGAAAGCGCCACCGATGACGGCGGCGTCCACATGAGCCTCGACGGCGCCCTCGCAACTCTTGACGCCGGCCGACGCGGTGTCGACGAGGTGCGAGTCGAGTTTCATCGGTGCCCCTGCGTAACTGAAGGCAATGGATCACAGGCCCAGCTGGGTGGCGAGATCGCCGATGGTCTCGACTTCGTAGTATTCGTAGTACGGCGTGCCCGGCTCGTGGCCACGGTTGACGAACGCCTTATGCTTGATGCCCATGTCGTGCGCCGTCATCAGGTCGTACCGCAGGCTGGACGAAACATGCAGCACGTCCTCAGGGTTGCAGTCCAGCTGGTCAAACATGTACTCGAAGCCCTGCATGCGCGGCTTGTACGATTGAGCCTGCTCTGCGGTGAACACACGATGAAACGGCGCGCCCAGCTTGTCGACGTTGCTCTGGATGTGCTCGTCCGGTGCGTTCGTCAGAATGACCAGCCTGTATTTCTTCGCGAGGCGCGAAAGGCCTTCCGGCACGTCCGGATGTGGGCCCCATGTCGGCTCGGCGAGGTAGAATTTTTCCGCTTCCGATTCGCTAAATTCGACATGCATGCGCTTGCACGCCCGGCGGGCGGCGTTGACCAGCACGTCGCGAAACGGCTTCCAGGCGCCGAGCGCTTCGTCGCGTCGGTAAGCCGTAAAGAAGGCGACGAGTCGCTCCAGTTCGGCGCCCTGCAGGCGATTTCCGTACAGCTCGCGAGTCATCTCGCCTATGCGAAAATTTGTCAGCGTGCCGTAGCAGTCGAATGTGATGTACTTGGGCTCAAAGTCAATCATGGTTTTAGTCCTCTCGTGTTGTGAACCCGCGTAGAGTTCACCGGCAAAAACAGGAAGCGCATTCCCTGACATACGGTAAGTACTGCAAACGACAAACGCTTAAGCAACTGCGCGTCGGGACAAAGTCCACCCCTGCAAAGGTCGCCATTTAGAGGGTGTGCGCGGGATTGCCCCTCGAAGAGCGGGCTGGAATTCGACCCGGCAATCCCATCCTGGTCGATTCTTTTTTTCAGCGGTTCACAGGCGTCGCCGGTCTATTCGTCGCTCCGACGCTTGCGCTGGACGGTACCGAAGTAATGCTGTGCCAAAGCGACCCAGTACCGGACGCCGGCCGGAATGATGTCGTCGTTGAAATCGTATTTCGGGTGATGCAGACCGGGCGCGGCCATTCCCATAGGGGCATTCCCGATCAGCACATAAGCGCCGGGCCGCTCCTCCAGCATGAAACCGAAGTCTTCGGATGTCATGTTCGCCGGAATGTCCGGATTAAGGCGTTCGTCGCCGAAGGTCTCGCGAATGACCGCTTCGCAAAGTGCGGTCTCGGCCGGCGTATTGATTGTCGCAGGGTAGTATTGGAAAAACGTCACCTCGACTTGCGCGCCATAGGCGGCGGCCAGCCCATCGCACATGAGTTCGATGTCGCGCTGCAACTTTTGTTGCAAGCCCGACGACAGCGTGCGAATCGTCCCGCGCAACTCGGCGCTGTCCGGGATGACATTGTCCGTATTGCCTGCGTGGAACATGCAGACCGAAATGACGGCGGGATCCACGGGATCCTTGTGCCGCGCCGCGATGGTCTGACACTGGAGAACCATCGAACACGCCAGCGGTATCGGATCGAGACCGAGATGCGGCTGCGCCGCATGAGCGCCCTTGCCCGTTACCGAGATCCTGAATCGGGAGCCCGCGGCCATGATCGGGCCGGTTCGCAAACCGAAATGTCCGGCAGGCAATCCGGGCCAGTTGTGCATGCCAAACACCGCCTCGGTCGGGCAGTCCTCGAACAGCCCGTCATCGATCATCTTCCGCGCGCCCGCGCCCCCCTCCTCTCCGGGCTGAAACACGAAATGAACCGTGCCAGGCAACTGCGGCAGTTCCTTCAGGATGCGCGCGGCACCCAGCAACATCACCGTATGTCCGTCATGCCCGCAGGCATGCATGATTCCGTCCGCGCCTGATGCATGCGCGAAGTCATTGGCTTCCTGGATCGGCAACGCATCCAGATCCGCACGGAGCACGATTCCCCGATCCGGGTTCGCACCGGGCAGGCTCGCGACGACTCCCGTCCCTCCCAGCCCGCGCAACACCGCATAGCCGAGCTCTTCAAGCTCACGCGCGACGACGTCTGCCGTCCTGTGTTCTTCAAATCGCAACTCGGGATGGGCATGCAGGTCGCGTCGCAGCGTCGCCCAGTGCACATGAAGCATTCTCAATGTCCCAGGGTTTATGGAGGGTTCCAATCTCAGCACCTTTAGAAAGGGCGCGATCAAATTTGAAGTGCAACACCTTGCTCGTGTAAGGTGTGCCAATGCAAAAAAGAAGTTACCAACAACTGCAGCCTGAAGAACGCATGACGATTGCAAGCATGAAGCAGCAGGGTTCGAGTGTTCGGGCCATGGCCCGAACACTCGGCC
>NZ_CADFGP010000130.1 GCF_902833905.1 Paraburkholderia tuberum STM678 | reverse complement strand
CTGGCCTCGCTCGTCATGGCAGGCAGCATGCTCTGCTTCGCCGCTGCGCCAATGGACATTCGTGCGGTCTATGCAGGCGGTTTGCTGTTGGGCGCCGGGTGGTCCGTGTTCTTCATACTCGCGCCGCTGCAAATCATCCATCATCTGTGCCCCAACGCGCGTATCCAGTACCTGACCTTCGTCTCCGGCACGCAAATGGCCGGCCTGGGCATGGCGGCGCCTTTGAGCCGCCTGATCGCCCAACATACCGGCTCGATCGCGCTGGCCTACCTTCTGTTCGCTGCGGCATGCGCGGTGGCGGCAGTCTGCGTCAAGATCGCCGGCGAGGCGATGAGGGATAGGTCCTGTTTGCCGATGACGCGCGTGGCCATTACCGCGACCGACACGTTGGCCCTGCTCAGGGCACGAACAGCAGTGCTGATCGCAATGATCGCACTGGCAGCCTGTGTCTTCGCCGGGCTGGCGACTTACCAGACACCCTATGCCGTCTCGCGTAACCTCAGGCCAGACCTGTTCTTCCTAACGTTCACGATAATCAGCGTGGCACTGCGCTTGTCGCTCGCGAGAACCATGGGACGCATCAAGCCCGCGCGACTGGCGCACGCATTGTTTTTGCTGACCGGCGCCTCGCTCGTACTGTTCCTGTTGAACCACGGCAGCACGACGCTTTATATCGTCGCTACCGCGCTGTTCGCCACGGGCTACGGACTGAGCTACTCGACCCTGAACGGCATGGCCGTGAACCTCGCCGGAGACCACGGCGTATCGGTGCCGGTGACTTCGCAAATCTTTACGCTTGCCTATTTCATCGGTCTGTTCGGATGCCCTTCCCTATGTGGCGTTCTGATTCACGTTTTTGGCGCCGATGCAATGCTCGTCGTCCTGCTAGGCGCCGCACTCGCCAATGTCGTGCTACTCGGCGTCATGCGAATGAAGGCGCATTTCGCCGCCTGACTTCTCCTTGAAAACTCCGTTCTTTAACGAGGTGGTTCGTATGCTGAATGAAACGCAAAAATCCAAGTGGCACGAAGATGGATATCTAAAAGTAGAGGGCTTTTTCGATCCGGTCACCCGCGAAAAAATTTCTGCTCTGGTCAACGATGTTTCGCGCTGGGAAATCAGCGACAACAAATGGATGATGTGGTTCGAGAAGACCGAGGACGACCGCAGGATCGTTTCAAAGGTAGAGAACTTTTTAGACTTCAACAACGAGCTGCGCGACCTGTTGCTGGCCGACAAGCGCATCCAGACGGCTGTCGAATCGCTTCTCGATGAAGATACCCGCATGCTCAAGGAACTGCTCATCTTCAAGTACCCGGACAGCGGCGGCTACCGTCCGCATCAGGACATCTATCACATCCCGCACAACATTCCCGAACGCATGGTTCATGCCGTGGTCGCCATCGGCATCGACGATTCCGATCCGGACAACGGCGGCCTGTTCTTCAGTCCGGGCAACCATCAGAAAGGTGTGTTCCCGATGGACGCCGGCGGCGTGATTCATCCGGAAGTGGCCGAGACGTTCAAGTGGGAACCCGTGCCCTGGAAGGCCGGCGACATCTTCGTCTTCGACGACTACGCGCCGCACTATTCGCAGCCCAACAAAAGTAACCGTTCGCGCCGCGTGCTCTATCTGGTGTTCCAGCGCGCCTCGACTGGTGGCCCCACGCGTACGGAATACAACAAACTGAAGCGTGCCTACAACCCACCCGAAGGAAAGGAATCGGATATCCACGATCTGAAGCCGCCAAATGGCATTTTCTATCGCACCTAATGTAATTCAGCGGAGGATGTGCGTGTACACAAAGCAGATTGACCCATCCATGATGCGGCCGGAATACGGCGTTCTTGTTTGCCGGCTGCTCGAACATCTGCCCGCTGGCCTGACAACAGCGTTCGGCACGTCGATTGTTGAGGTCGTGCCGGCGGGCGCTGTCAATCTGCACTCCCATTCCGAGCATGAACTGTGGGTACTCATTTCAGGCAAGGGAGTCTTCGAGGTGAATGGTCAGGCGCGGCCAGTCGCAGATTCAACGCTGCTCTATATCGAGCCGAATCAGGAGCACGCGATTCGCAATGCCGATCCGGCAGCGAGCCTGAAATTTCTATCGATATGGTGGGACTAACGTGACCACACGCACTTTTTTCGTTTGCCCCGCACCGCCCTGCCCGAACGGCAAGCTGCATCTCGGCCATATTGGCGGGGTCTATCTGCTCACCGATCTTTTCGTTCGCTTTCAACGCATGAGAGGTCACCGCGCCTACCATGTCACAGGTGCGGACGAGCATGGCACCTATACGGTAGTGAAGGCGCGCAAGCTCGGTCGTCCGATTGACGAAGTCGCGCAGTTGCATATCGACGAGATAATGGATTGCTTGCGGGCAATGCACATCGAGCCCGATGTCTTCATCAGAACAACGGACGCTACGCACAAGCAGAACAGTCTGAACATCTTTCGCGAGCTGGAAGCTGCAGGCTACATTGATGTGCGTGATGGCCATCAACTCTACTGCGAAAACTGTGACGAGTTCGTAGCCGATTCGCTTGCCGTCGGCCTCTGCCCCGCGTGCGATGCGTCCACCGACAGCAACTTGTGCGAAAACTGCGGTTTGGCGCAACAGCACTCGAAGTTGCGAACGCCAAGCCACACGTCGTGCGGCAAACCGCTATCGCTTCGCCCCATCGAACAGGCGGTTTTCGACGTCCCTCGCATGGCAGCCATGCTTGACGATGCGATCAAGGGGAGTGAATGGGATCAAACGATCCAGCGTAAAGCGCGTGCATGGTTGCGTGACGAATTGCGGCCGCTGCCTATGTCGCGCATTTTCGACCGGGGTGTGACACTTGAAGCACCCGCGAAGATTGCGGGGCAAACGTTGATGACGTGGTTCGAAGGGCTTTGGTGTTTCGAGACGGGGATCCGCCTGCAGTGCGCGCGCGACGAGGTCGACTACGACACCGTGATGCGCGACCCCGATACACGCCTCCTGTTTTTCATGGGCCAAGATAACCGCTTCTACTACACCATCGGCGTGACTGGCAGCCTGCTTGCGCGCGGCTACCCGCTTCCGGCAAATCATTCGATCCAGGACTTCTATAAATTGGAGGGCGAGAAATTCTCGACTAGCCGCGACCATGCACTCTGGGCAGATGAAGTATCCCGGCAGGTCGACCCGAGTGTGTTGCGCTATGCGCTCGCTCGGATTGCCAAGCCGTTCGGCACCAACAATAACGATTTCCAGATCGGCGAACTGATCCGGTCGGCTTCGCACATCCTTGCGTGGGAAAGCGCCCTCCGCCGCGATTCACTGCACTCGGCGAATGTCGATGGAAGCGGTCTTACGCCGGCGCACGACGACATAGTCCAACGTTATATCACCGCGATGGACCAGGTACGCTTCTGGAACGCCCTCGATCTGATTGACGAATACTTCGTCGCGACGGGCTTCGGCACGAGCCCGGAAACGTGGCGGCCGGTGCACGTATCCGTCTTTCTGAGCATGCTCCATCCCGTGATGCCAGTGCTGGCCGCACGCTATGGAAACGTGTTCTTTGGCGAGTATTGGACACCGGCACTCGGCGCAAACGCCACGCTATTGGCTACGCCTCCCCGAGCGACGGCCGAATTTCCGCCGTTCGGAATGCCGATTGCCGACTCGTTCATCCGCCAATATCAATCGCGCTTCCAGCGCGCCGTCGATGCCGCGTAACCAACGATGGAGCCAGTCATGTCGATGCGCAGTCGCACTTCGCTCAGTTATGGGGTATTCGACTACACCTCAGGCAAGGACACAGTCAACTTCGCCTATGGGCTTCCCGATCCTTTGACGTTCGCCCGCCTGCAATGGCCGGACCCGCTTACCGTCGAGACGGGCGTCAGCATCTCCGACCTACCGCAGTACACCGACGCCTATGGCCTTCCCGAACTGCGCGGACAGCTTGGCCAAAGGTACCGGATGGCGCGTGGCAATGTCATTCTGACGAACGGCGCTTCACAAGCCCTGCAACTGCTCGCCGATGCTTTTATCGACCCAGGAGACGTCGTGCTGACCGAGGACCCGTCCTATCTCGGGGCATTGCGCATTTTCTCTATTGCGGGCGCGACGGTGGTTCAAGTAGGTGCGGATTCCTCGGGTGTCGACCTCGATCTGCTCGAACAAGCATTGCTGCACGCAAAGGGGCGAGCCAGGTTGTACTACACCACTCCGGCGTTCCACAATCCGACTGGACGATACTTTGCACACCGGCATATGGTCGAGGTGGAGGCTCTACTGTCCCGCAACGGCGTGCGGCTGGTGCAGGACCTGGTTTATAGCGAGTTGCCCTATGATGGCGCGTCACCCGAGATTCTGCAGGCGGGCGGTAACATCATCAATGTGCATAGCTTCTCCAAAATCTCAGGCCCCGGGCTTCGCGTAGGCTGGGTGCTGGCCGAGCCGGAAATTGTCGACCGCCTAGCCCACCTGAAATGCGATGGAGGTGTGAGTCCCATTGTCAGCAATATGGCGCTCGCCTTATTGCAGTCGTCGTCTTTGGACGCTCACGTCGAACACCTAAGGACGCACTACCGGAGCAAGCGCGACGCAATGCATAGGCTGTTACAGGCCTGCCGATTCTGCGAACCGGATTACGAGATTCCGAGTGGTGGATTTTCGTTCTGGGTCTCGCTTGCCGAAGGCGTCGATTCCGCCGAATTGGTCGGCGAGGTGCGCCGGAAGCACAATGTGAAACTCGTCGAAGGAAAGCACCATGGACCGAGCGGTGCAGCCCGTGTACGCTTAAGCTTCAGTTATCTCCAGCCGCGTTTGATCGAGCGCGGCTTGGCTCAGATAGACGATGCGCATGCGAGCCTTCTGACATCGACGCGCTTTAAGCGGCGTGGCTAGAGAATGCCAAGTACTACGGATAGTCGGTGCGAGATGTACAAGCGTAGGCCGAGCGAAGACATCCACTGCGCCGCCCTCTACCGCAAACAAGTCGACGAACGCTTTTCAGCATGGCGCTAGGTCACTAATTTCGCTCAGGATTCGTCCGTTATATAGGCAGACACCCCCTTCGCGCGTGTCTCGGAACCAGTCAATTCCTGTGCGTTCTGTACGATCAGCACGTCATCGCTCTGCAGCCGATATCAACATCAAGACCTACCCGATGTAAACGGTATGGGATTCCGACCAAAATCGAAACAGGAGAGCAAGTGAGAAAACTGCTGATCGTGTCGATCGCCGTCGTGCTGATAGGCTATCTCTGCATCCAGCGGTATCGCGATTCAACGAGTACTGGATCGCTTTGGTGGTGTCCGATTTCGCTGAGAGTGTGAGAAGCGTCGCCTCGAACCCACCGCTTCATGTCATCAAGCAGCGCAACGGCGTGTGCCTGGCGGATGCGCCGTCGCTCTTCGAGCGGCTTTGCTCTTCGATGCGATAGAGTGCGCCAATACGCTTTAGTGCTTCGCCGGTGATCGACGATGGCCGGACAGCGTGCAGATCGTGCAGCTTTCGACGTGCGTGCGCCATGCATGCTGCCTCCTGAATCTGACCGCCCACGTACAGCTCCGCATAGCCCGCGAACGCGTCTGCCTGTAGCACGCCCTTGAAGTTGGCAAGATGCCGCTGCGGATGTTCGCCGCGACGATCGGGTGTATAGGCAAACCAGACCGCCGGAGCTTCGACGGAGCCACTGGGCCGATCATCGCGCACATACACCCAGAGCCGGCCGGTCTTCGTCCTGCTGTCGCGTGATCTGGCTGCTTGACGATACGCCGGCCAACCGCAGGCTGATTCACCGCTATATCGACGTGTGGGAGTATCCGGACGGACGCCTCGAGATCCGCGCCGATGGTGTCGCGCTGCCCTGTGTCCAGTACGACAAGCTTGCCGAGATCGACCAGGGCGCGGTGGTGGAGCACAAGCGTCTTGGTCATGCGCTGAAGGTAGCCCAGGCACTGCAGGCGCAGCGCGACAACCGCCGGATATCCGGCTCACCGTCACGCACGAACCGCGGTGAACCCGTGCGTACGAAGGCGCGGCTGCCTGGCACGAGGAAGCAGCGCGAAGTCACGCTCGAGGACTGGAATGCGGCAGTCATGGGGACACACCAGAACCCGGGAGGCTCGGTGCTAAAAACCCCTCCAGAGAGAGATAAAAGGACTGCAAAACGACCCTAACCCACCACCCAAAACCGACCCTCAACCCCGACATCTGTATCTTGCTGGAACCCCGACATTGCAATCTGGCCACGACAAATTTTGTGATTGATGTTACGGCTATTTAGTAATGTCCGATTCTGGCCAAGTTCAAATGTCCGCTTCCGTGGCGCGTAAGCTGACCAGCGGCCGGTACCTCGGCGCTGGAGGCTGCGGATGGCTGCGACCGAACGGATCACGATGACGATGCGCGAACTGGACAGGTACAAAGTGATTCAGGATGTCGCCGATGGCGTGCTCAGACCGTGGCGGGCTACGAAGCGACTTGGGCTGACGACGCGGCAAATCCGTCGTCTTGTCGGCCGGCTGCGTGAACACGGACCGCAAGGACTCGTGTCAGGTCGGCGCGCCATGGCCAGCGCAAACGGTGAGCTGGTCACACTGTACAGGGAGATCAGACGGGACATCCTCGACCTGCAGAAGGAACCTGGCTGAGAGGGTGCCAGTGCCGTCGAGCGGCTCGCGCGCGATCTCGAGGCAGTGTTTCCCAACATGCGCGGGTTCTCGCCCGGCGGCCTCAAATACTGCGTACATGCGCGCGCAAGCCTTTCGCCTTTGGGAATTTGTGCAACAGCCCGTTGCATAAATACCGTGCTCGCACGCTGCCACACTTCTCGACAAGCTAGACGGCGCAGCTCGGCGACTCTGGTATGCCCGCCTGAGATAGCGGGAATGTCCTGCCCCGGCGTGTCTACCGTCCAGAATAATCAGTAAGCGCCCAGGAGGCGATCCAGCGCGGCCGTGATCCGGTCACGGTGTTCGACAAGCGAACCGGTCTTCGGCCCCAGTTCGCTTAAGGGCACGGCCGCGACAAACGCCGGATGCAGGATGCACCGGATGCCGCCGATATCGAATGATGGCGTGAAGTCCGCCGGGAGCTTCCCGGGCGGAAAAGCATCAGCCTGAATCAGCGGTACGACGACGCGGGTATTTCCGCATCCTGTTAGTACTACTGTGTCACATAACTAATTGCGCGCCCTATTGTCGTACAGGAGGAGAGCCATCGTTGCATGAGCCTTAGTCCAAGCAGG
>NZ_CADFGP010000129.1 GCF_902833905.1 Paraburkholderia tuberum STM678 | reverse complement strand
CTTCCCCTTGCCGGGTGTGCAGAGGACTTTCACCCCCAAGTCATCCGGCTCGCCACCACAGCGGGTCGGACAGCGCCAGTCACGGCGCTACGCGCCATGCCTGGCGCACCAAAAAAACGGCGCCGCGCATCGCGCACCGCCGTCCTTCGCTTCGACACGTCCCAACGATCCCGCGTCAACGGCCCGACGAATCGACCACCTTGAACCTCGAGCGCTTCTGTGCGCGAATCACCAACTGATACGCCTCCACATACTCACGCGCCATCCGGTGCGACGTGAAGCGCTCCTCGAAACGCCGCCGCACGCCCGCGCGCGACACCTTGTGCAGCCGGTTCACGGCCGCCACCGCGCCGATCTCGTCCTCGACGATGAACCCGGTCACGCCCTCTTCGAGCACTTCGGGCACCGAGCCGCGGTTGAACGCGATCACCGGCGTGCCGCAAGCCATCGCCTCGATCATCACGAGACCGAACGGCTCCGGCCAGTCGATCGGAAACAGCAGCGCATGCGCGCCCGACAGAAACTCGGCCTTCTGATGATCGGCAATCTCGCCGATGTACTCGACGTACGGCAGGTCAAGCAACGGCCGGATATCGCGCTCGAAGTACTCGCGATCGGCCGCATCGACCTTGGCGGCGATACGGATCGGCATGCCGCAGCGGCCGGCGATGCGGATCGCCGTATCGACGCGCTTTTCCGGCGAAATCCGGCCGAGAAACGCGAGGTACTTCTGCTCGACCGGTTGCGGCGTATAGAGTTGCGCCGGCAGGCCGTGATAGACGGTGGTGAGCCAGCGCGCCTGCGGCAGCGGATGACGCTGAGCGTTCGAAATGGAGATCACGGGCGCGGTGTTGAATGTGTCGAACACCGGCTGCTGCTCGGGCAGATCGAGCCGGCCGTGCATCGTCGTGACGAACGGCGTGTCCTGCCGCTTGAATACCGAGAACGAGTAGTAGTCGAGGTGGAAATGCAGCACGTCGAACTCTTCGGCCTGGCGGCGCACGAGTTCCATCAACAGCATATGCGGCGCGATGCGGTCGCGAATGCCCGGATCGAGCCGCAGCGCGCGCGGCCACACCGCTTCGAGCTTCGCGCTCGTGACGGAGTCGCCGCTCGCGAACAGCGTCACGTCGTGGCCTTGCTCGACCAGCGCTTCGGTGATGTACGACACGACGCGCTCCGTGCCGCCGTAGAGCTTCGGCGGCACCGATTCGGTCAGCGGGGCAATCTGCGCAATCTTCATATTGTGTCTCCGTGAGCCGGCGGCTGGCACACAATCGCGATGCCGTCGGCGACGCCGAGTATGACAGCGCCATGACGTCGGAACAATGCGCGCGGTCCCTAACGCGGTCCCTAAGCGTCGCATGCATCGTCGCTACGGGGAATTATTCCCTGGCATCGGTCGAAAAGCCGCAGGTCTTGCAATTGCTCGGTGCTGTTACAAGCGGCTTACATCCGGTGACACGCGGCCACGCGCCGGGTTTGCGCGGGCTTTGGGCCGTCGCCGCGCCGTCATTTGTGGCCGCCGCCCTCGCCCGACCCGCGCACTGGCATGCTGCGCAAATCCCTGAGGAAGCTGTCGCGCCACACGCCGAGATCGTTCTTACGCAGCGCGGCCATGTCGATCTCGTGACGCCGCTGGCGCGCGTCGAGCGGCATTTGCAGCGCACGTTGCAAGGCCTCGCACATGCCGATCGCATCGTGCGGATTGACGAGCAGCGCGCCAGAGAGCTCGGCGGCCGCGCCCGCGAAAATCGACAGCACGAGCACGCCGGGATCGTCGGGATTCTGCGCGGCCACGTACTCCTTCGCGACGAGGTTCATGCCGTCGTGCAGCGGCGTGACGAAGCCGATCTGCGACTCCCGAAACAGCGACATCAGCTTCCAGCGGTCGTACTGCTGGTTCAGATAGCGGATCGGCGTGTAGTCGAGCCCCGAGTAGCGGCCGTTGATGCGCCCTGCCTCGTATTCGAGATCCTGGCGGATCTTCTGATAGGTCGCGACGTCCGAGCGCGTAGGCGGCGCGATCTGCACGAGCGTGACGTTGCCGCGCCATTCGGGCGAGCGTTCGAGCAGCAACTCGAACGCGCGAAAGCGCTCGACCAGTCCCTTCGAATAGTCGAGCCGGTCGACGCTCATGACCAGCTTGCGCCCCTCGAGGCTTTGCTTCAGCTCGAGCACGTGCTGGCGGCTTTCATAGCGCTTGGCCTGCTCGGCGATTTCGTCGGGGAACACGCCGATCCGGTAGACGCCGGTGCGCAGCTTGCGCCCGAACGCCTCGACGACGCCGTCCGCGCTCACCGTGCCACGCGCGTGACGCGTCACGTAGTCGTGGAATGCCTGCTGGTCGGTGGCGGTCTGGAAGCCGAGCAGGTCGTAGCACGACATCGACTTCACCAGTTCCTCGTGCGGCGGAATGTTGAGCAGGATCTGCGGCGCGGGAAACGGAATATGCAGGAAGAAACCGATGCGGTTCGTCACGCCCTCGCTGCGCAGCGCCTCGGCAAACGGGATCAGATGGTAGTCGTGAATCCAGATGATGTCGTCGGGTTCGAGCAGCTTGACCAGCTTGTGAGCGAGCCATGCGTTGACGCGCCGGTAGCCCGCGTACTCTTCGCGCTCGTAGCGCGCGAGGTCGTTGCGGTAGTGGAATACCGGCCACAGCGTCGCGTTCGAGAAGCCGCGGTAGTACTGGTCGTAGTCCTTGCGCGTGAGGCCGACGGTTGCGAAGGTCACCGCGCCGTCCTGCTCGAGCATCGGCCCCGCGTTGGCGACCGTTTCGCTGACTACGTCGCCGCTCCAGCCGAACCAGACGCCGCCTGCATCCTTCAGCGCGCCGAATACGCCGACCGCGAGTCCACCCGCCGATCCCTTGGTCTCCGTCGGCGTCGCGACGCGATTCGACACGACGATCAATCGGCCCATAGTGCATGTCCTCCGTCATTCTTGCGATGCGCCGCGACGCCTGAGCAGGCGTGGCGCGCCCGTGAATAGCAATCGGTGTGCCCGCGCATCGCCGGGCTTGCCGAGGGTGGTCGCCGCACGCCGCTCGCGATACCCAACCCGCGATTTGCCACTCGCCACGGGCGATTCGCGATCCGCAACGCCCGCCTAAGCCTGCTCCTTGGTCTTCTGCGCGACCTCGCCCGCGCCAGTGCGGCCGATGCGGCTCGCCACCGGATCGGCTTCGGTATGCGCGGCGGTGCTGCCGGCTGGCGCCTGCCGGCTGCGCGGCAGCCAGTCGCTCGGGCCAGCGCCACCGGTCTCCAGCTCCGCCGACACCTCGGCACGCGCCCGCGGCAGGTATTCCGGGTAATGCCGATGAACGAAATCGAGCAGCCCTTCGCGCACGCGGCAGCGCAGATCCCACGCAAGGCCGGAATCGGGCGCGCTGACGAGCGCGCGCAACTGCATCGCGCGCTCGGTGCAGTCCGTCACCTGCAGCACCTGCACGCGACGGTCCCACTCGGGCGCGTTCTCGACGATGCGCGCAAGCTCCTCGCGCAGCGGCGCGAGCGGCATCCGGTAATCGACGAACAGGAACACGGTGCCGATGATCTGCGAGCTGCTGCGGGTCCAGTTCGAGAACGGATTTTCGATAAACCATTGCAACGGCACGATCAGACGGCGCTGGTCCCACAGCCGCACCGACACGTACGTGCCGGTGATCTCCTCGATGCGTCCCCACTCGTCCTGGATCACGACGACGTCGTCGAGGCGGATCGGTTGCGACAGCGCGATCTGCAAACCGGCGATCAGGTTGCCGAGCACCGGCCGCGCCGCGATACCGGCGACCAGACCGGCGACACCCGCCGACGCCAGCAGGCTCGCGCCGATCTGCCGCACGTTGGGCAGGGTCATCAGCGCACCGCCGACACCGATGATCACGATCACGATCATCACCGAGCGCGCGAGTACGCGCGCCTGCGTATGGATGCGGCGCGCCTGCAGGTTATCGGCGGAATCGAGCGGATGGGCGCGGATGATCGCTTCGCCGATCGCCGCGGCCGAGCGCACCGACAGCCACGTCAGCGCGGCGATCAGCGCGATGCCGGTGATGTCGCGCACCGGTTCGATGAAGTTGAGGGTGTCGGGTGCCTCGGACCCGACCCACGCGAACACGAGGATCACGAGGGCGAACAGCGACGGCTTGTCGATGTAGCGCAGCACGACGCTCGTCAGCGCGTGCGGCCGCGCGAGACGCTTCACGACGCGCGCGCCGAAGCGGTGAATGCCGATCGCCACGATCGCCGCGATGGCCGTCACGATCAGCGTGCCGAGCCACGTATGCAGCGGCGCGGCCGCCACGCGGTAGAAGTCGTCGATAGTAGGCATAACGGGCATCTTCCTCCGGGCTCGATGAGCGGCGGCGCGCCTGCGCGACGACTGACATCCGGGGCGCACGACCGCGCCTGGGCGTTACAACGGGTTCTTCGATGCGTCGCGGTTATCGATCAGCCGCCGCTCTTGCAGGGAAACGCCTTGCCGAGACCCAGCGAAATCGCCGTGCTCGCGTTGTAGCCCGCGGCGTTCGGGTTCTCGGCGATGTACTTGCGCACCGCGTCGGTCAACTGCGCCGAGCGCGCATCCGGCGGCAGACAGAAGTACTGGCCGACGCGCGGACCGGTGGTGCCGCCGATCGCGTCGATCGTGTTGAAGATGCCGTCGGCCGCGCCTTCGATGTAGGCCGCGCAGGCGCTACGCGAAGCCACGTCCGTCTTGGTGCACAGCTTGTTGAGGTCGCCTCCCGTAAACGCGGCTGCCGAAAGCGGCAAGGCAAGCGCGCCGGCGAAAATCAAAGCCCGCAGCATGGTGTTCCTTTCCAGGGTTGTTTATTCACGCGGTCTTTCTGCCGCGTCCGGACGGCGCGCTACGCGGCGCGCCGGAGTCGTCATTCTGCACTGTTTTACGCGGCGGCAGCAGGCCGGCAGCCGCGCGGCTCGGACAAAACGGCTGCAAAGCGGCACGGCATGGCGAGGCGCCTGCCGACAAAACGTCATTGCTTCTGCTGCTGCGTCTGCTGCATGCGCGCCGTGAGCCCTTCGACGACGTCCGGCTCCTTGTAGGTCTTGGCGAAATCGAGCGCGGTCATGCCGATCTGGTTTTTCACCGACAGGTCCGCGCCGTTGTCGAGCAGCAGCTTGACGGTGGAAACGTGGCCGCCGCGCGCGGCCATCATCAGCGGCGTGGTGCCGTTCGGCGAGCCCGCGTCGACGTAGGCCGAGTGGTCGAGCAGCACCTTGACGATGTCGTCGTGGCCGTTCGCGGCCGCGTAGTGCAGCGGCGCCCAGCCCTTCTTGTTGACCTCGGCGCCCTTCGCGATCAGCAGATTCACGAAGTTCAGGTCGCCGACCAGCGACGCCATCATCAGCGCGTTTTCGCCGGCCTTGTCCTGAATCTCGATATCGGTCTTTGGATTCGCAAGCAACGCGGCCGCGACCTTGTCGGATTTCTCGCGCGCGGCGATCACGAGCAGCGGGATGCCCTGATTGTCGACGCTGTTCGGGTCCATGCCCTTCGCGAGCAGCTTGTTGACGCCGTCGACGTCGTCGAACTTGACCGACTTGATCAGCGAGTCGATCGGCGCCGCATGCGCGGGCACCGCGACGAGCGCCGCGCACGCGAGCGCGGCGGCGCACGCGAGACGGCGCGCTGGCGCGAGAGCCCGGGCGGCCGACCCGGCGGACAGCGGTTGGAAATCAGCGGACGACGTCGAAATATTTTTCATATGGTACTTTAGGAAATTTTCCTATCCCTTTGATGTTACGCGGCTTTTTGGTTCAGATTCGGGCCGGCGCGGCGAGTCCGAACAGTCTGAAGAAGTTTTGCGTGGTGACGGCGGCCAGCGCCTCGTCAGGCATCTCGCGTTGCTGCGCGATGAAGCGTCCGACATAACTGACGTACGCAGGTTCATTCGGTTTGCCGCGATACGGCACCGGCGCCAGGTACGGCGAGTCGGTTTCGATCAGCAGACGCTCGAGCGGCACGCGGCGCGCGACGTCCTGCACATCGGTCGCGCTCTTGAACGTGACGATGCCCGACAGCGAAATGTAAAAATTCTGCGCGAGCGCCTGCTCGGCGATGGCCCACGGTTCGGTGAAGCAATGCATGACGCCGCCCGGCACGCCGGCGCGCTCCTCGGCCATGATGCGCAACGTATCTTCCGACGCCGAGCGGGTGTGGATGATCAGCGGCTTGCTGGTCGCGTGCGCGGCGCGGATGTGCGTGCGAAAGCGCTCGCGCTGCCACTCCATGTCGGCGATCGAGCGGCCTTCGAGGCGATAGTAATCGAGCCCGGTTTCGCCGATCGCGACGACCTTCGGGTGCCCGGCCAGTTCAACCAGCTCGGCTACGCTCGGCTCGCGCATGTGCTCGTGATCGGGATGCACGCCGACCGACGCGTACACGTTGTCATAGCGGCTGGCGATGTCCAGTACCGACGGCAGCGTTTCAAGATCCACCGACACGCACAACGCGTGCGAGACCGAATGGCTGCGCATGTTTTCGAGCACTTGCGGCAGACGGTCCGCGAGTCCTTCGAAGTTGATGTGGCAGTGTGAATCGACAAACATGGTCAGGTCCTGCGAAAAAGGGGCTTGCGGCTGGGCGATGGCGTGGCCGGGGCCGCTTGGGACAGCTCAGGTGGCGCTGCTTGCGCAGCGCGCTCAACCGGCGTGCGCAAGACGCTTGCCAAGAATCACCAGATCGCGCTCGACGCCATCCAGCACCGCGACGCGCGGTAGCGTGCCCCAGGCATCGAAGCCGAAGCCGCGGAACAGCCGCACGCTCGCTTCATTGTGACCGAACACGAAGCCGAGCACCGTATCGATGCCAAGACCCGGTGCCGCGTCGAGCGACGCCGCCAGCAGTTGCTTGCCGAGTCCCTGGCCGCGCGCGCTTTCGTCGAGATAGATGCTGACTTCGGCGGTGCGCTGATAAGCCGGCCGGCCATAAAAATCGGAAAAGCTGAGCCACGCGATCACGCGGCCCGCCTGCTTCGGATCTTCGACCACCCACAGCGGCCGCTTCTGCGGGCTGTGCGCATGAAACCACCCATGCCGGCTCTCGACGCTGACCGGCTCGAGGTCCGCGGTGACCTGGCGCGACGGGATCGTCGAATTGTAGATGGCGACGATCGCGGGCAGATCGTCGAGCGTGGCGTCGCGGTAGGAAAGGCTCATGGCGGTTGGCTTGAATGAAAAAAAGGTTGGTCAGTAAAAAGTGTGGGTGGATGGAGGCTCGGGGAGCTTGCCAAGTGCATGATAGAGCGCGATTTCCGTGGCTCTGAAGGTTCGGA
>NZ_CADFGP010000128.1 GCF_902833905.1 Paraburkholderia tuberum STM678 | reverse complement strand
GAGGTCGAGTTCCGGCGCGGTTGAAAAGAGTTTCTCCCTGCAGGAAAAGGCAAGGTTGGCGGTATGTTGCTCAAGAGTCTCAGTGTCGGCGTGGCCCATCGGTTCCTCCGTTGCGGTGATTGTTCCAATTATAGGAACGATGTTCCAATAAAGCAAACGACATGTGAATGAGCATAAACCCCCATAACATCCGTCATTGACGATATCCATAATATAGGAACATTGATCCGATATTCGGAACGGCCGACTCCTGCGGCTGCAGGTTTCGTCACTCACTTTCTTGGAGGAGATCTGCGTGTTGAAAAAGAGACCTTGTATTGCAATGTTCCTGTGCATCGCGGCTGCGGCATTCGGGCATTCGTCAGCTGCGCTGGCAGACGGCAACCCCACGAACGCGACGGTAACGGTCGGGGCTGCGCCCGATGCGCCACCTTTCTCGTATATCCAAGGGGGTAAATTTCTAGGGATCAGCAACGACATCCTGCGGAGGGTAGGAAAGCTCGAAAACCTCGATATGCGTTATCAGGAGATGGCATTCGACGGTTTGATCCCGGCGCTCCAGGTTGGTCAGCTCGATATCGCCGTAAGCGGTATTTTCATTACGAAAGAACGTCAGGCAATTGTGGACTTCTCGACGCCCTACTTCGTCGAGGGCGCTCTCGTCATAGTCCCGGTTAATAGCGGAATCAAGAGCCTTTCCGATCTCAAGGGCAATACGATTGCTTGCGAGCAAGGCTCCGCTGCGTTGAAAGTCGCGCGTGAGCACGCGCCTGAATGGGGTGTCAATCTGCGCATCCTCCAAGATCCGGCGAGTATGCAGCTAGCTATGAGGTCGGGCGACGTCGCTGCGATGATCTACGACTCCGCGTTGGTGAGCTATCAGTTGCGGGTCGAAGGCGCGAAGCCCACGATCAAGATCGTGAGTCCTATGCTGGATCCGACAGGTATCGCATTCGCTTTCCCCAAAGGAAGCAAGTGGGTCGCAGTCGTCAATCGTGGCATCGCGAAATTGAAAGCCAGCGGCGAATTGGATGCCATCGCCAAGACATACAACATGAATTGAGGAGCGGCCACTCATGACAGATATGACTTGGCTTTGGGATTACCTACCCTCTCTTTTGGAGGGGATGAAGTTAACCGTGATCCTGACAGTGACATCAATGGCTTTCGGCGGTGTGCTAGGTCTGCCGCTCGCGTTTATGAAAATGTCCAGGCTCCGGTTGGCGGCTTCGATTGCCGCGGCATATGGAACCCTCATTCGCGGCATGCCGCTGCTCGTCCAGATCTTGTTGGTCTACTTTGGCTTGCCCGTGTTGACAGGGGTTCGGACACCCGCGATAGTCGCTGGCGGAATCGCCATGGCGCTATACACGGCGGCGTTTCTGGCCGAAGTCTTTCGCTCCGGGATTCAGGCAGTCGATCAAGGGCAAATGGAGGCCGGACGTGCAATCGGGTTCGGTCATTGGCAAACCATGAGACTGGTGATCATGCCGCAGGCGTTTCGAACCATGATCCCAAACCTGGCGAATCAGCTCAGCATCACGCTCAAGAATACGTCGCTATTGTCTGTTATAGGCGTGACGGAACTCACGCTCGCCGGGCAGAACATCTACATGCAGAACTTTGACATGATCCGTGTCCTCTCCATAGTGGGCGGCATGTATCTGGTCATATACCTCGTAGCCGAACGCGTGACCGGCTACCTCGAACAAAGGGTTTCTCGATGAATGCGCCAATCCGTATCCTTTCGGAGCTTGCAGATCAACCCGCTCCCGGTGCCAGCGAGCGCCGGGTTGCAGCCGAAAGCGCCTCCATGATTTCTGCGAGCGGTATCGAAAAAGCGTTCGGATCGGTTCACGTGCTCAACGGCGTCAGCATGTCGGTCGCTGAGGGCGAGGTAGTCGCTTTAATCGGCGCATCGGGATCTGGAAAATCAACGCTCCTCCGCTGCCTGAATCTGCTCGAAACGCCGGACGCGGGAACCATACACATCGACGGCGACGATGTTCTCAGCAGGAAGTACGACGTCAACAAATTGCGTCGAAAGATCGGGATGGTGTTCCAGAACTTCAACTTGTTCACCAATATGACGGTACTCGAGAACGTGACTCTCGGGCCGACGCGGTTGCTGGGGATGTCAAAGCTGCAGGCGAGGGACAAGGCTGAGGAACTTTTGGCCAAGGTAGGCCTGAGCGACAAAGCAAACGTAGTGCCGCAAAAGCTGTCCGGCGGGCAGAAGCAGCGCGTCGCGATAGCCCGCGCGCTGGCCATGAAACCGAGTGTGCTTCTTTTCGACGAACCAACGTCGGCGCTCGACCCCGAGATGGTACGCGAGGTACTGGACGTCATCCGGAATCTTGCACGCGACGGGATGACGATGGTTGTCGTTACCCATGAAATGGGATTCGCTCGTGAGGCAAGCAAGCGCGTCGCGTTCATGCACGGCGGGAAAATCCTGGAAATTGGGCCGCCCGCGCAGGTGCTCGGCAACCCGCGTGAAGAGCGAACGCGCGAGTTTCTCTCAAAAGTGCTGTGAGGTAACGCAAATGGCAGATCATGTTTTTGAACAATCGACTATGTGCGTTCATAGGGCGGGCGCGAGCACCGAGGGATTTCAGAGCTTTTCGACGCCCGTGTATCGGGCGTCCACGATCGTATTCCCAAACGCGCAAAGTTATCGTGATCGTTCCCTTCGGTTTCCGGACGGATACAGTTATGGGTTGATGGGGACGCCGACGACGCGTTCACTCGAGGAACAACTGACTCGACTGGCGGGCGGCGTGCGGTCCGTTCTTGTTCCGTCAGGGCAAGCTGCTGTATCGGCCCTCATGTTGACGCTATTGTCGCAAGGCGATCACGTCCTGATTCCCGACAACGTCTATCCACCGGTGAAGCAGTTTTCGAAAGAGGTCCTCCAGCGCTACGGTGTCGCGGTCGACATCTACGATCCGATGAACCTGCAGTCGCTCCGTAGCTCGATCAGAGTCGGACGGACGAAGTTGATTTGGATCGAAGCTCCCGGTTCAACAACAATGGAAGTCTGTGACACCCGCGCGATCGTAAGCATCGCAAAGGAAAATGGCGTGTTGACCGGCTGCGACAACACATGGGCAACGTCGCTTTTTTGCAAACCGATTTCGCTCGGCGTCGACGTCGTCGCTGAAGCGTTGACCAAGTATGTCGGCGGACATTCCGATCTGTTGCTGGGTGCGTTGAGCTTTGCATCGATGGATCTTTATCTGCAAGTGAGGGAACAGCTCGCCAATTTGGGCGTAGGTGTATCGCCCGATGATTGCTCTCTAGCGCTGCGCGGAATTGAAACCATGTCATTGCGCTTGGCTCATGTCGGGTCGACTGCCCTCGCATTCGCACAGCGCTTGAAGGATCGTCCCGGAATCGCCCGCGTGATTCACCCGGCGCTTCCCGAGTCTCCCGGGCACGAGTTCTGGAAACGGGACTTTCATGGGAGTACCGGCGTATTTTCGGTCCAACTGCAGGTGCACGACACGGCGCTTGTCGACCGGGCACTGGGCCGTCTTGAACTGTTCGCAATCGGCGCTTCATGGGGAGGGACTCGAAGCCTCGTTGCACCGATGTCGCTCGATGGTCAGCGTAGCTTCGGAACAAGTGGTTCCACTTCAATGTATCTGCGATTCAGCGTCGGATTGGAAAGTCCGCTCGATCTTTGGCGAGATATCGAGCTAATGTTGTCGGCTTTTGAGTTCAAGTGGCCCGATCGAAGATGACGGGTGCTCTTTTCTAATCTTACTTTTGCAGGGCGGGTGTTTGCATGGGAAGCGTCCTTCGCACGCACCGGCTTCACAGGTTTCACAGACAACAGATCACAGTACTACGCCAGTCTCTCCAATAAAAATCAAGCGGGAAGCGTTGCGCGACGTTGACCCAAGCGGTCGACTCATCGCCGGAGCAGCGCGGAACTCGCTTCGTCCAACAGAACGTGCAAAGCGGGTATCAGGGAAAAAACGATGAAGAAGCGAAATGCCGTAAAGCTTTCGGCCATAGCATTGGGCGCAGGTGCGGTATCCGCACCTGCCATGGTTCATGCGCAAAGCAGCGTAACGCTGTACGGCATCATCGATGGCGGTATTACCTACGTCAACAACGCGGGTGGTTCGCATGTTGTCAAGTTCGACGACGGCGTCTCTTACGCTAACCGGTTCGGCTTCAAGGGCACGGAAGATCTGGGCGGCGGGTTGAAGGCGGTCTTCGTGCTCGAGTCCGGCTTCAACCTTGGCAACGGCACGCTTGCCCAAGGCGGTGCGGAATTCGGCCGGCAGGCGTATGTTGGCTTGCAGAACCAGTGGGGCACGGTGTCGCTCGGTAACCAGCTCGACATCACGAACGAGTTCATGGAGGGTTACAACATCTCGTCGTTCGGCAGCGGTTATGCCATCCACCAGGGCGACTTCGACCGCATGAACGGCGACCGCTTGCCGAACTCGATCAAATACATGTCACCCGATGTTAGCGGCCTGACCTTCGGTGGCATGTATTCGTTCGGCAACACCGCGGGTGATTTCCACGAGAAGAGCGCGTACAGCTTGGGCGCGCACTACGCGCACGGCGACTTCACGGTCGGCACCGCGTACACGCGCCTGAACAATCCGAATGGCATCTACGCATTCGACCCGTACGCAATGATTGGCGCGAAGACGTTCCTCGGCCAGACGGTGGCAACGGTGAATCCTACGACGGGCGCGGTGACCGACCTGTACAGCAGCATCCCTTTTAATATCGATAGCCAGGCCACCTTCGGCATTGGCTCGTCGTGCGGGATTGGGGATTTGATGCTGTTTGGTAACTACACCTACACCACGATCAAGGGCTTTGGGCAGTCGTCACACATGCACGTAGGCGAAGGCGGCGCGTCGTATAACTTCACGCCGGCGCTCACCTTGTATGGCGGCTACCAGTACACATACTACGAAGGTACCCACTGGAACCAGGGTTCGCTCGGGCTGCATTACCTGTTGTCCAAGCGCACCGATGTCTATGTGTCGGGCGACTACCTGAAAGGATCGAATGGTGTGAACGCGGTGATTGGCTATAGCTTCACGCCGTCCACGTCGAGCACGCAAAGCGATGTCCGCATCGGCATGCGGCATTCGTTCTAAAGCGTTTTATCCGCTGCGACGGCTTCTTGAAACAGGACCGTCGTGCGTGGAGAAGTGCGGTCCTGCCGCGGGCTGGAACCGAGTCGCGTACGGTAGGTTCGCGAAAAATGCGATCTCGAACAGTTCCTGGCTGACCGCGAGCGACGGATAGCGCTCCTGGAACGCCGATGCTGCTTCCCAATGAAGTGTCACGCGCTCGTGCTGCAGCAGGCCAGCGTCGGCCAGGAGGTGTAGCGGCTCGATTACATCCAACGCAGGGCTCGATAACATCCGCGCCGACGAGACCACATTCATTGAGAACATCGGTGCGCCCAAGCCCACATTATGTGAGAACGGGCCCACACTGTTTGAGAACAGCTCGATAACATCGGCCAAGGTCCACATTAGATGAGAATGCCGGCCAAGCGCGACGCACAAAGGCTTTCCGGCTGATCGTCCCGGTAGCGTTGACCGTCGGACGCCGTGAGCTGATCGCTTGATACACAACCGGCCCCGGCACGATCTACCGCAAGGAGTGCGTTCACTAAAACGACCGTATTGCCGAATGATTGGCAGCGGCTATGTTCGCGGCACTGCGCCTTGCTGGGCGGGCGTTCGTGCCGTGCAGAATTCTGGTTCAAGAAAACACCGTTCGGTTTATCCAGCATCAACGAGTATTCGAAACGCTGTTGGCTGCGAAGGTTATGCCGTTCCTCGTCGTTCTCAGCGAATGTGATTCTGGCTCGCTGTTATCGAGCCGTTCTCAATTATGAGCTTCCCTCGATTTTTCGCCTTCCAACGGTCCCGAGTTATGCAGCCGCATCCTTGGTCTGCTGAGCCTTGATCCAGTCCTGAAGAGACCTTTCCGGAGAAACAAAGCCGAGCGACGAATGACGACGGCTGCGGTTGTAAAACACTTCGACATATTCGAACAGATCGGCCTTCGCGTCCTGATGCGTGCGGTAGCGCGTGGCGTGAACCCGTTCGTTTTTCAAACTGTTGAAGAAGCTTTCCGTCGGGGCGTGTCCCAACAATCTCCCTTTCGGCTCATCGAGCAGCGCATGTCGTAGGCGCTCAGCTTGCGCTGGAACTCGTGACTCGCGTACTGGGCGGCCCCTATCCGAATGGCACAGCGCACCCGGCGCGGGGCGGCGGCGAAACCAGGCCATCGTCAGCGCGTCTGTCACGAGATCCGCCGTCATGCGCGGCTTGATCGACCAGCCCACCACTTCCCGGTTGAACAGGTCGAGCACCACGGCCAGGTACAGCCAGCCCTCGTCGGTCCAGATGTACGTGATGTCCGAGCTGAACACCTGATTCGGCTCGGCAGGCGTGAACTCGCGATTCAGCAGGTTCGGCGCAACCGGCAACTTGTGCTTCGAATCGGTCGTCACCGCGCTAGCGGCGCTTGTGCCGGGCTCGGATGGCGTGCTCACGCATCAGCCGTTCCTCGCGGTCCTTGCTGGCCGGAAAGCCTCGATCACCGATTTCCTCGGTCATGCGCGGCGAGCCGTATGCCCCTTTGATCTCGGCATGTACCGTCCGGATCAGCGTCAGCAATTGCGTGTCCGTCAGGCGGGTTCGTCCTGGCGTGCCGCCGCGCTTCCACGCGCGGTAGCCATTCACGCTGACCGACAACACCCAGCACAGCGACGACAGCGGATACTGCCCGACCTGCTGGTCGATCCAGGCATACCTCACAGCAGGTCCTTCGCGGAGTTCGCGCTTTTTTTGCGATCTCAAGCTCCACTGCAGGCGCTTGTTCTCCGCTCTCAGGCGTGAAAGCTCCATCTGCTCCGGCGTGACCGGCTTCGCTCCGGCTCCATTCAGCTTGCCCGACGCCTCGGCCTTCACCCAGTTGCGAAGCGTCTGCTCCGACATGCCCAACTCCCGGGCCACCATGGCAAAGCCCTGGCCTTCCTTGACCCGCTGGACGGCGGCCATCTTGAACTCCGCCGTGTACGATTGCTTCGGTACCTTGAACATCCCTGATTCCCTTCCTTTCCGTCGAGTTTATACACGACCGGTTGGAAGGCGAAATTTCAGGGGAAGCTCATTAAAGTGAGCCGTTCTCACATAATGTGGGCCTGGGCGCACCGATATTCTCAGCCAATGATCCCGAAACGGTCACTGTTATCGAGCCCTGCGTTGGATGTTATCGAGCCGTTACAACTAGGCATTCAGGAGCCTTGGAGCGATGGGCGCAGGCCTTGGAGGAAACTCTCAGTTGGCGCCCGCGCGAGGAACAAAGCTTGGGGACTGAAGTTGACCCGCAAAAACGGACATCTATCCTTTGGAGAAGGAGGTGCCGATTATGGCCAAGCATCGTACCCCGTACCCGGCGGAATTTCGGGCG
>NZ_CADFGP010000127.1 GCF_902833905.1 Paraburkholderia tuberum STM678 | reverse complement strand
AAGGCCATTGGCGGGTCTCTTACGCTCTGTTGCGGAAGATCGTCGACATCTAACCGCGCGACACCGTCAACGCGGGTTCCGCTGACGGATACTGAAGGCTAGATAGCCAGTGCGGCTTGTCTCGAGCGAACTCTTCAGTGGCGTTTGCATAGACGTCAGGGCGTGCCTGATGGTGGATCGCGTTCAAGATTTGACCCAACTCGCAAATTTTCAAAATGTCGTCCACGGTTGCGCGGCGATAGCTTATCGAGTCGGTCATCTTCAGCTCTTGATGGTGGGGAAATAAAAAAAGGCGCCTTAAGCGCCTTGGTCGTTTGCACATGGAATGGACCGTGAGGTCGAATTCCTTGCTATGGACGTAACGACCCACGGCGCAGCGGATAGCGACCGTGATGATGGTGGTGAGCCTTGCTCGGGACGTTACGAAGTTCCATGCTGTCAATATTGGCACAAAAACAACTTCTGCGCGGCACATTATTTTTTTGAGTGGCGGCTGTGTCTAACCGGGCATATCGGCCAGCAACGCCCATCGCTCGTGGTCGCGCCATTCGCCATTTATGCGGAGATAGCGAGGAGAAAAACCTTCCTGTTTAAAACCCAACCGCCGCACAAGTGCGATCGACGCGATATTCCCTGGTTGAATATTTGCCTCCACCCGATGCAATTTAAGTTCGCTGAAAGCATAGATCACAGCTGCCCGTACCGCGTCCGTCATCAACCGTGCCCGGGCGAAGTTCGACATTCCGTAATACCCGAGATAGGCGCTGCGAAAAGCGCCCATTACTATTTCGTTAATGTTCACCACACCGGCAATTTGAATCGATGCCACTTCACGCGCAATGAGGCCGACGTTCGACCCGGTGAGACCACCTGAAAACCAGTTATCGAAGCCCGTTTGATCGGTAAAGGATGTGACCCAAGGCAGGTGATAGTCCTGACTTGCTGAGTTTGCGGCGATCAAATCGGCGGCGTCGGCACGGATCACTCGGCTTAGCTGAATGCCACTCATGATGCTCCATCGTATAGGCGTGTGCAGGGCTTGAATTGTCGCCGATCCAACAGAGATGGATCAATCTCCAGAGTTTACCGAACAGGGTCCGACAGGTTTCTCAGTCGTCCAGCTCAATGCGATAACGAAGAGTTTCTGCGAATCCATAGGCGGCGGTCTTTTTGAACCGGTCAGTCAGGACACCACTGCATGCTGCGATCACCCGCTGTGAGGCTATATTTTCAGGATCAACCGTTAGTTCCACGTAGGGCAAGCCTTGCAGCCTCGCTTCGCCAAGCATCAAATTGAGCGCCTGCTTGGCGTAGCCGTTGCCTCGCTTCCACGGCACGACTGAGAAGCCGATATGTCCGAGCACATACGGCGGCAATTCGGCAGATGCAGCCTGCCAACGAAATCCGATCGCACCGCTAACATCGCCGTCCCAAATCCATCGGATGATGCTTGGAAGACGGGCAACGGTCGAGCCATCGGGCAAAGGAATCGGGCCGCCTGATGCTGTCGGATCATCCAGCCCGTCGACGAATGCCTCTGCGTTCAACTCGATAGCATGCAACTGTTCGCGCGCAGCGACCTCCTTACGAACATTGTCAGGTGACCATCCCGCCTCAAGGGCCGAAACGTAGCTTGCCAGCAACGCAGTCGTAGGCCTCAAGAGTTCGATCTCAGTTGTCATTTTCTTCGCCTCAGGAGGAATGATTGACAACAGTTTAAGCGGCGGCGTCGAGTGTCTCAAAGTGGCCGGCTGGTGCCTGATGACGCTCCGTGGGAGCCGACGCACAAGGGCCCTCCGATACGCCTTGGCAAGGTGGTAACCGAGGGTTTCACGGGATGAAACTTTCGCTCGTATCCGCCGATAACTCGAGCAGGAACCATCTGGATGGCCCCCGGACAGTCCGCCGGCGCCACACGGCGCGCCCATACACATGCCACTTCGCACGGCAGCCCTGCGCGGTTTCCATTCATTTGCACGAGGACTCAGGATGCACAAGCTCAGTTTTACGCAGAAGCTTTGGCTGCCGTTGATCATCAGCCTCGTCGCGTTGCTCGCTGTCTCCGTATCGGCGGCGTGGCAGTCGCGCGAGACGCGCATCGAAGAACGTAAGCACGACCTCACGAACATCGCGCACGTCGGACTCAGCATCGTGACGGAGTATGCGGCGCTGGCGCAAAGCGGCGCGTTGCCGGAGGCGGATGCCCGCAAGCAGGCACTCGAACGCCTGCGCGGCGTCCGCTACGGCGAAGACGGCTACTTCCTCGTGATCAATTCGAAGCCGCAGATGGTGATGCATCCGATCAAGCCGGCACTCGAAAGCAAGGATCTCGCGGGCAGCGCCGATGCCGACGGCCGTCACCATTACGTGACGTTCGCGTCGACCGCACAGGCGCCGGACGGCGGCTTCGTCGACTACGTGTTCCCG
Source organism: Paraburkholderia tuberum STM678 (assembly GCF_902833905.1). GTDB lineage: Bacteria > Pseudomonadota > Gammaproteobacteria > Burkholderiales > Burkholderiaceae > Paraburkholderia > Paraburkholderia tuberum. Next base: position 5,311 of record NZ_CADFGP010000127.1, on the reverse strand, counting down.
CATTCAGGCGCGGCGTCGACACAGGCGGTCGGCAAGATCGGCTACGTGGTGCGCTATGCGCCGTGGGATTGGATCATCGCAACCGGCGCCTATGTTGACGACATCGACGCTGCGTTCATGGCGTCGTTGTGGCTGGTCGGCGCGATCTTCGTGGCCGTGTCCGCGGTCCTCGTGACGCTCGTCGCGGTGACGAACCGCAGCATCGCGCGCATGGTCGGCGGCGATCCGGCCTATGCGGCGAACGTGGCGGACGCGATCGCATCGGGCGACCTGACGGTGGCGATCCGCACGCGCAACGGCGACACGTCGAGCCTCCTACACGTAATGCAGCGGATGCGCGACGCGCTGACGGGTACCATCTGCCAGATCAAGCATGCGTCCGACAACGTCGCGTGCGGCGCGAACGAGATCGCGAACGGGAACGCGGACCTGTCGTCGCGCACCGAGAGCCAGGCGGCGTCGTTGCAGGAAACGGCGTCGAGCATGGAGCAGATGACGGCGATGGTCCGCCAGACTGCAGACAACGCGCGCACTGCCTGCGAGCTTGCGGCCGGCGCCGCGAAAATCGCGACCCGCGGCGGCGACATGGTCACGCAGGCCGTCGCGGCGATGAAGGGGATCTCGAACGAATCGGGTCGCATGGTCGAGATCATCGCGACGATCGAGGGCATCGCATTCCAGACCAACATCCTCGCGCTGAATGCTGCGGTTGAGGCAGCACGCGCGGGCGAGCAAGGCCGCGGCTTCGCAGTCGTCGCGAGCGAGGTGCGCAGCCTCGCGCAGCGTAGCGCGACCGCGGCGAAGGAAATTCGCGAGCTGATCAGTCATGCGGTGGGCAGCGTCGGCTGTGGTGCAACGCTGGTCGAAAACACCGGCTCGACGATTGACGAAGCGCGCGACGCGATCATGCGTGTGACCGGTGTCGTGCAGGAAATCGCTGCGGCCGCGGCGGAACAGAGCGCTGGCATCGCCCAGGTGAATCTCGCGGTCACGCAGATGGACAGCATGACGCAGCAGAACGCGGCGCTCGTCGAGCAGGCGGCGGCCGCGGCACAGTCGCTGAAGGAGCAGGCGATGAGTCTGCAACGCGCGGCCGCGGCGTTTCAGGTGGGCGACGCTGACGCTAACGGTGGTGCACAGCTCGCGCCGGCTTCGGCGCAGCACCGCGCAGTGTTCGCGTAAGGACGCGCACCGCAATCTCGCGGCGAACCTCGCGTTTCATGGCACGTCTGCGCGTTTTTTTGGACCGTCATCTTGCCACCCGGAGCGGCCGTTCGGATTGGCGCAACTTCAATGACTGCTTCCGGGGTGCAACTGCCCGCCGTATCGCCAGGTTTGCGCGTGCAACATCACCGGCGGCCGACAGTGGGACGACTTCCCGATCAACCCAGCCGTAGGCATCGCATACGTGACCACATATCGCGAGAACACGATCCGATCGCGTGGGCCTCGAGCACGACGGTAATCGCAACGGCAGAACGGTGATCGCGGGAGAGCCTTTCACACCGGCAATCGCCGGTCCTTCAGCGGGCGCCTAGGGGCGTGCGTCGGGTGAGTATGGATGCATCGCCGACATCACGGCCGATGGTGGAACCTCCGGACCGCCCGACAGCGTATTTCGTACCGCAAAGCAGCTGCCGGGTCGAGTTGCCAAGGCTCGCGTAGGGCGGCAGCGGCGTTCGACTGGCTTTGATGAGAGCAGTTGCGACACACTCGCGCACCACCGCGCCAGTTTCTCCATTGCCGCCTATTACCAAAGTGATATAGCGGCAGCGAGGCTCGCAAATCATACTGGCTCCGACCTGCCGCACACACGAGCTCGCTGCACAGTTTCCGATGTTTTTCCAGCTTGCAAGCAAGTGCGGCCGGTAGCCCCTGCAAGGGGCAGCGCCGGCGCTCGCCTCTACACGTCGCGACGGCGCGTTGCGTCCACATTCTTTTTTGACGGAGACTCCTATGAAAACAGTGTTACTCGTCGCGGGTGGGCTATTGTGCGCGTGCGCCTGGCACGCCAGCGCGCAAAACATCACTGCAAATCCAACGACCGCAGCACAGCCTGACGCGATGAATTCGGAAGGTCCCGACCCTTCGGGAAGCTCGATGTCCGGCGGACATAGCGTGGGTGACGGAAAGACCCGCGCCGAAGTCTATCAAGACCTCGTGCACTCGCAGCAGAACGGCGAGGCAGCGCGGTTGCAGGAACTCTTCAAAGGTAGTGGCAAGTGAACCTGCCTGGAGCGGGCAAACTGCGGCTCCGGAGAAAGGAGGGAAAACCAAAATGGCGTCTTTCGACGAACCGTCGATTCTCTCCGAGTACAACCGCGGGGAGAAGCTGATTGCCGGCATCGTGCTCGCCGTCGTCACGTTCTGGCTGTTCGCCCAGACGACCTTGAACGTGCTGCAGTCCATGTGGGCGGATCTGCAAATCGACGATGGCCTCAGTGACATCGCCGTCAGCATCACCGCCCTCTTTTCTGGCGTTTTCATCGTCGTCGCAGGCTGGCTGGCGGACAGGGTCGGCCGCGTGAAAATCAATCAAGGGAGCGTCGCGCATTGTCCTGCTTCGAGCGTAGTTTGTCGGCCTCCAGTCTGCGCGTGACCAGATGGATCAGGTAAGTCGCAAACTCGGGATCCTGATAGTACATCCGCATTGCATCGGCCGCGGAAACCGTCAGCAACTCGCATTCACTCTTGCAACAGGCCGTCCAGGTGCGGCGATGGTCCGGCGAGAAAAGTCCGATCTCTCCGAGGATCGTGCCAGCGCCAATATCGACTCCGATCTCCTGAAGGCTGACCGTCCCGCGCAACACATAGTAGAGCGCGTCGCTTGGCGCATCCTTGCGAAACAGCACGTCTCCGCGTTTGAAGCGACGGGGAGGCAAATCAGAGAGGAGCCGCTTGATGGCGAGCTGCGCATCGAGCGCCTGATGAAGCTGTGCATCGCCGACCTGATCGAGCCGCGCGGCCGCGATGCTGGCCTGCCTGCGACTCTCGACCTTGAGCGCTTTATACACCGTATAGAGATGCACTTTTACTGTCCCTTCCGCGATATTGAGTTGCCTCGCGATCGACTTGTTCGACTCGCCGCGCGCCGCGAGGGCCAGTACTTCGATCTGGCGTGGCGTCAGCATGCGGTTGTTCATCGCAGGGTCGGGAACAACGCGCGAATCCGTGGTTGCGCCACGCGAAGCTTGCGTGTGCTCTATTGCAGAGAACGTTGCCGGCAGGTATGCCGCGCCAGCCAGCACCACCTGTAGCGCGTCGCACAACGCTTGCGCGGACTGCGACTTGCTCAGGCAGCGCGCCACACCGGCAGCCATGAAGGAGTCGATAGTCTGCTGACCGATCTCGCTCAGCAATGCGAGCGCTGGCAAATGCGGGAAGACGCGCCGCAATGCGTTCAGCACATCGAGTGCTTCGTTTTGATGGTCGCCATCCAGTATCAGCAGGTCTGCGCGGGTCCAGTCTTCGAAAGCGGTGATCCGATAGTCCGCACATGTCACCTCGATACACTCTTCGAAGTCGCGGACTAGGCGTGCAACGCCCTCGCGGAACAAACCGGTCGGTGCGATGAGGATGATATGCATATGCGTCACTTCTTGCGTCGATATCGTTCGCCGCGAATGCGAGCGCGTACTGCTCGAGTCCGAGACGCTGGAGCCATTGCGCGATGTCCATATTCGTGGCCTGCATTCGATGCCAGCCGGCACACGCGAGCTTGCCGCACCGGTTTGGCTCCGGCGCGACGCGATGCGATTCGCAAACGTCAGACAAAAATCGGGCGCACCGCTCGCCAATGCAATCGGCCCCAGCTTGGCACTGAACCGGGCCGATGAATACCCAGTGTAGGCGTACAACTCGCACGGCGCATGATGTTCGACGGCGTTTCGAGTCACGACGGGTACTGGGCAGCGCGTCCCACCTCTCCCTCGCTTTTTTCGCGGAATTCATGTGAAGCCGGGCCAGACCGTCTCCGATATCCCGCTCCGTTCGCGCTTCGCGGGCCAATTCGATTCTCCAGAGCCTGCGTGAGCGGCTCGCCGCGAGTCATCCGGTGCCGGTCCGTTTCATCGTGCTCGATTTTGCATCGACTCAGGGCATGGACGCGTAGGTATCGATCAGCTTCGTCAAGCTAAGTCAGCTAAGCGCAGCGAAGAACGCGGACCTAATGCCGACTGCGCTGACGCCGTGTTCACGCGACCTGCTTACGAAAACCGGGACACTTAAGCTCCGGATTCGTGAATTCGTTTCGCTCGACGTGGGTCTGGAGTAGGTCGAAGACGAGTTGCGCTCGGCGAACTCGCGTGCGACAGGGCACGGCTACGACTTTCGCGCGATGCTCGCGCGGCATTTCACGACCAGCGGGTTGAGCATGCTGCCGGTCGATGATGGACGGTCGGTCCGGCCGCGCAACGGGTTCATCGGTTTTTCGTCAAGATCATCGCTGCTCGACTTGCCTTCGCGTTGATGAGGCATTGCGTGCGGCGTTGTGAACGGTTTGCGCATCGTGAGCGCCTTCCTGCTCAGTGAATGAAAGGCGACATACGTAAACGACCAACAAACGCTCAATATAAGGGGCGCCGCTTTGACACGTAGGCGAACGTGTCATGTCCCGCCCCCTTGCTGTCGTCCGACTCCGCGCGACCAAAGCGGCGACGTGTCGCACGTCTGCCGGTGTTCCTTGCCGTTTTGTCCCACGCGGGAAAATGGCGGACGCCGCGTGCTGGCTCGGCCTATTCTATGGAAGGAGCGCTCCCGCCTGTCGGGCAAGGGCGCGCGAGCGGGAGCGAATCCATGAGCAGGGTGAATCTCCGGCGCAAGCAAGTCCTTGTGTCTTTCGCGCTACCCACGATCATCGTAGCGTTTGCGTTTTCAGGTATTGCAGTAACGGCGCACGCCGACACGGTTCGGATTACCGTCTCGCACTACAGTGACGCGACTGGCCCATACTTCAACAAGATGGCTCACGAGTTCGAGAAAGCTACCCCTGGTACGACAATCAAGATCGAAGAAGTAAACTGGGATGCGCTGCAACAGAAGCTCCAGACCGACATCATGGGCGGCGCGAACTCGGACCTCGCGATTGTCGCTACCCGTTGGTTGCTGGATTTCGTTCACGACGACGTCGCTGAGCCCCTTGATGGCTACATGGACGCCAGCTTCAGGGATCGCTTCATTGGCCAGATCCTGGCGCCGGGCGAAATCAAAGGCAAGGTGTGTGGCTTGCCGCTCGCTGCTTCAACACGCGCGCTGTACTACAACAAGGATCTGCTCGCGAAAGCTGGCTATCCGAATGGCCCGAAGACCTGGA
>NZ_CADFGP010000126.1 GCF_902833905.1 Paraburkholderia tuberum STM678 | reverse complement strand
TGGGTGGCGGCCATCGAAGGTGTGCCGCTCGAACGACAGGCCGAACGCAATCCGGCGTTGCAGGCCGCACTGGGATTCTGGAAATGAGCACACCCGTATCGTCAGACTGGCCCAAGGGTCTGCTGCTTGCCTTCTACGGCGACGATTTCACCGGCTCGACCGACGCGATGGAGGCAATGACTGCCGCGGGCGTGCCCACGTTGCTGTGTCTCGAAGCACCGACGCCGGAACTGCTCGCCCGCTTTCCGGAGGTTCGCTGCGTGGGGCTTGCGGGCTCATCGCGCGGACGCAGCCCGGAATGGATGGAGGACGAATTGCCGCGAGCGTTTGCGAGCCTCGCCGCACTCGGTGCGCCAATTCTGCAATACAAGGTTTGTTCGACCTTCGATTCATCGCCGGAAATCGGTTCGATTGGGTGCGCGCTCGACATCGGCGTAAAACTGATGCATGGAAACTGGTCGCCGATGATCGTCGGTGCACCGCGACTCAAACGCTATCAGGTGTTCGGCAACCTTTTCGCCGCCGTCGGCGGCGAAGGCCACCGGCTCGACCGGCATCCCACGATGTCGCGCCACCCCGTCACGCCAATGAGCGAAGCGGACTTGCGCGTGCATCTTCGCAAGCAGACCGCCCGGCGGATCGAACTAGTTGACATGGTTCAGCTGTGCGGCCCCGATCCAGCCGAGAAATTGCGCGCGCTCGCCGGAGACGACACTCCGGTAGTGATGATCGATGTGCTGGACGAAGAAACGCTTGCCGCAGCCGGGCGCCTTGTTTGGGAGCAGCGGGGGGAGGGCGTATTCAGCGCGTCGTCTTCGGGACTGCAATACGCGCTAGCCGCGCACTGGCGCGCAGGCGGCTTGCTGCCGCAAACCGCGTCACTGCCCACCGGGAAACCGGTTCAAACGATCGCGGCGGTCAGCGGCAGTTGTTCGCCCGTCACTGCTGGACAAATCCGCTGGGCCCGCGCAAACGGCTTTCGGGTCGAGCGGCTCGACCTGCAGCGCGTGTTGAACGAGCGGGCCGGAGGGGGCGAAATCGAGCGTGCAGTCAATGTGGCGGCAGATTCGCTCAGGCGTGGAGAAAGCGCACTGATTTACAGTGCCGAGGGTCCTGATGATCCAGCCGTTCTGGAGTTCGACGTCACTGCACAGAAGGCCGGCTTGACGCGGCATGCCGCCGCCCGTCGGGTTGGCGAGGCGCTTGCTGAGGTCATGCGATGCCTGTTGGACAGGGTCGAGTTGCCGCGTGTCGTGGTTGCGGGTGGTGACAGTTCGGGCGAAGTGGCCAGTGCCCTCGGTATCTCGGCATTGAGCGCGGCGGGTGGCCTCGCGCCAGGCTCGCCGCTGTGCCGTGCATGGTCTGACCTGCCTCGGCGCGATGGGCTCGAAATCGTGCTCAAGGGGGGTCAGATCGGTGAAGCGTCATTTTTTGGTTCGGTGCGTCAAGGCGCATTGCTCAGCAGCTAGCTGCTGGTTCGGCGACGGTTGCGCGCGGATGAGCTTCCATGAAACGGTCACTCCATGGTATTGTCATTAGACCATTTTGCACGCGCACTACACCATGGTTGAGACTATTCAGCGCCGGAAACTTTATCAGGAGGTCCTCGATCGATTGATGGACCGCATTCGCTCGGGCGAAATCGCTCCGGGCGCGCAGCTTCCCTCCGAGCGGGAACTGATGGAAATCTACGGCGTGGGCCGCCCCGCGATCCGCGAGGCGCTCCAGACGCTTGAGCGCTCGGGCATCGTCGAGATCGTGCACGGCGAGCGCGCACGCGTCGTCGTGCCGACGGCAGAGCGCCTGATCGCCCAGATGGCAGGTGGCGCCATGCACTTGCTGCGCACCCAGCCGGACATGCTGGAGCATCTGAAATCCGCGCGTATGTTCCTCGAAACCGGCACTGCACGCATGGCCGCCGAACGCGCCACCGAAGAAGACGTCGCACGCTTGCAACTCAAGGTCGCACAGCAACGCGCTTCAATGGTCAATCTCGAGGAATTTATCGAACGCGACATGGCGTTTCATCGGGAGATCGCGATGATTAGCGGAAATCCGATCTTTCCTTCGATCGTGGAGTCCCTGTTTCGCTGGGCCAGCGAATATTACCGGCCGCTCGTGCGCGCGCCGGGCGCGGAAGAAGTGACGTTGGCAGAGCACCAGCGGATCGTCGATGCGATCGCGAAACACGACGGCAATGCAGCCGCCGAGGCGATGCACGCGCATTTGAGCCGCGCAAACAAGCTTTACCGGACATTGATCCGTACCTGATGGCCTGACCGCACTTCGCGCGTCGGGAGGTTTCATCTCTTCCGCGAAGCATCACCACGGAATCGCCTCCCGTCGCGGCTTGCACATACCGTACACAATGACATCGCCTCGTTGTTCATAGGGAAAACTGTGTCATCTGTGCAAGGCTCTCACTCATCTCAGTGACGAGCCATTTCTCCAGCGCAGTGACGTCAGAGCGGAATCCAAGATGGGGTGCCACCCAGAGCACGAGTTTCCGGGGGCCCGGCACAAAACCGAATGGCGCGATCAGCTTGCCGGACAGCAGGTCATTCATGACCAGCATCTGGGGAACTACCGCGACGCCCAGGCCACACACCGCCGCCTGAATCAGCAGATAGAAATGCTCGTACGCGCCGTGGTCGGTCCCCTCGAGTGAGTCGATGCCCTTGGCTTCGAGCCAGTCAGTCCACGCTTGCGGACGGGTGCGCGTCGATAACAAGTTCGCGCGATTCAGGTCCTCCGGCGACTTCAGCAAGCAGGATTCGGCGTATGCCGGTGAACACACAGGCCCGATCCATTCGGCAATCAGATTGCGCGTGATCGCGTCCTTCGGCGCTTCGATCGTGCTGTTCCTGATCGCAACGCTGATCTTGTCGCGCACGAAATCGATCTGGTCGTAGTTCATGTTGAACTTGAGTTCCGTCTCCGGGTAGCGCTCGTGGAACCGCGCTATTCGCGGAATCAGCCAGTACATCATGATCGACGCCGAACACGAGAGCGTTAAGGGTTCGGGCTTGAGTTGCTCGATGCTTGCCTCGATAAGGTTGAACGCCGTCGATAGGCCTTCGGCGAGCCTCAACCCCTCTGGCGTCGGATCGGACGACTTAGCGGAGCGCAGCAGCAACGTCACACCGAGCGTCTCCTCCAGAGATTTGACCTGGCGACTGATTGCGCCGTGGGTCACGCAAAGTTCCTGGGCGGCGAGCGTCATGCTGCGCAAGCGCGCGGTTGCTTCGTAAGCCCGCAACGCGTTCAGAGAAGGACGCGGCTTCTGCATCGATGTGCTCCCGGGAAACCTGATTACCCGCCTGTCACTGTAATGACTGTGCCCCGCAGCGCCTAGCCGCAATCAGTGTACACCCGGGTGTGAGATTTCATCACAGCCAGCGGAGAACTAATCGATTGTGGTAGTCGGTTATGCCCATTAGAGTGGGCAAAAACCAGAAAAAAAATCACAACGTTCGCTTTGGAATCGACCCTGGACCCGAGCGGAAAATATCCGGAGACAAACATGAAATTGCGTACCCTTATCGCCGCCCTCGGCGTGCTCGTCATCGCGCGCCCCGTCTTTGCCTCGCCAGACAAGCCAGTTATCGCGTTGGCCAACGCGTACTACGGCAACACGTGGCGACACCAGATGGTCGATGCATTCGATGCGGCGGCCAAGCAGGCCAAGGCGGAAGGAAAAATCGCCGACTACATCGTCGTCAACGGCGACGGCTCGGTCGCCCAGCAGAATAGCCAGATCGCCGAGCTGATTCTGAAGAAAGTCGATGCGATCGCGGTAGATGCTGCTTCCGAAACCGCCGTGAACGGCATCATCCAAAAGGCCTGTCAGGCGGGAATCAAGGTCGTATCGTTCGACTCGGTCGCAAGCGCCCCCTGCAACTATCAACTCAACTTCGATTTCACCGGCTATAAGAAACAGGAAGCCGAGTGGGTGATGAAGAGGATCGGCGGCAAGGGCAACATCATTCAGGTGCGCGGCGTGAAGGGGTCGGCTCCCGACAACGACATGTACAACGCGCAGGTAGCCGTGCTCAAGGAATACCCGGACGTCAAGGTTGTCGCGACGGTCTATGGCCAGGCGACCGCGTCGGTGGCGCAGTCGGCGGTCGCCAACGTTCTGCCCAGCTTGCCTCATGTCGACGCCGTGCTCGGGCAGGGCGGCAGCGACGACTTCGGAATAGCGCAGGCATTCGAGCAGTTTGGCGGCCGATATAGCGACAAGATGCCAGTGATCGAAGGCGGAGGCAGCACGGACTTCATCAAATGGTGGGGCGTCCAGAACAAGAAAAACGGCTATACGACGATCTCGATGAATACGACACCGGGCATCGGCGCGGCGGCGTTCTATCTGAGTCTTTCGCTCGTCAAAGGTGCGCAGCCGCCGAAGAAGATGATCATGCCGGTTGCTACCGTGACGCAGGACAATCTCAAGGACTATCTGGATCGCCCGTCGGGCATGATCGTCAGTCCCACTTACACACAAGTGTGGGTCGACAAGAATCTGCTGGCAGGCAAGTAGTCCACGGAGCCCAGAATGAACCGCGACGCAACAGTTGAACTGCAAGGTCGCGCACGGCTGGTAGTCTCCGCGCGCAATCTCACCAAGGTCTACGGGCCGACACGTGCGAACGACAACGTCTCCCTCTCGGTGGCATGCGGCGACGTAATTGGTCTTGTCGGGGGGAACGGCGCAGGCAAGAGCACGCTAATGCGCATGCTGTGCGGTGTCACGCCGCCCGACTTCGGGACCATCGATTTCGGCGACGGCATCGGAATCCCGCAGGCCTATGACACGGGAGAGGCGCAAAGACGCGGCATTCGAATCGTCCATCAGGAACTTTCGCTGTGCGCCAATCTTTCCGTCGCTGAGAACTTCTTTCTGGAAGCGCCACAGGAAGCACGGGCGCGGCCTGGATGGCGCAATGCGTATCGGATGAGGGCACGCGAGGCGCTCGATGCTGTCTTCCCGGGCCACGGGATCGATGTCGACGCCGAAGCAGGGCGCTTGCCGATCGGCGAGCGCCAGATGGTGGAGATCGCCCGCACTGTCGCTACGCCGGAGGTGCGCCTCGTCATTCTCGACGAACCGACATCGTCACTCGGTCTCGAACGCAGCCGGCAGTTACGCGCGTACATTCATGCCAGGGCTGCGACCGGACTCGCGTTCATTTTCATCAGCCACAAGCTGCACGAGATTGTTGACGTGGCCACGCGCGTCGTGTTGTTGCGTAACGGGTGTCTCGAATGGGAAGGTCTCGCTGCCGATGCCTCCGTTCCGGTGCTCGTGCGCCTGATGGGCGGCGAGACCGCGGTGTTGCGTGCGGCCGCCGAGGAACATCGCGGCGTCCTTGGGAACGTGTGTGTTCGTATAAGCGGCGGAGTGGCGGCCCACTCGCAGCCAATCGAACTGCGCTCCGGTCAGATTGTCGGTCTGGCGGGCCTTGAGGGGAGCGGTCAGAAGGAACTGCTTCATCAAATCTTCGCTCCCTCTGCGCTCAACGCCACCCGCATTGAACGAAAAGGCACGATTAGCTTCGTCTCGGGCGATCGGCAGCGCGAAGGGGTTTTCCCTTTGTGGAGCGTGCTCGCCAATATTTCCCTCGGAAGCTTCGCGGGCGGCTCGCCGTTTCGCAGTGTGACGAAATCCGCCGAACTGGCGGCAACGACGACGTCAGCGCAACGGCTCAGACTGGACGAAAACCGTCTCGCCTCGGGCATTCTTGACTTGAGCGGCGGCAATCAGCAGAAGGCCCTAATGGCGCGCGCGTTAGTGTCCGAAGCACCCGTCATTCTGCTGGACGATCCCACGCGCGGAGTGGACATTGCCGCGAAACGCGACTTTTACAAAATCGTCGCTGAAGTGGCGCGCACCGGTCGCCTCGTCCTGTGGCACTCCACCGAGGACCTTGAGTTTCTCGAATGCGATCGTGTGCTGGTTTTCGCTGGTGGGTGCGTGGTGCGCGAACTGAACGACGAAGAGATCAGCGAGCAGGCGATTGTGGACGCATCGTTTGTGCAACCGGGCACTGTCGTCGCCGTAGCGGATGCCAAACAAAAAGGTTCCGGCAAGCTCGGGCGGCGGGTCGTGCAAATGGCTCCGTTTGTCAGTCTTGCGCTCGTATTCGCTGTGATGATGTTTGCCAATCCGGCGACTGGTTCCGTGTTCGGCCTCGACCTGTTGCTGGGGCCGGCGCTGCCGCTCGTGCTGGTCGCGCTCGGACAGATGTTCGTGGTCGGCGGCAGCGAGATCGATCTCGGCGCGGGCGCGTTTGCCGGGCTGATAAACGTGCTGAGCGCGACGATTCTCTACCAGCAGCCGGCCCTGGGTGTATTGAGTCTCTTCTGCGCACTCGCGTGCTACAGCGCGCTTGGCTGGGTCATTCAGGCGCGCCGCATACCGGCGATCGTGATCACGCTCGGTGCGTCGTTTATCTGGATGGGGATTGGTCACACGCTTCAGCCCACGCCTGGGGGCGCCAGTCCAGAGTGGCTTTCCGCGCTGTTCACATGGACGATTCCGGGCGTGCCAACCTCGCTGGTCCTGATCGTGATCGCCGGCGCCGTAGCCTGGGCGCTGGATCGCACGCCGCTTGGTGTAACGCTGCGGGCCTTCGGCAACAATCCGTCCGCGATGGCGCGCGCCGGATGGTCGGCGACCCGCTATGCCGCGATTCGTTACGCGTTGGCGGCCTCATTTATCCTCGTAGCCGGACTGGCGCTAACAGCCATCAATACGGCGAGCGACATCAATTCGGGAAGCAGCTACACGTTACTCGGCGTGGCAGCTGTCGTGATCGGCGGATGCAGTCTGATGGGCGGACTGATCTCACCGCTGGGTGTCGTGGCAGGTGCCGTCGCACTGTCCCTGATCGGCGCGCTGCTGGGCACGCTCAATGTGAGTTCCGACTTCAACGCCGCCGTGCAAGGCGTACTGTTGCTCGTGATCCTCGCGCTGCGGGCCCTTGTCATTCGTAAAGGGAGCGAAGAATGAACCGTTCAATCTCTGTAAAGCTGACGGGCTGGACCGGCCGCAATCGCTGGGTGTGGTCTGCGCTGGGCGTCGTCTTGTTGTGGGTGAGCCTGTCGCTTGTGACAAGCAGCTTCAGTCTCAGTTCGCTGTCCGGTGTTGCCGTATCGAGTTCGTTCCTGACACTCTGTGCGCTCGGCCAGATGGCGGTGGTGACCACCGGTCGAGGCAATATCGATCTTTCAATCGCGAGTGTCATGACGTTGAGCGCGTATCTCGCGCTGATCGTGATGGGAGGCAGCGATGGGCGGCTTATTCAGGGTATCGCGGCGACATTAGCAATCGGTCTTGTCGTCGGGCTGCTGAATGCGGCGCTGGTCGTGCTTTGCCGGATACCGTCGATTATCGCCACGCTCGCCACCGGCTACATCCTCGCGACGGCAACGCTGCTTGCGAACCGCGCGATTCCCGGATTCAAGGTGGCACCTGCAGTGCATTACGTCGCTACAGGGCGCGTAGGCCCGGTGCCCGTGATCGTGCTGGTCGCCGTCGTGGTCACGAGTCTGTTTTCGCTGTTACTCGGATACACGGCGTATGGGCGCATGCTCTCGGCAGTGGGGCAAAATTCACGCGCGGCGCGGCTCGCCGGTGTACGGACTTCCCTTGTGACATCGAGCGCCTTTGTCACCAGCTCCGTGCTTGCGGCTTTTTCGGGCTTGTTGCTAGTGTAGTGCGTCGTAAATAATGCAACTTAATCGCGATTTGCGAGTCTCCTTCCAGGTGATGAGGGAGAACCCATGAGAATCGCGGCAA
>NZ_CADFGP010000125.1 GCF_902833905.1 Paraburkholderia tuberum STM678 | reverse complement strand
GCTCAAGCTCACGCCGCATCGGTCCACTCCGCGGTTTCCTCCCTCGAGGCTTGTCCAACGCCTGCCCGCATGCGTCGTCGTGCGCTCACGCGTCGGCACACAAGGGCAGGCGTCGAACAAGCCTTAACAATTCCGGACACTCGTGCGTGGTTGCTAATGTGCGTGGTCGCTAATCGCACTCTCTTGTCGGCTTTGCGGAACCGCAAGCCTATTCGAGCGATCGAGCGATCGGCCCGGACGAGACTCTCGGTCCCGACACGCCGAAGTGGACGATGGTGGATGATCTGACTTACGTTGTTCAGGCGAATCATCTGCCATGGAGCAACGGTGCGCGGGCAATCTGTGGTTCCTCGGTTGGGCCACGTTCGCCGTGACGCAAGGACAGTTGCTCGCCAAGGTCCCTTGCTCCTGAGAGCCGATAGGCGTTCGGATTCGGCAAGATCTCAAATGTCGGGCAGAAAATTACGGAAGAGATGTTGCTTTATCTGGAAATGCCTCTATTTTTAAAGTGGCCGATCGGTCGGAGATGGTTCCGGGCAGTCATCGTGCTTGGAACACCCATGAGTGCGTCTCTGTTGCGACGACTACAAAGTGGCGCGCGTCTTACCTGTAATAACTCTCGTCCAGTTCAAGGTTATGACGCTGGAGCGTTAGGGTGTGGGTGACCGTTTAACACATCTACCACCGGCCAGGAGTACGACGTGAAGGCACCCTGCAGCATGTCCAGTCAGGTCCTCGCGCTCATCGAGCGGACCAGGTCAGGACCAATGAGAAAGAAGGCTAGTGCTGCTCATCTCGGCAACGCGCTGTCAAGGCGGAGTCGTTTCGTGGCGATGCTGTTCTGCCATCTTGGCCGAGTCCATTCCCTGCATGAAAACGAAGCGAAGGCCCGTCGAGTCACGTTGGTGCTTGCGGCTTGCCGGACAGTGCTCGCGTGCACGATCCCCAATTTCGTCTCCCATCTACCTCACAACCGCATCAGATCAGGCCATGGCTGTAGGGACTTCGGCGGCTTTGGAGACCAATGACCTGAAACGAGACTGCAGGAGGTCATGAAATGGAAGTCAAGTCACTCATCGCTTATCAAGGACCCAATATTCATGCCCATTTCCCGGTCATTCGGTACACCATCGATCTGGGGGTGCTTGAAGAGTGGCCAACCGGGCGCCTCGGCCAAGGCTTCATCGATCGTCTCCTTGGCTATCTGCCCGGCCTTCGGGAACATGGCTGTTCCTATCAAGCCCCCGGTGGGTTCGTGCGGCGCATGGTCGAAGGCGAAGGAACGTGGCTGGGCCATGTCATGGAGCACGTAGCGATCGAACTGCAGAAGGTGGCAGGCTCGGATGTGAGTTTTGGCAAGACGCGCGCCGCTGGGCCGCGCGGGCATTACGACATAGTCTACGAATACCTGGACGAGGATGTCGGTCGGCAAGCCGGAGACCTTTCCCTGGCCCTGCTCGAGCACCTGCTTCCTGAAGACCTGAAGCTGAAGCCGGAGCGGAACTTCGATGACGCTTTCGACTTTGAACATGAACTGGATGAACTCATCCGTTATGCGCGGAGTTGCGACGTTGGACCTAGCACTGCCGCATTGGTGAGCGCCGCCATGAAGCGCGCGATTCCATGTACGCGCCTAAACTGCGGGAGCCTGATACGGCTCGGCTACGGTCGCTTCCAGAAAAGCATCAAGGCTTCGCTCACCAGCGAGACCCGTCAAATCGCAGTAGACCTGGCTTCGGACAAGGGGGAGACCAACCGGATCCTGCGTGACGCGGGCCTGCCGGTGCCGAGGCAGCGCAAGGTCTATAGCGCCCGCGACGCCGTCCATGGCGCGGAACAGATCGGCTATCCCGTTGTGATCAAGCCATTGGACTCTAATCACGGACAGGGAGTATCCGTTGAGGTTACTACCTCGGAGCAGGTGGAGCTGGCTTTTGAGAGGGCTCAGGAGTACAGCGAGGCAGTGCTCGTCGAAAGCTATATACCGGGGTCTGATTACCGCATGCTGGTCGTCAATGATCAATTGTTGGCAGTTGCCAGACGCATCCCCGCACATGTGTTGGGCGACGGCGTTCACACCATCGAGGAGTTGGTGGAAGAGGTCAACCAGGATCCACGCCGGGGTGCGGGACATGAAAACGTGCTCACCCGCGTGGAGCTCGACGGCGTGGCAGAACGCTTCCTTGCTGACAAGGGTTATGGTCCCACGACGGTGCCTGTGGCGGGCGAGATCGTCTACTTGTGTGCCACCGCCAACCTTTCCACCGGCGGCACCGCCATCGATGTTACCGATAGCGTGCACCCGGACAACCGGGAGATGGCCGTCCGGGCCATCAGGGCCATCGGCCTGGACGTCGGGGGAGCTGATTTCATTACTACGGATATCTCCGCGCCATATCGTGAGACCGGCGGAGCCATGTGCGAGGTGAATGCTTGCCCGGGTCTACGGATGCATCTGGCGCCCACTGAAGGCACGCCCAGGGACGTTGCCGGACCCATCATCGATATGCTGTTTCCACCCGGTGCTCCCAGCACCATCCCCATTGCCAGCGTTACCGGCACCAATGGCAAGACCACCACCTCACGCATGCTCGCTCATATCATGAAGCTGGCGGGGTACACGGTGGGTTTGGGCACAACCGATGGCATCTATGTCGACGGACGGTTGACTGTGAAGGGTGACATGACCGGAGTGACGTCCGCCCGCATGATTCTTGCGGACCGTGCCGTGGATGCCGCCGTACTGGAAACGGCCCGGGGCGGCCTGCTGCGGCGGGGGCTGGGCTATCCGGAATGCAGCGTTGCGGGCTGCCTCAATGTGACCGCCGATCACCTGGGTCTGCGCGGGGTCGAAACCGTGGAGCAAATGGCGGAGGTCAAGCGCATCGTCATCGAGGTGGCGAAGGAGATGGCCGTCCTCAACGCTGACGACACCTTGTGCCTGAAGATGGCGGATCATAGCCACGCAAACCGCTTGGGCTACGTGACCATGAATGCTGGTCACCCCTTGGTAAATGAGCACGTCCAGGCGGGAGGCGTGGCGGTCGTGCTGGAGGAACAGATAAACGGCCACATGGTCTGCCTGTGGGACATCGGTCACCGTTTTCCATTGTTATGGACTCATGTGATCCCGGCCACGGTGCAGGGACTCGCACTCCACAATGTGCAGAACGCGATGTTCGCTGCGGCCCTCGCCCACGGCCTCGGGATCGATCTCGAGAGCATCCGCCGTGGTCTACGCACCTTTGACAACACCTTCCTCCAGACCCCCGGTCGCCTGAACATCTACGATCAGCACCCCTTCAGGGTGATTTTGGACTATGCCCACAACCCCGCGGCCGTGAAAACCATGTGCGGCCTGGTAGACCGGTTGGGAGCCGAGCGTGCGAAGATCGTTTCGCTGACGGTTCCAGGCGACCGCCGTGACGAGGACATCCTGGAGATCGGCCGTATCGCGGCGGGACACTTTGAGCACTACATTTGTCACAGGGACAGTGACTCGCGTGGGCGGGATCACCTTGAAGTGCCGGAAATGCTGCGAGAGTCACTACGCAAGAATGGAGTCGGGGCAGAGCAGATCGAGGTCATAGCCGATGAGCAGACGGCGAATCAGTCGGCGCTCGAAATGGCCGGGCCTGGCGACTTGCTCCTCTTGTTGAGCGAAGACTACACCCGTGCCTGGGAGCAGATCGTGCGTTTCAGGCCGAATCCGCAAACAGGGCACGCCATTGACAGAAGGCCGATCCCGGCCAGGATCCGTCTGGACGACCTAGGCGGGTTCAAGTGGGAGAGTAGTAGCATGGAGATCATCCGTGACGAGCGCGGCGTGCGGTTGGCGCGAGAGATCGAAGACTGAATGAGTTTTCGCCGTGGTTACGACGATATGCCAGGCGGTCGCAGGCTGACCTGGTGACAGGGCTTCAGGGCGGATGACGCATGAAGTCCATCCTTCATGGAATACCTTGGAGAGTCAAAATGGATGAGAAACAGAAATTTCTTCTCTACAACGATAACGACGACACGCTGGATGCCTCCTCGAAGCGGAGGATGGCCGTCGAAATCGCCCTGGACCTGATACGTCATGAAGCAATGTGCGGGTCTTCGCGCAATTCCTTGGATTCTAATCTAAGGCACCTCTCGGACTTTGCCGATTTTATTCAAGAGGCCTTGAGAGGTGGTGAGCACGAAGACTTGAGAGGCAGTGAGCGAGAAGACCTCAGAGACAGTGAGCGAGAAAACCTCAGAGGCAGGGAGCGAGAAGACCTCAGAGGCAGGGAGAGGGAAACGTCGAGAGGCCGGCAGCATTAGCGATCTTGGTGGCTTGTGCGCAAAAGGCGCAGCGCACACCATCAAGGAGTTCTGTTGCGGTCTCAAGCGCCGCTTCGACAAGACTTGGAGAGAATGGGTCGGGCTATGCCCGGCCCGTGCCTCATCGATCACAAGGATCCGGGGGATTTGTGGTCACCTCGATAAAGCCGCTTTTTGCAAAGAACATCACCTCTATCGATAGCAACGAGGAAGATGCGATCTTCGTCGTAGATCCGGAGCTTGGGGCTCTTGGCAAAATTGACGTTCGGACGGGATTCTTTCAAGGTGTTGTCAACTTCAGGAGCTTC
The DNA here is from genome assembly GCF_902833905.1 of Paraburkholderia tuberum STM678. Lineage (GTDB taxonomy): Bacteria > Pseudomonadota > Gammaproteobacteria > Burkholderiales > Burkholderiaceae > Paraburkholderia > Paraburkholderia tuberum. The sequence continues at coordinate 4,455 of NZ_CADFGP010000125.1, read as the reverse complement.
AACGAGTTCAAGGGGGCAGGCGCCATATTTATGCGACCGGATGGCATTATAAATTATTCGAATTTTAATAGAATCTATGCGATCGGGATAGAAAATGGGATGGTCTATGAAGTTATGGACACCATCACAATCAATGAGGCAAAAGATGTTGTCGGTCTATATTGGAAAGAGGGTAGATATTACGTGGCTGACAGTAGCGGGATCTTGTTCATTCTGGATGGGGATCGGCCAATACGGTCAGTGGATGTGGGCAATAGAATAAACGACATTACCTTGCATGGGGATCGCCTCTTCATATTGAGTGACATTAGTCGGGCCATTTATATATACAGTCTTGACGGGACTCATTTGGCATCGCTGACGACGCCCCATGAGGGGGCGTGTGGAATAGCTTCAGTTAAAACATCAGATATAGAAAGATCTGGCATCTATATATACTACAATCAGAAAAGTTGGGACGTCTTTGATGATGCGAGCGCGAAGCCGGATGTCGACAACAGTCCAAACATAAAACTCAACCGGAACATTTCAGATGGATTTATAGAGAAACTTGATTATAAAATAATTGGGCTTGGTATGGCTGGAAATTTCGGGCTTTCGGATGGTTACGAAGTGGAATTTTCTTATGCCGAAATGCTCAAGCCTGTCCATGATATTCTGGAAAGGATCAAGGGCGTCAAGATGTGCGTCAGGTTGTCGATTCCGGTCGAGACGCGAAGGCAGAAGGTGAAATCAGTAAAAATTATTGGAGATGTTCCTGGGGTTATAAGAAGGGACGAAAGCGGCAACGAGATTGCGGAATTCGATTTCAGGGGCGTTGAGCTTGATAAAGAACGCCGTTACTTCGGCTACTGCGCCGTAATTGAACTATATGGGATAAGGTTCAAGTTGAATGCCCCGGATTCAGGTTATCCAGAGGAAATTAAGACACGATTTCTTAAGAAAGAGCTCAGGTACGATATGGATAGGCAAGAGTTAAGGCGCATTGCTGAGGACCTGATTTCGGCGATCCCGAGAAAAGAGCGCGGAAATGTAGTCAAGATTGCGAAAACCGTGCGTGAATATGTTTATAGCAGATTGGCGTACCGCTACAACAACACGTATACAAGTCCCGTTGAGACCTTGAGAAGCGGCGAAGGGACTTGCGGGAAGTACATGGAGCTGTTGATAGGATTAATGAGGCTTTGCGGGGTGGCATGCAGGCCGGTCGGGGATTTCAAGGTTCCCGAGTACAAACTGAGATATGCAAGGGTCAACTCGGTCTGTGTGCCGGATTATGATCATGCGTGGGTAGAGTTCTATGTCCCCGCGGTAGGATGGGTACCTATGGAAAGCTCATCGGACAATCTGCCGGAAAGGCACGAAAGGTTTTTTGGCGCTCTGTCGTGGATCTATATAGAAAACAGCAGGACGGAAAAGATGTGCGAGATATGCAGGCCCGACTCCTGGGAAAAGGTCGGTAACGATCTGATGTATTCGGACTTTTTTGTACCTGACATTCAGATCAAGATTCTCCGGGAGGCTTCGTTGCACTAGTCGCTCCCTGACGGGATGAATGCGAAATTAGCTCCTTATGCTCGCCATATGCGCTGTTAAATCATACAGGTTGCCTTCAACCAGTATGTCCAGGTGCAGGCCAACTACGCTTACTGGGGCATGGCGGCGATCCGGATGTATGGCGGAATGTTGCAGTTGGGAGGGGTCCACAATGGTGATGCCGCCGCTGCCCAGGACCTGCAGCCTATGATCCGGACCGATAAAGGCGGCGGTGTCTTCATCCAGGCCGATGCCGATGGCAAGTGGGTTGTAAGTCAAGGCCATGAGCAGACGCCCGAGCCGGTCCTGGTGGCGAAAGTGCTGATCGATGATCAACCGCTCGATCAGGCCCAAGCCCGGCGCTAATTGAACAATGTCAGCACGCGGCGTAGTGCCACTCTCACCGGCCGCAATCATCTGCCCGGGCAGGAACGCTGCGCCAGCGGAGGTGCCGGCCACGTGCATACCGTGTGCATTCCGGTTGCGAATTTTCTGCGCCATCGAAGTACCACCTAGCGTCTCGGAAAGATGGACCGGGTCGCTCCCCGTGAGGAAAAGCCCGTCGACAATATCGAGCATGTCCAGGTTTCGCTTCGCCTCGCAGTCGGTTCGGGTCTCAAATTTGAGGGCACTGACCCGATCCCCCCCCAGATCACGGAACGCCCTTTCATAACGGCGGCCGGCGTCCTTGGTCGCGGAGCCCGTAAGGATGATGCCGATATGCGCGCGGGAGCCGCCGCAAATCTCGATGAAGCGGCGCAGGATGGCAGCGTTTCGTATTAGCCTTCCATCGCCCCCGATGGGGACGATAAAGCCTCGTGTACCGCCAATGGGCGCCTTTGCACGACTCAACTTTCACTCCGATAGAGTGGCCAAATCTTGAAGTAGCCCAAGTCTCGTGCAGCCACCACGTAACCCACTTTTCCGGCCGGAGCTTTGTGGCTGCCAGGCTTGAATCAGCTGACGTCTTATCTTCGCGTCTTCGAGGGGTTGACGCATGATATGCGATTTTATATCGGCAACCGGAACGTGGAGCGGGGCAGCACAAATACGCGCTGCCCCGCTTCGTGGATGATCCGCTTTTGCCTCTTCTAGCCGATCAGATCAGAGCAGTAGCGTTCGATCCACTGGGGACGTAACTCCGCGCAGACAACGTACCGCCTACCAGGCAATGCGTCCCGAGATGATACATATTGCCATCAACCAGGATATGCAGACGTATTCCGGTCAAGCCTACCGGGTCGTCATGGCGAACGGAATCAGCTGCAGAGTTGCGCAGATTCGACCCGTCGATGATGGTGACGCCGCCGCTACCCACCACCTCCAGCATTTCGTCTGGACCGATGAACGCAGCCGTATCCTCGTCCAGCCCAATGCCCACCCCAAACCGGATGGAAGCCACTGCCGTGAGCAGGCGTCCGAGCCGATCCCGCTGACCGAAGTGTTGGTCGATAACAAAACGGCTGATGAGCCCCAAGCCTGGTGCCAGGTCGACCATCCCGGCGCGGGGCGTGGCCCCGCTCTTCCCCCCGGCAATCATGGCAGCTGACATGGCGGAGGCCCCGGCCGAGGTCCCGGCCACGTGCATGCCGTGTGCGTTACGGCTATGAAGCTTCTCCGCCGCTGGCGTGTCGCTCAGCATCTCGGCGAGGCGTACCTGGTCGCCCCCGGTCATGAAGACCCCGTCGGCGCGATCGAGCACCTTCAGGTATCTGTCCGATTCGCAGTCGCGGCGTGTCTTGAATGGCAGGATACTGACTCGGTCAGCGCCGAGATCGCGGAACACCGACTCATAGAGATCCCCCGTGTCATCCAGCGAGGAGGCAGTGGGGATGACCGCAATGTGCGCGCGCGACCCACCGCAAAGTTTCACGAAACGGCGCAGAATAACCGGGTTCTGGACCCGATTTTCCGCGCCGCCAATAGGGATAATAAAGCCTCGCGCGGCACCCTTCGGCGATCTTCCGGAACGCATACCATTCACTCCTTCTCAAAGCTTGACCGGCGACCTGGCGGTCCGCCCTAGGCACGACAATCGCAGCTATCTGCCCGATGATTCGAGCAGCGCCACAACCGTGCTGAATCAGTCGGGCAGCACCTTCGTGGGCGCTGTGCAGCAACCCGCGAACCTGAAGCCTGCAGCAATAGTGGACAGGTAGGGTTTGCATCTTCCTCGCGTCACACAAGATCTGCGCCTGCCCACACCTTACAATATTTTAAAGCAAAAAATGCACCAACGTTTTTGTCCGCATGGGTTGGTGCGAACCCTTGGCGCAGATCGCGATTGCGAACGAGTTCGCGAGAACTTCGGCCCGCCGCGGAAGCGCATCAATAGCATATGCACGCAATAAGTGCATATTTGAACCGAAGTGGTGCGATGCTGACGCATCGACTCAAGTATTGCAGGCGGCGCTTGGCGCCGGAGCGTCGCAATTCGTCTGTTACCAGCCGACGTACCCGACAGATCAGTCAAACGCCTGCCACCCGGGGCAAATCCTCTGTACACATTCGGCTGCTGCTCTTTTCGGCAAACGTGACTGTTATTGGGTCGGGAGTGCTCCCTCAGTGTTTTCGGAAGTGGACGTCGACGTCACGGCGCCGGTCGATCGTTGCCGGCGATCCGCAACCGTTCGGAAAGGAAAGGCATACTTGCCCGCCGACGCAAAGGCGCGGATCACCGTTGAGTCCTGGAAGCTGCCGTTGAAGGGGCGAGGGATCCAGTGGCCGGATCGGGTCGATGGACTAAACCGCTCGCGCGGTAATGGGCTACGGCTTTGGGTAGTGGTAACGGAAGGGAAACCGACTCTGTTTTCATGTTGATCGGCGAGGCAATCCGCCTCGTCATTCAACGGGAGCAGAGCCATGAGTCAGACCCTCCAGCCTATCAGCCCGCGGCGCCAGCGCATGATCGACGACATG
>NZ_CADFGP010000124.1 GCF_902833905.1 Paraburkholderia tuberum STM678 | reverse complement strand
GAAATTCCGCCGGGTACGGGGTACGATGCTTGGCCATAATCGGCACCTCCTTCTCCAAAGGATAGATGTCCGTTTTTGCGGGTCAACTTCAGGGCCAGACAGCCTGATTCGCTTTCATGAACTCGAACCCTTGTCGGGCACGGTCCCAGTCTCCCGGGCGAACCAGGCTGCGGCTTTTGAAAGTATGTCCCGCTCAACCTCGAGCTGGCGAACCTTGCGACGCAGCCGCGTGAGTTCCGCGCGCTCGGCCGTGGTCAGTCCGTCGTGTCGTGTGCCGGCGTCACGATCGGCCTGCGCAACCCAGTTGTAGATGGTCTGCGCGGTGGGCTCAAACTCCTTGGCCAGTTCCTCCGGGGTGCGCCCGGCCTTGACCAGTTCGACCATCTGGGCCCGGAATTCCGCCGGGTACGGCGTGCGATGCTTCGCCATCTTGGGCACCTCCTTCTATTCCAAAGGATAGGTGTCCACGGAAGCGGGTCAACTCCAAGTCGGAATATCTTCGTCGTCGACTCGCCACGACGCAGGCCAGTTATGCAGATCAGGGACGTACTGCGCAAGCGCTTGCTGTTCGGGGACAATGGCGGCTTTGTCCTTGCCGGTTCCGGACTTGCTAACCATGTTGCTGACCCGTCTGCTTAACGCCTGTCATCATTTTCCCGGCTTTGTATATGAAGGGGCGCGGCTGTGCGAGGCAACTCAATCCATCGAGATCGACGTTCGGCCGCGCAAGGGTTCGAAGCCGATTTGCTCATGCTGCAACCAGTCTGCGCGAGGTTACGACTCGCTCACACAGCGCCGCTTCGAGTTTATCCCCGTCTGGGGCTTTGCCGTGTTTCTGCTCTATACCATGCGACGCGTCGATTGTCGTGCCTGTGGCGTGAAGGTCGAAGCGCTGCCGTGGGCCAACGGCAAGCACACGCTCACCCGCGCTTACATGATCTTCCTGGCGCAATGGGCGCGTAAGCTGTCCTGGAAAGAAACAGCACTGAGCTTCCGAACCAGTTGGGAGAAGGTCTTCAACGCAGTGGAATGGGTCGTCGACTGGGGGCTGAGCCATCGCGAGCTCGGCACGATCCGCGCTTTCGGCGTGGACGAGATCCAGTATGGCTGCGGACACCAATACCTCACGCTCGTCTACCAGATCGAGGCCGGCTATACGCGACTGCTGTGGGTCGGACAAGAGCGCACGAAAGAGAGTTTCGCGAAGTTCTTTGCCATGATCGGAAAGCCGCTATGTGAGAAGGTTGAATTCGTGTGCTCGGACATGTGGCAACCCTACCTGGAGATGATCGCGCGTCATTGCCCGAACGCCCTGAATATCCTCGACCGCTTTCATATCGTCGCCAAGATGAACAAGGCCATCGACGAAGTTCGTGCCGCCGAGGCCCGGCGCATGACTCGCGACGGCTATGAGCCGGTGCTCAAGAAATCCCGCTGGTGCCTGCTCAAGCGGCGCGAGAATCTCACCGGCAAGCAACGCGTTCGCCTGCGTGATTTGCTTCGGTACAACCTGCGCAGCGTGCGCGCCTATCTGCTCAAAGAAGAGTTCCAGCAACTCTGGGATTACATCTCGCCCGTGTGGGCCGGCAAATTCCTCGACCAGTGGTGCACTCAGGTAATGCGCTCACGTATCGAGCCGATGAAGAAGTTCGCCCGGACGGTGCGTACACACCGAGAGCTGATCCTCAACTACTTCCGCGCACGAAAACAGTTCTCCAGCGGTGTCATCGAGGGGCTGAACAACAAAGCCAAAGTCACCATGAGAAAAGCGTACGGCTTCCGAACCTTCAGAGCCACGGAAATCGCGCTCTATCATGCACTTGGCAAGCTCCCCGAGCCTCCGTCCACCCACACTTTTTACTGACCAACCTTATAAGGAAAGGACTGGCCGCCGACAAGCAGTCCGGAGCCGTCGAGCGAAGCGAGAAGATCATCGGCTTGGCGTTCGGCATAAGGGGCTCCTTTCAGGCTGACGGGAATCGACCCACTGAGGACCCGAAACTCCGACTCGACTACTCCGTCCCAGCCGTCGATGACAAACTGGTCGATATCGTGCGCATCGAAACCATGCTCGGCCAATGCGATCGCGATCGCGTCGAGGTCGTCGATCGCCTGATACCGCGGATTGTTGTCTCGCTTTTCCTGCTCCACGCAAAAAACCAGTTTTCCATCCTCGACAAGGGCGATCGCTCCGTCGTGCGTCAGTTTGATCCCACAGATGCGCATAATATCTCCCGGCCTAACGCTGGTAAGTTGGTCCGCACGAAGGCGAAGCCGCGTTTCGAAAACAGGCGAGCAGACAGTCTTCATTCGACGACTGACCGACGCACCTCAAGCGATCGATTTCAACCAGCTCTTCTTCCAGGATGGCTATGACCGTCTCGGCTCCGGCAATGTGGCCCCATCGCCGGCAATTGGCGTCACGTGCCGATCCGAAAACCAGCTGTCCACCGGGCGCAAGCATCCGTGCCAAATTGCGGACAGCGGCGCGCACCTCGGCGCTGCCGTCGAGGTAATAGAGAACCTCCGCCACCACGATCAGATCGAACTGTTGCTCAGTCGAAAAATGCTGGACATCGGAGACGATCCAATTGATGTGTGGTGGGTCCATCATCCGTTCGCGTGTCCTGGAAATTGCGCTTGGCACGATATCGATCACGGTGAGCCGTTGGCAGTGCGGTGCCAATTTTTCCGTGAAGGCTCCGCCTGCGCATCCGACTTCGAGCGCATTTGTGACGGATCCCTGCGAAAGCGCCATCCGAAGCATTTGCCTGTGGCGCTCGTGCTCAAAGGGATTGCTGTCGAGCCGCCATGGATCGTCTGCGTCCAATTCCCGACGCAGCAATTCGAAGTTCGTTTGATGTGTCAATTCCGCCTACCTTTATGGTGCGCCGCTGCAAGTGTCCGGACCTTGGGCCGGGACTGGTGCTCCGTTGGACACCGGCGTGTTGGTATAAGAACTACACGGCGGCCAAACGCTATTTGACCTTGCCCCTGTTTCGCGAATCCCATAGCTGAGAGATTTATGCGGCTCGCCCCTGTTGAGCGGCGAACCAGTTTTTCTCGAACGTCTTGGGGCTGACGTAGTCGAGCGTCGAGTGTAGCCGGCGCGAATTATACAAGCCGTCAACACAACGCCCATATCAGCGAATCAAAGGAGGTTCTCTACCGCTGGCATCCGTGGTACGGGCACACGGTATGGATTTTCACCACGATAGAGAGGAAGAACGCCGAGTCAGTGTTGCGCTGTGGGCGAGAGCCGTTCGACACGGCAGGCTTGCTGGAGGTGCCGCAATGGATGTTCGATCCCGTTGCCTGCTGTCGCATTACCTCGGCAACGTCTCCCGCCGTCAGCTGTGAAGCATTGAGGGAACTGAAGTACCTGCTGGCGCAGGCGCCTGCTGCCACGCCGCGCGGTATGGTACAAGCCGAGCACCATCCTTTGCTCCGTACAGGAGGTGCTGATGCGACGCCAGACAAACCCCCAACCGGGCGGTCAACTCGACCTGTTCCGTCCCTTTCCGAAGACACCACAATGGGCGCACCTGCCGCAGGAGGTCCGGCAGCAGACGGTGCGTTTGCTGGCGCAACTGCTGCGGCAACACCGTCGCGGGCTGCTCGCCGCCGTACACGAGCCGGAGGTGCGCGATGAGTGACAAGATTCGGGCGCAGCATCTGGCGCGCAAGGCCATGCTGTACGTGCGCCAGTCGTCGGCCTATCAGGTCAGCCACAATCTGGAGAGCCAGAAGCTGCAGTATGCGATGCAGGATCGTCTGCATCAGTTGGGCTGGAACGAGATCGAGGTGATCGACGAGGATCTGGGACGCTCTGCGGCCGGAACGCAAACGCGCACGGGCTTCGAACGGATGGTCGCAGAGGTCTGTCTTGGGCACGTCGGCGCAGTTGCCGCTCGCGAGGTTTCACGATTCGCGCGCAACAGTCGCGAGTGGCAGCAACTGGTTGAGGTGTGCCGCGTCGTCGACAGGGTGCTCGTCGATCAGGAGACCGTCTACTCACCGCGGCAGAGCAACGATCGTTTGCTGCTCGGCTTGAAGGGCAGCCTGAACGAATACGAGCTGGATCTGTTGCGTCAGCGTTCGCTCGAAGCTCGTCGGGAGAAGGCCAAACGCGGCGAACTCATTGTCGCGGCGCCGGTGGGTTACTGCAAGACCGAAGACCAGCGCCTGGAGAAGGATCCGGATTTGCGCGTGCAGGACGCGATCCGCTCGGTATTCCGCCAGTTCGGCGCGATTGGTTCGGTGCGTCAGACGTTGTTATGGTTCCTGGAGCACGGCCTGCAGTTGCCGGCATGCATGCCGCGCGGCGAAATCCAATGGAAACGGCCGAGCTACGGCACGGTGTACCGGATCCTGACCAACCCGATCTACGGTGGCACGTATGCCTATGGCAAGACCGAATGCGCGATCCATTACGAGGCTGGGGAACCACGCAAACGTGATCGCCGCAAACCACGGGATCAGTGGCTTGCGCTCATTCCGAATGCCCACGAAGGGTACGTTGACTGGGACGAATTCGAACGGATCCAGTGTGCCATTAGCGGCAACCTGCGTCTGGCCGGACACGCTGGCGCCCCGAAGAACGGTGATGCCCTGCTGGCGGGACTGTTGCGCTGCAGGCGCTGCGCGAGCAAGCTGACGCTACACTACACGGGTAACAGGCACGACGCCTTGCGCTATAGCTGTCATCGCGGCTGGATGGACAAGGGGCAACCGCGTTGTATTGCGTTCGGTGGCACGCGCGCGGACGCGGCCATCGCCGAGGCGGTCTTGCAGGTCGTTCAACCGGCGGCAATTGAGGCAGCAATCGTGGCGCGCGAAGAAGAGACCCTGAAGCAGGACGAAGTGCTGGCCGCGTTGCAGCGGGATCTTCAGGCTGCACGCTACGCCGCGCAACGCGCGCAGAAACAGTACGATGCTGCTGACCCCGAGAACCGGCTTGTCGCCGACGAACTGGAGCGGCGCTGGAATCATGCGCTACTACGCGTAGAGCAACTGGAATCGCGTATCGAGCAACAGTCGGGCACATCCGGCCAGATACCGCCTACCCAGCCAGAGGAGTTTACCGATCTTGCCGCTGCGTTGGAATCGATCTGGCCGCAGGCCGACGCCCGCCTGAAGAAGCGCATTGTGCGCACCCTGATCCACGAAGTCGTCGTCGACGTTGATAACGCAACGAGCGAAATCGTGCTCGTCATTCACTGGAAGGGCGGAGTACATACCGAGATTCGCGTGCCGCGGCGGCGCCGCGGAGAGAACACTACGCATACGTCACGTGAAGCAATTGAGGCCGTGCGCCAGCTTGTCCGTATCTGTCCGGATCTGGTGATTGCCGGCGTACTCAATCGCAATGACCTGCGAACCGGCCGGGGTAACTTCTGGACCCAGGAGCGAGTCACCGCGTTGCGCAGCCACCATCAGATCCCGGTCTATTCGAGCGAACGACGTGCTGCTGAAGGATGGATGACGTTGACCGAGGCATCGGCGTTCATCGGTGTGAGCCCCGGAACGCTCAGGCTCGCAGTTGAGCGCAACAAGATCCCAGCCGAACATCCGTTACCCAACGGGCCATGGATCTTCAATCGCAATTCGCTGACCGGGGACGCAGTTACCGAACTCGTCGGACGGGCTCGCGCACGGCGTGGACACCCCACAATACCAACGACACAACAGGGCTCTCTAGATTTATCAACAACATAGCGAGGTTGGGCAGTATGAAACGCACTTGTAAAAGCCAAGCCAGTCGACGATTTCGTCCATTGCCGCACGCCGGGTCGCAAAGTGCCGGCCATGCAGGCGTGCAACTTTCAGCGAACCCCACAGGCTTTCGGTCGGTGCAGTGACGCTCCTATGTCAAGGGACACGCGTTGACTCGGCCAGATCCGCGAGGATGAGCGGGTACAGCTCCCTCACGATATAGCGCTTGAGGCAGCGATGAATTTCCTTGTTCGACATGCCTTCTTTGGTCCGGCGCTCGACATAAGCACGGGTCCGAGGATCGCTTCTCATCCGCACCATCGCAATGGTCCACAAGGCATTGTTTGCAGACCGGTCGCCGCCCCTGTTCAAGCGATGCCGGACCGTTTTGCCAGACGATGCCTGCAACGGGCTCGTGCCACAAAGCGCCGCCAGCGCAGCCTCGCTTTTCAGGCGTTCGGGATTGTCGCCCGCGACGGCGACGAGCACTGCAGCGGTCTGTGGGCCAACACCGAATCTCTCACGAAGCCGACCGGCGTGCTGGCTGGTCAGGCGATCAAGCATGGCATCGAGCGTGTTGAGTTCCTCTGCCAGCGCCAGCCAGCGCTTGGCCAGCAAGCGCAACGTGGTCGTCAACGTTTGCAACATGGGCGTGTTGCCCAACGAGCGCAGGCGGGCGCAGCTCGCAACGCATTCTGCTGTCTTCGTTTTCAGAAGGCGCTCGCGAATTTCCTGTGGCGCGCTGACCAGCAAAGCCCGCAACTGATTGATGGCCTGCGTTTTCGCTTTTACAGCGCTGCGTCTGGCAACGGAGACGGCGCGCATTGCTTCGGCAGCGCCGGACTGCTCCTTGGGAATAGCAGTTGCTTTTCCGGAGAGAACCGCGCGGGCTGCATTTTCTGCATCGGTGGGATCGGACTTCCCTCGAGACCGACGTGTCGCCCGGTCGGGGCGATTGACTTCGAGTACTTCAATCTCGTGATCGCGCAGCACGCGCGCCAAACCCGCTCCATAGGTGCCGGTCCCTTCTACGCCGGCACGGCGCAGATGACCGAACGAATTCGCCCAGGTCACCAGGTTGAGATATCCTGCCGTGTCGGTCGATACCGACAGCGTTCCAAGGAGTTTTCCCGTGTCACTGATCACAGCCCCAACATGCGCATCCAGATGCGTGTCGACACCCAGAATCACTTCGTTTTGTTCCATGCGTATTTCCGTTGTAGTGGGCGCATCGCCAACCCCACTCGCAGGACAGGACACTCATGGTGCAGAACAAAGCTCCTATCAGGTCACAGACGGTGAGCCCGGCAACGCTCGGGGAACGCCGGAAGCCGATCGACAGGTCAACGCCAAGGCAGTTCGGCCAATCCCAGCACGGGTCAGATCGGTCCGACGTTCAGAAGCGATCTTAGACTGAGTGTCCCAGCAGTCGCCGCGCCGACTCATCGACGAGCGCATGCCGTAGGCCTTCAGCGTGTCCTGGAACAGCCCGCTGCAATACTGGCTACCCCGGTCGCTATGGACGATGACGCCAGCCTCTGGACGGCGCCGGAACCACGCCATACGCAGCGCATCGGTGACCAGTTCCGCTTTCATGTGTGGCTGCATCGACCAGCCCACCACCTGCCTGCTGAACAGGTCAATGATGACCGCCAGATAAACCCAGCCTTCAGCCGTCGCACAGTACGTGATGTCGCTCGTCCAGACCCGGTTCGGCGCCGTTGCTGTGAAGTTACGCTCCAACAAGTTCGGCGCCACCGGCAGGTTGTGATTCGAGTTCGTCGTCGCGATGTACTTGCGCTTGTGTCGGGCACGGATGCCATGCTGCGCCATCAGCTTGCGAACACGCTCCTTGCCCACGCGCACGCCGCGCGCAACGAGCTCTTTCCACATGCGCGGCCAACCATATTCGCCCTTGACCTGCACGTGAATTGCCTTGATGTGCGCGAGCAGGGCATCGTTGCTGATACGGCATCTGTGCGGCTTGTCATCACCGCTGCGCTGCTGGCGCTGATGATATCCGCTGGGACTGATTCCCAGTACTTCGCACAGCATTGAGACTGGCCAGTGGCGTCGATTCCGGTCAATGAACGCGCACTTCACATCAATTCCTTTGCGAAGTACGCCGCCGCTTTTTTTGTGATGTCGAGCTCCATCTTCAGGCGAGACACTTCCGCTCTCAACCGCGCCAGTTCCATCTGCTCGGGACTGACCGGCTTCGACCCGGCTCCGACCAGTTTGCCTTCCCTGTCCGCCTTGACCCAGTTGTGAAGGGTCTGCTGCACCACGCCCAGCGTCGCCGACACCGCAGCCAAACTCTGGCCGTTCTTTACCAGTCGGACCGCTTCCAGTTTGAATTCGAGCGTGTACTGCGCCCGCTTTGCCTTGACCGTCATCGTTTCCTCTCCTTGCTTGAGTTTACACACTCAGCAAGGGATTCGTTTTTCGGGGGTAAGGTCAATTGTTTAACGTTCTAGAAAAATAGCTCGCGAGCGCTGTTACCTAGTTTCAGATCTTCAGCCACTCATTGAAAGGGCGTCGTTACCGTGACAACGCCCGTGAGGGATGTAGCCGAACCCGACGCTGTTCCCACAATCCGCGCAGCTCCTCGACGAGGGCTTCACGTCGAGTCTGCTCAGGCGTAATCGTATCGAGAAGATCTCCGAGTACGGCTTCGCCTTCGATCCGCATCAGCAGATCGAACAACTCATGTGAAATACGCACACTGTCACAGTTGGAGCCGCCGGTGCGAATTTCGCACACCGTCTCCTGACGATCCCGCGCTGTGTGAGCGCGGACTCGATAGAGCGATGCATAGGGCGGCAGTGAAACCGCGAGCGCAGTCCAATGTTCCTGCGTTGCGGGCCGCTTTTTGACGAGGAACGGACCGACCACAAGTCCATCCAGCTCTGTCGTCAGAAATGTGGCAATCGCGTCTGCAACCGAATCTACGATCGGCTCAGCGTTGTTATTAAAGGAAGTATTGAGCAGAATTGGGATACCTGTCCGCTTCTTGAACGCATTAATAACCTCCCAGTAGGGGGGATTGGTCTTGCGCGATACTGTTTGCAGCCGCGCTGTACCGTCAATGTGCGTGATTGCGCCGAGCAAGGGACGCTTGGAGTCGCGCACGCGAACTACAAAATTCATAAAAGGGAATTCGCGGGTGCCCTCTGGGAGGTCAAAAAATTCGCGCGCATCGTCCTCGAGCACTGATGGCGCGAACGGTCGGTAACCCTCGCGCTTCTTGACCATGGCGTTGATCCGGTCCTTGTTTGCCGCCGGCCTGGGATCGGCAAGAATGCTGCGGTTGCCAAGCGCGCGTGGCCCGAACTCCGAACGACCCTGCACCCAGCCGATCACGGCGCCATTGGCCATCCAGTCCGCTGCTCTGCCTGCCACGTCATCACTGCGTTCAACGTGGAGGTGTCCGGCCCACGCATTCAATTCTTGCTCCACGACCAGATCGCTCCCCAGATCGGGCCCCCAATAAACCTCCTGCAATCGCTCACGCGGCGCGGGCCGACCGAAGTCGCTTGACATCATAAGGGCAGCGCCTAATGCGCAACCGGCGTCATGCGCTGCGGGCTGCACGAAGATGTCTGCGAAAAGTCCCGAATACAGCAGCTTACCGTTCATGGTGCAGTTATGAGCTACT
>NZ_CADFGP010000123.1 GCF_902833905.1 Paraburkholderia tuberum STM678 | reverse complement strand
CCCAACAGCAAACCGCCTGCATAGACCGCACGAATGTCCATTGGCGCAGCGGCGAAGCAGAGCATGCTGCCTGCCATGACGAGCGAGGCCAGCGCGATGGTCGGCATGACACCGATACGCTGGGCTATGCGTTCAGCCACGCAGCAGCAGATCATGGTCGAGACCATGCCGCTCGAAATCACGGCGCCGGCGACATCGCTGTTCATGCCCAGGGATTGCAGGTACTCGGGCAGGAGAAAACTCGTCCCGTACGAAGCGGCGATCACCAGTGACGCGATCAGAAACGGAATGAACGCCCGTAATTGGAGGGATGCCGGCAAGTGCTCGGCGTGTGAGATCGCACGCTCGCCAGTCGATAGATAAATGGAGGAGCCAGTCATGCGCTTACGCCACTGCCGGTTGACGCGAGGCCTGAGGGGCGTCGCACAGTATCGACCCTGCTTCAGTCTCCTGATCCTCAATGCTGTCGAGCAGTTGCCGGTCCGGAACATCCGGATAGAACGCACGACCTAGCAGGCTGTTGATGATGCGACTGTTCCTGTACGCGACCAGTGAAAGATTGACGCTTTGCAGGCCGTGCTGCACGCGGCTTTGGTTTTGCAGATACACGGGACCGGGCATTGGCGCATCGAAGCGCACGGCGTAATCGGGATCGAGCGTTGGCAGACCGTCTTCACGGCTTGCGCCGTCGAGCAGTTTCTGAACGAATGGCAAATGGCGCGGCTGAAAACCGGTTGCCAGGATGATTCTGTCCGCGCTTATGCCGTTGCGCTGCGACGTGACGAGCGAGGTCAACCCGATATGCCAGCGACCGCTGCGGCGGGTGATCTCGTCCATCGTCACCGAAGGCAACAGACGAAAGCAGTCGGCTAGCGTGCCATGGACGCTGCGTTCGTACAACGCTTCATAGAGCCGGTTGCACAGGCTGGCGGAGATGCCGTCGCTGGTGAGCTTTTCGCTTTCGACGATGGCCCGGCGCTGCTGGATCGGCAGCGTTTGAAAGCGTTGGCTATAACTGGGCATGTATGCTTCATTGACAAATGCGTTGTCGTCCATCGCAAACAGATTGGCGCGCGACGTCGCCCAAGTGATCTTGTCGGGACCTGACTCGGTCAGCATGTGCTCGACGACTTCCGCGCCGCTCTGCCCGCCGCCCACCACCAACACATGTTCGTCTTCGCTGAACGGTTTCCGGTTAAGGTAGTCGTCTACGTGATAGACCGTCTCGCCAACCACCTGCCGTGCACATGCCGGCACCTTGGGTTCGACGCCGACCCCGACGACTACCGCGCGCGCATGATATGTGCGCGCGGTAGTGGTCACGCAATAGCCCTTATTGCAAGGCCTGATATCGATCACCTCCTCGCCGAATCGAAGCGTGTCCAGGCATTGCGCGACCCATTGGTAATAGTGGGTGAACTCACGTCGCGACGTGCTGTTTTCACCTTTATTCACGAAGCTGTACAGGCGTCGATGTACAGCGAGATAGTTGAGAAAGGAATATGGGCTTGTGGGATTCACCAAGGTCACACAATCCTTGAGCGGCGACACCTGGAGTTGACTTTGGGGCAGCATGAGCCCCGGATGCCAGGAGAATTTTATGCGCTTCTCAAAGGAGAGCGCTCGCAAACCGGTGGGCTGAATGAGCGCCGCGAGGCTTAGATTGAACGGTCCGATACCAATACCGATGACGTCTAGCATGTCCATAGGAACTTGTTCCGCCGTTAGAGGGGAATTGGCCAACCGAGATAGTGCAGCGCAATTCCCGTGGACTAAGATTGAGGCGGTGATGCCGACGTACTGCGTAGCCGATGCCCGCTGCAGGAAAACGAAAGCCGTAGATGACGATCGCTTTTCTTCCCAATGGCGGCATTCTGACCAGCACTATGCTTGGTTTGACATTACCTCGGCCCGCCTGAGTGAATCATACGAGGAATTGAGAAGCTGAACACTTTGAACATACGCAAACCTTGCGGTGCGTCAATTGTTCACGCGGCGTTGTCGGATTCAGACGCCGGATCACCCGCAGTCCAAAGAGAGTTGTCACGTTGCTCAGTGGTTCGGATAACCTCCGGGACTCAGAACATCGAATCGGTCTATCGTGGCCGTCGCCTTCCGGCGATCGTCATCAATCGCGTCGTGCGATGGTACTGCCGGTTTCAGTTGCACCTGCGCGACGTCGAGGACTTGCTGTTCGAACGCGGTGTTGTCGTCAGCTACCAAACAATTCGACGCGGGCTTCGCGCGGGCAGGTCAAAGCTGCTCACCGCACCTCCGGCACCGCAGGGCAACGGGACGAAGTGTTTTGCAGGCGTTGGGTATCGTAGGTTTTTGCAAAGCCTCGTCGTTTCCATCGAAGAGGTGATCTATCGCGCAGTCGATACGCGCAATATCGGGCGTCGCCGCCTGCCGTCGTCGCACCCCGCTGCAGGTCGCGCAAGCTAGCAGTACCATCGGCCCCCCACGCGTCACAGGCACGTTTGACACTGTCTGAGCCGACTGCTCCGTCATTTTTGCGCCGAGTCAGCGCTGACGCAAAAGAAGAAAATCCGTTCAATTTTCCATGGTGGCAGTGTCCGCAGTACCAGGTCTTCACGGTAGAAGATATCAATTGCACTATCAGCCGAGGCGTGCGCCACTGTCCCGTTGCTATTGCCGAAAGGAGGGGACCCGGTTCCCCCAAAGACGAGTACCCATATCGCGTTCCGCGCGAGGAGTAAAAATAGTTTGCGACGAGCCGGGTCACAGGCACTTGAGCGTTGCCGCAGCGCGGCACAGGTAGCTTGTCAGCGTTTCAACGTGTCCAGTTCCTCATCCAATCAGATCAAGTCGATAAAGCGACGAACATGGCTCGTGCTGGGTTTCAAAAAGTTTCGCTGCCCCCGCGTCCTTCGGGCCCGCATTGAGGTGATGCATACGATTTCGAAAGGGCAGGTGGAGTGTGCTCACGGAGCCGGTCCGTTCCGCCGTTGATCAATTCCATGACCTCGCAACGTCAAGCAGTACTTCGCATGCCAGTCGTGTTGTCACTCAATCCTTACCAGGACAAAGCCAGGATGCGTCCGCCGAGATGCGACAGGCATGTTTTTGCCAGACGACCAACTATGGAAGAGACTTCTTATACCGCAATCAGCGGCTGCGCCGGTGCACCGGCGGAATCCTTCAATAGATCCTCTGGAGCGTGAGAGTCGTTAAGGCCGGAGTCGTAGAATTGACGGTGCCAGGTTTGCTCTAGGGAGGGCATCATGGACGCAAATCACGTGACCGGGCCCCATGGTGGGAACGTCGTTCTGGCGGTGTCACTCGAACTGTCGGCCGCGCAGTGGAAAGTGGCGCTTCAGAGAGAAGCCGGCGGTCCACACGGTCAGCGCGTCGCAGGCGAACCTGCGACTGCAGGCCGTTCTCGAACTCATCGCGCAAGACAGGCAGAAGTGGTCGCTGCCGTCGAACGTGCGCGTGGTTGTCAGCTACGAAGCCGGGCAGGACGCATTCTGGATCGTTCGTGCGCTGTGCTCCCGCGGCATCGAGAGTTATATGATCGATGCCGCGAGCATCCGTGTGGAGCGCCACAAGCGGCGTGCGAAGACAGACAGGCTGGATGCCATCAAGCTGGTCACCAATCTGCGCGCCTGGCTGCATGGTGAACGTGACCGGATGCACGTCGTGCGTGTGCCGTCCGTGGAGGACGAAGCCCTGCGTCATCTGATCCGTGATCGCGGACAGTTGCACAAGGAAGTGCTGCAGCACCGCGAGCGCATACGCAAACTGCTTGTCACGATGGGTTGCTGGGACGAGGTTGATCACCGGTCGTTCGCCAGACGGCTCTCCCACGGCGAACTGGTCTGTCACGATGGAACGCCGCTGCCGGAGGAGTTGCGCGAACGGCTGGTGCGTGAGACAGCGCGGCTGGAGCTCGCCGAGCAGCAGCTCGCAGCGCTTGAACGCACGCTCGAGGAGCGCCTGCCCACCCCGGTGCGTGAGCGAATCACACACCTCAGACGCCTCAGAGGTGTGGGTCACATCGGCGCGTCGCGCCTCATGCTCGAACTGTTCTGGCGCCAGTTCAATAACCCGCATCATCGATCTCAAGGCCGGTCGCTTCAGCTATGCGGACGCCGGGCAGATGCATTTCTATCTGCCGTCAGGTGGTGGGCTGGTCGATGCAGCCGCACATGCGCACGGAGCTGATATCGGACGCGCTGCATATGGCGTGGTTTCGCCGCCGTCCGGAAGCGGGCCTGATTTCGCACAGCGACCGAGGCAGTACGTGAGCCACGACTTCCAGGGACCTGCTCAAGGACTACGGCATGCGCAGTTCGATGAGCCGCAAAGGAAATTGCTGGGACGCGCCGACCGAGAGCCTGTGGGGATCGCTCAAGCGTGCACGCATTCCCGGCCAGCGCTTTGTAACGCGTCGCGAACCGATGGACGAAGTAGTCGATTGGTTGAGCGTCTACAATCACGGCCGTCTTCACTCGACGTTGAGCTACCCCAGCCCGATGCAATTCGAACGGGACTGGTACGCCGCCCAGAACCAACGGGTGGCATAATCTCCGCTCAGTTAAGGGATCCGAAATTCGCGGGCAACGTCAACCCGCAATTGCGCATGATCCGACTCGCTGCGCCGAGAATGGCTTCAATCACGTCTCGTTGTTCGAGTTCGGGGCTGAAGTGCTTCGAGTAAGCGACGCTAATCGCGGTCCGCATCTGCCCGCTGGCGTCGCCGACGAGGGCGCCAACTGACGAGATGCCCACGACCTGCTCGTCCTCGATCAGGGCATATCCGTCGGTCCGTATCCTATGCAAGGACGCGACAAGTTGTTCGGGGTCAGTAATCGTCTTGGCCGTGCTCTGTTCCAGCGGTTCCATTTGCAGCAGTTCCAGCGCTTTCTCGTCCGGAAAAGACGAAAGGATGGCTTTGCCGATGGCCGTGTTGTGCAATCCGATTGGTGACCCGGGATGTACCCTGACGGTGACCGACCCCTTGCCGTCGACACAAAGCAGATACATCGGGGTCTTGTCCTGGAGCGCTCCGAGATAACCATCGATACGCATGCTGTCAGCCAGCAACTGGAGTTCTTTGCGGGCCTCCAGCAACAACGTGTCTCGCGCCATCAGCGCTGCGCCCAGATTCAGCGTCTGGTACCCGATACTGTACCGTCGCGTGACAGGGTCGCGCCTCAAATAGTGCTTTGCCGTCAAGGTGTTGAGGAGGCGCTGAACGATGGCCGGACTTAACCCGAGCCGACGGGATATCTCGCGGGGACCCATCGGCTCTTGCGACGCATTGAGTAGCTCCATGACGTCGAGGCCTCGTTCAAGTGACTGGCTCTTCATCGGGTCTTCTTGTCTATGCGAATGTTTAACGGCCTATGAATGGCCGGTGTTGGGCGGTGGGCCATTACTTTACCCGATCCTGGCATAGTTCCCGAGCCGAATGGGTCAGAAGCTCGTGCCCGTCGTCCGTGATGATAGCCGTATCTTCCACCATCATACCGCCCCAACCGAGCTCGTAGTACGGAGTCTCTACACAGAACACCATGCCAGGCTCGAGCAGTACGTTAGAGTCGGGAGCGATCGGCGGGAACTCATGGGAGTGCAGACCGATACCATGTCCGCAGTGATTCCGCTGATAATCCGGCAAAGCGCCTTTTCGAACGGCCCCGATGGCGATCTTGAAAATATCGCTGGCCAGTGCGCCCGGTCTCAAGGCCGCAATTTGCGCCTGTTCGCCGGCCAGCAGTGCCGCGTAGCGCTCGGCCTGTTGATCGCTTGGGCCGCCAACAGTCAGTGTGCGCGCCATGTCCGAGCAGTACCCATTTACGGTGCAACCAATGTCCATGCGCAGGAGGTCTCCGTCCTCGAGGCGTTTGTTGCGGGCGTAGGCGTCAACCCGCGAGCTGCGCTCGCCCGAGGTAACCACGACGAAGCGCGGGATGCCTCCCCCTTGAACGATAGTGCTGGTGATTTCGCGTGCGATATCGAGTTCCGTGACGCCCGCGCGAATCATCGGCACGATGGACTCGAGGGCTTTATCGGTAATGCATGACGCATGGCGAAGCAGCACGAGTTCGCCTGGCAATTTCGTCGCGCGCGCACGCTTTAACGATGGTGCCCCGTTCTGGAACGCCGCTTGCGGGAATTGCCGCCAAATCGTGTGCGCCAATCTTTCGTCACGCGTATCCAGGCCGACACGTGCCCCGCGGAGATCGAAGCTGGATAAGGCAGACACGATCGTGTCGGCGTAATTCGCTCCGGGTGCAGGCATGTCCGCATAGCTCGCCACTCCCGCCGTTGCGCCCACATAGAAGGTGCCGTATCGCCAGATGCAGAAGGGATCTTCCAATTCCTCAAGAGCGGCAGCTGCGTCGCTCGCGCCGGTAATCAGAGCCACCCGATCGCGTGTGGCGATTGCAGCCTGCGCATACGGCCCGGCATCCTGGAGGATGCTCCGATAGCCCGTCAGGTAACCGACGTGAACCGGGTCCGTTGTGATGATGAGGTCGAGTTCCGGCGCGGTTGAAAAGAGTTTCTCCCTGCAGGAAAAGGCAAGGTTGGCGGTATGTTGCTCAAGAGTCTCAGTGTCGGCGTAGCGCATCGGTTCCTCCAGTTAGGGGCTTGATGCAGGCATGAGGGAATATACTTCGTATGATGCAACTTCCTAGAAGCATAGCCATAAAGAGGCTCACATAGAAGTCATGTCGCACGGGTGCCAGCATCAATCTGTGCCTCCACTGACCAACCCCGACAAGGGGCGATGCCATAGCAAACTTTGTTATTTATTGTCCCCTTCCCAATTTCCGCTTGTTGACGTTGATCAATTCTCGTGATGAGTTTCACCGGTACTATCCTTATCGTCGTCCGACTTCCCTGAGTTCCGGAAAGAACCAATGGAAGATTCTCCGCATGCAAAACCATCGACAGTCGCCGCTTCGTACTCCTCTCATATGCAAACGGCCAGATCTACGTCGGCCGCACCCGGTCGGCGCGACGGCCCTGCTCGGCTTGCTGTCCATGCTTTGCGTGCAGTTTGGCGTCGCACTGTCCGTGCCGACGATGGATGCGTTCGGTACATTCAGTACAATCTGGCTGCGGCTTGCGTGGGCGGCCGTCATTCTAGGGCTCATCGTCCGTCCGAAGCTGCATCGTTACTCACGGACGCACTGGGTCGCGGCGGGCGCGCTCGGCATCGCAATGGCCGGCATGACGTTGTGTTTGTTCTCGGCGATCAAGCGAATTCCGCTTGGCCTCACTGTTACAATCGCCTTCCTCGGTCCACTCACGGTCGCGACGGTCAGCGCACGGCGACTGCGGACTCTGCTCTGGCCGCTTCCCGCGGTCGCGGGTGTGCCGCTGCTTGCGCACGACCACGCAGGATGGATCGGCGATCCCATGGCCACGCTGCTCGCCGTAGGTGCCGCAGCGGGCTGGGGTAGCTACATTGTATTGATGAAAAAGACCGGCACGCTCTTCAACGGCCTCGAAGGGCTGTCTATATCGCTCATCGTGGCTGCGCTGGCCGTCACGCCGTTTGGGATTGCTGAGCATCGTTTGCACGTCCTCCTCCCGCAATTAGCCGCGACGGCTGGGCTCTCGCTACTGGTGCCGCTCCTGCCTTACGCATTGGAGATGGTGGCTCTGCGGCACATGCCCGCTGCATCATTTGGCATTCTGATGAGCCTGGAACCGGCGATCGGCGCACTAGCGGGCTTTGTGGTGCTCGATCAGGCGATGACAGCACTGCAATTCGCGGGCACGGTGCTCGTCGTCAGCGCAAGCCTCGGCGTGATTGTTACGTCAAGGTGATGCGCTGCGGTGAATTGTTCGAGACGATAAATCGAATGGCCCCCTCTCTTTCTCAAGCCAGCCCTCGTAGCTCGGATAAATGGCCCAACAACTGGTTGTATATGAACGCGTCCCGATTGCGCCAGTGTTTCGTGTGTTCCGACATCGACAGGATGGGTTGCAGCTGTATATCCGTACATGGACTCCCGCCTATGGGCAAGATCGGTTTGCATTTTGAGGGTCACGACTGCGTCCGTACATTCGGCTTCTGATGTGCTTGCTGCTGCACGAGCCATCATGGAAATTTGCGCGCTTGCTCCTCATCGGCCTTCTGGCTTCGTACTGCAGCCGCCGGATATATCAGGATCTGCAAGCGCCGGTCCGACCGGTTCGCCATGCTTGCCGCTTCTTGCGCAATCGCGAAAGAAATAAAGCAATACTCAATATCTGTTGCCTGTTACGCAACTCGGAAGCAGCCGTTAAGTGTTCCTGGTAAAACTGCTTGGATTTCGGTAACCTGGATTTTTCCCTGGTACCGAGGTGTCGATGAAATGCCGTGTGAAGCTTGTGAAGGCTGAGGAGATCACATTGCAGGAGATGGCGATCAATCACCGGTTCAAGAACACTCGCCGACGCGCCACGGGTGTTTTGATGCTCGCTCGCGGGGATAAGCCAAAGGTCGTCTGTGCAGCCCTCGGTGTGAGCGACCAGGCTGTCTACAACTGGGCTCACGCGTGGCGTATTGGAGGCATTTGCGCGCTCATGGGTGGTCACAACGGTGGTCGGCCGCGTGCACTTCCCGATGACGTGGTCGCTGTCGCGCTGGAGATTGCGCGGGCCGATCCGCTTACCCTGGCCCAGATAGCTCGACGCGTTGAGCAGGCACAAGCCCAGGCACTGCCTTGCAAGATAGAAACGCTGGGTGGAGCCCTCAAGCGTGCGGGCTTCACTTTCAAGCGCAACCGGTTCTCGCTGAAAAAAAGCGCAATGAACAGGAGTTCGAGATGAAACAGGCCACGCTCGAGAAGCTTCAGGTCGCCGCGCGCGATGGCCAGTGTCGCCTGCTCTATTTCGACGAGGCCGGTTTTTGCGGATCACCGCCTGTGCAGCGTAGCTGGTCACCACGTGGACTGCCCCATGCCATTGAGCCCAACCACCATTGTCGACGCAATGTGATGGGCGCACTGAACTTCGCAGAGAACAGTTTCGTCCATGCAGCAGGCAGCCATACGGTCAAAGGGCCTCACGTTGAGGGTTTTCTCAATGACCTGATCTGTCAGGGCGATGGTAGACCGACCGTGATCGTGCTCGACAACGCGAGCATTCATCACGGGATCGATCAGCTCACACTGGACCGCTGGTTCATCGAACACAAAGCACTCCTTTTTTATCTGCCGGCGTACAGCCCAGAACTGAATCTCATCGAGATCGTATGGAAGCACTTCAAGTACCACTGGCGGCGATTCGCGACGTGGACGAAAGAAACCGTCGATGCGGAGCTCGAAATTCTGCTCAGCGGATACGGGTCAAAATTCCAAGTAAATTTTTCGTGAACACTTACCTGTCAATATTGCCCATGCAATGCGCGCCGTCTTGTTCGCCAGGGCGATCGCAGCAATGCTCACGTGGCGGCGTTGCATCACAGCCTT
>NZ_CADFGP010000122.1 GCF_902833905.1 Paraburkholderia tuberum STM678 | reverse complement strand
CGCGTGCTACGCATGTATTTCATTCGCCATTCGAGGTGTTCGAACGTATGCTCGCAACCGCTTCGATAACTTCAGCTTCCGTTCATTAACCCGCTGTTGCGCTTCACCTTTGAAACCGCCAAGCAAACAGCTTCAAATCTGCAGTGTCACCGCGTCCGGCCTGGCGACTGTTTCAATCGTAGTACCCGAGGATCGACTTGACCTCCATGTATTCTTCCATGCCTTCGATCCCATACTCGCGCCCGTTCCCAGATTGCTTGTACCCGCCGAACGGAGCCTGCGGGTCCCATGCCGGGTAGTTCAGATGCACCTGACCCGACTGGATGCTCGCGGCTACCGCACGCAGCAGTTCCCGGTCGCTGCCTTGCACGTGCGCGCCCAAGCCGTACACGGTGTCGTTCGCAATCGTGATCGCTTCTTCGACGGTATCGTAAGGAAGGATCGCGAGAACCGGCCCGAAGATCTCCTGCTGCGCAACCGTCGTATTGGTACGGACATCCGAGAAGATCGTCGGGCGTGCGTAAAAGCCCTTGCCAAATCCGGCTGGCCTTCCGGGGCCACCCGCGATCAGCTTCGTCCCTTCGTCAATGCCGGCCTCGATCATTTGCTGCACCCTGCCGAACTGCGCGCAATTGGCAAGCGGACCGTGGGTCGTCGCTTCGGCGAACGGATCGCCAACAATCATCTGTTCCGTCGCTGCCACGGCCAGCTCATTAATCTTGTCGAGGACGCTGCGCGGAACAATGAGGCGGGTAGGCGCGCTGCACGACTGGCCCATATTCCGGAACGCGGCGGCGATGCCCAGCGAGACGGCTCGCGGCAGATCGGCATCCGGCAACACGACGTTGGGGGACTTGCCACCGAGCTCCTGCGCCACACGCTTGACAGTCGGCGCGGCCGCCTGTGCGACCAGCACGCCCGCGCGCGTCGAACCGGTGATCGACACCATATCGACTTGCGGATGGGATGCCAGCGAAGTGCCCACGTCGGGGCCTGTGCCGCTCACCAGGTTGAATACGCCGGCAGGAATCCCCGCATCGGCGATCACTTCTGCAAACAGCAACGCACTCAGCGGCGAGAGCTCGCTGGGTTTAAGGACCACGGTGCAGCCCGCTGCCAGCGCCGGACCGACCTTCGCCGTGATCTGATAGATCGGCCAGTTCCACGGCGTGATCAGCGCGCACACGCCGATCGGCTCGCGCGCGACAGCGGTCGTTCCACGCTGGACGCGGAACGGGTACTTCGCCAGATTGTCACGCGCGACCCGGATATGTTCGGCCGCGAGCGGCACGTGTGCGGCGCGCGCATAGCTGATAGGCGCACCCATTTCCGTTGCCAGCGCCGTGGCGAACAGTTCGGCGCGCTCGATGATCAACGTATGAACGCGGTCGAGCTGCGCGGCGCGCTCCTGCGGCGAAGTCACGGACCATCGCGCGAACGCTCTGCGCGCGGCTTGCACAGCCAGGTCGACGTCGCGTGCGTTGCCGAGCGGAATCTCGCAGAGCGTCTCTTCGGTTGACGGGGAGACGACCGCGACCCGATCGGGACCTTCGGGCACAGTCCATTCGCCG
The DNA here is from genome assembly GCF_902833905.1 of Paraburkholderia tuberum STM678. GTDB lineage: Bacteria > Pseudomonadota > Gammaproteobacteria > Burkholderiales > Burkholderiaceae > Paraburkholderia > Paraburkholderia tuberum. The sequence goes on along the minus strand of NZ_CADFGP010000122.1, from coordinate 8,044 downwards.
TCAATAAAGAACCGCTCCAGCCTTCCCGCTTGCATCAGGTGACGAACAGGTGAATTCATTGCAGTGTGTCCTTGAGTCGGTACCATGCGCCCACGAACGGCAAAAACCACGGCTTGCCGAAGTGACCGGGGATAGCAGGCCAGTCGAAGTCTTTCCACGGGTTGAGATCGGCGCGTCCGTCCATGATCTCCGCCATCAGTGTGCCCATCAGCGTGGCCATGTGAGTGCCGTGCCCGCTATAACCCATTGAGTAGTAGACACCGTCACGCTCGCCCGCGCGCGGCAGCCGGTTGGCCGTCATGTCGACCATACCGCCCCAGCAGTAGTCGATGCGCACGTTGGCCAGTTCGGGAAACACGGTGGCCATCTGCTGTCGCAAGATCAGGCCGCTCTTTTCGTCCGAACTGGGGTTTGACGTCGCGAAGCGCGCACGACCGCCAAATAGCATCCGGTTGTCGGGCGTGACACGAAAGAAGTTGACGAAGTTTTTGGTGTCGGTGGCCATCCGGCGGGTTGGCAGCAACCGGTTCAGCAGTTCCGGCGACAAGGGCTCGGTGACGATGATGAAGGCCCCAACCGGCACGATCCTGCGTCGAATCCAGCCGAACGGTCCCACCTGCGAGATGCCGCTCGCCAGAAGCACCTGCGGCGCGCGGATCTCGCCCCGCGGCGTTCGGACCACGTATGCGCCCCGGGATTCCCTCTGTAACCCCAGCACTGGCGTATGTTCCAGAATGTGCGTTCCGCGCGCTTGCGCAGCCCTCGCAAGACCACGAACATAGCGACCGACGTGCATCCCGGCACTCTTCTCGAAGATCAACCCGCCGTGATAACGATCCGAGCCGATCTCATCACGAAGCTCTGCCTTCGTCACAAGGCGCGCATCCGGGTCAACGCTCGCGGCGAGCAACGCCTGACTTCGCACCAGCTTGTCGTAATGCTCGGGCTTCGCCGCGAGCTTGAGTTTTCCCCTGCGGACGAAATCGCAATCGATCGACTCTTCCCTGACCAGCCGCTCGACCGTATCGACGCCCGCGTCGAACGCGAGATATAGCCGGTTCGCCAGTTCCGTGCCGATGCGCTGCGACAGTGAAGCGTAATCCTGCGCGAAGCCGTTGTTGCACATGCCGCCATTGCGTCCCGACGCCGCCTGCCCCACGGTTCCTGCTTCGCATACCATGACGCGTGCGCCTTTTTTCGCAAGTGCCAATGCAGCCGCCGTGCCCGTTATACCTCCGCCAACGACGACCACGTCGCAACTTCCACCGGGCACGTCAGGCGAGTTGCTAATGAACGGCTCAGACGTGTCCAGCCAGTAAGAACTGAAATGCATTACAAACTCCAAGCGCGCAAGCGGCAAAAAACTGGTCTTAAAAGTCGGCAACCTTTCCCCGCACCGATTCGTTGAGTCGCGCAGGACGGTAGGGTTCGGGATCGACGATCGGCTTCACACCTGTGACCAGATCGGCAACGAGATGGCCGCATCCCGGCCCGATGCCGAACCCGTGACCGCTCAGGCCTGCGGCCAGCACGAAGCCAGGCAGTTCCTTCGCTTCGCCGATGGCAGGAACGCCGTCCGGTGTCGTGTCAATGTAACCCGCCCACGATGCCGCAATCCGACTTTCCCGGATCACCGGACAGAGATCGATCGCCCGCTTGCGAATTTCCCTGAGCGTGGCTTCATCGACACAGGGGTCCAGCACCCGCATCTTTTCCATCGGCGTCGGCTGGTCGAGCCGCCAGCGCCCCATTGCTTCATGACCGGAACGTACGCCTTCCAGATTTCCCGGACTGAGGCTGCGCGAGCGGCGTCCGAACATCGGCATGAAGTCCTTTGCGTAGCGGATTTTTTGGAGCGTCGGGTCAAGCTTTGCCAATCCGCTGATTGAGAGCGTATATTCTTCGTCACCACGTCGCGTGATGGTGATGGCCGAGGTGTGCAGCGCATCCGGCAACGTGCCCCTGGGCAGCAAGACCGACATGACCGATGAGCGAATACTTGCCTGGGGCAGCCGGATGCCGAGCTGCCGGCAAAACGAGGAAGCCCATGCGCCGCCCGACAGCACCGCGATCTTCGTGCGGATCGTGCCTTGTTCGGTCACCACGCCGCTGACCCGGCCGCCTTCGGTTTCGATGCCGCGTGCCGCGCAATTCTGATGAACCGTCCCACCCAGCTTCATGATGCTGCGAGCCACGGCCGGCGCGGCGTTAGCCGGGTCCGCAATGCCGTCCGTGGGTGCGAACACCCCGCCCTTCCAGTTGCGTCCTGTCGCGGTAGCCCGCTCGGTAGCCTGTTTGCTGCCGAGCACCTCCGTCCTGACACCCGCCGTGCGCGCAAATTCGCACCAGCGCGCCCAGGTGGCGAGTTCGCTGTCGTCGTTGCTCAGGTATAGCAGGCCACTGCGGCTAAAGCCGGTGGTCTCGCCGGACTCGGCTTCAAACTGCTCCCACAGCCGTAGACTCTCGGTCGCAATCGGCAATTCGCGCGCGTCGCGGTTCTGTTGGCGGCACCAGCCCCAGTTCCGGCTGGACTGCTCCCCGCCGACTATGCCTTTTTCGATGAGCGCGACCTTCACGCCCCGCTTCGCCAGAAACCATGCGGTAAACACACCGACGATCCCCCCGCCAATCACGACGACATCAGCGCTTCGCGGTAGCGTCGGTGTGGTATCGACACGGGTCAACGGCACGCGCATCTGCGGAAGCTCCTTCCCAAGTTCTGTTCTGTGGTGCATCGTATGTCAGGATTATCGATCGCCTTAGGCTCGCGTTGCTAAGGGACCAATTAACCCACCGTTAAGGCTGGCTTAATGGTCAGATGGTGCGACGCCGCAATCCGGCCCATCCAAAGTTCGTGGCGGCAGATTTCGTCGCTCGTGGCAACACCTAGAACATCGCCTGACTGATAAGCCCGTACTGCCGGCAGACGGGATCGGGCGCGCCACGATGTGCACCAGCGGGCGCATTGCGAACCATCTTCAAGACTGTGTCCACGCGCTTCAATCCCTGTCCGCTTAGCCAGTCGGTCAAACTCGTTCCAGAAGGGACGTCGATACGAACGAATTCGCCCTCTCGTCCGGTCAGCCAATAGCCGTTCAGAGCCCTCGCACGAGCGTCGTCGCGCGAACGCAGTGCGACAACGGGGCCGATCACATGACCCCGGCCGAAGCGGCGGAGCACAGAGAATCCGACAATTTCACCATCACGTTCGAGCACGACGCTTTCCCCGAGCTTCAGCAATGCGGACAAAATCGCATTTCGCTCCAGCCCGGAAGCGCGCGCAGCCAGTTCAATGAGCGCAGGGAAGTCGGCAGGAGTCCCCGACCGCAGTCGCTCGCCATCGAGCAACGCGACCGGGAAAGTCTTGCTGATGTTCCCTTGATATTGCTCCAACGATCCGCACTCGTTAAAACCCAGCTTTTCGTAAAGCGGCTGGCCGGCTGGCGTCGCATGCAGGAAAGTGATGCGCGGCCCCAGCTCTTCGAGGACGGCTTCCATCAGCTTACGGCCGATGCCCCGCCCCTGATGCCCGGATGACACAATCACGTGACCGAGAGAAGCGCGGTCCGTTCCGAATTTCCAGCACAGCGCCGTACCAATCACAACACCATTTTCTTCAGCCACGAACCCTTTTGCTGAGTCAGCGGAAAATTGCCAGTCTTCCGGCCTGTATGGCCAGTTGAGCGCCATTGAGAGGGCATGAGCTGCCGGTATATCGGCCGAGGTGAACGTTCGATACCAAAGTTTCGTCGTCGAGGATGGAACGTTCACGACATGCTCCTGTTTCATTAAGTTACCCTACCCAATGTTGCTATTTACGCTACCCGGGCTAGCCATTCCCGAGAATGGATCTCTCACGCAAGCACGGACACGATGCTTGCGCCCAGCCTTGCGGGCTGACGTTGCGGTTGCGCCTTTAGCGCCCACAAAGTGGCAGGCCCGCGCCGCACCTGATGTAGGCGTTACATTCGTCGCGCCCGCTGCTAAGCGTCTCAAGCGCGACGCGTGGCGCCATCGCAAATCTGCACTGGTTACGCTAGACCAATGCGACCGCTTCGATCTCGATCTTCAGACCAAAATGGAGCGCGGGAACCGGCACCACGACGCGAGCGGGCCTCGCATCGCCAGCCCAACGCGCATAGATCTCGTTGAAGCTCGCCCAATGCGCAACATCGACGATATAGACACGCACCTGTACCAGTTTCTTGATATCGCTGCCAGCACCGGCAAGCGCGGAAGCCAGATTTGCCAACACCTGCTGGGCCTGGGCTTCGAAAGGCAGGTCCATGAGCTTTTCGCCGCGCGCATCGATTGGAAGTTGACCGGACACAAAAATCAGTTCATTCGCGATCGAAACGTGACTGTAGTGGCCACCCGGCGTTACCAGTCCGGCGGGATTCATCGTGTGAGGGAACTGCGCACCGTGCTCATACTGATCCATGACGACCATTCTAAGTAGACAGAACCTCGCCGATCACTGCCCCGAAGAAGTCAGGGAGCTATCGGGCTTTGTTGACTCCGGGCGAGCCCTCCTGCAGCATCGCGCGCCCACCGCAGTTGCCACGTCCATGCGACGAACTATAGAAAAAAATGTTTTTGTCGTGTTTAATATCCAATAAACCGTTCGTTAATGGTCTCTTAATGCTCCAACTTGAAGACATGCAACTGTTCCGCGCGCTGGGCGCGTCACAATCGCTTGCCGCAGCCGCAAGGCTGTTGGATCTCACGCCGCCTGCAGTCACGGTACGCCTTCAACGCATAGAAGAACGGCTGGGGCTTCGCCTTGTGACGCGCGCGGCAAGAGGCATCTCACTCACGAACGAGGGCCAGCACCTTGTTCAGGAAGCGATTGAAATCCTGGAACGGATCGAGTCGATTCCGTCGCGCGTCTCGGGAGAATCAAGCGGGGTGAGCGGCCATTTGCGCGTCGTGGCACCGTTCGGGTTTGGCCGCGCATACGTCGCACCGCTGGTCCGCGATCTGCATTTGTCCCACCCAAGTCTTGCGATTTCGCTCATCCTGTCGGAAAGCCCGCTCACGGCAGCGTCGGGCGCCGACGCGGTCGTATCGATCGGCAACGTCAAAGGGTCCTCCTGGATAGGACATTACCTCGCGCCGAACGACCGCTTCCTGTGCGCAAGCCCTGCCCTTGCGCGTCGTCTGTCGAAACTCGAGCATCCATCCCAGCTCACACGGTACGAATTCCTGAGTTTGCGAGAAAACGACGAAGACGTGACCCGCCTGCGCTTCACTCAACACGATGCTGCGGGAAAGCGCGTAGGCAAAGCAGTTACGATCCGGCTAAATAGCGCGTTGTCGTCGAACGACGGCACCGTGGTCACTGACTGGGCGGTGGACGGCCTGGGCATTATCGAGCGATCCGAGTGGGATGCGGCACGGCTGATCGCCGAGGGAAAACTGAAGCGCGTGTTGCCGGCATGGCGCCTCGACCCCGCGCCGGTAATGGCCCTGACGCCAACGCGTCAGGGCCTGACGATCCGCCAGCGCGTGTTTCTCGACGCCGCAAAACAGGCCTTCAGCCCCACACCCTGGCGCAATTGACGTGGCATTCAATATGGCTTAACGGTCGCTTTACCCGCCGTTAAACACAACCTCCCAGCGAACTCCTATAGTGGCGACTCCTTCCGCACGGTACCGTGCCGAGATACCCATCGCGCGAAGAATCGCAAGGAGCCGCAGATGAGATTGCAGTCGCTTAATACCCCCGCAGCGTTGATCGATGTCGAGCGTATGAACCACAACATCGAGCGGATGCAGCAACGCCTGAACGCACTTGGCGTGAGTTTCCGCCCGCATGTGAAAACAACCAAGTGCGAGCAGGTGGTAAGAGCGCAAATGGACGCCGGCGCACGCGGCATCACCGTGTCCACCCTCAAGGAAGCCGAACAGTTCTTCGCAAGCGGCATCCGCGACATCGTCTACGCTGTGGGCATGGCCCCGACGAAGCTCTCGCAGGCGCTGGCACTCCGGAGGCAGGGCTGCGCCCTGAAGATTGTCGCCGACAGTGTCCCATGCGCAGAGGCCATCGTCGCTTTCGGCCGGGAACATGAAGAAGCATTCGAAGTATGGATCGAGATCGATGTGGACGGTCATCGTTCGGGTATCGCACCCGACGACGACCTGCTCCTCACTGTCGCATCGACCTTATCGACGGGCGGCATGCGCCTCGGCGGTGTAATTGCCCACGCGGGCTCCAGTTACGACTACGATACGCATGACGAACTGGTGCGCATCGCCGAACAGGAACGTTCGGGCTGCGTGCGCGCCGCTGAACGCCTTCGGGCGGCAGGCCTGCAGTGTGACGTCGTGAGCATCGGATCGACGCCGACAGCGCTGGCTGCCGAGCATCTGGAAGGCGTAACGGAAGTTCGCGCTGGCGTCTATGTGATGTTCGATCTCGTCATGCATAACGTGGGCATCAACGACATCTCCGAAATCGCATTGAGCGTATTGACGACTGTGATCGGCCACCAGAGCGAGAAAGGCTGGGCCATCGTCGATGCAGGCTGGATGGCAATGAGCCGCGACCGCGGCACACAGCGCCAGAAGCACGACTTTGGTTATGGGCTCGTCTGCCTGGAAAACGGCGAAGTGCTGGGAGAGTATGTGATGACTGGCGCGAATCAGGAGCACGGCATCATCTCCCGACCCGGCAGGCCAGACCACGAGATCGCGAAGCGGTTCCCAATCGGGACACGTCTGCGCATCCTGCCCAACCATGCGTGTGCCACAGGGGCGCAGCATCCGGCCTATCAGGCCGTCGGTCCTGACGGCACGGTTGAGACGTGGCCGCGTTTCTACGGCTGGTAAGCCGCTCCGAACTCAGGACGCAGTGCGCGTGTGGTGACACAGGGTCATCCGTGATGCCGTCAAGGGATGGCGCGATCGAACGCGCGGATCCCTTCCGCGGCCACGCTTCATTTCACGGACACAGGCACGTAACAGGGTGCGCCGCCGTTGCAAGCCCCAGACCGGTGAGGGCGGAACCGGAAACACGCCTCGCCCCCACCGACTGGACCGGGCGATGCACGCATCACGGCTGTTGAATTCTTCCCGCGGGTTCGCCACACGAAATGCTGCGCGAGCTAATCGGAACACGGTATCCGCGCTTTTTTGAGAGTTTTTCGCGCGTTGTCGCGCGATAGTGAGCACGTAATATGGATGCGTCATGGGCCCACACAGCGTCAGCAAAACCATATCGATCCCTTCGCTCATCGACCTCAAGCCCCAGACATCTGACATATCCAGTGGTAAACGGTGGTTTTGAGCAGTGGCTAAACCGTCAACTTCCAACATTAGGCAAAACATGAAAGTCCAGCAGATCAAACAGAGCGTCACTTTCGAAGGTCTTGAGGATCGCGGAACGGTCGATTCTCTAGGCGCCGCGCCAATCAGGATCGCCGGCTTGCGGAAGACCATCGAGGGCAGCGAGTCGGCTAACACCGGTATCTTCGAATGCACTGCGGGATCGTACCTACGCAAGGTAAAGGAAGCCGAAGTGATGCATATCTTGTCCGGGCGGGGACGATTTACCCCAGACAACGAAGGTACGGTTCACTTTGAGCCTGGTGACACCCTGTTTTTTGCGTCAAACACCCAAGGGCTCTGGGAGGTCGACGAGACCATGCGCAAGGTCTACGTCATTCTTTAACGACAAGCGGGGCGACATAAGCGGTTCTGTCGCAGTAAGCGTGACGAGACGACAAATGTCAATATAATCAGTATTGGTTACATAACAAGTGAATAAAACTTCCGGGAAGCAGACAACGGGTCTTTGCCCACACATTTCATCTGTCCTTTCCTGATCATGTGCATTACCTCGATGCCGCCGAGAATGACCCTTGCACTGTGGAAATCCTTGAACCCTAGCATAGGACGGGTCCGGCGTTTGATAGCCCGATGGTCCTCAACTGGTTGCGCGTTTCCGTCCATTGCGAACGGAAGAACTACGATGACCGTTGGTAATCGTGCGAAGCCAGGAACATCGTTGTGAAAAGCGACTGGTATCTCGATATCGGAGTTT
>NZ_CADFGP010000121.1 GCF_902833905.1 Paraburkholderia tuberum STM678 | reverse complement strand
TCTTATATGGACGCCTCCCGGTTTGCCAGGTGATATTCGGTGTGTGACGGACAGGATGAGGTTGCAGACTTATATCCGGCCTGTGGTGCGGATGGTGATCCGCTGGCCCTGATGGAATCTGCCGGGGAAGTCCTCATCTCCTGCGAGTCCTCGAAGGACAAGACAGAATTCAGGTTTGCTTCCCCGCGGTCCGACCTGTTTCGCCATCACATGTATATCAACCTGCGCAACCTATTAGCGACCACGTCTCCATAGTTAGTTGATCTTCTACGCAGCGTGAGCCACGTAACCAGACTGGTACGTTCGAGCGTGGGCAAGCAGCGCCCAGATCGTGCGTGCCGTTTTGTTTGCGAGCGCGACGACCACTACATTGAACGGTCGTCGCGCGAGCAAACGTTGCAGCGCGTCGCTCAGGTGCTTCGGATGCGAGAGCACTGCGCGCGCGCCGTGAATCAGCAAGGTACGCAAGTACACATCGCCTCTTTTGCTGATGCCCAGCAGCTTGACGCGACCTCCCGTGCCGCTTTGCCGTGGCACCAAACCGAGGAACGCGGCGAACTCGCGCCCGGAGCGAAACGTACTCGCCTCGCCGATGGTGGCAATGGCGGCAGTCGCCGTGAGCAGGCCCACACCCGGAATGGCGGCGAGCCGCGTGGCCCCTTCGTCCTGGCGCAACCATGCTGCGAGCCGGTGTTCAATGGCACGGATGTCGCGCGTGAGCGCTTCGATACGCTGCAGTTGTTCGCGAAGCGTGTCGATGACCATGGCGGGCAAAGCGTCGGCCAGCTCGCCGAGCATGCGGGCCGCGTCGCTCATGCTGTGCGAGCCGCGATGCACTGCCGCGCCAAACTCGTACAGCAAGCCGTGCGTCTGGTTAATCTGCATGCGACGCATCTTGAGCAGTTGTGCGCGCACGCGGTGCAGCGTCAGCACCGCTTGCTGCGCTTCGCTCTTCACAGCGACGAAACGCATCTCCGGCCGTTGTGCAGCTTCCCAGATCGCCTGCGCGTCTGCCACATCGGTCTTGTTGCGCTTCACAAACGGTCGGACGAATGACGGCGCAATGAGCCGGACTTGATGACCGAAGCTCGCGAAGCGGCGTGCCCAGTAATGGGCGCTGCCGCACGCTTCCATCGCGATGAGCGCGGGCGCCTGCTTCGCGAAGAACGTCACGAGCTGTTCGCGCTTGAGCTGACGACGGTTGATCTCGCCTGTGTCCATGTCTACCCAGTGCACCTGAAAGACCCGCTTTGCCAGGTCCACGCCAAACGTCGTAGTCTTCATTTCGAGCCCTCCTTACCCTCAGTGGTCGTTTTGACACCACCACTTTGGCACTCTGATGCCGTCGGGTATAGCGAGGGCTCCGCCGTTCCTAATGCCTCTCCTATCCGACGCGGGAGGGAGGCGTCCATACCATCTCCTCCTTGTTGACGGCAAGCTTCGCCGGCGGTCGGTGCCGCCTTGATCCGGCCATGTGCGACTGGTTAAAGTAAGCCACGGCCACGTCTAAAAGTAAATCGCGATTTACCCGGCATTTACCCGATGTCTATCTTGCTTTCATGACATGACGAGGTCGACCGTCTGCCGCGCAACAGCGCTTTAACGGCCATTCACCTATTGCAAGGCGTATCGCCTACTTGCGCACAGGCACCTAGGTCGCGCAACCGAAGCCGAGACCGAGCGACTGGCACATGCCCATGCAACCTTTGCCGCGAAGGCGGCCCACGGTTCCACCGCCTCGAGCACCGGCCGCTCGCGATCTCGGGACCGCCAATGCTCGAAGACACCGAAATCGAATGGAGGCCTTTAACCGGGACTGATTTCTTGTTTCATTGCTATTTGAAGACCGGATCTACCGAGCATAAAAACCACCACCGCGGCGAGCGCGAAGGGCACGGAAAAAACAGTGTAGAGCGCGTGACCGCCGCTGCCGGTGTCGAGCAGCACTCCAGCGGCAAACGGCGAGATCATGGCACCGACGCGTCCCATGCCGAGCGCCCATCCCACTCCTGTCCCCCTACTTTCAGTCTCATAGGCAGTCGGTGCTAGCGAGTAGATGCCTGCCAGCGCCCCAAACGAAAGCATTCCCACCGCAACGGCAAGAGGCAGAACCAGCGCAGGATTTGTCATACCCTTTCCGAATAAGACCGTTGCGATAGCGGTTATCCCAAACAGAAATACTGTTAGCTTCCTCAGATTGAAAAATGGAGAGAGGACACTGAATGCCAGGCTTCCCATAATTCCTCCAAAGTTCAACGCAACGCCTGCGTGAACCGCCACGGATTGCGTCGAGGTCGACACGGCCAAAAGCTTCGGTGTCCAGCTGAGAAGAAAGTAAAGACCCATCAGATGCAGAAAAAACGCGCTCCAGATAAGGAGAGTCCTGGTGCGGTACTTCCGATCAAGCAATCGCCCGACGCCTGATCTACTTTTCATCACTGTTGCGACGCGCGGAGGAAGCGCCGATATTGACTTGTCGAGATCGGGACCGCAATTCCGCTTACTACGCCCCCGCAGGTCTTCCATCTATGCTTGGCACCGTTTGTCTCCATTATTTGATAGTGACGTACAGTTATCGAGGACCTCTCAGGGGCACGAGCAATAGCTGACGCCGAATTTCTCCGACTTAGCTTGCACATCATTTGGATCGCACTTCAGTAGTGTCCGGTTTATTTGAGATCCCCAGGCCGGTGAGCGCCTGAGATGCGGGTTTCGAGGGTTTCATGGGTGTCCACGATTTGAATTTCGAATTCAGCATTTGCGATCCTTTCCGGTTTGGGCGACCTGGGGCGGTAGACCTTAACAGGAGTCCCCGCATGTACCGCAATCACGCTGCGTGCAAGTAAACACCCATCGCAGGCCGTTCGGGGTTAGGCGGAAATACGTTCCATGTGCCGTCACGGTGGCGAAAGAAAAACATCGAAACCGAGCCCGTCGGCCAAAGTGCCTCGACGCGTACATAGCGCCCCCGATGTGAGCGGAAGTGCCCGAACTCGATGACTCGAACCGCCATCGCCCGATTCGGTGCGAGCCAATTTTCGACCATCAAACGCAGAGGTTTTCCTGTGCTAGCCATCGTCTCTTCCTTCATTTCCCTTGATCGGGATCGATCCTATTACCGTAGCCGCGATGCAATTTGTAGGACAGGGAATCGAATTGCTCTGCACCCTGCTACAGATTCTTTCGGCCTCCGATGTGCGAGAAAACTGAGATCTCGCGCGCTTTGCGGCCCGATCCATCACTCCCGGAAATGCCGCAATCCGCTAACCAACTGAATATGCGAAATTAAACCGACACTACTTATCGCACTTAAATCCTTAGTCGCGCACCAGCACCTGAACCACGCAGACGGAGCCCGCTCCAAGCAGATGGCACATCCCCACACGGTCCTTGCCGCGCAGGCGCCGCACTGTTTCCCAAATCTGTGCGAGGCCGGTCGGTCCACCCGGATGACCACGCGCAAGCAGCCCGCCGTCGGTTGAAAACTCCGGCAGGCCAAAGCGCTCCCGCGAACCGGGTCCGAATGCCCCTTCGCCGACTAACGCTTCCGTCTGGCCCGGATCGGAGAATCCGAGGAGCTCGTAATACATCAGTTCCTCCACGGCGAATGCATCGTGCACCTGCACGACGTCCACATCGGAGCGTTTCACTGACGCCTGGGTCAACGCCTGGGCCGCGGTTCGCTGCGAAAGTTCCGGCGGACCCACGATCGCGCCCTCGAGGATTAATTCAGGCGAGTACGCGTCGCTTCCGAATGCGCTGCCGGCCAGGCGTATCCGGGGTTGCGTCGCGCCCACCGGCCAACCGTCGTCGCTGCACAGCACGGCCGCGGCCGCACCTTCTCCCCAAGGCGTGCACATCATCGACGTGAACGGATCAGCAATCATGCGGCTGCCTAGCACCCGCTCGATCGTGACAGGCTCGGGAGCGCGGCGGGCAGCGAAAGGATTCTCCCGCGCATAGTTCCAATTCTTTGCCGTAATGGCGGCAAGGTGCTCGCGCGTGGTGCCCGACTCATGCATGCGCCGTTTGGCCCAGAGCGCGAACGAAACGACCGGTGGCAAGTTCCCTTCAGCCACGATGATGTCCTCCACCGGTACTGCCTTTTGCGGCGAGTCCATGCCCACGACGAGCACCCGTCGTGCGTCGCCCGAGAGAATTGCCTGCCGAGCGCAGTGCATCGCCGACAGCCCGGTGGCGGACGCGTTGGTGACGTGCTGGACTGGCACGCCCGTTAGCCCGAGTTCTTTAGCGACAAAGATTCCTCGCGGCGACAAGGGATGCGCGGTACCGACAACCACGGCGTCAATCTCGGCGTAGGTCAAATGGGCATCTTGCAATGCCGCGAGAGCAGCATCGCGCCCGAGCTTCACGCCCATGCCCGGTCCGTGATTGCCGAACGGGACCATGCCCACACCTGCGATCAAAACGTCATTCATGGGAGAATCTCGCCTCATTGTTGGTGTCGCTGGTTTTCGCGATCACGCGATCCCCGATACGATCGGTGCCTTCCGCAAGAAGTGCCTGGATACGGGCGCCGCAGTCGAGATCAACAATTCCATAGGCCTGGCCATTGAACGTGGTGGCGCTATACAACAGCCCCTGCGCGGCAACTTCGATCAGGTCCGGCTCCCGCAGGGAGCCGTCGGCGACGAGGCTGCGGGGCGGCACATAAACTTGGCGCGTAGTGGAGTCGCGGGCCGCCTTGAGTTGTACGACTGGCAAGTTGTTTCTCCTGTTTCCGATAAAACCGATTAGTGCGAGGCGTGAAATGAAGCGCCCGATGCGGCCATCTCGCGCAGGAGTGCGGGAACGACGTAGCGAGGGCCGAACTCCGTCGCCATCTCATCGCTGCGCTTCACGAACTGGCGAAGCCCCACCTGGTCGATATGCGCCAGCACGCCACCTCGGAATGCGGGATAGCTCCACCCGAGCACTGCACCAAGATCCAGTGCGAGTGGATCGCTCGCGATGCCTTCGGCGACCACATGCGTGGTTTCGATAGACTGCATGTTCAGCAGTCGCTCTATCACCACGCTTGCGTCGGGTTGTTGCTGCTGCGGGGGGAAAACAGACGGGAGTTCGTCCCACACGGTCTTGCCCGTGGGCCCATAGCTGTAGACGCCCCCGGCACCTTTGCGACCAACTCGTCCGGCCCGCAGCAAGCTGTCAATCACATCCAGCGCCGGCTGCGACTGCGCAGCCGTGCCCCGTCCGGCCTTCGCAAGGCTGGTCAAGATGTCCTTCAGCAGATCGTAGGAAGTGAGGTCGCCCATGGCCAAAGGTCCGATGGGGAATCCGGCCATCGCCGCCGCTTTATCGATCAACTCTGGCGAGATACCTTCGCCCAGCATCTGCAGCGCTTCGCGGGAGTAGGCCGCTACCACCCGGGATGTATAGAAGCCTGGCCCATCATTGACCACGACAGGCGTCTTGCCGAGCAACCTCAGCAGGGACTTCGAGCGAGCGAGCGACTCAGCGCTCGTCTGACTGCCCATGACGACTTCCACGAGTGCCATCCGGTCCACCGGCGCGAAGAAGTGCAAGCCGATGAAGTTTCCAGGTGCCTCAACCGTTTCGGCCATCTTCGTAATCGATAGCGTCGAGGTGTTGCTCGCCACGAGGACGTCCGGACCCGCCGCGTCGAAGATCTTCCTGAACACCTCGCTCTTCACTTCCGCGATCTCCGCTACTGCCTCAACGACGGCCTGGCATCCCTCGAGGCGCCCAAAGTCCTTCGTGACCTCAATGCGGGAGATGGCCTCGTCGCGTTGGTCCCGCCCCATCAGTTGGCGCGCCACGGCAGCGTCCAGCGTCTTGGCGATGCGATCGAGTCCCTTGCGCACCTCTTCGTCGCTCCGGTCGATGAGCACGGTCTTTATGCCGGACCTGGCACACACCAGAGCGATGCCGCCCCCCATTGTCCCGGCACCCACGACCCCGATGCGCGTTGGCGTGAACGTCGCCAAACCGACTCCGGATTGGCCTGCTTTCCTGACTGCGCCCGTTGCGATGAACTGTGTACGAATGCGATTCTTAGCGGAGGGCGAAATCGCCACCGTCCCGAAACGGCGCGCTTCGATCGCGAGCCCTGCATCGATGTCGACAGCTAATCCCTCCCGCAGCACCTCCAGGACGGCGTGGGGCGCGACATCTTCCGGAGGCGATTTGCGCTGCCGCTCCGCGAACGCTTTGGCGAAGAATGCTTGGCCTTCGGCCGAGTGCGGCTGGAATCCCGGGTACTGGAACCCTTCACGATCCCACGCTTGCTGTGCTGACGGGTGATCGAGCACCCACCTGCGGGCCGCATCCAATGCCTGGTCCGCGGGAACGATCTCATCCACGAGGCCGCAGCCGAGTGCCTCCTGCACGCCTATGGGCTTCCCTTCAAGCAACATCTTTGTCGCGGGCGCGATTCCAATGAGCCGCGGCAACCGTTGCGTGCCACCCGCACCTGGGATCAGCCCAAGATTGACTTCCGGACAACCAAGCTGCACCCGCGCGTCGTCGCTTGCCACTCTTCGGTGGCATGCGAGCGCAACCTCGAGCCCTCCTCCTAGCGCCGAGCCCGTGATGACTGCAACGAACGGCTTGGACGAGCGCTCGATCGCGCGTAGGCACGCGCCAACCGGAGCCACCATGGCCTCAGCTTCTTCCGGCGTCTGGATTGCGTAAAGCGCCATCAGGTCGCCGCCCGCGACATAGTCGCGCTTTGCCGACCGGATAAATACCCCTTGAACTGCATCATCGTTCAGGGCGCGGTCGACGGTGCGTGCGAATGCATCGATGGCCGCCGGGGTCTTGACGTTCACAGGACCGTCCGGGTTGTTCCAGATGATGTGTGCGATGCCATCCTTGTGTAGTTCGTAGTCAATCACTTCTTCGTTCCCTTTTCGTTCGTTGCCGTTGCTGGTGCCGGTGCGGACAAACCCAATTCGGACAGCGACACGGCGCATTTTGGGGGTGGCCCCATTGCCGCCAATCCGAGATGACCTGGTGTGCCTTGAGCGGGGCCCCTCGTGAGCATTGCTCTGCCCTTACGGCCATGGCGTTGGCAGGTCCGTTGGGTATAAGTAAATCACAATTCACAACGAAAAGTAAATGCGACTTCACGTAGGGTTTTCCCCTTCAAAGCACGGCGCCGTCAAGCGTGCTTAGCTAGCGCGGCAAGGGAATTGACGCCAGAAGCGCCCCTTATGACGCACAACGTTCGAGCGTGCGCGGGTGACACCACTGCTCGCATGGCGCCAAAACCGGTAATTTTAATGGTGAATGGTTGTTCAATTATTAGAACCACAAGCAGGACGACCGGACGACCGCGCCTGGCGAGCGCCCTCGGCGGACTCCTTTGCGGACGTCCACACCTGCAGAGCTTTCCGGAATTCGCTGTCTGGCGCAGCGGCATCCTGTTATCCCGTGGATTGCGCAGCGAACACCTTTGCCGCGGAGCCGGCAAGCTTGCCCGGTGGCCAGCGGTCGGAGGTCAAGGCAAACCTATTCAGTCATAGCTGCGCCAGCCATGTCCGCGATGTTGACTCCGACGCTTGCAGGGGACTCAGCCTCGTCAGTCGGCGTTTCTGCAAGGGTGCTGCACAGGGAAATCTAATCGAGCCGCTTTACACAGCTTTGCACGAACTTCGCCATCTCGACGCCCAGGTCGTCCAACTGGACGCCGAGGTGTTGGACGGACGTGAAATGATTTTGGTCTGGAATCCAAAACGCCGTGGTCTTAGCGCGCGGCGTCGCCGTTCTGGCGCTGACCACGGTTTCCCATTGGCTAATGAATTCCGGTGGATCCAATTCTGCCGCGACCAGCAACAGGGGAGCTTCAGTCCCACCGATGCCACTGACTGTTGAATAGCGGCTTGGCGTTAAATCGTCACCGTAATAAGCGAACGCGCCCTGAAACGGAAGCAATGCAGGCGCAAAGATACCTGAAATGAGCACGGCTCCGCGGATGGCTGACGAATCAGGGATTCGGCCATGATGCCCGCACAGCCAAGAAGCGAGATGCGTTGCACCTGCTGAATGACCGATGACGAGCAACTGCTCAGTTGATATGCCGACTCGCCCGGAATTTGCGGCGAGCCAATCGATCGCTCGCTCGATATCTTCGGCGCCCGCTGGCCACCGGGCTGTAGGGGCCAAACGGTAGGACATCAATGCAGCCGCGAAGCCATGAGAATTGGCCCACGCAGCAACGTTGGAATAAAGATACGTTCCTGATATGCGGCGATTCCCGCGGACAAACCCACCACCGTGGACGAAAAGAACGAGCGGCTGGCTCGGTCCCGCTGCATCGACTGTGCGATAAAGGTCCAGACAATGCCGGTCATCGGGTCCATAGCGCAGATCTAGCGTAACCGTGTGGCGCGGCGCGCCGACGTCGTGTGAGTGGAGCGGTGCGCAAAGCCTGAGCGACGCTTGAAAGCTCTCCGGAGAGAGTGTCGACGGAATTTTTCGGATCTCGGCGAGATACTCAGGTGTCAGCGGCGGCGCAGCTTCCATTCTCAAATCTGACATCGTTTTACGCAGCACTGCGTTCCAAAAAGTGGTTAGCAATATCCGATGTAAATGGCCTGCTCACCGCTAGGCTACGAACTCATTTGCAGTCATTGAGCGCACACCGCCAGAATGGGAAACGCTGAGCACTGTCACGCCACTGGCGAAGCGCCCCGTGCCGCTTCTGAACTCGCCGGCAGACGGTGCCTCATCGGTGAGGCTATCCCACTGCGCGTTCTGACCTGTGCCGATGCTCCGCTCTCGATGACTCATTCTTGAACCTCAAACGGTGGACCGCTGTGACATTAGAGCCGATCCGCGCTCCAAAGTAAATCACAATTCACCAAATGGTTTACCCGGGATCTCCTATGGCACCGCACCCGTTTGCGGGAGTTGCTAAATCGGTACTGAACGCTTTTCGAACCGTGCGAATTCAACAGTTCTACGGCATGACAGAGCGCAGCGGCGCATGTACATGCCAGGTGCCGGAGCGGCATTCAACGAGCGGTCCGAAGGCGGGGAAATCGTTGTCACTCGGACAACCGACGTCGAGCTTCGAGATACATCATCGACATGAAGCGGTGCTCTGACTCATCGGATCGTCACCAGCGTGCGCCGCAAGAGCAACGGTTGCGACAACTCTGTCATGCAGCGCTTCTTCCTGGGTTTGACGAGGTCGCCCTGCCATGGCGGTACATTCCGGGGCTGGCCCCAGTCCACTTCCTGAAGGCCCTGTGAAATGCGCTGGTCTCCTGAAATCCAGTCCGTGCAGCGACCTCCGCGACCGTGAGAGAACTAGTCGAAAACAGATCGATAGCGATGTCACGGCGCAATTCATCCTTCAGTTGCCGGTAGTTGGTCCCCTCGGCCAGCAGGCGGCGCTGCAGCGTAGCCGAAGACTGATTCAGTAACTGCGATAGCGTGTCGAGGTCAGGCCAGTCGTCGGGGATCAGGTTTCGCAAGCGGCGCCTTATGAGGGCAGTAGTGCTGGATTCATTGCGGTATTTCACCAGGATGTTCGCTGGTGCATTGTCCAGGAATGCGCGCAGACTCGTTTCCGTCTCCGTCAGTTTAAGGTCGAGGAAACTGCGATCGAACCGGATCAGGGTCTCGTCCGCGGAGAACGTCACCTCCTCGCAGAAGCGCATGCGGTAGTCGCTGTCATCATCGGCGCGGAAGCGCGAAATCTCATCTCGATCAACGGAATCCGTCTGCGTGCCAGCCAACACGCTAAGGCAACGCTGAACAAGCCGCCGCAAATCTCGATTTCAAAATGATTCGAGGTCTGATCACCGTGAGCGGAGCTTTGACCTCTGGTTTTC
>NZ_CADFGP010000120.1 GCF_902833905.1 Paraburkholderia tuberum STM678 | reverse complement strand
AGATGCCCGCCAATCTCCGCTGACCCTTCTTCCTACCACACAACTTACGCCTCAGAGCACCTCTGAGTGGCGTCGTTGGTGGACCGCATACGATCATTCGGCATCGCCGGCCAGGGGGCGAGGCGCTGTCGCTCAATGCGCCACCGGCTCTCGTGTTCTGCACGACGAACACCTATGCGCACCTCGCCGACATCGTGGAATGGATCGCAGGGCCGCTTTGCGCTGATCGACGCCCCAGCGGTGCTGGACGTCAATCCCCTCATGCCCAAAAGCGTCTCGACGCATCGGAGTTCGTGTTCATGCGGTCGCTGTTCGGAACGGCCGATATCGGCGCGCAGGGGCAGCTTCCCGCTTTCTCCGGCGTCAATCGATCCAGGTCACCACTTCGTCGAGCGGAGCACGTCCCGTTCTGAAATTGTTCGCTGCGTGAGCGGTGTCTTCGTACCCGAAAGAGATGCCTGCCACCACATTTCGATCGTCGGAAATACCCAGATGGGAACGTATGAACTGTGGATACGAGGCCAAGGCTGCTTGCGGCGCAGAGGCTACTCCAAGATCCTGTGCCGCAAGGATGAAGTTCGCCAGGTAGGCGCCGGCGTCGACGGCACCGTACGTGCCGAGACAACGGTGGGTCGTGATGATCGCCACGTGTGGAGCGCCAAAAAAACGGAAGTTCTCCAGCGTTTGACGCGCCGAACCTTCGCGATCGCCCTTTTTGACGCCCACGCTTTCATAGAGCCGCCAGCCGCATTCCCGACGGCGATCTTTCAAGACACCTTCATAGGACTGCGGAAATTCAAAGTCGGGCGCAATCGGTTCGTTTTTCTGAGCGAAGCGGGTGTACGCCTCTCGGAATGTATCGGCGGCGTCACCCGAAACGATGGTCACCTGCCAGGGCTGCACGTTGCCCCACGAAGGTGTTCGCTGCGCGGCCTCCAGAATGGACTCGATGGTGCTGCGCGCGACGGGAATCGGCAGAAAGGCTCTGCAGGTGTGTCGACGAGAAATCAAATCGTTTAGTGTGTTCGGCGGGCGGGTCATGACGCTGAAGAATGGTTGTTTAAAGTAAATCAGAATTTACACGCAAATCTTGGCCAGTGCAACGGAGCAACGGCATCAATGTGATAGGGTTTTCCACGGTAATTCACAATTTACTTTTAAGGATGGATGGTGAGACAATTCGCTGTGGAAGCGGACAAGCTTGCGGCAAACCACCTTTTCGGCTTCGGATGTGCGGCGGGGCTTCGGCCATGAACCCGGGTTCGCCTGTTTGACTGAATCTTCAGTTTTTACGACCATGGAGCGCCATTTATGATGTCGACGGCAGCGCTGCGCAGAGCGGCGAGCATTTGTCCAAAAGGGCTGGCCATTTCCAGTGGTGACGAACGGCGCACCTGGCCCGAGCTGTTGGGACGAGTCTCAGCGCTGGCTGGCGCCCTGCAATCTGCGGGGCTCGAGCGTGGTGACCGGGTAGCCACGCTGGCGAGGAATTCGCCTCGCTATTTTGAACTCCTGATGGCGATCTGGTGGGCGGGCGGAGTGATTGTTCCCCTCAACACGCGTTTGGCCTTCGAGGAGCTTCGTCACATCGTGGAGCACTCCGATTCCGTGCTGCTGTTCAGTGACGAGTCGTTCGAGGAGTTCGGAGCGCGGATGGCTGAGGTTCTGCCGTCTCTAAAGGAATTCATCCGCTTCGACGACGCGCGGTATGCGGCGATGATCGAGCACCCGCGTGTTGAGGATGCTTGCGGTGACCTCAATTCGCTAGCCGGGATCTGCTACACAGGGGGGACGACCGGACTGCCCAAGGGAGTGGAGTTGACGCACCTGAACTTCAGCTTCGCCGCGATGAGCCTGCATCGCGAACTCGAGTACAACCAGGACACGGTCTATCTCCATTCGACGCCGATGTTCCATTTGGGAGACCTTGCAAATGGGCTGGCTGTGACGCTTGGCGGCGGCACGCACAGCTTCATAGCGCAATTCAAGCCGGAGGTTTTCTATCGGCGCCTGCGCGACGATGGTGTCACGCACGTTCAGCTCGTCCCAACGATGGTTGCGATGGTCCTGGACGGGCCCGAGCGCGATGACGAGCTTCTATCGCGAATTCGCTCGATCCAGTACGGTGCTGCTCCGATATCGCAGGCGTTGCTTGCTCGAATGCTGCAGGCCTTTCCCAATGCGCGGATCAACCAGTTCTATGGAATGACCGAGGCATGCGGAGGCATTTGTAGCTTGCCCCCCGACCGGCATGTCTTGAGCGGCCCCAAGGCGGGAAAGCTGAAATCGGCAGGGCAGGCGTTGCCCGGCTTTGAGATCCGTATTGGGAGCGATCAATCTCGCCCATGCAAACCGGGTGAAGCGGCGGAGATCCTGCTGCGCGGCCCGGCTATCATGCGCGGTTATTGGAAGGCGCCCGAGAAGACCGCCCAGACGCTCGTTGACGGTTGGCTCTATTCCGGTGATGCGGGCTATCTAGACGAGGACGGTTTTCTGTACATCGTCGATCGGATAAAGGACATGATCATCAGTGGTGGCGAGAACATCTATTGCGCCGAAGTCGAGAACGCGTTGGCTTCGCACCCTTCGGTAGACGCCTGCGCAGTCTTGGGTCTGCCCGATGAGCGCTGGGGAGATCGGGTGCATGCCGCGGTTGTTCCGAAACCTGGCGCGAGTTTGAGCATCTCAGAACTGGACGCACATTGCCGGGCGCAGATTGCCGGCTACAAGGTTCCACGCAGCTACGACATCCGCAGCGAGCCGTTACCACTTTCAAGTATCGGCAAAGTTCAAAAGAACCAACTGCGGGAAGCATGGCTTGCCGCTGAAAAGAGCAGAGCCGGTTAGCCGGAAAACCGCATCGGACGGAATCTCTCCCACCGAAGTTACTTGTCCTCAGACCTTAGTTGGCTGCGGCGTATGACGCATTGCTGATCGACTCCTTCATCTTGAAATAGTAGGACCACCGGGAGTTGAATCCGCCTGCGCCATGACGTCCGCGGCCTTCGCGGCGGCAAAGCCATCGATGTCGCGCGCATGGCGCGTTGCTTGATCGCCTCTCGCTTTGGTCTGCACGCATGGCCGCGACTCTCCCGCGGTGAAGGGGCGGCATGGTCGGCTAACCAAGCGCCAGTTCGACGAAGCTACCATCACTTCAAATAAGGGTTTCCGATAAATGAATCTGGATTTACTTTTTGTGCGCCATGCATTGTAATACGTTTCATGGGCCGCGCTGGACCCATCACCGTGCACGGAAATCGGAGGATTTCAGGACAGGTGTTTAGGCACCGCGTGGGGAGGGCTGCTCGAAGATATCACCGCGCGCGCGGGCTGCATCGAACGCCCGATGCTCCTGAGGTGCGATCGCAGCGCGCTACTGCTTTGTCAACCTGAATCGGAAGACCCCGGAATGAATGCATCAAATCAACAAAAGTCGCTTGATGTCGTCATCGTCGGGGCCGGCTTCGCCGGCCTCTACCAGTTGCACCGCGCCCGCAAGGCGGGCCTGACTGCCCGCGTGATCGAGGCCGGCGAGGACGTCGGCGGCACCTGGTACTGGAACCGCTACCCCGGCGCGCGGTGCGACGTAGAAAGCCTCGACTACTCATTTTCCTTCGACAAGGAGCTCGAACAGGAATGGACCTGGAGCGAGCGCTACGCGACACAGCCGGAAATTTTGCGTTACATCCGCCACGTCGCCGAGCGATTCGACCTGCGGCGGGACATCCAGTTTCGCACGCGTGTGACGCGGGCAGTATTTGACGAACGGGCAAAGCGATGGACCCTGGAGACAGACGCGGGCGAGTCATTCGACGCGCAGTTCTGTGTTATGGCCACTGGATGCCTTTCGATCGCGCAAGCCCCGAATTTCAAGGGCCTGCACAGCTTCGCCGGCACCTGGTATCACAGCGCCGATTGGCCGAAACAGGGCGTGGATTTCGCTGGCAAGCGGGTAGGGGTGATAGGCACCGGTTCTAGCGGTGTGCAGATGATTCCGTTGATCGCGGAGCAGGCCGACCATTTGACAGTCTTCCAGCGCACCGCCAACTTCAGCGTGCCGGCGCAGAACGAGCCGCTCGACGATGAGGCCGTCCGCCATGCCAAGGCCCACTACCGTGAGCGGCGGGCTCGCGCGAGAGAAGCCAACAACGGCCTGTATCTGGAGGCAGTCGACAAATCGGCCCTCGAGGTTTCAGAAGAGGAGCGGCTGCGCGAGTTCGAGTTCCGCTGGCGCGGTGCCGGTGGTGGATTCCGGATGCTCCGCGCATTCAATGACCTGCTGGTCAATGAAAAAGCCAACGAGTATGTCTCCGACTTCGTGCGCTCCAAGATCCGTGCGATCGTGCGCGATCCGAAGGTGGCCGAGCTGCTTTGCCCTAAGAAGGAGCTGCGCTTCGGCACGAAGCGCCTTTGTGTGGACTCCGGCTACTACGAAACATTCAACCGCCCCAACGTGACGCTGGTCGACGTGAAGGCTGCGCCGATCGAGGAAGTGACCCCGCGTGGGCTGCGCACGAGCGCCCAAGTGTATGAGCTGGACATCCTCGTGTTCGCGACCGGTTTCGACGCCATGACGGGTGCGCTGCGTGCCATCGACATCCGCGGAGTCGGAGGCGTGACGCTGGGGGAAAGGTGGCAGCACGGTCCACGCACCTACCTGGGCGTATCGTGCGCGGGCTTTCCGAACATGTTCATCATCGCGGGGCCCGGCAGCCCATCGGTGCTCAGCAACGTCGTGCACTCCATCGAAGAGCACGTCGATTGGGTCACTCGGCTCATTCAGCACGCGCGTGAGACCAAAAGGGCCTACGTCGCTTGCGACCTCGAGGCGGAGAACGAGTGGGTTCACCACGTCAACGAGGTGGCCGATCGCACCCTCTACCCACGCGGCAATTCGTGGTACGTCGGCGCCAATATTCCCGGCAAGCCTCGAATCTTCATGCCCTACGTGGGCGGGGTACCGGCTTACCGCAAGATTCTGAACGAGGTGGCCGATGCCGGATACCGCGGGTTCGTGCTCTCCTGAAAAACGGATAAAAGGAAGTCCTGAATGAAAACGCTTGTCTTGGGCGGTACTGGCTTCATAGGGATGCATGTCGCGCGCGAGCTTGCCGCGAGGGGCGAAGAGATTGTGATTGCAGGTGCCAGAGCTGAACGCTCGCCTGCGGAACTCAGGGAGTTTTTCGGAGAAGCCCCGCAGCAGGAACGAATTGATTTGACGGTCAGCTATGACGTCTTCGATGCGATTGCCCGTATCAAGCCCGATAAGGTATTCGACGCGTCGGGGTATGCCCCAAAATCGATGTCGCCGGCGCGTGAAGTCCATTTACGAACGGCTTGTGCGCTCAATGTGATCGAAGCCTGTCGAATCATGAATGTCGGACAGCTGACGATCACGAGTTCCAGCGACATCTATTGGGGCCTGGACTCAAAATACTATCCGTATAGCGAGGCCGGCCCGATCGCCATCACTGAACAGAAGGACCATCACTACATTCAGGCTGGGCCCAAGAAGTTGCTCGAGGCGATCGCCGCCATCTTTCAGCGCCAGACGGACCTCGACATCCGAATCGTGAGAATCGACGGCACATACGGGCCGCTCTACAACAAGATGATCAACGTCGTCGCGCGGATGGTTCACGCCGCCGTGCGCGGCGTCGCCATGGATCTGACCTCGGACAAAGGGCGCTTGCCATGCGCGGACATGGCTTGGGACTTCAACTATGTCAAGGACCATGCATACGGCATGGCGCTGGTCCACCAGGCGATTGCCCCGGAGCACAAGGTCTACAACGTGGGCAGTGGCAAAACCACGCGGCTGGATGAGTTCGCTGATGCAGTCAACGTGCTGTTCCCAGGCGCGATACCGCCGTTGCCGCTGCACCCTCATGGGCCTTCGAGCGACCAACGCTATCTGGACATAACGCGCGTGCGTGCGCTCGGCTATGAACCGCGATGGTCGGTTGCGACCGGCGTTGCTGATTATGTGCAATGGCTGCAATCCCACGACGTCTGATTTTCGTGCTTGAGAGCAGCGCAAGGCGATGAGGTCAGTGGGCCGCCGGCCCGCGCGGTGGCGGCCACCGGAGTTTTGGTGGCCGAGTAATCCGCCCGCGCATGAGGACCTCACGTTCCCGCGGTAGGCCGAGTTTCTCGAGGCCGCCACTTTCGATGGCCTGCCCATCCGGCCGGAGTTGACCGCACTGAGCACTCCATCACGCGGCTGGCTTTCCCGACGTAACGAATCGAAGCACCGCACCTCCAAAAGTGAACAGTAAATTCTACGGTGTTCGTCCCCGCCGTTACCCCGCCAGTCCTGGCTAGACGCTCTCGGCATGGCCGAAAGGGCGTGTAGGGTTTCGATGCCGGCGAAAGTGAATCTGAATTACAATTACGCTTCCCGGGGACGTCAGCGGAAACTCCCGATCCATGCGGCTCAGGCGGTGCTTTGACACGCACTCGGGCGTTGAATCTGGAGGAGGGGCGGGCGCCCCCGGCGTGACCTGGATTCGTCGAGACTGAGTGATGTCGAAAAGCCGTCGAACAGCGGGAAGCCGCAATTGACGAATATTCCGGCCAAGTGCCGGTCAGACTAATGGGCGATTGTTCTCGTTATGGACGAACTCATCGAGCCGGCGACCCGGCGGACACCGAAGGGCAATACGACGCGAGAAGCGATCAAGCTTGCGGCGAAGCGCGCGTTGGCAGTAGATGGGTTTTCGAACGCGAAAATCGCCGACATCATGGCGAGCGTCAACCGCTCACCGGGTGCCTTCTACAAATACTATCCAAGCAAGGAAGCACTGCTGCACGAGCTGCTTGACGAATTTCGCACGCGCCTCAAGGCAGAAGTAAACCGCCCTTTGAACACGCGTGGGGACCCGCTTGAACACCTGAAAGAGCGGTTAGGAGCGTTCTGGAAGATCTATCGCGATGACTGGCCTGTGGCAACTGCAGCATTTCAGATGTCGATGGCGGATCGCGAGTTCGCTCGTGCGTGGCATGGTGTGAGGCAACAGGGCATACGAGGCATGTCGAGCGTGATCAAGCTCCTCCAAAAGGAAGGCTATTGCGCCGGGCTCGATAGCGAACTGATTGCTTCGGCACTGTGTTCAATGCTCGAATACACCGGCTACAACTGGACTGCGCGCGCCGGTGACTTTCCAGACCGGCTGATTGATGACGGGGCGGCTATTGAGGTACTGACTCGACTGGTCCTGAACGGTGTGAGAGGCGGCGCCGCTGAGACAACAGCCGCGTCTCCCGCAGACAAGGAACCCGGCCGCGATCCGGCACGGCGTCGTGCAAAATCGGAGCGCGGCTGAGCCGGCGAATCTTATGTAGTGGTTGAGGCCTCGAGATGCATGGGAGGCCGGAGGCGACGAGCGAAGTCGCGTTCAGCGCATGGATGTTTCGGGGTCCGGCTGCGCCACCCAGTTGGTGATCCTCTGCTGTCGGCTCGAGAACTCGCGCACCAATTGTCTGGGCGTGCGCCCAGTCTTCACGAACTCCACATCTCCGCCTGGATATCCGTCGCACGAGGCTTTCGATGCTTGCCCGTGCCGACATTCCCCTCATCCAAGAACAGAGTCCGTCTTTCGTGGCTCAACTCAACTTCGACTGACGCCTATCGTTGCGCTTCGTGTATTGCGACGGGCTGCGGTGTCTAACGGTTCACCCCCGATTCTTCGCGTCTGCGCAGCACAAACTCGCAGGTCGTTACTGGCAGCACCAGTTCGGGTAAACCAAAAGTGAATTGCAATTTACTTATGGACGCCGATAGGCTCTAATAGCTACCAATGGGCCGGACTTCCAAACGCCCGCTGCGGTGGCACAGCAAGGTCTCGCTCTTGACCCTCAGCGACTTGCCGAAGAATGCATGGCGTTCTTGCCAGGGAGGGCTAGGTACTGCGCCGCAAGGTGGGCGGTTACGCCCACGCCAAACAATTGAGGCGATGACGAATTGCGCGGAAGCCGGCACGCGCGAACCGCACTGAACGGCAGATGTCGCGCCGGATGGCCATAGACCACAGGGGGCGTCATCGGCTCGTTCAGAACACGGCGGAATGTGAATCCGTCGGCATAGAGACGGTAGTCAGTCTTACTAAATAAATGGAATGGAGACAGACGCGTGAAATCGAAATTGGCCAATCTTCTTGTTGCGTCGGGCCTACTGAGCTTCGCCGGGCTGGCGAGTGCCCAGAGCAGCGTGACTCTCTACGGCTTGATCTCGACGGGCATCGCCTATGCGAATAATCAGAAAGGCGCCGCTTCATGGTACGTGGCAAACGGCCCGATGCAGGCGCCACGCTTCGGACTGAAGGGAACCGAAGACCTCGGCGGCGGGCTGCATGCTATCTTCACGCTGGAGAACGGCTTTAGCATCGCCAATGGATCGCTTGGGCAGGGCGGCCGCATGTTCGGGCGGCAGGCGTTCGTCGGCTTGTCGTCCGATAGGATCGGCACGCTCACGATCGGGCGGCAATACGACCTCGGCGCCGCAACCCTCTATGGCTACGAGTCGGCATGCCAGTTCGCCGCTTACGGCACTCATATCGGCGACAACGATAACGTGTTCGACACGTTCCGCATCAACAACGCTGTCCAGTTCAAGAGTCTCGACTATCGCGGGTTGCAAGTCGCCGCGCTGTATGGCTTCTCGAACAAGGCTGACGGGTTCTCGGACAACAGCAGCTACAGCGCCGGCGTGTCGTACCACAACGGCGGGCTGTCGCTCGGCGCGGCCTATAACCAGGTCACAAAGCCGAACGATCCGAATAACACCGGCGGCGCCGTTTCCGGCGACTACGGCTTCACTTCGCCGTTCATCACTAATCCGGCGACCGGCGCAGGCGTTGCCAAACAGTGGATGTTCGGCGCAGGCGGGGCCTATAAGTTCGGCGCGGCAAGCGCGTCCGTGCTCTATACGAAGTCGCGCTTCGACTACCTCGATACGTCCAGGCTCGACCTGAACAACTTCGAGGTCTCGCTGGTGGACTATGTGTTACCCGACTTGCTCGTCGGCGCGGCCTACATCTATACAACAGGCAGCTATCACCCACAACCGGTCGACCCGAAATGGCACCAGGTTAATGTCGGGCTCGATTATTTCCTGAGCAAGCGGACCGACCTCTTTCTCGTCGGCATCTACCAGCACGCGGCCGGCGATGCAAAGTTCGCACAGATCTATT
This sequence comes from Paraburkholderia tuberum STM678, assembly GCF_902833905.1. Classification (GTDB taxonomy): domain Bacteria; phylum Pseudomonadota; class Gammaproteobacteria; order Burkholderiales; family Burkholderiaceae; genus Paraburkholderia; species Paraburkholderia tuberum. The sequence continues at coordinate 1,089 of NZ_CADFGP010000120.1, read as the reverse complement.
CGCTGTCGCCTTCCAGCACGAGAACGCAAGTGTTCGGGGTGTTGGGGATGCGGACGAAATTCTGAGGCGAGGGGCCCCGGCTTGCACCGTGGCGATTGCGCGAGACTGCTCATAGCTCTTCGAGCAGCGCCTTCGCCTCTCTCGCAAGTCGGTGGAGTCGAAGCATTCCGTGACAGCGCCATAGATTCCGGCCAGCCGCTGACGTGCCGCCTCACTCTTGCCTTGGGCTTGCCACAGGCGCGCGAGGTTCAACGTGGCGCGCAGCTCGACCGACTTCGCGCCCCAACCGCTACTCTTCGTCCCGCGATCCCGGGTGCGGATGAGCGTCTGAAAGCCTTCTGCGCGGTTCGCGGAGCCGCGGCAGCCGGACGGGCTCAGACACGTGGCCCTGACGGCAGCGCCTAGGCATTAACCCGGGACGGCTTCCAAACTGGACGGTCGCTTGACCGCAGCCGTATGACACTCCGGCCGGCCGATCCCGCGGAGTTAAGTGAGGTGCGTCAACGGGACCAGTCTCGCGCGCTTCGGCGTGAAGGCCTGGGACATCGACTGAGTTGGCACGAAAGGGGGCTCCGGCCCGGAAGTCCTAGTGTCGGCCGCCCCCCGATTTAACGTAAATCAATTTGTCAATTTTTCATCATGTTGATCAGTTGGTGATCCCCAATCAATACGTCAATGAAATTTCACCGTGTAGCACGAGACGAGCACTGTCCTCGAACGATGTCGCGCTGTGGCGTGGCGGTTTAATCGTAGCTGCGACCTTCTGCCGTCCGGTCTGCTTTGCTTTCGTCGCACGTTGTGTTTGTGTTAGGTCACACGGTCCTTTTCCCGAGACGGCTTTCCTTGGGGCGTCGGGTAACTCTGGTCTCGCAGCGCTAGGCGATGCTATTGATCGCGAGAACGAGCATATGCCTGGTACAGGCGACGTCCCACATGTGCGGCCGAACTCTCGTGCGCTTACTCAAAGCGCAGGCGTCTGCGGCGGTTGTCAACGTACTTGTCGCGTCACCTCATGCGCACTGCTTTAGTTCTTCCGGTTGCATGCGCTCCGGATTGAGCCAGACTTCATCCTTCAATTTCCAGTTGCGC
>NZ_CADFGP010000119.1 GCF_902833905.1 Paraburkholderia tuberum STM678 | reverse complement strand
CGCCGCGGGCTGATAGGCTGGAGGGTCTGACTCATGGCTCTGCTCCCGTTGAATGACGAGGCGGATTGCCTCGCCGATCAACATGAAAACAGAGTCGGTTTCCCTTCCGTTACCACTACCCAAAGCCGTAGCCCATTACCGCGCGAGCGGTTTAGTCCATTGGCCGATCGCGGACTAACAACAGTATCAGTTCGGCGCCGGCATCCGTGGCGCCCAATAGGAAAGAAGTTTGCGAAGCAGCGTGACCGGACGTCGCGCCGCACACTCCGGCGAAATGTGCAGTTTGCCTCGATACCGGATTTATTGCGACGGCTCCGCGATGGCCCCGGACATAATGAGCAAGCGTACGTGAGGTCGAGCGCCTGGCGGTCCGCTACCAGACATCGGATGCTATGGTCCCTTGCTTGGGTTGACGCAATCCGCCAAATTCAGGGTGCTAGCTGTGCCCCATCAATCAATGAGGCCCTCCATAATTGTCCCACCACCGTAACGGCGAACCGAAGTGAATTTCCTTCAAGTGCGAGACCAGGTCTGACAAAAGCTATGAGACAGTCGCAGCCAATTGAATTTTTAAGCTGGCGCTGAGTTTATTGGTTTTGTTAGATGCATGTCATTGATTGAGAAAACGACAGGCAATTAACCAAACCCACATGCACTGACATGCCGACCGCTTTCGCACAAACCGTCGAAGCCCACTTTACCGAGCTTACCCCCACGGCCAAGCGCATCGCCAGTTACATGCTGGCGAATCTCGAACGACTCGGACTCGAGACCGCTGATCAAATTGCGCAGCAGACGGCCACGAGCGGAATTTCTGTGGGGCGTTTTCTGCGCAGCGTCGGCTATCGCAACCTCGACGACCTCAAGCGCGAGCTGCGCGGCGCACAAGCGCGCCCGTGGATGATTACCGACCGGCTCGACGAATACCGGCGTGTGTCCGGACAGTCCGGCAACACCGCGCATAACGGCGAGAACGGCGCCCTGACCCGCTCGCTAGAACTCGAAATCGACGCGATCCGGCATGTGTACCAGTTGGCGCAATCGCCCATGTTCGCCCGCATCGCGGAGCGCATCTCCAATGCGGATGCCGTGTATATCCTCGGCATCCAGTCGACGCGCGGCATCAGCAACGCGTTCTACAGCTACCTCGAATACATCCGTGCGCGCGTGTTCTACTCCGACGGTATGTCCGGCTCATATGTCGATTCGCTGAACTCGGAGTTTGCCTCACCGTACCTCGTCATTACCGATACGCGCGCCTACTCGATGATCGCGCGCCCCTACTGTGAAGCCGCGACACGTCGTGGCGTGCCGTTCACGCTGGTCACCGACATCTATTGTCCCTGGGCTCGCGAATTCGCCTGCGACCTGTTGCAGGTCAAAACCGACGTCGGCCAGTTCTGGGACTCTCTGGCGCCGCTCACCTGCCTGTTCAACCTGCTGATTACCGCGATCGTCGCGCAACTGGGGGCCGCCATCGACGAACGCGTCGCGCGCAATCGCGAGCTGCAAGGCGAATTTAACCAGTTCGATCTCTGAACCCTCTCATATCCGGCATCGTACCGCGCCCTCCATGACAAGACCGCGACTCATCGAAATTACCGCCGCCACACATGGCGTGGACATCGACCTCGTCTATGCCACCGAGCGCAACCTGACCGGCAAGCCCATCTACAAGATGGCTCACTGCCTGCTGCTCGAACCCGCCGAAGCCGGTTTGCGCAAGGGAGTTGAAATTGCCCGCGGCGCCGGCCTGACAGTGCGGATTTTCGACGCCTACCGTCCGCCCCAGGCGCAACAGGTGCTGTGGGATTTCCTGCCCGATCCCACCTACATCGCTGAGCTTGGCCGTGGTTCGAACCATAGCCGCGGCACGGCGATCGACCTGACGCTGCTGGATGCCAGCGGCAATGAACTCGACATGGGCACGGCCTTCGACGCCATGACGATCGAGTCCGAACACTTCCATACGGGCCTGCCCGAGCACGTGCAGCGCAACCGCCTGTTACTGCTCGGCATCATGCACGGCGCCGGTTTTGCGCACATCAAGAGCGAATGGTGGCATTACGAGCTGCCAGGCTCCCGTGCGCTGCCGCTGATCGACAACAGCGAAAGCGGTCCGTTGCATCTCATGTAGTGGCGTTCGATCTCTCCATCCGTTGTTCCCTGACAGGCTCTACCCCATTCCTTATGGAGCGGCAATGAAACTGGTATCGCGCAATGCACTGACGGCGGCAGCGATCGCCTCCGCCTTGACCTTGTCGTTCACAGCGGCCAGCCCCGCTGCGGCGGCGACGCCGAAAGACATGTTCGTCATGGCCACGCTCCTCGACGAATTCACCACGCTCGATCCAGGCGAAGTCTACGAGCTGGTGCCGGAAGAATATGTGGCGAATACGTATGACCGGCTGGTGCGGGTCGATCTGAAAGACCCGTCGAAGTTCAACGGCGATGTCGCACAATCATGGACCGCGAGCCCCGACGGCCTGACCTTCACGTTCAAGATCCGTTCGGGTCTAAAGTTCCACTCGGGCAATCCGTTGACCGCCGACGACGTCGCGTGGTCGATCCAGCGCACCGTCCTGCTCGACAAAGGCGCGGCGGCCGTGCTGCAAGGCATCGGCCTGACCAGGGACAATGTGCTTAACAACGTAAAGAAGGTTGACGACACAACCGTCAGTGTGACGACAGACCAGAAATACGCGCCGACGTTTGTCCTGAACGTACTCGGCGCGTGGCCTGCATCGGTGGTGGACAAGCAGTTGCTGCTCACGCACCAGAAAGGCAATGATTTCGGCAACGACTGGCTGCGCACCAACGAGGCCGGCTCCGGCGCCTACAAGCTCGTCAAATGGACCGCCAACGAGAGCATCGTACTGCAGCGCTTCGACGGTTATCGCTTACCGCTCGCGATGAAGCGTATCGTGTTGCGTCACGTGCCGGAAGCATCGAGCCAACGCCTGCTGATCGAGAACGGCGACGTCGATGTGGCGCGCAACCTGAGTCCGGACGATCTCGTCGCACTGACCAAGTCCGGCAAGGCGCATGTGACCGCGGTGCCGCAAGCGACGCTTCTGTACCTCGGCCTGAACGTCAAGAATCCGAACCTGGCAAAACCGGCAGTCCAAGAAGCGATGAAGTGGCTGATCGACTATAACGGTATCCAGAGCAACGTCGCTAAAACCACCTACAAAGTGCACGAAACGTTCCTTCCGGAAGGCTTTCTCGGCGCGCTGAACACGAACCCTTACCAGCAGAACGTCACGAAGGCCAAGGCGCTGCTGGCAAAAGCCGGGCTTCCGAATGGCTTTTCCGTGACGATGGACGTGCGTAACGGCTACCCGTACAGCGAAATCGCCGAAGCCGTGCAGGCCAATCTTGCGCAAGGCGGCATCAAGGTTCAGATCATCCCCGGGGACAACAAGCAGACGCTTGCAAAGTACCGCTCGCGCTCGCACGACATCTATATCGGTGAATGGTCCGCTGACTACATCGACCCGCACAGCAACGCCCAGGGCTTCACCTGGAATCCGGACAATTCCGACAAGTCGGCCTACAAGATGCTCGCCTGGCGCAACTCGTGGGACATTCCTGGCCTGACGAAGGAGACCAACGCCGCGCTCGCCGAATCGTCGACAGCGAAGCGCGCCGAGTTGTACCAGACGATGCAGAAGCAGATGCTCGCGAACTCACCCTTCGTGATCATGTTCCAGCAGGTCTCGCAAGTGGCCGCGCGACCGGGCGTGACGGGACTCGAGGTGGGTCCGATCAACGACCTCGTGTCGTATCGTGATCTGAAGAAGCAGTAACGTTTGCGGCGAAGGCGATACTGTCCAGGCTTCGCCTTCGACCGAGGAACTCATCATGTCGACTCCCTTCACGACTTTCGAGCGCATGCGCGCGCTTTCAGCTGAAAGCGCCAGCGTGCGCTGGACCTTGCGCCTCGTGCGCTGGATCATCACGCTCGTGATCACCTTCACCGGGTTGCTGGCGGTCACGTTCGTGATTGGCCGTAAAATTCCGATTGATCCGGTGCTGGCGATTCTCGGCGATCGCGCGTCGGCGACGGCCTACGCGGCGGCGCGTCTCCAGCTCGGGCTGGACAAGCCGCTCGCCGTGCAGTTCCTGATCTATGTGCGCGATGTGCTGCATGGCAACTTCGGCATGTCGCTACTGACCGCGCATCCTGTTATCGAAGACATCCAGCGTGTGTTTCCCGCGACGCTCGAACTCGCGACCCTGTCGACCATCATTGGCGTACTGATCGGTGTGCCGCTCGGGGTGATTGCCGCCGTGCGCCACAACCGCTGGATCGATCACGTCGCGCGCTTTGTCGGCCTCGTCGGCAGTTCGGTACCGGTGTTCTGGCTCGGGCTGATGGGCCTGCTGCTGTTCTACGCGAAGCTGCACTGGGTAGCGGGTCCGGGACGCGTCGATCCGGTATTCGACGGGATGGTCGATACGCACACAGGCAGCCTGCTCATCGATTCTCTCATGGCGGGCGAATGGGACGTGTTCTTCAATGCGTTCTCGCATATCGCCCTGCCTGCTGCCATTCTCGGCTACTACTCGGTCGCCTATCTGAGCCGCATGACGCGTTCGTTCATGCTCGAGCAACTCAGTCAGGAGTACATCACCACGGCACGTGCGAAAGGCTTGCCCGAGCGCCGGGTGATCTGGCGTCACGCCTTCGGCAATATCGCCGTGCCGCTCCTGACCGTGATCGCACTCACGTACAGCTATCTGCTCGAAGGCTCGGTGCTGACCGAAATCGTCTTCGCCTGGCCCGGTATCGGTTCGTATCTGACGGGCGCCCTGCTGAACGCCGATATGAACGCCGTGCTTGGCAGCACGCTCGTGATCGGCGTCACGTTCATCGCGCTCAACCTGTTGACCGATGCGCTTTATCGCGTGTTCGATCCGCGCGCCCGCTGATGTTCCGGAGATTTCCCTCGTGCTTCCCCCAACCGATCAATCTATGCAAATGCAGGACTGGCCGATGAATGCCGTGCCCCGACGATGGAAAGACTGGCTGCTGAGTGACACGCCCGCGTCACGCAAGCAGGCCGCACTCGGCCTCGCTTACCGGCGCTGGCGACGCTTCGCGGGCAACCCGCTGTCGGTCTTCGGCTTGGTGATTCTGGCCTTGCTGATCATCATCGCGGCAATCGGGCCGCTGATCGCACCGCACGATCCGCTGCAGCAAGTCCTCTCCGACCGCCTGCTGCCGCCGGGTTCGCCATCGCACTGGTTCGGCACCGACCAGCTTGGCCGGGACATCCTCTCGCGTCTTGTCTACGGCTCACGGCTCACGCTTTCGATTGCGATTCTCGTCGTGGTGATCGTGGTTCCGGTGGGCCTTTTGATCGGCACCACTGCTGGCTTCTTTGGCGGCTGGGTGGACAACGTGCTGATGCGGATCACCGACGTGGCGCTCGCGTTTCCGAAGATCGTGCTCGCGCTCGCTTTCGCGGCCGCGCTGGGATCCGGTGTCATCAACGCGGTGATCGCCATTTCGATTACGGCCTGGCCGGCCTATGCACGCCTCGCGCGGGCGGAAACGCTGCGGCTCGTGCAAGCCGATTTCATTCACGTCGCGCGCTTGCAGGGCGCGTCGCGGATGCGCATCCTCCTGCGCTATATCATGCCGCTCTGCTCGTCGTCGGTGATCGTGCGCGCGACGCTCGATATGGCCGGCATCATTCTCACTGTCGCGGGTCTTGGGTTCCTTGGCCTCGGCGCGCAACCGCCGAGCCCCGAGTGGGGTTTCATGGTCGCGTCGGGCCGCAACGTGCTGCTCGATTCGTGGTGGGTGGCCACCATTCCGGGCTTTGCCATTCTGCTGGTGAGCCTCGCCTTCAACCTGCTCGGCGACAGTCTGCGAGACGTCTTCGATCCGCGCCATGGAGGCTGACGTGCCAGCCGTTACGACCCAACCCCTGTGTGAAATCGACGACCTGCGAATTGGCTTTCGCGGTCATGGCGGCGAATTGACCGAAGCCGTGCGTGGCCTTTCGCTGACGCTGCAGCGCGGCGAGCGGCTTGGCATCGTCGGCGAATCCGGTTCTGGCAAATCGCTCACCGGGCGTGCGCTACTCGGCCTGCTGCCGCCTGCGGCGCAATGCCATGCGAAGGCGATGAAGTTCGACGGTCAGGATCTGCTGGCAATGTCGGTGCGAAAGCGCCGGCAACTGTGCGGCCAGCAGATGGGCATGATCCTGCAAGATCCGAAATACTCGCTCAACCCGGTGATGACCATCGCGCAACAGATGCGCGAAGCGTTCGAACTGCACGGTTCGAAGTTCAGCCGTCGCGAGATGCGCGAGAAGATCATCGAGGCGCTGGCAGCGGTGCATATCCGCAATCCGGAGCGTGTCGCCGATGCCTACCCGCATGAGTTGTCGGGTGGCATGGGGCAGCGCGTGATGATCGCCATGATGGTGTCGTCCGGACCGCGTCTGCTCATCGCCGACGAGCCGACCAGCGCGCTCGACGTGCTCGTCTCGATGCAGGTGCTCGGGATTCTCGACGCGATGATCGAAAAGCACGACACAGGCCTGATCTTGATCAGCCACGACCTGCCCCTTGTAATGTCGTTCTGCGACCGCGTCGTCGTGATGTTTGCGGGACGTGTGGTGGAAACCTGCGCGGCGCGCGATCTCGTCCACGCCCAGCATCCCTATACGCGCGCCCTGCTCGCGGCGAATCCACCGCTCATCAATCCGCCCGATGAACTGCCCGTGCTGAAGCGGGACGCAGCATGGCTCACGCAATCGGCAGGAGAATCAGCATGATTGATGTTAACGCCCTGACGGTCCGCTTCAGGACCAAAACCGGTGACTTCGACGCAGTGCGCCAGGCCAGCTTTCATGTCGACGAAGGAGAAGTGTTCGGGCTGGTCGGCGAATCGGGTTCCGGCAAGTCGACGATCCTGCGCGCGTTGACGGGCCTCGCGCCCGTCGCTGGCGGCCATATGAAGATCGGCTCGCACGTGCACGGAGAGAAGATCGACCGCTCCTTTCGACGCGACGTACAGATGGTTTTTCAGGATCCGTACGGCTCACTGCATCCGCGTTTCACAGTCGATCAGACCTTGCGCGAGCCCCTGACCATCAACGGCATCGGCCGGCAGGAAGAACGCATTGTCGATGCGCTGCGCGAAGTCGGGTTGGGTCCGGCGTATCGTTTCCGCTATCCGCATCAGTTGTCGGGGGGGCAGCGGCAGCGCGTCGCGATTGCACGGGCGCTGATTGTCGAACCGCGCGTGCTGCTGCTCGATGAGCCGACGTCCGCGCTCGATGTGTCCGTGCAGGCCGAAATCCTCAACCTGCTGCGACGGCTTCATCGCGAACGCAATCTCACAATGATGCTCGTGAGCCACAACCTGGCGGTGGTCGGCTTTCTCTGCTTGCGCGTCGCGGTCATGCGTAATGGCGAGATTGTCGAGCAGCGCGATATCGCTTCCATTCGAGCGCAGCAGGTCGAGCACGAGTACACGCGCAGCCTGCTGCTCGCGACCACGGGCTACCGGCGCAAGTCGGCCCGGGCAACTGGAGCGGACACGCTGTTATAAAAGCCAGTAGCGGCGAGGAGTTGTCACCGATCCTGCCCGTCGTCCTGCCTTGTGATTGGTTCAAGGCAGGCGCGTCCGGCATTTCCACTCGTCTGAACGAAACAGTCCAGAAGCAATCTCAAATGAGGCGACCATTAAGCTCAGCATGTGAGCTTCCAGAGGATCTTGTCCGGTTGAGGAAAGTGTCAGGCGTGTCGGACGCGTGTCGCCTGACAGCGTCCTCATGCTCGCATGGGCCCGGTCTGGTTCTGTCGCAACAAGGCGTTGAGGTAAAATTTGGCGGACGGAAATTGCTGACGACCACGATGGCCAAGACGACGAAGACGCCGCGCAAGACGTTGCTCCCTGGCATCGCCAAGGTGCTGAAGCGACTGCACTATCCACTGGATGTGATGCTGTTGTGCGTGCGGTGGTACGTGGCATACTCGCTGAGCCTGCGAAACCTTGAGGAAATGATGGCAGAACGCGGTGTCGAGGTGGACCATTCGACGATACACCGCTGTCATCAAGCTCGTGCCGTTATTCGAAAAAGCGTTTCGCCAACATAAGCGACCGGTCGGCAAGAGCTGGAGGATGGATGAGTCCTATATCAAAGTGAGCGGCCAGTGGAAGTATCTGTACCGCGCGGTGGACAAGGCCGGCAATACCGTCGATTTCCTACTTCGAGCCCATTGCGACAAGGCTGCCGCCCATCGCTATTTCGAGAAGGCCATCGAGCGGAACGGGGAGCCGCAGACCATCACCGCGGATAAGAGCGGTGCCAATCTGCCCGCCCTGCAAGCCATCAACGCCGACCGGCAAACGCCCATCAAAATCCGGCAGAACAAGTATCTCAACAACATTGTCGAGCAGGACCATCGCGCCATCAAACGTATCATCAAGCCCACGATGGGCTTCAAGGATTTTCGCTGCGCCCGCCTCGTCCTGCCATTCTTATCGCGACACAACCCGCCCGCGAGCCGCAGCTTCGAAGACTGCGCTGTCCTCGACGAGTGCCGGCGCGGGCTGCCAGTCGCCGTCGTTCGAGCCGCGCTCCACGCTATCGTCGCCTCGCGCTGCAGCGTGAACGGCATGCTCAGCTGCACCAATTGCTTGACGTCGCAGAGCTTCGCCGACACGCCTTTCCTCGGCGCCGCGACGCTCGTCTGGTGCCCCGTTCCGATGGCCGCCGGGGCCCTGCCGCCCGGGCTTTTCACGTCCACGACGCGCCGCCCCGCGACGGAGCGCTTGAAGGTGCGCGCCACTTCGGCTTCCATCTGTTCCCATGCGTCCTCGGAAATCAGCGCAAGCTCGCGATGCAGGTTATTCATATTGTGAAGTTCCTTTAAGTGAGCCGATGTTCAATGTTCCCCTGCGGCTTGTTTCATTTGATGGCGGTGCTGGACGGCTGAGATGACGTCGACGCCGCCGCAGAGCCTCTGCCCGGGAGCGCGTCGAGCAGATCGGCGGACGGCACGAAGAAAAGACCGCCCGTCACTGCGCGGCTGTAGTCGAGCAATCGGTCGTAATTGCCCGGCGGGCGACCGACGAACATGTTTTCCATCATCTGTTCGATCGGCGCGGGCGTGCGCGCATAGCCGATGAAGTATGTCCCAAACTCCTTTGCGCCAGGACGGCCGAAGGCCATGTTGTGCCGCAGGATCTTGATCTCCTGGCCGTTCTCATCGATGGTCGTGAGCGAGCTATGCGAGCACGAGGGCTTCACAGCCGCGTCTAGTTCGACGTCGGACAGCTTCTTGCGCCCGATGATCTTTTCCTGTTGCTCCACCGTCAGGCCATCCCATGCATCCATATTGTGAAAGTACTTCTGCACAATCACATAGCTGCCGCCCGCGAACTCCGAATCCTCCTCGCCGATGATCGTGTGGTTCGGGGCGCTTCTCCCTGAAGGGTTCTCCGTGCCGTCGACGAAGCCCACCATGTCGCGCAGGTCGAAGTAGCGAAAACCTTGCACCTCGTCGACGACCGTGACGGCGTCGCCCAGTTTGATGAGCAACTGTGACGCGAGCTCGAAGCATAGATCCATGTGATCCGCGCGGATATGCAGCAGGATGTCTCCGGGTGTGGCAATGGCGCGGCGCTCGCCCGATCCGACCTCGATGAAAGGATGCAGCGACGCGGGACGCGGCGCGCCGAAAAGAAAATTCCACGCTTCGGAACCGAAGCCGCACACGCAAGAAAGGTTAGCGGTAGGCGCGCGCGTGCCGACCGCGCGGACCAGCGCGGCAATGTCGCCGCACCATTCACGCACGGTGTCGGCTGGGCCTTCGCCGCGCGCTACCGTGAGTGTGAGGAAGATCGCACTTCGGGAAATCGGATCACAGACGGCTTGTGGTTCGGGAGTGTCGTTGTTGGGCATCTGAAATTTATTTGATTACGCCAAGGACTCGCTCACCCGAGGAGTCACGACGGCATTCATGCAACGGCGGACCGCGATGGACTCGAAATAATGCTGGATTTCGTCACCCAAGCAAGCCTCGCCCCGTGCGCACATGGCCGACCTAAAGCAAGAACGTTGGAATATCTCGTTCATTAAAACCGGGACGACCCGAAGCGGCAAAACCGGCGCACGCGCTTCCGACAGATTCTATTGCTTTCACCGCGGCCATGGGTCACCCGGTAGAAAATTAGCAGGCACGACACCATTAGTACTACTGTGTCACATAACTAATTGCGCGCCCTATTGTCGTACAGGAGGAGAGCCATCGTTGCATGAGCCTTAGTCCAAGCAGGATGC
>NZ_CADFGP010000118.1 GCF_902833905.1 Paraburkholderia tuberum STM678 | reverse complement strand
GCTCAAGCTCACGCCGCATCGGTCCACTCCGCGGTTTCCTCCCTCGAGGCTTGTCCAACGCCTGCCCGCATGCGTCGTCGTGCGCTCACGCGTCGGCACACAAGGGCAGGCGTCGAACAAGCCTTAACAAACCCGGAAGTACGCGACTTCGCCAGTTCCCTCCTTATTCCACGCTGCTGTCGTCCGCCGTAGAGGCTTATCAGGCGAAGTTTACAGCTTCGCGTCCCCCTCGTGGCCGATGCCCCGACTCCCCCCAGGCCGCTGAACGACGCGGCGGATCCGTAGCCAGCGTAATCACGATCACACGCCGCACTTAGAAACGACTTCTACATGCTTGTTTGTGATGGAGGGCGCGCCCGGCACGCGTCCCTCCGAACTGTCGCCGATTGAGCGGCCTCACGTGTGCCTCTCTATGCACGTCAAAAGCGCTATCCTCGATAGCAACAATGCGTAGCATGCCCGCTCTTCTGCTCATCACGTGGATTTCTGATCGATCGAAGCAAAGATATGGAGTGAGATGCGATGGCAAATCTGCTTGAAGCGAGTCCGGCTCCGGGCGCACCTGGCAATCCGCTGAACTGGAGCCGCGCGGACAAAGACGCCGTCGGAACGGCGTACTCGCTGTCGAGCCAGGTCTGGTACACGACAGCAGGCGGCATCCTCACGGAAATCTACTTCCCGGACGTCGATACCCCTCAGGTACGAGACTTCCAGCTGATCATTACCGACGGGTCGACCTTCTATCACGACGCGCAGAAGGACTTCGACCATCGATGCGAATGGCCGGAGCCGCCCGCCTTATCCTGCCGGCTCACATCCCAGGCGAAAGGGCAACCCTACACCGTCGTGCAGGACGTGATCGCCGAGAAGGGTTCGGCCTGCGTGCTGGTTCGCACGACCCTGCAGGGGGACCAGGATTTCCTTAACAAACTGCACGTCTATGCCTTGTTGACGCCTCACATGGCGGGATACGGCGCTGGCAACACCGCGCATCGCGTCAGCACCGCAAATGGCGATCGCCTGGTCGCGACGCGTGACCATTACTGGCTCGCGCTGGGCGCCGACTGCGGCTTCGGCACGACGAGTTGCGGCTTCGTGGGAGTGAACGATGGCTGGACCGACATCATCGCAAACAAGCGCTTGCCGGTCTGGAACTACGACGCAGCAAAGGACGGATACGTCGCCGTGACGGCGGAGATCAACCGCGCAGGGCAGAATCAATTCGTTCTGGCACTGGCGTTTTGCGTCGACGAACCGACGCCGATTACGCAGAGCACGCCCAACAAGGCGCTGACCGCCGTATCCGAGGCGCTGGCCTACCCCTTCGACGGACCCGCCGACCCATACAGCCACAAGCAAGCGTTCATCCAGGGCTGGAACGACGCTGTTCGCGACCCGTTCCAGCCCAAGGCGAACATTACGGGCGATGGCAATGCGCTTTTCAACATGAGCCGCAACGTGTTGCTCGCGCATGAGGACAAGACGGCCGACGGCGCACTGGTGGCTTCACTGAGCATCCCGTGGGGACAGACGGTGCGGGACCTTGCTGCCGGTTACCACATGGTCTGGCCGCGTGACATGTGCCAAAGCGCACTCGCGCTGCTGGCCGCGGGCGCGCAGGATGCGCCCCTACGCGGGCTGATGTTTCTCGCTGCGTCGCAATTGGCGGATGGTAGCTTTCCGCAAAAGTTTTTCATTGACGGCGAGCCTTGGCGGGACAATGCCTCGCAGCTCGACGAATATTCCTTTCCAATTATTCTGGCCTATCACTTGAGCGAAGCCGGTCTGCTGCGTCAGTTCGATCCCACCGGCATGGTGCTGGCCGCAGCAGGCGCATTGATCAAGAACGGCCCCATGACTCAGCAGGAACGATGGGAAGAACTCGAAGGATACTCCCCTTCGACACTGGCATCGAACATCGCGGCGCTAGTCTGTGCGGCTACTGAATGGGCGGACGCCAGCACCGCCCAGTTCCTGCTCGAATACGCGGATTTTCTGGAATCGCATCTAGAGACATGGTGCGTCGCTGCGGAAGGCTCACCCGTTCCGGGCGTGACGCAGCACTACATTCGAATCTTGCCGGCGCACGTCAATGGCGTCTTTAATTTTCCAGAAAATCCAGATACCGCCCAAGTAAGCGTCTGGAAGAAAGACTACAACGCAAACACCATCGTGGACGCGGGTTTTCTCGAACTGGTGCGCTATGGCATTCGCGCCGCGAACGATCCGATCATCGTCAACTCGGTCAAGGTAGTCGATGCAGTAATCAGAAAAATTCTGCCGCAGGGGCCTGCCTTTTACCGATACAACCACGACGGTTATGGTCAAGGCAATCTCGGCGAGGACTGGTACGACGGCGCTACCTTCGGCGTTGGTCGACCCTGGCCGCTGCTCACTGGCGAACGCGGTCATTACGAATTGGCCGCCGGTGGCGACCCCACCCCCTACATCCGCGCTCTCGAGGCGTTCGCCGGAACGCGCGGTCTGCTTCCCGAGCAAGTGTGGGATCTGCCCGATCTGGCAGACCCGCCCTTCGTCACTGGCGGGCCGACTGGCTCTGCCATGCCGCTCGCGTGGGCCCACGCCGAATACATCAAGCTCGTTCGCTCCGCTTCGGACGGTCAGGTCTTTAACCACCTGAAGGTCGTCGCCGATCGTTATCAGTCTCAGCCCGGCCAGGCGCCGCGCGCTCGCAGCAATATCGAAATCTGGAACTTCAACCGCCCGCTGCCGTCGATTCCGGCCGCCACGACAATTCGGATCCCTTTGGCTGCGCCTTTCCGCCTGCGCTGGACGATCGACGACTGGGCCACGTCGGAGGACAGCGAAGCCACCGCAACGGCGCTCGGCATCTACTACGTCGATCTGGTCACGCAAGCAGCCCAGGCCGGTTCATCGCTTGCATTCACCTTCTTCTGGACCTCGAGTCAGACGTGGCAAGGGCAGAATTTTTCCGTCGCCCTCCAATCCTAAGCGATGCGTCGCCAACGGCAGACAATTGCTTCTGTCATGGAGAAACACACGACTTCATCTAAGCCGTCCATGATCTCCATGACGCTGGAGAACCGCACGTAGGTACGCGGGTCATCGAACTGTTTGATATTCCCTTTGACTTGCAGCAGGTCCCAAGCGGGCTCGGTGGTGTCGAGGGCCAGATAGAACGCGCCGATGTGCGCGATGAAGTTGCGGGCGCTGGCCAGCCGGTTAAACCACTTCACGCCCTGAGTCAGTCCGTCAAGCGTTTCGAGGGGCCTCGCCGTCTCCGTCCAGGAGCACAGCGCTCATTCGCCGAGTAACTTTGCTGGACATACTCCGCCGCGCATCCGGTCGCCCATAGTCCACCGAACGACTGACGCGTGGAACGGGTGAACGACGCGGTGACGCTCAGGCGCGCAATCAATTAGGCCAGCGCGGTCCAAAATGCTTACGTTACCGGGAGGGGATCCAAAAATTCCCCGTCGGCTCAGCAATGGCCAATTGTGCGCGGTTATTCCTGATCGCAATGCACCTTGAAGTGCGTTAGCACGGCGGCCCCAAACGCATTGCTTATCGCAACATCGGCGGCGTCGCGACCATATGCCATCAAAACGCGCCCGATGCGCGGTGCGTTGTTACGCGGATCGAAGGTTTGCCAGCTACCCCCTACGTAGGCCTCAAACCACGCCGCGAAATCCATCGGCGCTGCGACGGGGGGCAAACCGACATCGCTGATATAACCGGTGCAGTAGCGAGCCGGAATATTCATGGCGCGGCATAGCGTGATGCCCAGATGGGCGAAGTCCCGGCAGACGCCTCTTCGTTCGCGGTAAACGTCCGCTGCGGTTTTGGTCGGCCGCGCATGCCGGTAATCAAATGCGATATGCCGGTGCACGAAGTCGCAGATTGCGAGAACAGTCTCGCGGCCCGGCGCGCACTGTCCAAAAACCTTCCACGCGACGTCGACCATCAAATCGGTTTCACAATAGCGGCTACCCAATAGGAAAACGAGCGTATCGTCGGGCAACTGCTCGACTGGATGGCCCCGACCGTCTTTCGGACGCGTTTCCATCGCATTTGGCACATTCAGAAGCGCGGTCGTGCTCAAGCCAACACGCCCGGCGGGCGCGATTATCCGCGTGCACAGGTTGCCGAACAAGTCGCGGTACTGCCTCGTCGCCACCGGCGGATCGGTAACGAGCAGATCTGCCTCGACAATATCCTTTGCATGCGAAAAGTGCGTGTTCAGCATCAGCATCATCGGCGTCGGTTGTGAGCACTCGTACGACAGTTCGTATCCGACGCGAAGCTTCATATATTTATCCTGTTCGTCTGATCCCGGAGGTGGGGGCTGGCAACTCAAAGGCGTGCGGCCCGAGACAGCCACAACAGATGATCCCACGACGCCGGGCGTCACGCTCGCATTCAAAAACAATCGCCGCTACCTGGCCTGAGCGGCCCTATCGTCTGTCGAAATGAAATGAACGCCGTCTCCCGGTGAGAGATTGGGCCTGACGCCAATGCTCTCAACGGCGACGACCGTCGTGCGTGCGACGTCGAACGCAGCTAGTGACCGTACTCGGCGGGACGAGTGAGTGTATCGAGGCGGCGAAACAGGAATGGAATCAGCCAGTCGGGCCAAGCAGCAGGTCGATTGCGGCTTGACCGGCGACTTCCCCAACCAGGTAGGCCCATCGTTCAGTAAAAGGGCCGTTGCGCAGCGCGATCCGCCCCCCCCCCGCGCGCCGAGCACTTCGAGGTTGGTACCGCCTTTGATCTGGACAGTCACGTTGAACGTGTCCTCCGCAGCCGGAGTCAACTCGACGTGAATCTCGAAGCCACGATAGGTGATCACTCGTTGCATGAAAGCCTCCATGTCGTTATCGGAGACTAACACGCGAACGTTGCATGGCTCATACGGCTACAGCCGCTGATCCCGTACGAGGTCGGTAACCGGTGTCGTAATTCTGCTTGCAGAGGCGTTCGAGACGGCAATTGCCTATTGGTTGAACTGCGCCCCGAGTACTGATGGTCCTGACAGACGCGCCGAGCGTCGGGAAGGGACCGGGTGCCGCGAGATGCGTTCTTTCCGGCTGCACCAGATGCTTCAAGATTCCCCGACCCTTCGACCGTGAGCCGCTGGTACCTGAATTCGCAATTCCCGACTTTCGCACGCCCCGTGAAGGGCGGCTTGTGGCGCCCCAATAATGGATTGTAGAAAAGTATGCGTTCGCAATTGACGACGTCGCCCGGACATTCTGGCCTGTGCTGGCGCTTGGCAACACCTCGGCGTTCACCCTAGCCCTACTTTCATTGGGGAGGACCGTCCTGTCAATCCTGATCTATCATCAGGGCTGTGCGCCGGCGAGCGGACAGCTCCCCTGACTTCGCTCGAATATCATGCCTGTCTGCTGCACATCGTGGGGCCGGGAACCTTGTTCATGCGCTTCCCAGACTTTGCGACTACCGCGTCCGACGAGCACATGGTTTGCCGTGTCCCTTGACCGAGAGGGCGAGTCAGCGCTTCGACTTGCCGTTCAAAGGGGAAAAACCGAATGAAGGATCTCCTTGCGAATGATGGCTGGCGGGGGATGCACGCAACCAGAACGACCCACGGGATCGTTCAATCGCGCTCCGTTGCCGCGATCCTGTTCGCCGGCGCTATCAGCATAGCGATCGCGACCTGGGTTTGCTTTCGCTTGGGAGCCGGCGTCGCGGTAGTTGGGTTCGTCTACCTGATCGAGGTCTTGCTGGTGTCACTGATGGGCAGCCTCGTTTCATCGGTAGCTATCTCGGTGATCGCTGTTGGTTGCCTCAACTTTTTCTTTACACAGCCACTATTTACCTTCCGGGTAGATGCCCAGCAGGACATCGTAGTGTTGACCGCCTTTTTTGTGACATCGTTCGTCGTCACCTTTCTCGTGCATAGGACTCGCCAACTGGCAGCGGTCCATCGTGAGCAGGCACAGCTTCTCAACCTTACCCACGACAGCGTGGTAGCTCTCGATATGGACGGTGTAATTACCTACTGGAACAGCGGCGCGGAAGCGCTTTATGGGTGGAAGAAACACGAGGCGCTCGGCCACGTTGCCGACCGTCTGCTTCACACGCGTTTTCCTGCAGCACTCGAGGACATCAAAAAAACTTTGATTGAAACGGGCCGTTGGGAAGGCGAGATCGTCAATACCCGGCGCGACGGGTCGGAAGCCGCAGTGGCCAGCCGTTGGGCCCTGGTGCGAGACGAACAGGGGCGACCGATCGCGACCCTCGAAACGGGCACCGACATCACCGAGCGCAAGCGGATCGAAGAGGCGCTGCAACAGGTGTCTCGTTTGACGTCGATCGGCGAATTGGGCGCGTCGGTGGCCCACGAAATCGCCCAGCCTCTCGCAGCGGTCGCCACCCATGGTGCCGCGTGCCTGCGATGGATTGACCGGGACGTACCCGACCTTGAAAAAGTGCGAGCCTCCGTGCAACGCATACTTACTGATGTACAACGCGCGACCGAGATCGTCAGGCGCGTCCGCATGCTCGCAAAGCGGATTGCCCCTGAGATGACGCGACTGGAAATCAACGAGCTGATCAGTGACGTCATGGTACTGCTCCAGCGCGAGGTCTTGAAGTACAACATCACGTTGCGGACGATGCTTGTTCCGGGACTGCCGGCGGTGCTTGGCGATCGGATCCAACTGGCACAAGTCATTACGAATCTGATTACAAACGGTATCCAGGCAATGAGCACGATCGAAGACCGGCCGCACGAACTGACGATCAAGTCGTGGCGCAGCGACGACGGCTATGTGATCGTCTCGGTGCAAGATTCCGGGACAGGAATTGACCTGCAGCACGCCGATCGGCTATTCGAACCGTTCTTCACTACGAAGCCCGAAGGTATGGGTGTGGGGCTTTCTATTTGCCGTTCGATTATCGATGCCCATGGTGGGCGGGTTTGGGCAGAGAACAATGCCGGATACGGCGCGACTTTTCAGTTCACTATTCCCGTGATCGGCGATAGCGGATCGGGGAAATGAAGCGACCTGCTGCCGCCGCACGCTGCCCGATCGGCACCCGACCGCTATGGCCGATGATGGGTCCAACCAAATGTTGGACGAAACGTCCCTTAACTGAGCGAAGCGGATCTTCGAATGTCCGCCCGAATCGCTGAGCGAACGACAGTTGATGGGCCGAAAGCCGCCCCAAAAGAAATATCGGCAAGTCAACCCTTCTTTCGTCTTTCGATTTCTTGTTTCACACGTTCGATTTCAAGCCGTTTAGCTTCCTTTGTTCCCCATCGCGGCGCTCTGTTCTGGGTGGCTTCGGCGGCTGCACGAATGCGTGCTTTGGCAGGAAGTTGATTGGCTCTGCGTTCGTCCAGCTCCCTCATTTTGGCCGCTTGCCGCTCGGCGAAGCGTTCAGCCGCGATGGGTGTGGTTCGTTCAGGTAGTCCAGCAAGGACCACAAGCTTGTCGATATTGTCCCAGGTGCTGATCCAGCCGTCGTTGTAGGCAAACTCGCTAATCAACGGGAGGTTGAGTGCCGTGTAGATCGGGACCCAGTTTTCTTCTTCGCCCTGGCGGCGACGCACAGCGAGTTTGGGATTGAACTGGTACCGCCCGGTGGATACGCGCAGGAACAGGGATCTATTGTAGGCATAGTCTCTGTCGATTTCATTCCTCGCCAGCACGCCAGAAAGATGCTGGCGCTTGTTGCGCTCAGGCCGCGCGATGTTGGCGGGTAAGTGTTGCCAGGCGTCGAGGATGATTTGGGTCTGGAACGCGCTGTCTGTATTGCCTCGTATCTTGCTGAATCGTGCTTTGAACAATACCCACAGGGTCTGGAACAGAAAGTATTCAGACAGATGCCGGTCGATGCGGACCAAGCGATCGCCCGCTCTGACATCAATGCAGGGCGGAGCCAGGCATTCATAGATTGCCGCCAGCGGGCCAGCAGCGAACTTTGCATCGCCAAATGCCTGACGCAAAGCCCAGTGCAGGGCATTGTGACCATAGTGATCGACGGCATCGCGGTCGGCACCGCGCTCCAGCAGGGCTTCCACCAGCGCCACATTTCCTGCAGCAGCTGCGGCCATCAGCGGCGTCTGGTTCATTGGCAGACGATGATCGACGCCATGCTGGTCACACTGCCTGAGGATGTCCTTGAAGCGGTTGGCGAAGAAAGGGACGTAGCTCTTGCGGGCGAACACCGCGCGCTGCTGATCAAAGGTTCGTGCCTGCTCGAATTTCGCCTCGACTGCCAGCCACTCGGCGAGCTGCGGTTCATCGAAGCAGGCGGCATAGTCAAAGAGTTGCTGCTTGCCCTTGTTGCCCGGAGACTGCTCGCGGAAGACCTTGATCAGCAGTTCCCTGACCTTGGCCTCATCGAACACCGGCCACGGCACCGGGACCTGCTTCAAGATGGTGCGGCGGATGGCCTCCGCCTGCTCCTGCTTGCCCTGCAGTTCAAGTTTGCGTGCTTCCTTCTGCCAGTCTTCGAGCGTGGATTGCCTGGCCTCGATCCTGGTCTGGCCGACGATCAGATCCAGCAACCCGAACAGATCATGCCCTGTGTCCGACTCGATCATGTAGATGTTCTTGATGGCGCGCGTCAGCGCTACATACAGGGCATTGACGAAGAATTTATAGACTTCGAGCGACTTGTCACTCTTGTCTTTAGCGCGTTTGTAATCCAGTGTCTCGACCGCCAGATCGGTCTTGGCGATGCCCTCGACAATGTCGTTGAACTCGCCCCGGTGATCCGAGATGAAACGGTAGAGCACGATGTTCTCGTATTCGAGACCCTTGGCTTCGTGGATCGAGAACAACAGCGGCGTGGCAAAGTGCTTGCGGGCGTCGGCCTTGTCCTCATCGCGCATTACCAGGACGGCGAACTGGGCGGATTGGCGAATCTTCTGGTCCAGTTCGCGCTTGGTGGCGTCCTTGTCGGGTATCAGCGTAACTTGGCCGGTCTCGCCGCCGACGGCCTGGACCAGGAAGTTGCTCTCCCGGTCGATGGAGCCGAAGCGCCGCTGCTTGATCTTGAGCAACTGATTGGCGACGCGAGTGGCCTCCAGGCCGTTGCGAAAGTTGGCCATTAGCACGCGTAATTCCTGCCGCTCGGCCAGTTTCGGGTCCTTCCAGAACAGGCTCTTGACTTGGCTCCAGGAAAAAAAATTGGGATGGACGATCTGGTTGGAATCCCCGCAGAGCATGAAATGGCCAGGCTTCTTGATGGTTTTCAGCACGAGCGCGAGTTGCACGGTGGTGATGTCCTGCACCTCGTCAATAACCACGAAGTCGTAGCGCGGCGCAGCCAGCGCTTGCCAGTCCTGGGCGACCAGATTCAGGTCGTAGAGCTTTGCCTCGGCCAGCCAGGCGCGATACTTCTCAAACAGATTGTAGAGTTGGTCGCGCCGTTCTACGGGAAAGATCGATTGACGCACCCCCAGTGCTTGATACTCGTCGCGCGACAGGACACCGCCCGACCCGGCGGCAATCACGCCGCGAATCTCCTCGAAAGCCTGGTGGGCATCGACATCCTTGAAGTTCTGCCGTATACGCGAGTACCAGCCCGCAAAGTCGCGCCAGCTAGCCTCGCGTCCTGCCGGAACGCGGATCGACTCGACAAACTCCCGGTAGGACAGAAATACGGCATCCTGAGCGCCATGCTCGAAACCGTTGGCGTAATAAAGGTCGCGGGCGCTCTGCGCCAGGAAGGCGGAGTGAGTGACGTAGAGGACCTCACCTTCGGCATGCTTGAGCTTTTCAAGCGTCAGTGCGGTCTTGCCGCTGCCAGCGCTGCCGACGACAACCAAGGGAGGTGGCTGTCGGTAAATGGTCTCCTGCGTGTCATCAAACGAGATCGGTTTGTCGAGCAGGTGAATGCCGGTACGCTCGGGATGAAGGTAGCGTAGAGCTTGCGCCTCCCTGATGGCGTCATCAGCGCTGATGTCTGGAATTTTGCTCTCGTCAATCGCCGCGCCGCGCAGGAAACGTGACTTATCGTAGGCGTGATTGGCGATCACTTCCAGCATCAGTGCGCAGACTTCATCCCCGTGGCGCACCAGCGAGAACAACAGCCGGTCAGCGTCATCCAGCTTCGCCCGGTAGAACTTGCCGTGGCTCAGATTGGCGAGCTTCTTGACTTGGGCAGCCCGGAAGTCGTGGCGGGCGATGGCCGCGGACACCTTATCGTAGCTGGCCTTGACGCGTGAAGTGTCGAGGCCTGTGTATTCGAGAATCTTCATGAGGCGATGAGGACAAGTGCAAGAGCAAGAATTCTCTCATGGCCGCCTGGCCTGCCAACCTCTATAGCAAGTTTTCCGGTCATTCCTGAACGGCAGTTATCCGCCGACCTGGACCGGACGCCCTACGACAGGGGATTTCCTCATGCTGAATGACTGGTTCGGGCCGTCTACTGCCCGATACGCTTTGGCTCATGTTGTTAAGGCTTGTTCGTTGTTAAGGCTTGTTCGACGCCTGCCCTTGTGTGCCGACGCGTGAGCGCACGACGACGCATGCGGGCAGGCGTTGGACAAGCCTCGAGGGAGGAAACCGCGGAGTGGACCGATGCGGCGTGAGCTTGAGC
>NZ_CADFGP010000117.1 GCF_902833905.1 Paraburkholderia tuberum STM678 | reverse complement strand
GTTTGCCGCGTGGGTTGGGATCGTACCGAGGCAGACGGGTTCGGGCGGCAAGGTGAATCTGCACGGGATCAGCAAGAGGGGTGACACGTATCTGCGCACGCTACTGATCCACGGTGCGCGTAGCGTCCTTGAGCACGCAAAGGAGCCGGGTGAGTGGGTCGAGCAGATGAAGAAGCGGCGGCCAAAGAATGTCGTGGTCGTCGCACTGGCCAACAAGATGGCGCGAACGATCTGGGCCGTACTGGCCCATAACCGGCCATACCGGAAGGACTATGTCAGCGTGAATCCGGCCTGAATGGCTCACGCGATGTAGAAGATCAACGTTTGACACGGGGTGAACGTCGAAAGGTTGCGCAGCAAACGAGTGTGATGACAAGCCAGGTAGGACCGGGGCCCGCCAAGCCTGAATCATTTCCAGAGCTTCGAGCTCGTTTGAGGAGTGAGGCGCGGGCCAGCGGATTTCATAGGGGGCCGTAGCCTATTGGGCTGCAACAAGCCCGGATATAGAGCAGCAGCCCATCCTGTCTGTCACACAAGCGAGAACTAGCGCAAAGGGACGCGTTCATATAGAGATGATGGACGAGCGTGGTATCGCGGTTGATCATTCCACGGCGTACCGCTGGGTGCGGAAGCTATTGCCGATATTCGAAAAGACGTTCCGCAAGCACAAGCTTCCGGTTGGGAAAAGCTGGCGAATGGACGAGAGCTATATCAGGATCAAAGGCGAGTGGAAATATCTTTATCGGGCGGTGGACAAGGCGGGCGACACGATCGACTTCCTGCTCAGGGCCAGGCGGGACAAGGTTGCAGCCCGGCGGTTCTTTGAAAAAGCCATCGCCCACAATGGTGCGCCAGAGACCGTGACCATCGACAAAAGCGGCTCCAATCTGGCCGCGTTGAACGCGGTGAATGCCGATCGCGAGACGCCGATCAAGGTCCGCCAGATCAAATACCTGAATAACATCGTCGAACAGGACCATCGGGCTATCAAACGCCGGACCCGTCCTATGCTAGGGTTCAAGGATTTCCACAGTGCGAGGGTCATTCTCGGCGGCATCGAGGTAATGCACATGATCAGGAAAGGACAGATGAAATGTGTGGGCAAAGACCCGTTGTCTGCTTCCCGGAAGTTTTATTCATTTGTTATTTAAGAAATACTGATTATATTGACATTTGTCGTCTCGTCACGCTTACTGCGACAGAACCGTTACTTATGTCGCTATGCAACGTATTGCACGGGGTAAGAGGCGACCGTGTCATACAGCTGTACGCTGCTGACCCCGCCGGGGCTGGCGTTTCAGGCGGCGAAGGGCGGCGGTAACCGTGCGCAACGAGCGGAGCCATCGTGCATGAATGAGGTGGTCCGGACCAAGCTGGTAGATGTTGCTACCTGCTCCGTGCACCTGCAAGGGAACAGAGCCGAGACTGGCAGCCTGTCCGCTCTCTCTGCGTCCCGCCGCCGCATCCAGGCCATCTGAAAACCGGCTAGGGCCAACACTTCGAACAAATTGGCTGCCATCGGGACATTGCGCGGTCCGAAGGGAACGAGCGTCTCGATAAATCCCTTAGCCGTTTAGCCAGGAACGAACTCATAGTTGCGTCAAAACTATCTGGGTCGATGGGTTTGCGCAGAAAGGCGTTCCAGATTTTCACCTCTCCTTCCGGAGGAGCCCGGGCGGAAACCATCACCACTGGAATCTGGGCGAGCGCCGGATAGAGCTTGAGACGTTCGCACAGTTCGACCCCGTTCATCCCGGGCATCTCCCAGTCGGTAACAATCAGTTCCGGAACGTGGCGGGCAGCCTTTCGCAGCGCCACGTCCCCATCTTCTGCGAAGAGTACGTGATGGCCATGCTCTTCCAGAAGAAGCTGAAGTACCCACAGATTATCCGGCTCATCGTCGACTAGCAGGACTGTTGACATGGCGAGATGCGACACAGGACGTTTACGGAGGAGCGCAACGACCGTGCCGGAGTCTTCCGGCCGCCGGCCCGGCAAAGGCGTGAAAGTGGTTTCAATGGTGCAGTGTACACATACATAATTGCTCAATCGCAGCGGAAGCGTATACGCTTAAGTAACTTCCCGCGAGAAACTTATGGACGCGGCCACTTTCCTGGACCGCAACGGATTGGTCGCCGCGTGGCGTCGTCTGACCAGAGGGTTTCGACCGCGATAACCCGGGCCGTTCGTGCCCGACCTCTGTGTTGAGGTGCTTCTCGACAGGGACGGGCCGCAGGACATCGACCGGAGGGTCGGAGCTTATCTGGACGGGCGCCAGCGAAGTCATTGTCGGGGGTCGGCGCGGACAGGTTGAATTTCGGGGGCCGTTGGGCCAGCGGCAGGCCTCGATGTTTGGCATATCGCTACCGCCTGCTTGTATGTATTTCGAAGCGCGCGGTGACCCCGCAGCTGAAAGGCACCGAGGTCCATCCCGTTGACATCAGCGATGGCGCTGCCCGACAGGCCTTCAGATGGAAAACCCGACATCTTCCGCTGTGTCGAAATGCTCGCCTTTACAGCGTGGGCAATCGGTCAAGGTAGTCAAAGCGGGCAAACGGCGGCGGCACCTCGATCACTTCAAGCTCGTCGACCAGCGCTGCGGACATGCCGTCGCTTAGCCAGGCGCACATGGTGGCAAGCTGCTCCGGCGAACCCTGCAGCATCACCTCCACCGAACCGTCCATGCGGTTACGTACCCCAGCCGGTGACGCCCCGCGCCTGGGCATGGCGTACGCAGGCTTCCCGATAGCCGATGCCCTGCACCTTGCCACGCACCTGCACCAGCCGGGTCTCAAGCATCCCATCCTGGTGGTCAGTTTCCATGCGTGTAGTCCTTGCAAAAAGTTGGCGCAGCTTCGCCCTCACTGAAGTGGCCCGGCTGCAATCGCATGCCTGCCTAGCGTCTCCCGCAGGCTTTTCCCGGAAATACCTGAAGAACGCTCTGTCCCGGAAATGCGGCTCCAGTGCCGCAGCCGCGCTGCGTGAATGGATGCGTGTTCGCACGGAGCCACGTAACCGTCCAGCGGGATAGCGGCGTCCAGTGGCGCGGCGCCGTGAGACTCGCCTTCCACGTTTGCCATCGGGCTATCAGGCTCTACGAGCGCCGCATGACATCCGCCAGGTCATCGAGCGATAATGGCTTGGTGAGATGGCAGTCAAATATCCGTTCGTCGGTCTGGAATCTGCTGGCGGCATCGGTGTAGCCCGTTAAAGCAACCAGCTTCGTCTGGGAGCACTGGGCCCGAAGGCGAAGCAGTTGCGCAAGCTCAAGGCCATCCATGCCGGGCATCGTGATATCAATCAGGGCAATGTCCGGAGTAAATGATTCCACTATCGAGAGCGCGTCGGGTCCGCTCTGTGCCCGCTTCACCTCATGCCCCTCGAGCTCCAGCAACGTAGCCAGCGCTTCCATGGTGTCCGCGTTGTCGTCGACAAGGAGGATACGACTCGACGCCATCGGGCGTGTCGCGGTCACGACAGGCTCGCTCGTGCTCTCGCAGACAATCGGGAGCTGCACGGTGACTTCCGTCCCTTGACCTTCACCCGCGCTCGCAACTATAACCGTGCCGTTGTGTGCGGCAACCAGATGCTTCACGACCGCCAGTCCGATTCCCAGTCCGCCTTGTGCCTTTCCGCGTGCTGATGCCGACTGGGCAAACATGTCAAAGACGTGCGGCAGCATTGAAGGTGAAATGCCCGCACCGTTGTCCGTCACCGTGATGACCGCAGTTCGGGGCGATGAGCCGCGTATCGATGCGATGCTCAGGTCCGGCGCCTGTACCGATAACGTGATGTCGCCGCCGGGAGGGGTGTATTTCACTGCGTTCGTCAGCAGATTCGATATGACCTGGGTGAGTCGGGCCGCGTCGGCGTGAACGGTTACCGGATACGGGGGAACAGTGACATGCAGCTGGTGCGGACCATTACTGGCGTCGGCCTTCATCGCCGTCACCGCGTCGGCCACGATATCCTGGAGCAACCCGTACGACGGGCGCACGGACAGTTTGCCATGCCTTATCCGGGACGCGTCGAGCAGGTCGCCGACGAGCCGCTTCAGTATCCGCATCTGTCTGTCAGCGATGCCCAATGCAGCCAACACGGCGGGATTGTCTGTCGCGAGCTTTCGCGCCGCCGTGAGGGCACCGTCGATTGGCGCGAGGGGATTGCGTAATTCATGACTCAGGGTCGCAATGAAGTCGTCCTTGCGTGCTTCAGCCAGGGCCAGCGCATTCCTGGCGGCCTCCGCTTCTGCCGCCCGGGCTTCCGCGTCAGGCTTCGCCCGGGTCATGGTAAGCGCCGCGCAGGTGAAGTTTGCAAGGCTGGTCAGGATTCTGCGGTCCTCCGCATCGAAAAGGTGTACCCCGTCGTGGGACATGACCCACAGGGTGCCCCACGGCTCAGGTTCGCCCGGAATGGGTACAGCCAGCTCCTCGATAATCTCCGGAGAGACGTGTTCCAGGCAGGCGAAGTGGCGCCGGGGAAACGAAAACAGTTGTCCCGAAGCCAGTTCGAGCGTCACGGCGCTCGGGCTGTCTGCAGTCGGGATGGTGGTGCCCACAGCGGCCACGCATGCACCCGAAACCGCGACCCAGCGGAACACGAGGGCGCCGGCAGCGCCGGTTTCCAGCAGGCCGATGCCCGCGCTGCCGGCTTCGCACAGACTCAGTGCCATATCCGAGAGCGTCTGCAGCATGGCACCGTCCGACGACGTCAGTGCCTGCGCCAGACGGTGCATCGCGCTGCTTTCTGCCGCATAGTCGGGTGGGCGATGAGCACGCGTGTCGAGCGTTGGTGTGACGAGACTACCCTCACGCCGTGCGCGGTCCGCTGCCGATGATGCCGACAGTCCGGCCATAGGGTCTCCAGGTTGTAATGGGTATGTGGCTACACGGAAGAAATTACCATGCTGGATGAATTGTAGGCGCTGCATCACAAAAACCGGCCGGTAAGCCGTGACCGACTGGAGATGCCGCGCGTTGACGGAGTCGAACTCTGTCAACGGTTGAAGGTCGACACCGCGACGGCCGACATTCCGGTGGTCATGCTGTCGGCCGCGCTGCCGCCTGAACCGGAAGAGCCGCTATGGGACGTATTGCTGCTAAAGCCCGCCCCGATAGGTCGGTTGATAAAGGGGATTCATAGTCTGCTCGACGGAGCGCACCCGGAAGTACCGGGACGGATGTCCGAACAGTGAACATGCGATATCCCGCTACGGAGCGTGGAGCGGTTGCTTCTGTCCTGAGCGTCAGGGGCGAACTGCGGAGACGGTGCGGTGCCCGGTGATGACTGCATCCTGGGCGTCGGCAAAGACACCCTTCACGACGTTCAGCATCGCCTTCGAAGTTTCGGGCTCGCTCCGCTTCACGGTAGCTGCATCATCACGGGTGGCACCGCGAGCAGAATCATTCGTGGGCGGTTGCGCGAGCACGTGTCGGTGTTTCAGTGGGCAATCGAACATGGCTTCCCCCGTGGAAATTGGCCCGCATCCTGGCGGGACTCTGGCAGCGCGCGTTGCCACTTCAAGCGACGCGTGGCACGCAGGACGGCCTATGATGAAATCATTGAGGTGCGGAAAACGTGCCTCCGAACCCAGAGGAGCGAGAATCATGGCCAAGCAAGATACCGAATCCAGCGTCTACAGCGTCACGGAAATTATCGGCACCAGCCCAACCTCCTGGGAAGATGCGGCGAAAAATGCTGTGGAAATTGCGGCGAACTCGCTGCGTGATTTGCGAGTTGCCGAAGTCTGCAAGCTCGACATGAGGGTCGATAGCGGCAAGGTCGTTGAATACCGAGCGCGAGTATCTTTGTCGTTCAAGTACGAAGCATGAAACGGCGACCCCGCACCACGGCAGAGAGCAGGCTTCCGATACTGCAAGTTTGCGGCATCGAGCTTGTACGCCAGTTGCGGAGGGCGCAACTCCCAGAACGCTTACGCTAGCACTTACGCTCCGGTGGTCGAGATGCACGACGCCCTTGGCATGTAGCGCTAGCGCGCCTGGGGGGCCGTGCAGTTCAGTCTGGCGGTGTGCCTGCGTGGCAGCGGGCTTCAGTCCGTCCTGCGCCCCTTGTCGCTGCGAGCTGGCGGGACGTGCTCGCCTTCAACGCACGTAAATTCGACCACGTTCGTCGCATCGCAGATAGCGCCGTCCATCCGGGCCCGGCTACTGTCGCGCCACGGTCAAACCGCCGCTGGACGATGAGGCAGGAGTATTTACATTGGCGCCTGCAGCGCTACAGCCACTCGCACGTGGCCCTGCCGGGGCTCATGTCCAGCTCAGGGTAACCGTCCTTTCCGTGCAAAATCTGGCGCTTTGCTCTGAAAAACTGTGACTTTTCAATGGCGTGCAAGATCAAGCTTGGCGTAGCGGACGCGCAAACGGAAAGCCTTACTGGACGCGACTCTCCGGGAGACGACCGCCAGACTTTGCACGAAAAGGACGATTACCCCGGTACGGACCACTGTCGAGCTTCTCGTCCATCATCCGGCATAGCGCCGCATGAGAAAAGCCGGGATGGCCTGGCAGGCGCGCCTCATCGATGCTCGCGCGAATCTTTTCGGCTTCGCTTCGATGCGCGTCTTCCAGTTCGGCCTCGTCGAGAACTACTTCATCGACCATGTACGGCGGACCTTCGTACCAGACTGGATCATCCTCGACGAGCCGGATGGCGGTCACCGTACGCGTACCGGTGTCTGTGCAGCGCCACCAAAACGGGCCGCACGTGAATTCGAGACCAATGTGAAATTCAGAAGGCTTCATGGACATGCTCAGTCCTTCGGACAGTTCCGGTTCAAGTCAAGAGCATCGAATCTGCTCTCGTCGAAGAGATGAACAAGACCACACTTGCAGAGATCATCCGCATCCGGACGATCAGCCGTTTCCCGGCCAGACGCAGCCGGGCCCTTCGTACTCTGAGATCATTCAGCTCAGTTTAGCCTTTGCCGACGGTTGACCGGCACGGCGTCGTGGTGCACACAAAGTCGTAGTCGGACGGCAACGGCCGTAGTGCGAGGAACGCGGGCGCGGTCGCCGCTGCCGCATGCGCGCCGTGCACATGGGATCGACGTTCGCGAGACTCGCCTTTACACAATGGCGATAGTTTTCTTTCCATAGCAGCCAGTTGCAAAATCAGAACCATCGGACCCTCATTCGATCGCGATGTCGCGTCGATCGTCCACTTCGGCACATACCGCCGCTGCGGCACGATGATGGATGGATTGGCCAGCAATCACACTTCGCAAATATCTCTGATTTTATGCGCGTCCTATCCTGGATGGGAGCCGCGCGGAAGCCGGCCGCGAAGGAGTACGGACGGGAAGACCGTTGATTGGGGGCGCGGTAGCGGGGCCACGGAAACGCCTGCATGAACAACGTGGGCGTTTTCTTTTGGCGGGTTTACATCGAGCGTCACATTAACCTTGAAGCCACAATCCTGCGCCGGACGTTCTCGCGGACTTCTTCAGTCAATCCGCTGTGGCGATCGCTGCATCGATTTCGGAACCCCGAAGAGCCGCGCCCTGTTATGGCGCTTGACGCCATAATCGTCGTATGGCATCCTGCGCCATATGAAGAAGAAAGCCACACTCCTGTTCGAGGATCGAACCATCTACCCGGATGGAGCCATTCTCGAAATGCGCATCTGGCGATTACCGGAGAGCGACGGCGAACGACCGCACGGCCTCAAGTACAGCCTGTTTTATGGTCGTGCAGGTCAGCGAATCATCGGCTACGACAACGAACGGGGCAAAGGCGATCACCGGCACTACCGCGACCGGGAAGAGCCGTACGCATTCTCGACGCCCGAGCAGATGGTGGCTGATTTTCTGGATGATGTAGAACGTGAGCGAGGTGAATCATGAACAAACTTAATGTGCATGTTGGTGGCGCGCGGGATATGGGTCGTCGGTTCGCGGCGGCATTCAACCGTGCGCAGGCAGGCGAGCATGTCGAAGAGCGGCACGTGACGTTTCTGTCGCTCGAGGAGATGCTGGCTGCGCTGTCGCCGAAGCGCCTTGAGATGCTTCGTCACCTACATCGCGAAGGCGCAGAAAGCGTGAAGGCGTTGGCAACTGCGCTGGATCGGGACTACAAGCGTGTCTACGAGGACGTGGTGATCCTGGAGAACGCTGGCCTTATCGTGCGCGAAGAAGGTCGTCTGACTGCGCCGTGGGACGCGGTAACCGCCGAGGTTTCCTTGTGACCGAATCGCGGACGGCCATACGTGAGGTCATGCCTCATCGCTCGGATCCACCAGTTCAATCCGGAACTGCCACCCTTCGAACGCCATTAACATCGCCCCAAAATCGGACCAGTCGACCCGCCTGCCATCAATGACCACACATGGCAGCCGGTCGTTCTCGTTGCCGTCCCACTCGATTCGTCCACGAACCGTCGTTTCGGCTACCACGAGATGGCCTGCATCCTCGACCAGGTGTTTGACTGCCAGGGCACGCTTCATCTTCTGGAGCAGGTCGCCCAACAGCTCTGGAAACGGAAGCCTGCGCGGTCCTCGTCACCCGAAGCGAGCTCGAACGCCTCCAGTGAAAGCTGGTCACCGAACAGCAGGCTACGGAAATGGAACTCGTGTACGACGCCATCAGCATCGGGCAGACGCACGGACGTGAACTCCGGATGTTCGAAGGCTTGAACGTCCGCCAGATACGCCATCTCAGTGTTAAAACAGCGGCTACAGAGCAACCGGAAGCCGCCATCCGGCGAAGCAACGCTGACAACGTCGTGCGGTGGGGTGACTGTTCCGCACCGGACACAGGTGTTACCGGTCATCAACGCTCCTCTTCGGCTCCTGATGGATTCGACGGTAATTTTCGCACCTTTCCCGGCACGGTGTTGTTCGCCGACGGGCGCCCTCTCCTGCCGTCTGGTGCTCAAGCAATCAGGTCAGTATCCCGCGGTTTTTGGGCGCGACGACGGCTCGTTCGCGGTGTCGTTCCGAGATATCCCAGAGGCGATCACCAAAGGCGCACGCTTGAGGAAGCGCGCGTCATGGCTGCAGACGCGCTGTTGATGTATTTGGAGAACAAGCAGACCGTTCCCACTCCATCGGAACCGAAGGTAGGAGAAGAAATGATCACCCGACCCGTCAGCGCGTTACCAAAGGTGCTGCTGCCCAACGAGATGATCGCGCAAGAGGTGACGCAGTCGGAGCTGGCGCGACGAATCAACACCCGACCGCAGGACGTCAATCGGATCGTCGACTTGGCCCACACGCCGAAGTTCGACATCGTCGCGGCAGCACTCAGGGCGCCTCAGTTGCGCGACACGCCAGACCCTTGCCCTTCGCCGCGCTGTTCAGCAGGCAGCAGACAATCGTCTCGTGCTGAATGCACTGCAAGCCGCGCTGCACACGCTCCAGCAACATAGCGGCATTACCTGCCACGCAGAGGGCGAGGTGTTTCCTCGAGCCGGAGATTCACCTGGTGTCGTCTGCCGTCGAGCTGGTGACGAGCGACGTCGTTTCCGTCCCACCGCCGCCCGGGCTTGAAAAGACCATCGACCTCGAAGAGGACGGGCAGCCGAGCGACGAAGCTAGGGTTCTGCACGCATTGCATGTCGCCCGGAACGTGCTCTCGATACACAGCGATTTGGGAGGCGTGTTCGACGACGAAGAGCACATTCTCAATTTCAAGCTGCAGACCGATCTGCTGACGGACGCCATGAAGATGATGGGCATAGACATGTCGAAGCCACTGCACGCGCCGAAACCGCGAGGCGCCCCCCCGAGGACTACTATGACGACGCGTGAAAGCTTCGAAGAGCACCTTGCCCAGGATGGGCCCCTCCTGAAGATCCTGGCCATCGCGACCTGAGGTTCTTGCTCCCAACGTACGAACCCAGTTGACGTGTCCGCCAGTCATCGTTGGTTAGTCATACATTAAGGATTACTACATATATTCGCTAATTTCTTTTATGTCAAATTGCGGGGAGGGATCAACGCTAAGTATCGATCTCCTAACAACGAGTGTTCGGCATGCAACAAACGGGGACCGCCAGGTTCGTTCTATGGCGATCCATTGGACCGTCAGTATCGCCGGGCTATTGAACGTACCTTGTTCACCCCGTCTTCTTTCACTTGGCCTTCGACGAGCATCTGCATGAACTCGATGCCACCAAAAATGATGCGTGCACAACGAAAATTCTCGAAGCTTAGCATCGGTCTGGTGCGACGCTTAAGGGCGCGGTGGTCCCTCTCGAGGACGTTGGTCAGGTACTTCTTCTGGCGGATCCTGATCGGCATCTCACGTCGGCGTTGAGCGCCTGTAGCGCGCCAGATTTGCACCGCTTTTATCGATCGTCACGGTCTCCGGTTCGCCGTTCGAGGCGACCGCCTTTTCAAAACAGAGCCAGGCCGCAACTTTGTCACGATGGACTCGCAGCAGGAAATCGATCGTGTTGCCAGCATTGTCCACCGCGCGATACAGGTATTTTCACTCGCCCTGGCCCGAATGTACGTTTCGTTTATACCCCAGCTAATCTGGGTGGCGCGCGTGTGGATTAAATGTTCCTTTGTTGAGAAAAACGGTGAATGCGATGGTATGGAAGCCACTTTTGACAGTACTGTGCTCATTTCCAGAATCCCAGTGCGGCCTGCAACGCCGGATTGCGTTCGGCCTGTCGTTCGAGCGGCACACCTTCGATGGCCGCCACCCA
>NZ_CADFGP010000116.1 GCF_902833905.1 Paraburkholderia tuberum STM678 | reverse complement strand
CTTCCCCTTGCCGGGTGTGCAGAGGACTTTCACCCCCAAGTCATCCGGCTCGCCACCACAGCGGGTCGGACAGCGCCAGTCACGGCGCTACGCGCCATGCCTGGCGCACCAATAAAAAAGCCCACTTCTTGCGAAGTGGGCTTTCTCAAATCTGGCGGAGCGGACGGGGCTCGAACCCGCGACCCCCGGCGTGACAGGCCGGTATTCTAACCAACTGAACTACCGCTCCAGATTTTGCATCGCAGCGTGCGAGCCATACTCTCAGCTTGCTGCACCGTTCAAACTTCCAACCGAACGACGCCGATGTTCTGGCGTCCCCTAGGGGATTCGAACCCCTGTACTCACCGTGAAAGGGTGATGTCCTAGGCCTCTAGACGAAGGGGACAACGTACTGCTTACACCCTTAATGAAAAAGCCCGTTCAAGTATGTGTGAACGGGCTTTGTCTGGCGGAGTGGACGGGACTCGAACCCGCGACCCCCGGCGTGACAGGCCGGTATTCTAACCAACTGAACTACCACTCCAGTCTTTACACCCTGCTTGCGAGCGTCGGTTAATTCTCTGCAAGCTGCGCTGCTTTACTACTACTCGAATACTAAAGCGACGCTGATGTTTGGCGTCCCCTAGGGGATTCGAACCCCTGTACTCACCGTGAAAGGGTGATGTCCTAGGCCTCTAGACGAAGGGGACAAAATCTTTTCAGATCCGTCTCAATTCGCTTTTGACTTGATCAACTCGCGCTAACTTTTCAGCTAATTCGCCAAGCTATTTTCTAGTCAACAGCGAAAGACCGCTACTTTAACTACATTTCAGCGATTTGTGAAGTCTTTTTTCTACATCCATCAGACTTCTTAACCACTTCCACCTCTCTGCTCTGTTGGTGGAGGTAAGCGGGATCGAACCGCTGACCTCTTGCATGCCATGCAAGCGCTCTCCCAGCTGAGCTATACCCCCGCGCACATCAGAGAAACGAGATTTTAGAGGGCGATCTGCGCTTTGTAAATACCCTTTGAGCAATTACATTCGAATTTTCTCCGGAGGCATGCGAAACCTCTGACGCACGCCGCCAACGGATTAGCCAAGCGCTTTTTCGATGCGGCTAACGACGACGTCGCGACCGAACAGCATCAGCACGCTATCGATCGACGGTGTATGCGTCGTACCCGCCACCAGCAGACGCACCGGCATCGCGAGCTGCGGCATCTTCAGGTTGTGCGTGCCGAGCGTCGCTTTCAGCGCGGCGGCGATCGCCTCCTTGGTCCATTCGACCGTATTCAATGCAGCGGCCAGATCAGCGAGCGCCGGACGAACCGCGTCGGTGACGTGCTGTGCAAGCGACTCAGCGTCGGGTGCCGGCGTGCGATAGAACATCGCGGCGTTCTGCGCGATCTCCTTCACGGTCGACGCCCGATCCTTCATCAGGCCCACCACGCCCGTCAGATCCGGACCTTGGGCGAGTGTGGCTTCGTCGATGCCGAGCTCCGCGAAGAACGGTTTCGCCAGTTCGGCGAGGCGTGCGTTGTCGGCTTCCTTGATGTAGTGCGCGTTGAGCCAGTTCAGCTTGTCATGGTCGTACTGCGCCGGCGACTTGCCGAGGTGCTCGAGATCGAACCACTCGACGAACTGCTCGCGCGTGAAAATCTCCGCGTCACCATGCGACCA
The DNA here is from genome assembly GCF_902833905.1 of Paraburkholderia tuberum STM678. Lineage (GTDB taxonomy): Bacteria > Pseudomonadota > Gammaproteobacteria > Burkholderiales > Burkholderiaceae > Paraburkholderia > Paraburkholderia tuberum. The sequence goes on along the minus strand of NZ_CADFGP010000116.1, from coordinate 9,131 downwards.
GCCGAGGCGCGCCAGATAGTTGACGACCGCTTCCGGCAGATACCCCGCATCGCGATAACCCATCACGCTCATTGCGCCGTGGCGCTTGCTCATCTTCTCGCCCTGCTCGTTCAGCACGGTCGGCAGGTGTGCATACACCGGCGGCTCGCCACCGAGCGCGCGCAGTATGTTGATCTGGCGCGGCGTGTTGTTGACGTGGTCGTCGCCACGAATCACGTGAGTGATGCGCATGTCGAGATCGTCGACGACGACGCAGAAGTTATACGTCGGCGTGCCGTCCGGACGCGCGATCACGAGGTCGTCGAGTTCTTCGTTCGAGATTTCGATGCGGCCTTTCACCGCGTCGTCCCACGCGACCACGCCGGTCAGCGGATTGCGAAACCTTAGCACCGGCTTCACGCCCACGGGCGGCTCCGGCAGCACCTTGCCCGGCTCCGGGCGCCACGTGCCGTCGTAGCGCGGCTTTTCGCCTGCTTCGCGCTGGCGCTCGCGCAGCGCGTCGAGCTCTTCGGTCGACATGTAGCACGGATAGACGAGCCCCGCCTCCTGCATCTGCTTCAGCACTTCGCCGTACCGGTCCATGCGCTGCATCTGGTAGAACGGGCCTTCGTCGAAATCGAGGCCGAGCCACGCCATGCCTTCGAGAATCGCGTCGACGGATTCGGTCGTGGAGCGCTCGAGGTCGGTGTCCTCGACCCGCAGCACGAAGGTCCCTTTCATCTTGCGCGCGAACGCCCACGGATACAGCGCGGAGCGGATGTTGCCCAGGTGGATGAAGCCGGTGGGACTCGGTGCGAAACGGGTACGAACGGAGGTGGTCATTAGCGGTTACTCGGAAAACAGGCGCCGGCGCTCAGGCGAACACGACTGCGAAGCGCGGCAGCGAAGCGTGCCCATGCTGCGCGCGACGTCGCGCACGGCCACGAGGGAATAAGTGCAAGAGCCGAATTATACCTTCCGCACGCGGGTTGCCGCCCTCGTCCGAACGGCCTATGGCGCATGGGCGAACGGCGTCCGGACATCTGCGTACGCACCTTCCCGGCGCTCGCCCAACTCATCTTGAAAAAGCGCCGCGTCAGTTCCGAATACTTCCTCTGCAACGTTTCATTACAGCGGACCGCGCGAGCCGATCGTTTGCATTAAGATGTGCGCGCGCTGCGATGCGGGCTTACCGCACCTCGATCCGATCCGGAGCGAACACCGCTGCAAGCGCGCGCAATCGCCGTCGGCGATCCGCCCGGTCTGACCTCAGCCTGATCGCGGTACGCGCGACGCCGCTCGCGTCGCGCGCGCCGTTGCTGGAGAACTCGTTGAAACCCTCATCCCCGAACTTGAGCCGCCGCAGCTTTTCGCTGGCGGCCGCATCCGCGGTGCTTGCCGCCTGCACCACGACCGCCGGCAAACTCGATGGCGCGCCGATCACCGCGACGCCCGCCGTTCCCCCGCCGCCTGAAAAAGCGCAACAGAAGCCGGTTCGCGTCGCGCTCGCTCTCGGCGGCGGCGCCGCGCGCGGCTTTGCGCACATCGGCGTCATCAAGGCTCTCGAGGCGCGCAATATCCAGATCGACCTGATCGCCGGCACGAGCGCCGGCTCCGTGGTCGGCGCGCTGTACGCGTCGGGCATGAACGGCTTCGCGCTGAACAAGCTCGCGCTGTCGATGGACGAAGCGTCGATCAGCGACTGGGCGATGCCGTTTCGTACGCGCGGCTTCCTGCAGGGCGTCGCGCTGCAGAACTACCTGAACACGACGCTGAACAACCGCCCGATCGAGAAGATGGCTAGGCCGCTCGGCGTGGTCGCGACCGATCTGCAAACCGGCCAGCCGATCCTGTTCCAGCGTGGCAACACCGGCATCGCGGTGCGCGCGTCGTGCAGCGTACCGTCGATTTTCGAGCCGGTGAAGATCGGCGGTCACGAGTACGTGGATGGGGGTCTCGTGAGTCCGGTACCGGCGTCGTTCGCGCGCAAGATGGGCGCGGATTTCGTGATCGCCGTCGATATCTCCCAGCGACCGGAAAACGGCGTCACGGCAAGCTCGTTCGACGTGTTGATGCAGACCTTCACGATCATGGGCCAGACGATCAAGGCCTACGAGCTCGACAAGTACGCCGACGTGGTGATCCGGCCGAATCTCGCGGCGATGAGCGGCAGCGATTTCTCACAGCGCAACGCCGCGATCCTCGCCGGCGAGGAAGCGGTCGCGAAGATGATGCCGGAGTTGCAGCGCAAGCTCGCCGCGCGGCGCATGGGAGCCTGAAAGCCCGGCGACGCACAGTCGCTGTGCGTCGCCATGGCAAAAACGCGCGCATCAAACGCAAAAAGCCTGCTTCGAACGAAGCAGGCTTTTTTATCGCCAGGCCTGGCGCCGAATCAGTTATTCCCGCCGATCGTCGCGGTCACGCGCTTGCGCAGATCGTCGGCCTGATACGAGGTCTCGATCCGACGCGCACCCGTAAAGCGCTTTTCCCAGTAGCCGTCATCCATGTCGTCGACGCGGATCGTGCTGCCGGTGGACGGCGAGTGCACGAACTTGTTGTCGCCGATATAGATGCCGACGTGCGAGAACGTGCGGCGCATCGTATTGAAGAACACCAGATCGCCCGGCTTCAGGTCGCTTACCCGCACCTTCTCGCCCAGGCGGCTCATTTCCTCGGCACGGCGCGGCAGCGCGAGACCGAGCGTGTCCTGGAACACGTAGCGCACGAAACCGCTGCAATCGAGCCCCGAATCAGGCGTATTGCCGCCCCAACGGTAGCGAACGCCGATCATGTTCAACGCGCCGACCACCACGTCGCCCGCTTTGCCGGCCATGCCCGAAAGGAACGATTTGGCGCTGCCGCTTTCGCTGCCTGCGGCCTTGGTTTGGGGAGTGAGAAGGGAGAGAGGATCCGAGCCGTTGGTGGGCGGATATGAGGCATTCTGATTAAAACCGCTTACTTCGTCGGCGAACGCGCCGGGAGCTGCTGCCATCAAGACGCCAATGAACATCCCGGCGACGACGCGCGTGCAAGCCTGGGTGAAGTTTCTGTGCTGCATTGGTCGGTAGTTTTTGCCAAAAAATCAGGGGTCTAGAAAAAAAGTTTGCTCGATACTAGCCAGTAAGTATTTGCCTGTCAAAAGGAATAGCAAAAATCAATCGACAGACGCACTCAATTGGGGAAAGGGTGAAAAATCAACGATCAAGCGCCGCTTTCAGCAGCTTTCGCGTGTAAGGATGCGCGGGTGCAGCAAAAATTTTCTCGACTTCGCCGGTCTCGACGATCGATCCGTTTTGCATCACCACGACTCGGTGCGCCATCGCCCCGATCACTTCCAGGTCGTGACTGATGAATACGAAGCCGAGGTTATATTTGTGCTGCAACCCGGTGAGCAGCTTGAGCACCTGCTGCTGGATCGATACGTCGAGCGCGCTGGTCGGTTCGTCGAGGATCAGCACGCGCGGCTCCAGTACCAGCGCGCGCGCGATCGCGATGCGCTGCCGCTGCCCGCCCGAAAATTCATGCGGATAGCGATACAGCGCGGTCCGGTCGATGCCGACTTCGCGCAGCACCGCGACGACCTTGTCGCGCCGCGCCTGCGGAGTCATCTGCGGCCGATGCAGCGCGAGCCCCTCACCGACGATCCGCTCGATCGTCTGCCGCGGCGAAAGCGAACTAAAAGGGTCTTGAAAGACGACCTGCATATTCGAGCGCAGCGCGGTCTTTTCGGCGCCGCGATAGCTCGCGAGCGCCCTGCCCTGAAACTGGATCTCGCCATGCGCGGTGCGCTGCAGACCGAGCAGTGCCATCGCGAGCGTCGACTTGCCCGATCCCGATTCACCGACGATCCCGAGCGTCTCGCCCTGGCGCACCGACACGTTCGCCGCGTCGACCGCGCGAAACCGCCCCGCGCCGAACCAGCCACGCAGGCCGGTCAGTTTCGTTCTGAAGTCGACCGCCACATCGCGCGCTTCGAGCAGCACCGGCGAGATCGGCAGCACCGGCACGACCTCGCGCTGCGGCCGGCTCGCGAGCAGCCGCTGGGTGTACGGATGGCGCGGCGCCTCGAACACCTGCTCGACCGTGCCGGTTTCGACCAGCACGCCTCGCTCCATCACCGCGACGCGCTGCGCGAAGTGACGCACGAGGTTCAGGTCGTGCGTGATCAGCAGCACGGCCATGCCGCGCTTTTTTGCTTCGTCGCGCTGCAGTTCCAGCAGAAGCTCGACGATTTGCGCGCGAATCGTCACGTCGAGCGCGGTGGTCGGCTCGTCGGCGAGCAACAGGCGCGGCCGGCAGGCAAGCGCCATCGCGATCATCGCGCGCTGCCGCTGCCCGCCCGAGAGCTGATGCGGGTAGCTGTTGATGCGCTTCTCCGGCTCGGTGATGCCGGTGCGCGCGAGCAGCGCGACCGCCCGCCTGCACGCCTCGGCCGCGCTGACGCCGTCATGCACGACGATCGTTTCCGCAATCTGGTCGCCGATCGTATACAGCGGATTGAGCGCGGTCATCGGTTCCTGGAAGATCATCGCGATGTCCGAGCCGCGCAGGCCACGCATCGCACGCTCGCTCTTCGCGAGCAGATCTTTGCCATCGAAGCGGATCGCCCCGCTCACCTGCGCGTCGTTCAGCAGACGCAGCACCGACAGCGCGGTCACGCTCTTGCCCGAGCCCGACTCGCCGACGAGCGCGACGCGTTCACCGCGCGCGATCGCGAGCGTGACGTCGTCGACGGCCACCGTGTCGCCGAACGCGACACGCAGATGGTCGAGTTCGAGCAGCGGCATGTCCGTCGATTGCGGATCGATTTGCGGCAGCGCGCTCATTGACCACCTCCGGCGTGTATCGCATCGGAGATACGCGTGTCGAGCGCGTTGCGCAGCGCGTCGCCCATGAAGGTCAATAGCAGCAGCATCGCCACCAGCACGCCGAAGGTCGACACCGAGATCCACCACGCGTCGAGATTCGCCTTGCCCTGAGCGAGCAGTTCGCCCAGGCTCGGCGTCGGCGGCGGCACGCCGAGGCCGAGGAAGTCGAGACTCGTCAGCGCGAGAATCGCGCTGCTCATGCTGAACGGCAGGAACGTGACGACCGACGTCAGACTGTTCGGCAACACGTGACGCCACATGATCTGCCAATGCGACAGGCCCATCGCGCGCGCGGCGCGCACGTAGTCCTGCTGGCGATTGCGCAGGAACTCGGCGCGCACGTAGTCGGACAGGCCGATCCAGTTGAACAGCGACAGCAGCACGATCAAAAGAGCGAAGCTGCGCTCGAAGATCGATGAAAAGATGATCAGCAGATAGAGCTGCGGCATCGCGTTCCAGATCTCGATCAGACGCTGCCCGACGATGTCCGTTCGCCCTCCGAAGTAACCTTGCACCGCCCCCGCGGCGATGCCGACGATCGTGCTGATCACGGTCAGCACGAGGCCGAACACGACCGACACGCCGAAGCCGTACAGCAGACGCGCGAACAGATCGCGGCCGCGGTCGTCGGTGCCGAGCCAGTTCTCGCGCGACGGTGGCGCCGGGTTGGGCGTCTTCGAAAAGTAATTGAGCGTGTCGTAGTAGTAATGATTCGGCGGATACAGTGCGAAGTTGCCCGGCGCATCGAAGCGGTGACGGATGTACGGATCGAGATAATCGGCCGGCGTGGGGAAGTCGCCACCGAAGGTGGTCTCGGCGTAGGTCTTGACGAGCGGGAAATACAGATGGCCGTTGTAGCGCACGACGACCGGCTTGTCGTTCGACCACAGCGGCCCCACGAGGCTCGCCGCGAACGCGACGACGAAGATGATCAGGCTCCAGTAGCCGAGACGCTGCCGGCGAAAACGCTGCCACACGCGACGCGCCGGCGACGGCGACATCAGTGCCCGCGCGGGTTCGGTGCGCGCCGCCGCGTCGGCGGAAAGGCGGGCTCGATTCATCAGCGCTCCAGTTGTTCGAATTGGATGCGGGGATCGACCCACACATAGCAAAGGTCGGAGATCAGCCGCGTGACGAGGCCGATCAGCGTGAACAGATACAACGTGCCGAGCACGACCGGATAGTCCCGCCGCATCACCGATTCATACGACAGCAACCCGAGCCCGTCGAGCGAGAACAGCGTTTCGATCAGCAGGCTGCCGGTGAAGAACGCGCCGATGAACGCGCCCGGGAAATTGACGATCAGCGGCAGCAGCGCATTGCGAAACACGTGCTTCCACAACACGCGCCGCTCGGACAAACCTTTGGCACGCGCGGTCAGCACGTACTGCTTGCGGATTTCGTCGAGGAACGCGTTTTTCGTCAGCATCGTGACGACCGCGAAGCTGCCCACCACCGACGCCGTGATCGGCAGCGTGATATGCCATAGATAGTCGAGGATCTTGCCGACGAGGCTCAACTGGTCCCAGTTGTCGGAAGTGAGGTTGCGCAGCGGAAACAGCTGCAGGAACGTGCCGCCGCCGAACAGCACGAGCAGCAGCACGCCGAGCACGAAGCCCGGAATCGCGTAGCCGACCAGCACGACGAGGCTCGTCGCGATATCGAAGTGCGAGCCGTTGCGCACCGCCTTCGCGATGCCGAGCGGCACCGATATCAGATAGGTGAGAAAGAACGTCCACAGGCCGATGCTGATCGACACCGGCAGCTTCGACACGATCAGCGACAACACGCTCTGATGACGGAAATAGCTCTGGCCGAGATCGAAGGTCGCGAAACGCTTGAGCATCAGCACGTAGCGTTCGAGCGGCGGTTTGTCGAAGCCGTACAACTGCTTCAGTTGCGCGATCTGTTGCGCATCGACGCCGCTATGCGAGCGCAGCCCGAACGGCGAGGCGCCCTCCGCGCCCTTGCGCAGTTCGTGCTGCATCTGCTCGACGGGGCCGCCCGGCACGAACTGGATCACGACGAAGGTCAGCGTCAGCACGCCGAGCAGCGTCGGGATCATCAGCAGCAGGCGTTTGAGGATGTAGCTCCACATAGGCGGTGTTCCAGTGCGAACGCGTTGGTGGGGGCGATGGCTCTGCGGATCAGTCGGCGCTGCCCGTGGGCGTGCGCGCCCGCGGGTCCTCGTACCACCACATCGTCGTGATCCAGCCCTCCGCGCCATAGTACAGCGGCAAAGTCTTCGGCCACGCGAGCCCGCGCTTGAACGCGACGCGATGCGTGCCGCTGTACCAGTGCGGCACCACATAGTAGCCATGCATCAGCAGACGGTCGAGCGCGTGCGCGGCATCGGTCAGCTGCTCGCGCGTTTGCGCATGCACGAGCGCGTTCAACACCGCGTCGACGGCCGGCGACTTCAGGCCGATCGCGTTGTCCGAGCCGGGGGTATCGGCGGCCTTGCTGCCGAAGCGGGTGATCTGCTCGGAGCCCGGCACCTGCACGTCGGGCATGCGAATCGTCGTCACGTCGAAGTCGAATGCGTCGAGCCGCTTCTGATAGACCGCGAAGTCGGTGGTGCGGAAGTTCGCGGTAATGCCGAGCTTTTGCAGATTGCGCGTGAAGGTCGCGATGATCGGCTCCATCGACGAGGCCGAACCCGAGTCGTCGAGTATCTCGAACTGGAACGGCTCGCCCTTCGCGTTGCGCAGCGCGCCGTCACGATAGGTCCAGCCGGCCTGCTGCAGCAGATCGCGCGCCTGCAGCAGATTCGCGCGCAGCGAGCCGGGCGGATCGGTATCGGGCTGCTTCGGCGGCGGCCCGAATACCGCCGGGTCGAGTTGGGCGCGAAACGGCTCCAGCAGCGCGAGCTCGCCAGGCGAAGGCAGCCCCTTCGCCTGCCATTCGGTGTTGGCGAAATAGCTGTCGATGCGCGTGTACTGGTTGAAAAACAGCTGGCGGTTCAGCCACTGAAAGTCGAGCGCGAGATCGAGCGCCTTGCGCACCCGCACATCCTGGAACAGCGGCCGGCGCGTGTTCAGGAAAAAGCCCTGCATGCCGGTGCCGTTGTGCTGCGCAAACTCGCGCTTGATCAACTCGCCACGGTCGAACTTCTTGCCGACGTCGCGCCGCACCCAGTTGCGCGCGATGTATTCGACCAGCGCGTCGTACTCGCCAGCCTTGAACGCCTCGAGCCGGGCGGTGCTATCGGCATACAGCTTGTAGACGATGCGATCGAAGTTGTTCATGCCGACGCGCACCGGCAGATCGGCGCCCCAATAGTGCGGGTCGCGTTTGAACGTGATCGTGCGGCCGTTGTCGTAGCTGTCGATCAGATACGGCCCGCTGCCGACTGGCTTTTCGAATGCGAGCTGGTCGAACGGAACACGGCTGCCGTCGGGCTTCATCCCCCACTTGCGCGAGAACACCGGCATGCTGCCCGCGAGCAGCGGCAACTCCCGATCGCGCTCGCGAAACTCGAAGCGCACCGTGGCCGGATCGACGACGACCGCACGCTTGATCTCGCTGAAAAGCGATGCGAACTGCGGCGCGGCCTGCGGGCTCTTCAGCGTGTCGAGAGAGAACTTGACGTCGTCGGCGGTCACAGGGTCGCCGTTCGAAAAGCGCGCGCGCGGATTGATGTGGAACGTGACCGACAGGCCGTCGGGCGCGACGACGATGTCGTCGGCGAGCAGCCCGTAGGCGGACGCGACTTCGTCGCTGCTGCCGATCGTCAGGCTCTCGAACATCAATTCGAGGCCGGGCGCCGCATTGCCACGCAGAGTGAACGGATTGAACTTGTCGAAGCTCGTTAGACGGCTCGGGTTCGCGAGCACGAGCGTGCCGCCTTTCGGCGCATCGGGATTGACGTAGTCGAAGTGCTTGAAGCCGGCCGGATATTTGGGCTCGCCGTATTGCGCGATCGCATGCGCGGCATGCGCGTGCGGCGCGACGAGCAGACTCGCGCACAGCAACGCGACGGCGAGCGCGGCGCGCAAGGGTCCGTGGATCACGCTGTGTCGAAGTCCCTCAGGCGTTTGAACCCGTCGCGAGCCAGTTGTCATGGAGTCGTGCTGGTAAATGGGCAGTGGCGATGTGGGGAATTCTACCCAATTAGCTTGCGCGATCTGGCGGGCGACTGCGACGAAATGCGTCAGTGACGGATGTTTCAGCAATCGGGTAGGAGGCGGGGTTGCCCCCGCCGTCCTCCCACAACACCGGACGTACGGATCACGTATCCGGCGTTTCCTGACGACTGGATTGCTCCAGCGAGCTTCGTTTCGT
>NZ_CADFGP010000115.1 GCF_902833905.1 Paraburkholderia tuberum STM678 | reverse complement strand
TCCGAACCTTCAGAGCCACGGAAATCGCGCTCTATCATGCACTTGGCAAGCTCCCCGAGCCTCCATCCACCCACACTTTTTACTGACCAACCAGGTTTTTAGCCTTCCTGCTGCGAAAGTATCCTGCACTCAGTTCAGAATCGTGGTCTTTACGACATTCGAAAATGCCGCCTCACCCGTGCAGGTATCTTCACGTTGCTGACATGTTGACGGGATCGCGGTGAGAAGCAACACAACACACCTGCCACAGACGTCATTTCTTACGCCGGCTACCGATTTCCGTCCGACGTGATTGGCTAGGCGGTGTGGCGATACTTGCGCATGGCCAGAGAATCGCTGGCTGGGCGCGGCATTGAGCTCACGTACGAAACGGTGCGACGCTGATCGGTGAAGTTCGGGCTTGCCATTGCTCGACGCATCCGTTCCACCGCGTTGGACCCGGCCAACAGGTGGCACCTCAACGAAGTGGTGATCACGATCGACGGCAAGCAGTACCCGCCGTAGCGTGCGATGGACCAGCCTGGCACGGTACCGGATGTACTCGCACAAAGCCGGCGCGAGTCGCATGCGGCGACGCACATCATGCGTGATCTGCTTAGGAAGCACCGCCGCGCTCCGCGTGTTCTGATCACCAGTAACGTGGAACCCCGACAATTGCACAACCGGGCGGAGAACTCGCACCAGCCGACGCGAGTGCGCGAAAAAGTGTTGCACGCTTCAAATCAGCGCGCTATCTGACGCGATTCGCGTCGGCTCATGCTCAGGTGAGCAATCGGTTCAAACGCTGCCGGTACAGCGCGAACGCGCAACAGAAGCGGCAGACACGCAAGGAGGCCTGCGAGGCGTAAGAAGCTGCAACCGGAAATCCGATTCCGGATCTCCTTGCCAACCAAGTGAGCCAAACTTATGTCATGCGATTTCGCATGCACGTCATTCGGCAAGTTGACATGCCAGTCACGGAAAATATCGACTGAAGCACGCGAGACTCACCGAGCGCGAAGCGACCGACTCATCCAGAGAAGCATAGTGTCGTAACTCAGACCAACGAGTCTTTAGGATTCTCTGCGTGGTTCAGCGTGCGTCCGGCGTTCGATGCTGTCCTGACCGTCGGGGCGTCGACCGTTAACGCCGCCAGTTGCTCACGCATGCCGCCCGTCATACCGTCGAACGCGATGCGCTGACTGGCCGTAAGCGGCGAAGCGCCAGTTCGGCTCGTCAATGCGAGTGGATCGGTAGGGTGATTGTTCCGCCGCACCTCGAAATGCAGGTGAGGTCCCGTGGACCTGCCGGTGCTGCCTACTGCGCCGAGTCGTTGTCCTTCAGTCACGGACGCGCCAACGCGCAAATCGCGGGCGAAGCTAGACAGATGTGCGTAATACGTCGTATAGCCTTGTGGATGATTGAGCACAACGTACTGCCCATATCCGCTTTCGTTGCCTACGAACTTCACGGTTCCCGAAGCCGCCGCCACTACGGGCGTCCCCTTCGGCGCGCTAAAGTCCACGCCGGTGTGAAAATGCTGCTTGCCGCCGACCGGATGGACACGATTGCCGAAAGTCGAACTGACCCTAACGTAATCGAGCGGCATCGAAAAGGGTTCAGCGGCAAGCCGCCGTCCGTCGAATGAATAATAGTCCCCGTTGGCGTGCCCCGGTGCGACAAACCACACGGCCTGGTAGACCTTAGCGCCTGAGCGGAGTTCGACTGCCGTCACGCGCCTGCGCTGTGGCGCCGCGGCATCGCGCCCGTGGAAAACGCGGTAGGTGTCGCCCTTCTGCGCGGGCGCCGCAACGTCGAGCCGGGAGGCAAAAATACGTGCAATCTGTTCCCGTATGTCGACAGGCACGTCGGCCCGCACCAGAGTATCGCGCAAGTTGCCTTCGATCCGCCCAGCGTATGACCCGATTTCGGCCTCCGGCGCGACAAGCGGCACAGCGCCAGATAGCGGACTATTTTGAGCCTCGCCAACGAACCCGATGAACTTGCCGGCAATATCGGCCGAACCTTCGGACATCTGCCGAGGTCGCTCGACGGGTTGCGCAGCCTGCACGGTCACCCCAAGGCCAGACCAGATCGCGCTGGATGCCTTCACGCGATTGAATATTTCTGGTGCTGCAGTCGAAACTGATAGGCCGAGAATCGCGACCATGCCACACAGCACTCCTGCGCCCGCGATGGAACTCGCTGGAGATTTACATCTGGAACGCATAGAATTGCCCACTTCGATGGCAATGGCTTGCGCCTTGGGGAAAGTGTTACCTAGAAAGTGGAACGACATCATGTCAAAACCTCGCAGTCAAAATAGAGGGCTGCAGGCGTAAATGACAGTGCTTGAAACGCGCGGCAGCGGGCGGAAACGGGATAGAGCGAAAATCCAACAGTCTGGGTACCCTTCCGCGCTACACAATCCGGTCAGAAACCGTTGGAAAGGGTCCCTTCGCTATCTACATGCGAGTCCTAAAAAGGGTTAATGCGATAGAGATAGAGTAAGGCGACGCCCCGTTTCGCCCTATGTGACCAATCCGAAAGAACTCTGTCCCCATAAGTATCGACCTGCGGCAGCGAGTCGCATCGCCCCCGCGCACGGCACAATCACGAAGCTCGACGACCTCAGACGAGCGCCAGAGGTTCATGGAGATTCGACTCTTCGCCCGCCCAATTTGCTTTGACCGGAGGCATGCAATTTCGGACTTGTAAAGCGGCGCGCCTTATACCTCCTCGCTTTTATCGGTTGTTCTTCACGGGATCGCCGGCGCAAGCTAGTGCATCCAACTTGCTGGGCTGATCCCCGCGCGATTCATGACGCCGACGGGTTTGCCAACAGGCCAATTTCGACTCATGGGAAAAAATTGAGCATCTTCGGTGACATCGTGAACAAGCTGTTCCACGAGGCAAATCCCGACGCGAGGACGCCGACAGTTGAGCCTGCTCCTGATCCGGCACAGAAGCGTTGAATATCGCAAACAGCTGACGCAGGATCTGAAGTATTCCGGACACTTGAATGACTCGGCGAGCGTGATCCTCTGGCTGCATAGCGAGGTGACGGCGACGCTGGTCGCAAAGGGTGGCAAGTTTCCGCCCGATCTGGGCGGTTAAGCCACGCGTTGACAGAAAGTCCAATACGGGCCTCTTCTAATTCGCCAGAGCCCTAAAATTCATACGTGTCATATTGGCTGAATGCCGTGAATCGTGAAAACTGATTCGGAAAGGCGCGCGGGCATGCACGGATCACATCTGCCGTCCCTCGCGGCTAACTCGGCGATGGCGCTTGCATTGACAGACCGCGACGAATACAGCTCATCGGCATAGACATGCCAGAGACGTCCGCTCTCGCTTTTTGCGATGACAAGTTCTACCGTTAGAAGCTGTTTCGAAATTAGTTAAACATCGGCTTGAGACACGCTCAACACATCAAAGCGCAAGCGAGAGAAAGGAAATCTTCATGGATATGGGCGTATCGTTCGTAGCGAATCTTCAGGCGTCGAAACGAGCGAAGCCACGGAATCGATCGTTCGACTGGCCAATGCGTTTCTCCGAGACCACTGCCGTGTGGCAAACCGATTTTTGCGAGCGCCGGCGTGACGCCATGTTTTTACAGGCGCTGTCGATGATTCTCAGAACTGTAGCCCCGGTCGCGCTGAACAATTTACGGTCTATGCAGTGGACCTCCCCACTTGCCACGAATGCGCGCATGGGATCTATTGGAACGAAGAAACGGGTTCGCACAGCAACCGTGTGAACGGTACTAGTTTTGCCCCGCAAGGCGAGACGCTGGTGCGTGCGGCCGAAAAGCCCTTCAAGGTGCAACATGATTTCGGCGATCACCAACCGCGGTGAGTTGAACTTCATGATCTTCGAAGAAATGCTCAGGAATGCCACCTTCATCGAACTCACGAAGCGGTTTCTCAAACAGCTCACGCGCGAGATCTACTAGATGGTCGACGGCCATCCGGGCCGCATTGGTCTGCTGCTATCAAGATGTTTGCCGCCGACCAAGCACCGCGTCTGCGGTTGATCCGGCTGGCGAGCTATTTTCAGGAGCCTAATCCCAGACGAGACGCCCAACCAGGGACGTCAAGACTAACGCGATCGGCAAGATCTAACCGACCATCAAGACGGGAATGAGCCGGGATCAGCGGTGGCATCTGCATCGTCCGCAAAAGGAACTCCCGTGATTCGCAACCCTACTGCAGTAAAAGCATGTCGATATAGCACCCGATCGACTACGAACTAGTTAATGATTTCATCAGTGCCTTTGTAATTTTCATTATTAATTTACCAATACTTATCACGAAAAATGCGCTTTTTTTCGGGGCCTTTTTGCGAAGAGGCATCGATGATGCGGGCAGTCCATTAGAGAACTCGCGCTGAACGACAACTTGACAATACTTTTGAGGATTCTATGAGAATTGCTGTCCTAGACGACGATCAGGCACAAACCGACTTTTGCTCTCAGACGTTATCGCCGGCAGGGCATATCTGCCACGCGTTTTCCTCTGGCCGGGAACTGGCACGGCAACTGAGACGGCAGACCTTTGATCTACTCATACTCGACTGGAACGTGCCAGACATGTCGGGCAAAGAGATCTTGTGCTGGGTTCGAGGTAGCCTCTCTGAACGACTTCCTGTTCTGTTCATGACGAGCCGCAGCAGTGAAGCGGATATCTCGTCAATACTTAATCACGGAGCCGACGATTACGTCGTCAAGCCGGTCCCTGGAAGGGTCCTGCTCGCGCGCGTCAGTTCGCTGTTGCGACGCACCTATCAGCTCAGTGCTGCTGGGCGCGAAGTCTATGGAGATTACGACTTCGATCTGATTGCGAAGCAGGCGCTGCTTAAGGGAACCGCTGCTGCGCTGACCCCAAAGGAATTCGAACTTGCACTGCTGCTGTTCCAACACTTGGGCCGACCGTTGTCTCGCGCCCACATTCGCGATGTAATCTGGAATCAGATCGCCGAAATCTCGTCGCGGACAATTGACACGCACGTGTCGGTACTACGTGCCAAGCTCAATCTGCGTCCGGAAAACGGTTATCGGCTCGCAGCGGTTTACGGTTATGGCTATCGCTTGGCTCAGATGAATAGTGTCGAGACACTCGAGCGTACGTCCCATTAATCGCGCACCGATGACGTCAGCGGACAAATGGTGATCGTGAAGCCGCGATTTTGATTTCTTCTTCTCACCATCTTCGCGACGACCTCAGCAACTGACAACGTCGCTCGAGCGCAACGGAATAGAGGACGGACTGCGGTCGCTGGTCGGTTCGATTCCTGTTTCACATCTCGCGGTGGTGCAGGCTCGAAACCTTCCGTGCCATGCGCTGGCAGCGTCAAGCCTTGAGAGAAATTAAATACTTTTGAAACGTGGCGGATGAGCCGTTGCGCGTCTCGTGGCGCAAAGTGCGCCGGGTTTTCTTCGGTGAATCGCCAATGTCGTGCTTAGGTATTTGCGGGCCTCAGCCGGCGAGCGCGTGAAGAATGAATTTGCCACCTTTGACGACGCCCATACGAACGAGGCTTATCGCGCGGAGCCGCTCAATCAACCGTCTGCTTGATGGTGTTTGCCGTCGATAACGGCTATCAAACCGTTGTATTCGCCGCGCCGGGCCAGCGACGACAATGCCTATAGCCTTCCGGGAACATCAGAGTTCATTAAAGTTTTCCCCTGAAGTTGGGCAATGATTTTCCGCCGTCCTTTTGGAGAGGCTCGAAGCAGGAGGTTCATTGTTACTATAAATTCGCGCTCTTCATTCTTTTGGAGATTGACGAACGCGAGTAGCGCCTGAATAGTTGCGGCTTCTTTGTTATTCGACATTTCGATTTCCTTTGATCTTCACACTACATCGCAAGTTGTAAAACTGCCGAAGAAGGGAAAGACTTATATCGCCCTGAAAAAATCCACCAGAACTCAACAAAAATAACAGCCAAACGTTGCTAACTGAAGTTGCAAAGGTTGCCCGAGAACGCACTGCGTATTGCCGATACAAGCTCGCCGACGTCAGCACTCTTTAGAATAAGGGAATGCACTCCAATCCGCTCGAGCGACCGTCGAAGATCAGGGTCGCCATTCATACTGAATACGATGATCTTCAAATCCGGAAAACACTCTCTCAAGAACGCCAGATAGGGAACTCCGTCGCCGTATTCGCCTCCGGGCATCGCGTCGTCAGTGACAAGTACACTGCAGGGCACGCGAGCAAGACGTTCAACAACCTCAGTCGAGTCGCACGCAGTCGCTACCATTCTTAAATCAGTATGTCCGCTCAGTACCATTCTGACACCCGATAATACGACAGGGTGGTCATCGGCCACAATAATATTGATTATTCCTTGCACTTTACTACCTCGCGATCTATCGGAAAGACAGTTTTTCGCGCCATCTCGTCTGAGTCGCGACTCCAGGTGCACAATCCAAAACCCTTCATTGCCGTGAGTTTTATGAATTCAGATCGCACTCGGAATATTCATGCTGGAATAAAAGCACTTTCTATGCAAATAGCATCAACCAACGCCTTTCATACATTCTATTTTTTTGAGTATCGACGGAAATGCGACGGGTGTTATTTTTCTTTTACACCAGTCGGACTCGTCATAAATTTGTTTTTGGTGTTGTGGCGGCGCATAGAAAGAGGCTGGAGTTGCTCCTGTAACTCAGGACGTGGACACCGTTAGCAGGCTGCGGAAATACACCCCAGCAGAAGCAACGTCCATCTCGCTGAGCGGTTGCCGCCGCAGATTTTCTGCATGGCGAAATTCCAGCGCCAATTCAACGCCCTTTTCGACGGCTTGAGGCGCATTTTTCGCCCGATTACCGCGATTTCCGCTACTGCGGGCGGACCTGCCCCAGAGAGCGCATGCGCACGAGGTTGTAGGCGGCCATGTTCAACACGAACATCCGGTCGACTTTTTTCAACCCGCGCACCATCACCTGGCGCATGCGCCCCACGGTCTTCGCCCAACCAAAGCCTTGTTCGATCAGCTTGCGCTTTTGCTGCGATATCACATAGCCCACGCTGTGTGCGATGGCATCGGGCACTGCTGAACGACGACCCGAGGTGTTCTGTGCCACGTGCGGCGTGACCTTCATCTGCTGGCACGCTTCGATGAATTCGTGTGCGTCGTAACCCTTGTCCGCACCCAGCGTGATTTGCGCAGCCGCGTCCTTCGCTGCTTGCCGCGCATCGTTGATCATGACCGTGGCCGCTTCACGTTCGGCATGCCCGTCAGCACGACTCACGCGGGCGTTGACCACCAGTCCATGGCGGTTGTCGGTCAGCGTGTGGCCCATGAAACGCAGTTCGCTGGCCGTCTTGCCCTTGCAGTAAAGCCGTGCGTCGGGATCGGTCGTCGACTCGTGCGTCTCGTTGCTCCGCCTGCTACCCCTGAAGTCGCCCCTCGCCGCTACCACCGTCGTTATCGCTGTCGTCACCGTCCTTGCGCGCAAAGCTCTTGTGTCCCCGCCCACGCCTGGATCAGCGTGCCGTCCACGCTGAAGTGCTCGCCCGACAACCAGTTCTTCTTCTGCGCGATAGCCAGCACTTCACTGAAGAATTCGACCACCGCGTCGTGCCGGATTAAACGCTCGCGGTTTTTCGTGAACACCGTCGGCACCCACACCGAATCGTCCATCGACAGACCGATAAACCATCGAAAAAGCAGGTTGTATTGCGTTTGCTCCATGAACTGGCGTTCGGACCGGATGCTGTACAGCACCTGCAGCAGCATGGCCCGCAGCAGTTTCTCCGGCGCGATGCTCGGGCGGCCGCCCTTGATGTCAGCCTCATACATTCCGGCGAACAACCGGTCCAACTTCGCCAGCGCCTCATTCGCCATGACGCGAATCGAGCGCAGCGGATGTGAGTCCGGAACGAAATCGTCCAGCTTGCGCACGGAAAACAGACTTTCGGTGAACGTGTCGGCGCCGCGCATGATCTCCTTGGGGGGCGGGTGAGCTTCTCACATCAACGCTTTTGCTATCCGTCGCGATGACTTCCGCGCGAGGTATTTCCGCAATCTGTTAGGTTGATGGCGCAGCAGTTCGCCGGAACCCGCGAGCGAAGCTGCGCGTGCGATGGTCGATGTAGCCAGGGCCGTTGTCCGACAGCCGTTCGACGGCCGCACCCGCCTGGGTCGCTCCGAAGCGTCGCTCGACCGCAGCGAGCATCACATCACGCACGACGCGTCGTCATTATGTGCGCCAGTAGTCGCTGCCCAACGGATGTCACCTACCGGTCATGGCAGTCCAGCGCGAAGGTCCCACGTAACGGCGAGCCATCGTCACAACGGAACTCGAAGCCTTCTGAGCATCAGCGGGCATTGCTCCGATCAACGGCGACGAGTCCATCACGCCAACGATGCTTCGCGCTCGCGTGAACTGGATAAGGCTCGACGCTCTTGCGTGACAATGGCAGTAACAGGCCCGACATCAATCCTCAAGCCTGACATGGCGATATGGCATCCTAACGTCTGCGCTCCAGTTCATATATATTCGTCAGATTCGTCGACTCCTCATTTCAACAAAAATCGCTCGAATTCTTTCCACTAAATAGTACCGGGCATTGGCTGACGATTAGACACCCGTATTTGGGTATAACCTGACATTCGCGTCGATATCCTCTGCGTGAATCGCGGAGGCCGAAAATCCGCTTTCATATGCAAACCTGAATAAATCAGCGTCACGTTCTATGCCCAGCTTGCGCATCGCCGCCCTTTTCTGTGCGCTCACTGTCTGCTTCGTCCGATTCAACTGGGCGGCTATTTCGTTAATCGTGACGCCGGACACGTACAGACGTACAACCTCGGCTTCCCGCCCCGAAAGATTGCGCGGGGGTATGGCTTGCGTTGGGCCGACTCTTCCGGGTTGCTCGCGTGAAGTCGGTGAAAAGTAGGTTGCACCCGCGTGAACTGCATGTATGGCGGTAATCAGATAGTCAACATCTTTCGATTTGTTCAGTACCGATTGGATACCAATTTTCCGCATCTTGGAAGCAATGGCGAAATTGTCGATCGTGGTGAAGACGATTATCTTAAGGTCGGGATATCGGCGCTTTAAGAACGAAAGCATGGCCATCCCGTCACCGTATTCTCCCCTAGGCATGGAGTAATCTGTGATGAGAATGTCACATTCGACATTTGACAGAAAATTGACGATTTCCGTCGAATCCTGCGCCGTCCCAAGGACGCTGAGAGTATGGACTCTGGATAGTTCGTATTTGACGCCAGTGATTAATGCCGGGTGGTCGTCTGCAAGTATCAGCTTGATTTTCATTGCTCGCTCGATCGGTCAACTGCATTTATGAATCGAATTTTGGAATGCTTAATGTAACGGCGGCCATCGAGGGCGGGTATCTTACTAGCCTCATTCAATCCACCAAACTGTCTGACTGATCCGAAAAACCAACGGGATATATCTGGAGATAGCGCATTGTCGTCCGTATGATCCGACGACGGAGTGGTTCGTTTTCAACGAGCTTCGGGCGGCGAAAGCGTCAGTCGGATATTGCTGGGACGGTATGGAATTCACATACGAAACGGTGCGACGCTGGTCGGTGAAGACCCAAGGGTGTCTTCGAGGCGCAAGAAGCTGCAACCGGAAATCCGGTTCTGGATCGCTTCTTCTACTAGATTAGTATAACTAACGTCACTCACTTTCTCATTCACGTCATTCTGGCAATTTGACAATTCCTCAATTCCACATCGCTCGAAGATTCCAGGTCTTCTAAAACATCGGGGCTACCGTACAAGTTGGTCAAACGCCCGCACTGTGATTCTGAAAAATATTGCAGGCGCAAAAAAATGCCAGCTCTTTCTCTCGCTCATTGAACTTGATGTGAGACGTTCTTGTCAGACCAATTCTCATCTTGTTTTCATCTGCATGACTATCGATTGGATCATGCCCTAGTCGATACGCGCGATGAACTCGTTTCATTTTGCATAGCCTGTGTTCAAAGGGTCCACTTCGCGACCAGGCTTTACCTGATCAGGGAGTTAGTGGCAATGCATCGTCCCAAGAGCATGCTTCTCGCCAATATCGTATGGGCGCGAGAAACCGCTGAACGCGCGCCAGATTTCTTCACCACCCTGTCGCTCGGCCAAAATCCCCGTGTGCTCTGGATACTCTGCTCCGACAGTCGGGTGCCTGCTGAAGCCATCACCCACAGTGCGCCGGGCGAGCTGTTTGTCCATCGCAACGTCGCCAACCATTTTCATCCGAACGACAATAGTTACGCGAGCGTGCTCGAGTATGCCGTGCGCGCGCTGATGGTCGAGCACGTGATCGTTTGCGGTCACTACGGCTGCGGCGGTGTACGCGCATCTCTCCTACCGCCCTCTTCCGGAATGCCGCACGTCAACCGCCACATCGCACCACTTCGCGCGCTTGCCCACCGGCATTGCGCAGAGCTCGACTGCGAACCGAGCGACCGGGCGGCCGGCCGGCTCTCCGAGTTCAACGTACTCGAACAGGTGAGGTTGCTGCGTGACACGGCGATCATCCGTGACAGCGTCCCCGCCCCGCTAGGGAAACACTGATTTATCAGGCTCGGCCGTCATCGCTGACGTGTTCGAGTACGTTATAGAAGGAAGCTCACGGAACGGACCAATAGTGATGAAGCGGCAGATCAGCTTTGCAGAAGCGGAGAGTGCGGGCAAGAAACGGGTGACCAGGCGCCAGCGCTTCCTGGAGATAACGTCAAGTCTGGTGTATGGGCCGTTGATAGCCGGCGACGTCAAGCGGCGAGTTTCTGCTGAGCCGGTTGATCGTCTTGCACCGGTTCGCCGTCCCTGAAGGCAATACCCTCCAGCAACAGCTTGATCTGTTCGGGGCCGTTAATGCGGCGCCAG
>NZ_CADFGP010000114.1 GCF_902833905.1 Paraburkholderia tuberum STM678 | reverse complement strand
TCCGCACCACAGGCCGGATATAAGTCTGCAACCTCATCCTGTCCGTCACACACCGAATATCACCTGGCAAACCGGGAGGCGTCCATATAAGACAGAAATGCATTTTCAAAACAAGGGTTGCTTAGGGGCTTTGACTGCCGCGTTGGTAGCGGCACTGCTCAGTTCGCATGCCATGGCAGAGAAACGCTATGACAGAGGTGCGAGCGACACCGAAATCAAGATCGGGCAGACATGGGCGCTCAGCGGTCCAGTCGCATCGGAGGCCTACGAAACGCAAGTGCAGGCCGCGTATTTCGAGCGCCTGAACGAGAAAGGCGGTATCAACGGCCGGAAAATCCGATTCATCACGTTGGACGATGGCTACAGCCCGCCGCGAACCATGGAGCAGACGAGAAAGCTGGTAGAGGAGGATGGCGTTTTGTTCATTGCCCTGCCTTTTGGGTCGCCGACCAATGCGGCAACTCAACGTTACCTCAACGCTGCCAAGGTGCCTCAGATCCTCGTGACGAGCGGAGGGTCTCGATTCGTTGACGCAAAGACGTGGCCCTGGACGACCGCCGCATTGCCCGCTTATCAACGGGAGGGCGCCATCTATGGGCGCTACGTTGCCCAGATGGCGGCAGACCCGGCTTCCTCCTTGCACGCTCCGAAGGTTGGAATCCTCTATCAAAACGATGATTTCGGCCGGGATTTCGTCAAAGGCGTGAAAGCGGGCATGGGCGCCAAAGCCGCCTCGCTGATCGTAAAAGAAGTGAGCTACGAGCCCACTGATCCAACGCTCGACTCGCAATTGATTTCGCTGAAGGCATCCGGCGCCAACGTCTTTATGAACTTCACCACGGGACGTGCAACGAGCCTGTCCATCCGCAGAGCATATGAAATCGGCTGGAGGCCGCTGCAGATCCTCGACTCGCCCTGGGCATCGATCGAAGCGGTGCTGAAACCCGTTGGCCTCGAAAAGTCCACAGGCATCATCACTGCGAGTTACTTCAAGGAGCCGAGCGATCCTGCCTACTCCAACGAACCCAGCATGGTGCAGTTCGTTGAGTTCATGAAGAAGTATGTGCCGGACGTAAATCCCCGGTCCAGGAATGCGGCCATCGCCTATTTTGATGCCTCGCTTCTGGCCAGAATCATCGAGCAATCCGGCGACGACCTCACTCGTGCCAACATCATCAAGCAGGCTACCAGTTTGAGCAAAGTAGCCAGTCCCTTCTTGCTGCCTGGGATCACGGTGAATGTCGGCGACTCGGATCGCGATCCCATCAAGCAATTCCAGATTGTTCGCTTCGATGGGACCAAATGGGTGCCGCAAGGCGCGCTTCTTTCGAATTGAAATACCGCGGCGTATGGATTCTGATGAATGATCACGACCACAGCACAGTCGAACGCGACGGAGCGATCCGCCAACGAGCGCCAAGCGTTCTTGGAGGGGCGGTGATGGACGCTGAAAACACGGGGGTGATTGGCTCTTGCCTACCTCTTCTGCGCATCAGGGATGTCAGCGTCCGATTCGGGGGCGTCGTCGCCCTCGACAAGGTCTCCTTCGACGTCGAAGCCGGACAGATTTGCGGGCTCATCGGGCCGAACGGCGCAGGCAAGAGCACGCTATTCAACTGCTTGTCGAGGCTGTATGACTGCAACGAGGGGAGCGTCGAAGTCGGCGGCATATCCACACTGTCGAGACCCAGGCACGAGATCGCGCACATGGGTATAGGTCGCACGTTCCAGAACCTTGCACTCTTCAAGACCATGTCTGTGCGTGAGAACGTGCTGCTCGGCGTACACGGTCGGGTGCAACCGCGTTTCTTGGCAAGCGCTTGGCGATTTCGTTCTGAGCGCGTTGTCGAAGCGGACCATCAGCGGCGCGCGCAGGAGGTTATCGATAGCCTGGGGCTGGCGGCCGTCGCGGAGCGGATCGTGTCGGAGCTGCCCTTTGGCACACAAAAGAGGGTGGAGATGGCGAGGGCCCTCATATCGCGTCCCCGCTTACTTCTGCTTGATGAGCCCGCGTGCGGTCTCAATCACGAGGAAGTCGAGGCGCTGCGGGGGCTCCTGCAAGATGTACGGCAGCGGTTCAAGCTCGCGGTGCTGCTTGTGGAACACCACATGGGCTTGGTGATGTCAATTTCCGACAAGGTGGTCGCGTTGAATTTCGGCCGCAAGATTGCCGAAGGCACGCCGGAAGCGGTACGCAATGATGGTCGAGTTATCGAGGCCTACCTGGGCAAGTCAGCGGAGCATTCCTATGTTGCTTGACGTGAATCAGCTCGCGGCCAGGTACGGCTCAACAAGCGTGCTCCATGGTGTTGATCTTCAGGTGGATAACGGCGAGATCTGCGCTCTGCTCGGTGCCAATGGAGCGGGCAAAACAACCACCTTGCGCGCCTTGTGCCAGTTGATGGTGAAGACCGAAGGCACGGTGACTTTTTCCGGGCAAAGAATTGATGGCTTTACAACCGAGCGAATCGCAAGGGCAGGAGTGGCTCATGTTCCAGATGGACGAGGAACTTTCCTTGGATTGACCACCGAAGAAAACCTGCTACTTGGAGCAAGTTCCCGAGGCGGGGCGCGGGCCATCGCTTCCGATATCGAGAGGATGTACGGCTACTTTCCGCGCCTTCGCGAGCGCCGTAAGCAGCAGGCCGGCACGCTCTCCGGCGGCGAGCAGCAAATGCTGGCGATTGGACGGGCGCTAATGGGGCGTCCAAAACTGCTGATGCTGGATGAACCCTCGTTCGGCCTGGCGCCCCTGGTCGTTCAGGACATCTTCAACATCATGCGGCGGATCAACAGGGAGGAGGGCATGGCGATCTTGTTGATCGAACAGAACGCCAACATCGCGCTGGATCTAGCGCACCGCGCTTACCTGATTGAACAAGGCCGCATCGTCATGAGCGGCAAAGCCGACGACATGCGCAAGAACGCGCGCATTCGTCAAGCCTATCTAGGGGACTGAGAATGGAAGCATTTGGCCAACAGCTTCTCGCAGGAGTAGGCACAGGCAGCATCTATGCGATCGTGGCGCTCGCGCTCGCAGTGATCTACCAGGCGACCCATCACGTGAACTTCGCTCAGGGGGAAATGGCGATGTTCTCGACGTATCTCGCATGGGTATTGATCCAAGCTGGCGTTCCGTACTGGGCCGCGTTCCTCGTGACTGTCGCAGCTTCCTTCGTCATGGGGGCGGTGTTGGAGTTGGTCGTGATTCGACCTCTTCGAGACGCCCCGGATCTGTCCATGGTTGTGGTATTCATCGGCCTGCTGGTGACCTTCCACGGCATGGCCGGCTGGCTCTTCGGCTATGACAGCCACGACTTCCCCAGTCCGTTTGCCAACCTGCCGTGGGGATTTCCACAGCTGTTGTCGGCTCATCAGGCCGGCTCGATTGCGCTGACATTCTTTTTGGTCGCCTTGTTATTCGCCTTTTTTTACAGAACGAGCCTCGGATTGAAAATGCGCGCGGTTGCGCAAAATCGCGTTTCCTCTCAGTTGGTCGGCATTTCTGTCGGCAAGATGCTGATGCTAGGGTGGGGCCTCGCTGGAGCGATCGGCGCTGTATCGGGCTTATTGGTGGCGCCGATGGTTTTCCTGGACCCGTCCATGATGATGGGAGCGGTTCTCTATGCATTCGCCGGCGCCTTGTTGGGCGGGATCGGCAATCCTGCTGGCGCCGTTGTTGGAGGATTCCTGGTCGGAATTTCCGAAAATCTGTTGGGGACCTATGTGGTCGGCACCGATCTAAAGCTATCGATAGCGCTGTTGCTGATCGTGGTCGTTCTGATATTTGCGCCGGACGGCCTGTTTGGCCGCCGGGTCGTCACGAGGGTTTGATCATGAGCAATTTCCTCGATCGTGCATATACCGCACAGCGCGCCGTTGGCATTCCGTTCCGCCTTTGCTGGGCGGGATTGTTCGTGGTCGCAGCGGGCGTGCTCTTTGTCGGTAACGGGTATCAGCTTTTTCAAGCGACGATGCTGCTGGCGTATGCGGTCTCTCTACTCGGCCTAAACCTGCTGACCGGCTACAACGGGCAAATCTCCCTCGGACATGGAGCATTCTTTGGCATTGGTGCTTACACGGTTGCGATTCTCATGGATCGATTTGGTTTGCCGTACTGGCTCGTGGTGCCGCTGGCCGGAGTCGTCTCGCTGGTCATTGGTTACGCATTTGCCTGGCCAGCACTCAAGCTCGATGGAATCTACCTGGCGTTAGCCACTTTTGGCCTTGGCGTGGCTACTCCACAGCTTTTGAAGTGCCGCTTACTCGAACAATGGACAGGCGGTGTTCAAGGCATTGCAGTGATCAAGCCAGAGGTGCCATTGGGGTTGCCTTTGTCGCAGGATCAGTGGCTGTTTCTGTATGCGGTTTTGATCTGCGCGATCGTGTTCTGGATGGCCAACAACCTTCTTCGGGGGGCTGCCGGTCGCTCCATGCGCGCGATCCGTGACCATGCGCTGGCGGCCGAGGCAACGGGTCTTAACATAACGACCGTCAAAACGAAGACCTTTGCCTTGTCCGCCGCTTATACGGGCGCGGGTGGCGCCGTTTCAGCACTGGCGGTGCAGTTCGTGGCTCCCGATTCGTTCTCCATGTTTCTGTCAATCACTCTCCTGGTCGGGATTGTCGTGGGAGGTGTCGGAACGCTGTGGGGCGCCGCTTTCGGCGCGGTCTTCATTATGGTGATACCTGCTTTTTCGGAGAGCGTTTCCAAGTCAGCCCCTTGGGTCGTGTATGGGGTGCTTCTGATTGTTTCAGTCTATGTTCTTCCTGGTGGCATCGCGGCCCTGGGCAACCGCTATCGCCTGATGAGGTCGCACCGCTAATGTCCGTGCGCCGAGCCCAAAGAAGACAAAGAGAAAGTGACATGAAGAAGATAAACGCAGCCGGTTTGGCAGCGTCGGCAATCCGCGTCGGATTCGCTCGATCCAATACGTCGCGATGCGGATTAATTCGTTGTGACTGTGAGGGCGGTGCGCGATGATGTCGACGGATAGCACACCACAGAGCGGTCTGCCCGGCTCTCTCTTTGACCTGGCCGGCAGGAAAGTTGTCGTGACCGGTGCTGCATCCGGCTTGGGCCGTATTTTTGCCGAAGCGCTTTCCCAATCTGGCGCAGCGGTGGCTTGGGTCGATCGCGAGGCGGAGGCGCTCGCGGCCTGCGAGGCCGTAGGCGTCTGCGATTGCCGCGTTGTCGCTGATCTTGGCGACGAAGCGGGCGTTTCACAGATGGCAGAAAAAGTCCTTGCCTGGTGTGGCGGAAAGCTAGACGTGCTGATCAACAACGCTGGCATCGCAACTCGGCCCGGGCGTTTGCTGGACGTCCAGGCGAAGGACTGGGATCGTGTCTTCGCGATCAACTTGCGCGGCGCCTTCCTGGTTACGCAGGCACTGCTGCCGGCATTGATTCAGAGCGGGCGCGGTTCAGTGGTGAACATCAGTTCTTATCTCGGCACCGTCGGTGTCTACCCAGGCTTCCCAGTCACCGCGATTCCCTATGCCGCATCGAAAGCCGGACTGATTGGCTTCACGCGGCAGCTCGCAATCGAGTATGCGGCCGAGCAAGTGCGGGCGAACGCGATCGCGCCGGGCTGGCATAGTGGCACGCGCCTTGGACGTGAGCGCGACACGACGGGTGGCGCCGCGGCCGTCGCGCAGATGGACGCCTTTGTCGAGAGGGAGGTGCCGCTCGGCTATAGAGGTAGGCCGGCTGATCTGGTGGGCCTTGTCATCTACCTTGCGAGCGATGCCTCGAGCTATGTCACGGGTCAAGTGTTTGTTCATGATGGCGGCATAACCGCCCGCTAACTCAGTGAGGTGAGCCGCTGGCGCAGCCGGAGACTCGCCCTGGTTTGACCTGTACGATGGTCATTGCAAATGCGTGGTTGGCTCTTGCTGCGCGCAGCGATGGCCTGTTCCGTTGTCGGCGCGTCGAAGCGCCCATCATTGCGTTCCCGCTGATCGGCGTCATCGGCTCAGTGCACCACTTAGCTCCCGCGGTTGAGTTCGCGGTTCAGCGCGGTCATTTCGTCGGTGCTCGGGAAAGCGGGGTACGCGCCGAGTCGGTCCATGAGCGCTTGGAGGTTCTGCGGCGCACGGGCCTTGTCCGCTGCCGCCAGCGCTTTGCGCAGGTCATGCGCAGTCAGGGAGGTGCAATAGGCTGGCGTGCCCGGCTGCTGGTGCCAGGAGTCGGCAAGGCTTCCCGCATCGACCGGCTCGAACCCGGTTTCGTCCACCAGCGTCTGCGCAGTCGCCTTGGCGGCCGCGTCGTCGCCAGCAATCGGTACGGCGAGGCGATCGGCTGCGCTGCGCGGTGTTCCCCCGTCCGCAAGCACGCCAGCCAGAATGGCGTTAAACGTCTTCACTACCGGGCGGCCGAACTGGGCGCTAGACCAGACGCTCTCGGGCTTGCCGTCGTCGACTTCGGCGATATTGCCGTCGCGCACGGGATAGTAATTCGAGGTGTCGATGACGACCACGTCCGTCGGCACATCGGCGAACAGGCCAGCGAGCTCCGGGTTGTTCTTGAAAGGAATCGAAACGACGACGACGTCGACGTTCTTGACTGCTTCGTCCGGGGTGACCGGTTCCGCGCCCACCTTTTGGGCCAATTGGCGTAGTTCGTCGGGGGTGCGGGTTGAGGCCAGCTTGATGCTGTGCCCGTTCGCAGAAAATTTTTGCGCGAGCGTGGCGCCGATGTTGCCTGCGCCGATGATGCCAATTTTCATGTTCGTCTCCCTAAGTGTCGCCAGTGTCGGCTGCAAGCCAACGAGGGTGGAGTTGATTGCAGCCGAAGCGAGGCTGTGTACGTTACGTCAGACGGCCCGACGAGAGCCGATGATCGCCTTGGTCTCCAAGTATTCGCCGAAGGCAACCTCGCCCCATTCGCGTCCGTTGCCCGATTGCTTGTACCCGCCAAACGGCGCGGCAAAGTCCATGTCGGCATAGTTCAGCGTGACCTGGCCGGCGCGCAGCCTGCGCGCAACGCGCTCGGCCTGGGCCGGCTCGCCCTGGACGTAAGCCGCCAGCCCAAAAACCGTGTCGTTGGCGATGGCGATGGCGTCGGCTTCATCGGCATAACCGATGATTGAGAGAACCGGACCGAAGATCTCCTGCTGTGCGATCGCCATATCGTTCTTCACATTGGCGAAGACGGTCGGGCGAACATAGAAGCCCGTTTCCAGTCCCTCGGGTCGGCCAAAACCGCCGGTGACGAGCGTCGCGCCTTCATCGATGCCGGACTGGATCAGGCGCTGGATCTTGTTCCACTGCGCCTCAGATACGACCGGTCCCATCTTCGCGCTGCTAGCCGGATGCCCCACGGTCCACTGCTCGGCTGCGGCCTTGGCAAGCTCGGAGGCCTCCGCCATCCGCTCGGCGGGAACCAACATCCGCGTGGGCGCACCGCAGGATTGGCCGCTATTGATCATGACGCCCGCGACGCCCGCCGCAACAGCAGACGCCAGATCGGCGCTGGGCAGGAGGATGTTGGGCGACTTGCCGCCCAGTTCCTGATGCACGCGCTTCACCGTTTGGGCTGCGTTGAGCGCCACCTGGATGCCGGCTGGCGTGGATCCGGTGAACGAGACGAGATCGACATCGGGATGTGCGGTCAGGGCATTACCCACGCCTGCTCCGTCGCCTTGCACCAGGTTGAACACGCCCGCAGGCGTCTGAGCCTCGTGCATGATCTCGGCGAAGATCGTCGCCGAATACGGCGAGATTTCCGACGGCTTCACGACCATCGTGCAACCGGTCGCCAGCGCCGCGGCGACCTTGCAGGCGATCTGGTTGAGCGGCCAGTTCCAAGGGGTGATGAGCGCACAGACCCCGATCGGCTCACGCACGATGTGTGCAGTGCCGTGGGGGCCCTCGAAGCTATAGCCCGCGAGCGCAGTCCGACCGATCTGAAGGTGGCCGAGGCCGACGGGCACCTGATACTGCTCGGCAAGCCAAAGCGGCGCGCCCATCTCCTCCGAAACCGCGTGGGCCAGGTCTCCGGCACGCCGTTGGTAGGCGGCGATGATACGGTCGAAGAGCGCAAGACGGTCCTCGACCGAAGTCAGCGAGAAGGTCTCGAACGCAACTCGAGCTGCGGCCACCGCTCGGTCGACGTCGCGGGCGTCACCGATCGCGACTTTGCCGGAGACAGATTCATCCGCCGGGTTGATGACATCAATCACGGTGTCGCCGGCAGGCTCAACCCACGATCCGTTGATATAGAACTGAAAATTGTTGCGCATATCTGGGCTCTCCATCGTCGTCAAAGGAGGCCAAGGTATATGCCGTAGACCTGGACGTCAATTAGGCACCTGGAGTAGCTCTGGTAGGCTTGAGGATACCGGGTGCCGTGGGCCAACCCCGATCGGCGGTAGTGTCCCGGTCGCCCTCGCAGGTCCTGATCGACAAGAGCCTGCAGGCGCGCGTCAAGCAAACTGCCGATGTTCTGATCCTTCCGCCAACGCGCTTCCACCCGCCGCCGCGTCGAATGCCTGACGCGCGGCCTCGACCTCGGAAAACTTGACGAGCGTCCACTCATGCAGTGCCCGCAATGGCGGCTGCAACGTGCGCCCAAGAGGCGTGATCTGATACTGCACCGCCACCGGAGACAGCGAAACGACTGTCCTCGAGATCAGGCCGTTGCGCTCGAGCCGGCGAAGACTCTGGGTGAGCGCCTTCTGAGTGACGCCTTCGAGGCGCCGCCGGATGGCGTTGAAACGCTGCGGCCCGTCATCCAGCACGGCCAGAACCATCATCGACCACTTGTCCGCGATCTGGTCGAAGAGTGCGCGGCTGGGACAGTCAGACGAAAAGCATTTCAGTTCGGGAACGGGCATGGTGGTTTCCTTCGATACACCTAGGCGACTTCAGGTGCCTAATTGACGGCAGGTATCAAACATATACCATGATGCCTTTGTTTGCAACGGAGCCTGTTCAATGTCTCACCCCGATACCAGCACCCTGTTTCGTCCCTTCTCAATCCGCTCGCTCAACCTGAAGAACCGGATCGTCATGGCCCCGATGACGCGGCTCTTTGCCTCCGAGGGCGTGCCTGGCGACGCGAACGTCATCTATTACCGGCGCCGGGCGGAAGGGCGCGTGGGGCTTATTCTGTCCGAAGGGACCGTCATTGACCGTCCTGCATCACGCAACGACGGCGGCATTCCGTTGTTTTATGGCGAGGCCGCGCTAGCCGGTTGGAAAGATGTGATCGATGCCGTCCACGACGCAGGCGGCCGTATGGCGCCCCAGATCTGGCACACCGGTTCCACCCGTTACATCAACAACTGGGAGCCTGATGCGCCGGTCGAGAGCCCATCCGGGCTAGTGGCGCCCGGCGACCCTCGCGGCGTGGCTATGACCGAAGAGGACATCGCGGATACGGTTGCCGCCTTCGCCAAGGCGGCAAGAGACGCCAAAGCGCTCGGCTTCGACGCGGCAGAGATCCATGGCGCCCATGGCTATCTGATCGACCAGTTTTTTTGGTCAGGGACCAACCAGCGGACCGATCGCTATGGTGGGCCGACGATCAAGGAGCGGTCCCGCTTCGCAAGTGAGATTGTCGCTGCCGTGCGAGACGCCGTCGGTCCGGATTTCCCGATCATCATGCGGTTCAGTCAGTGGAAGCAGCAGGATTTGAGCGTGCGCGTCGCCGAGACCCCGGCGATCATGGAGGACTGGCTACTGCCGCTGGTTGAAGCCGGCGTCGATCTCTTGCACTGCTCGCAGCGACGCTTCTGGGAACCCGAGTTTCCTGAGATCGATGGCGAAAATGGGCTAAATTTTGCCGGCTGGGCCAAGAAGGTGACGGGTGCCGCGACGATCAGCGTCGGATCGGTCGGGCTTGAAAAGGATTTCGCCACCTCTTTTGCCGGCGAGGGATCGAGTCCTGCGAGCCTGGACCGTCTCGTCGAGCGAATGGAACGCGACGAATTCGATCTGATCGCCGTTGGTAGGGCCATTCTCAACGACCCAAGCTGGGTCAAAAAGGTTGAACACGGCGAATACGGCGCGCTGAAAGGGTTCGACGCAGCGGCGCTCGCCGAATTGGTCTGATGGCGAGTTCGAGGACGGGGAACATTCTTGGAACCCGTCCTCGTCGTTATTCGGACTTCATACTTTCCTATGGATGAAGGAAATGCCCAACCTTTTAGACTACACGGATAAAGTTGTGCTGATCACCGGCGGCGCTACCGGGATCGGACAAGCGACCGCGAAAGCGTTCGCCGGCCAAGGCGCGAAGGTCGTGATCGGAGACGTCAACGAGGGCGCGACGGAAACCGTTGCGCAGATCAAGCGGGCTGGCGGCGAGGCCTTGTTCGTGCGGACCGACGTAAGCGATCCTGCTTCGGTCGAAGCCCTCGTCAAGGCCACGGTCGATACCTACGGCCGCCTCGACTGCGCGTTCAACAACGCCGGCATCCTGCCGACAGCCACCCCCCTCGCCGAAATGTCGGTCGCGGACTTCGACAAGGTCATCTCGATCGACTTGCGCGGCGTGTTTCTCTGCCTCAAGTATCAGATCTCGCACATGCTGACGGCGGGGGGCGGCTCGATCGTCAACACGGCCTCAGTGGCCGGGTTGATCGCAGGCCGGAACACGTCTTCCTACGTCGCCGCCAAGCATGGCGTGATCGGTCTTACAAAGGCAGCCGCGCTCGACTATGCCACTCAGGGCATCCGCGTGAATGCCATCGCTCCTGGCCTGGTCGCCACTGCCATGACCAAGGGTTGGTTGGAAGACGCTGATTTCAGTCGAAGATTGTTGCAGACCATCCCGCTCGCCCGCCCAGCGGAGCCTGAGGAAATGTCTGGCATGGTGCTTTTCCTCAGCTCGTCCCAAGCGTCGTTCATCACGGGGCAGACCTTCACCGTCGATGGCGGGCAAGTCCCCCGCTGATCGCGGTGCCGCCATTTATCCAGAATCATGGATCGAGACAACGTGCTTGGAGAGCGGGGAGGCCAGTTGACTTGGGAGCACTGTTCGATCGGCTAGACGTGAATGGGAGTGTGCCCGGTGCGGCCCGGGCGCTCCTCATCGTCGGCGGCGCAGGTGGCGTCGGCTCAATCGACGTCCAACTTGCACGCGTCCTGACCGATATCACCGTCATCGCCACCGCCTCGCGGCCCGAGACGATCGAGTGGGTTCGGTCGCTCGGCGCACATCTTGTCGTCGATCATTCGTAAGCGGTCCATCTTCGACGTCTATCGGCTGGCGGCATGAGCGAGGAGCATTGGTGTCCACCTACGTGGAGGTGGACACCTATGGCTGG
>NZ_CADFGP010000113.1 GCF_902833905.1 Paraburkholderia tuberum STM678 | reverse complement strand
GATCAGACGGCGCTGAACGAATGCTCAAAGGACCTGGATCTGATTGCCGGATTGGGCGTGGGTACGGTTCGCCTCGGCGTTTCGTGGGACTTCATGACGCTGGCCGACGGCAGCACGCTGGATCCCAACAAAGTGGCCTTTCTGAAGTCGCTTCTGAACGCCGCACGCACGCGCGGCATGAAGATTCTTTTCCAGGTGGGCATGTACGCGCCGTCTAGCGCATACCAATGCCCGGCCACCAGGAATCCGCCGAGCGCATCGTCACCGCGACTCGACTTCTGCGACGCGACGTTCACGAAGTATCTCGGCTCGCTCATGGACGTCGTTTTGCCCTTTACGGCTGACATCGAACTGTTCAATGAGACCAACTGGTCGTTCTCCGCTTCGGACCCGTCTTACGGCGACCCGAACGGTATCTCCGGATACATTCTGAATCGCAGCAAGACGCTCTATTCGGAAGCCAGGCAGATCCTGAACACGAAAAGCCAGTCGGGCTACAAAACGGTTCTGCACACTCAGGGCATCTCGTACTTCTACAACTCGGCGTACCCGAATAACGGCTGGAAACCGCCCGCGGGCAGCGAGCTGATCCAGGCGACCGACTACATCAAGGCAATGGGTAACAACACGAAGAGTGCTTCCAGCCCTTTGAACATCGAGATCGACGTCGTCGACGTTCACCCGTACTTCAGCAGCGCCGACTACCAAACGCTGATGCAGTCGTTCAAGACGACCGTTTCGAATCTGGTCGCTAGCGGTCCCAAGCCGATCTGGATCACGGAAACCAACAACGGGACGACCCGTACGGACGCCGGACAACTCGCGGCATTCAATCAGTTGAAGGTGCTGATGGACAACGGTTCGGTGGCAAAGGCGTTCTGGTATGTCGTGCGTAACGGCGATCCGAGCAACGGGGAAGGCGACGGCTATTCGATCTACGACTACAACCGTAACCTGATTCGTCCGCAGCTTGCCGCCGCTATTCGGGCCTACACCGCGAGCATCCCGCGAGCGCAGCGATTCCTATCGGGTCCCTACCTGACCCCGGTCCAGTGAAGGCGTCTAATTGCAATCGATGAGATAAACGCGAACGCCGACTCCGCCGTTTGCGTCATTTTGCTGTTCTGCCCTGCTTCAACGTGCTTGATGGTGTTGCAAAGAGGAAGCAGCGGACATCCGCAATGACGGATGAATCATAAGAGGACGATGAGACTAATTATCCTCCTTTGATCCTCTCGCGCGCGCAACGCAAAGCGCACACGCGAAGACCCCAATCGCCACGCCGATCAGCAGACAGGCGGCATGCGTCAAGAAAGTTACCATCTTCCACTCCCTTTACGACCACATCGAATTTTTGAAAAGTTGAACAGCACGATGTCATCGGTGGCGTAGCTATGGCTTGAGATCTTCCCTAGCGGCACCGGACAGTGTGATGAAGGCGATCCAAAGTCCGGCAGAGATTGACAAGGGCGCAATGTCCCGCTTGCGGATGGATGCCGACCTAATAATCGAACTCACTATACCACGGGTTTAGCCACGCTTTCGGCGCCAAACTTCAGAATGGCAAGCGCATCGCATCGCCGGCGGCGCGCGGGTTCAGAAGAACGTGACGCACGAAAATAGCCGACGCGGTAGGCGAGCGCGAAGCTGCCGGCGTCGCGACGGACGAAGATCATCGGCATCAAAATGGCAGACGCCGGTGCCCGTGCGCTCAGCTGGTCAGCGCTTCACCCAGCGTCTGTTGCGGAAATACGCCGAATGCGAGGGCGATCACCGGGATCGAATCGGAGGGGCGGAAATGATCGTGGCCACCAAGCGCGGGGCCGATCGGTATGACGACGGCGCTGCAACTCGTCATTGCACGCACGGCTTGGGCCTTGTCCGCCGCCATGCACGCAACGTCCGGACGCAAGCCGATTAACGAGCGGATAAAAAGTACCCGATAGCCGTCGGCCCGCAGAACTTCCCGATCAAGAGAATCGAAACGAAATTGAGCGCCTGACTCAGTACAACTCCAGCGACACTGACGAATGAGTCTTTGATATCCGCCAATCATCCACGCCGAAAGTCGGCTGATTTTTCATCGCCATTCGTGACGACGGCCCTCGCGCCGTGAAGGCTAGTTTTTCTTTGTCTCTCCACTGGCGGGCAGTGCATCGAGATAGGAAGCACTGCGATAGAGGTCTGCGCGCGCGCCCAGACTATAGCGATAGACATCCGTATCGATCCCGTTGAAGATCACGCCCTTCACCCGGGCATTCGCCTGCTTGAGCTGTGCGGTCGCCTCCAGCACCTGCGCAATGGAAGTGGTCTCGAAGCGGGTCACCAGCAGCACGGTGCCGCAGCTATCCGCAAGCGCGGTCGCGTCGGATACGGCGAGCACCGGCGGCGTGTCGATCAGCACGATGTCGTATTCGCTCGTCTTCGCGAGGAATTGCTGCATGCGTTCGCTCACCAGAAGCTCGGCCGGGTTCTCCGGTATCGCTCCGCGCGCAACGAAGTCGAGGCCCGGACGCACGTCACGCATGATCACCGGGTCGGATGTCACCTCCGACGACAGATAGTCAGCCAGGCCGGGTGTCGAGTCGAGACCAAAGTATTGCTCGAGATGACCTTTGCGCAGGTCCGCGTCGATCAGCAACACCCGCTTGCCGGCCGCCGATACGACCGCCGCCAGATTCGCCGAAAGGAACGACTTGCCCACCTGTTCCGTCGGCCCCGTCAGCAGCACGCGATTGTCGCCCGATTCCGATTCCAGCATGGCAAAATGAAGCGCGGTTCTGAGTCGGCGCAGGCTTTCAATCGACGGGTCGCGCGGAAACTCGCTCGCCAGCAGGAACTTCTCGCCAGCGGGCAGCTTCGGCGTCTTGCCGATTCGCGCGACTTTCGCCTGCGACAGCGGCACGCTCGCATAGACGTTCAGGCCCGTTTGCTCCTCGATCTCCTGCGCGTCGGTCACGCCCCGATACAGCGCCGTACGCCCGAACGCCGCACCCACGCCCAGAATCAGGCCGCCCAACGCAGCATAGATAATCACCAGAAGCTTGTTCGGCTTGATCGGCTCTTTCGGCACCACCGGGTTATCGATCAACCGCACCGTTCCAACCTTGCCGGCGCGAACCAGTCTGAGCTGTTGCATGTTGTTCAGCATGCCGACGTAAAGCTCGTTGTTCACGTTCATGTCACGGGTCAGGCGCACCGCATTCTGCTCCAGGTCCGGCAACGCCTGTTCCTGCTGCGACAAGCTTCCGATCCTGCTGCTCAGCATGCCGATCTGCTGATCGATCGCCTGGATCGCGGGGTGACCCGGCGCGTAGATCGCGCCCATCTCCGCGCGCTTCTGCTTCAGTTCGAGCAGGCTGCGCTGCGTGGCTACGCTTTGATCCAGATAGGCCTTGCCCTGCTCGCTCAGATTGAACACGCCCATGCGGTTGCGCATGTCGTTATAGCGTCCCTCGGCGCGCTCCAGGTCGCTCTTGAGTTGCGGCAGCTGCGCGCTCAGGAACGCAAGCGACTTCTCGGCTTCCGCCGCCTTGCGCTTCAGATTC
This sequence comes from Paraburkholderia tuberum STM678, assembly GCF_902833905.1. GTDB lineage: Bacteria > Pseudomonadota > Gammaproteobacteria > Burkholderiales > Burkholderiaceae > Paraburkholderia > Paraburkholderia tuberum. The sequence continues at coordinate 7,889 of NZ_CADFGP010000113.1, read as the reverse complement.
TGGTCAACATACGCATTGCCGATTTCGGCGAGCGTGCTGGCCGTCAGCAGCCGCTCAGAGCCCATCAGCGACGCGCCGATGATGCCGCTGTCTTTACCCTTCTGCGAGACCGTCAGCCGGTTTTGCAGGCTTTCCACCGTCTTCTCGCGCGACTGTCTCTCCAGAATGAATTGCGTGCCCGGCTTTGCGTTCAGCGAATCGACCTGCAGCGTGATCGCGCCATCGGGCAGTTTCGTGTCGAGCTTTTCGCCCACGCGACCCTCGATCGGCTCGCTGAGATCCGACTGCTCCAGCCGGTAGCGTCCGCCCTCCAGAACCGTCAGAACGAACTTCTCGCCTTCGAATGCTTCCGGGACGTCGAAGCTGGACACCTTGATCGCTTCATCGCCCCATGCATATCCGCCAAATCCAAAGATCCCTGGCTCGGAAAGACTCCGGGCTTGCCGGCCCAACCAGTCTCCGATCAATGGAAAGCGCTTCGGCTTTGCGCTGACGTCGAGGTGCAGATCGTCAACGGCTTTTCCGACCACCATTCTCGACTGCAGGATTTCCATTTCAGCCGTCGCCTCTGTTTTGACGTCGAACATGCTGGAGACGTCGCCCAGCGGGCTTTTCGAATTGTTGGTCGGAATGCTGTCTTCAACCTGCACGAGAATATCGGCCTGGTACACCGACGGCGCGATAAACGCGTAGGCCACGCCCAGGGCGAGCACACTGCCGGCGATGCCACCGACCAGCCAGCGGTTGGCCATTAGAACGTCGAAATAACGCGAAAGACTTACATCGTTATTCCGGAGCACGACAGCATTCGTAAGCAGAGAGTTCTGATTCATCGAAACCCCAGGGAGGGTGTACGAAAAGGGTGGAAGCTAGATTTAATGTGCAGGCGATGCGGCGTTGCCAGATCTCGCTTTTTGTCACGGGACGGCAACATTTTGGGTGCGGGCGCTGCGCGCGTCAGTTCGGTGTGCAACGCAATCTGTCAACAATTCCTCTGCTTTGCGCGCCACCAACTTCAGAATAATCGTCTTACCGTACAAAGATAAGACTGCCTAATTCTCCGCTGAACCACTGTTTCCCCGCAGTAGATTCCTCGGTGGAAAATTAGCGTAGATTTCACACTAACAGGTATCGCAGACTATCTGAAGACGATCATCACCTCCGTACGCTAACGCACATCGCTTTTGTGGCCGTGACGGCACAATCCCATTCAACGCCGTTAGCTTGGGATGCATATGAAACAATTGATGCGTGAGATATTCACACGCGCGCTGCTTTTCAGTGGAACCCCCGCGGCGATTCGAGCCTTTCTCTGGCGCGATCGCACCGCGATTCTGCTCTATCACGATCCGTCGCCCGCCACGCTCGAGGCTCATTTTGAGTACCTGAAAGACAAGGTCGAGTTCGTGCCGTTGTCGCAGGCAAATTCGCGAGGTAGTGGTCGCCCTCGCGTGGCCGTCACGTTTGACGACGGCCATATCGGCAATGCAAATCTGCTGCCCGTATTCATCAAGTACGGCGTGTACCCGACCATTTACATCTGCAGCAGTGTCGTGGCGCACGATCGTACTCACTGGTTCCTGCATCCTGTCGCAAGGGATGCAGGTGTGAAGCGGCTGATTCGCATGAAAAACCACGAGCGCCTGGCTGAACTCGACGCGCGAGGCTTTCGTCAGGACTTGCCAGACCCAGCGGCGACGATTAGTGGCCTCAGCGCCGCCCATATTGAAGAGATGCGCCCCTATGTCGACTTTCAGTCTCACACACGCTATCACCCGACACTAACCTTCTGTGACGATGACGAATGCTTTGAAGAGCTTGCGCTATCAAAGTCGGAGGTAGAACGGATCGTAGGTAAGCCTTGCGAGCATTTCGCGTATCCCTATGGCATTTATGGTCCGCGCGAAGTCGAGCTGCTGAAGGCCGCCGGCTACAAGACCGCACGCACGACCGACGTGGGCTGGAATGACGAAGGAAGCGACCCGTTCCGACTCAAGGCGTTCGACATTGACGATGACTCTTCCGTGTCGTGGTTTGCCGCGCAGCTCACGGGCCTGACGTTGGTGCCGCGCTATCTGCGACTGGGACGCGTCAGGCGCCTGGCTCAGCGCATCTTTAGCAGGCCACGTGCATTGAACCAGGCGTAGAAAGCACAGCGCCGACGCGACAGCTCGCGCAGCGGCGTACGACACCGTCGTGCACCGCGCTGCATCCAACCCAGGGCGGCGAATCGTCACGATAAGGTATTCGCTAATAAAAATACTATCGCGCGCGATCTCGGCTTCGAGCAGAACAAGCGGTCAACGTTCGAGCACCTGTCAATCAAAGGCGCAACCGGACCGCCAGTGCATTACTCGTAACGGCCTTATTGTTCCTTATCTCCACGGTTAAAAAGGAAGGCGGCATGCGTAAAATCTTCATCACGTCTCCGGGTACCGCCAATTATCCGGAAATTACTGCCTATCAAAACTATTTTAAAGCGCGCGGCGTGGATGTGATGGTCGGAACAATGAGCGATTACCGCGCCCTCGATAACAAACGAAATTTCGTTTTGTGGGAAATCATGGGTTTTTATCCGAACCGGTTTGAATCCGACTTTGTCATCCATGACTACCGTTCTCTCTCCGTTGGCGGCTGGCCGGCGATGAAAGACGTCGCGAAGCGGTATTTCAATTGCCAGCCGGATCTGCGGATCTTTCAGAACAAACGGCAACAGGAGATCATGGGTTTCGGTTACGGCGTACCCAGTGTGATCCTGCCCATGGGCGTGCCGAACTGGATCTTCGAGGTACAGGATGGCGGTCAGACCGAAAAGAAAGCTGATTTCTGTTATATCGGCGAAATGAGCGTCGAGCGGGGCTTCGATCGCGTGCTGGAAGCATTTATAAACAACTTTCAGAAGCGCGACGTCTCCCTCCTCCTGGTGGGAAAACCGGACCCGCGCATCTACGAAAGATTTTCGAATGCAAAAAATATCATTTTCACCGGGCCGTTGCCGCAGCGTGAGGCGCTGAAGCACGTGGTCGAATCCGATGTTGCGGTGTGCTATTTCCCCTATCACCGGCCGCACTGCTATCAAACGCCGACCAAGCTGCTCGAGTATGCTGCGCTCGGCAAGAAAATCGTGTGCAACGACTCGCCGTCGAATATCAGATGCTGTGAAGAGATGGGCATCCATAGTGTGATCACCACGGCGAACATCTTTGACGGAATCGATGAAGACGCCGCGCGCGGTGCGACAGCGAATCGTCGGACGGACTTCGCAGACCTCATTTGGGACCGGGTGATAGAGCAGTCCAACGTCGCGACATTTCTGCCAACGGATATCAAGCTAACCAATGCTTGACCAATCCATTGAGGTGCGACATTTCAACGAATGCGACTCGAACTGCCCTTGGTAGCACTGAGTCAGCCGAAGAGACGACATTTGAACGGTGGTAATGACATGCAGATATTCATTCTTCACCCCGGCAAGGCGAATTATCCAGAGATAGACGCCTACACGAAGTATTTTGTGAGAAACGACTGTAAGGTAACGTCAGGGACACTGGATGATTACAAAAAAGTCAAGAATCCGGAGGAGTACGTTCTCTGGTGCATCATGGGCTTTTACCCCAGGATCCCTGCTGCAAAATACGTTATCCACGATTACCGCTCGCTGTCTGTCGGGCGTAACAGTGCGCTAAAGGACAGCATCAAGAAAACGTTTCAATCACGGCCCGATCTTCGAATATTTCAGAACGACTCAATGAGTGCAGTCATGGGCTTCCGCGACGGCGTAGACACCGTTTTCCTGCCGATGGGCGTACCAGATTGGATTTTCGCGACGGATGCTGACCGCAACCAGGCGCTTCCGTCCGGAACGTATTGTTATCTGGGCGAGATAACGCGGGAACGCGGCTTTGTCGGCTTCATCAGGGACTTCCTGGCCGCCAAGCGCGACTCGGATACCCTCGTTCTGATTGGGCCTGTTGAAAAGGAAATCTCCGACGCATATCTTCGATCGCCCGGCATCCTGTTCACGGGACGTCTTGCGCAACGCGACGCCCTCGCGGTGGTTCGCAACTGCGAGATTGCTATTTCAACCATCCCGTACAAGCGTCCGTACGACGTGCAGACGCCGACCAAGCTTCTGGAATATGCTGCGCTCGGCAAAAGAATCATCTGCAATGACTCGCCTTCGAATCTGAACGCCGCCGCCAAGTTTGGAATTCAATGTAAAGTAACGGGCCCAGACGTATTCTCTAGCATCTGCAATTTCCACGGCGATATGGTGCCGAAAAATGACCCCTCCACGCTGCTGCATTTGCGGTGGACAGATATAATCGCCGCCTCGGGCGTGGAGCGATATCTCGCGCGGCTCTAAAAATTAAAATGGTTTGCGCGATGACACGCGCAAACCATTTCTCAAAAGTCAGTCTCGTTGCGATGGGCGTTCCGTGAACGTTGGTTACGGAGTGGTGCTTCGATTCTTGCCGCGCCCCATCGGCACGTTCGGGCCAGTTCTTCGCCCGTCCCGACTGCGCGAATCGATGAAGAGTTGATGGTCACGCGCGTGAAGAGGCTTTTGTCCGCTACTCTTCACTTCGGCAAGAGCACTGTATGCAATCGGTCCCAGACGACGGCTTGCTGCAAATCGCGCAGTCTGCGCAAGCAACTGAAACCGGCGCCGCGTCCCTCTTCGCCGGAAAATCGCGCTAAGCCCCGCCGTGCAGCTTCACGTAGTCACTCGCTCAGCACCGAACGGCCCTGGCGAATGCTTCTCAACTGGGCCGAATAAAGCAGCGCGATGTTGTTGAAGAAACGATCTTCACTGAATCTGTTGCGCGCTTCTTCCTGCGCGCGCCGCAATAAACCTTCACGAAATTTATCCTCGGCTATCATCTTCCGGATCAGCGAAGTCGCTTCCGCAGCCGTCCGATAAAGAACGCCGGTCGAATTGTGACGAATGGTGTCTATATTGCCGGGACAATCTGACGCCACAACGGGTGTGCCGAGCGTCATTGCTTCAATCAGAGAAATCGGCATTCCCTCCCAGGAAGCTGTCGACAAATAGATATCCGCTTGCGCCACAGCCGCGATTACGTCAGCACGCGTAAGCCAACCGGTCACACGCACGCCGGCGTCCTCGAGCGTGCTCCTGAGATCTGCGTCGCCGTCGCCGATCCATACGAACTCGACGCCGTCCCGATCAAACGAGCGAGCAATCTCCGCGAACAATCGCGGATTCTTTTGGACACGAATGCCGCCGACAGTCACAATTTTTCGCCTTTTCGTCGATCCGACTTTTCCGGCGCTTTCCAAACGATTGTTGCCCTGGACACTGACAGCCCGATCGATTGCGTTCTCGACCAGTACTGCATCTCGCCGAAGATAGCGGCGAATAGCGGCGCATTCACTCTCGGAGCAGCCAACGTATGTGCAGTTCTTCACACACGCAAGCAACTCCAACGCGGCGAAACAGTATCGCTTCAACCTGCCTATGTCTCGCCGTACGAAAGAGATGCAGTGCGGGCTATAAAGAAGCGCCGTTGACGGCAACGCAAACAAGGTCGACATTCGTCCCAGGAAACCTGCGAATGACGAGTGCAGATGGACGATATCCGGGTTCAATTCGATGAGTTGTTGGCGCAAGACAGACATGATCCGAGCCAATGATGGCCCTTTCATCTGCAGATGCTGCAGGACGACGTCAGAGTGAAACATCGCGCGCAAATTCTTCGGTGTTTCCTCGCGCTCTGAATAGATCACATACACCTCGTGACCTTCCTTGGCGAGGCGCGTCGCAAGCGTGCTCACAACTGCAAGCGTTCCTGTAGCAGTCGATTCGATTACGTGGACCACTCTCATAACATGTTTCTCGTGAATTGCGCAGCAATAGCGGAACACATCCCCGATCGGTCACGGCGATCGCGACGACATGCAACCGACGACAGGGCAAGGACCTCAGCCGGCTCAGTAGGCGCCGTCTTTGGCGAACACCACTTTGACGGTTCTCAAAAGAATCGACATATCGAATGTCAGCGAGCGGTTCATTGCGTATTTAACATCGAGCGAAACCCGCGTCGGATAGTCCACATCGTTGCGGCCGCTGACCTGCCATAAGCCTGTCATTCCCGGCTTCAGCGCGAGGTAGTAACGAACATCGCGGCCATATCGCACCAGTTCCTTCTGCACGATAGGACGGGGTCCCACCAGGCTCATATCGCCGCGCAGCACGTTCCATAGTTGCGGCAACTCATCGAGGCTCGTCTTGCGCAGAATGCGGCCAATTGGCGTCACACGAATATCGTTTTTAAGCTTGAAATCGCGGTCCCATTCCGCACGAGCCTGCGGATCGGTTGCGAGCAGTTTGGCGAGAACTTCATCCGAGTTCTTGACCATGGAGCGGAACTTCAGGCACTTGAAAGTACGTCCTCCTCGGCCAATTCTCGGATGACCATATACGGCGTTTCCGTGATCGCTCATGACTGCCAGCGCAATTATCAGAAGAACCGGGAAGAGCAGGATGAGTAGAACCGACGCCCCGCAAACGTCCATCGTTCTCTTCACTGCATCGTCCCACCTTGCGACGAAGATGTTCTCGCTTTGCGGGTTCGAGTCATCCAGGGCGACCGGTTTTGAATTCGGCTCAAGGCACGCCTCTTCCAGTTTCGGATCCGCGGTGGCGTTGGATTCGAACATACTATCTCCTCAGTTCGGAAACTCGTGGGAAACGATGCCGGCGTAGGCACCTTGCGCTTGCAAAACAGATTTTGGTGTGGAAGTGAATCGTTTAGTGAAGCTAATTTCATTGATTCACTGACGAGTCACGACGAGCGTAACATCTCACTCAAAGACCGAATGTTAGCAATAGCGCATAAAGTCGCCATCGTACTGTTCGATCGCGACATGTCGCCTTCATCGGGTGCACCAACAGTTCTTCTGACAATCAAATACGCAGAATTCGAATCATGGCTTCGTTATTTGATTGGTCTTATCGCCAGGTATCACTCGTAAATATCATGACAAAGCGTTCAGGTCAGACGCACACTTTTATCAGACGTGTAACCGTTCTTTCGAACGCTGGTGATTTCGAATTTGTCTAAAGAGAGACGACAATTTTCATCTTTAGGAAAAAAGAACATTTGATGAAAGAACAACTTGTGTAATGACTGACCGCGGCAAGGTCTATGCGATGACTCGCGCTGCACATCGAAGTCGCAAGTATTCCGGCTCGGCACTACGAATCGATGTGCGTTCCCGTACATGACCGGACGATTCGCTCATTGCGGAGTTCGACGCAAAGACTTCGTGATACGCCGGCAAGCGTGGCGCAACCGGCGTCGGAAATCTGATAGTGAGGCATTGCGTCACACAACAAACTTCAGCTTGGACTAATGCCGAACAAGGGGGCGCATCCTTAGGAAGATTGAGTCGCTCTGTTCGAAGTGTAGTGTCAGTGCGGGACTCTGACGTCGACACGGTATTCGATGCGCGTGTTCGACGTATCCGTGCCGTCAATGCGGTCGCGTCAACAATTGATGTTCATCGCCACACTTAACTCTGACGTTTTCGGAACCAATTCCAGGCGACAGCATTTATAGTTGCGAAATGAAACTCACAATTTTCTTTTTATTCGCCGTCTTAACACTTTTGTGTGGGCAGCCGATGTCGTCCTTCGCGAAGGACGGTCGCGCCAAGACAACGAACGCGACTACCGCCACTGCTCAGCAACTCGCGGCGCTGCAGCCGCCGCCCACCGGAAGCGGAAACGACCGTTTTGCAATGGACGTGAACTGCAATCTCTGGAGTGCGGATCAGACGGCGCTGAACGAATGCTCAAAGGACCTGGATCTGATTGCCGGATTGGGCGTGGGTACGGTTCGCCTCGGCGTTTCGTGGGACTT
>NZ_CADFGP010000112.1 GCF_902833905.1 Paraburkholderia tuberum STM678 | reverse complement strand
TCCAGGTCTTCGGGCCATTCGGATAGCCAGCTTTCGCGAGCAGATCCTTGTTGTAGTACAGCGCGCGTGTTGAAGCAGCGAGCGGCAAGCCATACACCTTGCCTTTGATTTCGCCCGGCGCCAGGATCTGGCCAATGAAGCGATCCCTGAAGCTGGCGTCCATGTGGCCATCAAGGGGCTCAGCGACGTCGTCGTGAACGAAATCCAGCAACCAACGGGTAGCGACAATCGCGAGGTCCGAGTTCGCGCCGCCCATGATGTCGGTCTGGAGCTTCTGTTGCAGCGCATCCCAGTTTACTTCTTCGATCTTGATTGTCGTACCAGGGGTAGCTTTCTCGAACTCGTGAGCCATCTTGTTGAAGTATGGGCCAGTCGCGTCACTGTAGTGCGAGACGGTAATCCGAACCGTGTCGGCGTGCGCCGTTACTGCAATACCTGAAAACGCAAACGCTACGATGATCGTGGGTAGCGCGAAAGACACAAGGACTTGCTTGCGCCGGAGATTCACCCTGCTCATGGATTCGCTCCCGCTCGCGCGCCCTTGCCCTACAGGCGGGAGCGCTTCCTCCATAGAATAGGCCGAGCCAGCACGCGGCGTCCGCCATTTTCCCGCGTGGGACAAAACGGCACGGAACACCGGCAGACGTGCAACACATCGCCGCTTTGATCGCGCGGGGTCGGACAATAGCAAGGGGAGAGCGGAACATGACACGTTCGCCACATACTCTCTTGTGCGAACCTGCGTTGACCGGCTCGGGCGATGGTCAACACACCATTGCAGACGAAATGGAACAGGTTAGGATCAAAGGAGCGCACCGTGTCAAGATTCGCGACGCGAAGGGGCATCCGATGACAGTGACCCTTGAGGTCCGCTACCAGCGAATGACAGTGTTGCCGCCCATCGGCAAGCAGAATCGTTGTCCGGCGCTGCAACTCACGGTGGTTCATGCGCATGAGCGTGATGTGCCGCCCGGGCGCTCCAGCATCGAATGGAAGCTGCTGACTAATCTCCCAGTCCAATCAGGTGCCGAGGCAATCGAGAAGGTCAACTGGTACGCCATGCGCTGGAAGATTGAAACCTTCCACAAGATTCTCAAGTCCGGGTGCAAGGCCGAAGACTCGAAGCTGCACACCGCAAAACGACTTGCGAACCTGATCTCAGTGTTTTGTATCCTGAGTTGGCGCATATTCTGGCTCACCATGATAAGTCGATGCGCACCACAGGCCCCTCTCGACACGGCGTCCACACCTGCAGAAATTGAATTGCTTGAACGTGTAGTTTCCGGCTTACCGCTTACTGCCCAGGCACCGCCCCTCGTTCGTAACTTGATCAAGGTCGCCCGACTTGGAGGCTATCTGGCTCGCGCCAGCGACCCGCCTCCAGGTAATGCCGTTATGTGGCGCGGCATGCAGCGCCTTACCGACATTCAACTGGGATATGAACTCGCACTGAACCGAAGTGGGTAACTGCAAGCGCGGCGAGCCGCTTACGCTGGCTCTGGAGAATCGAATTGGCCCGCGAAGCGCGAACGGAGCGGGATATCGGAGACGGCCTTACCCGGCTTCACATGAATTCCCCGAAGAAAGCGAGGGAGAGGTGGGACGCGCTGCCCAGTACCCGTCGTGACTCGAAATGCCTTCGAACATCATGCAGCGCGCGAGTTGTACGCCTACACTGAGTATTCATCGGCCCGGTTGAGTGCGAAGCTGGGGCCGATTGCATCGGCGAGCGGTGCGCCCGATTTTCGTCTGACGTTTGCGAATCGCATCGCGTCGCGCCGGCGCCAAACCGGTGTGGCAAGCTCGCGTGTGCCGGCTGGCATCGAATGCAGGCGACGAATATGGACATCGCGCAATGGCTGCAGCGTCTCGGACTCGAGCAGTACGCGCTCGCATTCGCGGCGAACGATATCGACGCAAGAAGTGACGCATATGCATATCATCCTGATCGCACCGACAGGTTTGTTCCGCGAGGGCGTTGCACGCCTGGTCAGCGACTTCGAAGAGTGTATCGAGGTGAGATGTGCGGACTATCGGATCACCGCTTTCGAAGACTGGACCCGCGCAGACCTGCTGATACTGGATGGCGACCCAAAGCGAAGCACTCGATGTGCTGAGCGCATTGCGGCGCGTCTTCCCGCATTTGCCAGCGCTCGCATTGCTGAGCGAGATCGATCAGCAGACTATCGACTCCTTCATGGCTGCCGGTGTGGCGCGCTGCCTGAACAAGTCGCAATCCGCGCAAGCGTTGCGCGACGCGCTACAGGTGGTGCTGGCTGGCGCGGCATACCTGCCGGCAACGTTCTCTGCAATAGCGCACACACAAGTTTTGCGTGGCGCAACCACGGATTCGCGCGTGGTTCCCGACCCTGCGATGAACAACCGCATGCTGACGCCACGCCAGACCGAAGTACTGGCCCTCGCGGCGCGCGGCGAGTCGAACAAGTCGATCGCGAGGCAACTCAATATCGCGGAAGGGACAGTAAAAGTGCATCTCTATACGGTGTATAAAGCGCTCAAGGTCGAGAGTCGCGGGCAGGCCAGCATCGCGGCCGCGCGGCTCGATCAGGTCGGCGATGCACAGCTTCACCAGGCGCTCGATGCGCAGCTCACCATCAAGCGGCTCCTCTCCGATTTGCCTCCCCGTCGCTTCAAACGCGGAGAGGTGCTGTTTCGCAAGGATGCGCCAAGCGACGCGCTCTACTATGTGTTGCGCGGGACGGTCAGCCTTCAGGAGATCGGCGTCGATGTGGGCGCTGGCACGATCCTCGGAGAGATCGGACTTTTCTCGCCTGACCATCGACGCACCTGGACGGCCTGTTGCAAGAGCGAATGCGAGTTGCTGACGGTTTCCGCGGCCGATGCAATGCGGATGTACTATCAGGATCCCGAGTTTGCGACTTACCTGATCCATCTGGTCACGCGCAGACTGGAGGCCGACAAACTACGCTCGAAGCAGGACAATGCGCGACGCTCCCTTGATTGATTTTCACGCGAGATTCGCCGTTCCGGGTTGGTCTTGAACTTCACCTCGCGAACTCTTCATAAATCGTACGCAGTGGCCTCCCGGATTCAGATCAGATACGCCGGCGTGACAGACGCGTTTCATGCGTGGGCGGCGCGGCAACGGTGCCACCTGCCGCTGCATTCCGAGCTTGGACGCCAGGCTCGCGAAGAGCACCAATGCCACGTTGAACCACAATGCGGCAGCAGCCGCGAAGCGGACTGCGTCCGGCTGGCCCGTGATCAGGAAGCGCATCGAGATGAGGCCATCGGTGGTTTTTAGCGCGGTGAAGATTGCGGCCGAAATGGCTATACCAAGCGCGGTGCGGAGCGCCGACGCCATTTTGTAGACATCTGATGCCTCGCCTGCCTGGGCGTCCGGTACACCGAACAACGCGTCGTCCGTAGAAGGCGTCGCATAGAAGCCCAGACCAATGCCAACTAGCGTGAATCCGACAAAGGCAGCGATCGTGTAATCTGTCGCGGGCAAATACGTGAAGGTCGTGATGAGGACACCGCTGCCAGTCACCGCGCAGCCTGTCAGCATCGGGCGGTGCCGTGCGCCCCAGCGCTGCTGCAACTTCTCGCCGACACGGATCGTCGACAGGATCGCGACGAGGTAGCCGGCCGTCATCAAGCCCGACTGATGCGACGACAGATGATCGACCTCCTGAAAAAGCTGCGAGACGATCAGCAGCGAACCCGCGACCCCATTCGGAAGAAAGTTCGATAGCGTTGCGTCAAGATAGGTCGCATTCCTGAATAGCCGGTCAATGAGCGGATGGCTGCAACGCTGCTCCGTCCAGATGAACATGCTCAGCGAGGCGGCGAACGTGCCCACGAGCGATAGCACCAAGAGTTGAACCAGCCGAGAATCGAGCCTTGTTCCACGATCACGTTGAAAGCAACCATTGCGATCGTGAGTGCGGTGAAGCCCGTTCGGTCAAAGGTCCGGGCGACGCCTTGGCGATCGGCCCGGCTTTCAGGCGTTCCGCGACTCAGTAACCAGCTCGCCAGCGCGACTGCGATCGACATCCAGAAGCTCGATCGCCATCCCAACGGCGCATCGACGAGGCCGCCGAGCAGTGCGCACAGACCGCCGCCGCCCGATGATCCGAGCGACCAGAAGCTGAGCGCCCGTCGTTGCGCGGCGCCGTTGTAATACGCTTCGATCAGCGCGAGCGTCGCCGGCATGATGCACGCTGCGGGGACGCCTTGAATGACGCGTCCGCTGATGACGAAGGTCGCCGTGTCTCGAGGCGAGGCGGCGATCAGCATCGAACCGGCGATGCTCATTGCAAGCCCGGCATAAGTGATTTTCACGCGGCCGACCCTGTTCGCCAGCCCGCCTGCGACGACGATGAAAACGCTAGAAAAGAGGGCGGTGATGCTGACGGCGATGTCACTGAGGCCATCGTCAATTTGCAGATCCGCCCGCATGGACGGCAGCACGTTCAAGGTCGTCTGGGCGAACAGCCAGAACGTGACAACGGCGAGCACGATGCCGGCAATCAGCTTCTCCCCGCCGTTGTACTCGGAGAGAATCGACGGTTCGTCGAAAGACGCCATTTTGGTTCTCCCTCCTTTCTCCGGAGCCGCAGGTTGCCCGCTCCAGGCAGGCTCACTTGCCACTACCTTTGAAGAGTTCCTGCAACCGCGCTGCCTCGCCGTTCTGCTGCGAGCGCACGAGGTCTTGATAGACTTCGGCGCGGGTCTTTCCGTCACCCACGCTATGTCCGCCGGACATCGAGCTTCCTGAAGGGTCGGGACCTTCCGAATTCACCGCGTCAGGCTGTGCTGCGGTCGTTGGATTTGCGCTGGTGTTTTGCGCGCTGGCGTGCTAGGCGCACGCGCACAATAGCCCACCGGCGACGAGTAACACTGTTTTCATGAGAGTCTCCTTTAAAAAAGAATGTGGACGCAACGCGGCGTCGCGACGTGCAGAGACAAGCGCCGGCGCTGCCCCTTGCGGGGGCTACCGGCCGCACTTGCTTGCAAGCTGGAAAAACATCGGAAACTGCGCAGCGAGCTCGTGTGTGCGGCAGGTCGGAGCCAGTATGATTTCCGAGCCTCGCTGCCGCTATATCACTTTGGTAATAGGCGGCAATGGAGAAACGGACGCGGTGGTGCGCGAGTGTGTCGCAACTGCTCTCATCAAAGCCAGTCGGACACTGCTGCCGCCCTACGCGAGCCTTGCAACTCGACTCGGCAGCTGCTTTGCGGTACGAAATACGCTGTCGGGCGGTCCGTTTCTACCATCGGCTGTGATGTCGGCGATGCATCCATAGTCACCCGACGCACGCCCCTAGGCGCCCGCTGAAGGACCGGCGATTGCCGGTGTGAAAGGCTCTCCCGCGATCACCGTTCTGCCGTTGCGATTACCGTCGTGCTCGAAGCCCACGCGATCGGATCGCGTTCTCGCGATTTGTGGTCACGTATGCGACGCCTACGGCTGGGTTGATCGGGAACTCGTCCCACTGTCGGTCACCGGTGATGATGCACGCGCAAACCCGGCGATACCGCGGGCGGTTGCACCCCGGAAGCAGTCATTGATGTTGCGCCAATCCGAACGGCAGTTGTGGATGTGCGCCGTGAAAAGGCGGCGCTTTCCAGCGGGTGAGAGCCCCGCCCGGCGATTGCTCCAGCCGGAAGCAACCTATAAGGAGCAGCTATGGAGGTAAGGAAGTGGCTGAAGCCTCTGGTGAAGCGTCTCACGAATTGGTGACAGCGCGAGTGTGCAGGCCGTAACGCGAGTAAACGCCGAGCAATCCTCGAGAATGCCGATGCGCAGGCCGACCCGAACACCCTATCGGGGAAGGCTGATGGGGCTGGGTGAATGAGCAGGCAGGACGCCCGGTCGCTGCGCCGGGGTAGTGGCGACAGCATGTGTACACAAGGAAAGCGTACGCAACACGGGAAGCCCCCTGGCGTGGTCAGGGGTGTGCGCGTCCAGCTAAGGCTGGCATGTTCAGCAGGATCACTTTCGGACGAGAGAAGGTGTACCGACGCATTGCCCGCCCTCAATTAATCGTTGCAAAGGGTCACAGCTTACGGGCGACCATTCCGGTACTGCGATCTCAAAAAACAATCAAGGGATTTTACTTCGACAGATGCAGCTTCTTCGATAGCACGATACCCCGCTGCGGGCTCACCAGCCAGATGGCGTGAATGTTCGTGTACAGCGTCGAGGTTCTTGTTGTGATGTCTGTGGGCTCGACGTCGCTGGGATCGCTATGTTCGCGTCGATCGGTCAGGTAAGGCGGCGCCATGATACACATCAGCACAATCGCGAAGTCTCCATTCGCTTCGTCGAACGCCGCCTGCGAGAGTGTCACGCGTCCGTGAACCCTGGATTTGCTCCGTTTGCCGGACTTGAGTTCAATCAGATCGATGTGTTGGATGTACCCCTTGGCCTTCGCCTCAGGCGCCACCACAAGCCCTCGACCGCGTGGTCCGGTTATGGTCTTCTTGAGCAGGATCACTCCCGGATTGTCATCATCGGATAGATCTACGTTAACCGTCAACAAGTGCGTCTTTGACTGATATCGTATTCCGTAGGGCGCCGGTACGACGAAAGCCAGGTCGCGGTCGAGACTGGCTTTCGACAAGTCGAGATCGCGTGGCGCCTTAAGGACAGGGACGTGGATCAGGTTTCTAATGCGATCGCTCAACGAAGGCGAGTTGGCATCGAAGCTCTGCTCCGCCAAGGCGTCTCTGATGGCAACCGGGTCGTCGCCCACGAAAGGCCGAGTCGACAGGACATCTGCAGAGGCAGATATTTCAGGCTCGGTCGCATGGGTAACCGTGGCTGAGTCTGCCGACGTCCCAGCGTGCGTCAGCAGCGACATGCAAAACAGGGCGCAAGCGGCGTTCGAACGGACCAACATGGTTTTAAGATCAGCCACGAAAAACCCCTCCAGGATCAAGGTAGTCTATCGCAAAGCCTTGCACGGTCAACTCGGCCGCGCGACAGCGGCCGTAGGCACCGGCTTGATCCGTTCTTCGTCAGCTCAGCAATCCCAACGGCGGCAAAGGCCGAGAACTTCCCGGCCAAGACGGCTCCTCGAATGGCTGTTCCGCCTTTGAAAGCTGCCGCAGCGATCGCGTCGGGTCGAAGGGCAGATGTGGGTCGTCTGCTGCCATCTGGCGAATGCGCCACACCGGGTCGACCTGAGGCAAGACCGGGGCCGCTGCGAGCACGTCGTATAGTGTGCGAGATGCGATTAGACTGATAAATACTATATGGGGTGTCCATTTAACCGGAGTTAGCGTTTTGCCTCCACGGGCGGCTCGGCGAAGGTCGCTCCAAGCTGGGCGGATGTCCGCGTTGCCCCGGCGGCTTTGGAGGAACAGCCTTTGGGCGCTGGGTCATAACAAGGTCTTGGTAACGAACCGGTCCATGGGCGACAGCAAGCTCCATGACCCGATAGAACAGCATCCCTCGGCTACGTGAGCGGCGGCGGTTGAAACGGAACACGAACTCGTCCAGGTAACTGGGCAAGTGTGCAGAATCCACCGCTCCCTGGTGGGTGCCCAGGAGCCAACGTTTTGCAAGGGACGCTATTCGATGCACACCTGGCAGAAGTTCTTCGGGGTCCTCGCCCCGCGCCGACGCGGCCCGCTGGCTACGGCGGTCATGGATGTAACCATTCTTCTCCAGCCACCGGTAACCCTGCCAGGCATCGGTGATGACCGTCGCCCCGGGCTCGACGTTATCCAACACGAAGGAGCGAAGCGATTCCGAGGAGGCATCCGCCACGGGCGCCATTCGACAGCGCCCGAATCCCTTCGGCTCCACGATCTCGATCGCGATACACGTCAGGATCTTCTTCCCTTTGGCACGGCCTCCCGAAAGTCCGGATTCTTTGCCTCCGATGTAGGTTTCGTCCACCTCCACCTTCCCGCAAAGGCGCTCCCGATCGGGGCGAATCAGAACAGACCGCAGGCGATGAAGAATAGCCCACACCGTCTGGTAGGAGCCGATCTCCAAGGTCCGCTTCAAACTCAGCGCGGAGATCCCATCTTTAGCGGTAGCAAAATGCCAACAGACCGAAAACCAAACCGTGAGCGGAGTACGTGTCCGGTCAAAGATGGTGCCAGCCATCACCGATGTGCGGCTACCGCATCCAGTACACATGAACCGGTTGTCCCCAAGCCGCCATCCTCCGTGATGCCCACAGGACGGGCAGACGAAGCCGCAAGGCCATCGCAGCCATTCGAGGTAGTCCAGGCAGTCTGCATCAGTCGGGAACCAGGCCTGAAACTCCCCAAGGGACTTAGGGTAGTGGATGCTGGCGTGGGCGCGTTCCATTGCCCCAGTCTACGCTTAACTCCGGTCAAATGGACACCCCATAATACTATTATCAGTCCGTCATCGAAATTTATATAAACTGGGAGTCATGAAAACGCGCGACGCCTTACCCATCAACGAAACTGAATCCGGCTTCCCCGACGAAGCGGAGCTCGCCGCACTGCGCGGCTGGTACGCCGGGTTGGACGCGCGGGCCGCTGTCGCGCGGTATCTGGGTGACCGAAGATCAGCGGGCGCGTCCTCGCGCGGCGTGCTCGGCCGGATTCGTCGGCGGCTCATCGCGTATGCGCAGGCGCGCCAACGCGCGGAGCTGGCGAGCGTCTTCGTCGATCGCCCAACGACTGCATCGGCGGATGGGGTGGTCCGCGCAATCGAGGTGCTGCGCAATCTGCCGGTACCGATACCGACGATCGCCGATCCGGTCGATCTGTGGTTACCACCGCGTATCGTTGCAGCACTGCGCGCGCACGGCATCCGGACGCTGGCCGACCTGACCGTGCGGATTCCGCGACGGCGTCGTTGGTGGTTGGCTATCGCCGGACTCGGCGTCGCCGGCGCGCGCCGAATCGAGGCGTTCTTTGCCGCCCATCCGGCCCTGACCGAACGCGCCCGTGCGTTAATTGTCGCTGCGCCGGCAGGCAACGTCGTGCCGTGGGAGCAGTTGCGTGTGCCACACGAGGTCGACGGCTCGCGCGGACAGTACCGCGCCCCAAAGGACGCCTGCCTGCTCAAGGCTTCGAACGACTATGAGGCCGTGCAGTCCTGGCTGTCACTGCACGAGTCGGCCGCCACGCAGCGCGCTTACCGGAAAGAAGCCGAACGCCTGATCCTGTGGGCGATCGTTGAACGGGACTGCGCACTGTCGTCGCTCACCACCGACGACGCGATCGCGTACCGGAGTTTCCTGCGCCGGCCGACACCGCGCGAACGCTGGATCGGGCCATCGCGGCCGCGGCACAGTGTCGAATGGCGGCCCTTCACCGGCGCGCTGTCACCGCGCTCGGCGGCATACGCGCTGAACGTCCTCTCGGCGATGTTTCGCTGGCTGGTCGCGCAACGCTATGTGCTCGCAAATCCGTTCGCCGGCGTCAAGGTCAAGAGTCACGCACAGCGTGCGGGACTGGACGCGTCCCGCGGCTTCTCCGAAGGCGAGTGGCTGCTGATCCGCACGCTCGCTGACGGCCTCGAGTGGTCGTACGGCTGGAGCGAAGCAGCCGCGCAGCGGCTGCGATTCCTGCTGGACTTTGGCTATGCAACCGGCCTGCGCGCGAGCGAGTTGGTCGGCTCGAAGCTCGGCGATATCCGTCGCGACGAACACGGCGATCACTGGCTGCATGTACTGGGCAAAGGCGGCAAGCTCGGCAAGGTAGCGCTGCCGTCGCTGGCCCGAACCGCGCTGGATCAATATCTTGTGCAGCGCGGCCTACCAGTCACGCCGGAACGCTGGAGCCCGGCGACGCCGCTTGTTGTGAGTCTCGAGGAGGATGATGCGCACATCGAAAGCACACGGCTCTGGCGCGTGATGCGACGGTTCTTCGTGCTGGCGGCCGATGCGATCCAGGACGAACGACCGGCGACCGCAGAGAAGCTGCGGCGCGCGAGCCCGCATTGGATGCGGCACACGTATGCGTCGCACGCGCTCGCGCGTGGCGCAGAACTGATCATGGTGCGGGACAACTTGAGGCACGCTTCGATCTCGACGACTTCGACCTATCTGCACAGCGACGAGGTGCAGCGAGCCCGGCAGTTCGATCAGGCATTTCGCTCACGGGATCTCAAGCGGTAGTTGGGAAAAAGTCGCTTATAGCGCTTTCGATATAAACGTCGGAAATTTCATACCGTCAATGCTTATGATAGGAAATTGCGCTCACCTTGTTCATAGCCCATATCCGCGTTGGTACGACTCGCTGCGCATTGACCGGCTTGCTCGGTAGCGGCGGCGAGCGCCTGAATGAACCGGCTCGCATCGGCAAACAGGAAATGCACGAGCAGCAGGTGGCGGCTGAGCGGAATATCGGGCGTGCCGCTCCTGCTGCCCATGCGGAACCACTGGTCGCGCTTGCCTGCCGCATAGGCGGGGTCCATCTGGCAAAGGAGTTCGCGGCCGTAGTAGTCTTCCAGAGCCGCAGCCGCGGCGTGCCGGTCGATTCCCTGCCCACGGGACAGTGCCAGTTCCAGCAGCTTTTTCTTGCAGGTTGCAGCGATCACCGACGCCGGATATGAACCAGGGGCCGCGAGCAACAGATCCCTGACGCACAATGCATAGCCGTGTGCAGCTTCGGGAGGCTTCGCCCCTGCGGCGGCCGATCCCACATCGCTACCAAAGCGCTTGCCACACGAGCATGGCCTCTCCACAGTACATCAAGGAGTTCGCGGGGCTGTTCGAACGGACAGGAGCAGTCAGGGCCTCGAAGTGAAGTCGGTGAAGAGCGGATGCGCGCCGTTCACGCCGGACTGGTCGATGTGGCGCGACGCACAGTTGCCGCTCTTCGGAGCGTCGAACAGCGCTTTGCCGTGCAGTTCGGCCGCAGTCAGCTTCACCTTGCCATCGAGGTAGTAGGCGAACTTGCTCGTGTACGGATGGAAGCTCGGGTCTCCCAGTTCAAAACGCTCGATCGCGTACATCGCCTGACGTAGCGCGACCGCTGGCGTCGCGAAGATCGCGTCGCCGAACATCTTCCTGAAACGCGCCGCATACGGCGCGTTCGCAAGTTGCGCGATGACCTTTGCTGGATCGCGGTTCGCCATCTCGTTCGGATCGAACAGCGGGAACGTCGCCTGATCCCGTAGCTGGTTGAATCGGCCGTCCCACGTGAAGGCGCCGGTTGGCGCGGCGTCGCCGTCGGTCGCGCGCTCCGCGAAGCTCGACGCCTGTACGTGCGCCCAGCGCGGCGTGCGGTTTAGCACGTAACGCAGCGTCGGAACCGCACCCGTGCCCTGCGAGCGTAGATCGGGCCCGCCGAACTGCGCGGCGAGACCGTTCGGCGGCCCGTATGCGTGCGACGGGCTGTGGCAGGTCGCGCACGACATGCGGCCGGACGCGGACAGCGAAGGATCGTTGAACAGCAACTTGCCGAGCGAGGCGGCATCGCTGTAGATGGGTGCGGGTGCAACAGTTGTGCCGGCGGCGAACGTGGCGTCCGGAACGACAAACGCCGCCACCGCGGCGGCGGCATATGCCGCAACTGCGGGGCGACGCCCCGCAACATGGATGAATGAAACCGTCATCGACAACTGGTTGCCGGTTTTCGACGGCCGTGGAATTTGTCTGCAAGCCGCGCCAGGACTGGATTTCAGGTCAGAGTAGCCAGATCGGCTAAAGTCCAGATTTCTGGACG
>NZ_CADFGP010000111.1 GCF_902833905.1 Paraburkholderia tuberum STM678 | reverse complement strand
ACGAAACGAAGCTCGCTGGAGCAATCCAGTCGTCAGGAAACGCCGGATACGTGATCCGTACGTCCGGTGTTGTGGGAGGACGGCGGGGGCAACCCCGCCTCCTACCCGATTGCGCGCCGATCAGGCGCGAGTCTGCGTGGTCAGGTCTTGTCCTGCACGACGCCGCGGCGAATCTGATCGAGCTCGATCGATTCGAACAGCGCCTTGAAGTTGCCTTCGCCAAAGCCCTGGTTGCCCTTGCGTTGAATGATCTCGAAGAAGATCGGGCCGATCTGGTTTTCGGTGAAGATCTGCAGCAGCAGGTCGTCCGCTGCGCCGTCGATCAGGATCTTGCGCTTGCGCAGTTCCTCGAGCGGCTCGCCATGATTCGGCACGCGTCGGTCGACGAGTTCGTAGTACGTGTCGATCGTGTCGAGCAGCGAAATGTCCGATGCGCGCAGGCCGTCGACGGTGCGGTAGATGTCGCTGGTGCCGAGCGCGATGTGCTGGATGCCTTCGCCGTGGTACGCGTCCAGGTATTCCTGGATCTGACCGGCGGTGTCCGAGCCTTCCTCGTTGATCGGAATGCGAATCTTGCCGCACGGCGAGGTCATCGCTTTCGACTTGACGCCCGTCACCTTGCCCTCGATGTCGAAGTAGCGCACCTCGCGGAAGTTGAACAGGCGCTCGTAGAACTCCGCCCATTCCTGCATGCGGCCGCGATGCACGTTGTGCGTCAGGTGATCGATATAGGTCAGGCCGTGGCCGACCGGGTTCGGGTTCGCGCCCGGAATCGGCTCGAAGTCGACGTCGTAAATGTCGATGTCACCGATGCTGTTCGGCGTCGCGCCGTTCTTGCCGCGCCAGCGGTCGACGAAATAGATCAGCGAATCGCCAATGCCCTTGATCGCCGGGATGTTCAGCTCCATCGGGCCGGTCTTATTGTCGAAACCCCATGCGCCTTTTTCGAGCGCTTGGGCGTAGGCCTTCGCGGCGTCCTGTACGCGAAACGCAATCGCGCAGATCGACGGGCCATGCAAGCGCGCGAAGCGCTGCGCAAACGAATGCTTCTCCGCGTTGACGATGAAGTTGATGTCGCCCTGACGATACAGCGTCACGTCCTTATGACGATGCCGCGCGACGGCCGTGAAGCCCATCTGTTCGAACAGCTTGCCGAGCGCTTTCGGGTCCGGCGCAGTGTATTCGATGAATTCGAAGCCGTCAGTGCCGACAGGATTTTCCCAAGTTGAAACCTGCATCGTCTGTCTCCAATCCCATGCAAGAGGGTTGCCAAGGCGCGCTGGCGGTGAGCGCGCGGGACGGTCGGCTGAGCGCGACCGGATGGGGCAAGTGTAGAACCGCGATGAAGGCAAATACTTGCGAACTTAATCGCGCGTCGCTACGCTTGAGCCAGTTTATGGCTTTATTCAACGGATACGCGGCAGAACATGGCTAGTAACGAGATAGACGCGATCGATCGACGCATTCTGGCGATCCTTCAGGAGAATGGCCGGCTGTCGAATCAGGAGATAGCGGAACGGATCAATCTGTCGCCGAGTCCGTGCCTGCGGCGGATTCGCCGGCTCGAGGAAAGCGGCGTGATTCGCGGCTATGTCGCGCTGCTCGACGCCCAACGTCTCGGGCTTGACCTGCTCGCGTATGTCAGCGTGCGGCTGGAGAAGGGTGGCGGTCGCGCGTTCAGTCCGCATGGCGAGGCCACGCACGCCGATCTGTTCGGCGCGGCCGTGCAGACGTGGCCCGAAGTTGTCGCATGTCACGCGATGACGGGTGAGATGGATTACCTGCTGCGCGTCCAGGTGGAGGACATGGCGCACTTTTCGCGCTTCGTGCAGGATCAATTGCTGCGGCACCCATCGGTGATCGATGTGAAATCGAGCTTTTCGCTAGAAAAGATCAAGGAAACGACAGCGCTGCCCATTTTGTAGGCTTCACGCGCACGGTCCTACGCGTGGCGTTGATTGGGTACAGATAGAAAAAGGGCGACCTTGCGGCCGCCCCAATCTCATTTCCCCGTAGCGATTATTCAGGCAGCGACAGCCACCGGCATGAACGACTCGAACAGTCGCGAGGCTTGGCGTGCGTGGCGCTTGAGCGCGTAATCGAACACGGCGGCCTGCTCCTGCAGCATTTCCGCGAGGATGCTCGACTGATCGGCCGGCGACAGCGTCAGATAGGCGTCGGCCTCGCCGTACGCGTACTCGATCTTCATGCCGGCCTTCCTGGCGATGTGCATCATGGTCGAATTGCGCGCCAGGCAGTGGATGTACAGCGTCGTCACATGCGTGTTGCGGCTGCGGATCGCGGCGCGCTCGAATAGCCTCGAGCCGATACCGATGCCGCGTGCGCTTTCGAGCACGGAGACGCCGAATTCGGCGGTGCGCTTGTTGCCTTCGGCCGGCAGGTAGGCCAGATGGCCGACGCCGCTCAGTTCCAGCTTGCTGTTGAACACGCCGAATACGGTGTCGCGCGTAAAGTCGATCGCGCGCACGTAGTTTTCGATCACATGGTTCGGCACGACCTGGCCGAAGCGCAGCAGACGGTCTTCTTCGTCGAGCGCGAGGAAGTGAGCAAGCAGGCGTTCGCGATCGGCGGCGGTGAGTTCACGGACCAGAACGTGCGCGCGTTCAGCAGGCAGCGACGCGCGATCGTTCGGCGCGATCGGCTCGGTGTTGCGATGGGTCAGCATGTTCATGGTCGGGTTCTCCTTTTAATCAGGCGGCGTTGTGCACCGCAAAACCGATTTTAACGGAAACCTATGCCATTCACTAGGGAAAACCCGTATCAAAAGTCGAGGTGAATACCTGGAGCGCTGGAACCCTAAATTTAATTATTTGATTTTAAACAGAAGTTAAAAGTGATCGCACGTTCGTGACACGATGCCGCATGGATTCCCTGCGCCGATTTATGTGGTCTGCATGTTGTTGCTTTGCAACATCCAGTGCGCGGGTTGCGATCTGTTCAGAGCATCGTCTACCTGGCCGGCGCGCTGCCGAGACCATGCTCGACCATGCCGACCACCTGCTCGGCGAACTCGCGATAGCCCATCCGGCCGTCCGGCTTGAGCCACGTGAAGGTCCAGTTGATCATGCCGAACACCATCATCGTCAGCGCGGTCTGGTTGTCGCGTGTCGCGCGTTCGGGATAGGCGCGCACGAGCTGCCGCGCGAAGGCGGCGACTACGTCGCGCTGACGGTTCAGGATGATCTCGCGCTGCGAATCGACCAGATACTTGACATCGTTCAGCAGCGCGACGTGCCGGCTGTGCGACGTCTCATACTCGGACAGGAACGCGCGGATCAGCTCCGCGAAGGTTTCACGCTCGCTCAGTTCGCGCCGCTGGCTCGATCCTTCCACCTCGGCGATGATCAGCATCAGGCGCTTCGTGTAGCGATCGAGCAGATCGAACAGGATTGCTTCCTTGCTCTCGTAATAGTGATAGAGGCGCGCTTTCGAGGTGCCGCTCGCCGCGGCAAGATCGGCCATCGACGTGCTTGGATAGCTGGTCTGCGCGAACTTCGCGGCGGCCAGTTCGAGAATCTGCTCGCGTTGGGTTTCGTGGTCGGGGGCTCGGGTGCGGGCCATATTCGTCTGTTCTTATCTTATTGGGGTGAGCAGGGGGCGGATGCCGCGCGCAGTTCGAGCGAGCGCCATTCGTTCGCGTCGCCGCGCAGGCGGATGCGCCGCAGCGCCGCGAGTTCGCGCATGCGCCACAGCACGATGCTGTCGCTGACGAGGAACCACAACTCGGCGGTCATCACGTAGGCGGCGACGCGCGCGGCGGGCTGCCAGGCGTCGGTTGCCCGTTCGAGGATCAGCGCGTCGATTTCCGCAACGCTGCCGCTCGTGAAGGTGTTGTCACGCCAGCGCCGCGTCTCGCCGTTCGCCTGTTTGACCTCCTGCCATTCGAGCGCGAGCCGGCTGATGCGCAGCACGGAAATCGGCGCGGCGTCCGGCAGGTGTGTCTGCAATACGTCCGGCGCAAACATGCCGACCGATGTCGCGCGATCCTTGCGGGTATGCGCCCACGCTTGCGGATCGGTGAGGTCGGCGATCGACAGACGCACTTCGTTCAAACGCTGCGGGCTGTTGCGCACCAGGTAGCAGACGCGGCGCAGCATCAGTTGATCGGACGCGCTTTCGGCGTGCCACACCACGAGATTCGCGGTGCTGTTGGCGAGGCCGTCGAGCACCGCGGCCTGTTCGCGGAACTCGCGCACGAAGTCGCGTTGCGTGTCGGCGCTGACGCGTTCCCAGAAGTCGGCGCGCACGTGCGGAGCGTCGTCGACGCCGCGTAACGGGCCGACCGCCAGATCGTCCCGCAGCGGCTGCACGCGATCGTCGCGGCCCGCCTGGTCCAGCGCGGTACGCAGCGACTCGGCGGCGACGTCGCCGTTGGTGAGGTGAATCGTGCTCATGGGCAAGGGCTTGCAGTGACGCCAGCAGCTGTAACAAAAAGAGGCCGCTCGCCGACTGGAACCCGATGTCCCGATCGATGAGCGGCCCCTAGTTTAAGCGGATCACGAAACGGCCGAAAGCGGTGGCGGACGTCACGGGAGGGCAGTCCGTACCTAGACCACGAAAGCACTCGACTCAACGTTCGTCGTAACTGACGACGACCTTGTCGCTAACCGGATGACACTGACACGTCAGCACGAACCCCTCGCGGACCTCGTGTTCTTCGAGCGTGTAGTTCTTTTCCATCTTCACTTCGCCCTCGAGCACCTTCGCGCGACAGGTGCAGCACACGCCGCCCTTGCACGCATACGGCAGCGCGAGACCGGCGCGCAGCCCGACGTCGAGCACGCTCGTGCCCTGATACGGCAGGCGCAGCTTGCGGCGCTTGCCGTCGAGCACGATTTCGAGCTCGGCCGCGGGGGTGTCCGCGGTGATCTCGACGGGCGGCACGCCCGCCTGCGGCAGCGGCGTACCGAAGCGCTCGACGTGCACCTTCGCGGGCGGCACGCCGGCTGCCTTGAGCGCGGCCTCGGCCGCATCCATCATCGGCGCGGGGCCGCAGATGAACGCTTCGTCGATCGCGTCGGCCGGCAGCAGCTGCTCGATGAACGCCGCGCATTTTTCCTGGTCGAGCACGCCGTTAAACAGCTCGACGTCCTGCAGGTCGTCCGACAGCACGTGATACAGCACGAAGCGGTTCATGAAGCGGTTCTTCAGATCCTCGAGCTCCTCGGCGAACATGATCTGGTCGACGCTGCGGTTGCCGTAGACGAGCGTGAAGGTGCTGCGCGGCTCGACTTCGAGCGTCGTCTTGATGATCGCGAGCACCGGCGTGATGCCCGAGCCGCCCGAGAACGCGAGGTACTGCTGCCCCTGTTCCGCGTTCAGGTGCGTGAAGAAACGGCCGTCGGGCGTCATCACGTCGATCGTGTGGCCCGGCTGCAGCGTGTCGAACGCGAAGTTCGAGAAACGCCCGCCGCGCACGCGCTTGATGCCGATGCGCAACTCGCCGTCGCGATCGTAGTCGGTGACGCCCACGCAGATCGAATACGAACGGCGCGTTTCCTCACCGTCGATATGCGTCTTCAGCGTGACGAACTGCCCCTGCGTGAAGCGATAGTGGTCGCGCAGTTCGGGCGGGACTTCGAAGGCGACCGAGACCGCATCGGCGGTTTCGGGGCGCACTTCGCGGATACGCAGCGGATGGAATTGCGGGGTGGCCATATCAGTACGGTTTGAAGTAGTCGAAGGGTTCGCGGCAGTCGAGGCAGCGATACAGGGCCTTGCAGGCGGTCGAGCCGAATTGCGCGAGCCGCTCGGTGTGCGCCGAGCCGCAGCGTGGGCAGCCTGGGGCCGGCAGCGCGCGCGGCACGAAGCGCAGCACTTTCTCCTGCGGCGCTGACGTCGCGGCTGAACCGCAGTTGCCCGTCGGCGGCGCGATGCCGTAGACGCGCAGTTTTTCGCGGGCTTCGGCCGTGATCCAGTCGGTGGTCCACGCCGGCGCGAGCACGGTGGCGACGCGGTATGGCGTGAGCTGCGCGGCCTCGAGCGCACGGCCGATGTCTTCGGCAATCTGCGACATCGCCGGGCAGCCCGAGTAGGTCGGCGTGATCACGACTTCGAGCGCGCCGTCGGCGGCGCGTCGCACGTCGCGCAGGATGCCGAGCTCGCGGATCGACACCACCGGGATCTCCGGGTCGGGTACCGCTTCGAGCACGGTCCATGCGCGGGTGAGCGCGGCATCGGTCGTGGCAGCAGCGGCGTTCGCGGGCTGCGGAGCGGTCGAGGTCGTCATCGCGTGCTCACCAGCTGGCGCCCGGATGCTGGCGCGCGAGGCTCTGCATTTGCGCGAGCACGAAACCCATGTGCTCCGAATGCTCGCCGTGCTTGCCCGTGCTCACGTGCCGCAGCGCCGCGGGCAGCGTCAGCGTGGCCTGGTCGAGCGTGGCGCGCACGTCGTCGAGCCACGCGGCTTCCAGCGCCGAGGTGCGCGGGCCGATGCCGGCCGCGGCGACCGCGTCTTCCACCGCGTCCGCGCTGAAGAACTCGTACGTGTACGGCATCAGATAGTCGAGCGCGGCCTGCGCGCGACGGTGCGATTCGTCGGTGCCGTCGCCGAAACGGATCAGCCACTCGCTCGCATGATGCACGTGGTACTGCGTTTCCTTGATCGACTTCGCGGCGATCGCGGCGAGCTGCCCGTCGGTGGAGCCCGTCAGCGCACCCCACAGATGCATCATCAGCGTCGCGTACAGGAAGTTGCGCACGATCGTGACCGCGTAATCCTTCCCGGCCTGCGCGGTGCCGGCGAGCGGCCCGTAATGCGGCAGCTCGGCGAGCGTGTAGTTCGCGAATTCGCGCTCGGCGCGGAAGTACGCGTAGTCGTCTTCGTTGCGCTG
This sequence comes from Paraburkholderia tuberum STM678, assembly GCF_902833905.1. Lineage (GTDB taxonomy): Bacteria > Pseudomonadota > Gammaproteobacteria > Burkholderiales > Burkholderiaceae > Paraburkholderia > Paraburkholderia tuberum. The sequence continues at coordinate 5,021 of NZ_CADFGP010000111.1, read as the reverse complement.
ACGGCCGGTGAGCGGCGCTTCGAGCGCGGCCGCGTGCGTGTACAGCAGGCGCGCCTGCCCGATCAGGTCGAGGCTCATGTTCGACAGCGCGATGTCCTCTTCGAGGATCGGGCCGTGGCCGCACCACTCGGTGTTGCGCTGACCGAGGATCAGCGCGGTATCCGCGAGGCGCAGCACGTACTGGAGATGTTCGGGCGTAATCGGCGTAATGGGCGTAGTGGACGTAGTGGTCATGGCCGCGCTTACATGTGGTTGACTTCGTCGGGGAGCGTGTAGAACGTCGGGTGGCGATAGATCTTGTCGCCCGCCGGTTCGAACAGCTCGGCCTTCTCGTGCGGCGCCGAGGCCGTGATCGCCGAGGACGGCACCACCCAGATGCTCACGCCTTCCTGGCGGCGCGTGTAGACGTCGCGCGCCATGCGCAGCGCCATCGGCGCGTCGGCGGCATGCAGACTGCCGCAGTGTTTATGGTCGAGTCCCTGCTTGCTGCGCACGAACACTTCCCAAATCGGCCATTCCTTGTTCATTGCTGATCTCCTGATTCCTTTGATGTGCGGTGCCACTCAGGCGGCGTGCTGTTGCGCGCGCTGGCGCTGCTTTTCCGCGTGGGCGAGCGCGGCTTCGCGTACCCAGGCGCCGTCTTCATGGGCCTTCACGCGGGTCGCGAGGCGCTCGCGGTTGCACGGGCCGTCGCCATTGACGACGCGCCAGAACTCTTCCCAGTCGATGTCGCCGTAGTCGTAGTGGCCGCGCGCCTCGTTCCATTTGAGGTCCGCGTCGGGCAGCGTGACGCCGAGCACCTTCGCCTGCTCGACGGTCGCATCGACGAATTTCTGGCGCAGGTCGTCGTTGGTGATGCGCTTGATGCCCCATCTGGCCGACTGGTTGCTGTGGACCGAATCCCTGTCGCTCGGGCCGAACATCATCAGCACCGGCCACCACCAGCGGTTCACCGCCTGCTGGACCAGAGCGCGCTGCGCCTCGGTGCCGGCCATCATCGCGAGCAGCGCGTCGAAGCCCTGGCGCTGATGGAACGACTCTTCCTTGCAGATGCGGATCATCGCGCGGGCGTACGGGCCGTAGGTGCAGCGGCACAGCGGGATCTGGTTCATGATCGCCGCGCCGTCGACGAGCCAGCCGATCACGCCGACGTCGGCCCAGGTGGGTGTCGGGTAGTTGAAGATGCTCGAATACTTGGCCTTGCCCGCGTGCAGCGCGTCGATCAGCTGCTCGCGCGAGACACCGAGCGTTTCGGCGGCGCTATACAGATAGAGGCCGTGGCCGGCTTCGTCCTGCACCTTGGCGATCAGGATCGCCTTGCGCTTGAGGCTCGGCGCGCGCGTGATCCAGTTGCCCTCGGGCAGCATGCCGACGATCTCCGAGTGCGCATGCTGCGAGATCTGCCGCACCAGCGTTTTGCGGTACGCGTCGGGCATCCAGTCCTGCGGCTCGATCTTGCCGTCGGCGCTCATGACCGCGTCGAAGCGAGCCTGTTGTTCGGGCGAATTCACGTCCGCGTCCAGCGGGGCAACGTTGCCGGGGATATCGAGGGATTGGGTGTACATGAGGGACGCTCTCTCTGGAGGAGTGGTCTGTGTCGGCGTAGTATAAACCAACCGACCGGTCGGTTAATAAATTTTTTGTGCAGAGACGTTGGGGCTGATAGCTCATTGAGTGCGTCGAAGCATGCATGCCGGTTTGCCCGGTTTCGAAGGGCCGGCGCTTCATGACCGGCCGTCACCCCGCGCCGACACTTACCGGTAAAATTGCGAATTGGCCGCGATTTGCGGCCCACTTGCATCTCCGGCACTCATGTTACGTCTAAGCGAAATCAAACTCCCGCTCGATCATCCCGAAAGCGCCCTCGAAGCCGCCATCCGTGCGCGCCTCACGGAACTCGGCGTGGCGCGGGACGGGCTCATCCGATACACCGTGTTTCGCCGCGCGCACGACGCGCGCAAGCGCGCCGACATCAAGCTCACCTACATCGTCGATGTCGAGGTCAAGGATGAAGGGGCCGCGCTGAAACGGCTCACCGACGTGCCGCATTGCGGCGTGACGCCCGACATGAGCTACAAGTTCGTCGCCGAAGCGCCCGCCCAACTGAGCACGCCGCGTCCGGTCGTCATCGGCATGGGGCCGTGCGGACTGTTCGCGGGCCTGATCCTCGCGCAGATGGGCTTCCGGCCGATCATCCTCGAGCGCGGCAAGGCCGTACGTGAGCGCACCAAGGACACGTTTGGCCTGTGGCGCAAATCGGTGCTGAATCCCGAGTCGAACGTGCAGTTCGGCGAAGGTGGCGCGGGCACCTTTTCGGACGGCAAGCTCTACAGCCAGATCAAGGACCCGAAACACTACGGCCGCAAGGTGCTCGACGAATTCGTGCGGGCCGGTGCGCCGGAGGACATCCTGTACCTGAGCCGGCCGCATATCGGCACGTTTCGTCTCGTCAGCATGGTCGAGAAGATGCGCGCGAGCATCCACGAGTTGGGCGGCGAAGTGCGCTTCGAAACGCGTGTCGAGGACATCGACATCGACAACGGCCAGGTGCGCGGGCTGAAGCTGTCGACCGGCGAGACGCTGCGCTGCGACCACGTTGTGCTGGCGGTCGGCCATAGCGCACGCGATACCTTCCAGATGCTGTACGACCGCGGCGTTCACGTCGAGGCGAAGCCGTTTTCGCTCGGTTTTCGGATCGAGCATCCGCAAGGGATCATCGATCGGAGCCGTTTTGGGAAATTTGCCGGTCACAAACAGCTCGGCGCAGCCGACTACAAGGTGGTGCACCACTGCAGCAACGGGCGAGCGGTTTATAGCTTCTGCATGTGTCCCGGCGGCACCGTGGTGGCGGCCACGTCCGAGCTGGGGCGCGTCGTCACGAACGGCATGAGCCAGTACTCGCGCGCGGAGCGCAACGCGAACGCGGGCATCGTGGTCGGCATTACGCCAGACGACTACCCGGGCGGGCCGCTCGCCGGCATCGCGTTCCAGCGCAAGTGGGAGGAGCGGGCGTTCGAGCTCGGTGGCGGTAACTATATGGCTCCAGGGCAGTTGGTCGGCGACTTCATCGCGGGGCGGCCGTCCACTTCACTCGGCTCGGTCGTTCCGTCGTACAAGCCGGGCGTGCGGCCAACCGATCTCAGCACCGCGCTGCCCGACTACGCGATCGAAGCGATTCGCGAAGCGCTGCCACAGATGGAGAAGAAAATCGCAGGTTTCGCGATGCATGATGCGGTGCTGACCGGCGTTGAAACGCGAACTTCGTCGCCGGTACGCGTGCGTCGCGGCGACGACTACCAGAGTGTCAACGTCAACGGGCTGTATCCGGCGGGCGAGGGTGCGGGGTATGCGGGCGGGATCTACTCCGCGGCAATCGACGGAATCGAGGTCGCCGAAGCGGTCGCGCTGAAGATCATGAGTCGGCAAACGGCGTGAGACCGAACCGGCACAGCCGCCGGGCGCCGGGGTCAGCGGACCTGCCTGCGATTGCCGGCGCTTGCCGCGTCGTTCGGGCACAATGCGCGTTTCGCCTCGAACCGATCCTCCGAATGACCATTCGCACCTTGGCTGCCGCATGCGGCGCGGCGCTGCTTGCCCAATTTGCCCCGTTTGTCGGTTCCTCGAGTGCGTTCGCTGCCGAAGCGTCCGAGCATTGGGTCGCCGTTTGGGCGACCGCGCTGCAACCGATTCCACAGCGGGCCGAGTTGCCACCGCTGTATCGCGCGCCGGAAGTCGCCGGGCGCACCGTTCGGCAAATCATGTATCCGACATTGTCGGGGAGGGTGGCGCGAATTCATCTGAGTAATGCGTACGGCAAGACGCCTCTCGTCATCGACGAACTGCGCATCGCGCGCTCCGCCGGTGGCGCGGCAGCAGTCGAGGGCGCCGGCAGTCGGGTGACGTTTGGCGGTAAGGGCGCGGTCAGCGTACCGCCTGGCGGCGAGGTGGACAGCGATGCGGTCGCGATCGATGTCGTCGAGGGCGCGCCATATGCGATCAGTGCGTTCGTGGGACCGGAGCAGCGGATCGTCGCATGGCACCGAGTGTCGAATCAGGTAAATTATGTGTCCGGGCCCGGCAATCACACCACCGACGCGTCCGCCACGGCGTTTCCCGGCCGCTTCACGCAATATGTGTGGGTCACAGGTTTGTCGGTGGAGGCGGCGGCACCGTCGCTTGCCGTGGCCGCGATCGGCGACTCGATCACCGACGGCATGCGCTCCACCCTCAACCAGAACCGTCGCTGGCCGGATGCGCTGGCTCGGCGGCTGGCGGCGAGCGGCGCGCAGTCGACCGCGATCGTGAATCTCGGCATCAGCGGCAACCGGCTCCTGAGCGACTCGCCTTGCTATGGCGACGCGCTTGCGAGCCGCTTCGAGCGCGACGTTTTGCGACGTCCAGGCGTCAAAGCGGCGATCCTGCTGATTGGCATCAACGACATCAACTTTGCGGCAATGCCGCCTCATGGCGGGCTCGACTGCGATTTTCCTCATACGTCGGTCACGGCTGCCGATCTGATCGCCGGTTACCAGCGAGTGATCGCGGCCGCGCGGCGCAACGGTGTCAAGATGTTCGGCGCGACGCTGACGCCGGCGTCGCTGCCACCGGAGCGGGAAAACATCCGACTCGCGGTTAATCAGTGGATCCGAACTAGTCGTGCTTTCGATGGCGTCGTCGACTTCGACGCGGCGTTGCGCGATCGGGCGCAGCCGGAGCGTCTGCAGCGCGCTTTCGATAGTGGCGATCACATCCATCCAAGCGACGCGGGCTACGCGGCTATGGCCGCTGCAGTTCCTGTCGAGGTCGTGGTGGATGCGACCCGGAAGTGAGCGGCAACTTTTTTAAGCGAAAGCAAAAACGGGTATTGACGAGACGCGAAAGAGTCTCCATAATCTCGCTTCTCTGCTGCAGACGCAGCGACGCAAACGAAGCAGTGCCGGGTAGTGGTGGTTCAGGCGCGGCGGGTTTGGCGGACCGATCTTTAAAAACTAACAGTCGATAAGTGTGGGCGCTTGATGCGG
>NZ_CADFGP010000110.1 GCF_902833905.1 Paraburkholderia tuberum STM678 | reverse complement strand
CATCGACGAACTGTTGCCCTGGAACGTGGCCACGAAGCTGCCTCGGCAGTCTGGCCCATCGGCGTCTGCTGACACGTAACCCGATTCCCGATCATGCCTCACGCGGGCGCCGCGTTGCGGACGGCCGTCGCGAGGTGCTTACCGAGCAGCCTCGCGTGACGCTGACTCAGGATCTCGTAGACGATGCGGTTGTGCTCTTCGGCATCTTTGGCCCAATGCACAGTCACGCCGTTGGCCGTCGCATTACGCTCGAACTGCTCCAGATAGTCCGCGAGGTGCGTGAGCGTATGCTCCTTGATCCCCGAGGCGAGCGAGCGCAACTCCTCCCACTCGGCGATGCCATGCACCTCTGCGTCGCGTCCGGTGCGCAGCTCCCACAGGCGTTTGTCGTGGAACTGGATGTGCTTTTCGTCAGCGATGAACTTCTCCGAAGAGCCGACATGGTCAACACGTTTCATGCTTGTGCTCCATTGAGAATCTGCGCGATATGGATGAACTTCAGGCCCAGCTCGAGACGGTCCGAGCAACCTTTCTGGTGCATGAGGCACGACGAATCGGCCGACACGATGTACTCGGCGCCATTGCGCTTGTGATCGCGGACCTTGTCGGCGCCCATGCGCGCCGACACCGGCTCCTCCGACACGCAGAACGTGCCGCCGAACCCGCAGCACTCGTCGGGACGGTCAGGCTGGATGAACTCGATGCCCCTGACACCCCTGAGCAGGGTCAATGGCTTCGAGAAAAACGGCTCATCGATCTCTGACATCTTCGCGGTGCGCAGCGAACGCAGCGTGCCGCAACTGTTGTGCAGGCCGACCTTGTGCGGAAATTCGGCCCACGGGAACTCTCGTACCTGCAGCACGTCGTGCAGGAACTCCACCAGTTCGTAGGTGTTGGACCGCACTGCCAGCGTATCGGGCGTCTGGTCTGCCGCGCTCAAATGGTCACGCACGTGGTGCACGCAACTGCCGCTGGGCGCGACGATGTAGTCGTAGCCGGTGAAGTTGCGCACGAAGAGGTTTTCGGTGGCGACGGCTTCCTTCTCGCAGCCGCTGTTGCCCATCGGCTGCCCGCAGCACGTCTGATCCAGTGGATAGTCGACGTCGCAGCCGAGCCGTTCCAGCAATTGCAGTGTCGCAATGCCCACATCAGGAAAGAACGCGTCAATGAAACAGGGAATGAAGAGTGCGACTTTCATGGCCAGTCCTTGAGCAAGTTGAGTGGGGAGCGGGCACGTCAGTGATAGGCCTGGTCTTTCGAGACCTCGCCCCGGAACACCGAATACGCGACACACGTGTACGGCACGATGAGCGGTAGCACGAAGAGCCCTGTGCCCCAGAACATGAATGCCTGCGACGCCGGCGGCGCAGCGGCATCAGACAACGTGACTTGAAAAGGAATGATGTAGGGCAGGTAAGACCCCGCCAAAGCGAGAAGCAGCAGTACGAAGCTTGCTGCTGTGTAGAGGTCGAGCACTCGGACCTCAGAAAGGCCGATTTGACGTCGAGTGCTACCGGTGAAATGAGGGAAGTCGGATAGAAATGTATCGACTACTATTGGATGCAAACTCTGCAAAGGTCGACGGTTCTCCGGTAGACGTTCCGCTTAAGCCATGGGACATAGGTGTATTCGTCGTAAGCGTTCGCGCCGACGTAGATCCAGTTATGCAAACAGTTGGACATGAAAGTCACCTCAAAATGAAGGTTGGGGAAAAAGCGTTGTCGGCGCGTCAGTCGCGTGGCGGCAGTACGGCTACTTCAAAAACGTGACTATGGTTGTGCTTGTCACGACCATTCCTGCCAGACGAGGAGAACGCGCAAGCGAGAAACAATGTTTTCGTTACGCAGTCGATGAACGAGACGGCTGGTACCAGGAGCGAGTCTGTGAGCTCAAGTGGAATGGCCGGACCGACTGCAAGCACGCTCATCGCGCACAGAAAACAGAAAACGGGCCGCGCGAAGGGGGCGTCGCCTACGACCGCGAGTCCAGACACCACCACGATCAGTCTTGTGCCTACTGTCGCGCCGAGTGCCGCGTCGCTGTCGGTCAATGCGAAGTCCAAAGTTATCTTGATCAATTCCCACCAGCAGACAACAAGCGCCGAAATGGTAACTGCGAGCCCGGCCGGTCGGCCGATGCTGCTGCCGTTGGACGCCTTTGTTTCCGCCCGCGGAAAACAGCGATGACCTGTGCGTTTGCTAAACATCGTTAACCTTTGACGGGCATGCCGAGACGAAAACGTGTGTCTCCAACACGTAACGCATCTGAGCCTGTCGACGCACACAACGACTTGCAGGTCAACGCTCACCGATAGGCGGGGGCGGGACCTGTCGTGCCTTTAAAGGGAGTCGACTTGTCAGCAGCACCGCCTATGATTGCCAAGATAGACGGCCGGGTGGTATCGAATCCATTCTGCGAGCGTTTGGACTTTCGCCCACCGTTGTTTGTCGAGCTCATACGTCGGTATGGCTCGGCTTACCGTCGGTCTGAAAGATCCGAAGCGTAGGTTTTTGCGTTTGAAGACAACGTCGACGCGGGCCGCCGTGGAGCAGTTCAGTCGCGATAATCGGTAATGGAACTTGCCGGACTGCGCGTCTCGCTCTGCAGAAGACTCTAGCAACCGTAAGGAAAAGATATGGGGACAGTCAGGAGAGGTTCGGGGGCAACATTCCGAGGCAGCACCGCGGCGGTCAGATTAGCCACGAGAGGTGTACTCAAGGTTCCTTGGACGGCGTTCGTACGATGAAACCTTGAGCGAGGGCGCGCCCGGCAAGTCTCGATGCGGGGGCCGACGCACTGCGTCTCATCATTCCGGAAGGGATAGTCAGACATACGTCGGTATGATGGACAACTCGACGCTCCAGGGTCTAGATTGAATGAGCAATCATTGGCAAGCGACCTTATGTCCTCCCGAAGCCCCTCGCAACGACAGCCGCGGGCTTCCGTTTCCGGGATCGTCTGGATTGTCGACGACGACGAATCATCCCGCCTGGCGCTCGAAAGCCTGGTGCAATCGCTTGGCTATTCGACCGAAACTTACTCGCTGCCTGCGGACTATCTGGCGGCGCGGGCGTCGCACCTTCGCACCGAAAACGGAGTCCTGCTTTCCGACGTCCGCATGCCCGGCATGTCAGGACTGGAGTTGCTTGACCGTCTTGTCGCACTGGGCGCCGCGCCGCCGACGATCTTCGTGAGCGCGTTTCCCAGCGACGCGCTGCGAGTGCAGGTGCAGTCCAGCACAGCCATCACGCTGCTCGACAAGCCCGTGGACGCGGCGCTCCTGAAGCAAGCACTCGGCAACGTGGGGATTTAGGCAGGGGCGCTCAAAACAGCGTTTTCGGACCTCTTTCCGTCAATGGCGGCTGGCGCGAGCCTAAGGGCGCGGCTTTGTTTGTTGCCGCCCAATTTCGAGTGCGGCGGCCTTGAAGACGAGATCCGGGAGTGAGCGCGCGTCCATTTTTTTCATCAACTGGCCGCGATGGATTTTCACCGTGATTTCGCTCAGGTTGAGTTGCGCGGCGATCTGCTTGTTGAGCATTCCGCTGACCACCAGCGCCAGGATCTCGCGTTCGCGCGGCGTCAGCGAGGCGTACGCGGCGCGTACAGCCGCGAGGCTGTGTTCCTTTTCGAGGCGTTGCGAGTCTTTCGAAATTGCCTCGGAAACCGCGTCGAGCATATCCTGGTCACGAAACGGCTTCGGGAAAAAATGGAATGCACCAGCTCTCATTGCTCGCACCGACATTTCCATGTCGCCGTGTCCCGTCATGAAGAGAACCGGCATTTGCAGTCCCTCGCGTGCCATCGCCTGCTGGAACGCCAGACCGCTTTCGCCTTTGAGCCTGACATCGAGGATGAGACAGCTCGGGCCGGCGGGTTTGCGAAACGTCACGAATTCCTGCACGGAACAGAACGTCTCGACGGAATACCCGACGGACTCCAGTAGATCGCACAGCGCGAGGCGGACGGACTCTTCGTCGTCGACGACGAAGACTGTCGAGCCGCGGATTCCACCCGTGGACGACGGTACATGCCGATCGGTAGCCATAAACGAGTCCTCAACACGCCACAATGCGGCGGACAGATGAAACATTTCGCCCGCTTGACAGAGACGCATCCGCGCCTTTTTGCGCCCGTAAGACGCGTTTCAAGTATGACACGGTAAAACGAGAGTAGGTAAATGTCCGAATGGAGGTTTGCCGCCGCCCAAGCGGCCCGCTACCCTTGCATCTACGTCTGCAATGCATCGCACGAAGCGGCTAGAACATGAACCGCGGCATGGGGCGAGGGATACACCCCCTGCTGGCCCCGCTTGACGCGGGGGCAGCACAAGAGCAGGAGATACCGGAAAACAGCTGCTGTTGGCCGCTGCCCGGCAGCACAAACGCAGCCGCAAACCGCCCCTGCCGCCGCGGGCTTTTAACCGGCGGTCTTAGGCGCGCTGAGTTGCTGCACGCGGACAATCGTGCCGTTCGACAGGGATGGCGAAGCGAAACACCGCACTGCCAGGCTTGTTCGGCGCCTGCGTCGATGCGCTCGCCATGACTCTCGGCGATGGACCTGCAAATTGCAAGGCCCATGCCCTTGCCTCCCGCTTTCGTCGTATAAAACGATTCAAAAAGGTGTTCCAGCTCTCCGTCGCACAGCCCCACGCCGGTGTCTCATGCTTCGAGCGATGGTATCCGGCGCTCACGGGCAACGATCACGCTCACCATATCGCGGCGTAGAGCCCCCGCTTTGGCGCGGTGACCCGGAAGAGCTGCTCGAGCAGCATGCGGCTACGGCCCCACAGTCGCCCACTCGCGTCGCGTACGCAATCGTTATCGAAAGCTCGGAGGCAGAGCCTATACGCCCGTATGTTCACGCAACACTGAGCATTGTGCCGGTGCATCCCAACGTAGAGGCGTTCCTTCCTTCCGTGTGATAGCCCAATTTCGGTCGCGGCTGTACCGTAAACCCATGCCCGATGCAGCCGCGCTTTGCGCCTACAACGGCCTCCGGTCTGACTAGCGCAGGCGGCTTCGAGCCAAATCGAGGTTCCGTCAAAACTTCGCGTCGCTTGTATTCGCAGCAGCCCCTTTGCACCGGCGGCGACGTTTGATACCTGGAGCGCAGGCTGCCCGTTGTCAACGACTGACCGATGCGAAAGACGCAAAGAGGTGGACATGAAAAGCCGGAGCTTCCTGACACGTCAGGAGATTTTCGACCACGCTGTAGAGCATTTATTCGGCCAGGCGCGAGCCTCCCTCCTGCCTCGCGGCGGCGGCGCCTATCGAGGCTACTGCGGTAGCTGTCCGGTCGGCAGCTTCATTAAGCCGCGCGACTATATGACGGCAATGGAAGGCGTGCCCATCCGCTACGTCGCAAAACCGCCAAAGGACGTGCCGGCTTATATGGATATCGGTGTCGCGGCGCTCAAGCGCGCGCTGCTTCGCTCGCGCATCGATGTGTCCGATCCGGTGACTGTCGAATTGCTTAGTTGTCTGCAGAACGTCCACGATGTATTTGGCACATGGGAATGGAGTGAGCGGCTGGCATCAATTGCTCGACAATTTGCCCTGTCGGCCACGTTTCTGAAAGCCGCTGCTTGAGGGTCGCAGGTGTCGTGATGCAGTGCGCAAGAGAGATCTACGAGCGCGTCAGCGCTCATCTGCTTAACCAGGGGGCCGTCTCGGAGGACGAGAACGGCTCATGCCGGCTGCGCGGCGACAACGACCGCGAGTGCGCAGTCGGATCGCTCGTTAGCGACGAGTTCTATCACCCGGACATCGAAGGGATCGGCATTTCGTACTATCGGCACGCCCGGGACGGCAAGCTGCTGCAGGCGCTGTATGCATCCAACGTCAATGCCTACGATCCGGGCATTGTCGATCTGCTGTGCGAACTTGAGGAGATTCACGACGGCGCCAGCGTCGATCAGTGGCCGGATCTTCTCGCCGCTCTCGGAAAGCGGTACGGGTTCGTCTGATGCGAGGGTTCGCGAGTGGTAGCGGCCGGTGGCATGCTGATTGATCAGCCACAGGATAGTGAAGCGTGCGTCGCGACCAGATTCCGTCGTTTGCGAGGAAAACCGACGTGCGTTTTCGCCACGACCGTCGTCGCGCACTTCCAGGAGGCAGTCGCGGCCGCTTCGCTCCAGTGTATTGGTGACGGTATATGTTGATACCTCGACGGACGCGACAAACGTTTGGCTCGTCACCGATATCTCGGTAAAACGATAGCTGCTGCGGTGCAGGCACGAGCGATGAGATGGCGAAAAAACCGAATCGCTTTATCGCGGCCACCGGAACAACACGCATGGGTACACGCCGGCTTTCCGCACGCTGCTGAACGACGGTATTGGACCCTACACCTGAGCGGATTGGTCTTATCCCTGTCGCCGCCTGCGCTATACCGCCGTATAGGCTTTAGACGGGCAGGTAGAAGCGCGATAACCGACGGTACGATATCTTCCTGGGTCGCTAGCGTCTATCGTGGGAAGTGTGGACAGCGCCTTTGCACAGGGGCGGCCGACGGAGTCTGATTCATCCGACGGCGTCCGAAACGTGATGGTCCAGTGGCGTTCGCGCGGCTCGGATGCACGGTAGCGTGCGAGCCAGACCTCGATACGCATACTGATAATGGAGATCCCGTCACACCCTCCTGGAGAAGTAATCCATGTTTGACGAACGAGCACGAGTGAAGGCATTGCAGTTTGCGCAAGCACATCCTTGGCGTCGGGACGTCAAACGGCGAAATACCGGATTCGCTGTCACCGCTGCGACGCATGTCGTCTTCTGGCGAACGCTCATCCAGACAGTATCTGACTTCCTGTCGAACATCGGTGACGCTGCGTTCACCTCGGCGGTGTCGACAAGACCGGTGTTGTTGGCCCAGGCATTGCCGCGCTACTCGGCGCTCGCCATGCCGCTAAAGTTTTCTCTTTCCTGTGCGCGATGAGTCTTTTTTGCGTTGCCCCATCGACCCCAATAACGTTTTAGCGTCCGCGCGCCTCGGCTTCGCGATAGTCATCGACTGCGAAACCGGGGTATTTCCTCGGCCCGTTTCTGCGCCGAGTCGGTGCACTCCGATTAGCCGTCGGAAATTACCCGCATTGGGCGCCGGAAATCAACATGCGGCTATACACCGGCTTCACGAGATCGTGGTCTCACCAACGGCTGCTAAGGAAGTGACATGTCAAACATTTTGCGTAACTGGCTCTATGTAGGGACCAATGCCTACCGAATATAGCTTCTCGCCTCGTTGGACCGGAACGCATACCGACGAACCCCGTCCGAACCAGCTCTGCCTTTGATAAGCAGAGCGGCCGCTATTGGCTATTGCGTGTCTTATGCAAGCACTCATCCTTGGCAGGAGTGAATATGGAGATCGGCAGACCAGGTTTCCGGGTCGAATACGATTCGCTGGGCAAGCGGGAAATACCCGAGGAAGCGCGATATGGCATTCACACGCCTGGCGCCGTCGAGAACTGTCCCATATCGGGGACGCCGGTAGGCGCATACCCAAACCTGCGGAATGCGCTGGCGGCAGTCAAGCAGGCTGTCGCAGAAGTGAATGCCGAGTTGCATCGACTCGAACCCTCACTTGGTGACGCAATCGTCGCCTCTTGCGTGGCGGCGCAGAAAGGACGCTTGTGTGACCAGTGCTTCGTCGATGTGACTCAGGGCCGCGCTGACACTGAGAACGACATGAACGCCAACGAGGTGATATGCAACCGCGCTCTTGAACTTCTGGGTCGTCCGCGCGGCGACTATGTTCATCTGGATCCAGGTGCGCGCATGTGTCCCGGAGGCGGCAATGTCTATTCGACCGCACTTAGGATCTCGATCTGCGTTGCGATTGAACACCTATGTGACGGGTGCGATGCGTTGCGGTCCGCCTTCGTCAGAAAGGCGGAGGAATTCCGCGATTTGCTGCAACTCGACCGAACCACGCAGTTATACGATGCAGTTCACACCACGCTGGGTTTCAAGTTTTTGACGCATGCGCTTATGCTGGACGAACAGATGGTCAGGTTGCGAGCGTCATCCGCGCAGCTTCGTGAAATCTATCTTCGCGCGACGATTGACGCGGGCGCTACGGCCCATTCCGGATATGAAGTCGAAGCGGTTGAAGTCGAAGCGGTTGATGCGGCAAACGCAATGACCGCGCTCGGTTTGCCTATGGCGTCAACTCCGATTGAAAGAACCCAAGAGTGTGCCGCGTATTTGCGGATTTCCGGCATTTTGACCGACATCGCCGTCGAGCTTTCGAACGCGTGCAGTGACCTCCATCTGATATCCATCCGGGCACTATTCGACGTGCCCGAAATCGATCTCGCGTGGATGCGGACCGACTCCTTTGTCACGCCTGGCAGACCGAACGCGATGATTTCCGATGTCGTCCGTCAGATGGCACTCCGGATTTTGGCGAGCGACGTCGCGGTCACATTCGCGGCTGAATCGGTTCAGGTGCATCCATGCAAGACGCTGGCCGAGCATTGCATCAGGGAGATCGCGGCCAATTCCGAACAGATCCGGGAGATGTCCGAGTGTCGTCGCGCGATGGCGACTGCGGCAAATCCCTATATTGGCGGCAAGAGTGCTCGCATACCCGGTGCGCATTCCAGATGCAGCATGCTAAGAGAGGCGGTGCTGCACCGGCAGCTGATAGCCGAGGAGGAACTCGACCGGGCCCTGCGCGCTGGCGCAGGCGATTTATCGGTAGTTTTGTCGATGCCGGCGTAGAGAGCAAAAGACCCGTGAGGCAAGTATGCATGTAAGCGCGCGAATCAGACACTGAGTGCGCGCGTCCCATCGGCAGGGCGCATGTCGCCGGCATGCCATGGCGATATGTAGGAATCCAACGTACTGATAGAGATTGTTTGCGCGCCCATGCTGACGGCGAACCGTGCTTCATTGCATGGCGGGTCTACAGCATCGGGAAATTTTTTACCTGGATCAATCCTCTGCCTTGTGAACATCGTGAAACATTCCGTTCCTGTCGCGCCTGAAATTGCACGTATCTTCTTATCTTCGTTCATACGATCGCCCAAGCGGACGCACGTGATGGTCGCGGCTTGCAGCGCAATCCTGCTGTCGGCATGCCAGTCGCGCGAAGCCGCCGCTCCTGAGCCGAAGCCCGTGGTCGCTCTGGCCGTTCACGCCGACGGGCGCGCGGTAGGTGCGTCGCTGCCGGCTCAGGTGCAGGCGCGCTACTCGACGGTGCTTTCGTTCCGGGTGGGCGGCAAAATCATCGAACGGCGGGTTCATCTCGGCGATGCCGTCAAGGCGGGACAGGTTGTTGCACTGCTCGACCCGACCGACCTGCGCAATAACCTGGCCAACGCACGAGCCCAGCTCGATGCCGCCGAACATCGACTTGTCTACGCGAAGCAGCAGCTCGACCGCGATCAGGCGCAGGCGCAGGCGAACCTGATCGCGCCGGCGCAACTTGAACAGACGCAGGACGCCTACGCCTCCGCGCTCGCCCAGCGCGACTCGGCGCTCGCCCAGATGGCGCTCGCCTCGGACAATCTGCGCTATGCGACGCTGACAGCGGACCACGACGGCGTGATTGCCTCGGAGGACGCCGACACGGGCCAGAACGTTCAGGGAACCCAATCGATCTATCACCTCGACTGGACGGGCGACGTAGACATCGTCTGCGACGCGCCCGAGCGCACGCTGAGCTCGCTGACAGTCGGCAGCATGGCGCGCGTAACGCTGCCGGCGCTACCCGGCAAGACCTTCGAGGCGCGCGTGCGCGAGGTATCGGCTGCTGCCGATCGAGAAAGCCGCACCTGGCGCGTCAAGCTGACGCTGGCCGCCCCGAGCCGCGACGTGCGCCTCGGCATGACGGCGATTGTGGGGTTCGATGTCGTCGGCAACGCGCCCGTGGGGCAGATTTTTACGCTGCCTGTGACGGCGCTCTTTCACGAGGGTGAGCACCCCGCTGTCTGGGTGGTGCGCGCCGGCAGCGACACACTCGAACTGCGCCCGGTCACTATCCAGCGATATGACGAGCGCACCGTCTCGATCAGATCGGGCCTACGCGACGGCGACCGCGTCATGCTCCAGGGCGCACACGCCGTGAGCGCGGGCCAGCATGTGCAGGTGGTGCCCCCGCTTCATCCCGAGGACTTCCCGTCATGAGGGCGCGCGACAGTGAATCCGCAGGCAACAGCGCGCCCGTCCCGTCTTCCGGGGCAGACAAATCTGGCGAAGGCGGCTTCAATCTTTCCGCCTGGGCGCTACGTCATCAGCAGCTCGTGATCTTTCTGATCGGGCTCGCCACGCTTTTCGGCGTGATCGGTTATACGCAACTCGCGCAGTCGGAAGATCCGCCGTTCACCTTCCGGACGATGGTGATCAAGACCTACTGGCCTGGTGCGACTGCGCGCGAGGTGCAGGAACAGATCACGGACCGGATCGGCCGCCAGCTACAGGCCGCGCCGAACATCGACTACATCAAGAGCTACTCGCGGCCTGGCGAGTCGATGATCTTCTTCGCCATGAAGGACTCCGCGCCCGTCAAGGAAGTGCCGGACACCTGGTATCAGGTGCGCAAGAAGGTCGGCGACATTGCCGCGACGCTGCCGAAGGGAACCGTCGGCCCGTTTTTCAACGACGAATTCGGTGACGTCTATACCAACATCTATGCGCTTGAAGGCGACGGCTTTTCGCCGGCGCAACTGCACGACTACGCTGACAAGCTGCGCACAGTCCTGCTGCGCATACCCGGTGTGGCGAAGGTCGATTATTTTGGCGACCCCGATCAGCACATCTTCGTCGAGATATCGAATGCGCAGCTCACGCGGCTTTCGATCACGCCGCAACAGCTCGCGCAGGCGATCGACGCACAGAATGCCGTGGCGCCCGTCGGCACCATCACGACCGCGGACGACCGCGTGTTCGTGCGGCCGAGCGGCGCGCTCAAGGATGTGCAGGCGCTCTCCGATATGCTGATCACCATCAACAAGCGCACGTTCCGGCTGGGCGACATCGCGAAGATCACACGCGGTTATGACGACCCGCCGGCGACCCAGATGCGCGTCGGCGGCCAGGCGGTGCTCGGCATCGGCGTGACGATGCAAAAGGGCGGCGACGTGATCGACCTCGGCAAGGCGCTCGACGCAAAAGCCGCCGAACTGCAGGCCACGCTGCCGGCAGGTCTGAAACTCGCGGCGGTTTCGAGCATGCCGCACGCGGTCAAGCACTCGGTGGATGAGTTCGTGAGATCGGTTGGCGAAGCGGTGGCGATCGTGCTGGTCGTGAGCCTCGTCTCGCTCGGTCTGCGCACCGGCATGGTCGTCGTGATCACGATTCCGATCGTGCTGGCGGCAACCGCGCTGTGCATGCACATCTTCAATATCGGCCTGGACAAGGTCTCGCTCGGCACACTCGTGCTCGCGCTGGGTCTGCTCGTCGACGACGCGATCATTGCCGTGGAAATGATGGCGGTGAAGCTGGAGCAAGGCTGGAGCCGGGCGCGCTCGGCAGCGTTCGCGTATACCAGCACGGCATTCCCGATGCTGACGGGCACGCTCGTCACCGTATGCGGCTTCCTGCCGATTGCGCTCGCCAAATCGAGCACGGGCGAATACACGCGTTCGATCTTCGAAGTGTCGGCCATCGCGCTGATCGTTTCGTGGTTCGCGGCCGTCGTGCTGGTGCCGTTGCTGGGTTATCACCTGCTGCCGGAACGCAAGCCTGAACCCGGCGGTGCACACCATGATCCGCATGAAATCGGCAACACCGGCTTCTACCGGCGCCTGTCGGGATGGGTTGCGTGGTGCGTCGAGCGTCGCTGGGTCGTGCTCGGCATCACCGTCGTGCTTTTCGCGATTTCCATGCTGGCCTTCACGCGCGTGCCGCAGCAGTTCTTCCCGAACTCGGAACGGCCGGAACTGCTGGTCGATCTGCG
>NZ_CADFGP010000109.1 GCF_902833905.1 Paraburkholderia tuberum STM678 | reverse complement strand
GGCGAATGCAGTTCTTGCGCAACGTGAGATCGTTTATGCGGAGGCCAGGCAGCGCAATCCACGGCGTTGGTCCCGATCGACGCGCAACTGGAAATTGAAGGATCAAGTCTGGCTCAATCCGGAGCGCATGCAACCGGAAGAACTAAAGCAGTGCGCATGAGGTGACGCGACAAGTACGTTGACAACCGCCGTCTGGAGCCTTCTCCAAGTCAAAGTAAGTCCAGTCTCGCAATGCACTGACGCTGCTTCCCGCATCCATAGCAGCATCTTTGTCGTTCTTGTAGGCGGTCGCTATGCAAGTAGCCAGAACCATGTCTTTGTAATTCTGTGCATAAGTACGTGCTCCAGCTTGTGGAGTCGCACGTTGATCGCCTTTTGCATAGCAAGCAGACATGCCGAAGATGAGGGCAAAACCAGTTAGGATGCCAACCCCGACCTTCTTCACGGCAAACTCCAGAAGTTCGCGCGGTCAGTGCGATACTTCGCCTCAGGTTCGTTGAAATAGCAGTGGTCGTAACAGTAGTTTTCGCGCAATCCAGTTGTCCATCACGGGGTGACGGTCTCGTTCACTGCTTCCGCGGTTTGTCTAACGCCCAACGTTTGTCGTACTCGCGCGCAAGGTAAATGTTTTGCCGTCGAACGCGTAGTAGTAGGTTCCGTGCTCGGCGTTTTCATTGCGGCTACCGTGAGCGATCAGCAGGCAACTGTCTGCGCGATAGGCAAGCGGATCCGTGATGTCCAGCGGCCAATCGGAAACTGTGAACGGCAGCGAAGTGACGCGGCCCGAGTTCGTATCGATTGCCGCCGCCATCACGCAGCCAGCACCGCATCCCCACGTAGCGAGAACGTAGTGGCCCGCGAAGTTAATCGGCTCCTTTGCGGCTTCACGAAGAATGCTGCGGTAATGACGTGCCGTCGCGTCCGTGAATATCATGCGTGGCATCGCAGCGTGCCTGGACTCGACAGTGGCGGGACAATCCTCAAACCTGAGAACCGATTCCGCAAGGGCCAAACCGGATACTGCGCCGAACATCAATGTGGCAATAAGCCAGGACGAAAGACGCATCGTTTTAATACCAGTGGTGTTGTTGCCAGAATCCCCTGGCCATATTTGCGGAATGGTAGCGGCCATAAATGTAACGGATGCCGCCTTGGCACTCCTCCTTCGCATTACCGAATGATGCCTCTCCGCGCGGGTTCAAGCTGTATTGCGCGCGCAGCAGTTGAAACAGGCCACGTGCTGTTGAAGTCCCGTTGCGCGCATCGACGACACCGGCGGATTCCTGAGCCATGATCCATAGCAGATCGCTGAAATCCGTGTCTGGAATGCGCTCGATGCGCATGGCGTCTTTCAGCGCATTCTGAACCGTGAGCGGCACAATGCTTGCCGGCTTCTCTTTCCATTGCGGCGGCGCAGTCTTCGTCGGGCGATGCGAGTGGGCGTGTTTTGTAGACATTCAGGCAACTCCATTTCTTTCTTTGAACGACAAAGGGGCGAGAACGAATTAATCAATCGATCACGTAGGATCGCTATCTGTTTGATTCGCGTAGCCCCATGCGCAATATGCCGCCTCTTCCATCTCAAAACAACATTCTCGTTATAGTTGCTCTCTGAGCTGCAAAACTCTCAACGGCACGTCCAACCCCGGAGACTCCCAATGACTCGCATCCCCCTGACCCTCGCGCGGCGCCTCCTCTCCGTCGGCGCGTGCGCGCTGCTCGCCTACGCGAGCGCGCATGCGTATGCGGCACAGGCCTTCGCGGTGTCGTCGCCGGGACTGGCCGATGGCGGCACGCTCAACGCAAGCCACGCGGCGAGCGCGAACAATTGCGGCGGCGGCAACGTGTCGCCGGCGCTGCAATGGCATAACGCGCCGGCCGGCACGAAAAGTTTCGCGGTGACGATCTTCGATCCCGACGGCGCGAAAGGCCTCGGCATCGTGCACTGGATCGTCTATGGCATCGCGCCTGCCACGACCGGACTCGCCGAAGGCGAAGCCGCGCCGGCGGGCAGCGTCGCCGGCACGAATCGCACCGGCGGCCCCGGCTATTACGGCCCGTGTCCGCCCGTCGGCGAGGTACCGCATCACTACTTGGCGCAGGTCTATGCGCTCGATCTGCCGCCCGACGCATTGCCGGCCGGCTTGACGCGCGACGCGTTCCACGCCGCGATCAAGGATCACGTGCTCGCCGCGACGAGCACCGTGCTGCGCTACGGACGATGAAGACGCGCGGCCGAACGCCGGGCCGCACCTGATCTGACGGCGGGCGCCTAACGCGCCGCGTCCCCCCAGCGATACTGCACGCTCGCTTCATCGAGCTGCGTCTTGATCGCGGCGTCGAGCGTGAGCCCGGCCGCCGCGAGCGTATCGCTCAACTGCTCCGCGCGGCTCGCACCAATGATCGCCGACGTAATCAGCGGATTCGCGAGCACCCACGCAAGCGATACCTTCGTCAGCGATTCGCCGGTCGGCGCGACGATCGCCTTCAGCCTTTCGATCGTGTCGAACTCGCGCTCATGCCAGTAGCGCTCCTGATACATCGCGCCAGCCTTGCCGACGCTTTCGGTGAAGCGCCCTTCGGCGGGCGTCGCGTCGAGCCGGTGCTTGCCGCTCAGCAGTCCGCCCGCAAGCGGGTTATACGGCATCACGGCCAGTTGCTCCTCGGCGGCCAGCGGCAGCAGCTCGCGCTCGATCTGGCGAAACAGCAGGTTGTAGCGCGGCTGGACCGACACGAAGCGCGCGACGCGGAGCACGTCCGCGCGCCCCAGTGCGCGCGCGAGCCGGTAGGCGAGAAAGTTCGACACGCCGATATAGCGCGCCTTGCCCGAGCGCACGATCGCATCGAGCGCTTCGAGCGTCTCGTCGAGCGGGGTCTTCGCGTCGTCGGAATGGAGCTGGTACAGGTCGACGTAGTCGGTGCCGAGGCGCTGCAAGGACGCGTCGATCGCATCGAGCAGGTGCTTGCGCGACGCGCCCTGGTCCCACGCGGCGGGCCCCATCTTGCCGACCGCCTTGGTCGCGACGATGAAGCGCTCGCGTTTGCCCTTCAGCCAGCGTCCGACGATTTCCTCGGTGCGCCCGGCCAGATTTTCGTCGCCGCCGAGCGGATAGACGTTCGCGGTATCGATGAAATTGACACCGGCGTCCGCGGCCGTGTCGAGGATGCGGTGCGATGCGGCTTCTTCGGTTTGCAGCCCGAAGGTCATGGTGCCGAGACACAGGCGAGAAACGGTCAGGCCGGTGCGGCCGAATTGGCGATATTGCATAAAGTCGACTCCAGAGGGAAGGAAAGCGCTGCCGAAGCGATGAAACTACATTGTTGTAAAAAGGATAAACCGAGTCGCGATTCGGTGTGCCTGACGCACGCCGGGATTGCTGACTTCCAGTAGATGTGAAATGATATTGATTCTCATTTAAACCTAGCCAGCCATCCCGTCATCTCCATCTCACACTACGGAGAGCGGCAGCCAGCCATTTGCGGCTTTGTCATGAATTCGACGTCAGTGATGCGAATCTGACAAACGCATTTCTGACGGGATTTCCATGCTCAATCACACGCCGCTCGCGACAGCGCTAGCGCTCGCTTTTGCCATTCCTTTGGCGACCCCGGCGCTCGCGCAAAGCGCGCCGCAGAACGCACAAACCAGCGCACGGAACGACACACCCGCCGCCGCGCCGACGCTGCCGACCATCGGCGTGCAGGCTCAGGCCGTTCAGCAGGACTTCCAGGCCGACCGGGCGACCGTCGGCGCCAAGACGCCGACCGCGCTGCGTGACATTCCGCAGACCGTCACCGTGATCAATCGCGACCTGCTCGCCTCGCAGGGCGCGACGTCGTTTGCGGACGCGCTGCGCAACGCGCCCGGCGTGACGATCGGCGCGGCCGAAGGCGGCCAGATCGGCAACAACATCAACCTGCGCGGCTTCACCGCGCAGAACGACATCTATCTGGACGGCTTTCGGGACCGCAACCAGTACTACCGCGACACGTTCGACCTCGAGTCGCTCGAGGTGCTGTACGGTCCGTCGTCGATGCTGTTCGGCCGCGGCTCGACCGGCGGCGTGATCAACCAGGTCAGCAAGAAGGCGAACCTGACGGACTCGGCGGAAGTCTCCGGCATGATCGGCACCGACGACCGCTACCGCTCCACCGTCGACGTGAACCACAAGCTCACCGACACCTCGGCGATCCGCCTCAATGCATTCGGCCAGAGCCTCGGCTCGACGCGCGACGTGATGAAGAACAAGGACTTCGGCGTCGCGCCGGAACTGCGCTTCGGCATCGGCACGCCGACCGAGATCACGCTGTCGGCGCTGATCCAGCACAACCACGACATGCCCGACTACGGCATCCAGGCGCTGAACGGCCGCCCGTCGCCGGTACCGAAGAACACGTTCTACGGTTTGACCAGCGACCGCACGATCCAGGACGTGCAGATCTTTACCGCGGCGATCAAGCACAAGTTCTCCGAGGACCTGACGCTGACGAACCAGACGCAGATCTCGCACTCGACCACCGACGCGCGCGAAACCGCGCCGCAAGCGGTGCTGACCGGACCGCTGTCGTCCAGCACAGCGTTGACCAACGGCAACTTCACGACGCTGTCGCCATCGCAGCTGTTCATCAAGCTGCAGAGTCATGACCGCGTGATCCAGAATCATGCGATCTACAACGACACGATGCTCGAATACAAATTCGACACCGGACCGATCAGGCACGACCTGATCGTCGGTGTCGAAGTGGGCCACGACAGCTATACGAACCAGGCGTACACGCGCAACAACCTGCCGATCGTGCCGATGCTCAATCCGCCGATCATGGGCACGCCGTCGAACGTGACGACGACGGTCGGCAACTACGCCGATTCGAGCGCGAACGAAATTGCCGCTTACCTGAACGACACGATTACGCTGACGCCGCACTGGAAGCTGATCGGCGGTGTGCGCTGGGATCGTTTCTCGGCGGGAATCCGCAATACGATTAGCGCGCCGGCTTACGCGAGCCAGACCAACTACTTCACGAGCGTGCGCGCCGGCGTCATCTATCAGCCGACCGACTGGCAGTCGTACTACGTGTCGTACGGCACGTCGTTCAACCCGTCGCTCGAAAACCTGACGGTCACGAACCTCACTCAGAACCTCGCGCCGGAATCGACGAAGTCGTATGAAATCGGCGGCAAGTGGGATCTGTTCGGCGGCAACATGTCGGTGACCTCGGCGATCTTCCGCGAGGAAAAGGACAACGCGCGCACGCAGGTGTCACCGACCGAGTACCAACTGGCCGGCAACATTCGCGTCGACGGCTTCCAGGCGGGCGTGACGGGGCACATCACCGACAAGTGGCAGATTTTCGGCGGCTACACGTACATGGACGCGACGATCCTGAAAGCGGCCGACGGCACGCAGGGCCACACGCCGGCCAACACGCCGCGCAACACGCTGACGTTCTGGACCACGTACGCGATCACGCCGCATTGGGAAATCGGCGGCGGTCCGATCTACATGTCGCCGCGTTATGCGTCGAATACGAACTACGTGAAGGTGCCGGGCTACACGCGTTGGGACGCGACCGCGGCCTATCACGCGAAGAAGTACGACGTGCGCCTGAACCTGCTGAACCTCACCAACAAGTACTACTACGACGCGTTGATTCCGTCGGACGGCGGACGTTCGGTGCCGGGCATCGGCCGCACGCTGCTCGCGACGTTCAACTACCGCTTTTGATACGCGCTTTTGATACGCACTGAGCGCATGCGCACGGCTTGCCGCTTCTGCAAACGGCAAGCCGACGCGAAGGACACACTATGTTGCTGCACATTCCGAAGGTACTGGACGCCGGGCAGTTGCGCTTCATGCGCGAGCGGCTCGATCGAGCCGGCGACGCATGGGTCGATGGCCGCGCGACCGCGGGCTATCAGGGCGCGCCGGTCAAGCGCAATCAGCAGATTGCCGAGCACTCGACGCTCGCGCGCGAACTCGGCGATGTGATTCTCGCGGCGATCGAACGCAATCCGCTGTTCATCAGCGCGGTGCTGCCCAACCAGGTCTATCCGCCGCTCTTCAACCGCTACGAGGGCGGCATGCAGTTCGGCAGCCACGTCGATGGCGCGGTGCGCGTGCTGCCGAACGGCGTGAAGCTGCGCACCGACGTGTCGGTGACGCTGTTTCTCAGCGCGCCCGACGAATACGACGGCGGCGAACTCGTGATCGAGGACACCTACGGCGTGCAGCAGGTGAAACTGCCGGCCGGCGACATGATCGTCTATCCGGCGACGAGTCTGCACCAGGTGACGCCGGTCACGCGCGGCGCGCGGGTGGCGAGCTTCTTCTGGGTGCAGAGCCTCGTGCGCAGCGACACGCATCGCGCGCTGCTGTTCGATATGGACACCGCGATTCAACGGCTCAATACCACCCATGCCGACGAAGCTGCGCGACGCAGCCTCGTCGGTTGTTATCACAATCTGCTGCGCACCTGGAGTGAAACGTGAGCGTCTCGGACACCCTCGACATTCAACCGCCCGCGGCCGGCGAACATGACGCGCAGGAGCCGCGTCGGCTCGATGACCATGAACCGAAATCGCGCCGGCAGCGCTCGCGTCGCGCGACCTTCATCAAGTGGCTGCGCCAGGTGCATGGGTGGGTTGGACTGTGGGGCGCGGCGCTCGGTCTGCTGTTCGGCACGACGGGCTTCTTTCTGAATCATCGCGGCGGCCCGCTGCGCGTCTCGACCGGCGAGCCGCAGGTGTCGGTGATGCAGGTGCCGCTGCCGCAACCGGCGCCGCAAACGCCGCGCGAACTCGCGAAGTGGCTCAAGCAGGAGCTGAAAATCGCCGGCAATCCGGGGCGCGTGCAGAAGGAAACCGAGCATCCGGTGGCGTGGGGCGATCGCAGCGTCGTGCAGCCCGAGCGCTGGCAACTGAGTTTCGGGTCGCCGAAGGAAAACACGTCGGCCGAATACTGGGTCGGCAACCACACCGTCACGGTCAAGCGCAGCGCGAACACCTTTCTCGCGATGCTGACGAACATGCACAAGGGTGTCGGCTTGAGCGTCGGTTGGGTGCTGCTGATCGATACGCTCGCGGGCAGCCTGATCCTGCTGTCGTTGACGGGCGTGCTGTTGTGGACCGAGTTGAACAAGCGCAAGACGGTGGGGCTCGCGCTCGTGGTCGGATCGATTGCGGCGGCGGTGGTGTTGGGGACGATGTAAGGGCGCAGCGCAGCGCAACGCTTCGGGCGACGCCTGCGCGCTGGCGGGCAGGCTTTGATCGGTCCGCGCTAGAATCGTCGCAGACCTACTCCGCAGGCTCTGCCGCCATCCGCCGATGACCTCTTCCGCGAACCCCGTCGACACCGCGCTGACCACGCGGCGCTCGGTGCGCGCCTTTCTGCCGACACCGGTGCAGCGCGCCGACATCGAAGCGATTCTCGAAGCCGCCAGCCACGCACCGTCGGGCACCAACACGCAGCCGTGGAAGGTGTACGTGCTGACGGGCGAATCGCTCGCGCGTCTGTCGCGCGATCTGCTTGCGGCCTACGACGATCCGCTGCGCGACGAGCTGTACCAGGAGGAGTACGCGTACTATCCGCGCCAGTGGCAGTCGCCGTTCATCGACCGGCGTCGCAAGATCGGCTGGGATATGTATAGCCTGCTCGGCATCGAGAAGGGCGACAAGGCGCGCATGCACGAACAGCACTCGCGCAACTTCCGTTTCTTCGACGCACCCGTCGGCCTGCTGTTCACGATCGATCGCAGCCTCGAGCGCGGCAGCTGGCTCGACTACGGCATGTTCCTGCAGGCGATCATGACGGCCGCGCGCGGGCGCGGCCTCGACACCTGTCCGCAGGCCGCGTTCATGCAGTTTCATCGACTGATTGCCGGACATCTCGGCTTGCCCGAAAACGAGCAATTTGTGTGCGGCATGTCGCTCGGTTTCGGCGACCCCAACGCGCCGGTCAATACGCTGCGCCCCGAGCGCGAACCGGTCGAGCGCTTCGCGCGCTTTCTCGATTGAACGCATCCCTCAGTCCCCACCCAGAGGCAAACGACAATGAAAACATCGCGGCGCCATTTCCTGTTGGTCAGCGCGGGCGTCGGCTCTTCGCTCGCGCTGTCTCGGGTCGCGTTCGCCGCGACCGTTCCCAATGCGCTCAGCGAGAGCGATCCGCAGGCGCAGGCGGTCGGCTATACCGAAGATGCGTCGAAGGTCGACAAGGCCAGATTTCCGAACTTCGCGGCCGGGCAATCGTGCGCGAACTGCTCGCTGTTCCAGGGCAAGGCATCGGACGCATACGGCGGCTGCACGCTGTTCGGCACTAAACAGGTCGCGTCGCGCGGCTGGTGCAGCGCGTACACGAACATGTGAGCACGCCGCCGTAGCGTTCGCAGCGGTGCTATAGCAGCGCCTTCAGCACGAGCTCGTGCGAGTGCCCGATCCACACGGCGGCGTCGCGATGATCGCGCAGCGCGTCGCCGGTGTTCGGATGCAGAAAGACATCGAGCGCGCCGTGATTGAGCGTGAGCCAGCCGACCACGTCGGCGAACTGCGTGTGCGCGAAGGCGAGCTGATACGACCACATCGGATGCGGCCCGACCGGCCGTTCGTGGAAGCGCCCGATCTGCAGTTTGTCGCCCCAATGCGCGTCGATCTGCTCGCGAAACGCCCAGGCGGCATCGCGGCTCGCCGGGTCGAAGTAGATGTGCGCGTGCCAGCTTTGTATCGCTGAAGCAGCGCGAAAAGTCATATCAGAGTTCATTGCCAGGCTCGTTCCGTATCAGTCTTTATCCGACATTCGTTCTGCTTCGCTTTCCGCTGGCGCGCGCGCTGCAAGGCGCATGTGAAACTGTGTCTGATCCTCGCCGACGATCTCGAAGCCAAGACGATCGTACAGCCGTTTGGCGGGATTGCCCTTGAGCACCTGCAAGCTGACCGGCAACGCTTCGGCCGCGGCGGCGCGCAGGATCGTGCGCAGCGCTTGCTCGCCGATGCCGCGACCCTGTAGCGCCGGCGCGATCTGCAACTGCACGACGAACCATTCGACGTCGTTGCGATGCGCCTTCAACAAGCCCGCGGGCGCGCCGTCGATACAGACCACCTGCGCCGCGTCGTAGCGATGCAACAGGCGCGCGCGATGGACGTCGTCGTCGGTCGGCTCGCCGGCGCGCGCCAGGTGTTCGGTCATCGTCGTCTTGCGCAGTTCGAGCAGGAAGGCTTCGTCGTCGGGTTGCGCGGGGCGCAAGGTCAACCCGGATCGTTGGTCGGGCAGTTGGGCGGACATGTCGGCAAGGTAGCGGCGCGCGATGATCGTGCGAAGCGCGAGTAAGAATTGTCGTCGATTGTCGCGCCGGCTGCGCTTTTTTACCACGCGGCTATGTTGCAGTCTTCTCACTTTGCGATGCAAGGCGAACGCTCGATGCGGCGAGGCGCCGCCTGCTGCGTTGTGTGGCATGCGCATTGCTAAAGGTTGATTCGCTATTCGCGGGCACGGTCGTCGACCCATCGCGGCCGCGCTTATCCGGGGACGTTCGCGTTATGCGGCGAACGTCGTAATCAACGTTGCGAGGTGGGCTATGACGATGATCGAGGTGGTACCCAGCGTCTCGGCAGATGGACGCGCGGTGATTTTCCAGCTTTCGTCGCAGGGACGAGACCTTGAATGCGCGGTCACGCGCGAGGCGCTCGAGCAGCACTTCTGGCTGCAACGCGGCGCGGGTGAGGCGCGCGTTCTGAAGACGTTCGCGGATGGGCGCAAACGTATTACGGCGATCGCCGAACGAAAAATGCTCGCGCGTCCCGGCGAGAAGGTCTTGCTGACGATCGACGATTTCTCCACACGCGGTTGACGTGCTTGGCGTGGCGCGCGTCATCGCTCGAAGCTGCACACGCGATGACGCCGGCGCGACGGCACCGGCTCCGCTCGGCCTGAATGCGGCCGGCTTCGCACTTCGCGTTTTTCTCGCAGGCTTTCGCAGCACCGTTTCGGTGCAATCGCTGATTTCACATCGAGCGCTCCGTGGGGCCGCTGTTACATCGATTCGCCAAATTAACCCACCAAAGCGCTTCGGTTCGCTGAATTGCTTTCGCGCGTGCGCGCATACACTCTTTTCCATGGAGCGAGGAATCACCGCCCTCCATCGATGCGATCTTCCCCTCGTGTCGGATTTGAACCGTACCGTTGATAAGTAGTCTGCAGTTCGCAGTGCGTATCTGGCAGTTTGCAGTCCGCAGTTGACGCAATACAAGCGCGCAATGCATCGAGCACGAGCGCGAAGCAACAGGGGTAGCGGCCAGAAGTAGCAGATAGCGAGGACCGGCCCACATGCAGTCGCAATTGAAGTGGTGGTTTGAATCGGCAGTTTGAAGCTTGCTGTCGAGCGGTAGAAATTGCCGGTGCAGTACACGTAAGCAATAGCTTTGCAGGTTAGGTGGTTATAGGTTGGCAGGCATCCACGCGCCTGCTCGGCCGTTCCATCCTGTCAGCCCTGTTCCTCGCGGAACAGGGCTTTTTTTCGTGCGCCCGGCAGGGCGCACTTACTGGGAGGTGAAAGTCCTCTGCTCGCCCGACAAGGGGAAGAGCTAGCGGAAGGCAAGGGTGTCGCGGGCGACTGTGAATCCGAAGGAAGCCGGAAGCAAAGCGCTGGCCTGACGAACAGGAAGCGGATACGAGGCGGCCTGGCGGGGTGAGATGCCGAAAATCATCAAAGCCCAATACTTGTACGGAACGTCAGGACGTATATCCGACAGGCATAAGCGTGAAGGTGGGTGCGCAATACCCGGGGAGATCTGCATATGTGCCTCGTGCTACCGACACCGGGAGGTGTTGGGATGCGTATGCAGAAGTCAGCAGACGGCGTAATAGGTTGGGGGCAAGGCGGTGAGCCGAAGAAACCCCCGACTGAAGGCCTGAACATTGAACAACGCGATTAGGACATCCGACCTCGATGCAAATCGATGACGCAACAAGGCAGGCCACTGTGCCCGGCAAGGAGCTAGACGAACGGATTTCGTCGATGGCCGTGCTGGGAGCCGAGGATTGCACGGCGGCGGATGGGCAAACGAAAGCGGAAGGACGGCGGCTTTGCGGGATGGAGGCCGTGGTCGAACGTCATAACCTATGGCAAGCGTATGAGCGGGTCATGCGGAACAAGGGCGCGGCGGGAGTCGATGGACTCACCGTGTACGAGTTCAAGGCGTGGCTGCAACAGCACTGGCCGAGCGTCAAGGCAGCCTTGCTGGGAGGAGTCTACATGCCGGCGGCGATACGCAAGGTGGAGATACCCAAGCCTAACGGCGGGGTGCGGACACTGGGTATTGCGACGGTACTGGATCGCCTGATCCAGCAGGCATTGCTGCAAGTTCTCCAACCAGAGTTCGATCCTGAATTCTCCGGGCATAGCTATGGGTTCCGACCGGGCCGCAATGCATGGCAAGCGGTGCAACGAGCGCAAGGCTATATCAGGGAAGGCCACCGCTGGGTGGTTGACCTTGATCTGGAGAAGTTTTTTGACCGGGTGAACCACGACATCCTTATGTCGCGGGTGGCTCGCCGGGTCAAAGATGAACGGGTATTGAAACTGATCCGCCGCTACCTGGAAGCGGGCATGATGTCTGAAGGAATCGTCAACGCGAGGACAGAAGGCACGCCGCAAGGCGGTCCGCTGTCGCCCTTGTTGTCGAATATCCTGCTGACGGATCTGGACCGCGAACTGGAGCGCCGGGGACATCGGTTCTGCCGCTACGCTGATGACTGCAACATTTACGTCAAAAGTCAAACGGCTGGACAGCGCGCGATGGTTGCGATCACCGGTTACCTGGAAAAGAAACTCAGGCTCCAGGTCAACCGGGATAAAAGCGCCGTCGCGCGGCCTTGGCAGCGGAAGTTTCTAGGCTACAGCGTCACATGGCACAAGCAGGCGCGGCTGAAGATTGCC
>NZ_CADFGP010000108.1 GCF_902833905.1 Paraburkholderia tuberum STM678 | reverse complement strand
GCATGTCGTCGATCATGCGCTGGCGCCGCGGGCTGATAGGCTGGAGGGTCTGACTCATGGCTCTGCTCCCGTTGAATGACGAGGCGGATTGCCTCGCCGATCAACATGAAAACAGAGTCGGTTTCCCTTCCGTTACCACTACCCAAAGCCGTAGCCCATTACCGCGCGAGCGGTTTAGTCCTCTGGCCATTGTCGGTGCGTCGCCGACGCAGAACCTGCCGGTCCGCTTGTCGGCCACGAGCCGCGTCTCGATCGACTCGAACCCAACCTCGACCCAATGCCTGTACCAGGCGAGCTTCGCTTCCTCAGTCAGGCCCAGATTCGCCGTTAAATACTTCAGCACGCGCAGGTTATTCAGGGGATGGATCTCGCATGCGATTTGCAGCGACAGTGATCTGACATAGGCACGCCCCGCAGAATCTCCGGGCAGGAGCAGCGGATCAGGCTGGATTTCGTCAAGGTACTCGATTATTGCGAGCGATTGCGTAATCGGCGGTTGCGAGTCGACAAGAAGCGTTGGGACGAGTCGCTCGGGGTTTA
The DNA here is from genome assembly GCF_902833905.1 of Paraburkholderia tuberum STM678. Classification (GTDB taxonomy): domain Bacteria; phylum Pseudomonadota; class Gammaproteobacteria; order Burkholderiales; family Burkholderiaceae; genus Paraburkholderia; species Paraburkholderia tuberum. The sequence continues at coordinate 11,663 of NZ_CADFGP010000108.1, read as the reverse complement.
TCTCCCTGTACGCGCTTGAAAACTGTTCCCCACCATTGCGTACCAGATGCACCGGCACGCATTCGTACGGAAGGCGTTTCAGATTCAGGGCAATCCGCACGCGGTATGAAGCTGAGCTTCGGAAGTAACTGTAAAGCTTCACGCGATCCTCTACCCTTACAGGAATCATTCGATCGATATCGTCCACGCGGCCTCGCAGTTCGTCTCCAAGCGTCGGCGGTCTTATTTGAGCAGCGCGAACGCGCTATGACGACTATTTGTTGACTGCTCGATTGGTATCAAGCATCAGGGTTTTGTCGGGCCCAGCGAGACGCCAAACCATACAAGATCACCAGGACAGCGGCGACGAGTGCGAAGACTCGCGGATAGGCCAGTCCCGCGTACATGTTACCGTTGGCAGCCACTATGGCGAATGCAGCCGCCGGAAGGAATCCTCCCGACCAGCCGAAGCCGATGTGGTAACTCACGGAAAGCGCGGTGAAGCGAATCCTGGCTGGAAACAGTTCAGTCATGGCCGCTGCCAAAGGTGCGTAGGTCATGGCTGCAAAAGTGGCAAGGGCGACCAGCAGCAGGAAGACCATTGGCCGGTTCACACCGTGCGGCGGGGCCTTCTGCGGGTATCCGGCGGAGTCCAGCGCACCGCGCAGCGAGGCGGCGAAAGCTTTAGCCTTGACAGGGGCGTCCGGCCCGCTGCCGTCGTAAGAAGCGACGACCTTATCGCCCACCCTGATGATCGCAGCAGTACCCGCGCTCGTCACCTCATTCCTGTAGCTGATGCCGGCACGGACAAGCGCACTCTTCGCGAGATCGCAGGACGTATGGAACTTCGACGTTCCGAGCGCATTGAACTGCGTCGAGCATTCATGCGGATCGGCCACGACTACGACGGGCGCCGTCTCAATGGCGCGTTCCAGCGCCGGATTGGCAAAATGCGTCAGGCCGCGGTAGATAGCCGGATAACAAAGGACAACCAGAATGAACCCTGTGCAGATTACTGTCTTACGCTCGATCTTGTCGGACAGCACGCCGAAAGCGAGGAAGATCGGAACCGACATGACGAGCGAGAACATTGAAAGCAGATTGGCCGTCGCGGGCTCAACGCGCAACACCTCGGTCAGGAAAAATGGCGTGTAGAAAAATGCGCTGTAAAAAGTCACCGCCGCGCCGGGTCCAAGAGCGAACAGCGAACAGATCATTGCGACGATGTTGCGACGACCGGTGAACGCTTCCCTGAGCGGCGCGCGTGAAACCTGGTGTTCGTTGCGCAGCCGTTCGAATTCAGGTGATTCGCCCATGCGGGTACGCATCCACAACGACAACGCCAGCAAAACCAGCGATAGCACGAACGGCACACGCCAGGCCCATTCAAGAAAAGCCGCCTCGCCGAATGTAGAACGCGTGCCCTGCACGACCAGCTGAGAGAGAATCAGACCTGCGATCGGAGCAATCTGCAGCCATGACGTATAGAAGGCGCGCCGGTTTGCCGGAACGTGTTCCGCGACGTACACCATCGCCCCTCCATTTTCGCCGCCCAACGCGAACCCCTGCACAAGCCGCAGCCCGACGAACATAACGGGGGCGAGGACGCCGACGGTTGCGTATGTCGGCAGCAGACCGATGAGCACGGTCGCGAGTCCCATCAGCGCGACCGTCACGACGAAAACCTGTTTTCGACCGAGCCGGTCGCCTATGCCGCCGAAGACCATCGCGCCAAGCGGCCTGACGAGAAAGCCTGCCGCAAATCCGAGCAACGTAAAGATCAGCGACAGCGCCGGATTGACACCGGAAAAAAACTGCTTGCCAATCACCGCAGCCATTGTGCCGACGAGGAACAAATCGTACGCCTCGAAGCACGATCCAAGCGATGCAGCAACCACAATCTGGTAAAGGCTCGCGCCCGAGCGCTTCCCTGCGGAATGTTCAGGCAAAGCTGTGCCTGCCGCGAGGCTCGCGGCGGTTTGATCGGATCTCATTGTGTCTCCTCCATCCGGACGATGGTGGACCGGCTCTGGACCAAACCCTCTGGGCATGTCACTGGCTTGCCTTGTCCTTCACCGATCCGGGTGATTCCTGGGTAGCCGCTTGTCTCTTACGGACAATGCGGTTCATGTTTTCCTGGCAGCTGTGGGCCAAGGCCACAGCCGCTCCTTACATCATCACGTCACCCGTCACGGCCGGCGCGCGGGAAGCACCGTCGCGCGGCACTCTCCGAACCCGATGCGACGATACCCGTCTCGTTCGCACCATGCGCGCATGATGACCGTGTCGCCGTCCTCCAGGAACGTGCGGCTTTCTCCGCTCGGCAACGTGAACGGATGCTTGCCGCCTTCCGTGAGTTCAAGAAGACAGGCGCGCGAAGCCGGATCGGGGCCTGAGAGAGTCCCGCTGCCGAGCAGGTCGCCGGGGCAAAGATTCGTCCCGTTCGATGTCTGATGTGCAATCAGTTGTGACATTGCCCAATAAGCGTCCGGATAACGCGAGACGGACAAGCTCGCCGGAGTTGCGCCGTTCGTTCGCATCTGCGCTGACTGCAACAGCGTCTCGACCCGAATATCAATCGAACCGCGTGTCGCCAGCTCCGGACTCCAGAAGTGCGGCATTGGCGCAGGATCACCTTCAGGACGAGAGAAGCCGGTGCGGTACGGCTCGAGCGCCTCGAGCGTCACGATCCACGGCGACAGGCTGGTGAAAAAGCTTTTCGCAAGGAACGGCCCCAACGGCTGGTATTCCCACGACTGAATGTCGCGCGCGGACCAGTCGTTCAACAGGCAAATGCCGAATACATGCGAGTCAGCATTCTGGATGTCAATGGCCGTGCCGAGTTCGTTTCCTTGTCCGATGAGTACACCGAGCTCGGCTTCGTAATCAAGTCGCCGGCAGGGCGCAAACTCCGGCTCGGCGCTGTTCGGGTCCTTCAGCTGACCGATTGGCCGGCGGAAATCCTGTCCCGACACACGAATCGAGGACGCACGGCCGTGATAGCCTACCGGCAGCCAGCGATAGTTTGGCAAGATCGGATTGTCGGGGCGGAACAGACGGCCGACGTTTGTCGCATGGCTGAGCGATGAGTAAAAGTCGGAAAAGTTTTCGATGCGAGCCGGAAGAGCGTATTCAGCGTCCGCCTGCGGAACGAGGCATTCGGAAACCTCCTTCCGCTGAGGACAGTCCTCAGATAGCAGGAACGACACAGCCGAGCGCACAGCGCTTCGCTTGTCGGGCGGTAGCGCCATGTAATCGTTGAGCGGCGCACGTGCAGCCGCCTGCGCTGCCTCACGCGCTTCTGCCGGAAAAAGATTCCTTGCCAGAGCAGCGCCTACGTCGAGGATTTGATCGCCGATCGCGATGCCGCCGCGGAAATTTTCATTTCCCGAAGCCCGCCGGAATACGCCGTGGGGCAGGTTCTGAATTGGAAAATCCGTCGCGCCGTCATTGGCTGAGCGGACCCAGCTCTTCCGTGAAACGTCATGGGTGTGATTGGAACGGGTCATGTTCAATTATTTCCTTCCGCAGAGGTCTCGTAGCGCTTGCGCTTGATCTGTCCGATCAACTCAATCATGGCGGCGGAGACGTCCCGACCTTCGGCTTGCGTCGCTGCTTTCGCGGCGAGCCAATGATCAAGATCTTCCTGCGCCTGGGTAGTGTGCTGGTTCCATGCAGGATCGATCGGCGTCGTCAACTCAAGCCGATATCCGTTCGGGTCCCTGAAATAGATGCTCTGAATAATGCCTTTGTGATCGACGGGGCCAAGTACATCTACGCCCTGGCTTACCAGCCATTCCTTCCAGCGCATGAGCTCGGCCGTATCGCTCACTTCAAGCGCGATATGGTCGAAGACGTCGTAGGCGGGATGCGACGGAGACGAGGGCAAAGGCAAATCGGTGCATTCGAAGAACGCCATCGTTGACCCGTCCGCCATCCGGAAGAAGATATGGAAATAGGGAAAGGCATCACCCGTGGACGGCACGTGATCATCCATGATCGTGCTCGCGAGTTCCATTCCGAGGATGCGGCCGTAAAAGTCGGCAGTCGCACCGACGTCATGCGTGACGCGTGCATAGTGATTGAGCATATTCGGCCGCAGTCCCAGCTCGGAGGCCGAGCGGCGCGATGCCAATGTGGAAGTTTGCATATCGACTCCTATCTGTCGTAGTTAGACCTGTACGGGGGCGCGATCGATGACTTGTGCCAGCACGTCCGTCAGGCACTGCGCGAGATCGACACCTACTGGAGCGGTTGCACAGCGCCACGCGACGTGCTGATCCGGGCGTAGCAGGATTGCGCCGTCATCCCCGATTTCGCGTACGTTGCGCCATTCGCCCGAAGGATCGCTTACCTGTGCGTCGTCGGCGATGACCACCACCTCGACGGGCATACCGAGCCTGTCAGTGGTCTCCTTTGCCGCCGTTTCCCAGATGTCCGGCCGGCCGGTAATAAGCACAAAGCGATCAGCCCGTGCGAGATCAAGGCTGGAAATTTTCTGCGCCCCGCGCGCCAGCCATGCATGCGCGATGCGATGGCCGGGGCGCGTGGTCGGAACGAAGCGTTGACCGAGCGGGTCGCGAGGCGGAGGCGATGTGTTGTCGCTCGCGAGCGCACCGGTGTCATACCGGATGCCGATTTCGAGGTCGTGCGCCTGATATTCGGTTTGGTGAACCTTCATCAGTTCATTGAACCGGGCACGTCGTGCCTCTGCGTCGTCGCCCTCGGCGAGCAAGGCCTTGAAGTTTGCCTCGCTGCCCCGCGGATCGCCCGGCACGATGCCGATGGCTGCGTTCGTCACCTGATAATTTCCGAACGTGAACAGTGCCCAGTTGACGTTGCGCTCGGCGACCGGGCGACGTTCGCTCTCATAGCTGTCAAGCAACCCGGCGCCGGCCCGGCCCCGAATCACGGCAGCCAGTTTCCATGCCAGATTCTGTGCGTCGTGCACGGCGGAGTTCAGACCGAGCCCCGTCGTGGGCGTGTGTCTATGTGCGGCATCGCCTGCCAGAAAGACGCGGCCAAACCGATAGCGATCAGCCAGCACACCTTGCACGATCCATTTGCCGACGCTGAGCACGCTAACGTCGAGATCAGGAATCTTCAACAATGCGCGGATGCGAGGCACGAGCGTAGCCGCCTCGTAATTTTCGCTGCTGCCGGGCTTGAAACTGAAGTGGAACATCCATTCTTCTGAGCGACGGTCGAACCGCGTCGGGCCCAACTTGCCCAGCACGCCGCTACCCCATGCTTTGGTGTCGCCTTCGGGATTCGCAAACCAGAACGTGCTGACGTTGTCGTCGTCGATATAGGCCGAGAGATCTGCCGCGAAATACACGGTGACCATCTCCAGCAGTTCGGGCGTACCTTCAAGACGCGCACCGACGCAAGGACCGACCGTTTTGCCACCGTCGGCAGCAACGACGTACTGCGCGCGAACCTGATAGGTTTCGTCAGCGATACGGTCACGCACGATCGCGATGACCTCGGTCCCGCTTTGCTCGATCGACAGCAACTCGTGACCGAAGCGCATCTGCGCACCATCCATCTGCTCCGAATGCGCCTTTAGCAGCGGCTCAAGGCGGACTTGCGGATAAACGGTGCTCTGGCACGGACTATCTTTCTGATACGTCGACGCCAGGGAACCGCCGCCCCAGGCTTCGAGTTCGTAAAGCGTCTTGCGGTCCCAAGGGCGATCGCCGCCCAGACTCGTGCACCAGCGCATCTTGCTGACGTATTCGATCGGCAACGAGCGCGCGTAGATTGCGTCGGCAAGGCCGTATTGACGAAACACCTCCATCGTGCGCTGATTCAGGTACCGCGCCTTCGGCATCGGCGACTGCTGCGGGTGCCTCTCGATCAGCAGCGATTCAACGCCAAGGTTGGCCAAAAAAATAGATGTGCTCAGCCCGCAACCGCCTCCACCGACGATCAGTACCGGTACATTGACTTGTTTCAAGATTGCTCTCCTCATCTTCAGAAGCTTGCGCAACGGCTACTGGCCGAGCCGGGCGCGCAACTCCGTTTTCAATACCTTGCCGTAACTGTTTTTTGGCAACTCATTGGTGAACCGGTAGTGTTTCGGGCGCTTGAAGCGTGCAATGTGCTGCACACACCACTCGTCCAGTTCGTCGCGGGTCGTTTGACGGCCCGCGTGAAGCACCACGAAAGCCACGGGCACCTCGCCCCATTCGTCGTCTCGCTGTCCCACTACCGACACTTCCGACACCGACGGATGAGCCAGCAACGTTTCCTCTACCTCCCGCGGATAGATGTTGGAGCCGCCCGAAATGATCAGATCCTTCGATCGGTCCTTCAGCGTGAGAAACCCGTCCTCGTCGAGGCTGCCGGTATCGCCCGTGTAGAGCCAGCCGTTGCGGATCGCATCGCGCGTAGCGGACGCATTGTTCCAGTAGCCAGGCATTACTGGGGCGCCGCGTACGACGACCTCACCTGTTTCTCCTTTCGGGGCGGAGCTTCCGTCTCCCGCCACGACGTCGACCTCGACGAGCGACTGTGCGACGCCCACCGAAGCGGCACGGGCCAACCAGTGAACATGGTTCCGATCTGAGAGATGGTGACGTCCGAGTGCGGTAATTGTCATCGGGCTTTCGCCCTGCCCATAGATCTGCACGAGGCGGGGTCCTAGCACTTCCAAAGCCTGCTGCAGGTCATTCACGTACATCGGTCCGCCGCCATAGATGATCGTCTTGAAGCCGGCGGGATCGGCATCGACCGCGCGGAAATGATCGACTAGCCGTTTGACCATCGTCGGTGCCGCGAACATCGTGAGAGGTCCGACACGCGCCGCCAGAGCAGCAAGCTCCTCGGGCTCGAATCCACCCGACCGCGGCACCACGTGACGCGCGCCTCGCAAGATGTACGCATAGTGGTAAAGTCCGGCCCCGTGAGACATCGGCGCTGCGTAGACCATCGCGTCTTCGGGGCTGACATCGTCCACGTCAATGCAATAGCACGCGGTCATCGCCATCAGGTTCCGGTGTGTCTGCATGACGCCTTTCGGTCGCCCAGTTGTTCCGGATGTGTAGAACAACGACGCGAGATCGTCGGGCTGACGGTGATGCAGGTCGGCCGGTGCAACTTCGACCGCATGCAGGTATTCGTCCGAGCCGAACACGACGCAGCGCCGTTTACCGCGTTGCATCTCGCCCAATGTCGACAGCAACTCGCTCGAAACGAACAGCACGTCGGCCCCGGCGTCATCCAGCATGTACTCCAGCTCTCTGGGATGCAGCTTGCAGTTAGCCGGCACGGAAACGGCACCTGCCCAATAGATGGCCTGAAGCACCTCCAGATACTCGGGACGGTTGGCGGAGTAGATGGCAACCCGGGCACCAGGCTGTACGCCGCATTGCTCGCTCAGGAAACCCGCTAGCGCCGCCACGCGTGCTGCAAGTTGCCCGTATTCGAGCCAGGGTTCGTCGCCGTGCAGAACCGCGAGCCGCTTGGGGAAGATCGCTGCCGTGCGCTGCAGCCACCGCGCGATGTTCATCGGCTGCGCTCCAGAATGCTGACATAGCTCGCCACCGCGGAGCCTCCCATGTTGAAGACGCCGGCGAGTGAGGCATCGGGAACCTGCATTGCGCCTGCCGTATTGGTCAGTTGCATCGCAGCAATCACGTGCATGGACACGCCTGTGGCGCCGATCGGGTGGCCTTTCGCTTTGAGCCCGCCAGAAGCGTTGACCGGAAGTCGCCCTCCACGGGCAACGACCCCTTCTTCGATAAGACGATGGCCTTGGCCAGCAGCGGCCAGGCCCATCGCTTCGTAGCTGAGCAACTCAGCGATCGTGAAGCAATCGTGAACCTCGGCGAACGACAGGTCGTCAACCGCGCAACCGGCACGCTCGAGTGCGCCGCGCCAGGCACGCTTCGGACCTTCGAACGACGCAGCATGGCGGCGCCCCAGCGGCAGATAGTCGTTGACCTGCACACGGGTACGGATTGATACCGCACGAGGAAAATCTGCGGCCGCATCGCTCGAGGCAAGCACCAGTGCCGCAGCGCCATCGGAGATTAGCGAGCAGTCTGTCTTGCGCAGGGGTGGCGCAATCATCGGATTTTTTTCAGATACGGTATTGCAGAACTCAAAGCCGAGATCTCGCCGCATATGCGCCCACGGATTGTCGACGCCGTTCGCGTGATTTTTTGCGGCTATACGCGCGAGCGCCGACGAATGGTCTCCGTACTCCGCGAAATAGTCCTGCGCGATTGAGGCGAAGATTCCCGGGAAGCCCCCGGGTGGATTTCCCGCCTCGCCCGAGTATGCGCAGTTACCAAGAATGCGCGTAACATCTTCGCCGGATACATCGGTCATCTTTTCGGCGCCGATTACCAGCGCGATGCGAGCACGGCCCGCCTCAATCGCATCGCATGCCGAGTAAATTGCGGCGGCGCCCGACGCGCAGGCGTTCTCAACACGCACCGCCGGCTTCCATCGCAGCCCATCGCTGCAATTCAGCGTCAGTGACGAAGCGAAGATGTCCGGGACAAGACCACCATTCAGATTGCCCAGCCAGGTGCCGTCGATTTTTTCGCCTTGCAGGCCCGCATCCTTCACGGCTTCGCGGCCGGCCCGCACGATCAGATCCTCAAGGCTTGCGCCGTCGAATCGGCCAAACGGCAAGTGCGCCCAGCCTACAATCGCCACTCCCATCGCGTTCTCCCATCAGTGTGCTTTTGGGAAATTTACCCGCGTCATCACCGAGAGGGCAGTCGTCGAATTACATTAGGGTGAACACCGGTAAGATGCGTCTTAACTTCCTTTCATTAATCCGCGTTTCTCCGGGCATAGAACTTACAACGTGGCAATGTGGCGCAGAGGTAGTGCAGAAGGTCACCGATCGCGCCCGAGTAGCTTGCCGATCAGTTCTCCCGTCGTCATGGCTGCATACTTGCGCATAAGCCGGGCACGGTGTGCTTCAACCGTTCGATGACTAATTTGCAGCTCGCGCGCGATCTGCTTGCTGCTTTTTCCCGTCACCAACAGTTGCGCGACCTCGCGCTCGCGCCGAGTCAGGTCGCGAGTCACCCGACGGACCGACGAAATATCCTCGAATGCCCAAATCGCAGTTGCAAATGGATCGTTGCGGTTCATTGAGCGCCCGGAAACGTGGCACCAGAACGGGCTGCCATCAAGCCTTTGCATGATGCGCTCATCGGAATAAAAGCCCGTCTCCTTCATCACCAGCCATGCGCGCTCGCCGATGTGCCGAAACTCGTCCTGGGAGGGGTAGAGGTATTCCAGCGAGCGTCCAGCCAGTTCGTTGGGCGCACACCCAAATATTTCACCGAACGTGTAGTTGCAAGACACGATGACTCGCTGCCTGGACAGGAGCAGGCCAACGGGTGCCATGCGAAACGCCTGCGCAAGATCGTCAGGCGGATACGGCGACCCACCGGAACCCACGTCGGTAGCCAGTCTGTCATCACTGGAACCCTGTCCTTCCTGGTTGACGGTGGGCGGCATCGCCTTTATGGAAACGACTTCGGATCCAGCAGAAGGATGCGCGGTACGGGATTGTCCGTGGGATCCGGATCGTTTTACCGGCCTGTCCATGTTCTGCCATATCCGGCCGACAGTGGAGGCGGAAACGTTAGACTCTCGTGCGACGTGACGGGCGCTGCTTACTGCCGTGACACCGTCGGGCTTGCGAGATGCAATCGCAGCCACCGTCGCTTCGCCGATTCTTTGGGGAGCCCCGCTGCGAGGAAGATCCGTCAAGCCCTGCAGGCCATCCATGATGAACCTTCTGCGCCATTTGGAGACTGTGTGCGCCGTCGACTGAACGCGAGCGGCCACAACCGCATTGTCCAGTCCCTCTGCACAGGCCAGGACGATTCGGGCGCGAAAAGCCAGCGCTGGACTAGTGCCGCCGCGCTGCGCGAAGTCGTTGAGCGCGGCTCTGTCCTCGGGACTTAACGACAGATGCAGTTTCGGCCTTCCTTTCATCGCCTGGGCTTCAGCCGCCGGACAGGTCAATCGGCCAGACGACTTATGTAACGAACATACCAAGCATCATACCCGTTGAACTGATACATAGGCTCCGTCCAGCCGTCGGACTTTCGCGGTCTTTGTTGCGTGCAACGTCGGCTTCGCCAAGGAAAGCAGGACAAGCAGAACATTGTCGCTGCTGCATGCTGCGTGGTTGGTTAGAACCGTTAGCTTGCATGGTAAGCACGACTTCATGTCATGCTTACTGCGTCTCAGTGGGCCTTCGAGCCAAGCGGTACGTCGTGCAATTCAGCCGAGGATCTTTAAACCTTCAGGAGGTTCGCACGGTATTGTTCCCATCTTGGCCGGCACTGAAATTTCCAAGAACTCGAAATCTTCCGAGATTGCCGTTTCATTGTGTTTGAGACCAGGTGGAATATAAAGCGATTCTCCAGCGCCAACCCGAATAACTCGACCATCTTCGAACTGAAGATCTATCCAGCCTCGGAGGGTGAAAATAAACTGCGTTTCGCAAACATGGTAATGCCAACCGGTCTGCTGCATCACGCCTGTCGCCATGGTCACCTGCGCCCTCATTCGACCGTCTGTGGCGTCGGAAACACCGAGGTCCCGATAATTGAAGAATGTTCGGCGACCTGCTACTAGTGGGGCTGTTTCCGTCGTAGCGTATGCAAGTCTCTCTAAAAGATCAGCGGAGACGTTTGCGGCCTCGGGGGAAAGGGTACCGCTGTAGTGTTCCATTGAATGTTCCTTAAATTAGCCGGTGGGTGCCAGGTGCTCTCGTCAAACCGCGTTCAAGCTTTCGCGACTCTAAAGCCAGCGAGAGAGTCTGAGAGGCTCACAGAGCAGCGCGTGTCTCTTCATTGAGCCTCCGTCGAATTTACTGGCTTGGGTGGCAGGCAAACAGTCGCACAATTACATCAGGGAAAACCCTATTAATTCTTGCGTTATCCGATACAGGGAAATCGGTGTACTTCGTCGGAACGCCGAATTGATGTGTGACGGAAGGGCATTTGCTGTTGAGGAAGGGGCGTAACATTGGACGCATGTGCGCTCAAAGGTAGCCTTGGCGACAGCGTCCTCCAAGCGTTGACCAAGGGGATTCGGGGATTCAACTCTTGGAGCATCGGTTCCGCCTTCGGGCATTTCTGCCGATTCCGTCGCTGCGTCTGGACGCGCGATCGACTGCTTAACTTTGGGAAACGGGCGTCCGGGTAAAAAGACGGTGGACGGCGGCTACAGGGTCGATAGTGTGAGTTCGCTGATATTGAAAGCTGCCGTCGGGTTGCTCGATGCCGCCACCGTCAGGAATCCGCAATATTGCTGACGCACAACCCGGACCGCCCCAATGTCGGCATTGGCCGAGCTGCTGCCTCTGAGGCGCCGTCATGAACGACCGGTCCATCTTGTTATCTGCGCTTGAACTCCCAACGTCGCACCGGCGGCGATGCGGTCGACAAGACTCGTTCAGCGATAAGGCTAACCTGTTCAACCGAAGGTAACGAGCCGCCTGAGTGTCGCGACGATGAGTTCGGGATGCCCCATGAGAAACGGCAATCCATGATCGGCGGTCTGAGCGACGCGCGGAGCCGCATGGGGCGGTAAGCCCTCTAGAGCGAATGGCACTTACTTAAGCCTACATGGAGGAGAAGACGCGGGTAAGTGCTTGAAGAGAAAGGGAGGGGGCTGATCCAGGGATTGATACGATG
>NZ_CADFGP010000107.1 GCF_902833905.1 Paraburkholderia tuberum STM678 | reverse complement strand
TCTATGGGGACTTGTATGTCAAGCCGTTTTTGATCACGTGAAGGGCTTGGATTTCATGGTGGCTCCTGTAGGTTGTTGAGCGCGTGATGCCTTGGCGCGACATGGCTGTGCCATCCTGGTCCGGGGTCGGGGTGTGATGAGCGTTCGAGCCAGTGCCCGAACGAACTTCTATCCGTGCAGGGCGCCAACACCCTGCACCTCATGCAGCATGCGCGCAAGGCGCGCTGGCAAACCCCGGTTATGGGCGCGCCCCATCTCTGCGAGACGGTCACGGGGTGCCGTGACCCGCCGACGTTCCGGGCGCGTCGACCCTGGATCATGATGACGTGTTGCGTGCGAAGGCGTTGCGTGGTACCCGTGCTGCCCGGAATTTCAGGCAGCTGCCGGCTTGAGCGAGGCGCCGGCCGGAATCTCGCCGTGCTCGAGGTAGTGCCACAGCGCGATAGCCAGGCGCCGCGCCAACGCCACGATGCCCACGCGCCGCATGCGCTTGCCGCCGCCGGCAAAGCGCCGGTTGAACCACTGGGTCAGGAGGCTGTCGGGCTGCAGCTGCAGCCAGCGCCAGGCGAGTTCGACCAGCTCATCCAGATTGACGCGCGGCTGGCAGGCAAAGCTCGCCGGCGACAAAGTCGCAGTTGTGCATCCCAGGCACGATCGATGATCTGCTTCGGGATACCCTCGTGCCGGCGCTGGATATCAATGCTTACACGTGCCGGATGCCGGTAGCTCCAGGCTGACTCGACCAGCAGCTTTCTTGCATAACTGTTGCCGGTTTTGGTGATACTGCCCTGACGTCTCTTGCCGCCGGACGAATGTTCCGAGGGCGTGACGCCGAACCATGCCATCAACTGCCGTGGGTGTTCAAAGCGCGACAGATCGCCAACTTCGGACACCAGGCCAACGGCCGAGACAAACTGGATGCCGCGCATCGCCTGCAGGGCCAGCACGACCGGATAGAACCGCCAGCCGGTAACTGCCTCACGTAGCGCGAGTTCCAGGCGTTCACATTGCGCCAGCCGGTCCTCGATGGTACGCCTGTGTTCGGTGAACGCCAGTTTCTGCCATGCACTACTAAACGAAAGAGTGCTCAGCCAGCGCCGGTGGGCCGGGCCCCAGTTCGCCCGGCCGGAGTACTGTACGCCGTGCGACAGCAGAAAAGACTTCAGTCGCTGTCGAGCCTGCTTCAGGTCGTCGCGGACGGACGACCACGCCCTGGCGAGATCACGAAACGCCTCGTCTTCTACGGTTGGCACGTGAACTGCGGAGAGATCACCGGCTCGCAGCGAGCGTACCAGTTTGATCGCGTCACGCCGGTCGGTCTTGACGCGGTCACCTGGTTTCCGCGGAATCAACGACGGCGCACACACCATGCAATCGAAACCCTTCGCGATAAGCCGTCGATACAGGCCATACCCGCAGGGACCCGCTTCATAGACCACACGAACGTGCCGTGCCTTCGATTGCAGCCGTTTGCACAGACGATCGATCTCGATCTGCGTGGTGCCGATCTTGCCAAGCAGTTCCACGTCGCCCATGTCGATCGCGTAGGCAACCGTGATCGAGTCCTTATGAACGTCCAGCCCAACGTATAACGTGCTATCGTTTTCCATGCTGGCCTCCGTGCCGGAAATAAACCGTTGAGTGGTGGCTCCGGCCACACTCTTGCGGCTCTGGCAGCATGCTAACCCGCGCTTCACTTCCCCACGGCGGCCAGCCTCGCTGCCACGGGAGTCATACTGACTTGGTGATGTGGCCGAGCCGGGTCTTACCGCCACTGCTGGCCTGTTTGGGCACAGAGCCAAGCCAGGCGGAAAATTGCCGTCCGTTCCTGAACACGCGCGCGTCACCGACGGTCGCGACGGCGGCCGACGCGGTGAGCGGCCCGATACCAACGATGGCCATGAGACGTTGCGCGTTGGCGTCATGTTTGACCCGCGCGGCAATCTGCGAGTCACACCACGCGATCTGCTCGTCGAGGGCGTGGATATGATGCCAGCCGGCGAGGAGCGCGGCGCGTGCGATACCGTCCAGCTCTGTGGTCCCGTCCTCCAGTGCCTCGATGAAGTGGGCACGGAACGCGTCGATGCCTTGTGGGAGGAACACGCCGAACTCGAACAGTTCGCCACGCAGGCGGTTGACGAGTGCTGTGCGCTCCTCGACAAAGCCGCTGCGCATCCGGTGCAGCACCAGCACGTTCTGCTGGTCAGCGGTCTTCAGCGCGACGAAACGCATATGGGGGCGGCTCGCTGCTTCACAGATGGCTTCCGCATCCAGCCGGTCGTTCTTCACGTGCTTTCCGCCTTTGCGGTACGCCGCGGCGAACTGTGGGGCGATCAGGCGGACTTCGTGGCCGAGCGCGCGTAGCTTTCGGCCCCAGTAGTGGGCCGCGCTGCAGGCTTCCATGGCCACCAGGCAGGGCTCGAGATTGGCGAACCATTCGAGAAACTTCTGCCTTGGGATCGCCTTTCTGACTGCCACGCGCTCCATTGAGTCGACTCCATGTACCACGATCAGGTTCTTGGCGAGGTCGACGCCGATACGAGTAATCTTCTCCATGACTTTCCCCTTCTCAGATGGGTTGCCAGCACCAACCATCGTGGCATATTGCTACGCCACGGGATGGGGAAAGTCCTTTCTAATTCGGAGAACCGTTGATCTTGAAATAGGTCGAGTGGGACGTACTTCCCGCACGTGCTGTCAACTGGCCGCGAGCATGGCGAGAAGCCGTTGCAGTCTGCGCAACTGCGCAGGGGCGATGCCGGGTGTTAGGCATGCTTGGCGTACGCGCAAATGCCAATAGCTTTGACCGAAAACCGGTGTTGTGCGGTCGAAGCGAACGGCCTGTTCCAGATGCGCGGTAGCTGCGTCGAGATTCTTGATCGTGTAAGGGTTGCCGCCTCCAAGCACTGCAAGTCGTGCGGGCGGTTGCGGTTGCTTGCTCAGTTCGGGCATTTTAATCCGGTCTGCATCTATGGAGGCGACATGATTGATCAGCGTTGAGACATTCCGCGTCTCTAACGGTAGCTGCGTTGCAAATGGATGGCGGCGAAGTATCAATAGCACGCGAGTTGTACCGATGTTCGGCCTCCGTCGCACCGGCTGTCGTTTCGCTTGCGATCGACGGCCCGCATCGGCGAGCCATGGCTGCGCGCATCGATGACCAATCGCGACTCGGGCATTTAGCATGCGGTTTATCCGTGCGGCGGATGTATTTTCTGTACTTCCCGTGTTGGAAGGTTGCGAGCATATCGCCACGGTCGCTACCGTTCAATGTCTTCCCGTCAAAAGCGCAACTAACGGTCAGAGTGATCCGCCATCGCACTCGGGCTTCGCCCCAAAACTAGCTGACAAAAGGACCTGGCCGGGTAGCCGTCGGTGTGATACGTACGTGCCTAGGAAAACGCACAACGCTCCATTGAAGCGACTTCACCTCGGCGCCGAAAACACGTCGCTCATCTGTGGTGCCCGCTTCACTTCATCGCTTGGTGTTCGGGTCTCGTCTTTAGGAGGCCCCAGTTGACCGCGGCATCAAACGCCCGAATCGTCGGTTAGCTAGCCGAACTGCCGAAAAGGAATTGTGTCCTGAAAGCGTCGAGCAGGTCGTCCGAATCGTCGACAAACTCGCCGAACATGAACGTCGCAGCGCGCGCAACCAGGTCGGCCTTGAGCGCGGCGTAGGTCCCGGGCGTCTGCAGGATGCGGCCCACCGCTTCCCGCGTCTGCGGATGAGCCATCTCCCGGGCGTCTCTGCCAAGCAGACCTGCGGCCGCAATTTCGACCTTGAACTCGCACGCTTCGAGTAGATCCATTGCCTCGTCGTAGACGCGTACATCGTTTCCGGCGAAGAAGAACTGCCGAAGCGTGAACAGCAGGTCCGACGCATCGGTATTTTTCTCGTTTCGCCGGTCCTGCCAGGCCATGATCTTGAGCAGCACGAATGCCGGAATGGCAACGACGGGGACCACGAGACCTTCGCCGATATCCACCTGTTGCGCCGTCTCGACCGCTTCCTCGAAGCCGAGCACGTTCATGACGATGTCGCCATTGGGCGGCCATGCAATGGCCCCGGGCGGCGTTTCGATCGGCCCGAAGGGAACGAGGTCGAGCTGCACGCCGTATTCGCCGGGCTCGCGCCGGAAAAGGAGCTGCTGTTGGGCTTTCGCGTTGTGCGTGAACTGACCAGTCGCGAGAAGCTCGACGATCAGGCGCTGGTGGAATTCCCAGCTCACCGCGCAAACCGCGACATCAACGTCTCGAGTGGCGGTCGGGGCCTTCACTCCGTGCAGGTGCAGGAACTGGATGTCGCGCGCGGTTGCGCCCGCGAGTACGAACCGCGTCCCGAGTTTCTGGCACGCATCCTTCACAGCGGCGAGCAGCGCGATGGTAAGGGGATGCACGGGCCGGTCGGCCGGCACTTTACTGATCGAGGAAGCGTTCATAGAGCGTCTGTGCAACGGCCTGGTTACGGCTATCGGACGAGAGCATGAGATCGGCAAAGACGAGCACCGGGTGAACGACGCGAGGCGCGACGTCCCAGTTTGGTTCGGCATGTTCAGGCCAGAACGACTCGAGTATCTCAACCTCGCCATGTGGGTCAGGGCGCAGGCGTGCAGCCTTGACGAGCGGTGACGACACGCCGCCATGCGCATAGACTGTTACTGACACGGCCTTGTTCGCATGCGTGAGTGCTTCAGCCGCGCACTCTCCGCCAAGGCGGGCGTTGAAGTCCGCAAGCGGCGCGCCTTGCCACCAATCGATGCCCACGCCGCTCGCGTAACGCCGGGCTCCCAGCTTCGTGCGCAGACCGGTGGCATAGTGGCTCACCCAGTCTTTGATGAAGTGGCGCCGGTGGACGATCATGCGGCGGTCGTTCTTTATGATGACGAGCCGGCGCGCGATCAGGTCATCGACTGCCAGGTTGACCGTGTTGAGCGCCACGCCCGACTGATTGGCAATGGTGCGGTAGGGCTGTTCAACGAGACCGGGTTGGGTGGCGAGTGCAAACGATACACGCAACCCCTTCGGGGTCGTCGATCGCGAGGTGATGTCCGTCCGCCTGAGCCTGGGGTTTTCGCGGCCCGTGATCATGACCGTTAACTCGGGCTGCTCGAGGTAGACATTCCCCGCGGTGTCCACGAACGGAATGCGGTTGGCGATGAGATTCTCAGCGAGCCTCGACGACACATGGGACGTGACCAGCATCACCGGCCGGGCGCCTGCGGGGTCGTCGAGCCGAGCATTTTTTTGGACAAGGGCCGCAGCGGCGCTCGGGGAGCCAGCGTTGGCGGCGATCACCACTGGCATGTCGAAGTGCTTGCCCGACACGGAGAAGTGGATTGCCGCATCCGCCGCATCCGGGCTCGGGGTGACGTCAACGCGAGGCTCGGCGTGAAAGCGCTGCGTCGCAGCGGAAAAGGCTTCGCATGCGAGGCTAAGCGCCGTTTGCTCGGTGGCAGAGAGGCGGTCGGTTACAGCCATCAGGGATGTCCTGTTGTACGCTTTTGCAGGAGTGTATTCCAAAAACGTACATATTGCCATTGGCGTACAAGTCATCTCCCCTCGTATGGCAGTCCTCCCCCGGCGCTGTGGCAGCAGGTACTTTTTTGAGCGACTGTACGCTAGAAGCGGACAGCACCGACGAAACGTACAAACTTGGAAAGGTCATATCGTTTCGAGCGGTGCCAAGTAATCCGATTAACTAGCGGAAAGGGATCGGCGTCCATCCCAGCGCCGCATTGCTGGGGCGACCACCAAGGCGGGTGAGTGAAAAGGAGGACAGGACGCAGATGCCCTGATGCCGCCGAGGCGAATTGGTGCATTGCAGCAATCTCGGTTACAATATTAGCCTGTAGTTGTCTTTGCGCCAGTTCTTGCGCTTCCCTAGCGCCCGCTCATCAGCGGGCCGCATTCATCGCCCCCGTTGCGATCCTGAGACTCGTGCCTGCCTCCCGCCGTGAAATGTGCACGGCTTGGCGCTGTGGTGCGGGCGCCCTCTGGGCTCGCGATCGCTGGGCAAATCCGTCCAGGAGGATCTATGGCAAACGTTGATTGGAGCAACTCTCGTCCAGACACGGCTGCACCAACGCCGAACGTGTCGGCCCGGCGCGCATCGAAGGGCAAGGCCGTCGCAGTCCTGCTGCCGATGGACATGGTGCCGCAGGACGAAGAGCAGCGTCGCCAGATGCGCGCACTCATCCAGCTGGGCAAGGAACGCGGCTACCTGACTCACGCCGAAATCAACGATCACCTGCCGGATAACTTCGCGCAGACCGCTGCCATTGAAACCATTGTCAGCACCTTCAATGACATGGGCGTGGCCGTGTACGAGCAGGCGCCCGACGCGGCGACACTGTTCCTGAACGACGCGACGCCGGCAGCTGTGTCTGACGACCAGGCCGACGAGGAGGCCGAGGTCGCGCTTTCCACCGTGGACTCTGAATTCGGGCGCACGACCGATCCCGTCCGGATGTATATGCGTGAAATGGGTGGGGCCCAACTCTTGACTCGTGCGGGCGAGGTTGAGATTGCCAAGCGAATCGAAGGCAGCCTCCATGAAATGGTCCAGGCGATTGCGGCTTGCCCGGCGACTGTCTCCGTGATCCTTCAAAACGCGAAGCAGATTGAAATCGGCGAATTGCCGATCGACGAACTGGTCGACGGTATTAATGAAGAGACCGACTCGGTCGAATTGTCCTCGGCAGATTTGGCTCAAACGCCGGACATCGAGCAGGCCACCGCTGACGGTGACGACGTCGAGAGCGACGACGGCGATGATGACAGCGAGTTCGGAGAACGGGACGCCGCGAGGGCGAACGAAGCGCGCCTGAAACAGCTCACGAGCGACAGCCTCGTCATATTTGCACGGGTGCGCGAGCTGTTCGATCAGATTCCAGGTGCCGACGCTGCGCAGGGGGAGGGACGGGCGGCCCGCGAGCGCCTGTGTGAAGCGATCCAGCGCGAGCTGGCGCACATTCGCTTTACGGCCCGAACCATCGATCGGCTATGTACCGACGTGCAGCAGCAGGTCGCACAGGTGCGTGCGGTCGAGCGGCATATTCTGCAAATTGCCGTTGGCCGGTGCGGCATGCCGCGCGAGAACTTCGTCGAGTCGTTTCCCGGACACGAGACTGATTTTTCCTGGACTGAAAGCACGGGTGCAGCGTCGCGCGAGTACGGCGCAGCGCTTTTGCGCAGCCTGCCGGCGATTCAGGCTGAACAGCAGAAGCTTATCGATATTGAAGCGAAGGCAGGACTGCCGTTGCAACAGCTGAAGAAGACCAACCGGCAGATGATGGCGGCCGAGTCGAAGATGCGTCAGGCGAAGCGCGAGATGATCGAGGCCAACCTGCGCCTCGTGATCTCCATCGCCAAAAAGTACGTGAACCGGGGCATGCACTTCCTGGACCTCATCCAGGAAGGAAACATCGGGCTGATGAAAGCCGTCGACAAATTCGAATATCGACGCGGGTGGAAGTTTTCGACTTACGCAACATGGTGGGTGCGGCAGGCCGTCACGCGTTCGCTTGCGGATCAGGCGCGCACGATCCGGGTGCCCGTGCATATGATCGAGTCGATCAACAAGATGAACCGGATTTCCCGCGAGATCTTGCAGCAGACCGGACGCGAGGCTCATCCCGCCGCGTTGGCGCAGCGCATGGAACTGCCGGAAGAGAAAGTTCGCGGCATGTTGAAGGTCGCGAGGCAACCCGTATCGCTCGAGACGCCGGTGGGCGAGGATGCTGACGCGACGCTTGGCGATATGATCGAGGATCCGATGGCGGCATCACCCGCGGATGCGGCCGTAGCGGCGAATCTGCGCGCCGCGATTAATGACGCGCTCGATGAGTTGTCGCCGCGCGAAGCGAAGGTTCTGCGGATGCGTTTCGGGATCGATACCGCGTCTGACTACACGCTCGAGGAGCTGGGCAAACAGTTCGACCTGACGCGCGAACGGATCCGGCAGATCGAAAGCAAGGCAATGCGAAAACTGATGCACCCGAATCGCGCCGCCAAGCTACGGCCATTTCTCGACCATTAAGGCGCAGACGCGTGCATTGGCGGCTCGTGTTGTTTCGAACGACGGCATGAGCAGTCAATGGTCGACCGGATAATGGCGATTGTCGGTGCGCACCGCGCCGGGCTGGCCCGATGCGTGTCGTGCTCCAAGGGACGGTAGGTCGCCGCGGGCTACCGCCGACTCACAGCAGGACTGCCTGCTGCAAAAGCTCCAAAGCCTTCAATTCGTCCAGTCGGCCCGTGCGTGCCTTACCTGCCAGCGTCTTGATCAACGCCTCCGCGATTGGCGCGATACCGTGGAGACTGTCTAGGCTGGTGACGGAAGCGGGAAGCGACACGGGGTTTTGCTGCGGGACTTCAGTGACTGGAAGCGATTCAGCGATTGTCGGTGTAAATGCCTTCAGCTTGCCATCACTGCCTTCAGAGGAGGGACCGGCGGACTCGGCGGGCCCACCGATTGTAGGGTTGTGGTCGCTGGCGAGGGGCGTCTCTTTCTCCTCTGCGACCTTCGTTGACGCAGGCGAGGCGCTTTCCGGCTCGACCGGGACGCCCGGCCGCGCGCGCCGCGCGCGCCGCGTGTGCGCCTTCGCATTTACGGGTCTCCCTGACGCTCCGTCGCTCGCAGGGGCCGCGATGGGCTCGTGTTGATCCGCGGACGCTCGTCCGCGCGAAGCAGGAGTGAGCAGCAGCGACACCGACTCGGGAATCTCGGCTTCCGAGCGCGGCGAGTCCAGCCAGCCAGAAGGCAAACCAAGTCGTTCCGTGAAACGGTTTGCTTCGACATCGTCCATGCGTTTCTTGCCATACAGCCGATGGGCCATGTTGGAACCGGTCATCTCCATGACTACCCCGAGCCTTGCCTTGGACCCGTTACGACCCGTGAGGACGTGAAGGTTACGCCGTCGAACGTTTTCGACTGTGGCGCTGTCGTCTAATGCCAGCGGTTGCTGCCTGGTCGTTTCGGAAGAGGTCCTGGATTTCGACGGCGAAGCTTTTCCTCGCGTATGCGCGTCAGTTTGTCTGGCCAACTGGCTTCGACTCTTTTTGACGGCCACCGGCGACCCGACCACTGCTTTCTTTGGCATTTCCATTTCCTCGGACAGGTTATCCTCAAGAATTGATTGTTGGCCGCCGTTTCGGGCGGACGCCGGCATAAGTGTTTCAGACACAATTTCTGGCTCGCTGTCTGTCTTGACGAAGTCAAGCGGCGACTTTAGGCGGGCGATGGTTTCGGGCGCGAGGGAAGGATGGGGCTGGTCAAAGAAACCATGCGGCAGCCCGAGCGTGGTTTCCATATGAAAAGCGGTCTCGGGCGTGAATCCTTCGCCCTTCATCAGTTCAGCCACCCTCGTCATGTTCGATTCGAGTCCTAACGCGATATTCTCTGCACCCACCGCATCGACGAGAAACCGAAACGATCGTGTTTTGAAAATCGACGCAGTCTGGGCGGAGTCTCGAGGAGGTGCCTTCACGTACGGATGTCCCTGCCGGTTGGGCGGAGATTTTTTCGCGTGGCGAGATTGGCGTTGGCCGCTGTCCCGAGGTCCCGCATATCGTCCGCGGGGTTGACTCATAAAATAGGGCTCCGTGCGATCATTAAGGTTCCGACTCGGGAATTATAGACGAGGGGCAATGCCGGCATCCGATGCGTCAGCCTCTCCATGAAGCGGAAATAGACGCACGCGACGCACGATTGATCAAGAGTAGCCTCAAGCAACCTCAATGGCCGCTCTCGAGGTCAAAAGGGGCATCCGTGCGTTACTGCCATCCGGCAAATCGTTGGCCATTTTCGCCGTTCGCGTTTACCAACAGCAGTTCACCGCGTCCGCTTCAGTGATTCGCAACAAGTCATTACCATGCGGTCCGCAACGGAGGATTGATGCTGACTACGCTCCCCTGAACCTGAAAGGCACTTCAAGAGAACAGCGCCGGCTTTTACCGCGCGCGAAAGGCAAGGCGCGCAGCAAGCCGCTCAGCCAGCGCGCGGTCAATGACTTCGAATGAGCGAATGAGCGGCTCGCCCGCTCATAGGCATACATGTCGCCGGTCGCGATGTCGAACCACCAGCCGCTCAATACCAGCGCCTTGGCCGTGACCTGCTGGCGGACGATCGGGTAGTTCATCAGATGCTCGAGTTGCACGAGGACATTGAGTTGCGACAATTGGTCGTGCGGCTTCAGCCTGTCGTCGAGCGGGCCTTCGTGTTCGAGGCGAAACGCCGCGTTGATGGCGTGGTAAAGCCATTTATCGAGGTTCGGCGTTTTCAGCTTCGGGTTGTGTGCATATACGGCTTTTATCGCACCGCATTAGGAATGCCCACACACGACAATATTCGCGACTTTCAGCACCCACACTGCGTACTCGATCGCGCCTGCCTCGGCGAGGTCGCCGGTCGACGCCCCCTCTGCGGTCGCCGGCGGAATCAGGTTACCGACGTTGCGCATCGTGAATAGATCGCCCGGATGAGTAGATACGAGCAGGTCTGGCACAACCCGGCTGTCCGAGCATGTGATGAAGAGAGTGCATCAGGTGTCTGGGCGAGCACAAGCTTGCTGAACTGTTCGGCATACTGCGGCAGCATTTTCTCGCGGAATTCGACAATGCCCAATATGAGTTTGCGCATGGCGTGCCTCCGAAACAGATAGTTGTGCACCGTCGGGCCTGACGATTCTCCCACTTCTCGCGTGTCCGCGGTACAGGCGAGCCTCGGTCCTCCGCAAGCAGATGCCTTGAGCGGGTCGTGCGATCGAGCAGGGTCAACGCGACGCGGTGCGCAATAACGCCGCTACGGCAGCGACGTTATTGATCGGGCGGAGCCATGAAGCAGACAGGATAAATGGCTCTCTCGCGGGGTCCCAAAGAATGCAAAATAACTGTCTCAGGTTATCAAAGCACTATCCCAGTATCGGATAGACGCACGACAGTACTGCCAGATGCGAATGCCCCTTTGTGCCTTTGTGGGCGAGCCTTGACGATCGTCGTACGATCGACTTTTGCCTTGCCACGACTGGCAGCACGCGACCATGGCAATCGCGGCTACCGTCTTTCGGAAGCCGGGTTGCGCGCGCAGGCACACTCATTGACCGCCTACGGCGCTCTGTCGTCGATGTAACTCTCTCGCGGCGGATACACCCCCGCCAGGCGGGCGATGAGTATCGCGACGAACAAAGCTCCGGTTATCTGCTCGATCATGCATATGCCGCGCGCCGGGCGCGTGAGCGGCGTTATGTCTCCGAAGCCCGTACTGGTGAGCACGGTTATGCTCAGGTAAAGGGCATCGGCATAGACCAGTCGCCCCGGTTGCCCGACGATCATGTACGACTGCGGATAGACGAATCCGATCATCGCGTAAAGGTACGCCCAGAGCACACCGATCAGGAGATAAGCCGCCGCAGCGCCAAACAGCTTGTCCTGCGTCATGATCCTCGGCTGGAAAACGTAGCGGAGCAGATACGCGGTGGTCATGAAGTAAAGTGCGGCGCTGAACATCCACGACCATGCCAGATCCGTGTCGCTGTCGCGCCAGAGACCGAGATACTGGAACCACACCGCGGGAACGGCGAGTAACAGCGCGATGAGGAACGACAGTGTCGTGCGCCCGACAGCTGCGACCGTCGCGATGAGGAGGAACATGTTGACACCATTCACAATCAGGCGGCCGTGGTCGCTCGCGGGGACGAACGACACCGCGCCGATGAGAACGAGCAGCACGACAAACAGCCAGAAGCAGCGCTGGAAAAAAATATGCGACAGGGAGTCGCGCGTGGCACCGATACCCATATTGATCTCTCGCTCGGTTCGTAATGCTGGTGACTTGTAAGGTCGCACGCGCGCCATTGAAAGCGCAATGGCTTTGTTTCAGTCGCCCATCGTTTGAGCCCATGTGCCAACTCGAGGCCGCCAAAAGGCAGTGGCGCCGAAAGGCGGACCCTGCAACGAGCCGCCGCTGGGGGGAAGCGGGAGCCCACGGTGATGGATCGGGTGCTGTTTCGAGATATCACTTGCGCACCCAACGTGCAAGTCGAGCCGCAGATCGAGGCTCACCGAGGGATCTCGGCTCGGACGCCTGGTTAGGCTGGGATGGCCGCTTCCGCATGCGAACGCGCCGTTCGAAAGTGCACATGACGGCACGGGCCAACGGCCGGAGATGGCGTGCGCCGTGTAAAGGCGGCGCTTTCCCAGTGGGTGTAAGCCCCACCCGGCAACCGCTCCAGCCGGAAGCAACCGGAGCAGCTATGG
>NZ_CADFGP010000106.1 GCF_902833905.1 Paraburkholderia tuberum STM678 | reverse complement strand
CGACTCTGTCACAGTGATGTCCATCAAATCGAAAATGATGGGCACCACTTTGATGTCGCTTCTCGCCGTCGTCTACGACGGTCGTCGTGAGGTGCTTACGCTGCTCGTCAAGAGCAAGTCGATGCTGACCGAAGAGTGCGAGATGCGCCCGTACCTTGAGGAGCGCGGCATCACCGTCGTGGAAACGGATCTGGGTGAACAAATCCAGCAGTTCGATGACGAGCTTCCCTCGCATATCGTGGTCCCCGCCGTGCACAAGCTCGCCACGGACGTAGCGAAGATCTTCTCGGAGAAGATTGGCACCGACCCGAACGAGAGCAACATCCCTAAGCTTGCCGAAGCGCAGAGAAAAGCCACGCGTCCGCTTATCCTCAACGCCGACGCGGGCATGACCGGCTGCAACTTCGCGGTTGCGGAAACGGGCGGCATTACCGTCTGTACCAACGAGGGCACCGCGGACCTGAGCGCGAACGTGCCGCCGCTGCATATAGCGTCGATCGGCATCGAGAAGCTGATTCCGAAGCTCGAACATCTCGGCGTCTTTATCCGCATGCTCTCGCGCAACGCCATCGGCTCGCCGATCACCCAGTACACGTCGCACTTTCGCGGTCCACGCAAGGATAGCGAAATGCATTTCGTGCTGGTCGACAACGGCCGTTCAGAACGGCTCGGCATGAACGACTTCTGGTATTCGCTCAAGTGCATCCGCTGCGGAGCGTGCATGAACACATGCCCTGTCTACCGGCGCAGCAGCGGCCTGAGCTATGGCGGTGTCTATTCGGGTCCGATCGGCGCGATCATCAATCCGACTTTCAACCTGAAGAAGTACAGCCGGTTGCCCTTTGCCTCGACGATGAACGGCAGCTGCACGAGCGTGTGCCCCGTCAGGATCAACATACACGAGCAGATCTACAAGTGGCGGCAGATCGTCGCCGAGCAGCACGAGCTTCCGTTCGTCAAGCAGGAGGCCATGAAGGTGGCCGGCCAGGTGCTGTCGCACCCGGCGCTGTACCGGGCGGCCGTCAAGACAGCCGGGACGGCCGTTTCCGTGTTGCCGCGCGCCGTGCTCTACAACCCGCTCAATGCGTGGGGCAGGCACCGTGAGATGCCTGATGCGCCCAAGGAAACATTTCGCGATTGGTATCTCAAGAGGAGCAGTAAATGAACAGCCGCGATATGATTTTGTCCCGTTTGCGCGAGGTCTCACCCGTGCCGCGCCGCTTGCCGGAGGTGCCGATGTTCGATAGCGCATTGCCACCGGAGGTGAAGAGCTTCCGCAAATCGCTCGACCGGCTTGGCGGCGTCTGGTGCCCACTGCCGGAGGACACCAGCCTCGAGCAATTTGTCCGCTCGCGTTTCCGCGATGCCACGGTGTTCTGTTCAGCGACGCCCGAGTTCACGGGCACGCGTGACATCGCGTTGGTTGACGATCCCCGTGCGCTCGATGACGTGGATGTCGGGATCGTGCGCCCGGCGTTTGCTGTCGCCGAGACAGGGTCCATCTGGCTGAGCGAAGCGCAATACAACGTCAATGCACTCGGCTAACGGCCACCATCCGGCTGTACAGAAGTCTCACTGATGCTCCGCGTCAATTTGCAGTGTGCGGTCCACTGCCAGCAGCCTCACTGGATCGGTCTTCTTCCACTGTGATTTCGGCACGAGCACGGACCATTCGGTGTTGGCCGTATTGTGGAAGAACGCCGCCACGCCTACGTAGTTCACTGCGTCGCCGATCGGCTCCGAGATCTTCAATGTCTGCCCCGGTCCCAGCGTCACGTCCCGGCTCCAGAGCGTCGCGGCCTTCAGCGCCTCGTTGCCCGCGAGCAGTTGCGCGTAGGTCGCTGTGACGAAAGGCTTGTCGTCCTTCAACTGGTAGATGCGCAGCACAACCGGAAGTGACGCGCCACGCACATCCTCGTTCAGTGCGCCGCGTGCCGTCACCACGAGGTTCATCTGTTTGACCTTCGTCTCGAACACCGCGCGTGTGACATCCACGGTGCCGTCCTTCACCGACTGCCAGGTCCCGCACCCGCTGACCGCAAGCGCGAAGACCACACCGGTCACGCATCGTCTGATCCGGGTTTTCATCAGAAAGGCGCTCCTTCGAAATCGGTGCGCGGGTAGACCGTCTCCTTGCCACCGATGCTCAGTACCAGTTGCATGGAAACATGAAGGCTCGCGTAGCGCCCCAGAAAGTGATTGAGCACTTCGCCGAATAGCGCAGCATCGCCCGGCCCGTCGAACGCGGTCGGATCGAGTTCGACATATGCGCACGCAATACGTTGTACGTATGCCCGCTCCACCTTCTGCTTCTCGGAGAAACGGACGTCCCTGATCGCGTCGATACGACGCGAGACCCCGTCGTCTGGCGTCCAGTCGTAGAGTTCCAGCGTCTCACGCAGCGCCGGTGCGCCCTCCATATGGATCCGGTTCAGTTCGTTCGCGCCACCCGCCGTAAAGTGCCCCAATACGCGCCAGTCGTAGCCCGGGTAATAGCGCGGCGGATAGAGCGGCATGGACGGTGCCGTGAGGTTGCGCACCGATGCAATCCCGGTGAAGTCCGATACGGTTTCAGTGATCGTCGCCTCGGCCAGCGCCATGCGCGGGAGACGCCCGTTATTGGCGAGCGCGCGTACCGTCAGGTAGCGGTCCGGATCGGGACGGTCCTCGTCGTTCTCTGCGTGCCGGTACGTTCCGGCCCATAGCTGCCCCGCCAGCGTCACCCAGAGTTCCCGCCCAAGCGGACCGAAACGCGTCGACGTATGGAAGTAGCGCTCAGGCTTTTCGTGACGCAACGCCCAGCCACGATGCCGGAAACTCGTAAACGCCCGGTAGTCGTGCCGTGCGCTGTCCTCCGGGTCGGCGGCGATCACCGCGAGTACATCGTACGGCTCGACATGAGAGGCGATGCCAGGCTGTACGCGGATGCAGTGCTCCCTGTCGTGCCAGCCGACAGGTTCCAACGGCAACGCATCGACCTCAAACAGGTTGATGACAGGCGTGCAGAACAGGCGGAAATTCTCGCGGCTGACGGGATAGTCGCCAGGCATCCGGGCATCGAGTTCAATCTCGAAGGTCATCTGCGCTTCACCCGCCGGCAGCGCCGCAGCATCGAACCCGCACAGGTCGACGAAGTGGAACTTTTGCGGGAACACAAAATACTCCAGCATCGTCTGCTCGCGGTCCAGTTGCCCGTCGCGCTTCGCGTCTGTGACTGGCCATAGCCGCGTCGACGGGCCGAAGCCTGCCGCCTCGAAATGCACCCCGTCCAGCGGCTGCAAGGCGCCGTCCCGTACTGACGGCAGACGCAGCCCGATTGACGCGACCTGCCGCGTGAGCGCCGCGTATAGCGTAGCCGCAGCGGGCCGGTCGCCATGCAGGTACAGGCGGATACGCGACAGCTCCATGCGCTCGCGCTGCTCCCCGAGCCAGAGACCAAACGTCAGGCGGATCACCGTACGCCCGTCGGCATGTACGGCGACGACGGCATCCTCGACCGAGAGCGGTAACAGCTCGACGGGCTGCGTCGTCCGGTACACGCACTGAACCTTATCGGGACCGACGGGCGTTGAGCGTACGACGGCTCCGGCGGGGATCGGCACCGCAGTTGCGCCCGTTCGGTTCAGCGGCGTGCATTCGATGATCGAAAGCGACGGCATAGCGCGCGCCGCGTGCTCATAGAGGTTATCGAGCAGCGCGTCGGTCACCTCGGGCATGCCGTCGTCGAGCTTCATGCGTAGCCGCGCCGAGAGAAATGCAAAGGCTTCGTTCACCGCGCGCACAGCCCCCTCAGGTTCGCCGTAGAGCATTCCCATGCGACGCGCGGCGTCAGGCTGCGCCTGCGCAAACTCGCGGCCTGCCTCGCGCAGGTAGCGCATCTCTTCGTCGTAGTACCTGAGGAACGGATTCTCGTGCTCAGTCGGGTTTTTCTTCCAGGGTGCGGTCATGGTTGCAATTCCGGTGGCAGGGGAGGAAGCATCGGTGCGGCACCAGCCTTGCCGACAACAAAAATCCTTTCGGGCATCTGGAAGCCGCGCAGCTTCAGCAATTCGAGCGGACCGGCTCCGACCTGGGTGCGCAGCAGATAACGCAACGGCTCGCCATTCGCGTCGTTCCACGTGAGCTGGTAGCGGGTACTGTCCAACTGCTTCACCTCGGCTTTTGCGAGCAGGCGCAGGAATGCCCAGTCGCCCGTCGAATCGAACGCCTGCCTCAGGCCCGCGTTGAGTGTCTGCCACGTCAGACCCGCGTGCCCGTTCAGGCCATCGCCGGGCCAGACGAGCGGCGTCCAGCTTTCCTGCTGGTTAAAGTAGACGATCTGCTTGCCGTCCACCGACAGTTCCGAGCGCGTCACGTCCGGCGTCGGCAAGGCCATCATCTCGAAGCGCTCGTTGGCATCGCCCTTTATGTAGAGTTGCGCACCGACCGTGGAGAGCTGGCGCAGGCCGGCAAGGAACTTCGGATCGAACTGGAGTGCCTGTGGTGCCAGTTCGTTCGGTGCCCAGTGATCGTCTTCGAGCTTCAGCACGCCCGCGAGCTGCGTCGAGATGAAACGGGCGACCAGGCCGGTGTCGGGACGCACGAAGCGGCCGAGCTCGGCGAAGGACGCATCGGCCTGCGTGTCGAAGAAGGGATAGCGTCCGTTTATCGCCGCGTTGAACGGCGCGGCCACGCTGGCCCGCCATGCTTCGTTCAGGCTCGCCGCAGCCGGTTGCAGGATCGTCTGCCACGCGGCTTCGAGCGGCTGCGCAAACGCCGCGTTACCGAAGCCCGCCCATGCGGAACCGAGACTTGCGGCGGTCAGCGCCGCGTCGTCGCGTGCTTGTGATAGCTCCGAGAGCTTGCCCTGGAATACTGCCTGCGCGAGTGAGCGCGCCATCGCCTGTGCGTCGGGACTGCTTGCGATCTGTTGCAGCTTCAGACGCATGGTCGTGACCGCCGTCAGATAGCGCGACAGGCTGACGCCACTCAGCGCGACGTTCGTCGATGCACCGGCCTTGCCGTTTCCGCTGTCCGTCGCTGCAACGCCGCTCTCTCCCATCAATGCAAGCAGCGGGCCGAATGACTTGTCCAGCGGATTGACGGTCGGGGCATTCGCGTCGTCGTTGTTGCCGATCAGGCTTTGTGCCTTGCGGACCAGCGTATCGGTCAGCGCCTGCGAGGGTCGTCCCGCCTGCGCGTGATACTGCACCGACTTCATCAGCGCGATCAGCGGCGAGGTCTGCGCGTCGGCGAGACGGGTGAGTTGATCGATCGCGCCGTTCAGGTTCGATGCCGGTTGCCACTGGAGACTGTTGAGCATGGTCTGCCAGGCGGCGGTGTACTCCGCGAAGTAGCGCGCTGTCAGTCGCTGCTTCAGTTCTTCGGCAGCCCGCTTCTCGTCAATTGCGGCGCTGGTGCGGATCGCACCCTGTGCGAGGGTGTTACCGATGGTCTGCGATGGCTGCCCGCCGGTCAGCACCCAGTCGCCGCTCACGCGTCGCTCGCTTGCGGCCCTGTCGATCGCGTCCGCGATCATGCCGTCCCACGCCGCGCGCGTGTAGATGCCAGGCACCGCCTGCGACGTGCCGAAAAGGCCCTGCGCGTCCGCGCCGTTAAGCAGCGTCTGGAGTGATGCATCCGCGTATTTGCCTCTGACCTGGTCGAGGATGCTCTGGTACACCGTGTCGTCGGCCGATGCGAGACCCATCTGAGTCACCAGCATGTTGCGGGTCGTGCTCACGATGCTCTGGTCGGGTGTGATGCGCCATTCGGGGTGGCCCTTCAGGTGATCGGCGTAAAACGCGGCGAGCCGGCGGCCCGTGTCGTCGCGCTCGCCCTCGGGCATGTCCACCGGGCGTCGCGACAACGCGACCAGCGAGCCCCGCAGAAATGCGGCGTCGGCGCGGGCAGGGTCTCCAAGCATCAGGTAGGTTTTGAGCGCGTTGTAGGTGCTGCCGCGCGTATCCTGCGATTGCAGTGCGTCGGCGCGGGCCTCGCCTGCGGCCTTTAGCAGGTGCGTGATCGTTCGCACCACGGGCTCCTGCAGGTTATGCGTCGCGGCGATCCGGTACGGCTGCCAGAGCGCCGCAAGGATGTCGTCGTTGCGCGAAAGACTCGCGCGCAGGTACCACGGCGCGCCGTGCTGCTGGCGGTATTCGAGCCGTTCCATCAGTTGCTGGAGCGCGAGCTGGGCGCGCCAGGCCTCGGCGGTTTGCGGTTTTGCATCGACAGCGGTTTGCGCTGTCTGATTTGCTTCGCGTGCTAGCTGCTGGTTGCCGACGAAGGAGACCATCATCCACACGCACCAGACAATCGCCGCGGCTATGACGAGCATCGCGAGCGCGTTACGCCAGTAGAAGCCGACGCGCCGCCCCCGGTAGTTAGACGATCCGCCCGCGATCTCGCGCCACACCGGCAGCAGCGCAGCGGGCTGCTCGCGTGAGACCGATACTGCCGCTGGCGTGTCGACAGGCTCGCTGGGTGTCCCGTCGCCGTTGGCTACCGGCACCGGTACGACGGTCGCCCCCGGAAAAACCGGCGCGAACATGACGCCCGCGAGCGGCGCACGCAGCCAGTTCGACGCAGCCAGTCCCCGAAGGCCATCGCCGATGCGCTCACCATGGTCGCCGACATACTTCGAGATTTCCATCAGCCAGGTCACCCGAAGGTTATTCTGGGTGCAAAGGTGTACGCCCGCGTCCGCAGACCGCTGCTCGACCTCGTTCAGCAGATCCGGCAACCTGGCGGCGGCTTCCTGTGCCTGTCTGCGCGAATCGTTCGGCATGAAGGTGCCGACCGCGTCGAAGTGTTCGAATGGACTACCCTTCGCCTCGACTGGGTGCAGGAACGTGACGGGCGCGGCCCAGCCGAGCGCGGTAGCGATGCCCGAGAGTTTGCGGGGCAGTTCGGTATCCCTGTCGTCCGCGCGCGCGACGTGCACGACGCCATCGACCGGGTGGCGGCGGCGCAGCCGACGGACCTGGCCCAGCCACTTCGCCGCCTCGATGCCGTCCGGCGACGCATGCACGAGAATGGTTTCGGCCACGTGCATGACTCCCGCCTGCCTGAGTCCTGGCGCGACCTGATCGACGCGTTCATCCGTACCGTTCACCAGCAGCCAGCGCAGGCGGTGCCGCCAGAACCAGCCGTGCGAGACGCGCAGTTCCTCGTACACGCGCTGCAGCCGCGCATCGCGCCTGAGCGGCTTGGCTGCCTTCGTGTGATCGCCGGTTTCCCGGTGAAAGAGGCGTCCCGCGAAGGCGTAAGCGCCGGTTGCGAACAGGACGAGATGGGTCACGACGACGATGGCGAAGGTGACGAGGATGGCAATGATCGCCTTCAGCTTCGGCTCGCCGGACGCGACGCCCACCATGTCGCCGCGCACCGAGACGATGCCGATCGCAAGCAGGGCGACGACCAGGGCCGCAACGGGCAGCCCCCAGATCGCGAGACGGCCCGGGGGTGCCGGTTCCTCCGTTGTGGTTGCTGACTCAAGCGGTTGCAGGGAAAGCCTGGGGTCTGTCATCGGTAATCCGGTTGTTATCGGTTGTTGCGGGCGTGACGCGCAGGACTGCGGACTGCAGGCCGTCAATGATGAGTTGCGGGCCATCGGCAGTCCAGGCCTCGACGGCTGCGGCAACGGACAGCCAGCCGTTCGCGTCGCCCATGTCGCCCACCATGCGGTCGGGCCGATGCTGCGCGTCGTCCTTCGCAATCGCATCCATATGGGCAGCACTGAGCGCCTTGTCGCCGCCGTCGGCGGGCCGGGTGATCCAGGCACGCACGAGCGAGGTGTAAGCAGCGTTGCCCCATACGGCCGCATTGGCGAAGCCGTATTTGGCTTCGCCCGGAAGACCCTGAACGGGCCGGTGCAGCAATGCGGCCACCCTTACCTCCTCGGGCAGATGGAAGTAGCCCGGCGCGAGCAGCACGGCGACACATCCCTCCGTGCTGCCTTCGGGTGGCCCGTCCTCATGCCACGCCGTTGCCACGACGAGTAGCGGGCGGCGCTCCTTGGCATCGAGCCATGCGTCGGCGACCATCAACCCGTCCGTCGCCGGTGCCGCCTGGACCACCAGCGGCGGCAGGCCCGCGATGCGCAGGGCATCGATGACCCGCGCGACATCCGCCTTCTCCTTGCCCGGCGCGGCCAGCACGCGGACCTGCGGCCACCAGACCCGCTCATAGCACGTGAGCGCTCGCAGGCTCGTCGCCAGAGACTCAAGCGACTTGGCCATCTTGAGCGCGAGCAGCGAAACCTGTTTCGCTGGACCGAGAGCAGCGATCGCTTGGTCGTCAGTAAGGCGATCGGCGACAACCGGTTCGTCGACCAGCCAGTCGGCCTCCTCGAAGCGGGCATGTTCGATGGGCTTCGAGCCAGCGCGCGGCACCTGCGAGGCGGGCAGACGTTGTTTGGCGGCTATCACGCCGGCCAGCGTCCGTTCGGGTTCTCCACCAAGCGGCAGGCAATAGCCAACGCCGAGCACTTGGAGTGGCTTCTGCGCGATGCGCAGCCGATCCGCCAGCCACTGGCTACGATGATGGTTGCGCCAGCGCGCGCGGTACCAGAGCGCCTCGAAGCCAGCGCGCTCAATGGCAAACAGGAACACGAACGCACCGTTAGGAAAGCCAACGAAACAGAGCCAGAACCATGCACCGCGCGCCGCTTCTCCCTTCGGCCAAAGCAGCATCGCAATGGCAACGCCGAATACATTGCAGGCGAGCCAGATGCAGAACCACCACGGCCAGAACCTGGGGCGGCGCGGATAGGCGCTCGGGCGTCCGACTGGAGAAAGATCGACCGGCATTACGCGATGTTGAAGTTCATCAGCGACGAGAGCAGCCTGCAGCCGCATGCGCAGCGATAGTGATGGAAAGCGACGGCCTTGCCATCACGGTCGAGAAACTTGGCGTAGCCCTCGTCAATCGTGGTTGGCCCGTGCTGCTCGCAGATCGCCTCGTCACCCTTGCGGGCGAGCGGTCGCCCCATGACCTCGAACCAGGGCGAACCACCGGTCACTTCGCCGTTGTGTTCGAGTTTGTCGCCTTTACGGATAGGAGATTGCATTTTTAGAAAATTAATTTTTTGAACATTGCTGAGTCTTGAATTGCGGAATATACGCCGCATCGAATGACTGAGCCTTTTTTTTCCTGAGGTTTATCACATCAACCCCAAATTGATTCTCAACAACGATAAAATTTTTATCAACACTAAAGGCAGCATCGTATACTCCACCACCATACACCTCTCTTTCAATGAGTTGCATTTTTGGCTTTACCGAAAATATAGATAGATGTGTGACTTGCGGATAATTCGCATCAATTTTTGTAGGTAACCCAAATACAACCAACATCGAACCATCGAGGCTAAAAACTCCCCCACGAATAGCGTGATCGATTTTCGCCAACCCGATATTTCGCCCATCATGTTTTATTGTTACTTGGCCGCGGACATCGTCCATTGCCAAATAATTTCCATCGCAGGAACTGACAACAGCTGCGCACGCATTACCAAGAAAAATCATCAAGAAAAATAAAAACAAATATTTTTTCACGGCTGATCCCCCAATACTCGATATGAATTTTGCGTCTCGCGCCAACGCAAGGGCGGACTTTTTACATCGTACGGGTTGACTATCTTGGTTACCGCGCGCGACGCAGTCTCAGAAACCCCCTGATCTGCAGCCTTTTCAAGCGGAGTCCGCACGCAGAAAAAGCCTGCTATGTCTACGCAGGAATAGGTATCGTTACCGATAAACTCTGGGTTATCTACTTTGGGACCAGCCTTGAAATGATCGCCTTCTTTTTTCTTAAACCATGCGTGATCATATGATTTTCGATCAAGCCAACCTCTATATACCCAATATTCCGAATAATTATATCGACCAGTAAGCTGCTTAAACCCCCTTCCTCGAAATTTAATACCATCTCCCGGATCGGTATTTCCCAAATTTATGTTGCCATCATATTGGCTAAAATATGTAACATCCACTGGGGTCGCAGCAGGCGAGCGAAAATATCTATTTAATTCAGGCATAATTGATGGATGATTTGTCTTAACCGCCTTACCAATAGCAATAGAACTCTCGCGAACTACCATCATATGATATGACTCGATCGCACATTGCCCAAAAAAATGAGCGCTGCGGATCGGGGCGCAAATTCTATATTTTCTAAAAACGGCATTAATGGCGCTGCGATAAAGTTCTCGATATTCCTCCCCCGTCTTTCCCAACGCTGTATATGTTGACTCATCATAGATTTGAGACAATTCCCCCTTGCTCAGCCACCCGCACTTCCTGAAGTGCCGGATAAACGCGAGCGGATGGAAGAACCAGAGCTTCTCCCCGGCGGGCAACCCGGTCACATCCCAGAACTGGACTTCCTTGAGGTACTTGAGAAAATCGTCGTAACCCGTTTGGTTGCCGTGGTAGAACCCGCCCTCGTCGAGCAGCTTCGTGTAGCGCGTCTCGTTGTTCTTGCTATCCCATTCGCTCGGCGCGTTGCAGATAAATCCGCGTAGTGCCTGACGCACCGGATCGTTCATCCTCACGTAGGTTGACAGCGCTTGCGCCCTCTGTGCCTCCGTCATGTCCTCCATCACCGGTAGCTCGCCGGTGTCCCCCGCATCCTTGACAAGTTTCTTCAGTGCGTTGATATCGCACATCCCGTTACTATCGAATGGCGTGTTGGCGTCGCTGATCTTCTGCCAGCCCATGAACGACGGGAAATCCGCATCGGATAACTTCCTGATCTCCGCCTTGCTGATATCGATATACGCCTGCTTCCCCGCAGCGTAGGTCACCTGCACCCAGGTCTGCGGGTTTGGAGGCGGGGTCACGGCCGAGGACAGGACACGCCCGAAGCGCTGCATCTCGTACCCGTCGCTCGGGCAGGCATCGTAGAGCGCCGTCGCGCGATGGTAGAGATCGTATTCGTAGTCCTTTTCCTCGACGGGCTCCGGCGTCAGAAGCGTGCGCGAACCGTCCGTCGCGATGCTCCAGACGTTGGTGTACTTCGCCCCCTTGCTGAAGTACATCTCGACGACGAGTTGCAGCGCGTTTTTGTCCGTCTGCCCCGGCGTGAACCTGATCCCGTGCAGCTTGTTGTCCGCCCCGGTTCCCGGCGGCCGCGCGAAGAACTGCTGCCCGGCCGGAATCGTGTAATAGGTGTGGCCCCAGCAGTCCGGCGTTGTCGCCGTGGCTGGCGATGCCACGCCGAGCTGTGTATGCCCGAAATACGCCGTGAAATCGTCTGGCACCATGAAGATTTCGAGGTGCAGGTGCGTCACGCCCTGGTAGCGTCCGACAAACCCAAGGACATCCTTGCGCCTGACCTTCTGGCCACTGCCCTTCGCCGCAGGCGTGACCTGCCCTTTCTTGTCCACGCCGGAGGATTTTTGCAGGAACTCCGGCAACCGTATCCCGTCGTGCCCGAATGACTGGTACTCCGCGAGCGGCAGCAGATGCATGTAGAGCGAATAGAACGTCAGCTTGCGACCGTCACCCGTTTCGGTCGAATGCCTGAGCAGGACGAAGCCTACATTGCAGCTATAGGGATCCACCGCGTGCTGGCAGACCCGGTACGCCACCACCTCGCCATCGGCAATGGCGTAAACCTCGCCGTGCGTGTCCGGTGCCAGATGACTGCCGCAATGCCAGCGCCGGTCAGACGCGACCGGGTAGATGCCGCGCGCCAGTTCGAACTGGTCGACGGCGTCCATCATGGGATCCGGCTTCGAGCCATCGGTGGAGGTGATGCCCGCTTCGGGCAGAAAGGGAGGGCTGATGATCATCGCGTATTAGTCCGTGTGGGTATACCGGTCGTTAAGCTGCAGGTCGCTATTCGGCAGGAGGGGCAGCTTGGCCGGCACGTTGCCGGGGCCGACAAACGTGAACGAGGCGGCCTTGATGGTGTATGCGCCGGGGCAGTGGAACGTGATGTTGCCGCCCTCCAAGACAACCGAAGCCCCGCCACAGTTGAGCGTGATCTTCGACTTCGCCGACACCTGCACATCCGCACTTTCGCTGGCGACACGCAACTGCTTCTGCGCGAAAAGATCCATGCCGTCAGTGAGCGCCGCCGCCGTAAACTTCCCCTTCGCCGCCGTGAGGCTGAGACCAAGCTTGTGCGCGCACAAGGAAATCAGCTCACCCGCCACCATGCGCAGTCGCTTCACGATGCTGACGTCCATGTCCTGGCCCGCCGTGACGATCACGTTCTGGCCCGCCGAGTGCTGCGCCGATTTCGGCGTCACGAACGCCATGCCGCCGGGGGCGCTCGCGAGCAGCCCCGCGTCGCGCAACTGGTTCAGCCCATCGAGCAGCGCCGCCTGCGTGGCCCGGTCGGCAGAGTCGGCCCCAGCCTGCGCCGTCGCCGCCGCAAGGTCTGTCACGCGCTGCAATGCCGCCTTGAGCTGCGCGACGGCGGTGGGCATGTCGAGGTGCGGCGTATCGGCTGCGGCCGCCGCATCCGCCGAGAGGAACAGTCCCTTCGCCGCACGCATCGTGCCCCAGCCCTGGGTCGTCATTTCGGACCCTTCACCCCGCAGGAGCTTCTTGCTGTTGAGCAGGTAGCCCTGGTTGAAGGCCGTCTGGCTGTAGACCGTCGCTATGCGGGCGCTCTCCTTTCCTTGCAGATCGTTGAACACCACCTCCGCACCGAG
>NZ_CADFGP010000105.1 GCF_902833905.1 Paraburkholderia tuberum STM678 | reverse complement strand
ACCCGATCGCGATGGAAGAAGGTCTGCGCTTCGCAATTCGCGAAGGTGGCCGTACGGTCGGCGCTGGTGTCGTCGCCAAGATCATCGAGTAACGCCAGAGAGTTCTCGACAATCGGTTGTATCGGGGTTGGTGGTGTCGTCAACCCCAAATGGTTTAGGGGTATAGCTCAACTGGCAGAGCGTCGGTCTCCAAAACCGAAGGTTGGGGGTTCGATTCCCTCTGCCCCTGCCAACTATCGCGCCGTAGTGGCGCTTGTTAAGGTGTTATGGCGAATCCTTCCGTCGAAACTGTAAATACATCCGGCGACAAGTTGATGTTGATCGCAGGTGTGTTGCTGGTCTTGGCCGGGTTCGTGGGGTTCTTCTGGCTTAATGGCCAGGAATGGTACATCCGCGGAGCCGCCTTGGCTGTTGGTGCGATCGCGGGTGTCGTAGTCGGTCTACTCTCGGCGCCTGGCAAGGGTTTCATCGCTTTCGCCAATGACTCATACAAAGAGGTCCGCAAGGTAGTTTGGCCGAGTCGCAAAGAGGCGACCCAAACAACACTCGTGGTCTTCGGCTTCGTAGTCGTGATGGCTATCTTCCTCTGGGTTTGTGATAAATCCATTGAGTGGGCGATTTTCTCGGCGATTCTGGGTTGGAAATGATATGAGTGATACTCCGGCATCCCCGAGCGGCAAGCGTTGGTACGTAGTGCACGCATATTCCGGTATGGAGAAGAGCGTGCAACGAGCGCTTCAGGAGCGCATCGAGCGGGCTGGTATGCAGGATCAGTTCGGCCAGATCCTCGTTCCAACGGAAGAGGTTGTTGAGGTAAAGGGCGGTCACAAATCAGTAACCGAACGTCGTTTCTTCCCGGGCTATGTTTTAGTCGAAATGGAAATGACAGACGAAACCTGGCACCTCGTGAAAAATACGGCGAAGGTGACCGGCTTCGTAGGCGGGGCGCGTAATCGGCCGAGCCCGATCTCCCCTCGGGAAGTTGAAAAGATCATGTCGCAGATGCAGGAGGGCGTGGAGAAGCCGCGTCCGAAGACCCTGTTTGAGGTAGGCGAGATGGTGCGCGTGAAAGAAGGCCCGTTCACAGATTTCAACGGCAGCGTCGAAGAAGTGAACTACGAAAAGTCGCGAGTCCGTGTTTCCGTTACAATCTTCGGCCGCGCAACGCCGGTCGAGTTGGAATTCGGCCAAGTCGAAAAGTTGTAGTCTAGATTTTACGGAACGCACCGCTAGGTGCGTTCCGTATTTCGCGCTTACGGTCCGCGTAATGGCCGTTGAGGAGCGTAACTAGCCAGTTTGTCGGCGAACACGCGCTACTACTCACTGAGCGTCCGCCCGTAAGGCGGCGTTCCACAGAGGTTCTCGAAATGGCAAAGAAAATTATCGGCTTTATCAAGCTGCAGATTCCTGCAGGTAAAGCCAATCCGTCGCCGCCGGTTGGTCCGGCACTGGGTCAGCGCGGCCTGAACATCATGGAGTTCTGCAAGGCGTTCAACGCGCAGACTCAAGCGATGGAACCGGGTCTGCCGATTCCTGTCGTGATCACGGCATTCGCGGACAAGAGCTTCACGTTCGTTCTGAAGACGCCGCCGGCTACGGTTCTGATCAAGAAGGCAGCGAAGCTCGATAAGGGTTCGAGCAAGCCGCATACCGACAAAGTGGGCAAGATCACCCGCGCTCAAGCTGAAGATATCGCCAAGACCAAGATGCCCGATCTGACGGCTGCTGATCTGGACGCAGCGGTTCGTACGATCGCTGGTAGCGCCCGCTCGATGGGCATCACCGTGGAGGGCGTGTAAATGGCTAAGCTTTCGAAGCGTCTGCAAGCATTTGCAGCCAAAGTGGATCGTCAGAAGCTGTACCCGATCGAAGACGCTCTGTCGCTCGTGAAGGAATGCGCAAGCGCGAAGTTCGACGAGTCGATCGACGTCGCCGTGCAACTCGGCATTGACGCAAAGAAGTCGGATCAAGTGGTTCGCGGCTCGGTCGTGCTGCCCGCTGGTACCGGTAAGTCGGTCCGCGTCGCTGTGTTCGCGCAGGGCGAAAAGGCTGAGCAGGCTCGTGCCGCTGGTGCTGACGTCGTCGGTATGGAAGACCTGGCCGAACAGGTCAAGGCCGGGAACCTGAACTTCGACATCGTGATCGCTTCGCCGGACACGATGCGTATCGTCGGTACGCTCGGGCAGATTCTCGGCCCGCGTGGCCTGATGCCGAACCCGAAGGTTGGCACGGTCACGCCGGACGTCGCGACCGCGGTCAAGAACGCCAAGGCTGGTCAGGTGCAATTCCGTGTCGACAAGGCCGGCATTATCCACGCAACGATCGGCCGCGCTTCGTTTGAACCGGCAGCACTGCGCAACAACCTGAATGCGCTGATCGAAGCGCTGCAGAAGGCGAAGCCGGCAACGAGCAAGGGCGTGTATCTGCGCAAGGTCGCTCTGTCGAGCACGATGGGTGTTGGTGTTCGTGTCGACCAGACGTCGATCGCTGCCCAGTAATGAATTTCGCCGCTCCGGCGCGAGTTGGGGCGGCTTCTAAGGGCTTTGGGCGGTTGCGAGGTGGCAGTCTGCATCGCGCGACCGGTTGTCAAAGACCGTTGGTGGGCACGCAGCAAGTAGGCGGGTCCTTAATGTAAAGCCAACGCAGATGG
This sequence comes from Paraburkholderia tuberum STM678, assembly GCF_902833905.1. Lineage (GTDB taxonomy): Bacteria > Pseudomonadota > Gammaproteobacteria > Burkholderiales > Burkholderiaceae > Paraburkholderia > Paraburkholderia tuberum. The sequence continues at coordinate 10,015 of NZ_CADFGP010000105.1, read as the reverse complement.
CGAACCCGAAAAGGTTTTGTAGTGATGAAGCCGTTCGATGTCTGTAGCGATACGGATTTTTGACGGTCGAAATACTCCTGACTGGTCGGACGCCGTTATTGAATGCGGTACACAAGGCGCACGCTGCGTGTATCGAATCTGGAGGTTAACCGTGCCACTAAACAAAGAAAGCAAGCAGGCCGTCGTCGCTGAGGTTGCCGCGCAAGTCGCGAAAGCTCAGACCGTGGTTCTGGCTGAGTATCGTGGAATCGCGGTTGGCGATCTGACCAAGCTGCGCGCGAAAGCGCGTGAGCAACAGGTTTACCTTCGCGTGTTGAAGAACACGCTGGCGCGTCGCGCCGTCGAGGGTACCCCGTTTGCTCCGCTGGCAGAGCAGATGACTGGCCCCCTGATCTACGGCATCTCGGAAGATGCGATTGCTGCTGCTAAGGTCGTCAATGACTTCAGCAAGAGCAATGACAAGTTGGTCATCAAGGCTGGTTCCTACGAAGGCAAGGTGATGGACAAGGCTGGCGTGCAAGCGCTGGCAAGCATCCCGAGCCGCGAAGAACTGCTCTCCAAGCTGTTGTACGTTATGCAGGCACCTGTTTCTGGCTTCGCGCGCGCTCTGGCCGCGCTGGCAGAAAAGAAGCAAGGCGAAGAAGCCGCTGCGTGATGCACTTCAGTCGAGCGTGATTGATCGCTGGCTGTATCCGAATTCAATTTAGGAGTATTTCAAATGGCAATCGCAAAAGAAGACATCCTCGAAGCCGTAGGCTCGATGTCGGTTCTGGAACTGAACGAGCTGGTCAAGGCGTTCGAAGAAAAGTTTGGCGTCTCGGCAGCTGCTGTTGCAGTGGCTGGCCCGGCAGGTGCAGCCGGCGGCGCTGCTGCTGCTGAAGAGCAGACCGAATTCACGGTCATCTTGGCTGAAACCGGTGCAAACAAGGTTTCGGTCATTAAGGCTGTTCGCGAACTGACGGGTCTCGGCCTGAAGGAAGCGAAGGATCTGGTCGACGGTGCACCGAAGCCCGTTAAGGAAGCGGTGCCCAAGGCTGCTGCTGAAGAAGCCAAGAAGAAGTTGGAAGAAGCCGGCGCGAAGGTTGAAATCAAGTAAGCTTCAACGCGCTGTGCGAAGGCTGGCGGTTTTTCACCGCCGGCCTTTTTGTGCTTTGTGGAGGACGCGTTTTTGCGGGCGTATGCCGGCAGGAATGTGATTCCCAGAAGCCAAAGAAAAACGCCCACGGTAATTTTGACCGGCATTTCTCTTTGTCTTCTGAAGCGACTGCAGAAGGCAAGTTTGGTCGGGTAGCGGGCAACACAGGCATCCGCTGCCGTCAGCCAGCGGTTGGTAGCGGCCAACCACCAAGCTTCTAGGCTCGTTCAAGCCATCGGACGGCCATCGGGTCTCAGTCGGTGAACACTCGGGTTGTCTCATCAAGGTATCCTGCCTCGACAACTATGCCCGCCGTGATTCGGAGATCGTATGCAATATTCCTTCACCGAGAAGAAGCGTATTCGCAAGAGTTTTGCGAAGCGCCCCATCGTTCACCAAGTACCTTTCCTGCTGGCTACCCAGCTTGAATCATTCAGCACGTTTCTGCAAGCAGATACGTCATCTACGCAACGCAAGCCGGAAGGCTTGCAGGCCGCGTTTACTTCCGTTTTTCCGATCGTTTCGCACAACGGCTTCGCGCGCCTTGAGTTCGTCAGCTACATGCTGTCGCCGCCGGCATTCAACATCAAGGAATGCCAGCAGCGCGGTCTGACGTACTGCTCGGCGCTGCGCGCCAAGGTGCGTCTGGTGCTGCTCGACAAAGAATCACCGAGCAAGCCGGTCGTCAAAGAAGTGAAGGAACAGGAAGTGTACATGGGCGAAATCCCGCTCATGACGCCGACCGGTTCGTTCGTCATCAACGGCACGGAACGTGTGATCGTTTCGCAGTTGCACCGTTCGCCGGGTGTTTTCTTCGAACACGACAAGGGCAAGACGCACAGCTCGGGCAAGCTGCTGTTTTCGGCACGTATCATTCCCTACCGTGGCTCGTGGCTCGACTTCGAGTTCGACCCGAAGGACGTGCTGTACTTCCGCGTCGACCGTCGTCGTAAGATGCCGGTTACGATCCTGCTAAAGGCAATCGGCCTGACGCCGGAACAGATCCTCGCAAACTTCTTCGTGTTCGACAATTTCACGCTGATGCCGGAAGGCGCGCAGATGGAATTCGTGCCGGAGCGTTTGCGCGGTGAAGTCGCGCGCTTCGATATCACGGACCGCGATGGCAACGTGATCGTCCAGAAGGACAAGCGGATCAACGCCAAGCACATTCGCGACCTCGATAACGCGAAGACCAAGTTCATCTCGGTGCCGGAAGATTATCTGCTCGGCCGCGTGCTCGCGAAGAACGTGATCGACGGCGATACGGGTGAAGTCATCGCGAACGCCAACGACGAAATTACCGAATCCGTGCTCGAGAAGCTGCGCGAAGCGAAGATCAAGGACATCCAGACGCTCTACACGAACGATCTGGACCAAGGTCCGTACATCTCGTCGACGCTGCGTATCGACGAAACGGCCGACAAGATGGCCGCACGTATCGCGATCTACCGCATGATGCGTCCGGGCGAGCCGCCGACGGAAGAAGCGGTCGAGGCACTGTTCAACCGTCTGTTCTACAGCGAAGAAGCGTACGACCTGTCGAAGGTGGGTCGTATGAAGTTCAACCGGCGCGTCGGCCGTGATGAAATCGTCGGTCCGATGACGCTGCAGGACGACGACATTCTCGCGACGATCAAGATCCTCGTCGAGCTGCGCAACGGCAAGGGCGAAGTGGACGACATCGACCACCTCGGCAACCGTCGTGTGCGCTGCGTCGGCGAACTCGCTGAGAACCAGTTCCGCGCGGGCCTCGTGCGTGTCGAACGTGCTGTGAAGGAACGCCTCGGCCAGGCCGAAAGCGAAAACTTGATGCCGCACGACCTGATCAACTCGAAGCCGATCTCGTCGGCGATTCGCGAGTTCTTCGGGTCGTCGCAGCTGTCGCAGTTCATGGACCAGACCAATCCGCTGTCGGAAATCACGCACAAGCGTCGTGTTTCTGCACTAGGCCCGGGCGGTCTGACTCGTGAGCGCGCAGGCTTCGAAGTCCGCGACGTGCACCCAACTCACTACGGCCGTGTGTGCCCGATTGAAACGCCGGAAGGTCCGAACATCGGTCTGATCAACTCGCTTGCTCTGTACGCGCACCTGAACGAATACGGCTTCCTCGAAACGCCGTATCGCAAGGTGGCGGACGGCAAGGTGACCGACCAGATTGACTATCTGTCGGCGATCGAAGAAGGCCGTTACGTGATCGCTCAGGCGAACGCGGCGGTGGCCGACGACCGCACGCTGACCGACGAACTCGTGTCGTCGCGTGAAGCGGGCGAAACGCTGATGGTCACGCCGGACCGCATTCAGTACATGGACGTGGCGCCGTCGCAGATCGTGTCGGTCGCAGCTTCGCTGATTCCGTTCCTCGAGCACGACGACGCGAACCGCGCATTGATGGGCTCGAACATGCAGCGTCAGGCCGTCCCATGTCTGCGTCCGGAAAAGCCGGTCGTCGGTACGGGTATCGAACGCACCGTGGCGGTCGACTCGGGCACGACGGTTCAGGCGCTGCGTGGCGGTGTGGTTGATTACGTCGACGCGGGCCGTATCGTGATTCGCGTGAACGACGACGAAGCGGTCGCGGGTGAAGTCGGCGTCGACATCTACAATCTGATCAAGTACACGCGTTCGAACCAGAACACGAACATCAACCAGCGTCCGATCGTGAAGATGGGCGACAAGGTTGCGCGCGGCGACGTGCTGGCTGACGGCGCATCGACCGATCTGGGCGAGCTCGCGCTCGGCCAGAACATGCTGATCGCGTTCATGCCATGGAACGGCTACAACTTCGAAGACTCCATCCTGATTTCGGAGAAGGTCGTTGCGGACGACCGTTACACGTCGATTCACATCGAAGAACTGAACGTCGTTGCACGCGACACGAAGCTCGGACCGGAAGAAATCACGCGCGACATCTCGAATCTCGCCGAAGTGCAGCTTGGCCGTCTCGACGAGTCGGGCATCGTGTACATCGGCGCGGAAGTCGAGGCGGGCGACGTGCTGGTCGGCAAGGTCACGCCGAAGGGCGAAACCCAGCTGACGCCGGAAGAAAAGCTGCTGCGCGCGATCTTCGGTGAGAAGGCGTCGGACGTGAAGGACACGTCGCTGCGCGTGCCGTCGGGCATGAGCGGCACTGTGATCGACGTGCAGGTATTCACGCGTGAAGGCATCCAGCGCGACAAGCGCGCGCAACAGATCATCGACGATGAACTGAAGCGCTATCGTCTCGACCTGAACGACCAGCTGCGTATCGTGGAAGGCGATGCGTTCCAGCGTCTCGCACGCATGCTCGAAGGCAAGGTGGTGAACGGCGGTCCGAAGAAGCTCGCGAAGGGCACGAAGATCGACCGCGCTTACCTCGAAGATCTGGACCACTATCACTGGTTCGACATCCGCCTCGCGGATGAAGAAGCAGCGGCCCAGCTCGAAGCGATCAAGAACTCGATCGAAGAGAAGCGTCACCAGTTCGACCTCGCGTTCGAAGAGAAGCGCAAGAAGCTCACGCAAGGCGACGAACTGCCGCCGGGCGTGCTGAAGATGGTCAAGGTGTATCTGGCGGTGAAGCGCCGTCTGCAGCCTGGCGACAAGATGGCAGGCCGTCACGGTAACAAGGGTGTCGTGTCGAAGATCGTGCCGATCGAAGACATGCCGTACATGGCCGACGGCCGTCCGGCTGACGTCGTTCTGAACCCGCTCGGCGTGCCGTCGCGGATGAACGTGGGTCAGGTTCTCGAAGTGCATCTGGGTTGGGCCGCGAAGGGTCTCGGCTGGCGTATCGGCGAAATGCTGCAGCGTCAGGCGAAGATCGCTGAACTGCGCGAATTCCTGATCAAGATCTACAACGAATCGGGCCGCGCCGAAGAGCTGGACAGCTTCAGCGACGACGAAATCCTCGAACTGGCGAAGAACCTGCGCGAAGGCGTGCCGTTCGCAACGCCGGTGTTCGACGGTGCGACGGAAGAAGAAATGTCCCGCGCGCTGGACCTGGCGTTCCCGGACGACATCGCTGAAAACCTCGGCATGACGCCGTCGAAGAACCAGGTGCGTCTGTTCGACGGTCGCACGGGCGAGATGTTCGAACGTACGGTGACGGTCGGCTACATGCACTACCTGAAGCTGCACCACCTGGTCGACGACAAGATGCACGCGCGTTCCACGGGCCCGTACTCGCTCGTCACGCAGCAGCCGTTGGGCGGTAAGGCGCAGTTCGGTGGCCAGCGTTTCGGTGAAATGGAAGTGTGGGCGCTCGAAGCGTACGGCGCATCGTACGTGCTGCAGGAAATGCTGACGGTGAAGTCGGACGACGTGACGGGCCGGACCAAGGTTTACGAGAACCTGGTCAAGGGCGATCACGTGATCGATGCCGGCATGCCTGAGTCGTTCAACGTGTTGGTGAAGGAAATCCGGTCGCTGGGTATCGACATCGACCTGGACCGGAACTAATCGGACTACTGGAGAGAAGCGATGAAAGCTTTGCTCGATCTATTCAAGCAAGTCCAACAACCTGAAGTTTTCGACGCGATCAAGATCGGTCTGGCCTCGCCGGACAAGATCCGTTCGTGGTCGTTCGGTGAAGTCAAGAAGCCGGAAACCATCAACTACCGCACGTTCAAGCCGGAGCGCGATGGTCTGTTCTGCGCGAAGATTTTCGGTCCGATCAAGGACTACGAATGCCTTTGCGGCAAGTACAAGCGCCTGAAGCACCGCGGCGTGATCTGCGAGAAGTGCGGCGTCGAAGTGACGCTCGCGAAGGTGCGTCGTGAGCGAATGGGCCACATTGAGCTGGCCTCGCCGGTCGCGCACATCTGGTTCCTGAAGTCGCTGCCGTCGCGTCTGGGCATGGTGCTCGACATGACGCTGCGCGACATCGAGCGCGTGCTGTACTTCGAAGCATACGTGGTGATCGATCCGGGCATGACGCCGCTGAAAGCGCGGCAGATCATGACCGAAGAGGATTACTACAACAAGGTCGAGGAATACGGCGACGAATTCCGTGCCGAAATGGGCGCGGAAGGTGTTCGCGAACTGCTGCGCGCGATCAACATCGACGAGCAGGTCGAGCTGCTGCGCACGGAGCTCAAGAACACCGGCTCGGAAGCGAAGATCAAGAAGTACGCGAAGCGCCTGAAAGTGCTCGAGGCGTTCCAGCGTTCGGGCATCAAGCCGGACTGGATGGTCCTCGAAGTGCTGCCGGTGCTGCCGCCGGAACTGCGTCCGCTCGTCCCGCTCGACGGCGGCCGTTTCGCGACGTCGGATCTGAACGACCTGTATCGCCGCGTGATCAACCGTAACAACCGGTTGAAGCGTTTGCTCGAGCTGAAGGCGCCTGAAATCATCGTCCGCAACGAAAAGCGGATGCTGCAGGAAGCCGTCGACTCGCTGCTCGACAATGGCCGTCGCGGCAAGGCGATGACCGGTGCGAACAAGCGTCCGCTAAAGTCGCTCGCGGACATGATCAAGGGTAAGGGCGGTCGCTTCCGTCAGAACCTGCTCGGTAAGCGTGTCGACTACTCGGGCCGTTCGGTGATCGTGGTCGGCCCGACGCTGAAGCTGCATCAGTGCGGTCTGCCGAAGCTGATGGCGCTCGAACTGTTCAAGCCGTTCATCTTCAACAAGCTCGAAGTGATGGGTGTCGCTACCACCATCAAGGCTGCGAAGAAGGAGGTCGAGAACCAGACACCGGTGGTGTGGGACATCCTCGAAGAGGTGATCCGCGAACATCCGGTCATGCTGAACCGTGCGCCGACGCTGCACCGTCTCGGCATCCAGGCTTTCGAGCCGGTGCTGATCGAAGGTAAGGCAATCCAGCTGCACCCGCTCGTTTGCGCGGCGTTCAACGCCGACTTCGACGGTGACCAGATGGCCGTTCACGTGCCGCTGTCGCTCGAAGCGCAGATGGAAGCGCGCACGCTGATGCTCGCGTCGAACAACGTACTGTTCCCGGCTAACGGCGATCCGTCGATCGTGCCGTCGCAGGATATCGTGCTCGGCCTGTACTACGCGACGCGTGAAGCGGTGAACGGCAAGGGCGAAGGCCTGACGTTCACGGGCGTGTCGGAAGTGCTGCGCGCGTACGAGAACAAGGAAGTCGAACTGGCCTCGCGCGTCAACGTGCGGATCACCGAAATGGTCCACAACGAAGACAAGTCGGAAGGCGGGCCGGCGTTCGTACCGAAGATCACGCTGTATGCGACCACGGTTGGCCGCTCGATCCTGTCGGAAATCCTGCCGCCGGGTCTGCCGTTCTCGGTGCTGAACAAGCCGCTGAAGAAGAAGGAAATCTCGCGTCTGATCAACACCGCGTTCCGCAAGTGCGGTCTGCGTGAGACGGTGATTTTCGCCGACCAACTGATGCAGTCGGGCTTCCGTCTGGCAACGCGCGCTGGTATTTCGATTTGCGTCGACGACATGCTCGTACCGCCGCAGAAGGAAACCATCGTTGGCGACGCCGCGAAGAAGGTGAAGGAATACGACCGTCAGTACATGTCGGGTCTCGTCACTGCGCAGGAGCGCTACAACAACGTGGTCGACATCTGGTCGGCGACGTCGGAAGCGGTCGGCAAGGCAATGATGGAGCAGCTGTCGACGGAACCGGTCACGGACCGCGACGGCAACCAGACGCGTCAGGAGTCGTTCAACTCCATCTACATGATGGCGGACTCAGGCGCTCGTGGTTCCGCGGTTCAGATCCGTCAGCTGGCCGGTATGCGCGGTCTGATGGCGAAGCCGGACGGCTCGATCATCGAGACGCCGATTACGGCGAACTTCCGCGAAGGTCTGAACGTGTTGCAGTACTTCATCTCGACCCACGGTGCACGTAAGGGTCTGGCTGATACGGCACTGAAGACCGCGAACTCGGGTTACCTGACGCGTCGTCTCGTCGACGTGACGCAGGATCTGGTCGTCGTCGAGGAAGATTGCGGCACGTCGAACGGCGTGGCGATGAAGGCGCTCGTGGAAGGCGGTGAAGTGGTCGAAGCGCTGCGTGACCGTATCCTGGGTCGCGTGGCCGTGGCTGACATCGTCAACCCGGAATCGCAGGAAACGCTGTTCGAAGCGGGCACACTGCTCGACGAAGACGCGGTCGAAGACATCGAACGCCTCGGCATCGACGAAGTGCGGGTGCGCACGCCGCTGACCTGCGAAACGCGCTACGGTCTGTGCGCGGCCTGCTACGGTCGCGACCTCGGCCGCGGCTCGCTGGTGAACGTCGGCGAAGCGGTCGGCGTGATCGCGGCGCAGTCAATCGGTGAACCGGGCACGCAGCTCACGATGCGTACGTTCCACATCGGTGGCGCGGCGTCGCGTGCTGCGGTGGCATCGTCGGTCGAAGCGAAGTCGAACGGTACGGTGCGTTTCACGTCGACGATGCGTTACGTCACGAATGCGAAGGGCGAGCAGATCGTCATCTCGCGTTCGGGTGAAGCGATGATCACCGACGATCACGGCCGCGAGCGCGAGCGTCACAAGGTGCCGTACGGCGCCACGCTGCTGCAGCTCGACGGTGCGCAGATCAAGGCTGGCACGCAACTGGCCACGTGGGATCCGATGACGCGTCCGATCATCACCGAGTACGGTGGTACGGTGAAGTTCGAGAACGTCGAGGAAGGCGTGACGGTCGCGAAACAGATCGACGACGTGACGGGTCTGTCCACGCTCGTCGTGATCGACGTGAAGCGTCGTGGTTCGCAGGCGTCGAAGACGGTGCGTCCGCAGGTCAAGCTGCTCGATGCGAACGGCGAGGAAGTGAAGATCCCGAACACCGAGCACTCGGTGCAGATCGGCTTCCAGGTCGGCGCGCTGATCACCGTGAAGGACGGTCAGCAGGTGCAGGTCGGCGAAGTGCTCGCACGTATCCCGACCGAATCGCAGAAGACGCGTGACATTACCGGTGGTCTGCCGCGTGTGGCGGAACTGTTCGAAGCACGTTCGCCGAAGGACGCGGGTATCCTGGCGGAAGTCACGGGTACGACGTCGTTCGGTAAGGACACGAAGGGCAAGCAGCGTCTCGTTATCACGGACCTCGAGGGCAACCAGCACGAGTTCCTGATCGCGAAGGAAAAGCAGGTTCTGGTGCACGATGGTCAGGTCGTCAACAAGGGCGAAATGATCGTCGACGGACCGGCGGATCCGCACGACATCCTGCGTCTGCAGGGCGTCGAGGCGCTGTCGCGCTACATCGTGGACGAAGTGCAGGACGTGTACCGTCTGCAAGGCGTGAAGATCAACGACAAGCACATCGAAGTGATCGTCCGTCAGATGCTGCGCCGCGTGCAGATTTCGGACAACGGCGATACGCGTTTCATCCCGGGCGAACAGGTCGAGCGGTCGGACATGCTCGACGAGAACGACCGTATGATCGCGGAAGACAAGCGTCCGGCAACGTACGAAAACGTGCTGCTCGGTATCACGAAGGCGTCGCTGTCGACCGATTCGTTCATCTCCGCGGCGTCGTTCCAGGAAACGACCCGCGTGCTGACCGAAGCGGCGATCATGGGCAAGCGCGACGACCTGCGTGGCCTGAAGGAAAACGTGATCGTCGGCCGCCTGATTCCGGCCGGTACGGGTCTCGCGTTCCACAAGGCGCGCAAGAGCAAGGAACTGGCCGACCGCGAGCGTTTCGATCAGATCGCAGCGGAAGAGTCGTTCGAATTCGGTACGCCGGAAACGCCGGCTGCCGAACAGCAACACTCGGGCGAGTAAGTGCTGGCGGCGCAAGCCGCCTTGCCTTACGAGCCACGAAGGCCGCTCAGTTTCGACTGAGCGGTTTTTTTTTGGTGCGCCAGGCATGGCGCGTAGCGCCGTGACTGGCGCTGTCCGACCCGCTGTGGTGGCGAGCCGGATGACTTGGGGGTGAAAGTCCTCTGCACACCCGGCAAGGGGAAG
>NZ_CADFGP010000104.1 GCF_902833905.1 Paraburkholderia tuberum STM678 | reverse complement strand
GCGAAAGTCGCGAGTTGCGTAATTTCGGTTCCAGATCCGAGCGCCAAGAGCCCCGAGAGGAAATCACCGCCGCCATCGACCGCGAGGATCAGACGTTGCTCGAATCCAGACATCGCAAACGCGCTCACGGCATGCGCCAGATGGTGACTCACGAATGAGACTCGCGAAGGATCGACCTCGGTACCGAATTCCCGCATTAGTAAGTTACGCAGAAACAGCTTGGCATCCACCGGAATGGAGATGTTCGGCTGGGACAGGAACAGGCGTTCGAGCATAACGTTGCAATAGGCCTCGGTAGCGTAAAACGCGATGTGGTCGATATCGCTGAGCTGAATCCCTGCGGATGCGAGGCAGTATTGAATTGAACTGCTCGGGAACTTGTTAGAGTGCTTGATCCGGTTGAGGCGCTCCTCTTCGACGGCCGCTATTACGCGTCCGTCCCGGACAAGCACCGCAGCGCCGTCGTGCAGAAATGGAGCTAAAGTCGAAAGTGGTGTACGGGGGAGTTGAGGCGGAGGATTGAAAGCGGTGGAGGTTTCAGCTGAGAATCTGATTGTCGAAGTCGGAAACCAGCAAACAACAAACCATCCACCATGAGCAAGTTTACGGAAAAAGAAGTCGTTGGTCTATCGGAAGTCGGTCTTGGCCTGGACGATCTCGTGCGCCAGGGCGCGCGGCAGGTGATCCAGCAAGCAATTGAAGCGGAACTGTCGGCGCTGCTGGAGCGATTCGAGAACATCAAGACCTTGCACGGCCAGCGTGCCGTGGTGCGCAACGGCTATCTGCCGGAGCGCGAGGTGTTGACCGCGGCCGGTCCGATTCCGGTGAAGGTGCCGAAGGTTCGCGATCGCTCAGGCTCAGGCGTGAAGTTCAATTCATCGATCGTGCCGCCGTATGTGCGGAAATCGCCGCGCGTGAGTGCGGCGCTGCCGTGGCTGTATCTGAAAGGCATTTCGACCGGCGACATGAGCGAGGCGCTGAGTGTGCTGCTGGGCGAGGACGCCAAAGGCCTGTCGGCGAACGTGGTAAGTCGTCTGAAGGCGCAATGGGCCGATGAGCATGTCAACTGGAGCCGACGTGATCTGTCGAAGTCGCGCTACGTGTACTGGTGGGTCGATGGCATTCACACCGGGCTGCGCAGCGAGAACTCGGATGGTCAATGCCTGCTGGTGATCATCGGCGTGAGGCCGGATGGGCGCAAGGAGCGTGTGGCGATCGGCGACGGGTATCGCGAGTCGAAGGCGTCGTGGCAGGAACTGCTGCTCGATCTGAAATCGCGTGGCCTGCAGGCCGGTCCGTTGCTCGCAGTCGGCGACGGTGCAATGGGTTTCTGGGCCGCACTGGAGCAGGTGTTTCCCGCCACGCGCGGCCAGCGCTGCTGGTTCCACAAGATGGGCAACGTCCTGAACGCGCTGCCGAAGTCACAGCAAGGCAAAGCCAAAGCAGATCTGCAGGCAATCTGGATGGCCGCCACGCGCACCGACGCGTACGCCGCGTTTGATCGTTTCGTGACGGTCTACGCGGCGAAATATCCGAAGGCAACAGAGACGTTGAAGAAGGACCGGGAGAGCCTGCTGGCGTTTTACGACTTCCCGGCCGAGCACTGGCAGCATTTGCGCACGACGAATGCGATTGAGTCGACGTTCGCGACCGTGCGCCACCGGACTACTCGTACGCGCAACTGCGTGTCGCGACCGACCTTCCTCGGTCTGGCATTCAAGCTGATCGAGGAAGCCGAGAAAACCTGGCGCCGCATCAACGGCCCTGAACAGATCCAGCTGTTGCTGGAAGGCATTGCCTTCAAGGACGGCGAACCGGTGCAAGACGATCAACCCGGTCAGCAGAAACTCGCCGCTTGAAGTCGAACGCTATCAAGCCGCCCATACATGCATGGACGCCCCCGGCTTGCCAAGCTCTCATTTGTAACGGATTGAAGGTAACGATTGCAGCCATGCATCCGGACTTCAATGGCCGGCGTAGGCCGGCGGTCCCTGATGGAATGTGCTGGTCGGTCTCTCAACAGTCTTGCGTGCCAAGAAGCACAGTGGTGTAGCCAGAGTTTCCCGACCACGGTCTTACCTGTCTCGCCATCACGTCATGATCGCCTGTGCAATCGGTGGTTTGCGTCTTGCTCCAGTCAGTTGCTTGTGTCAGTGTTTGCCCGACCTGATTACGCGACCGCAATCGCGGGCGTGTAATCAGGTCGGAACTCTCGCCCGTGGGCGAGCAGCGCCCATATGATCCGCGCGTTCTTGTTCGCGAGCGCGACAGCGGCGACGTTCGCGTTTCGTCGCTGCAGCAATTCATGTAACCAGCCATCCTTTTGCTGCTTACGCACTGCAGATTGCATCACGGAACGCGCGCCGTGGATGAGCAGCGTTCGTAGATACGTGTCACCGCGCTTGCTGATTCCGAGCAGCACATTCTTGCCGCCGCTCGAGTTCTGTCTGGGCACCAGACCCAGCCAAGCCGCAAGCTGCCGTGCACTTCTGAAGCTTTTTGCGTCGCCGATTGACGCAACGAGCGCGCTGGCGGTAAGCGGTCCTATACCAGGCACGCTCGCGAGCCTGCAGCTCGTTTCGTCGCTTCGGTGCCAGGCCTGGATCTGTGCCTCGAGCTCCCGGACCTGCCGGTCAAGTTCCTTGAGATGGTCCATGAGGCGCTGAATGAGCAGTCGGAAGGAACCGATCAACTCGTTGCCTGCATCTTCGATCAGCTCGGGCACCCGCCGAACGAGATGCGCGATTCCCTGGGGAACGACGATCCCGAACTCGCCGAGCAGACCGCGGATCTGGTTGGCCTGGGCTGTGCGGGCCCGCACGAAACCCTGGCGCACGCGGTGCAGTGATAACACCGACTGCTGCTCAATGTTCTTGACCGGCACGAAGCGCATGTTGGGGCGTGCAACGGCCTCGCAGATCGCCTCGGCATCGGCCGCGTCGTTCTTGTTCGTCTTGACGTACGGCTTGACGAACTGCGGCGCGATCAGTCGTACCGTGTGGCCCATGGCTTGCAGCTTGCGGGCCCAGTAGTGCGCGCTGGCGCACGCCTCCATTCCAATCAGGCAGGCCGGTAGGTTGGCGAAGAAGGCCGTAATCTGATTTCGTCTGAGCACCTTTTTCAGCACGGTTCGGCCATGCTCATTTACACCATGGACGGCAAAAACACTCTTCGCCAGATCGATGCCAACTGTCGTAATCTTCATGATAGGCGCTCCCCTCGTTCAGGTGGTGGCTTTGACACTTCCACTTTGGCACATCGATGCCGTTTCGGGTGGGGGCGTCCATTCCATTACTCTTGACGTTAGCTCGCAGAAATGTGTTCGGCAGTTCAAGTGAATGTTTATGAACTTTGTCTAGCCCGCCGCTCACTCCTAAGCACAGCATGTTTCTCTCCTTCATCGTGGTAGGAAGGCCCTACAGGCAAGACTCGAACCCCTACCACATAAGTAAGGTAGGGTATCGCTTGACGCTGCGAACACCGGTCAGACGTCACCAGCCCCAAAGAATCTCGCGTAGGGTCCGTCTGCAAAATGGCGCCGCAATTCATGAAAATTCTGTACCGTTTGGTCCAGGGGGCGCGTTTCTTGGCTCTGAAGGATGGCGCGACCAGAAAGCTGAAGCGCTGGAACCCCGAGGAAATCCCCAATCGTTGCCAAACATGCGGCGGGTTCGCGAGGAGGGCTCCCGATGCATGTGATTGATCGACAACTGCTGCAACGTCATTTCCTCGGCTTTGCTCAGTTTTACGACACACTTCATTCACTATCCCGGCACCATGAAGGCGCCAGCAAGTTGCGAAATTGAAGTGGATCTACCAGGAACACTGTCCTCCATGCCGTACAATTCGCAAAATCGATTGTTTTGATGGAAGACATCTACATTATGGATAACTTGGGATCATGCGTTTCAAGGGCCTCGATCTAAATCTCCTCGTCGCGCTCGATGCTTTGATGACCGAGCGTAATCTGACCGCGGCGGCACGCAGCATCAACCTGAGCCAGCCGGCCATGAGCGCGGCCGTCGCCCGGCTACGCGCCTATTTTTGCGACGAACTATTTACGATGAGGGGCCGGGAATTTGTCCCAACGCCACGTGCAGAAGGGCTCGCTGCTCCAATCCGCGAGGCTCTGGTGCACATCCAGCTCTCCGTTATTTCCCGGGACGTCTTCAACCCAGCCAAATCGGATCGCCGCTTCAGGATCATCCTTTCCGATTTCATGACAGTCGTATTTTTTCGAAAGATCGTGGAGCGTATTGCACGGGAAGCTCCCGCCGTCAGCTTCGAGTTGCTGCCACTTGCCGATGACCCCGATGAGGTTCTCCGGCGCGGCGAAGCCGATTTTCTTATCTTGCCGGAATTGTTCATGTCGAGCACGCACCCTAAAGCGAAGCTGTTCGAGGAGACGCTCGTGTGCGTAGGCTGCCGCGCGAACAAGCAGCTATCAGGGCAGCTCACGTTCGAGAGATATATGTCGATGGGGCACGTTGTGGTCAAGTTCGGGCGCGCGCGGCAGCCCTCCATCGAGGAATGGTTTTTGCTTGAGCACGGTCTCAAGAGACGGGACGAGGTCATCGTGCCGAGCTTTAGCATGATCCCGCCTATGCTATTAAACACTGACCGTATAGGGACGATGCCCTTGAGGCTGGTCAAGTATTTCGAAAAGGCGATGCCTCTGCGGATCGTCGAACTTCCGCTGCCACGTCCCGCATTCACCGAGGCCGTCCAATGGTCTGCCCTTCACAACAGTGATCCGGCAAGCAATTGGATGCTGGAGATAATATTGCAGGAGGCGTCACGCATGGTTCCTCCGCGTGAGACCACGCGAAGACCAATCCACCCAAGTTAGAAAATGGCATTTTTCTGCAAGGTTTTTGCGGCATGGATTTGTGGGGTTTCGAGGGTTTTGTGGCGATATAACGAATATCGCCACACCAGGCTTGATTCGGCGCGGTGACGGCAAACGCCTGATCGAGCAGGTTCGGCGCGACCGGCAAGCCGTGTCAATTTGGTTGTCGCCTGAATGGCGCCGCGGTGATGGACGACGCTGCAACTGCGCGATCGCTGGGTGCTGAAGATCATCATTAATGAAGTCTATCGCTCCCAGTACGCGTGCGGTGCGCCACGGGGACTGTCGCCGGTCGAGGCTAGCGGCCGTTATGTGATACAGGTTTCTCGGACGGTTGCGACCAAGTAACCTACTATCGGACAGTTCGACCGCCGTGCGTAACAGAGCTCGGAGCAAGCGAAACGTTCGAACCCCATAGGACGGTGGCAAAGCATAGAAACCACACCACAATGCATCAAACCAATCTCCTCTTCAAAGTCCCGTAAAGCAACTCCTGCGATATCCAATGGCTTGCCCGTTTCCGTATTCTGCGGGGCGACGTACGCCCTTGCTTTGGGCGCGCCGCGACGCTTTAAGACGTGAATCGGCCGCATCTCGCACGGACGAGAGTCGGTGACCGGTCGCCACGGCACGCTTCAGTAAGTTGAGAGCAGCAAGAGGCGCGCCATGTACCGAACGGCTAGCAGGAAACCCAAGCTGGGCTCGGTAACGTCGCAAATGCGACGAAGCAGACGGAGGACGTGGCGGTTGTCCGACAATCATCCCGACAAGGCTTCCGATCAACCTGGATGGCGATGCCGTTTCGCGCCACAGATATATACCGTATGTATGAGCGGATGTGCCGCGTGCCCCAAACGGACGCGAGCCGCTTACGGAGTGCACCGGTCGAATACTGCCATCCATGCGACTCCATAGCGGTACCGGCCCAACGCTGCAACAGCGATGCTGATTATCAGGTTTCTTAGTATGGCACGATACATGCGGCCGTTTATCCGAGAACACATTACTAACCGAGGTGAAGCCATTGTCGTCCGCAAAATTAATTTCTAGTTACACCGTAGTCAAAGTGCCTGTGACGCAACTTCGACCAAGCGAGAACATTAATCCCGGCCGTGCTAGCACGCTAACCAAAATGATCGCCGAAAGCGGGCGGTGGACCGAGCCCATTCTGGTCGAACACCGCCATCTTGTTGTCATGGATGGCCATCATCGCCATTTTTGCGCCAAGGCACTAAGCCTATCGTATATTCCGTGCATCCTGCTTTCCTACGATGATCCAAATTTGGACGTGACCTACTGGTCCGATCCTACGCCCGTTGCTGTCGACCAAATCATCCAGGCTGGCCTCTCCGGGAATCTGATGAGCTTCAAGACCACTCGACACAGGTTAAAGATCACACTGCCAAGCTGCTCAATCGAGCTAGATGACCTGAAATGAGGGACCACCCATGATCCAAGAATACTTTGTCGACAGACCGGAACCCCTATTCAGCAAGTGGATGCGCGATTTGCTGAACGGCCAATCCGAACCAAGGCTTGGGTCGACGGGTTCCAACCGCCGTTGCGTATCGTATATCCAGACCAACCCACCAAAAACTACCTCCAATAGCGGAACGAATTGCGCGCAAGCTAAAGGAACAGTCACGTCCAGTTTGCGCCTAAGGCATGCAAGTCCAATTCGTTCCTGCGAGCAGCCGCAGTGGCTGGCACCGGAGCTGACGCCTCTTCGACCGAGGGAGATGATTTCGGCCGTTGTGAACTTGACTTCCGCGGAACGTATGTCAATGACCGGTCCTGCAAAGTCCAATTATCAAAATAGTCTCCGCATATGTCATAAAGTGACGATTCACGTCGACCGCATCGGAGATGCTAAACGCATTCCCGTATTGACCGGCAAGGTTGGAACTGCCCGTTCCTTTGAATCCGTCCCGAAGGCGAACCAAGCTCGCGGTTTGGAATGTCCGCGGATTAACGGCCTGACGCCCGGTGGCATCGACATCGGCGAGGGATGCCAGATGTGCTTGTTCATGAACTCGGGACGGAGCGAAACACCCAGCTGCAGTGACCCAAACCGCGCATACCGAGTCGTCAGATCAAAGCTTTCTGCAGTACCACCTGCTCGCGGTCCTACTGCAGCCAGGACGACCACTTCTCGACCCGTGTGTGATCTGTGCCTTCGATGTGACCGACGTCGGGAATCTTGGAGGCAGTCGATTCGCAGAGGTTCTTGATGGCATGGTTCGGAAACTTGGTTTGGTGGCGGTTTCGTGCCTGCTCCGGTTGTTCTGCGGCGAAGAAGCGAGCGGTGCCGCCATAAGACGCATCATTTTCTTGCCGGACGCAGTTGTCTGGAATCCGACGTCACTCCGTGGCGCGGGCTGGCAATCTGGGGTGGCGTTGCCCCGAGCGATCTCGTCAGCTTCACGACACCGCCGACTATCAATGGATTCGAATAAAAATTCGTTTCACCAGATTCTCGTACTAAAAAAGCATAACCGCTTTCCGGCATCCGGTCGGATGGCATTTCGTAGCCAACAAAAACTTCCTCAAAGGGAGGATAAACAGATGATCGTTAATAGCATCCTTGATACTATCGGAAACACGCCGCTGCTGTTCATCTCTTTACGCGGCGGTGAGATCGATCTCTATCTCAAGCTGGAAATGTTTAACCCAACTGGCTCTATGAAGGACCGCATGGCGCTAAGCATGATCAACAGCCGCCCAAATGAGGCCGTTGTTGACATTGTCGAATCCTCATCAGGAAATACGGCGAGTGCGTTGGCCATGATCTCAGCGGTACGCGGAATCAACTTCACCGCATTGATGGACTCCCATGCTAGCCCCGATAAGATCCTTACCGTGCGTGCATTGGGCAGCAACGTCCGGACGGTTGGCAGTGGCGATGGTGCCCTAGCCACGGACGTACGTGACCGAGAAGCTATGCGAATGTCGGCGGAAGAGGACGCCTACTGGACTGAACAACACAACAATCCGGCTAACTCTGCCGGTTACGTCGGGCTAGCCGCTGAATTGCTCAACGATCTCGGCCCAACAATTTCGCATCTTGTGTGCGCTATCGGTACCGGTGGGTCGCTTTGCGGTACTGCGCGTCACCTGAGGCGGCATATTCCTAGCATCCAAGTAATTGGTGTTGAACCAGCTGGAAGTGTCATTTTTGGCGGTCAGGGTGCGCAATACCACCAGTCGGGCACTGGCACGCCTGAAGGCGCGGAAGTGGGCGTGGTGATTGACTACAACGTAATAGATTCGGGTCGAAAAGTGAGAGACGACATGGCTTTCTCGATTTGCCATCATTTGGCCCAGCGGCATGGCTTACTGGTCGGCGGATCGACCGGGGGGGCGATCTACGAGGCGCTTAGCGTGGCTCGCGAAGCACCGATAGGATCGCGCATCGTAACACTAGCGTGCGACAGTGGCACCAAGTACTTGGACACTATTTTCAATCAGGATTGGCTGTCAACTCACGATATTCAAATAATCGACGTTGAGGAGCACTTTGCAGATCTTTTCGCGGACGCGCCATCTTCACCGTAGTCCTAAACTGCAGTAGACTAGACTAAATCTGACAGTGGTCGGTTTCTCGTGCTGTTGCGCGTGGGCGCGGAGGACGCAGTCCCGAAGCGGCGACGCGCGCGGCGAACTGCAAGGATTCCACCATGACTCAGGAATAGAAAGTCATCAGCGCCAAGGTTGGCATGCTCGAACTGGCGTGGCAACTGGGCAATGTCAGTCAGGCATGCCGGGTACCTGAACTGGTACAAGCGCGTTTCATACTGCCCAACCTCGCTATGGTGTTGATAAATCTAGAGAGCCCTGTTGTGTCGTTGGTATTGTGGGGTGTCCGCGCCGTGCGCGAGCCCGCCCGACGAGTTCCGTAACTGCGTCCCCGGTCAGCGAAGCGCGATTGAAGATCCACGGCCCGTTGGGTAACGGATGTTCGGCTGGGATCTTGTTGCGCTCGACTGCAAGCCTGAGCGTTCCGGGGCTCACACCGATGAACGCCGATGCCTCGGTCAACGTCATCCATCCTTCAGCGGCACGCCGCTCGCTCGAATAGACAGGGATCTGATGGTGGCTGCGCAACGCGGTGACTCGCTCCTGGGTCCAGAAGTTACCCCGGCCGGTTCGCAGGTCATTGCGATTGAGCACGCCGGCAATCACCAGATCCGGACAGATACGGACGAGCTGGCGCACGGCATCAATTGCTTCGCGTGACGTATGCGTGGTGTTCTCTCCGCGACGCCGCCGCGGCACGCGAATCTCGGTATGTACTCCGCCCTTCCAGTGGATGACGAGCACGATTTCGCTCGTTGCGTTATCAACGTCGACGACGACTTCGTGGATCAGGGTGCGCACAATGCGCTTCTTCAGGCGGGCGTCGGCCTGCGGCCAGATCGATTCCAACGCAGCGGCAAGATCGGTAAACTCCTCTGGCTGGGTAGGCGGTATCTGGCCGGATGTGCGCGACTGTTGCTCGATACGCGATTCCAGCTCCTCCACGCGCAGTAGCGCATCATTCCAGCGCCGCTCCAGTTCGTCGGCGACAAGCCGGTTCTCGGGGTCAGCAGCGTCATACTGTTTCTGCGCGAGTTGCGCGGCGTAACGTGCCGCCTGAAGGTCCCGCTGCAATGCGGCCAACACTTCGTCCCGCTTCAGGGTCTCTTCTTCGCGCGCCACGATTGCTGCCTCAATTGCCGCCGGTTGAACGACCGTACGCGATCCATTGACGACACCCCTCAGAGTAAGGGCGCGGTTCTCATGAGATGTGGTACAGGGCTCAGTCAGCGGAGATCGATGGGCATCTTCCAGGGCAAGAGCGCGTCGTAGTCGTCGACGGTCTGTGCCAGCGGGAGACGCTGTAACAGCCAGGTGAGATAGCGATACGGATCAATGCTGTTCGCCTTGCAGGTTTCGACCAGTGAGTAGAGATTGGCGCTCGCGTTTGCGCCATCGACGGTGTCAGCAAACAACCAGCCGCGGCGTCCCAGGCAGAACGGGCGAATGGAATTTTCGCAAGGGTTATGCCGCCGGCCGAATTATGCCGCGCGCACTGCATTGCCTCACGGCAGATGCCGGAGGTGCTCGGATCGAACGCTTGGCGAGCGGCATAATCAAAGCCCTTCGAGGAATGCAAGCAATGAGTCCGGCGGCCGATATCGACCGGGAACTTGCCCGGATTGCGACACATGGGACAGAGCACGTTCCTTGAGTTCCATGTCAGCATGCAGGTAGATCTGGGTTGACTCGGTAGATTCGTGGCCGAGCCATAGCGCGATGACACTCAGGTCCACACCTCGCCTTAGCAATGTCATTGCAGCGGCGTGGCGTAGCGTGTGTGGCGTGACGTTCTTTAGCTTCAGCGAAGGACAGATCTGCTCTGCGGTCGCGACATGACGCGCAACGAGCCGTTGAAGAGCGTCGGCGCTGAGGCGGTTACCGGTCAGAGC
Organism: Paraburkholderia tuberum STM678; assembly: GCF_902833905.1. Taxonomy (GTDB): domain Bacteria; phylum Pseudomonadota; class Gammaproteobacteria; order Burkholderiales; family Burkholderiaceae; genus Paraburkholderia; species Paraburkholderia tuberum. Next base: position 3,096 of record NZ_CADFGP010000104.1, on the reverse strand, counting down.
GGGAAACAGTGGATCATCAGGGGCACCGTGTTGCTCTTCGGACCATTCCTTGAGAATTGCGACGACGTCTGGACGTAAAGGCGTGCAGCGTGCCTTGCGACCCTTTCCCATGCAGCGAACATGGGCGCCGACTCGCAATTGCAGGTCCCGGTTTCGCAACGACGTGATTTCGCTATTGCGGAGGCCCGTCTGGACAGCAAGCAGCAGTAAGGCCCGATCGCGCCGACCGATCCAGGTGCGAACGTCAGGTGACGATATCAGCGCACTGACCTCGTCATCCGCGAGGAACTCAACGGGGTAATGTTCACAACGCTTTGCCGGCATCGCGAGGACTCGCTGGCAGTGTAATGCGAGCGCCGGCTCATTCAATGCTACGTATTGAAAGAAGGCATGAAGCGCGGAAAGACGCGTATTGCGTGTACGCGCAGTATTGCCTCGGTCACGCTCGAGATGATCGAGAAACCTCGAGAGGAAGCGGACATCAAGATTCTCGACCAGCAGCGCGGAAGGCGTTCGCTTAAACTGCTTTGAAGCAAACAAAAGCAGCAGGCGAAATGTGTCACGGTAACTTGCAATCGTGTGTGGGCTCGCACCAAGCTGGCCCAATAGCCGATCGGTAAAGAACCGTTGGAGAAGCGGGGACAACGCTGGCGTACTCATACCCGGCCTCTCGACACATGAGAACCTAGCCGCTCGGCAGCCAGGCCAAGCAGTTCCGGAACCCCTTCGACGTACCAGTAGGTGTGGCCGACGTCCACATGCCCAAGGTACGTGGCTAGCTTCGGCAGTTCCAATGTTACGTCCAAGCCACCTCTGTACCAGTCGATGAGCGTTCGTGTGGCGAAGCTGTGACGGATATCCTGTAATCTCGGACCGTGGCCGACGCGCCCATTTCCAACATCGATACGCAAGCCGACAGTACGAGAGACCTTCACGAAGGTACGGCGAACGGATGTTGCGTTAAGTCGCCTTCCGCGCTCCGAAAGGAAAAAGGCTTCGCTGCGCGTTTGCGGAGCGCATTCAACCCTTCGCTGTTGATATCGCTCAAGCGCCAGACGCGTGGATTCGGTCACCGGGACCAAGCGCGACTTGCCAAACTTGCTCTGCCGGGTTGTGAGGATACCGCTGCGCAAATCTACATCCGACCGGTCGAGAGCCCACGCTTCCCCGGGGCGCAGCCCCGTTGCCGCATAGAGCCCGATGAGCGTCGTGTACGTGGCCGCACGCAGTCCCGAAGGCGAAGACAATTCCGCTGCCGCACTCATGAGGCGGGCGATCTCGTCGTCCGAAAATATGTACGGGGGTTTGCGACGTCTTCTTCCGGCGATGAGACGTGGAGGCGGCACCTGCGTAAGTGGTTCGCTAGCGCTGAGCCAGCATGCGAACCGCCTTACCATCGTAAGCCGTCGTGCCCACGTGGCATGTTGCACACCCTGAGGTTGCATGGCCCACTGCATGGCCAGCTTTGTGGTGATGAGTCGCGCTCCCTTACGCTCCATGAAGTCGACGAAATATCCGAGCGTTTGCGCAGGCTCCTGATACTTGGTTCCAAACGCACGGCGCAGATCAACGTATTGCTTCAGTGATTCACGAAGAGTGTTCATCGCATGTCTCCCGGGACAGGCCAAGGCTTCGCCACGCCACGCAGTGCCTCGCAAGAAACCTTCGTGTAGATCGCAGTGGTGTTCTCCGTACGATGCCGCAATACCTCGGCGATTTGCGAGAGGGATGCCCCACGGCGGATCATTTGTGTCGCGAGGCTGTGCCGCAGCAAATGCGCCGCGCCGCGGCTTGTTCTCTCGATTCCCGCACGCGCAAGCGCCTGACATACTATCTGGCCGATGGCCCCCGGCCCGGCCAGTTCACCACACGGGGCTTTCTCTCTCAGAAAAACACGTCGTGATCGGCAGATGCCGCGATCCTCACGAAGGTATGCAGCCAGCGCCTCGCCAACGTCGGGGAGCAGAGGCAAGGATTGCACAGCCCGTCCTTTGCCGTGTATTGTGATCTCACCGGTTCGCCAATGGAGATCGTCAAGCTCAAGTGCCGCGACTTCTCCGGGACGCAAGCCAAGCCGTGCAAGTAAAAGCAGGACCGCGCGATCGCGGCGCCCGCTCGATGTGGGCCGATCGGTGGTCGCCAGAATTCGGTCAACCTGTTCAGGTGTAAGAAACGCGGGAATCTGTGCCTGGCGCCATCGACGTACGGTCGGAATGCAAACCGAGAGGTTACGTGCGACGTGACCGTGAATGAAAAGAAACCGGCAAAACGATCGGAGTGCTATAGCGAGCAGGCGCGAATACTCGCTTGAGTGGTTTCTGGCGCGGTCCAGAAGGAAACTTCGGATTGCAGCTGCATTGAACGAGTCCGCCGCACCGACATTGATTTCAACTGCTCGCTCGGAGAGAAATGCCCGGACAAAGGGCGAGTAGACACGAACCGAACACTCGGTCAATCCACGATCAGAGCGCAGATAGTGAGTGTAGGCTCGCAACAGTTCGTCGGCGCGCGAATCAACGTTCGCTGATATCGTTGGCGTAGCAAACTCGGTTTGCGCGCGAAGATATATGAACAGAAGCCTCAAAGTGCGCTGTATGAACGACAGCCTGTATGGTTTGGGGCGGTGCAGGCATGACGCGAACACGTCGATGTCGTGGTCGTTGAGAATAGCAATCGCGCGCTTCTCGGATCGAACCCATTGCGCGAATGCGACGATAACTCGCCGCTTCTTGCGAAGCGTGGACTGGGCGTAGTCAACCGATCGAAGGTAATCGAGATAGCGTTCGACCAAGTCGTCGAACGGATAAGCCGTCGGAGCTCCGGCGGCCACCGGGTGTGTATCTACGGACATGGGGCACCTCCTTCTCTGGCGTCAAGCCAGTTAAAGGAAAGCCCAAGAATTATGCCGCGTCAATGCTCGATCCGAGCGCACATGACATGGGTTGGGGGGCCGCGTAATTCGACCGGCGGCATAATCCCTGTCATGCCGCTAGCGGCATGACAAGGGTTGTTCGATATGGGCCAGTTGCCGTCTTCAACGTAACGGATCAGCTTCGGCCACTGCCCGTGCAGATAGGTCAGCGCCTTGCCGAGCAG
>NZ_CADFGP010000103.1 GCF_902833905.1 Paraburkholderia tuberum STM678 | reverse complement strand
ACCGGGATAAAAGCGCCGTCGCGCGGCCTTGGCAGCGGAAGTTTCTAGGCTACAGCGTCACATGGCACAAGCAGGCGCGGCTGAAGATTGCCGATAGCAGTCTGAAGCGACTGAGGGACAGGGTGCGCGAAATCGTGGTGGGGAATGCCTCGCGCAACCTCGCCGTCACGATAGCGGCACTCAACCCGGTGTTACGTGGCTGGGCCTCATACTTCCGCTTGACCGAGGTTAAAGGTGTACTGGAGGAGCTGGACGGGTGGGTACGGCGCAAACTGCGCTGCCTGCTATGGCGGCAGTGGAAGCGTCCGTCCACCCGTCACAAGCGACTACAAGCGCGAGGCCTGGATAAGACGCGGGCATGGAAGTCGGCAAGCAACGGACGCGGTCCTTGGTGGAACGCCGGAGCAAGCCACATGAACGCGGCCTATCCCAAGAGCTTCTTTGACGTATCAGGGTTGGTTTCGCTGCTCGATACCCAGCGGCGCTTCCAGCGTGTTTAATGAACCGCCGTATGCGGAACCGCACGTACGGTGGTGTGAGAGGGCGACGGAGGTAACTCCGTCCCCTACTCGATGTCGCAACGAAGCGGGCTTGTTGTTTCTGGCGGCTTCGAACCGATATGCGGACATTGCGTTCTTCGATACGTTCGAAGAACGGGCGCGTCCGCATGGGGTGAACTGTCGGGCGCGAAATACGTCGGACGTTTGAGCGCGGCGTTTGCCGCCGTCGCGTGCCGAAGTCCGGGCGCGCTGCCGAAAGAAGGAGGTTGAATCGATGTCCAGCAAGTCGCGAGTTCGCAAGCCCGGCCGCACGGCCATGTCCCCGTTGTTGCGTTCTCTGACCCAGAGCCGCACCGCGCACGCGCCGGTCACGCAGACCATGCTGTTGCAGGCCTACGCCGCGCTCGATGCATTGCGCCGCGGCCACGGCGCGCGCATTCTGCACACGACGCTGAGCCGGCATTTGCTGGTGTCGCAGGAACTTGTGCATGCCGGATGGGGCGCCGACGCGCGCGCCGATATCGAAAGCGCGCATGCGGCGATGGTGCGGCTCGATGTGCGCGAGCGCCAGACTGGCCGCTGGTCGCTCGAAGACGACGACTACGCAAGTCTGTGCGCGGCGCTAGCGATTTTCGACGGACAGTTGTCGGCGGCGTCGCTGAGCGAGCTGGCGAGCGCGGAAGCGAAAATGATCGAAGGTTTGATGCGTTCCGCGCGACTGCGCGCGCTGGCGGAAGCGGCGGTTTGAGCGGCACGCATCTGGCGGCGCGCATTTCGAAAAGCGTCGCGGGTCACCGGCGCTGCGCTCAATGCGCTATCGGCGAGCCCGAGCGAGTGGCTGCCCGCTGCGCTGCGTTTCGTCGAACGGCTGATACGACCGTTTCAGCGCGGACGTAAATGGATTCCGGACACATTGAAAGCGGCATCGACGTGTCGCGCGAGGCCGGCTGATGCGCGTGGCGCGGCTTGTTACGAGTGTCCGTAGAAGTCCCGCTGGGCGCGTTTGCCGCTGCGATTCCCGCTTGCTAGACTGGCTGCGCCTGCTTGCCGCCTACCTGCTTGCGTACCTCCTGCATACCGCCGAGGCCAGGCGTCGCTGGCGTCGTTGCGATGCCGACCCGCGCATACAACCACAACCGAGCCCTATCGGAGACATCATGTCCTACATGCTGCTGATCGTCGAACCCACGGACCAACGCGAGGAGCGCGCCGAAGCCGCGGGCCGCGACCTCTACGACCAGATGGTGCGTTTCTCCGAGAACCTGAAAGCGCGCGGCAAGCTGCTCGCGGTCGAGTCACTGACTTCGCAGAAGGACGCCGTGCGCGTGCAGGTCCGCCATGGCCAATCGAAGCTCGTCGACGGGCCGTTCGCCGAGGCGAAGGAGATGATCGGCGGCTTCTTTCTGTTGAACTGCGACAGCCGTGAAGAGGCCGTGGCGATCGCGCAAACCTGCCCGGCGGCGTCGTGGTGCACGGTCGAGGTGCGCAAGCTCGGACCGTGCTTCATCTAGGCACGCGTGATTCCCACTTCACTCGCTTCGGTGTTTTCCCTGGGATGTGGGGACCGCCGCGCGTGTCGATCGGACCGTGCATCGCGCGTCGTGTGAGTAAGGGGCGAGCCGGCGTGGCCCCGCCAGGCGATTCACAGGAATCCACTCACGACCAACCACTAACAACAAGGAGCAACGACATGCGATTCATGATCATCGTAAAAGCCACGGCCGCGAGCGAAGCCGGCGAGATGCCCGAACCGTCGCTGATCGCCGCCATGGGCGCCTACCACGAAGAACTCGCGCAGGCCGGCGTGCTGCTCGACGCGACGGGCCTGCAGCCGAGCTCGAAAGGCTGGCGCGTGCGCTATAGCGGCGGCAAACGGAGCATCGTGGACGGGCCGTTCGTGGAGACCAAGGAGCTGATCGCGGGCTATACGTTGATCCAGGTGCGCTCGCGCGACGAGGCGATGGAATGGGCGCGGCGTTTTCCGGCGCCGTTCGGTGAGCACGCCGATGGCGAAATCGAAGTGCGGCAGCTGTTCGAACTCGACGACTTCGAGCTGGGGCCGGAAGTCGAGCGCTTTCGCAAGCTCGAAGAAGATCGCCGCTGATTTGATGGACTACGTCTGGGAGCCCGCGTACATGTTCCTGAACGCGCAACCGCCGGCAGCAGGTGAAGGCTGACGCCGTGACGATACAGGCCACCCATCGTGCGATCGACGCTGTCTGGCGGATCGAATCCGCGAAGGTCATCGCTCACGTCGCGCGGATCGTGCGCGACGTGGGACTCGCCGAGGAACTCGCGCAGGACGCGCTGGTGGCCGCGCTCGAGCATTGGCCGGACGCGGGCGTGCCCGACAATCCCGGAGCGTGGCTGATGACCGCCGCGAAGAACCGCGCGCTCGATCGCCTGCGCCAGGAAGCGCTGCATGCGCGCAAGCGCGAGGAGCTCGGCCACGATCTCGACGCGATCGAAGCGCACGTGGTGCCCGATTTCGTCGATGCGCTCGACGCCGCGCGCGCCGACGACATCGGCGACGATCTGCTGCGGCTCATCTTCACCGCGTGCCATCCGCTGCTGTCGACCGATGCGCGCGTCGCGCTGACGCTGCGCCTGCTCGGCGGCCTCACCACCGACGAAATCGCGCGCGCGTTTCTCGTGCCGGAGCCGACCATCGCGCAGCGGATCGTGCGCGCGAAACGCACGCTGTCGGCGGCGCGCGTGCCGTTCGAGGTGCCGCAGGAGGACGCGCGCGCGGCGCGGCTCGCGTCGGTGCTGCAGGTGATCTACCTGATTTTCAACGAAGGTTATTCGGCCACGGCCGGCGACGACTGGATGCGCCCGACGCTATGCGAGGAGGCGTTGCGGCTCGGGCGCGTGTTGAGCGGACTCGTAGCCGGCGAGAGCGAGGTCCACGGTCTCGTCGCGCTGATGGAGATTCAGGCGTCGCGTACGCACGCGCGCACCGACGCCCAGGGGCGTCCAGTACTGCTGCTCGATCAGGACCGCAGCCGCTGGGACCCGCTGCTGATTCGCCGTGGCCTCGCGGCGCTGGACAACGCGCATGCGCTCGGCGGCGAGAGCGGGCCGTATGCATTGCAGGCGGCGCTCGCCGCGTGCCATGCGCGAGCGCGCCGCGCCGAGGACACCGACTGGGCGCAGATCGTCGCGCTCTACGATGCGTTGGCGCAGGTCGCGCCGTCGCCGGTAGTGGAGTTGAATCGCGCGGTCGCGGTGGGGATGGCGTTCGGGCCGGCCGCCGGACTCGAGATCGTCGATGCGCTCGCCGCCGGTTCGGCGCTCGCGAATTATCACTGGCTGCCGAGCGTGCGCGGCGATCTGCTGGTCAAGCTTGGACGCGTCGACGAAGCCCGCGCGGAGTTCGAGCGCGCCGCGGCGATGACGCGCAATACGCGCGAGCGCGAGTTGTTGCTGGAGCGTGCGCGCGGGCTCGCGGATTGAGATTGGCACATTGGTGCTGGCACATTGGTGCTCGCGCACACGTCAGTGCCGCCTCAACGAATCAGCTGCCGCACCCCCAACGCAACGATCAAGCCGCCGCACACATGATCCACCCACCTCTTGCCGCGCCGATAAGCCGACGCGATGCGCTGATGCGACAGCGCCAGCGCGACGAACCCATACCAGCTGCTCGCGACGACGAACACCATGCCGAGCATCGCGGCGAACGTGCCGGTGCTCACATGCGCTGGCGCCGCCGACGAAAACACCGCGGCAAAAAACGCCATCGACTTCGGATTCGCGATGTTGGTCGCGAAGCCCTGCGCGAACGCCTGCCTGAAGCCGCCCGCCGGTGCCTTGACGAGCACCGCTTGCCGCGCCGCCGAGGCATTGAAGATCAGCCGCCCGCCGAACCACAGCAGGTAACATGCGCCCACGATCCTGACCACGAGCGCGAGCCACGGGAACGCGGCGAACACGATGCCGACGCCAAGAATCGCGCAGCTGGCCCAGAACAGACTGACGAGCACGATGCCGGCGACCATCGCGAGCGCTTCGATGCGCGTCGCCGAAGCGGCCTTGTGCGCGACCGCGACGAAGTTCGGGCCCGGGCTCACCACGCCCGCGACATACACGGAAAACACGCCGACCACGGCGGACCCATCGATCACGACACACTCCCGATTGCAAAGCTCTGGGTGAAAAGCAACGCGAGCATCCCGCTCATAGCCCGAAAAACGCCGCGCCCGCGGTCAAGACGCCCACTCCCGCGACGAGGTACGACAGATTGCGCAGCCAGTTCTTGCGCGTGAGCAGCGTGATCGCGCACAGCGCAATCGCGACCTGAATCAGCAGCGTCGCCTGAGCCCAGCGATGATGGCCGTGCAACAGCATTTCGCTGCGCGTATCGGCGGCGACGACCTGTTTTTCGATCGCTTCTGCGTTCGCGCGGATCGGCTCCTTCTGCTGCTTGTATTTCTCGACGTCGGCGACGAACTTCGCGTGCGCGTCGCTATTGGGCGCCGACAGCGCCGCGCCGAGTTCCGCGAGGTTTTCCTTTTCGCCCTTCGCCTGGTAGTAGCTCCACTGGTTCGACGCTTCGGTCTTCTTGATCGCGGCTTCGTTCTTGTAGAACAGCGCGAGGTTTTCGGCGTTGCCGCTCTGGTACGCGCACAGCGCGCCGATCGTCGCGAGGATCGCGGTCATCACGGCCATGCGGCTCGCGAACGGATCGGCGTCGTGATGCGCGGCGTGGCCGGCGTGTTCGACGGCATGGTCGTGCGGACCGTGCACTTCATATTCTTCAGACATCAGATTCTCCGAGGCAATGCTTTTGTCGTTCTCGCCGGACGGGGCGGGCGCCCGGCGGCCTCAATCTTAGCGTGTGGCCGACGCCCGGAGGCCGCAGCTTCAATGCACGGTGTCAGAGGGACGGTTATTGCATGCGAATCACGACGCGCCCGCGCGTGCCGGCGGCGACCGCCTCGTAGGCTTCGCGCGCGCGGGCGAGCGGGAATTCCTGCGCGATCGCCGGGCCGCTCAGCTTGCCGTTGTCGAAGCCCTCGACGAGCGCCGTCATCAGCGGCGCCGATTCCGCGACGCCGAGCTTCGCGCTGTCGACGCCGAGCAATTGCGTCTCGTTGTGATAGAAGTCGATCAGATCGAACTCGACGCGGCGCTTGCCGGTCCCGCTGATTTCGAGCACGCGGCCGCGCCGCTTCGCGAGACTCAGCGCGGTCTCGAACGCGACACCGCCTACCGTGTCGTACACGACTTCCGCGCCCGCGCCGCCGGTCAGTTCGCGCACGCGTGCGGCCGCGTGTTCGTCGAACGCTACGTAGGCGTCGATCAGGCGGCCCGCAGGCGTGGCGGGATCGAGCGGCCGGCGGTCGACGGCGATCACGCGCGCGCCTCGCGCTTTCGCGATCTGCACGACCGCGCCACCGACACCGCCGCTCGCGCCAAGCACGGCAATGGTCTCGCCGGCCTGCAACTTTGCGTATTCGACGGTGCCGAGCCACGCGACCACGAAGTTCACGCCAATCGCCGCCGCCTCGACGTGGCTCAACGCCACGGGCTTGCGCGACAGCGCCGCGACCGAAATGCTGAGGTACTCGGCGTGCGTGCCGTCGCGCGTGAAGCCGATGTCGCCGCCGGTTCCCCACACCTCGGCGTCGAGCCACGCGGCCGGGCCGTCCACCACCACGCCGCTGAAGTCGCGCCCCGGCGTGCGCGGCAGCACCGTATGTTCGAAATGGCCGGACACGTTCTTCACGTCGCTCGGATTGACCGAGGCCGCCATGACCCGCACGACCGCATGCTCCGCGTCGGCCTTCGGCGTCGGCAGATCGACGTATTCGAGCACTTCGGGGTTGCCAAAAGATTTGAACTGAATCGCTTTCATCGTGCGTGGCTCCGGTTGGTCTTGCGCCGCGTTGCGCAGCGAATGCACCGTAGTCTAAGTGATGCGAGTAAGGGCATCAGGACGACGGCTTTCAGATTTCGGACAACAACCCGCGCGCCGGGTACGCGATCACCCAGGCTCTAACCCGCCTGACCCGCCTCGTCGGCCTTCGGCGCCTGAGCATGCCGCTGGTGTTCGGCGGCCAGAAACATGTACATCGCCGGCACGACGAACAACGTGAACAGCGTGCCGATCGACATCCCGGTGAAGATCACGAGCCCCATTGCGTTGCGGCCCGCCGCGCCCGCACCCGACGCGATCACGAGCGGCACCACACCGAGCACCATCGCCGCGGTCGTCATCAGGATCGGGCGCAGCCGCACGCCCGCCGCTTCCTCGACCGCTTCGCGCTTCGCGCGGCCCGCGCGCTGCAGTTCGTTGGCGAACTGCACGATCAGAATGCCGTGCTTGCTGACGAGCCCCATCAGCGTGACGAGGCCGACCTGCGTGTAGATGTTCAGCGTCGTCAGGCCGATGTTGATGAAGATCAGCGCGCCGAACAGCGCCATCGGCACCGAGATCAGGATCACGATCGGATCGCGGAAACTCTCGAATTGCGCCGCGAGCGCGAGGAACACGATGATCGTCGCGAGCAGCAGTGTGATGACGAAGCCGCCCGACTCCTGCACGAACTGGCGCGACTCTCCCGAGTAATCGGCTGAATAGCCGGCCGGCGCGACCTGCGCGGTCGCCTTGCGCAGAAAATCGAGCACCTGACCTTGCGACACGCCCGGCACGATCACGCCGGAGATCGTCGCCGAGTTCAACTGCTGGAAGTGGTTGATCGATTCTGGCACGACGCTGTGCCGCAGATGCGCGATCGTCGACGCCGGAATCACGTTGCCGTCCGGCGTGCGCAGATAGTAGTCGAGCACTTGCGACGGATTGAGCCGGTCGATCTGCAACACCTGCGGAATCACCTTGTACGAGCGTCCCGCAATCGAGAAGTAGTTGACGTAGCCGCCGCCCAGCGCCGACCCGAGCGCCTCTCCGACGTCGCTCTGCGACAGCCCGAGCGAGGCCACCTTGTCGCGGTCGACGACGAGCGTCACTTCCGGCTTGTCGATTTTCAGGTCGCTATCGACGAAGAAGAACATGCCGCTCGCACGCGCTTTTTCCAGCACTGCTTGCGACACCTCGTTGAGGTTTTCGAACGGCTCGGTCGTGCTGATCACGAACTGCACCGGCAAGCCCTGCGCGCCCGGCAGCGGCGGAAACTGGAACGCCGCGACGCGCGCGCCCGCGATCTGATTCCACTTCTGCTGCAACTCCTGCTGCAGCACGGTCGCGTTCTTGCCGCGCTGATCCCAGGTCTTGAACAGCACGCCGCCGATGCCCCGGTTGACAGTCGGCGAGCCCGTGAGTTGGAACATCTGCGAATATTCGGGCAGTGTCTTCGAAGCATCGAACACCTGGTCCGCGTAGGTCTGCATCTGCTGGATCGTCGCGTTGGGCGGCCCGATGATCTGCGAGAGCACGATGCCCTGGTCTTCCTGCGGCGCGAGTTCCGACTTCGAGGTCATGAACAGGTACACGGTGCCGCACAGCAGTAGCGCGCCCATGATCACGAACACGGGCCAGGTGTCGAGCGTCGCATGCAACAGGCGGCCGTAGCCGCGATGCACGCGCTCGAACTGGCGGTCGACGAAACGCGCGAAGCGCCCCGACTCCTGCGCGGCGCGGAAGAAGCGCGAGCACATCATCGGCGACAACGTGAGTGCGATTACGCCCGATACCGTCACCGCGCCCGCGAGCGTGAACGCGAATTCGGTGAAGAGCGCGCCCGTCAGCCCGCCCTGGAAGCCGATCGGCGCGTACACGGCGATCAGCACGACGGTCATCGCGACGATCGGGCCGCCCAGTTCGCGAGCGGCGATCAGCGCGGCGTCGAACGGTGTCCTGCCTTCGTGCTTCATGTGCCGATCGACGTTCTCGACGACGATGATCGCGTCGTCCACGACGAGCCCGATCGCGAGCACGAGTGCGAGCAGCGTGAGCAGATTGATCGAATAGCCGAGCACCTGCATCACGAAGAACGTGCCGATCAGCGACAGCGGCATCGCGATCAACGGCACGATCACCGCGCGGAAGCTGCCGAGAAACAGGAAGATCACGACGGTCACGATCACGAGCGCTTCGACGAGCGTTTTGATCACTTCCCTGATCGCGGTGTTGACGAAGTCGGTCGCGTCATAAACGATGTCGCCCGTCATGCCGGTCGGAAACTGCTTCTGCAGATCGGGAAACACGGTTTTCACGCGCTTGGCCACATCGAGAATGTTCGCATCCGGCGCGACCTTGATGCCGATGAACACCGACCGCTTGCCGCTGAACGCGACGTTGAAGTCGTAGCTGTCGGCGCCGAGCACGACGTTCGCGACATCCTCGAGGCGCACGAGCGAGCCGTTCTTCTGCTTGACGACGAGCTGCTTGAAGTCGTCGACGGTATGCAGGTCCGTGCCCGCTTCCAGGTCGACGCTGACCATTTGCCCCTTCGTCGTGCCGAGCGTGGCGAGATAGTTGTTGTTGCCGAGCGCGGTGTACACGTCACTCGCGCTCACGCCGTGCGCGGCGAGCCGCGCCGAGTCGAGCCACGCGCGCATCGCGAACTGCCGCCCGCCGAGCACTTCGGCGGTCTGCACGCCCTGGATCGAATCGAGCTTGGGCTTGACCACGCGCAGCAGGTAATCGGTGACGTTGTTGCTTGGCAGCACGCTGCTGTAGAAGCCCATGTACATCGCGTCGGTGGTCTGCCCGGTCTGCACCGTCAGCACCGGCTGCTGCGCCTGCGGCGGCAACTGGTTGCGCACCGAGCCGATCTGCGTGTTGATCTCGGTCAGCGCGCGGTTCGCATCGTAGTTCAGACGCAGCGTCGCGATGATCGTCGACACGCCCGTGATGCTCGTCGACGACATGTAGTCGATGCCCTGTGCCTGCGCGATCGCCGCTTCGAGCGGCTGCGTGATGAAGCCGGCGATGGTGTCCGAGTTCGCGCCATAGTAGGCCGTCGTGATCGTGACGACCGCGTTCTCGGTCTGCGGATACTGGCTGACCTTTAGCACCGCGAGCGCGCGCAACCCGAGCACGAGGATCAGCAGGCTCACGACCGAAGCGAGTACCGGCCGGCGAATGAAGATGTCCGTGAACATGATCGGGCGGCCTCGCTTATTGTTCCTGCGGCGTCGGATTCGGACTGTCCGACGGCTGCACGCGGTTGTCGATGATCAGCGGCGTGCCGTTCTTGAGCTTGATCTGGCCGCTCGTCACGACCTGCGTGCCGTCGTCGATGCCCTTCAGAATCGCCACCTGGTCGCCGCGCGTCGGCCCCGGCGTTACGAACACCTGCTGCGCGACGGGCAGCGTCTTGCCCTGCGCGTTGGGTTGCGTGCCGGGCTTCACGATGAACACGGTCGCGCCGTACGGGTTGTAGGTGATCGCCGTTTGCGGCAGGGTCAGGTAGCGCTGTTCGGCGCCCGAGTCGATCTTCACGTTCGCGTACATGCCGGGCAGCAGCTTGCGCTCGCGATTGTCGACGCTCGCCTCGATCTGTACGTTGCGCGTCGCGCTGTCGACTTTCGGGCTCACCGACTGGATCTTGCCGCTGAAGGTTTTCCCGCTGTACGCGTTGGTGTCGACGCTGACGGTTGCGCCGATCGCAAGCTGGCCGAGCTGTTGTTGCGGTACCGAGAAGTCGGCGTAGATCGGATCGATGGCTTGCAGCGTGACGATCGCGTCGCCGGGATTCAGGTATTGCCCCGGATTGATCGTCGTGATGCCGAGGCGCCCCGCGAACGGCGCGCGAATCGTCTTCTTGTCGACGAGCGCCTGCTGTTGCGCGACCTGCGCCTTCTTGCCCTTGAGGTCGGCCGCATCGGCGTCGAGCTGCGCCTTCGCGATCGCCTTGATGTCGTACTGCGCGCGGTCGCGCTCGTAGACCGTCTGTGCGAGTTGGGCCGCGGCCTGCAGCGATTGCAGCAGTGCGACGTCGCTGTCGGCGTTGAGTCGCACGAGGATCTGTCCGGCTTTCGCTTCCTGCCCCGACACGAACGCGACCTCGCGCACGAGGCCGGCGACTTCGGTCGTCACGTCTACGCCGCGCACCGCGCGCAGGCTGCCGACCGCCGCGAGCTGCGGCTGCCACGACTGATAGTGGACCACCACCGCCGAGACCGTGGCGGGCGGCGCGGTGTTGGCCGTCATGAACTTCGCGAACATGTGCGCGCGAAACAGGTTGAAGCCGACCAGCGCGGCGAGCAGCAGGCCGACGCTGATCAACATGATCACCATCCGCTTTGTCATCGGTTTTCTTTCGGCCATCGTGATGTCCTTGCTCGGCTTGGGGCGAGGGCTGGGGTTGCGTCAGGGCACGGTCAATGTGGCGTTGTGGCGGTTGCCGTCGTTGCTGATGGCGACGACGTGTTCGACGCGCTCGCCGACGCGGCGGCCGGCGCGGCCGCGGACTCGGGCGCGGCGGCATTCCACCAGCCGCCGCCGAGCGCCTGGAACAGCGCCGCCGTGTCGGCGTAACGCGCGGCCTGCGCCTGCGCGAGACTCACGACCGTTTGCTGATACTGGCGTTGCGCGTCGAGCAGCGCGAGGTAGCTGACACCGCCGACGTGATACTGTCCGCGCGTCAGTTCGAGCGAATCGCTCGCGGCGCGCGACGCGTCGGTCTGCGCCTTGAGGCCGGTTGCGTCGTGTTCGAGCGCGCGCAGCGTGTCCGCAACGTTCTGGAACGCGAGCAGCACCGTCTCGCGGTATTGCGCGCCGGCCTGCTCGTAGGCGGCCTCGGCCGCGCGCTTCTGCGCGCTCAGCTGGCCGCCGTGAAAGACCGGTTGCAGCAAGCCCGCGCCGATGCTCCAGATCGTGCTGCCGGCCCTGAGCACCTGCGCGGGCGTCAACGCTTCGGCGCCGTAGCTCGCGGACAGCGTGATCTGCGGATACATCGCCGCGGTCGCGACGCCGACCTGCGCGCTCGCCTGATGCAGCGTGGCGTCGGCGGCAAGGATGTCGGGGCGCTGGTGCACCAGCGACGACGGCAGGCTCACGGGCAGCGTGTCGGGCAGCGAGAACATGTCGAGCGTGAAGTCGGGCACCGAGGTATCGCTCGGCAGCTTGCCGGCGAGTACCGCAAGCTGATGGCGCGCCTGATCGAGCTGCTGTTGCAGCGGCGGTAGCGTCGCGCGGGTCTGCGCGAGCAGCGTTTCCTGCGCGAGCACGGCCGTGCGGCTCACGCCGCCGAGTGAAAATTGCTGGTCGAGCACGTTCAGTTGCTGCTCTTCCTCGGTAGCGATCCGCTCGGTCGCGTCGATCTGCGCGCGCACCGACGCTTCCTTGACCGCCGCGGTCACGATGTTGGCCGATATCGTGAGATAGGCGGCCTGCAGCTGGAAGCGCTGATAGTCGATCTGCGCATGCAGCGCTTCGAGTTCGCGCCGCGCGCCGCCGAACACGTCCAGCTTGTACGAGACGTTGACCGACGCGTTGTAGAGATTGAATTCCTCGACGAGGCCGGGCTCGCCGAACGCGATGCCGTTGATCTTTTCGCGCGTGGCGCTCAGTTGCGCGTCGACGCTCGGCAGCAAGGTGCCGCCGGCTTGCGCCGTGTAATTCTCGCGAGCCTGTCGCAACGCCGCCTGCGCGGCGGCCATGTTCGGACTGTTGGCGATCGCCTCGCGGATCAGCGCGTCGAGCGGCTCGCAATGAAACAGCGTCCACCACGCGGCGGGAATGTCCTGGGCCGGCGCGAAACGCTGCGGCAGGCCTGCGGGGCCGGGCGCGGAGGCGGTCTGGTCGGGCAGCGGCGTGGTGGTGAAGGTGTCGGTGGCCGGCGCGGGCGGCGCGTGGTAGTCGGGGCCGACCATGCAGCCGGCCAGCGCGACGCAGCTGCACAGCGCAACGTAGAGGCGCCGCCAGACAATACGCTGACTCACGTCGATCATCGATCTACCTTGTATCGCCAATGGCGGGTGGACCGGACGAAGATGTTCAGGGCACCCGAACGTTCTTGGAGTTGTCTTGCCGACGCTGGAATTTACCATGCACGGCGCGAACCGCGCTTGGCCTCGCGTTCGCTGGCGGACGAAGGTGGATACGAGATCACGTAGGAGGGCGGTGATGGCAGGCGGTGCTGCCGCTGTCTGCCACGCCCGGCGCGGTATTCACGACAATTTCACGGATTCGGGCACGCGGTTGGCTCGGCATCGCGCTTGGCGAACTGGTCGAGCTGTTGCCTGGTTATCGATCGTCTGGTTTTACCGGGCCTCGTCCGCCGCTCGGCGCTGCGCGATCAGATCGGCGAGCCGCTCGACCTGCTGCCCTTGCGCATCGAAATTGCCCGCGTCGAGCCACCGCTCATAGCACGAGCGCAATGCCGGCCACTCGCTGTCGATGATCGAAAACCACGCCGTGTCGCGATTGCGCTCGCGATAGACGATCGCCTGCCGGAAGATCCCCTCGAACGTAAATCCATAGCGCAACGCGGCCTTGCGCGACGGCTCGTTGAGCGAATCGCATTTCCATTCGAAGCGCCGATAACCGAGCTTGTCGAACACTTCGCCTAGCAGCAGGTACATCGCATCGGTCGCGATGCGCGTGCGCTTGAGCCGCGGCGAATACGTGACGTGGCCGACTTCGATCACGCCGTTGGCCGGATCGATCCGCATCAGCGAGAGCGTGCCGACCGGCTTGCCCGTCGCCAGGTCGATGACCGCGTAGTGCAGCGGATCTTTCGATGCCGCCATCTGCGTCAAACGCTCACGATAGGCGGCGAGACTGTCGAACGGGCCGACCGCCAGATAGGTCCAGTCGCGGCCGTCGATGGCCGAGCCGTACGCGTCGAAGAGGTCGGCCGCGTGGCGCTCGACGTCGACCGCTTCGAGCCGGCAATAACGGCCGCTCAGCGGCTTGCGTCCTGGCGGCTGCGCGCCGTGCCAGCCGGGCAGGGGCGCGCCGATTGGCTGGCCGTAGGCGTTACGTGTGGGTTCCATGTCTGTTCTTATATGGACGCCTCCCGGTTTGCCAGGTGATATTCGGTGTGTGACGGACAGGATGAGGTTGCAGACTTATATCCGGCCTGTGGTGCGGA
>NZ_CADFGP010000102.1 GCF_902833905.1 Paraburkholderia tuberum STM678 | reverse complement strand
CTTCCCCTTGCCGGGTGTGCAGAGGACTTTCACCCCCAAGTCATCCGGCTCGCCACCACAGCGGGTCGGACAGCGCCAGTCACGGCGCTACGCGCCATGCCTGGCGCACCAAAAAAAGCCCTGCCGGGCTCTAGGTGCCAGCCATCCTCACTACCTCTATTGTTTTGGCAACCCCAAGTATCTTCACAGGCGCTGGGCCAGTAGCCGTCGTACTTGCGCACGTTCTGGCCAAGGAAATCGAAACCGTCTGCAATGTTCGTGATCCGGGTCTTCTCTTCCGAGCGCTCCAGACCTTGAGCGGCCATAAACTGCCTGACCGCCGGAAGCACCTCGAATTCGAGCACTTCTTTCGACATACCGGTCACAATAAAGTCATCGGCGTAGCGAACGACGTTGAGTTGGGCCTTGCTGCGTGCCGCCGCGGTGAGATCACGCTAGGTCATCAGAGCATCGAGCACGACGAGCAGATTTAGATCGAGGCCCTTGAAACGCATGATCCCAACTTATCCATAGTGTGGATGCGTTCCATCAAAACAATCGATTTTACGAAATGTACGGCATGGAGGATAGTGTTCCTGGTAAATCCATTTCAATTTCGCAAACCTGCTGGCGCCTTCGTCGTGCCGGGGTAGCGGATGAAGTGTGTCGTAGAACTGAGCGAAGCCGAGGAAATGACGTTGCAGCAGTTGTCGATCAATCACATGCATCGGGACACGCGCACGCGGCTCACGCATGGCGCAACAGCGGCGTGTCCGGCCCGATGGGCGGCCATAACGGTGGGCACATGAAGCACCACTGGCGACGCTTCATCACCTGGACGAAGGAAACCGCCGATGCCGAACTCGCTGAACTTTCTCGGCGGACATGGCACCAAATTTCAAGTCAATTTCTCGTGGACGCTCTCATGAATACTGTAGCAAAACGTCGGGCCGGAGAAATAGACTTTGGGCATATCAAGATGGTTGTCGATCTTTGCCCTGACTCCGAGAAAAATCCTCAGGTGTACGCCGAGCATCAACCGAGGCACATGTCCAATGCGGCCACGGTCTTCGGCGGCATGGGCAAGCTGGATCGCGCCGACACGACGCGACAAGCGTCTGGCAGGTCGCGTAGGCGCTTACTACCGGCAAAACTTCGCATAGTTCTCCAAACCCTTTCTATATCGGCCGCTTACCTTCGTACAGTTGAGGCAACCCTCGACTTCGGCTGGGCTTCGCGACAAATCGGGAGCAGCCGATTGCAGGTACCAAATGCTTCAGCGACCCGGCCAAATGGATCTCGTGTCAATCGCGGTCAGATCGTGCGGAAGATGCGGGGGAAGTCTTTGGTAGATCCGGTGCGAAAGGCACGCGCACTCGATGTAATCTCCATCGTGGAAGAGGTTCAATCGGTCCGTGAAGCGTTGACGGAAATACTCTTTTCTTCGGGCTTCATCGCAGAACTGTTCCAGAGTGCAGATGATTTCTTGAAATCGAACCGCTTTCTCAGCAAGTCCTTCGCGTCCGTCAGGTCCACCCTCAAAGGCCGGACGGCGCATAGGAGGCAGTCGTGAATTTGGCCGTGTCCACAGATAGAGGACCTCTCTCCGTGCGCTCTCAGGTGCGGTGGAGGCTGGTTTGGGAAAATGAGTTGCGACTCGCCGACCACATCGAACTGTCCGAGTTCTTCCGAAAGACCTACGGACCGACCGGGGCGTTTAATGCAAAACCATTCGAAGGCAATCACAGTTGGGCTGGTGCGAGGCCAGAGTTCCGTGCAATCGGCTACGACGCGCGCGGCGTAGCGGCTCATATCGGCGCACTGCGTCGTTTCATCAAGGTTGGCGCAGTCGATCTACTAGTGGCCGAACTAGGATTGTACGCGGTACGTCCGGATCTTGAGGGACTCGGAATCCCTCAATTAATGCGCGTGATGTATCCCGTGTTGCAGGAACTTGGCGTTCCATTTGGCTTCGGCACGGTTCGACACGCGTTGCGGCAACATATTGCAAGGCTGCTCGGCCGACCCGGTCTGGCGACTATTGTGTCTGGAGTTCGCGTGAGGTCGACCCTTCGAGAAGTGCATCTCGACACGCCGCCCACGCGCATCGAAGACGTACTCATTGTCGTCTTACCGATTGGACGGTCAATGAGCGATTGGCCGACCGGAACGATAATTGACCGGAACGGGCCAGAGCTGTGAGGCACTGCTTATCCGAAGCGCGCAGCGAGTGCGCTGACACCAACGGACGTCGCGACGTCTATTTGACGTTTGACGACGGCCCTAATCCACTTTGCACACCGGACGTCCTCGATGTGCTGGCGCAACACCGGGTGCCAGCGACTTTCTGCGTCATCGGCGCGTACGCAGCGGACCAGCCGAAGCTGATCCGACGGATGATCGCAGAAGGACACGAGGTCGCAAACCACTCGATGACTCATCCGGACCTGTCCAGATGCGAACCCACCGAAGTACAACAGGAAATACTAACGGCAAGCAGGGTCATCAGGATGGCGAGCCCGCGTGTTTCGCTGCGGTATATGCGTGCCCCGTATGGCATGTGGACCGAAGCAGTGCTCACTACGTCAGCGAGCGCTGGTCTGGCGCCCCTCCACTGGTCGGTAGACCCGCGAGACTGGTCTCGTCCCGGCGTGGACGCGATTGTCAGCGCAGTGCTGGCCTCTGTCCGGCCGGGTGCAATTGTGCTCTTGCACGACGGATGCCCTCCCGATGAGTTGGGACGATGCACTCACGCTGGTCGGCGCGAGCAGACCCTCATGGCGCTTTCCCTCATGATTCCAGCATTGCATGACCGGGGGTTTGCAATCCGATCGCTTCCTCAACCTGACCGGACAAACCAGACACCCTATGAACTTGCTTGGCGCAACTAGCACTGTCGCTGTCTCGTCTTATGCGCTCCGCGGTCCTTTTGCTGCTAGATCAGTACGAGACGCAACTTTTTCGCGGGAAGCCGAGCGACTTCGGCGAGGACCGTCATCTGACGATTCCCATGCTGACGGCAGGTTATCGGACCGAGTACGTTCCGGACGCCATCGCGGCGACAGTCGTTCCGGACAGACTGGGAGCGTATCTGCGCCAACAACTGCGCTGGGCGCGCAGTACGTATCGGGACACGTTGCTTTCGCTGCGCCTGCTGCCCTATCTAGATCGTTACCTTACGCTGGACGTGATCGGACTGAATCTGGGCTCGCTATTTCTCGCCTTATCGCTTCTAGCGGGGCTCGCGCAGCTCGCATTGACAGCGACAGTGCCGTGGTGGACTGCCCTGATAATCGCATCATTGACCATAATCCGCTGTAGGGTGGCATCGGTTCGCGCTCGCCAGATTCGATTTCTTGCCTTTTCTCTTCACACACCCATTAACCTCTTTCTCTTGCTCCCCCTGAAAGTCTATGCGCTGTGTACATTGAGCAATAGCGATTGGCTGTCACGGAGCGCTGCTGCCAACGTACCAAACGGGGGTGGAAACAGGCCGACACCGGAAACCCGAAGGCGGGACCGAACGCTACAGAATTTTCGGTATTGCGATGGCGCTTCGCGGAGCGGATCTTACGCGCGGTTCTTTGACGTTGGTGGTGGCATATGACGGCGTGTGTAGCGACGAGTGATCGTGCACGCCACTTATCTTAGATGCTATGAGACGATCGTGCTTTCCGTTGAATCTAGCAGTTGGTTTCTAAAATCCCTTACCGACTAACGATTTGTCCATCCGTCGACTCCGTAAAAACTGGGAGCTACTGAGCCTTACCGCAAGCAGCTCGGCACTTGCCCACCACCAGATTTTGCACGGAGAGGAAGATTCCCCTGTGAAACGTTGCCGCGCGGCAAAGCGTTCGTACCGCATCCGCATATAAACGTCTCAATCTAATGCACCATTACCTTGGGGGCCTGTAAAAATATTCGAAGGACATCACCCTCTTTCTGGCGCCCCACATCAACTCCTACAGGCGATTCCAGATCGGTACGTTCGCGCCGACCAAGGTCGCATGGAGCCAAGACAATCGGACGGTCGGTTTCCGCCTTTACGGCGAAGGCTCGGACGCCGTCCGCGTTGAGTGCCGCATTGGCGGTGCGGATCTGAATCCGTATCTCGCTTTTGCGGCCCTGATCGCGACGGGTCTTGCGGGCATCGAACGAGCCACCTCCAGCGCCGCCGCATTGTCCAAAACGTAACATTCGCGACACCAACAATCGGACGATGCACCGCCATAACCCGACATTGTGCCGGTCAACATCCCGCAAATTGTGCTCCGACTGTAGATGCTCGCTTGGCACAACGCTTGCGATCCATCGCCGACAACTCAAGAGACCTGACATGCTCAATCCGATCATCAATGACACGACACTTCGTGACGGCGAGCAGACCGCCGGCGTCGCGTTTCGCACCGAGGAAAAATGCGCGATCGCCGCCGCACTGTCGCAAGCCGGCGTGGCCGAACTCGAAATCGGAATTCCTGCCATGGGCGAAGACGAAATGGCGTGCATCGCTGCAATCGTCGACCTGAACCTCGACGCCCGCCTGATGGTTTGGGGGCGACTCACGGACGAGGATCTCACCGCGGCATTGCGCTGCGATGCCGATATCGTTCATCTCTCGGTTCCCGTTTCGGATATTCATTTGCAACACAAGCTGCGGCAGTCGCGCGGTTGGGTACTGGCGCAGATCGCACGCGTCGTCGACGAGGCAGCGAAAAACCATCCCAAGATTTCCCTGGGCATGGAAGACGCCTCGCGCGCGGATCCCTCATTTCTCATAGAAGTGGCTCAATGCGCGCAGCAGCACGGGGCCCAGCGCGTGCGCTTTGCCGACACTGTCGGTATCCTGGACCCCTTTAAGACCTTCTACGCCATTGCAGCGCTGCGCGTCGCCGTCGATCTGGAGATCGAAATCCATGCGCACGACGACCTCGGGCTCGCCACAGCCAACACACTGGCCGCCCTTGGGGCCGGCGCGACCCATGCGAGCACCACCGTCAACGGGTTGGGTGAGCGCGCCGGCAATGCAGCGCTGGAAGAAGTCGTGATGGGCGCGCGGCACCTGCTGCGACGAGACACTGGCGTCGACACCAGAGCGCTGCCCGACATTTCGTCGCTGGTCGAACAAGCCTCAGGCCGCGCAGTTTCCTTCAACAAGAGCATCATCGGTAGGAGCATCTTTACTCACGAGTCGGGCATTCATACCGACGGCCTCGCGAAGCACCCCACGACCTACGAGGGATTCGATCCAGCAGAGCTCGGCCGGCAACGGTCGACGATACTCGGGAAACATTCTGGATCTCAAAGTGTGCGTGAGGCCTACGACGCTCTAGGCGTGAGGGTGTCGGAGCGGCTCATCCCGCTCCTGCTTGCGCGCATCCGCTCTTTCGTCACGCAGTACAAGCAGGCGCCGAATGCAAGCGATCTGCGCCGCTTCCTGACCCAAGCCCACAGCACGCGGGTGAAGGTGTCGTGAGTATGGTGATGGCGGCCAAACTTGTCCAATAGAAGTAACGACATGCAAGAAGTTATCGAACAACTGCGTCACCTGTCGTCGGCCGAGGATTTCCTGCGATTCTTCGACATCGCATTCGACGAGAAGGTGGTGAACGTGAGCCGCCTGCACATCCTCAAGCGCTTCTTTCAGTATATCGGGCAACGGAAAGAACTGCCGCGTAACAACGCGACGGCCGTGCTCGCCGTCTATCGATGCTTACTGCAGAAGGCCTACAACGACTTCGTTGTATCCACGCCTGCGGAGCAAAAGGTCTTCAAAGCGTCCAGCCTGCGCGACGTGTCGCTGAAACTCGTGCACAAGATATTCGCTCGCGATCCGACATTGGAGGCGGACCTGTTGATGAAGAGGGCCTCATGAACTCGCCCGCTGCCTCGGAAAAGAAGCCGGCCGCGCCGGTCAACAAGTACCGCTGCGAGATTCTGCTGCTCGGTGCAACCTCGATGGCCCGGGATCTCGCCGGATCTGTCGCAACGACGCCCTTGACCGGCCTCACCGCCGACTGCACTGAGCTGAACATTGACCCGTAGTTGCCGCATTCTGTGCACGGACCATCACAACCTCGAATGGGCGTGTCCGCGCGGCGGGCATCGCATCCAGTTCAGGTTCGCGTAGACAAACACATCCATCGTCACATCGGCTTCCGAGCGCCGCAAAAGCGGCCGGACGCCTCACCATATCGGAGCAAATTGATGAATCTCATTACTGGTATCGAATCGACCGATCTCTTCGGCGGCAACGTTCCCTTCCCCGTGCTACAGCTGATCGAGAGAACCCGCGGCGGCAGCAATGACGATGTGGCCGCCGCGTTGTGGACTGCGGTCCTGTCGTACCCGCGCTGCCTGCCACCCTACTATCTGCTGTATAAGTTCCATGCGAACCGGGGTGAACTTGGCGAGGCGCAGGAGGTCGCGACCAAGGCTTTGGCGGTCGCCGCCCGGCAGGCGTCGCTCGACAGCGACTGGTGTGCGGTACAGCCGGGCGACACCGACTTCACCATTCCTGGTCCAGGCCGCTTCTGGCTCTTCACACTGAAGGCGCTCGCGTTCATCAGCGTGCGGCGCGGCGAGCGCACCGTTGCACTGAAGCTGATCGCCAAGCTGCGCAGGCTGGACCCGATCGATTGCATAGGCTTGGACGTCGTGGAAGCCTTGCTCGCACAGTCCGGATCCCAATAATCGCCGCCGGAAGATCAACTGACAGATCGACAATATGTCCCCGGCTTGGCTATGGCAGAACTCCATTGCAGTTCATGGTGATCGTTTCAGTAGTCAAAGCCGACGCTCACCGCACACTTCGCGCGGGCGCGCAGGCCATGCCGTGGACGTTTTTTCAGCGAGCCGTGGAAACCGGTAGCCCAGCGGTGCCGATAATTCGGCGTACATCCGATAAAGAGACTGCGTCGCAAGCAGGGGTCGCGTTGCAACCAGAGACGCAAATCAAGACAACAACCGGATTGACACACGGCTTGCCAGTCCCGCCGAACCTGCTCGATCAGGCGTTTGCCGTCACCGCGCCGAATGAGGCCTGGTGTGGCGATACACGGTATATCGCCACAAAACCCTCGAAACCCCACAAATCCATGCCGCAAAAACCTTGCTGAAAGATCCCATTTCCTAACTTGGCTGGATTGGTCTTCGCGTGGTCTTAGGCAGAGGAATCATGCGTGACGCCTCCTCCAATATTATCTCCCGCATCCAATTGCTTGCCGGATCACTGTTGTGAAGGGCAGACCATTGGACGGCCTCGGTGAATGCGGGACGTGGCAGCGGAAGTTCGACGATCCGCAGAGGCATCGTTTTTTCGAAATACTTGACCAGCCTTAAGGGCATCGTCCCTATACGGTCAGTGTTTAATAGCATAGGCGGGATCATGCTAAAGCTCGGCACGATGACCTCGTCCCGTCTCTTGAGACCGTGCTGAAGCAAAAACCATTCCTCGATGGAGGGCTGCCGCGCACGCCCGAACTTGACCACAACGTGCCCCATCGACATATATCTCTCGAATGTGAGCTGCCCTGATAGCTGCTGGTTCGTGCGGCAGCCTACGCACACGAGCGTCTCCTCGAACAGCTTCGCTTTAGGGTGCGCGCTCGACATGAAAAATTCCGGCAAGATAAGAAAATCGGCTTCGCCGCGCCGGAGAACCTCATCGGGGTCATCGGCAAGTGGCAGCAATTCGAAACTGACGGCGGGAGCTTCCCGTGCAATACGCTCCACGATCTTTCGAAAAAATACGACTGTCATGAAATCGGAAAGAATGATCCTGAAGCGGCGATCCGATTTGGCTGGGTTGAACACGTCCTGGGAAATAACGGAGAGCTGGATGTGCACCAGAGCCTCCCGGACTGGAGCAGCGAGCCCTTCTGCACGCGGTGTTGGGACAAGTTCCCGGCCCCTCATCGTAAATAGTTCGTCGCAGAAATAGGCGCGTAGCCTGGCGACGGCCGCGCTCATGGCCGGCTGGCTCAGGTTGATGCTGCGTGCCGCCGCAGTGAGGTTACGCTCGGTCATCAGAGCATCGAGCGCGACGAGGAGATTTAGATCGAGGCCCTTGAAACGCATGATCCCAACTTATCCATAGTGTGGATGTGTTCCATCAAGACAAACGATTTTACGAATTGTACGGCATGGAGGATAGTGTTCCTGGTAAATCCGATTGAATTTCGCAAACCTGCTGGCACCTTCGTGGTGCCGGGTAGTGGATGAAGTGTGTCGTAGAACTGAGCAAAGCCGAGGAAATGACGTTGCAGCAGTTGTCGATCAATCACATGCATCGGGAGCCATCCTCCCGAACCCGCCGCATGTTTGGCAACGATTGGGGATTTCCTCGGGGTTCCAGCGCTTCAGCTTTCTGGTCGCGCCATCCTTCGTCGCCAAGAAACGCGACCCTGGACCAAACGGTACAGAATTTTCATGAATTGCGGCGCCATTTTGCAGACGGACCCTACGCGAGATTCTTTGGGGCTGGTGACGTCTGACCGGTGTTCACAGCGGCGAGCGATACCCTACCTTACCTATGTGGTAGGGGTTCGAGTTTTGCCAATAGGGGCTTCCCACCACGATGAAGGAGAGAAACATGCTGTGCTTAGGAGTGAGCGGCGGGCTAGACAAAGTTCATGAAAATTCACTCGAACTGCCGAACACATTTCTGCACGACGGCGCTGCGGTGCTTGTCCGGGACGGACGCGTAATAGCGGCCGTCGAAGAGGAGCGCCTCAACCGGATCAAGCACTCTAACAAGTTCCCGAGCAGTTCAATTCAATACTGCCTCGCATCCGCAGGGATTCAGCTCAGCGATATCGACCACATCGCGTTTTACGCTACCGAGGCCTATTGCAACGTTATGCTCGAACGCCTGTTCCTGTCCCAGCCGAACATCTCCATTCCGGTGGATGCCAAGCTGTTTCTGCGTAACTTACTAATGCGGGAATTCGGTACCGAGGTCGATCCTTCGAGAGTCTCATTCGTGAGTCACCATCTGGCGCATGCCGTGAGCGCGTTTGCGATGTCTGGATTCGAGCAAAGTCTGATCCTCGCGGTCGATGGCGGCGGTGATTTCCTCTCGGGGCTCTTGGCGCTCGGATCTGGAACCGAAATTACGCAACTCGCGACTTTCGCAGAGCATAATTCTCTAGGGCTGTTTTATCTCGAAACAATCCGGTATCTCGGTTACGGCTTGTTCGACGAATACAAGGTCATGGGGCTTGCACCTTATGGGGATCCCGCTCCCTATCGCGGGCTCTTCGAGCAATTCTATCAACTGTCCGCCAACGGTGAGTACCGCGTCTACCTGGACCGCATCGGTCCGACGTTGCTCCGCAGCATCCAGGTCCGGCGAAAGGGAATGCCATTCACACAGCAGCATCGAGATGTGGGTGCTTCATTGCAGGAAGCGCTGGAGCGGATCGTGTTTCACATTCTCCGCCATCATCGCGAGGTCACCGGTATGAAGCGGCTGTGTATAGCCGGAGGAGTAGCTCATAACTGCACCATGAACGGTAAGCTGCTGTATTCGGGACTTTTCGAAGACATCTTCGTGCAGCCCGCAGCGCATGACGCCGGTTGCGCATTAGGCGCTGCCCTTATGATGTCAAGCGACTTCGGTCGGCCCGCGCCGCGTGAGCGATTGCAGGAGGTTTATTGGGGGCCCGATCTTGGGAGCGATCTGGTCGTGGAGCAAGAATTGAATGCGTGGGTCGGACACCTCCACGTTGAACGCAGTGATGACGTGGCAGGCAGAGCAGCGGACTGGATGGCCAATGGTGCCGTGATCGGCTGGGTGCAGGGTCGTTCGGAGTTCGGGCCACGCGCGCTTGGCAACCGCAGCATTCTTGCCGATCCCAGGCCGGCCGCAAACAAGGACCGGATCAACGCCATGGTCAAAAAGCGTGAGGGTTACCGACCGTTCGCGCCATCAGTGCTCGAGGACGATGCGCACGAATTTTTTGACCTCCCAGAGGGCACCCGCGAATTCCCTTTTATGAATTTTGTAGTTCGCGTGCGCGACTCCAAGCGTGCCTTGCTCGGCGCCATCACGCACATTGACGGTACAGCGCGGCTGCAAACAGTATCGCGCAAGACCAATCCCGCCTACTGGGAGGTTATTAATGCGTTCAAGAAGCGGACAGGAATCCCAATTCTGCTGAATACTTCCTTTAATAACAACGCTGAGCCGATCGTGGATTCGGTTGCAGACGCGATTGCCACATTTCTGACGACAGAGCTGGATGGACTTGTGGTCGGGCCGTTCCTCGTCAAAAAGCGGCCCGCAACGCAGGAACATTGGACTGCGCTCGCGGTTTCACTGCCGCCCTATGCATCGCTCTATCGAGTCCGCGCTCACACAGCGCGGGATCGTCAGGAGACGGTGTGCGAAATTCGCACCGGCGGCTCCAACTGTGACAGTGTGCGTATTTCACATGAGTTGTTCGATCTGCTGATGCGGATCGAAGGCGAAGCCGTGCTCGGACATCTTCTCGATACGATTACGCCTGAGCAGACTCGACGTGAAGCCCTCGTCGAGGAACTGCGCGGATTGTGGGAACAGCGTCGGGTTCGGCTACATCCCTCACGGGCGTTGTCACGGTAACGACGCGCCTCCAATGAGTTGCTGAAGATCTGAAACTAGGTAACAGCGCTCGCGAGCCATTTTTCTAGAACGTTAAGCAATAGCGTTTGGCCGCCGTGCAGTTCTTGTACCAACACGCCGGTGTCCAACGGAGCACCAGTCCCGGCCCAAGGTCCGGACACTTGCAGCGGCGCACCATAAAGGTAGGCGGAATTGACACATCAAACGAACTTCGAATTGCTGCGTCGGGAATTGGACGCAGACGATCCATGGCGGCTCGACAGCAATCCCTTTGAGCACGAGCGCCACAGGCAAATGCTTCGGATGGCACTTTCGCAGGGATCCGTCACAAATGCGCTCGAAGTCGGATGCGCAGGCGGAGCCTTCACGGAAAAATTGGCACCGCACTGCCAACGGCTCACCGTGATCGATATCGTGCCACACGCAATTGCCAGGACACGCGAACGGATGATGGACCCACCACACATCAATTGGATCGTCTCCGATGTCCAGCATTTTTCGACTGAGCAACAGTTCGATCTGGTCGTGGTGGCGGAGGTTCTCTATTACCTCGACGGCAGCGCCGAGGTGCGTGCGGCTGTCCGCAATTTAGCACGGATGCTTGCGCCCGGTGGACAGCTGGTTTTCGGATCGGCACATGACGCCAATTGCCGGCGATGGGGCCACATTGCCGGAGCCGAGACGGTCATAGCCATCCTGCAAGAAGAGCTGGTTGAAATCGATCGTTTGAGGTGCGTCGGTCAGTCGTTGAATGAAGACTGTCTGCTCGCCTGTTTTCGAAACGCGGCTTCGCCTTCGTGCGGACCAACTTACCAGCGTTAGGCCGGGAGATATTATGCGCATCTGTGGGATCAAACTGACGCACGACGGAGCGATCGCCCTTGTCGAGGATGGAAAACTGGTTTTTTGCGTGGAGCAGGAAAAGCGAGACAACAATCCGCGGTATCAGGCGATCGACGACCTCGACGCGATCGCGATCGCATTGGCCGAGCATGGTTTCGATGCGCACGATATCGACCAGTTTGTCATCGACGGCTGGGACGGAGTAGTCGAGTCGCAGTTTCGGGTCCTCAGTGGGTCGATTCCCGTCAGCCTGAAAGGGGCCCCTTATGCCGAACGCCGAGCCGATGATCTTCTCGCTTCGCTCGACGGCTCCGGATTGCTTGTCGGCGGCCAGTCCTTTCCTTATAAAAGCTATCCTCACGTGTCAGGCCATGTGGCCTCCGCGTACTGCACCAGTCCCTTTGCCCAAAGCGGGCAACCTGCATTCTGTTTGGTGTGGGATGGTGGCATCGTCCCACGCCTCTATCATGTAGAACGCCACCACGCCCGCCATGTTGACTGCCTGTTCCCCGTGATAGGTCACATCTACGCTGCGGCGGGTCATCACTTTGGTCCTTATAAGAAGCCGGGCGGCGCCCGGTGGGATCTGGGTGTGGCCGGCAAGCTGATGGCTTACATCGCGCTGGGCTCCGTTGACGAAGATATCGTTGAGGTATTTCGCGGGCTTTATCAGGCACGCTTTGCTGGCGACACGGAGTGTGCGCAAGCTTATCGCGAGAACATCCACAGCGCGGACGCGTCACTAGCGGCGGTAGGAGAGTTCTTCGAAGCAAGCGCGCTGCGACTGGAAGCCAAGCCGCCCGAAGACGTACTCGCCTCGTTCCATGTATTCCTAGAGCGTCTTCTCGTTCATGAAATGGGTATCGCGCTACAGCGCCATTCGATTGCGGGGCCGAAAAATTTGTGCATCGCTGGCGGATGCGGACTCAATATCAAATGGAACAGCGCCCTGCGCGCGAGCGGTTTGTTCGACGCAATCTGGGTGCCGCCGTTTCCCAACGATAGCGGGTCTGCGATTGGCGCCGCTTGTTGCGCGCTGGCAGCAGAGAAGGGCTTCGTGCCGCTGGAGTGGTCGGTATATAGCGGACCGGCCTTAAAAGGTTGCCAAGTACCGCCCGGATGGACGGCGTCTACTTGCTCCATTGCAGAACTCGCCAGCATACTCGCCAGTAGCAAGCCCGTCATTTTCCTTGCCGGCCGGGCCGAGCTCGGACCACGAGCATTGGGGGGCAGAAGCATTCTGGCCGCCGCGACTTCGCCCACAATGAAGGATCATCTCAACGACATCAAGTTTCGAGAGCACTTCCGTCCCGTGGCGCCAATTTGCCTTGAGGATCGTGCGCCGACCATTTTTAGCCCGGGGAGCCCTGATCCCTATATGTTGTTCGATCATCAGACGCGCGCGGAATGGCGAGAAAAAATCCCTGCCGTCGTGCATCTCGACGGATCTGCCCGATTGCAGACCATGTCAAGAACTTCCGAGCATCCGGTGGCGCAACTTCTGGTCGAATACGAAAAGCTGACGGGTATTCCGTTGCTCTGCAACACGAGCGCCAACTATCACGGACGAGGTTTCTTCCCGGACGCTGCTTCAGCCTGTGCGTGGGGACGCGTCGAACGTGTGTGGTGCGATGGTTTGTTACTGACCAGGACTGGTCTGTCGCCGTCAGTCGACGAAACACTTTTCGCTACGTCGCCGTTCGAAGATTGCTGACGTTGCAGCTCAGTGGTCAGTACGACGCGGTCAATTGTCCCGGCAGCTCGCTCTATCGCTACGGTCCGAAGACGATCAGCCGGCCTCCCTTGGCTCGATTTTCGCAAGCACTTATCCCGGGCGGAGGTTGCTCATCGACGCGCGGAACCTCGATGCCATCCTCGGAAACTTGGCATCTTCTTCAAAATGCAGTGGGTAATGGGGCTCACGGGGCGTGCGGGTTAAAGCTGGAGAAATCCAGCTTGCCGGCGATGAGAAAGAGGACGGTGCGCATCGTCGTGAAGCGCGTGTCACCGCGAGCCTTGCGCTTGGCAGCTTGAAACAAGCTTTGATGACCTCGATGAAGCCGTTGGTGTGGCGGGTCTGAGTCCAGGCGACGATGCCATCGAAGTGCTGGCGAATCATTCGCGCCACTTCCTTCATCGGCGTAAGCACCTCGCGACGGCCGTCCGCAACGCGGCGCCCGCGTGAGGCATGATCGGGAATCGGGTTACGTGTCAGCAGACGCCGATGGGCCAGACTGCCGAGGCAGCTTCGTGGCCACGTTCCAGGGCAACAGTTCGTCGATG
>NZ_CADFGP010000101.1 GCF_902833905.1 Paraburkholderia tuberum STM678 | reverse complement strand
TGCAACGTGTCGCAAGCTCTATCAGTATCTGAATCGAGCTTCACTTGGCTAGCCGCGCACACTAATTCACCCACAGATTCCGCCGACGATCCAAAAACCTCAAGCCGTCACCGTACTATCCCCATGGCATCGCGTATGCCGTGACGAGGATGTCGCAAGAGGAAGCGTCTAGCGACTTGCCTGGTTCGCCTGAGTCCTTCGCCGTGCCTAAAACGTGTAGTGGGAGGACTACAGCCAGTTATTGCTTAATGCCGAAAAAGCACCGCGGAATGATCGTCAGCGAGCACGATGCGGGATCTTCATTGCGCTCAATACAGTCTGCACAGAGATGAGTGAGGCAGGGGTGAAGAACTACTGTTGGCAAAAATGTTCGCGAGTACTGACTCGTCCGAACCTACTCGCGAAGCCTTGACTCACACTCAGTGCGCACGCCGGCACGTTGACGGGTCTGATTATTATTTGCTTTCGCATCGCATGGGTCTGATTTGTGGGGGCGGCTGATCGGATCCGCTCTCGCGCCGCGATAATCGTTTTGGTTCGGTGCGCTACGTCAGTGTGATTGTCAAAGGTGCATCGACAGTCTCCAGAACGAACCGGTGCCGCCATGTCCTCCGCTCCACAGAATGATGCCTTGAACCAGTTGCAGCGCTACAAGAAGCTGCTGGTGTTCGGTGGTGGATTGGTGACCACGATCATGATGATTTTCGCTTTCACGCTCGCGGCGTTGTCGGCGGTACGCGGGCAGGTTGCAGCCGAGCGGCAGAACTTCCTCGTCGATCGCAACCTCGTCATGAGCGAAGTCAACTCGAGCGAAGCATTGTTCCGCTCCGCGCTAGTCAGCGCGGAGCTGGCGTGGCAGGACGCGGATCAGGTCGATCTTGAGCTAATCACGCGATTTCGCAGTCAGGGGTACGCATTCGTGCCATTGCCCACGTCCACGGCACAACCGCCGTTGTTGTTCGACATGCCAGGTAAATCCCTGACCCACGATGAACGCCGTCGCTACCTTGGTCTCACTGCACAACTCGGTCGTGTCAGCGCAGTAAATTCATTGGTGCGGGGCCAGCAGGCGAGCCGCTATTTCTATGGTGCGCAGCACAATATTGCCGGAATTCTGTCTGCGCCCTTGCCCCACCAGGCAGCGATGGCCGGGACGTCTGCCGGCCGTGCGCATTTGATTGCGGATCTGGGGGATGGGCTGGATGGTCTGGCCGGCATCCATGCGGGCGAGCAACCCGATAATCGTCGGCCCGTATCCTGGATGCTGCCTGCTATCAGTCCCTTGACGGGAAAAATGGCGATTCGCATCGCCGCGCCGGTGTTCTCAGACGGATCACCGTTTGCGATCCTCGTGACGGAATACGACCCGGAGATCTTGACAGCACCTCTGACCGTTGGCGGGTTCGATGGCACGTATATGGTCGTGTCAGAGAAAGGAGAAATAGTAGCGAGCACAGCCTGGAATGAGCAGGCCCCTGCATTGATTGATCGCGTTCGGGCGTTAGGTGTCGCGGGAGCGACCGGCAGCATGCAACGCGAAACCTGGCGGGACGGCGTATTCACGATTGCGGATCGTCTTGGCGATACGGGCTGGGTGCTTGTCTATGTATTTACGTGGCGCGACGTTGTTGCGGGCATCGGCAAACAGATCGGTATCGGTGCTGTGCTTACGCTTGCGACGCTTGCCGTCGTATGGGGGTTTCTGATCTATCTCAAGCAACGCGTTTTCCGGCCGGCAATTGAGCGATCGCGACGGGTGTTCGAGAGTGAGCACCTGAGCCGCATGCTGGTCGAAACGGCGCCAGTGGGGCTGGGGCTGATCGCAGTGGAGAGCGGAAAGGCGCTATTGCGCAGCCCGACGATGATTGACGCTGCGGCGCGGGTAGTCGTGCCGACCGAGACGCTGTCGGCGGAATTGGTTCGACGTCACCGGGAGCGCGGCGGGGCAACGGGGGCGAACGGCATGCTGCACGAGGAACTGACGCTCCCTACGCGCGACGGCGGGGCGATGGACCTCTCGGTGAGCGTTGTGCCGGCGCGCTACCAGGGACAGGACGTGCTTGTGACGGCGTTCACGGACATCACGGCGGGAAAGCGTCTGGAGCGGCAGCTACGTGACGCGAAGCAGGCGGCCGACTCCGCCAACGCGGCGAAATCGGCGTTCCTTGCGGCGATGAGCCATGAGATCCGCACGCCGCTGAATGCAATCATGGGAAATCTGGAACTGCTGTCGCGCTCGCAACTGGATGCGTTGCAGCGCGACCGTCTGACGACGATCCGGGCCTCGGCGGACGGACTGCTTGAGGTCGTCAGTGATGTGCTGGACTTCTCGAGGAGCGAGGCCGGCGAGATGAGACTGGAGCGGATCGCATTCGACGCGCAGGAGGTCGCGTCTCGGGCGCTGTTGATGTTCGGACCGCTGGCGCGCGCAAAGGGCGTGAGGCTGTCGGGCGTGTTCGGAACGTCGCCGGTGCTGCCGATGCAGGGTGATCCCACTCGGCTTGGCCAGGTGATGAACAACCTGCTGGCGAATGCCATCAAGTTTACGGCGTATGGGGAGGTGACGCTGCGGTTGTCGGTAGAGGCGGGCGTGGACGATCAGGACGCGATGTTGACGATCGAGGTGGAAGACAGCGGGATCGGAATGTCGTCGGAACAGCAGGCGCTTTTGTTCCAGGCGTTCAGCCAGACGGATGCAACGATCAACCGTCGCTTTGGCGGCACGGGTCTTGGCCTCGCGTTGTGCGCGCGGCTGATCGACGCGATGGGCGGTACGATCGCCGTGCGCAGCGAGCCAGGTCAGGGCAGCTGCTTTACGGCGCGGGTGCCGCTGGGCGAGAGCGAAGGCGAGTCGGACATGCCGCGTTTCGCGGGAGAGCGGATACTGTTCGTGGCTGCGGCGGACGCCTGGCACACGTATGCAGTGGCAGCGCTGGAGGCGTGGGGGCTGCAGGTGCAGGCATACCGGCATCCGGCGCAACTTCACCCGGCGATGTTGAACGAGGCGGACGCGCTGATCCTCTGCGGCGAGCGTGACACCTGGCACGCGGATGATGAAAGCGGTTTGTTAGCGGAGTCGTCGTGGGTGATCGACAGTAGTACGGAAGGTCCGGCATATCCGGTAGCGGTAGAGCCGGTAGTCAGGGTCTCGAGCTACAGCCTGAAGGGGCTTGTGGCGGCGTTGCGGTACACCTTGCAAGGCGAGGCGCTCCAGGCGTGCGATGAGACGCAGCAGGTGCTGTCGTCGCGCCGGTTGAAAGTGCTGATCGCGGAGGACAACGCGGTGAACCGTCAACTGTTCGAGGAGCAGTTGAGGATGCTGGGCTGCGAGACGCGGGCGGCAGAAGATGGGCAGCACGCACTGGACTGGCTATCGCGGGAACGCTTTGATGTGCTACTGACGGATCTGTCGATGCCGGTACTGGACGGCTACGCGCTGGCACGCGAAGCACAGGTGCACTGGCCGGAGATGCCGATTGTGGCGGCCACGGCGAGCGCAACGCTGGAGGTGCGAACGTGGTGCGAGGCGACCGGCATGACACGCGTGGTGACCAAGCCGCTACAACTGGATGAGTTGTCGGCGGTTCTGTCGGAAGTGACTGGCGTGCCACGCGTGGTGATAGAAGCGGATGGAAGCGAGCCCAGGCGCGACGGCATGCTGGGGGGGCGAGCCGTCCCGGAACAGACGCGTGAAACGTTCCGGAAGTCGTGTGAGGCATCGTTGACGGTGATCCGTGCGGCACACAATGACGGGGATGCAACCCGGTTGCTGGCTGAGTTGCATTCGCTGCGAGGCGCGTTAGCGGTGTTTGGGCATGACGCCCTGGCAGATCAATGCGCCCGGCTGGAAATAACGATATCGAAGGATGGTGTTCAGGTGGCGCAGAAAATGATTGAGACTCTTGGCGCCCGTTTGCGCACCGATGTTCTGACCGACACGAAAACACTGCGTGAAATTCTTGCGGAGGTATCAGAATCTGAGTGTCCTGAGGTCGGTTGAGAAATCTGATTCTGGTGAAAGGACGTCCACGGGATGGGTTATCAACGTGACGATCCAGTGCCAGCGCATGCTGAGGCGGTTTGTCAAATAAGCCTCGCATGCGGCGCCCACGTTTACGCGTGGGTTGATGACTGTTCGGGGCCCGGGAGGGTGTAAAAAGTTTTGTGTAAACGGTCATTTGGCAGGAGACTGCCAGCAACAGGAGCATCAATGACCGTAGCGAAACGCAATAAAAGAGAGAAACCCGATCCTGAGCTCGTCAAGCTGGCAGACAGCCTGCTGGCGAATTACCAGAAGCCGGAAGACCTGATAGGCGAGAACGGCCTGCTCAAGCAGCTTACCAAGATGCTGGTGGAGCGTGCGTTAGAGACGGAGATGTCCGAGCACCTGGGCCATGGCAAGAGCGAAACGGTGACCAATGCCACGGGCAACACCCGTAATGGTCATAGCGCCAAGACGCTGGAGGGGGAGTTTGGCGAGTTGCCGCTCAATATCCCGCGCGACCGTCAGGGGGCGTTCGAGCCGAAGCTGGTGGAGCGCCATCAGACGCGCTGGACGGGCTTCGACGACAAGATCACTGAGCTCAAGACGCGCGGCGTGCAGGACATCTTTATCGCCTGCGTCGACGGGCTCAAAGGCTTTCCTGAAGCCATTGAAGCGGTCTACCCAAAAGCGGCCGTGCAACTGTGCATCGTGCATATGGTGCGCAACAGCCTGAACTTCGTACCGTGGAAAATGCAGCGGGAAGTCGCCGCCGACCTGAAGACGATTTACACTTCATCGACCGTCGAGATGGCCGAACAGATGCTGGGCGCGTTCGAGGCCAGGTGGGACAAGGACTATCCGTCCATCGGGCAGAGCTGGCGACGCAACTGGGCACGGGTGATTCCGTTCTTCGATTACCCACCGGAGATCAGGAAGGTGATTTACGCCCCGGAGGAAGTCCCCTTGGGGGACACTACGAACGCCATAGAATCGATCAACATGAGCCTGCGCAAGGTGATCAAGACCCGCAGCTCGTTCCCGACCGATGAGGCCGTCACCAAGCTGTTTTACCTGGCCCTGAACAACATCAGCAAGAAGTGGACGATGCCGACCCGCGACTGGAAGGCCGCACTGAACCGCTTCACGATCCAGTTCGAAGAGCGGCTGGTGCCGGGTTAAACCTCAACCCGTTTACACAAAATTCCGGACACCCCCGGGAAGGCTCGGTGCGCAGCGTCAAAAACATCGCATCGAGATGCCGGGTGCTATCTGTCTCGCGTCGGGCCGCTTTCAAGCGGCATCAAAGCCTGCACGGAATCTGTCGCGCCAGCCTCGGATCGTCTCGTACGTCACGACCACGCTGCGCTCGAAGAGCATCCTCGATGACGTGCAAGCTCAACTGAAAGAGAAAATACCAACGCACGGCGTGCTGATGACGCCAGCGGACAAGCGGTGACCGTGAAGCGGCGATTTTGATTTCTTCATCTGACCCTCTTCGCGACGACCTCAGCTACCTGACAACGTCGACAATGGCCCGGCTCCCGGTTCCAGGTGGCCAGCCCTCGGAAATCCGACACATACGAGGGAAAGCCATAAATTCTCCAGTCAGTCGAATTTGTCCCACTTTTTTTGCTTTCCAGTTTTCCAGAGGGTATTCTCGGATAAGTCAGATTCGGGTACATTGAGCTTGCCGTCGCGGCCCGGTTCATCCCATTTCCGCGGAGCTTTGCATGAGCAAAATGAAAATCCGTGTCGTGCTGGCCGACGATCATCCGGCACTCCTTTCCGGTATCAAGCACGAACTTTCCGCTGTACCTACGCTGGAAATTACAGGCACGGCAGGAGACTCCGGCGAGCTCATCAAGGTGCTGAACAGCGCCCCTTGCGATGTCCTCATTACCGATTACGCGATGCCCGGTGGAGAGTACGGGGACGGCTTGACGTTGCTGGCATTCTTGCGACGAACCTACCCGGCGCTCAAGATCGTAGTCTTCACGACTATCGAAAACCCTGCCATTACGCGTGAAATGTCAAAGCGTGGCGTGCATTCGGTGTTAAGTAAAGCTCATGACACGAGCCATTTGATCTCCGCGATTCACGCTGTCTATGCGGGCGCCACCTACTTTCTTTCTACCTCGCGAAGCCTGAAAGACGCTATTCCGGATTCCTCTCCTGGTCGGAACGAACGCACCCAAACGCTGAGCATGCGCGAAACGGAAGTCATCCGGCTGTTCGTGTCAGGTATGTCTGTGAATGAAATCGCCGATCGACTACATCGCACGAAGCAGACAATCAGTGCCCAAAAGACCCGCGCGATGCGAAAGCTCGGGATTGAACGGGACGCCGACCTGTTTCACTTTGCATACGAAGCCGGGCTCGGTGTGGCGACCGATGGGTCGCAGTCGGAGATCTGACCGGATCAGTCTTCGCATCACACGCGTCCAAACTCATCGCTTTTGCGCTTTTAGTGTTTTTTGTTGCGATGCTACCCTCGGTCGCGTATGCACTTAAAGGCCTTCGTCGCCGCTCTCATCTCGTCGTCAGGGTTTGCCGTCGCGTGGCTGCGTCGGATCGGACGCATCATGGGCACCATCTTCCGGTACGAAGGTAGGCGCCGTGTCAATCGAACACCTGATCAGCTCGATGTCGTTTCCCACGCCTAGCTTGCGCATTGCGCTGGCTTTCTGCGAACTGATGGTTTGTTTACTGCGCTTGAGTTGCGCTGCGATTTCGTTGACCGACCGTCCCGACACGAAGAGTCGGACCACTTCGGATTCGCGTGCAGTAAGCGCTCGACTGCCGGAGGCAGGCGTATCCACGTTGAGTTGCCAGACAATCTTTGAAATGGTTGGAGAGAAATAACGTGCGTCCGCATATGCGCCGTGAATCGCGGCGACCAGATGTTCCATCGGGTCGGCCTTGCTCAGAATGCACTGAATGCCGAGCTTGAGCAGCGAGCGGATGATACCTGGGTTGTCGATCATCGTCAGCACGACAATGCGCATGGCCGGGTATCGGCGCCGCAAAAATGAAAACAGCGTAATGCCGTCACCGTAATTGCCGCCCGGCATGGAGTAATCGCACACCAGTACATCGCATGGCTGCGTGCCGAGTTCCGCGATGAGCTCGGTCGAGTTTGTGCAGGTGCCCACTGTCTTGATGGTACGGTGTTCTTCAAGCATGTAAATCAGTCCGGCAACGATCGCAGGGTGATCGTCGGCAAACATGACCTGGATGGCGGCATTCTCCATTTGGGGCGTCCTTTATCTCCGGGCACAATGCCTTGCATTACAACGCGCCCGCATAAGCAATTCGACTATGAGAAAGCGGGACCGTTTTCCTGGGGCTGGTCAGCCTGTCTGTCAGGTTTCTAACCTTAAATCGGTGCCTTTTCATGTTTCACCGCACTGAGACGAATTTAAATCGACAAACGTCGGACTTTAACTTCATGTTACTAGAGCGTGTTAGGCACTTTTCATAATCGGTGCAGCATGAACGAGCATGAGCATGGCGAAGACGACGAAGTGCAGGCCTGCCAGGGTTTCGGGCAGGCGCTCGTAGTCGCGTGCCAACCGCCGGAAGCGGTT
Organism: Paraburkholderia tuberum STM678; assembly: GCF_902833905.1. GTDB lineage: Bacteria > Pseudomonadota > Gammaproteobacteria > Burkholderiales > Burkholderiaceae > Paraburkholderia > Paraburkholderia tuberum. Next base: position 6,292 of record NZ_CADFGP010000101.1, on the reverse strand, counting down.
GAGCCAGCCGAAACTGCGCTCGACCACCCAGCGGCGGGGCAGCAGCACGAAGCCCTTCTTCGCCTCAGGCAGCTTGATGACCTGCAGCTCAATGCCTTCATCACGTGCGGCCTGTGCAGCAGTGTCGCCCGTATAGCCCTGGTCAGCAAACGCAAGTTTCACCGTCTGACCGGTGACGTGCTGAACCTGACGCGCAAGCTCGGCCACCTGCGCGCGCTCCTGCTCGTTGGCCGGCGTGATGTGCACCGCGAGCAGCATCCCCAGTGTGTCGACAGCCATGTGAACCTTGCTGCCCCGCTTGCGCTTGTAACCGTCGTAGCCCGCACGTGGCCCGCTTTCACACGTGGACTGCAATGTGCGTCCATCCAGAATGACCGCACTGGGCTGGCCCTGACGCTGTTGCGCCACGCGCAGCACCGAGCGCAAATCGTTGACCATCGCCTCGAAACAACCCGCGTTCAGCCAGCGCTGCGTTTGCTGGTAGACCATTTCCCACGGCGGAAAGTTGGTCGGCAGCATGCGCCACGATGCACCCGCGCGCGCCATCCAGCGAAGCGCGTTGAACATTTCGCGCAGTTCGTATCGGCGCTGCGGTGCATCTTCGTTCATCAAGGTCAGATACGGAGCGGCGAAGCTCCATTCCTCGTCCGAAACATCTGTCGGGTATGGCTTGCGTTCTGTCATCCCGCCAGGTTACCAAGTCTGACAGAAAGTGCCTAACACGCTCTAGTAACGAGACAAGATTAACAGGCAAATAGTGGGTTGGCCACCGTTGATACTGGCGGCCCTATCCGGTCAAACAATCGCGCGCGGAAATCAGTGCTCGTGAAAGACTGCGAACTACAAATTCGTACCAGTCTCACTATGTTGTCGCGGCTGTCTGATTTCGCGGGGTCACCGATATCCGGACAATTGGAGCCAGTACGAAATCTCATGTTTCGTTCATCAGGTCACCCGAATTAGCCGAATCGATCCTTTAAACGACGAGCATTGCTTCATTGTTTTCTGAGTCTGGATTGCGGTTCAGGTGTCGCACCACATACTTCAATCTAACCGGTTACGATCATGACTCGAAACGATTTTCCTGACGTACAGGCTGCCGCGCCCCTCACCAACGAGGACGGCCTCCTCGGTTCCGTGATGTGGATCTGCGAGCGCTACGGTTGCGGCAAGACGGCGCAGGCGCTCACCGCGGGGCTGCCGAAGAGCGGCATGCTTTCGCCGTCACTGGCGCTCGACTCCCTGTCAAACGCGGGCCTCACGGCGGGCTTGGTGGAGCGTCGTCTGCAACTGCTGCCGGAGCACGTGCTGCCGGTCATCTTGCTGCATCGCCGCACGGGTGGCTGCGTGCTGCTGGGTCGGCGTGCGAATCCGGACAAGGAAGCCAAAAGCCGCGTTCTATATCAGGTGATGGTGCCGGAAATTGGTCCCGAGCCCGTGGAGTACACCCAAGAGGAAATGGACGAAATCTATTCGGGCTACGCCATTCTGGTCAAGCCGACGGCCAAAGTCGAGCTGCGCGAAGGGGATAGCGTCGAACCGGCCGGCCACTGGTTGCTGGGCACGCTATGGCGTTATCGACGCTACTACGCGAGTGCTGCGCTCGGTGCATTGCTGATCAATGTGCTCGGCCTTGCCAGCGTCTTTTTCACGATGAACGTGTATGACCGCGTGGTCCCGAACCAGGCCTACGTCACCCTCTGGTCGCTCGCGATCGGGGTTGGAATTGCGATGCTGTTCGAAGCGATTTCGCGCCATGTACGTAGCCATTTACTCGACGTCGCCGGCAAGAAAGCCGACCTGGTCATGGGCACGCTTTTGTTCCGCCAGGCGCTCTCCATCCGCATGGAGCACAAACCGTCGTCAGCAGGGTCATTCGCCAACCAGTTGCGCGAGTTCGAGTCGGTGCGCGACTTCGCAACCTCTGCCACGCTCTCTGCAATTTCCGATCTGCCATTCGTGCTCGTCTTTGTAGGCGTGGTATTCGCGGTCGGCGGTTCGCTCGGCTGGGTGCCGTTGCTGATGATCCCGTTGATCATCGGTGTGAGTCTGTTGGTGCAATGGCCGCTCGCGCGGATCATGAAAGCGAACCTCAAGGAGGCGTCGCTCAAGCAGGGCGTGCTGATCGAATCGGTTGAAGGTCTGGAAACACTCAAGGCGGTGGGTGGCGAAGGGCATATGCAAAAGCGCTGGGAGTCTTTCAGCGCGATGGCGGCATCTTCTTCGATGAAGTCGCGTCAGATTTCCAGCAAGGCGACGAGCTTCATTACCTTGTTGCAGCAGTTGCAGACCGTGGTGCTGGTCGTGTTCGGCGTCTACCTGATCGACGCAGGCGAGCTCACGCAAGGCGCGTTGATCGGTACGGTGATGCTGGCTGGCCGGATTACTGCGCCTCTGAGCCAGGTGATGGGACTCGCCTTGCGCTTCCAGCAGGCAAAGGCCGCGCTGCATTCGTTGAATAGCTTGATGGCGATGCCTGTCGATCGCGATTCATCGCGCACGTATCTGCCGAAGCCTTCGCTCTCGGGGCAAATCACCCTGAAGGACGTCTGCTTCTCGTATCCCACACAGGAGATGCAACCGAATCCGCCGGTTCTGAAGGACGTCAATTTGAGCATCCAGTCCGGCGAGCGGGTTGCTATCCTGGGCCGCATTGGGAGCGGTAAATCGACCCTTCTGCGTGTGATGGCGCGTCTTTACGCGCCGGTCGGAGGGCAGATGTTCACGGACGGTCTGGACGTTGAGCAGATTGACCTCGCCGACTGGCGCAAAGCTGTGGGGTACGTGGGCCAGGACGCGCGTCTTTTTCACGGCAGTCTGCGCGAAAACGTGATGATCGGACGGCCGGAAGCGAGCGCCGACGAGTTTCTACGCGTGATACGTTTGACAGGGCTTGATCATGTCGCTAGCCGCCACCCACGGGGTATCAACCTCCCAATCGGAGAAGGTGGTGCGGGCATCTCCGGTGGCCAGCGTCAGCTGGTGTCGCTGGCCCGCAGCCTCCTTGCCCGGCCGGAGCTCCTGTTGCTCGATGAGCCGACGAGCGCAATGGACGCCCAAACCGAGGCGCTCTTCCTTGAACATCTCGCGCGTGCAACTGCGGGGCAGGCGATCGTTGTGGTGACCCATCGCCCATCCTTGCTGGCCCTGGTTGACCGGATTGTCGTAGTCGAAGAAGGCAAGGTCGTGGCCGATGGTCCGAAGGACAAGATCCTCGCGATGCTGTCAGGCAAGAGCGAACCGGCAGCGGTGGATGGAACGCCGAAGCGCGCGCGACCGGGCACCTCGCCCGGCGTCGCGGCCGCAACAAATACGCCCGTGGCGCCTCAGGCCGTTGCCGCGAAGATCAGGATCATGAGCGCCAAAGAGACGGTACCGGCAGCCGCTGCGCAAGCGGGCAATACGCAGGCAGGCGCACCGAACAAGGAGCAATCGCAATGAACTTCAATATTTTCAAACGAGGCAAGAAAAAGGCTAAGCTCGCCAAAGGCGACGCTGCTTTCATGAGCGACATCCGGGAATCGCTGCTGACGCAGTCGACGCCGGGCTCAATGATCATGCTTTACGTCATTCTCACGGTCCTGGCCGGCGGTCTGACCTGGGCGTACTTTGCGCGCGTGGAGGAGATAACGCACGGCGAGGGGACCATCATTTCGAAGAGCCGCGAACAGGTCATCCAGAGTCTTGAGGGCGGCATTCTCGAACAACTGGACGTACGTGAAGGCGACATTGTCAAGAAGGGACAAGTGCTGGCAAAGATCGATCCGACGCGAGCCGAGACGAGCTATCGCGAAGCGTGGTCCAAGTCAGTAGGACTGAAGGCGACGATTGCGCGTTTGCGTGCCGAGGCGTACGAGCAGCCGCTGACGTTTCCTGACGACGTGAAAGCCGTGCCTACGGTCGTGAAGCAGGAGACGCTTGCTTACAACGCGCGACGTCGTGCACTGAACGATAGCGTGGCCGCGTTGGAAAAGAGCTACTCGCTGTCGAACAAGGAAATTGGCCTGGCCGAGCCGCTGGCGGCCAAAGGTCTTGTTTCTGAAGTCGAACTGCTCCGCATGCGCCGGCAGGCAAACGAGCTGCGCTCACAGATCGTCGAGCGTCGCAACAGATTTCAGGCCGACGCAAACTCGGAACTCACGAAGCTGGAACTCGAACTGGCGCAAACCAGCGAAACCGTCGTGGGTCGTGCGGATGTTCTACAGCGTACGACTGTGATTGCACCGGTGTACGGCACGGTGAAGAATATACGCTTCAATACGATTGGCGGGGTCATCCAGCCGGGCGAGCACATCATGGAAATTGTCCCGCTGGAAGATCAATTGCTCGTCGAGGCACGCATCAAGCCTTCGGACGTCGCATTCCTGCATCCTAATCAACCGTCCACCGTGAAGATTACGGCTTACGACTACGGAATTTATGGAGGCTTGAAAGGCACGGTTCAGCACATCAGCCCCGACACGCTCAAGGACGACCAGAAGGCCGCATCGGGCCGGCCCGATGCGACGTATTACCGCGTGCTTGTGCTGACAGACTCCAGTGAGTTGCATGCAGGCGGAAAAAGCTTACCGATTCTGCCCGGGATGATCGCGACGGTCGACATCCGTACCGGTGAGAAAACCATTCTTGACTACATTCTGAAGCCGATTTTCAAGGCTCGTGAAGCGTTCCGGGAGCGGTGATTATCTCGTTGGATCTGGTGACTTCCGGTAATGCCATGCACGGGTGAGCATGGAGGAAACCGGAAGATTCCCGGTTGGAAGCCCGCGTCTTTCCGGGGCTGCATGCCGTGGTCGGAAGAAGCTCGCTGCGCTGGAGCGCGCCTGACCCGGCACGACACGCTGCGGCGCTTGGAATGATTCGCGCGTCGTTGTTGATCGTGGCGCTACGGTACGCATGATTGCGGCCGGTTGAACCAGCAAGAGGCGAATCCAATGACTACGACTACGCAGATCAACGTATTGCCGGCTCAAGACCGGATCAATGACATAGCGAAGGGTGCAACCATGGTCATAACTGCGACGGCGCTATGACGATTCCCTAATCTTACTGTGTCAGATAATTATTTGCGCGCTCTATTGCCATACAGGAAGAGAGCCATCGTTGCATGATCCTTAGTCCAAGCAGGATGCGCAACGTAGTAATGGAATCAGGAACGTGGCGTTGAGCGCGCTGGACTGCCCCGGGGGATGTAATCCGGGGGAAGGGCAGACAGCGCGCGTTCAAGGAAGTTTTTTTATCGCGTCCATCTGATTGCATTCGGAGTCGCTGAGCCATCAGAAACCCATACGCAGCGAGACTCAGTGTGGCGTGGTGGTGAAAGCCACGCCAGCCTCGCCCTTCATAATGACCGAGCCCGAACTCCTGTTTCAGGTCCTGATAGTCGCGCTCGATGCGCCAGCGCATTTTGGTCACGAACACAAGCTGCTCAAGTGTCGCCTCCTCGGGCGCGGTAGTGAGAAAGTATTTGAGCGGCTCCGGTTCGCCATCAGGCCATTCAATAAGCAGCCACTCTTCGTCGCGAACGGTGCGTCGCCAATAGTCGCGATGTGCGGGACGAACCCATACGGCGGCAAAGCGCGAGGAAAGTGCCGCGTTGCTGCCGTCGCGCCAGGTTACGGATTGCCAGGCGCTTACGGGTAATTGCATGGCCAGTTCCTTCACGGCGATCAACTCGTAGCCGGGCGCACGGCGCAACAATGTCGGTGGCTTGCCGCGCCCGCTCCAGGGCTTGGGCGGAAGCGGCGCCGTACCTGGTGCCCACACAGAGGTGCCCGGCCGGATCCCTACCGCGTACAACAAACCCAGTTCCGTTACGCCTTCCCGGAAAGCGGTTTCGTCGCCATACCCGGCATCGGCCAGCACAATGCCCGGTGCAACGCCGGATGCCATAGCCTCGCGAAGCTGGGCCAGCGCAATCTGAGGCTTGGTCTCGAAGGCCAGATCGTCGGGAATGCCCGCTGGGACATACAGCTGCCAGGCAATCGGCAGGCTGCCGCGTTGCGTCGCGATCGACAGGCTCACTGCAACCTGGCAGTTGTCCTGCTTTCCAAGTTGCCTAAAGTACTGACGTGCCACCCCGACCGAATGACGTCCCTTCTTTGGAAAGCCGGTGTCGTCAATGATCCATAGGACTAAACCGCTCGCGCGGTAATGGGCTACGGCTTTGGGTAGTGGTAACGGAAGGGAAACCGACTCTGTTTTCATGTTGATCGGCGAGGCAATCCGCCTCGTCATTCAACGGGAGCAGAGCCATGAGTCAGACCCTCCAGCCTATCAGCCCGCGGCGCCA
>NZ_CADFGP010000100.1 GCF_902833905.1 Paraburkholderia tuberum STM678 | reverse complement strand
GGGTCTGACTCATGGCTCTGCTCCCGTTGAATGACGAGGCGGATTGCCTCGCCGATCAACATGAAAACAGAGTCGGTTTCCCTTCCGTTACCACTACCCAAAGCCGTAGCCCATTACCGCGCGAGCGGTTTAGTCCCCTGGCCGATAGCACCAGTTCGATGAACGTTTTACAGAGGTGACGTTGGAATTCTCAACGGCAGCTTTCCCGTGGTTGGTGTGAACGCGTACTGTCGGCCATCAAGCGTCATTCGTCCGTTCCGTCGCGCAGACATTCAGACGGCGGGTCCGCCCCCGCAAACGGCCATTCGATTGCCATCGGGCGGACGTTGCTTCATCGGCGTAGGCCGACCGGATCGGGCGGTAGACGGCCCAAGAGCGGTCGGTTGACATCGCCATCCGGATCGTTGGCAATCGATGCGCACCCGTATTCGGAGGGAGCGTTCCCATGCGAATTCTCGTTGCTGTCCTGCTCTCGCTGGTCAGCGAGCTTTGCTGTTACTGCCTACGATGTACATATCGTTCTTAAAGCGTTTTGGGCCGAAGAGTCGCAGCCCCAATTCATCTTGGCAGAGTGACAGAGCGACCTTGGCGGTGACAACGAGGTCCACCTCGTCCAACGCGACGACGATTAGGGCAATCGTTTGGAGACAGCCATGCATTTCGACTACCAACAATTCCACATCGACGCGTCACCTCTTGATGAAGGCGGCCGCTATTACGCTCGCGCAAAGATCTACCGGCGCGCCTCGGCGAGTGGCGATGCCGTCGAGGTAAAGTATTCGGGCGACCTCGGCGATTATCCCTCCGACGCGGATGCTATTGAGGCGGCGCAGCGTTGGGCGATTCAGTGGTGCGACGAGAACTCCGCTTAGGCTTCACTATCCAGGTCCAGGCTGTCCCGAAGTATTCGCCGCACTCACCAGACATCCAGTTCGAGGGCACGCGTCAGGCGAGAGCGATACGTGCAGCAAGGGCTGACAACGGCCCTCACGACCGGTCCTGCTGATCTCCGGCAAAAGAAGCGGCGCATAATGCACACATCCCTTTGTCAGGATGATGGAGGTAGATGTGACAACTTTTGCTATCGACGCCGTTCGCATCAACCCGACGAACGACAGGTTTACCCATGTGCGTTGGGCTCCCGTCGATCCGGCGACGCGTGAATGGCTGTCCCCCCCGGCGATTGTGGAGGTGGTCGAAGTCGTCGCCGCGATCCGTCGGGGAGATGTTGTTTGGTCCCTTTTTACGCTTGGTGGCACACGGTATCTCGGGCCAAAAATTGTGGCTGTCTCTCACACCGACGGACACGCCGGGATCGACACGGATGTCCCTGGCGATCATGTCGAAAAATGCATTGACGATTTGCCGCACCTTTGACGGCATACCTTTGAGGCCGTCGGCGATCGGACTGTGAAAGGTCTGGACGGGTCGGTAAGACTCGTTGGATGGACAGAGAAAGCTGACATTCGCCGACGCCAGTTTGTAAAAGTCAGCAAAGCGATACGCGACAGCCGCACTGATTTGATCGGCGAACGTCGGCTCAGGCCGATGACCCACCCGTAGCCTTTCCGCGACGAAAGTCCGCTTCTCTGGAGAACCAGCCATCCGGATGACGGCTTTGAGGATAAGGGGGCCGGATTCGCCCGATGAGAGGTGCGCCAAAAAGCGGGCGCACGAGCCGGGACGTAGCATTGTTTCGCACGGCTAGCGTCGGTCGCGCTCGATTTCAGTCTGTTCTGGGCTGCTTCGTACGGACCAACCCCGCGCCTGGTCGCGTCGCTCGGAAAATATCGAGGGTACAAGGCAGGGAGATACTCTCCGTACCATAACTTGGACGCCCACATCCTGACGACACGCCTGAATATGAGCGGTGGCGACCGCGCGCTAAACTGGGTGTGTGCTATCGAAAAGTTCGGTGGGTCGAGAGCAAGACGATGAAATTCACCCGAATGATGGTCGGCCTCGCCGTCGCGTACATGACCGTGTTAGCCGGAGTCGCCATCTTGCAGGATCGTTTTCTCTACTTCCCTCAGAAGGCCGCAATCGAGGAGGTCACCTCCGGTGGACTGCGCGCCTGGCCGACACCTGAGGCGTACAGGGGCCTCGTGGCGGAGCCGGCCGGGTCCGCGCGCGCCACGGTCATCGTCTTTCATGGCAACGCGGGGCATGCCGGCCACCGCTCGTTCTATGCGGCAGCGCTCACCCGGCTCGGGCTGCGCGTGATTCTCGCCGAATATCCAGGCTACGGACCGCGCGCCGGGGCGTTAGGCGAAGCGAGTTTTGTCGACGATGCTCAACAGACCGTCGCGCTCGCACATCGTCTCTATGGAGCGCCGCTCCTGCTCATCGGCGAATCGCTTGGGGGCGGCGTGGTGGCCGCAGCCGGCTCGCGTGAACACGACAAGATCGCCGGTTTAATGATGATCACGCCATGGGATCGGCTCGAGCACGTCGCCGCTTATCACTATCCGTGGCTGCCCGTGAAGTGGCTGCTGCGCGACCAGTACGACAGCGTGACCCATCTGGCGTCGTTCGACCGCCCGATTCTCGTCGTGGTTGCGGAACGGGACAGCATCGTCCCTACGCGCTACGGCGAGGCGCTTTACAACTCGCTGTCCGCACCGAGAAACCTCGTGGTGGTGAAGGCGGCTGACCATAACGACTGGATTGGCCACGTCGACGAAACCTGGTGGCGGGAGGCGACCGACTTCCTTCTCACGCCTTTGCATTGACATATGAAGACGCCACCGGTCCCGTCCAGCTCGGAGCGCATCTATGTTCTCGATGCGAAGAACAGGCCTGTCGAGGTGTTCGACAACGGCGCGTGGTCGCGCTGGATGACGGAAAACGAACTGATCTTCCGCCGCACACTGCTGGACGACTACGGTGTAACGGTCACGACCCGCTTCCGTGGTGTGTCCAAACCGAAAACCGAGGAGGCTTTGCTGTTCGTGACGCGCGTCGCCGGAATGCAGGCGCAAGACAACAGGAGCTACGGAGCAAGTACGCTCGATGAGGCGCTGGAGCAGCATGAGCGCATCGTGCAGAAAATCCTCCGGATAATGACAGGGCGGTGACCATCACAGCACGACGATTCTGCGGAGCCGTAACCCCAGAGAGTCGTCCATACATGGTGCAAACGGCGCAAGCGAATCGGTTAGAGTGTCCTGCTGAACGAATAGAGAGCCGTCGTGGCGTGTCGATGAAACGTAGCTGAAGATCCGCGGCAGGTGGATGTAGGTCTGCCGGGCGGTGAATCGGGCCGGCCAGACAGTTGACTTCATGCTACGTGCAAATCGCGACGTGAAGGCGGCCAAAGCCTTTTTCAGGAAAGCTCTCAAACATCAGGGCAAGCCGCCGAAGACCATCTCACTGGATGGCTATGCCGCCCCACAACGCGCGGTGCGTGAGATGAAGGTTCGATCCTCGAAATATCTCAATAACCTGATTGAACAGGACCTACCTGTCTAGCCGTGAGGAAACTGATGAGCCGCGAATGATCTGTGGGCTTTACGAACCCTCATTGTCCGATGACGTCGAAACGCTCCTCGGCGAAATGAACCTGGAAAAACTTCAAGAAGGTCTTGTACATAACTGCTGCAGGAAAAGCAGTCGATCACACGACCCCGGGCTTCGATCGCGCTTATTCGGCCGCGATGGACATTTCCCGACAACATGCCCACGCGAGAAGAAAGTTCTACGACATCCACGTGCGCACGCCGTCCGACACAACACAAAAGGCGCTCGAATATATTGGCGGGCTCTATGACATCGAGGCCTCCATTCGCGGCAAGCCAGCGGCCGAACGGCTGCGAATACGGCAGGAGAGAGCCAGGCCACTGCTTCAAATCTACGAAGCGTGGCTCAGGGCAAAGCTCGAAACGCTTTCGTCAAAGTCCGATGCAGCCAGGGCAATCAACTACTCGCTGAACCAGTGGAGCGCACCGACGCTGTATTGCGAAGACGGTACGCTCGAGATCGACAACAACATCGCGGCGAACGGGCAGCCGCGATGTACGCACTGATCGGAACTTGCGCACTGAATGACATCGATCCGCGCGCCTACCTGGACTACGTGCTAACCCACATCGCCGACCACAAAATCAATTGCATCGAAGAGCTCCTGCCGTGGCGCGTGGCCAACAAAATGCACACGCGAGCCAGTCCGCCGAATCCCGCCACCTGACCGCCAGCTCCAGTTCGCCATCATGCCTCACACGCGCGCGAATGGACGAACGGCCCAGCTGAGCCGCTTACTGAGAACGAGAGCCGGTCGACAGCGCACCTCAATCCCACCGCTCGTCACGCACCTGAACGACGCCCGCCTCGATCCGCACCGGAAACGCCACCACATCCTCATATGCCGGCGGCGCCAGCACCTTTCCGGTCCTGATGCAAAATCGTGCACCGTGGCGCGGACAGACGACCACGTCGCCTTCCACCACACCGCCAGTCAGGATGCCGCCGTCGTGCGGGCAGACATCCTCGATTGCGTAACAGGTGCCGTCGACGTTGAACACAGCAACCTGCGCGCCATCGACCTCGACGCTGCGAACAGACCCGGCCGGAAAATCCCCGATCGCAGCGACATCGACCCAGTCGGACATGTCAAAGCATCCCCAATTGCAGGCGCGCCGCATCCGACATCCGGTCTCTCGACCACGGCGGATCCCACACCAGTTCAACGTGCACGTCGTTCACTCCGCTCGCCGAGAACACCGCATCCTCCACCGTCGCCGGGAAGGTCTGCGCGACCGGGCAGCCGGGCGCGGTCAGCGTCATGCGGATCCCAACGCGGCCTTCGGCTTCGTCCACGTCAAGACCATAAACAAGCCCCAGATCGTAGATGTTGACCGGAATCTCCGGGTCGAACACGGTGCGCAGTGCATCGATCACGCGTTCTTCAAGACCTTCTGTTGTCGTGCCACTCCCGGGTTGTGCGGCCTCAGCACGCTTCAGCCAGTCGAATGTGCTCATCGTCTGCCTCACTCTGTCGAAACGGGGCGATGCCCGTCGTGCAGCGCGGCGTGGAGCGTATGCCAGGCCAGCGTCGCGCACTTCACACGCTCGGGAAATTCACGTACACCGGACAGCACCGCCAGCTTGCCCATCTCCGGCGCGGCTGTCGCCTGCCCTGCAGCGGGTGTGGTCACCATGTCGTGAAAGCGCCCGAACAGCGCTTCGGCCTCTGCTTCCGTTTTGCCTTTCAGCGCCTCGGTCATCAGCGACGCTGATGCTGTCGCAATTGCACAGCCCGCGCCTTCGAAACTCGCTTCTTTGACGATGCCGTCGTCGATTCGCAGATAAAGCGTAATCCGGTCGCCGCACAGCGGGTTATAGCCCTCAGCCGTGTGATTGGCACCGGACAGTCCATGACAGTTACGCGGCCGCCGGTAGTGGTCGAAGATGACTTCCTGATACAGATCGCGCAGATCGCTCATTTTCCAAATATCTCCCTGACCTTTCCGAGACCTTCGATCAGCGCATCGATATCCTGGTGCGTGTTGTAGAGGGCGAGCGACGCGCGCACGGTCGCCGGTACGCCGAAGCGCTGCATCACCGGCATCGCGCAATGATGGCCCGCACGCACCGCGATGCCGTGATGATCGAGAATCGTGCCGACATCATGGGCATGCACGCCGTCGAGCACGAACGACAGAATGCCTGCCTTGTCGCGTGCGCTACCGATAAAACGCAAGCCCGGTATCACCCGCAGGGCGGCCGTCGCATAGGCGAGCAGTTCGTTCTCGTGCGCGGCGATGACTTCCATGCCGATGCTGTCGACATAGTCGAGCGCCGCGCCCAGCGCAATCGCGCCGGCAATGTTCGGCGTACCCGCCTCGAACTTCCACGGAATCGCGTTGTATTCCGTTTTCTCGAACGTTACCGATCGGATCATGTCGCCGCCGCCCTGCCATGGCGGCATCGCTTCAAGCAGTGCGGCCTTGGCGTATAGCACGCCAATGCCAGTCGGTCCGTACACCTTATGCCCGGACAACGCGTAGAAATCGCAATCTATCGCGCGGACGTCGACCGGCAGATGCGTGATTGCCTGTGCACCATCCAGCAGCACTGGCACGCCCCGCGCGTGTGCCGCTGCAACGATGCGCTCCACCGGATTGATGCTGCCGAGCGCGTTGGCCAAGTGCGTCATCGCGACCAGCCGCGTACGTTCGCTTAACAAGCGCTCGTACGCGCCGGCATCGAGTGCGCCCGTATCGTCGATCGGCACGACTTTCAGCGCCGCGCCCGTCTGCTCGCAGACGAGCTGCCACGGCACAATGTTCGAATGGTGCTCCATCGCGCTAATCAGGATTTCGTCGCCGGGCTTGATCCGCGGGCGAGCATAACTCTGGGCGACGAGATTGATCGCTTCGGTCGTGCCACGCACGAACACGATCTCCTCCGGACGCTGCGCATTGATGAAGCGTGCAATCTTCGCGCGTGCGGCCTCGAATGAATCGGTCGCGCGCTGCGACAGCAGATGCACGCCGCGGTGCACATTCGCGTTGCTATGCCGGTAGTAAGCGTTTTCCGCGTAGATGACCGAGGCAGGCTTTTGCGTAGTGGCGCCATTGTCGAGATAGACCAATGGCCGGCCATGCACGCGCTCGCCCAGAATCGGAAAATCGGCTCGCCAGTGCTCGACATTGCGCGGATCGGGCGTCTGCATCTGTTCGATCGGCTTCATAGCAACTCCCTGATGCGCTCGCCTTCCGGGGTGCGCGCGAACAGCAGGTTTTCGAGCCGGCCACGCAGCGAATCGATGCGCACACCTTCGACAATGTCGCGCGCAAATGCGTATGTCAGTAGCGCCCGTGCCATGCGCTCTTCGACACCTCGTGCACGCAAATAGAACAGCTGGTTGTCGTCCAGTTGACCGACCGTCGCGCCGTGTGTGCATTTCACGTCGTCGGCGTAGATCTCGAGTTGCGGCTTCGTGTCGATTTCCGCATCGCGTGACAGCAGCAGGTTGTGATTCGCCTGATGCGTGTCCGTTTGCTGTGCATCGCGATGCACGATGACGCGCCCGTTGAACACGCCGCGCGCTGCGCCGTCGAGCACCCCGCGGTAATGTTCGCGACTCGTGCCATGCGGCTCTGTGTGATCGATGCGCGTGTGGTGATCGACGTGCTGCCGGCCCCCGACAAAATAGAGACCGTTCAACGTGGCTTGCGCGTTCGCGGCGTTCAGGCTTGTGCCGATACCAGTGCGCGACAACGCGGCGCCGAACGCGAACGCATGTGAGGTAAAACAGCTGCCCCGTTGCTGCGCAGCGGCGAGCGACGCGATATGAAAAGCCTTCGGGCCCTCTTGCTGCAACCGGTAGTGCTGCACGTCCGCCTGCTCGTCTGCGACGATGCGGGTAACCGCATTGGTCCAGTACGCGTCGCCGCTCAGCCCTACAAAATGCTCGACGATCGTGCAGCCCGAGCGTGCTCCTGCAAGCACGACATTGAACGGCTGCACCGCAAGACCCGCTTCGTCGGTCAGGAACAGGATCTGCAGCGGTTGATCGATGACCTCGCCAGGCGGCAGCACGATGGCAAACCCATCCGTCATAAACGCCGTATTTAGCGCGGCAAAGCCATCTGAATACGCCTGCGAGGCGAATGCCGATTCCAGTTGTTGTGGCATTTCTCTCAACGCCCGGGTGAGCGAGCCCACAAATACCCCGTGTGGCAAACCATTCAGTTTCGACGGCCGCGGCACATGCCGACCGTTGACAAAGACCAGTCGATGCGCGGCAGGGTCCAGCTTGAGTTCATCGATGACGTGCCGCACGTTGCTATCGTCCGTGCGTTGTGCCTTGAAATGCCAGGGACGCTTGCCAATCGCCGACACGTTCGTGTATTTCCAGTCCTCGTGCCGCGTGGTCGGCAAACCCAGCGCGTCGAACTGGTCGAACGCGCTTCGGCGCGCGGCGCGCAGCCATGGAAACTCAACGCCGGGCAACGTCTTCGCGAGTTGCCCAAACTGATGGAAATAGTCGAGAGATTCGTTTTTCATGGATGCCCCGCACTTTCCTCGCTTGCTGTATTTTCTGGTTGCACCGCTTCATCGTCGATCCAACCATAGCCTTTACGCTCCAGCTCCAGCGCCAGTTCACGGGACCCCGACTTCACGATCCGGCCATTCGCCAGCACATGCACGCGATCCGGCACGACGTAGTCCAATAGCCGCTGATAGTGCGTCACGAGCACGATCGCCCGTTCTGGACTGCGCATGCTGTTGACGCCCTGCGCGACAATCTGCAACGCGTCGATGTCGAGTCCGGAATCCGTTTCGTCGAGAATGGCGAGCCGGGGCTCCAGCACGACCATCTGCAGAATCTCGTTGCGTTTCTTCTCTCCGCCGGAAAACCCTTCGTTCACGGCGCGATACAGCAGACTCTCGTCCATCCGCATCAGCGTCATCTTCTCCTTGACCCGTTGCAAAAACTCCATCGCATCGAACTCCGGCTCGCCACGATACCGCCGCTGCGCATTCAGCGCCGCCTTCAGCAGATAAACGTTGCTCACGCCGGGTATCTCGACGGGATACTGGAACGCGAGAAACAGTCCTTGGTGTGCGCGCTCCTCGGGTGCGAGCGCCAGCAGGTCGCGGCCAAGATACGAGACCTCGCCGCCCGTGACAGCAAAGTCCTCGCGCCCGGCCAGCACCTGGGCAAGCGTGCTCTTGCCCGAGCCGTTTGGACCCATGATCGCGTGCACCTCGCCGGCCCGTACATCCAGATCGATGCCACGCAGAATTTTCTTGCCGTCGACTTCGACCTGCAGATTACTGATTTCAAGCATGGTCCGAATCCCTCGCGAATCGCTGTGGGTTATCCCACGGCGCCTTCCAGGCTGACGCCGAGCAGCTTTTGTGCCTCGACTGCAAACTCCATCGGCAGCTCCTTGAAGACCTCCTTGCAGAAGCCGTTCACGATCATCGACACCGCATCTTCCGGCGACAGCCCACGCTGCCGGCAATAGAACAACTGGTCTTCGCCGATGCGTGATGTCGATGCTTCGTGTTCGACCTTCGCGGTCGGGTTCTTGACCTCGATGTAGGGGAATGTGTGAGCGCTGCAACGGTTTCCGAGCAAAAGCGAATCGCACTGCGTGTAGTTGCGCGCGCCTTCCGCCGCACGGCCGACCTTCACGAGGCCGCGATACGCGTTCTTTCCGCGGCCCGCGGAAATGCCTTTCGACAGAATCGTGCTGCGCGTATTGCGGCCGAGGTGAACCATCTTCGTCCCGGTATCAGCCTGTTGATAGTGGTTGGTCAGTGCCACCGAATAGAATTCACCGACCGAGTTATCGCCCTGCAGGATCACGCTCGGATACTTCCACGTAATCGCCGAACCGGTTTCCACCTGAGTCCACGAAATCTTCGAATTGGCCTCGCGGCAGTCGCCACGTTTGGTCACGAAGTTGTAGATGCCGCCCTTGCCCGACGCATCGCCCGGATACCAGTTCTGCACGGTCGAATAGCGGATCTGCGCCCCTTCCAGCGCGACCAGCTCAACCACAGCGGCATGCAGCTGGTTTTCGTCGCGCATCGGCGCGGTGCAGCCTTCCAGATAGCTCACGTACGCGCCTTTGTCCGCGACGATCAGCGTGCGCTCGAACTGCCCGGTGTTCTGGGCGTTGATACGAAAGTAGGTCGACAGTTCCATCGGGCAGCGCACGTCCGGCGGGATATAGCAGAACGAGCCATCGCTGAACACGGCGGAATTAAGCGCGGCGAAGAAATTATCGGTGTGCGGCACGACCGAGCCGAGATACTTTCGCACCAAATCAGGATGATGCTGTATGGCATCCGAGAATGAACAGAACACAATGCCGAGTTCCGCCAGCTTTTCGCGGAACGTAGTCGCTACCGACACGCTGTCGAATACCGCATCCACCGCTACGCCCGCCAGCAGTTCGCGCTCCCTCAGCGGCACACCCAGCTTTTCGTAGGTACGCAGCAGTTCCGGATCGACTTCATCGAGACTCTTCGGACGATTCTTCTGCGTCATCGGCGCGGAATAATAGATTATGTTCTGGTAATCGATCGCCGGGTGTTCGACCGTCGCCCAATGCGGCTCGGTCATCGTGAGCCAGTGGCGATAAGCCGCGAGTCGCCATTCGAGCATGAACGCCGGCTCGTCTTTCTTCACCGAAATGAGCCGGACCACATCCTCGCTCAGCCCGCGCGGAAGCGCATCGGCCTGCAGATCAGTCACGAAACCGTGCTGGTATTCGCGGCTGATCAGTTCATCGAAACCGGTTGTGGATGCGCTCATGCGAGGCCTCCGTCAATCGACTTGCGCGCAGGCGTCGCGCCCGCGCGATGGGTGGAGATACTACGCGCGCGGATCGCGCTGATATCGACTGCGCGCAAGGTGGGGCCCGCCATGTCCGCCAGCGTGACCTGCTGCAACGCTTCGTAAATCAGGCGATTGACCTTCTGCCAGTTGGCGCGCACCGCGCACGCCGCCTCCTGGATACACAGGCCTGGCGTCGTGCTGCATTCGGTCATCCCGATCGGGCCGTCGACGACGGCGATCACCTCCGCCAGCGTGATCCGCGCTGGCGGCCGCGGCAGCAGGTAGCCACCGTTTGTGCCGCGCAGCGACTCGACGACACCACCGCGCGTCAGGACTTTCAGCACCTTTGACACCGTAGGCCCCGCGACGCCGGTCGCCGCAGCAATGCTGCTTGCGCTGTGGACGGCATCGGGATCGCGCGCCATCGCAGTCATGATCACCGTGCCGTAATCGGCAAGTTTGCTCATGCGCAACATCGGAACATCTCCCGTTTTAATCAGGACCCTTTTGGTCCAGATTACATCGAAACGAAAACCGCACGTTTGGAGTGAGCGACACTGTCCTGTGTGGGGATTCCTGGCCACGTCGCGAATCGCTTTCCGTTTCGGGAGAAGTATTTCGCGAACGGCCCAACGCCAATTCCATTCTAGACCTGTATATATAACCTTGTCAGTGTATTGGTCTTCGTGACGGACCGCTCTGGCGAGCCACGCTCCATCGACCGCGAATACCCACTCGCCCGACGAGACATCAATTGTTTGATATCCAGAATATCGAAAACTGATTTAAAAGCCGGAATCCGCATGTTCAGCGCATACATGAAAGCCCGGAGTCCACGGTCACCGTTGCCGGTTGTCGCTGTCGGATGAATAATCCCCCGTCAAGATTCGGGCGTTTTACGTGCCCTAACGATGACGGCCCCTTTCGTCCGTGCCTGCATGAGATTGCCCTTCAAGGCGTACAGGCAATTAACAATTTTGCGCCGATAAATTCTGATTATTTCGTTTTCAGAAAAAGTATTTTACGAAGTAGGCGTTTACCCATGATGGACACCTCCTGTTCCAAAGGATAGGTGTCCACAAAAGCGGGTCAACTCCAGAAGGTCACATTCGGGTAGGTTTGGGTGCGACTTCTGTCCTTGCACTACACGATCTTTGACTTTTCAGGAGGCATCGTCAGCCCACACTCCGTCAGCGAGAGCCGCTCGATGGTTAGCGGCTCCTGCAAATGCGCACGGATGTATTCCTCCACCGTCGTACATAAAACGGCGCAAGCGGTCCGCGCTCGCGCGTCATGCCGCTTCGTACGCTGTTCGGTTGACCGTAGATAAGCGCGTTCAGCAGTGTCGACTCGAACTGCTCAAATGCGAGTGGATTGCGCAGCGGATGCGCCTCCGTACTCATGATTTCCGCGAGCATCGGCAGCAACTGCATCAGGCACACCCCTGTGCCGACGTCAGTGCGAATTCTGGCTCGAATTCGATTGTCCCACCCGCCGCGTCGCCGAAATGACGCTGTGCATGACGCTCGAACACATCGCGCTCGATACGCAGGATGGCCCGCGGGCGAGCTTCGCCCCACCGCATGCGCAGCGCCAGCGTGGGCGACACCAGCGAGCGTCCATATTGAAGTGGACCTGCGCGTAGGCGAGCTCGTACAGTTTGCGCTGCTCGTCGGAAGGGCAGCCGTCACCGATCAACGCTCGGCTCGCATCCATCCCGCTGCATAGGGTATCTACCGAACATTTCATGCTTGCGTTGTCAGGACACCTGATATCAAATACGGAACTATAGCGACGGACAGGCGCGTCTTCCAGGACGCGCTTTATTTTGTTCTTTATATCAGCCTGCCTGATATTGCATCAACGGTGATCGGCGCCAGCATCCCCGTCATGCTCATCGCTGCAATCGCCTGAAACCGAAGATCCCTCAATCGCAGTTCAACAAAAAAACATACAACTGGTCTGGAGACATCACCATGCAATTGAAGTCGACTCACGTTCTCATGTTCGGTGCGCTATGCGCGCTGAGCACTGGAGCCTTTGCGCAATCGAGCGTCACGTTGTATGGCATCGTGGACACGGGGATCGAGTATGTCTCGCACGCGAACGCGAAGGGCGACAGCGTCTTTCGCATGCCGTCCGTTACCGGAGAGTTCCCATCACGCTGGGGGCTGCGCGGCAACGAAGATCTAGGCGGCGGCTACAGCGCTGTCTTCACGCTCGAAAGCGGCTTTAACGTGCGCGACGGCAGTTCTGGACAGGGCGGGAGGCTGTTTGGACGCCAGGCATTCGTCGGCATGAAAAGCCCGTATGGAACGCTCGCGTTCGGCCGTCAGTACACGATGACCTATCTTGCGGTTCAGGGCGCCGACATCATCGGTCCGGACATTTACGGCATGGGCTCCCTGGATGCCTATGTGCCCAACGCACGCGCCGACAACTCCATCACCTATCTTGGCTCGTACAAGGGCTTTACGCTGGGCGCGGGCTATTCATTCGGACGGGACGCGGCGGGTACCGGCAACTCGCCGGGACAAGGAACCTGTACCGGCTCGGTTCCAGGCCACGCCACGGAATGCCGCGACTGGTCCGCAATGCTCAAGTACGACTCTCAATATTTCGGCGCGGCTGCGTCGTACGAGGAGCAACGCGGCGGCGCGACCGCAGCCGCCAACTTCTTCGACGGAATTGCGCCGACACCTCTCATCAACGCCGCGGACAAGGACGCCCGTACCCAACTGAGCGCCTATGCGCAGTACGCAGGCGCGAAGATCGGCGCAGGTTGGATTGGACGCCGCGTAGTGACCCAGTCGCCGACAGTACCGAATATCCGTTCGGATCTGTTCTTCCTCGGCGCTTCGTACATGGTCACGCCTGCGTTCCTCCTCGATGGCGAAGTGTTTCGGATCATCAATAGCGACCACAATACCCGCGCCACGATGGGAACGTTACGCACCACCTATCTTCTGAGCAAGCGTTCGTCGGTCTATGCGCAGGCTGCGTATCTCGCGAACAGCGCGAAGGCGCGCTATTCGGTCAGCGGTGGCGGCGGTGGGACCACGCCAGGCGCGGGCATGGGTCAAACGGGCGTGATGGTCGGCATTAAACACATGTTCTGATTGGGGGCGAGAATGAAACGAACTTCAATTGCTATGTGCGTATCGGCAGTGTCCGCGATGCTGGCGGCCTGCGGCGGCGGTGCCGACTCGCTCTCCACCAGTGCGACACAATTGCCTCAGCTTTCCGCAGCACAACCCGCGACGCTGTCAGGAAACTGCAGCGCGCTCGCCGCCAGGTTGACGTTTGCGGCCACGACGTTCACGTCCGTTACCGACGTGCCGGCCGGAACGCTCACGGTGGCAGGAAAGTCCGTGCCCGAACATTGCGTGATCGAAGGGAAAATGAATCAACGCACGAGCGCCGTTGACGGCCAAACTTATGCGATTGGTTTTGAAATGCGGCTACCCATCGCGTGGAATGGTCGCTTTTTCTATCAGGCCAACGGTGGTCTCGACGGTAATGTGACACCGGCGACGGGGGTGCTCAGTGGCGGGGGCCCGCTGAACAACGCTCTAAACATGGGCTTCGCCGTGATCAGTTCGGATGCAGGTCATTCCGGGTCGCAAAACCCGCTGTTTGGTCTCGATCCCCAGGCGCGCCTCGATTATGGCTATAACGCCGTTGCTACGCTCACGCCAATGGCCAGGCAGGTCATCAAGTTGGCTTATGGCAAGGGCCCCGACCGCAGCTACTTCGAAGGTTGCTCGAACGGGGGCCGTCATGCGATGGTGGCGGCAGCCAGGTCTTTCGCGGATTACGACGGCATCATTGCCGG
Source organism: Paraburkholderia tuberum STM678 (assembly GCF_902833905.1). Lineage (GTDB taxonomy): Bacteria > Pseudomonadota > Gammaproteobacteria > Burkholderiales > Burkholderiaceae > Paraburkholderia > Paraburkholderia tuberum. The sequence continues at coordinate 150 of NZ_CADFGP010000100.1, read as the reverse complement.
CGACCCCGGCTTCCATTTGCCAAAGGCGGCGATCGGGCAGATGTGGAGCGCACAACAGCTAGTGGTCTGCGTCAAACGGATTGCATCTTATTCAGCTTGGTGCGGGCACGCGTGACTTTCGCCAGAATGTCGGAAGCTTTAGCGGTCCAG
>NZ_CADFGP010000099.1 GCF_902833905.1 Paraburkholderia tuberum STM678 | reverse complement strand
ACGGTTCGTCACTTCGCTCACGCTGTTGCCGTAGTGATCGTTCTCCGCAAGGAGCACATCGAGCAGGGTTCGTTTGCCCAGGTGGTACCACTGTTCGAAGAAGGCCTTGCGCACCTGATCGGTTTCAGCGGAGAGGCGTTTGTACTGCTCCGCACGGCTGAGCATGGTGTGCGCATCCTGATCCGCGGTGCGAATGCCATACTCGAGGTCACGCCGCTGCTGGTCGAGGCGCTGCCACGAAGCCTGTGCCCGGTACCCTGCCGCAGCCGTCGCCGCCTGCGTCGAACCGCCGCGGAATGCGGCCCAGTTGAGCGTCAACATGGTTTGCCATGGCGCACGTTGTCCCGCGCCCGTGCCTCCGATTCCGGCATTCGCATTGACAACCCAATTCACCGACGGCAGGCCCGACGCTTTCACCACTTTGGCATTCAGGTCGGCCGCATTTGCCTCGGACTGAATCTGATGCAAGCTCGGATGAGCATTCACCCGCTCCAGGAGTTGCGGCAAATTGCCCGGTTGGAGCGGCCAGTCGCGTGCGTGCGGAATCGGCGGTACGCTTTCGCCCAGCAGCTTTTGCAACGCCAGTTCCGCATCACGTGCCTTCGCTTGCGCTGAATCGCGCGCAGCTTCAGCCTGCAGCAGACGCGCCTTGGCCTGCGTGAGTTCGCTGCCGCGACCACGGTCGACAGCCACAATTTCGCTGAGCATCTTCACGAGCGTGGCCATACGCTCAACAAATTGCTGGCTCACGTCAACGATCGTGCGCTGCTTGCCCAGTTCAACGAGCGTGCTCGTCACCTCGAACGCATTCTGATTGCGGGCCGCTACATAACTACTGAGCGCGGCATCCGAGAGTTGTTCACGACTTCCGATTGTGTTCTTTGTGCGCCCCCAGTCGTACACCGTTGTCGTGACGTTCGCCGTCACTACGTTCCCGTTGTTGGAGCCATTTCGATTACCGGGACCAAATTGCACACCCTGTGTCTGCGAACCGATGTCGACTTGCGGCCACCGCAAGCCTTTCGCTTCGTCGACGTCTGATTTCGCGGCTTCGTAGGCGGCATACGCCTGCCCGACTTCGGGACTGCGCTTCTCCGCTTCCTCGACGGCGCTCAGGAAGATACGGCGCAGCGTGGCGGAATCCACCGGAGGCCCTCCCTCGCTACTGGACGGTTGCGTTTCGAGCCACTGTGAGAACGTCACCGGAGGAGCATGGCTTCCCGGGGTCGACGGCTGTTTAATCTCGACCGGAGTCGATCTGCTTGCAGTTGCTGCATCGCTCGCCAGCGCCAGATCAGACTTCGTTTGAGCGCCCGCAATGGCACTCGCCGGCAAGGCGAGCACGACCAGCAGCGACGAAACCAGCCATGACAGGGGGCGGAGCCGCAAACCGGAGAGGCCGTCCCCGTTGGTGATAAGCGCGGTAGCCTGTACGTCAGGAAAATCGTTTCGAGTCATGATCGTAACCGGTTAGATTGAAGTATGTGGTGCGACACCCGAACCGCAATCCAGACTCAGAAAACAATGAAGCAATGCTCGTCGTTTAAAGGATCGATTCAGCTAATTCGGGTGACCTTGGCGAACGAAACACGAGATTTCGTACTGGCTCCAATTGTCCGGATATCGGTGACCCCGCGAAATCAGACAGCCGCGACAACAGAGTGAGACTGGTACGAATTTTTCGTTCGCAGTCTTTCACAAGCACTGATTTCCGCGCGCGATTGTCTGACCAGATAGGGCTGCCCGTATAGACAGTGGCCCACCCATTGCTCGCCTATTTTCATCGAACCGTTGGTGCGAGAGCGGCGTGTTGAACAGGCGTGCGGCGAGGTGCGGATAGGGCACGTTCATGGCTGTGCCGAACAGTGAAGTTGTCACACGATTTCCTGCCGCAGTCGAAATTCCTGGTAGCAGCATCATTTCTGACTGGTTCGATAAAATGCAAAATGTTATTCCCGTACTATCTCATTTATGTTCTTGAGATTTGCACGGAGATAGCCATGAAGCCTTTCTCTCTGATTGAATTTTCGAACTCGCACAGCCATGCAAGCATCCCGAACCATGCCCACTTCCGTCTCGTTCCCGTGGGCATGCTGTCGGTGCTGCGAAATCTGTTTGGCGCGCGTCGCTGAAGATCTGCAACATATCTTCCCGGTTCACGCATTTCCGCCTGTCGGGGCGAGAAACTGTGAAGGAGAAGGGTAATGCCCAAGTGCCGACTGCTGCTTCATTAGCCACTTTGTCCGTCACCTTCAGGGCCTGAGGGCACGTAGTCTCGCTAAGGAATATCTTCACCACCGCAAATCGATCTTTGGTTTCGATCTGCTTGTGATTGTGATTGTGATTTTGACAGAACCCACCACACTCCTTGTACGCGTGTTAGGCGAGAACGCCGGCAACTATCTGCCCGAATCTCGTCACTTTGTCGATGCGCAGCTATGCATATGAATCTCTGCGCGCCGATGACGGGATCAATGATCCGGACGATTCTCTACTGAAAGTGGCGGATTACGTGGCCGCCTTTAGCCGGCATTTTTATCGCGCGGACTTCGCGGGGTCATACGATCTGTCAATTCGTCGTCGGCGCGCTGCTTGTGCTAACCATCACCTGACATAGATGACGGTGTGCGAAGACAGCGCGATCAGGATCGATGCGCATGCTGCCGCCAGTGCGATCGCGCAATCCGCGAGGGTCTAAAGGTGTCGCGGCGATAACACTCATTGCCGCATCGGCTCTTGCCATAATCATGTTCATGTTGTCCTTCGGGCGGAGGCGCCGGCCGAAAGCCGACTACACTCATAGCTCGCTACACATGGCCGACCACCAATGTGCAGACCTGTGACCACTGGCCCACCCTCGCGCAGTTCTGCAAGCTCGAACACGTGATCGTGTCGCCCGATGGCGGCGGCTTTTTCGGCGTCACCGACGAGACGCTCGCGAAGGCGGGTCTCGCGCGCAAGGTCGTGCTGTCGGTGCCGCACTTTCTGTTCATGCAATCGGTGCTCGCGAGCACGGCTCTCGTGGGGATGCTGCCCGCGCGTCTCGTGCGCGGCACGGACGCGCTGCGGATGGTCGAGCCGCCCGTCGAGGTGCCGGGCTACGAGATGGCGATGCTATGGCACGAGCGGGTGTATCGCGATCCCGCGCATCAATGGTTGCGGGAGTTCATCGCGGCATCGGTGTAATCAGCCCTTTTCAGCGCCGATCGCATTCAGTTGATCGAGCACCTCGTCGCTGAGCTTCAACTGCGCCGATTGCAGGTTTTCACGCAGATGAGTCACCGAAGACGTGCCCGGAATCAGCAGAATGTTAGGTGCCCGATGCAATAGCCAGGCAAGCGCGACCTGCATCGGCGTTGCCTCGAGCTTGCGCGCAAGCTCCGACAGCTCGGACGATTGAATCGGCGTGAAGCCGCCCAGCGGGAAAAACGGCACGTAGGCGATGCCCTGCGCCGCGAGCGCATCGATCAACGCATCGTCGTCGCGATGCACGAGGTTGTAGTGGTTCTGCACGCACACGACCTTCGTGATGCGCTGAGCCTCGGCAATCTGTGCGACCGTCGCGTTGCTCAGGCCGACATGACGCACGAGCCCGCGCTGCTGCAGCTCGGCAAGCGCCGTGACCTGCTTTTCGATCGAGCCCTCGCTCGGCTCGTTCACGTTGCCCATCACGCGCATGTTGACCACGTCGAGCGCGTCGAGCCCGAGGTTGCGCAGATTGTCATGCACCGCGCGCTCGAGGTCGGCGGGCTCCTGCGCCGGCAGCCAGGCGCCGGCGCCGTCGCGCACCGCGCCCACCTTCGTCACGATCGTCAGATCGCGTGGATACGGGTGGAGCGCCTCGCGGATCAACTGATTGGTCACGTGCGGCCCGTAAAAATCGCTGGTATCGATGTGGTCGACGCCCGATGCGACCGCCTCACGCAGCACCGCGAGCGCCGCGTCGCGGTCTTTCGGCGGCCCGAACACGCCGGGGCCGGCCAGCTGCATCGCGCCATAGCCCATGCGCCGCACCGGGCGGCCGGCTAGTGCGAAAGTGTCGATGGAGCTGAAGTTCGGCATGACGATCTCCTTGTGAAGTGATGAGCGGCAGTATCGCCGGAATTGCGTTGTTGAATAAAGCGGTCTAACGTGTACGGGTTGTTCAAAATTCTGCACAATCAATCGTCATGGAACTGAATGATCTTGCCGCCTTCGTTTCCGTCGCCCGCGCCGGCGGCTTTCGCGACGCGGCGCGCGTGAGCGGCGTGTCGGCGTCGAGTCTGAGCGTCGCGGTGCGGCGCCTCGAAACGAAACTCGGGCTGCGACTCCTGAACCGCACCACGCGCAGCGTCGCGCCGACCGAAGCCGGGCTGCGTCTGATCGAGAAGCTGACGCCGCTGTTCGGCGAAATGGAAGCGGCGCTCGACGTGCTGAACGGCTTTCGCGACAAACCGACCGGCACGTTGAAGCTCAACGTGCCGTCGAGCGTCGCGCGCATCGTGCTGCCCGACGTGCTTGCGCGCTTTCTGAAGCAGTACCCGGATATTCGCGTCGAAGTGGTGGTCGAGGATGGGTTCGTCGATGTGCTGTCGATCGGTTGCGATGCGGGCATTCGCTACGATGAACGCCTCGAGCAGGACATGATCGCGGTGCCGATCGGCGCGCGCGTGCAGCGCTTCGCGACCGCCGCGGCGCCCGCGTATCTCGACGCGCACGGCCGTCCGCACCATCCCGGCGAATTGCTCGCGCATGCCTGCCTGCGCGGGCAATTCGCCAGCGGCGCGATGCCGACCTGGTACTTCGAGCGCGACGGCGAGCTGCTGCAATTGAATCCGACAGGACCGCTGCTGGTGCGGCCCGGCGCCGCGATCGACCTCGCGGTCAGCGGCGCGGTCGCGGGCCTCGGCATCATTCACCTGTTCGAAGACATGCTGCGCCCGCATCTGGACAGCGGCGCGCTCGAAGCGATTCTCGAACCGTGGTGGCAGTGCTTTTCAGGGCCTTTTCTTTACTATCCGGGCCATCGTCATGTGCCCGCGCCGCTGCGCGCGTTCGTCGATTTCCTGAAGGCCGACTCAGCAAGTGTCCCGGACGATGACGTGGCACGGCGTTGACGTCATCGCACGACGGTGAACGCGGCGACGCGTGCCATATCAGCATCGTGGCGCGCAGAGCTGCGCGATCGTGGTCAGAAAGAGATCCGCGCCGATCGGCTTCAGCAGACATGCGCTGCAGTAATGCGCATCGCTGTCCGAAGGCGGCACCGCGGTATGGACCAGAATCGGTACGTTGACGGATAGCGGCATCGATTTCAAACGGCGGCATAACTCCGCGCCGTCCATGACCGGCATCATCCAGTCCGTAACAATCAGGTCGGGAACGTGAGCGACGACACAAGCGAGTGCTTCGGCGCCATTGCTCGCGCAACTCACCTCATACCCTGCGCTCTCCAGAATCAACCGCCATGCGGCTAGAATTTCCGGTTCGTCGTCGACCAGCAATATCGAATACATCATGTTTTGCGGACAAAATTTGCCTTCTCGTCTGATCAGAGTCCCGCAAGAGATGTTCCACGAACGGCAATTGCGCGGATAATGACGCGGGTTGCCGGCGCGCATCGGGTCGCCTGGCCGATCGGCAGCGAAACAGGTTTGCGGTGCCCGCGCAAATCGAGGCGTTCGAACCGTTCGCGCGTTCGTTGTATGTTGTAGAAACTCCATTCCGGTATCCATCATGACCGACAGACGCGTGAGCCCGCTGCGCAACTTCGCCAACTTCATCCGCGCGGAACGGGGCGGCCTGACGCGGCAATGGATGGATGCCGTCTCCGCCGACGCCGATCTCGTCGAAGCGGACAAGCTCACTTATCGGCAACTGGCCGACCATCTGCCGGATATTCTCGACGAGTTGTGCCGGGCGCTCGATGCAGAAGATCTCGAGCGCGTCGAAACGTCGATCGAACGCGACGCGAAGAAGCACGGCAAGGTCCGTTGGCAGCAGGGCTACCGGATCGAAGAGCTGGTGCGCGAACTGGACCTGTTTCAGCAGGTGCTCTTCGAAGCGCTCGAAGAGTTCGTCGAACGCGACCGGACGTGCACGCGCCGTCACGAGAGCCGCGCGCGCCGCCTGATCGCCGAAGCATTCAGCGTGGTCAGGTATGAGTCGATCAAGGAAGTGGTCGCCGAACGCGATCGCAAGATCGACGAATACACGGGACGGCTCGAACGCGCGAATCACGAATTGACCCTCGAGCAACGGCTGGTCGGCGATCTATATGCATCGCGGATGCAGATTACGCGCAGCGTCGTGCACGATCTGCGCAATTTCCTCAACGCGTTTTCGGTCGCGCTGCAACTGATCGAGCGAGCGCCGTCGAAAGCCGATGCCGCATTGACGCTCGCGAACCGTCAGGCTGCCGACATGAAGCAACTGGTCGACCAGATGGTCGAGTACTCGGTCGTGCTCGGAGACTCCGCGCCGCTCGTGCTCGAAGACGTCGATTTGCGCGAACTCTTCGACGAACTCGTCGCGTCGACGCGACCGTCGATCGAGGCGAAAGGGCTTGCGTTGCGCAGCGCGTTCGACGCGGCGCTGCCGGTCGTCACGTCGAATCGGCTGAAGCTCAAGCAGATCGCGGTCAATCTGTTGACCAACGCGATCAAGTACACGAAGTCGGGGCAAGTCGAAATCCGGTTCGCGATGCATGGCGCCGAACACTGGGCGATTCGCGTCTCCGACACTGGCGTCGGCATTGCGCCCGCCGACGCGGAGCGCGTATTCGATGAGTTCGAGCGCGCGGCCTGCGACGAGATTCCGGGCACGGGGCTCGGGCTCGCCATTGTCAGGGAGCTATGCCGCGTGCTCGATGGGCAGATCGAGTTTGCGTCGCGCGAGGGCGTGGGGACCACGTTCGAGATCCGGTTTCCGCTGCGTCGAACCTTGGCCGCAATGTGATGCGTGGACGAGCGCTTCAACCAAGTCCGAATGTTTTCCTCAAGCTTGAATCGACGGGACCAGCGGGCATAAAGCGGCGTAACTTGCTCAGCAACGACGCCTGTCCGGCAGGCGTGCGACGCATCCGCCAAGCGCCAAGCGCCGCTTCGACAATAGTGTTTGCCACGCCCTCGGGCTCGGGGGCACCTTTGACACTGTTCACGACTGCGCTCATTGCAAGGGCACGCTCGCGGTCATAGTCGGCGATTTTCGAACCCGCCTGGGGCGCATTGATGTCGAGATTGGTCCTGGTAAAAGTCGGTTCGACCAGCGTTGCGCGTATGCCGAACTGGCGCACCTCATGATCCAGGGTTTCGGTCAGCCCTTCCACAGCGTGTTTGGACGCCGAATAGAGTCCCATTCTCGACAAGCTCGACTCCCGAGATAGGCGCCGCTTTTGCGATGCTGCGCACGGTGCCAAATACGCGGCACCCCCGCCTGGCAAACTTCTCGGCGGCGGCGCGTCCGATACCCGATGACACGCCGGTAACAACGACAACAGTGGAATTCGACATGAACAGCTCCCTTCAGGTGAATTGATGGTGTTTTTTTAACTGTCCGCGTCGAGCGCGTCCTGCAGCGTTTGCTCGGAAGACTGCACCTGCTCATGCCGATCTTTGCGCAAGCCGGCGATACGCTCGGGTCGAATCTTGAACCAGATCGAATACATCGCCGGCAGGAAGACCAGGGTCAGAATCGTCCCGGCGAACGTGCCGCCGATCAGCGTGTACGCGAGGGTTCCCCAGAACACCGAATGGGTCAGCGGGATGAACGCGAGGATCGCCGCCATGGCCGTCAGGATCACCGGTCTGGCACGCTGCACGGTGGCTTCGACGACCGCACGGAACGGATCCAGCCCCGCCTGCTCGTTCTGGTGAATCTGTCCGATCAGGATCAGCGTGTTGCGCATCAGGATGCCCGATAGCGCGATGAGACCGACCAGCGCATTGATGCCGAACGGCTGCCCGAACAGGATCAACGTCGGCACCACCCCGATCAAGCCCAGCGGGCTGGTCATGAACACCATGACCATCGCGGAGATCGAGCGCACCTGGAAGATGATGATGATGAGCGTAACCGCCAGCATGATCGGGAAGAGCGGCAACATGGCTTTCGTCGCTTTAGCCGATTCCTCGATGGAGCCCGCCTCTTCGATACGGTAGCCGGTCGGAAGCCTGGCGATGATGGGTTGGAGCTGCCTGGTGATCGCCGTCGATACGTCCGGCGGCTGGAGGTTGTCGGCAATGTCGCCCCGTACCGTGATCGTCGGCACGCGGTCGCGCCAGCGCATGATTGGTTCCTCCATGCGCACGTCGACCTTGCCCACCTGCGACAGCGGAATGCGTTGCCCGTTCGCGCCAGCCAGCGTGAAGTCGCCGAGCCGGGCCGGATCGAGACGAACGTCGCCGGCCGAACGCGCGATGACCTGCACGGTTCGAATATCCTCACGCACGGCGGTGACGGGCACGCCGGTTAGCAGGAATTGCAGTTGTTGCGCCACGGCGCTGGATGTCAGCCCCACCGCCTGCAGACGGTCCTGCTGCAACGTGAAGTGCAGCGTGGGCGTGCGCGTCCCCCAGTCAGCGTTGACCGTACGCATCATCGGACTGGCGTCCATCACCTGCTCAACTTCTCCCGCAATACCGCGCAGCTTGTCCGGGTCCGGGCCAGAGATACGGTAGGCGACCGGGAACGGCGAATACGGCCCGAACACGAGTTGCGTGACCCGCACGCGCGCCTCGGAGGCGAGACCGTTGGCGACTGCCTGACGCAGTCGCTGCTTCAATGCGTCGCGCTCATCCTGGCTGTCCGTGCGCACCACGATCTTGGCAAACGACGGATCGGGCAGTTCCGGCCCCATCGCCAGGTAAAAGCGTGGCGCGCCTTGCCCGATGTATGCGGTGACGATCCTGGCTTCCTTCTGCTTCGCGAGCCACGCTTCGACCTTCGTCGTCGCGGCGCTGGTTTGCGAGATCGACGTGCCATAGGGCATCTGCACCTCGACCAGCACTTCGGGACGGTCGGAGATCGGGAAAAACTGTTTTTTGACCACGCCCATGCCGAGGATGGCCAGCACGAAGAGGCCCACGACCGAACCGGCGACCAGCCATTTGCGCGCGATGACGCGCGTGAGCAGTTGACGGAAGCGGTTGTAGCGCGGCGTGTCGTAGATCGCGTCGTGACCGCCTTCGACCTTTTTGAAGTCGGGCAGCATCTTCACACCCAGGTAGGGCGTGAAGACCACGGCGACGACCCACGATGCGATCAGTGCGATGCCGACGATCCAGAACATGTTGCTGGTGTATTCGCCGGCCGTGGAGCGCGCGAAACCATTGGGCATGAAGCCGACGGCGGTCACCAGCGTGCCCGCCAGCATCGGCGCGGCCGTATGACTCCACGCGTAGGCGGAGGCGGCGATGCGGCCGTAGCCTTCCTCCATCTTTACCACCATCATTTCGATCGCGATGATCGCGTCGTCCACGAGCAGGCCGAGCGCGAGGATCAGCGATCCGAGCGTGATGCGATCGAAGTTCTTGCCGGTCGCGGCCATCACCACGAACACCACCGCGAGTGTCAGCGGTACGGCCGCGGCAACGACGAGGCCCACCCGCCAGCCCATGCTGACGAAACTCACCAGCATGACCACCAGCAGCGCGACGAAAAACTTGAGCATGAACTCGTCGACCGCCGAATGAATGTTGACGGCCTGATCGGTGACTTTGGTCAGGCTCATGCCCAGCGGCAGCCCGGCGTTGATTGCGCCGACCTCGCTGTCCAGCGCCTTGCCGAGATCAAGCCCGTTCCAGCCGTCGCGCATCACGATACCCAGCAGCAGTGCAGGTTCGCCGTTGTTGCGGATCATGAACGTCGCCGGATCTTCATAACCACGTGTGACGGTGGCAATGTCCGACAGCTTCAGCGTGCGGCCCTGCGCTACGACCGGCGTGTCGCGGATCTTCTGCAGGTTGTCGAAGGCGCCGTCCAGGCGAATGAACACCTCCGGACCTTTGGTCTCCACGGAGCCGGCCGGCGTCAGGGCATTCTGATCGTTGAGCGCGGCGAACACGTCCTGGGGGCTCACGCCCAGCGTTGCCAGCCGGTCATGTGAGAGCTCGACATAGATCCGCTCCGCCTGCTCACCGATGATGTTGACCTTCTTCACGCCCGGCACGTGCAGCAGCCGTTGGCGCAGCGTCTCGGCATCGCGAACGAGCAGGCGCTGCGGTTCACCCTTCGCCTTCAACGCAAACAGCGCGAAGGTAACATCCGCGTATTCGTCGTTGACCATCGGTCCGATCACGCCGGATGGAAGATTGCCCGCCTCGTCGCTGATTTTCTTCCGGGCCTGGTAGAACTGCTCCTGCACTTCCGACGGCGGCGTGCTGTCGAGCAAGGTCAAGGTCGTGAAGGCCAGCCCAGGCCGTGTGTAGGTCTCGGTCCGGTCGTACCAGCGCAGCTCCTGCATGCACTTTTCGATCTTCTCGGCGACCTGATCGTGCATTTCCTGCGCCGTGGCTCCCGGCCAGGCGGTGATGATGGTCATCACCTTGACCGTGAACGCGGGGTCTTCCGCCCGGCCCAGCTTGAAGAACGAAACGAGCCCGGCCAGTGAAATCAGGCAGATCAGGAACAGGGTGATGGAGCGCTCGCGCACGGCGAGCGCCGACAGATTGAAACGGCCTTCGCTCACGGACGGGCTCCCTCGGCCGTCATGGCGACGGCTTGACTTGTCACCCGGACCTGCTCGCCTTCGCGCAGCAGCTGCGCGCCGAGCGCGACGATCCGGTCGCCTTGCTTGATCTCACCGGCGACGCGAGCACTATCGTCGTCCAGATGTTCGACAGTAACCGGCCGCCAGGCAACCTTTGCCGGCTCGCCGTTGATGACCCACACCCCCGGTCCCTTGCCCGCGTCAAACAGCGCGCCGATCGGCACCTGCAAACCGCCTTGCACCGCGGAACGCGCGTCCGGAATCTGGACCGTGACGGTGGCGCCCAGTGGGGCGTCGGCCAGCTCTCCCTGCAGCACATACCGCGCTTCAAAGGTCCGGGTACGAGGATCCGCCGTATCCGAAAGCTGGCGCAGCGTCGCCGGCACGCTAACACCGCCGTTGCCGAACAGCGTGGCCTGGGCGACCGAACCGATTGCGGGGCGTAGGGTTTCGGGTAGCTGGATGACAGCCTCGCGGCGCCCGGCGTGCGCCAGGCGCACCACGGGCTGCCCGGCGCTGACGACCTGGCCCGGTTCGGCCAGCGTTTCCATCACGACGCCATCGCCGTCCGCCAGCAGTTCGGCATAGCCAGTCGCATTGCGCGCAACGTCGGCGTCAGCCACGGCCGCGCTGAGCTGCGCTTTGGCGGCATCGGCCGCCGCCTTGATCTGGTCGTAGGCCGATGCCGATATCGCGCCGGTGCCGCGCAGGTCGCGGTAGCGCTCTTCGTCCTGCGCGGTCTGCTGCGCCCGTGCTCGCGCGGCGGTGACCGCGTCCTGCCGGGCCTGCGCGGCAAGCCTCAGATCGATGGGGTCGAGGCGCATCAGCAGCTGGCCGCGTTTGACGGTTTGCCCGGCATCCACCAGCCGCTCGAGCACCTTGCCGGAGACGCGAAATCCCAGCTCGCTCTGCACGCGCGCGGCGACGGTTCCGGTAAACGAACGGGAGGCGGGGATCGCCGCCTGAGCGATGGCGGTGCGCACCAGGGGCGCTTCGGTGCGCGGATCGGACGGTGCTTTCGCGCCGCAGGCGGCTAGCGCAAGTGCCAGTGCACAGACGACTGTAGAGGTAGCAAGGCGACGCCGGAGCATGAAAGACCCATTGACGGAGTGATCGGGGCTTTCATTATGGTTCCAGTGACCAATTTAGTCAATGGTCACAACCGAGATTTCCATCAAGGCGACAGACTGCGGAGCACGAGACCGGACAGTTGTGCAGGCGCGACCTTGGTGTAATCGAAGCTGTACTGCAGGAGCATTGGGTTGAGGTAGGGGCGCAACACCAGATAGATCGCCATCGCAGTCTCATCGAGGGGGGTTTTGCGCTCGAAGTCCCCGCTTTGCCGCCCCTCCTGGAGGACGTCCCGAAGCAGCTTCTGGACGCGCTCTTCATACGCAAGCACCGCCTGCCAGTTCTCCGTGGCCGCCGATGCGGCAATCTCGTAGAGCTTGCGGTCCTGGAAAAACAGACGGAGGCTCGCTTCCGTGAAGACGTTGAACATCCGCCGCAGCTTCTCCGGTGGCAGATCGGTCTGTGCGACGGCCGACCTGACCTCGGTTTCGATCTCCTGCAGGCAGTTCGCGCAAATCATCTCGCCAATGGCCTGCTTGGACTCGAAGAATTTGTAGATGTAGGCCTTGGAAAACCCGATCGCCTTGGCGAGGTCTGAGACCGTCGTTTTCTCGTAGCCATACCGGCTGAAGTGCTCGGTGGCGGCGACAACGATCTGATCCCGTACCTCGTGGTCAGCGGGCCCGCGCACCGGGATGGGGGAACTGGTGGCTTTTTTCATGGGTATAGCATACAGGAATGGACAACCAGTGACTATTTGGTATTATAGTCACCACCGGAATCTTGCGAAGACGCTCATGCTACCCAAACCCATCCTTGCCGCGGTTATTGCCGCCAGTCTCTCGGCTGGCTGCGCTGTAGGCCCCGATTATGTCCGGCCCAATGTAGCCATGCCCGAGCAGTTCCAGGGCCAGGCCGCGGTGGATCACCGGCACGCGGCGGCCAGTGCCGACCTTGTCACGTGGTGGACGGGTTTCGATGATCCGCAACTGACACGATTCGTCACGCTCGCACTGGATCAGAACCTGGACCTCGCGCAGGCCGCCGCTCGCGTCTCGCAGGCGCGCGCGAGACTTGGCGCGGCGAATGCCGCGCTGCTGCCGTCCGGCACTGTCAGCGGGCAGGCGACGCGAGTCTACCAGTCGGTCGAAACCCCCTTGGGGCGAGTCCTGAATTCGACACCCGGTTTCGATCGCTACGGCAATGATTACGAGGCTAATTTCAACGCGAGCTGGGAACTGGATGTGTTTGGTGGCCTCCGTCGCGGGCGGGAAGCGGCACTTGCCGAATACCAGGCTTCGGAAGCCGGTGCGGCGGCCACGCGCCTGGCAGTGGCGGCGCAGACTGGCGATATTTACATCACGATTCGTGGATTGCAGGCCCGTCTGAAGGTTGCCCGGCGGCAGGTGCAGACGCAGCAGGATCTGCTCTCGACCATCAACCTCCTGTATAGCAAAGGATTGGCGGCCGACCTTCAGGTGAGCCAGGCCGAAGGTGCGCTGTCCCAGGTTCAGGCATCCGTCCCGGTCCTCGAGGCGGGTCTGGATGCAGCGATGAACGCGCTGGATGTAATGCTGGGTTCACAGCCCGGCACGCATCGAGCCGAACTGGTCGAAGCTGGTGACATCCCGGTCGCCCCGCGGATCGCGGACACAGGATCGCCGGGTGAGTTGCTCAGGCGCCGGCCCGACCTGATCGTGGCCGAGCGTCGCCTCGCCGCATCGAACGCGCGCATTGGCGTGGCCATCGCCGAGTATTACCCCAAGGTGTCGCTCAGTGGACTGCTCGGCAGCGCCACCTCGGTGGCCAGCGGCAACCTGTTCAGTACCGGCGCCAATCAGGCCGCTGGCGTGCTGGGGCTGCGCTGGCGTCTGTTCGATTTCGGCCGCATCAATGCGCAGATCGAGCAGGCCAAGGGGCAGCAGGCGGAAATGCTGGCCGCGTATCGGCTCGCCGCGCTGCATGCAACCGAAGACGTCGAGAACTCATTCTCGGCACTCGTGAAGCGCGAGCAAGAGGCCGCGGTGCTCGCCCAGGGAGTGAACTCGCTCGGCCGGGCGCGAGCCGCCTCGTTCGCTGCCTATCAAGAAGGCGTCGTCAGCCTGATCGAAGTCTTGCAGGCCGACGACAACCTGCTACGCGCCTCGGACGAGCGGGTGCAGGCGCAAACGGAATCCGCACGCGCAGCCGTTGCTGCCTTCAAGGCGCTCGGTGGCGGATGGCAACCTCGCGAATCCGAAACGGTCGCCATCAAATAGCAACCCTACGCACCCAACGATTTGCGAGGAGCGTGGATTTTGGCCATCGTTCTTTGCCAGATGAGCGCTTTGCCGCATGCCACACAAACGAATGACGCGAGCAGAAAGCCGCGAGCGAACCCGGCGGCGCTTGCTCGACGCAGCAGCGTCGAGCATCGCCGAAAAAGGGTTTGCTGCGACTAGCGTGGAGGATATCGCAGCCCAGGCCGGCTATACCCATAGCGTTATACACATCTCGCTGCGGCAGCCGCCCGCGCCAGCAAGCCGTTTACATTCAATGACTTGAAAGCCGTGCTTGTAAACTTTGGCCGGATCGCGTCTACTCTCGTAATT
>NZ_CADFGP010000098.1 GCF_902833905.1 Paraburkholderia tuberum STM678 | reverse complement strand
GTCAAGGAGCTGGTCCTCATGAAGCTTGCGCACCGAGCCAGAAAAGATCCGGTCGATGCTGCCATCGGCGCGCCAGCGGCGCATGATCCGGTAAATGCGCGTGTAGTGGATTTCAGGCAGCCCTTTGGCATCCCTTTCGATCGGCAGCATCTTCCACTGGCACCCCATGTACAGCACCCGCAGGATGTAGTTGAAGATCGTGTGCAAGGCCAGCGTGGGCGGCGGTCCGCGCCGACCACGGCGCAGATGCGGCAAGACAAACTGTTCGAACTGCTCAAGGCTTAAATTCACTGGAATTGCCTGCCAGCATGGGTTTCCCGTCATTCGCTGCGTCCAGAAATCTGGACTCTAACCGATCTGGCTTCGCCGATCCCCAACCCAGGCCCGGCGCCGCTCCCAGACAAATGCAATGATCTCGAGAAACTAACAACCAGTTGATAGAGTCGTCATCCTCCCAAATACTGCGTCGCAGACAACACCGATGCCGCGATGACGACAGGCAAATTCGCTCCGCTCGTGACGTCAACCGTCATCTGACCTTCGGGGTTGAACGGCATCTTGGTAATCGCGTTACCGATGCCGAGGTAGTACGGCCACATCCCCTGAGTCCCGGCCTCACTGATCAGGCGCTGATCGGCTTTACTGAATGCGGTGCTCGACGTGAATTGAATATCCAGGCCGGACGCAACGTAAAGGCCTCCCACGAACGACTGCATATTTCCGTTCGGACCGAAGGTCGTCTGCCAGTTGATCGGCGAATCGGGATTCCACGGATGTCCTGTCTTCGTGGCATGCGCCAGTGAAAGCGCGGACGATACGTACCAGTCCGATGGCGTCGGTGCAAATAACAACGCGTTTTCGAACTTGAACTGCCCCGACACGCTACCCGAGGCGAACAAGGCGCTCGGCCCGGATGCCGGTTCGCTATTGCCCCAAAGGCCCCAGAATGCCGGGTCGGCGACTGCATCATTGGTAAAATCAAAACTAATCGCCGATGCGGAGTGGAGTTGGCGGGCCAGACCGGCAACCCCGACGCTCCAGGCTGCGGGTTTGTCCCCCCAGGCACTCAGGCGCTGCTTTGCAGCCTTGATCGGATCGAGTGGATTGGTCGCGGCGATCAACGAGTTGATCAAAGCCGAGTACGCCTGAAAAAAGGTCTCGCCGCTTCCGCCGCCTGCAGACGAGAAAATCGGCGGCGCGCCGGGAATAGTATCGAGGTACGACCACAAAACGCTATCGTCCCCGGTCAATGCCGCAGCCGGCTGAAACACCTGCCCCCGACCCGGATCGATGCCAATCGCAGCAAACTCGGTTTTGGCAAATTGCTCTTGCAGATCGACAAACGACGTCATGATTGCTCCCCTTCCCTGACCGGAAAAAACACGGAAAATGCAAGGATCCCGTGCGGCGCCATACGACATGCCTGCCGTAATCGGCACGGCGGGCATGTCGAGACCGTGAGACGGCCAATGGCTAGTGCTAGCTGTAGAACTCCTCGATCAAACGCTTCGATGCCAGTGCTTCATGCCCGAGATACTGGCCAGCCGTCAGCACGATGCAGCCGATCACGATCGGCACGTTGGCTTTACTTGTGATGGTCACCGTCATGCCGCCGTCCTTGTCGAATGAAGCACTCGTGCTGGAACCGCCCGAGCTGCCGGAGCAATAGAACGGCCACAGGCCGTTGCCCTGATTACTCTGTATCTGGCTTTGCTCCCCCTGGCTATACTGCGCCGCCGAAACGACCGAGATGTTCATCTTGTTGGCGATCAGCAGGCTCGAGGAGAACCGTTGCATGTTGCCGTTCTTGCCGAAGGTCGTGTCCCAGTTAATCGGGTTGTTCGACATCCATGGCGCCTTACCGGGGTTGTTGAACGCCATGCCGAACGCCGAGGAACCGTACCAGTCGCCCGGCGTGGCGTTGAACGGCAGCACGTTGTCGAACGAGGCTTTGACCGACACGCCGCCCGACGCAAATTTCCCGCTGATCGAAGACGACGAACTGCTGCCACCCCACAAGCCAAAAAACCCCTTGTTGGAGCCTTGGGTCCACGTCTTTGAGACGTCGGTCTGCCAATTGCTTGCGCTTACTTCGAACGAACGGCTCGGTGCCTTCTTCAGCAAGGTGAGCATCTTCGAGTAGCCCGGCGAGAACGTCACGGGTTCGTCGCCAACAGGCTTGTACGGTGTCACGTTCATCTGCGCCGCAAAAATCGGATCGAGCATGGCGGCGGCCAGGGCGGATGCGCCTGACGTTGCGACAGCGGAACACGGTTGGCAGTAAAGCGCCCAGTTACGGAACGCGACGGCGCCAGTTTTGACTTCGTGGTCTTTAAGCGCCTGCTGGTAGGCGGCCCAGCAGGTCGGGCCGATGGTCGACTGAAAATTGTTGGGCGCGGACTGCAAGGCGGACATGACGCCTTGATAATCGGCGAGAAATTGATTTCCGCCGGAGAACTGCGTGTTCTGGGTCAATGAAGCGACCGGCAAATTGTTCAGATACGCCCAGAGCAGATCGTCAGCGTCGTCGCCTCCCGGGAGCGGCGGCGAGGGTTGAATAATCTGGAACGGATCCTGATTGCTATAGCCAAGCCCTTGAACCAGCGCATTATAAAAACCGGCCTGGAGATCGACAAAATTTGACGGGGTTGCCATGTTTGCCTCTAAGGTAAGGGGAACTGCACGTGACCAAGGAGTCCGTTCGCCTGACGACGAAATCGCACGTGACGAAGGGGGGCGCTCGCCGAATAAACGGAACTGCGTGTGACCGGGCGGCCCACTCGATGATTGACGGTCTCCTTTCTTTTGAGTCGCATTCAGGTAATCTGCGGCGTCAAATTTTTTGCAAATCTAACGCTGGAAGAGCGTTCGTTAATACCTGTCATTGTTAGCAGGTAGACGGAGGCGTCGTACGGACGTAACCATTGCTGTTTACTCATGCAACTGGTTGTTAGTTTCTCGAGATCATTGCATTTGTCTGGGAGCGGCGCCGGGCCTGGGTTGGGGATCGGCGAAGCCAGATCGGTTAGAGTCCAGATTTCTGGACGCAGCACCGGATCATGCGCCGCTGGCGCGCCGATGGCAGCATCGACCGGATCTTTTCTGGCTCGGTGCGCAAGCTTCATGAGGACCAGCTCCTTGACCTCACGGTCATTCATGGTGACGGCACGACCACGGCGGCGAAGAAAGGAGGCGACAACCTCGGGTACAGCAGTCACAAGCACCTGAAAGGCGACAAGGTGGTGGCCTTTTGTGATCGCCACTGCAACATCATCGCGGCGTTCATCTGCGCTGCGGGTAACCGCAACGAATCGCCCTTGCTGCGTGATGCGCTACCACGGCTGAGCGAGATGGCCCGCGCCATTGGCATGGACCTGTGAGATATTTCGAGGATCGGACCTTCATGTCCTCAGGCAGAAAGCATCGGCCTTCACGTCGCGCCTGGCGCTGAGCATGAAGTCTACCGTCTGGCCCACCCGATCCACCGCTCGATAAAGATAGACCCACTTGCCGCGCAAGCTTGAGGTAAGACTCGTCGACAGGCCACGACTGGCCGGTGGACCTGCCAAAGCAGTTCCACCGTTTGACGAACTCCGGCGCAAAGCGCCGCACCCAGCGCAGAACCGTCGTGTCCGCCAGCGACAGACCCCGTTCGGCCATCATTTGGACCTGATCGCGCAGGCTAAGCTTATAGCGCACGTACCAGCGAACACACAGAATGATCACATCGCGGTCAAAGTGACGGCCTGCGAACAGTTCCTCCAGGCCCTTCAGCTTGCTCATCGTCGGTTCCCAATTCGTTCACCCCGACACACCTTAACCGATTCGCCCCCGCGCTAGTTGCACCAGAGCCCGCTGATTTGCGTACCGTTGATCTCGGTCAATCAGGACGCAGAACCTGAATTTGAAGTATCGCGCATAACCATATAGATGGCAGCATGATAGTTGCCATCTACACTTTTGTTTCTTGAGAGACAACTGGTTGTTAGTTTCTCGAGATCATTGCATTTGTCTGGGAGCGGCGCCGGGCCTGGGTTGGGGATCGGCGAAGCCAGATCGGTTAGAGTCCAGATTTCTGGACGCAGCACCGGATCATGCGCCGCTGGCGCGCCGATGGCAGCATCGACCGGATCTTTTCTGGCTCGGTGCGCAAGCTTCATGAGGACCAGCTCCTTGACCTCACGGTCATTCATGGTGACGGCACGACCACGGCGGCGAAGAAAGGTGGCGACAACCTCGGGTACAGCGGTCACAAGCACCTGAAAGGCGACAAGGTGGTGGCCTTTTGTGATCGCCACTGCAACATCATCGCGCCGTTCATCTGCGCTGCGGGTAACCGCAACGAATCGCCCTTGCTGCGTGATGCGCTACCACGGCTGAGCGAGATGGCCCGCGCCATTGGCATGGACCTGCAAGGCGCCACCGTCAGCCTGGATGGCGTCTACGACTGCCGGGCCAACCGCCGTGCGATCTTCAATCGCGGCATGACCCCGAACATCCCGCAGAACCCGCGCGGGCGCAAAACACCGAAGCGCGGTCGCAAGCAGATCTTCGAGCCGGCCATCTTCGAGGAGCGCTTCAGGACCATTGAGCGCGTCTTTGCCTGGGAAGACAAGTTTCGCCGCCTGTTGCTGCGCTTCGAACGCATCAGTGATGTGCATTACCGCGTTCAAGACGCTTGCCTATACGATGATCAATCTGCGCCACTACTGCTGAGCTTCATCGCAGGGTACGTCGTTCATCGCTGGCGCCGCGCGCCATGAACTGTCACACCATATCTGTTTCCATCCTTACCCTATTGTCGCCTTCGACAAACCGATAGCCCCATTTCCCGCAACTATCGATCCCGCTTCACCGACTCTCACCTGTCGCTGACATCATGCACGCCCGCACAAAAGCGAAACCAGCAACAAGTTGAGACAAAGCGAATATCGCCGAGGGGAAGGAGTCGGTGCTCGACCGCACGAGGCGGCTATTTTACGTCTGCTGCTCGCGTGCGGTGAAGGACCTGGCAGTCGTGCTGTTCGCCGCTGACGTGGCGGCGGCACGAGCTGCAGTGATCGAGGCCAAACTGTTTCCGGATGCTTCGCATCATGGAGTCGAGCAACTCAGCTAAATCGCGAGAAAAATTACTCGACTTGCCCGGCCGTCAGCGGACTATACCGTGCATGAGCGGTCGCCCGATCATCCCGTGACGCAACGTCTGGTCGTGGGAAAAGCGGACTTTGCGCTGCAGGCATCGAATAACCCTAAACGGAGGCGGTGACGCCCACCTTGGATCAGACTCGCGGGCATTCTCGCTGAATGTGGTTCCCGGCGGATGTAATCGGGCTGTTATCACATAAAGGGGGCTCGTTCTAACGTAATGTGGTCCCGAAACGGCCGATGTAATCGGTTCCTACGTCGGATGTAATCGAGCCGCTACAATTATGGAAACTGTCGCGTTTATCTCGACTGAGTACGGGGACGACTTGATTGTGTCCTTTGCGGTCGTCGCCCCCGCGGATGCGACTGAGATCGAAAGCCTTACCCTTCTGCGCACGCCGAAATACGAACACCTGCTGGGAGATTGGGAGCGAGGGGTGACAGTTTCGTTTGAACGGTACGTGGAAGACGAGGAGGAATTGCTGGAGGAACTCCACCTTGACAGAAAATCAGCCGTAGTGCGCCTGACAACCAGCCTGCGGGACTATGATCTGGATATTCGAAAGGTCGACGAGCGAGAGGTCAAGGCGATGCGCGAGGTGCTCATCCAGATGAACTATGATGGTCGGATTCGGCTATTGGGCGTCTAACGAGTTATGAGATCAGGTCAGCTGACGCGATGACGATGCGCAGTCGTAGATGCATCGATGAAAAGAATTTCATTCATCGACGTCAATCGCTTCGCGCGTAGCCATGCGAGATGGAATCCGAGTTTAGCGGGACGTACCTTTCACCGGTCCAGTAATGGCGCGTTTCCTTGTTGCAGCCTCTTTCGGGGTTGCAGGCGAGTTCGCCACGTTTGCTTTACCGGCAACGATGTTGCCCGATGTTGATTTACGTGGCCCAGCGGATGGCTTGACTGGTAACTTCTTTGTTACCGATTTATTGTCCTCCGCGGTCTTTGCGTTCGCCGGTGGCTTGCGGGTTGTCGAGACAGCCGACCTGGTCGCCTTCCTTGCTGTCACCTTACCTGCCGGTGGCTTGTTACGTCCGGCAACAGGCTTCGGCGGTGAGTAGGCGTCGGCCATCTCGATGCCAAACACATCGGCCACCAGCGCGTCGTCGAGCACCTTGCTGGTAGCGGGTCGTTTTGTGGATTTGGGCAGGCCAGCGCCGGCCTGCCTGACGAGATCATTGGCATTGACGCGGCGCAAGGCGAAGAGCAATTCCGGCTGTTGGTCGAGCCGCGCGCCGATTCCGTAGAGTACGGCAGCTACGTGCTTGCACATCGATGCCCAGTCCGGGCAACTGCAATTGAACCTGATTTCCTTCGGCACTGGGAAAAGACCCGTTCCGGGTTTGCAGATGCGCTCCATCACGGCAGTCGAGAATTTGCCCTGCAGCAGTTCTACCATCGAATCGATCGACCCCGAGCAGTCGGCACCAATTGTTCGCCATTGCTTTGCCGGACACGCTGTCACGCTCACGCCGACCGTGTAGAGGCTCGAACCCATTACCTGCGCTCGCACTTCGCCTGCCGTAATCTGGAGGTCAATCACGGAACCGTTGCGCACATAGGTACGGCCGCGCGGCAGGCGGTTGGCATAGTCGCTATAGCCTTCCAGATTGTCACACCAGGCCTTGCCCCAGAAGGTTCTGGCGATGGCGCCTCGATACGACGCGATTGGCGACAGGACCGCACCAGCCTTCCTAGCCTTCGCGGCGGCCCGTTCAGCCTTTTTTCTGCGCTCCGCGACCGAGACATAGGGCTTCCATCCCCCGTAACCGTAACCCATTGCGCTTCCTCTCTCCTGACGATCAGTTTTCTTGCGCGGCATAAACGTCGAGCTTCACGAGATCGAGCAATTCACGATCGCTCATCTCGGTGAGCAGCAGTTCCGCGCCGCCCTCCAGCACATCCTTCACCAATTGCTGCTTCACTTCGATCAACTGGTCGATACGGTCCTCGATCGTGCCACGGCAGATAAACTTATGCACCAGGACGTTCCTCTGCTGGCCGATACGAAACGCACGGTCAGTCGCCTGATTTTCCACGGCCGGGTTCCACCAGCGGTCGTAGTGGATCACATGCGACGCAGCGGTGAGATTCAACCCCGCCCCACCGGCCTTGAGCGAGAGCACGAAGAAGGGCGTCAACTCATCGTCCTGGAATCGCTTGACCAGCTCCCGGCGCCGGGCCACGGGGGTGCCGCCATGGAGCACCAGACCTTCGCGGCCAAAGATCGAACCCAGAAATGCCGCCAGCGGCTCAGTGGTCTCGCGGAACTGGGTGAATACCAGCACCTTTTCCTGCTTGGCGGCAATGACTTCGGCCAGTTGGCGCAGGCGGGCGAACTTGCCGCTGTCTTCCGCCTTCCAGGCCGCGTCACCCAACCACTGCGACGGATGGTTGCATATCTGTTTGAAGCGCATGAGGAAGCTCAGCACCACACCTTTGCGACCGATGCCTTCGGCGTCCTCAAGCGCGGCGGCCAGATCCTTCACCGCACGCTGGTAAAGCGCCGCCTGGGTCGGGCTCAGGTGGCACCAGGCCTTGAGCTCGGTCTTGTCCGGCAGGTCGTCGATTACCCGCTTGTCGGTCTTCAGGCGGCGCAGGATGTAGGGCCGTACGAGCGTTCGCAGCGGGCCGAAGTGCTCGGCCTTCGCCAGCCGCCTGGTAAAGTTGGCAAAGACCTTGTCCGAGCCCAGCAAACCGGGGTGGGTAAAATCGAAAATGGACCACAGGTCGGACAGGCGGTTTTCCACGGGGGTGCCAGTCAGCGCGATGCGCGATTGTGCCTGGAGTTGCTTGACCTGTCGCGTTTGCTTGGCGCCCGGATTCTTGATCGCCTGTGCTTCATCAACGATGGCAAGGCGCCATTGGATGGTCCCCAGTACCGGCTGGCGAAGCAGCGAGCCAAAACTGGTGATGACGAGATCGATGTCCGCAAGCCGCGCGGCGTCCAGCGCACGCAAATCGGCCGCCGGCATGACCGACGGATGGGCGATCAGCAGGCGCAAGCCCGGGGCGAAGCGCTCGGCCTCTGCCGCCCAGTTGGCCAGCAGCGATGCGGGGGCGACCAGCAGGCTGGGCCGCATCTCGGTGCTTTCACGCTTCAGCACGAGCAGCAGCGAGAGTACCTGCATGGTCTTGCCCAGGCCCATATCGTCCGCCAGGCAAGCGCCCAGTCCGAGCCGGGTGAGCAGGTACAACCACCGCACGCCGGCCCGTTGGTAGGGCCGCAGGTTCGCCTTGAGTTCCGGTCCCGGACTGATCTGCGCCAACCCCTCCGGCTGACGCAATTCCTGCAGCATGTCGGCCAGCCAGGGCCCTGCAACAAGCTGCGACCAGTCGAGGTCAGCGGGGTCGCCGTTATCGTCGAGCGAAACACCCGCCAGCAGGCGTAGGGCCTCATTAAAGGGCAGACCGGTTTGTGCCGCCTTTTCCATGGCCTCGAATCGCTTCAGGAGGCGACTGAGCTTTTTCTTGTCCACCTCGACCCAGCGACCACGGATGAGTTGCAAGCCATCGGCGCCTTTGAGCAGATCCCTGACCTCGGAGGCGCTGAGACGCTCGCCGTCGAGGGAGACCTCCATGCTGAAATCGAGCAACGCATCCTTGCCCAGGAGCGAAGGCGGTCGTGCTCCGACGCTGGCTTTCACAACGGGGCGAACAGGGCGGCCCGCCTGCCAGACGCCTGGCGTGCGTACGACAATCCCGGCGGCTTCCAGTTGGGACAGGTCCGAGAGAAAGCGATGGGCGTCAAGCGGCGTCCAGCGCAGCGGATGGTATATCTCGCCGGTATCCACCATTTCGCGAAGCCAATCGCAGTGTTCCGCGGCGCGCTGCACCGGCAGCAGTAATGACAGGATCTGCGCCTTGCTCCTGGCTCCCGAAAATTCCGCCAGGGCTTGCGACAGTGGCTGGTGTTGCGCTTTGCCATGGGCCGACAGGCGCGAGGTGTAAGTCGCAAGGAAGGCGAACGGTGACTCCGTGTCCTTGCGGTTCTCAACGAGGTTGAAATGCACACGGCCGACCAGATTCCAGGCCGGGTGGCGCAACTTGAGGAAATCCTGAAGCGAGACCATTGCGGTCGCCAGTTCCTGGTGCAAGGCAGTATCGATCTCACCCCACAGCGTGGCTAGCACATCTGGCGTCAGATACTCCCCGCCCGTCATCGGCGGCGCATCGGCAATCAGGGCATCGAAGTCCTTGGCAGCGGGCGTGACGACCGCAATCTCGCCGCCCTCGGGTGTGGCGCACAAGGCGGTGACATAGCGCGCGGCAAAATCTCGCCACCAGGCCCACGCGGGCGGCAAAATGCGGCCGATTTCCGCCGTTCCCAGATGCAGCAGGCCATGTCCTGCGCCAAGCGCAAAAGAACTGCCTAGCCGCGGTTGTATTTCATCCGCCAATAGTGGCGCGTCGTCCTCTGGAACTGCAAGCAGGTGACCACCGGGCGTCAGGTGTGGCGCGAGAATGTCGGAAGCAGTCAAAACCGCCCGTCCTCATGGCACTGTTGCAACAAGCGCTGAAGCGGCCTGTTTTCACGGAAAGCGGCCTCGGAATCAACCGGCAGGCCCGCTGGCCCAGTGCGAACTGGGCGAAGTTCCGTCTGCCCCTGGTTCGCCGGGATTGTGGGGTGGGCCAAGCGTCCGGGGTATGCCTGGTCGCTGCGTTGAGCATGTCTTGTGAACTGTCTTTTCATCTGCTGTAGGACAACCTGATTGCTACGTATCAACTCACGGAAGCTCGCCCCCGCTCTGCCACCGGCTGACCGACCTTCAACCTTCACGGCGGTCCCCGTGAATTCTCGAATCTGGCCAGGAGAAACAGGGCTCACGATGAAAGGGTACCAAAACCTGACTCATACGAGATGGGATGCCGATGGCGCTCCCACCCGCCCGCCGAAAATCAGTTGCGCTTGTTACAAACGACCAAATGGCAGAGTGTCCTGTTGGACCGGCGGACGTTCGACGCTGCTCCTTGAACCTCCGGAGCCGGGCATCGACCGGGACGCCCCGAAGCCTGGTCACGCGCGCGGTGTAAGGTACAGCGGCGAATAGCCTGCTTGGATGCGCGTTGCGGAATCTCGCCGGGCGTGGTGAGCATCACCGTTAATGCAAGGGGCAGAACCATGGGATTTTCTTGCCGAACGTTTCTGATCGCTCGCGACGATACCCTCTCGCGGCTCTCAGGCACCAGGTTCAACAGGATGCTGCGAGATCCGGCAAGCCACAGTCTGCCCGTTTTTGCGGGGCAACGAGCGCGAATGGCCAGCGTCGTAGTCGAACTCGTGGCCAGAAACCCGGTGCGCGTCGTTCGGAGCACGTTTTCCATGCTTACTTTCGATGCGGAAGGTAGCATCGACGCGAGCAGATTCGAAAAGCAGCAATATGCCCTCGCGGAGTCGGTCGTCGCACCTGTCTTTGACGTATTCGATGAAGACATCAACCAAACGGTCGTCGACGCGACTTCCCGATTCATTGTGCGTATTTCGGCGAACGTGACCGCCGATTTCGGGAACGTGACCGATTTGGCAGGTTCGATGTTGCGCGGGGTTGATTCTAGGTTTTTGGATCAGCTTTCGTCGAGTACGACCTCCTTTGTTTGAGGGTTTGGAGCGGCCTTTCGAAGCGACTCGCCCTTGAGCGTGATGCGGTGATGTCGCTGCATGAGTCGGTCGAGCATGGCATCGGCAATCGTTTCGTCGCCGATCCAGCCGTGCCAGTGCTCGATGGGTAATTGACTGGTCACGATGGTGGCTTTGCCGGCCGCGCGGTCGTCGATCATCTCCAGCAAGTCGTTGCGTACCATCGGGTCGAGCGGCGCCATGCCCCAGTCATCGAGTAGCAAGACGTCAACGCGCGCGACTTGCATGAGCCACTTCGTGAAGCCGCCGTTGCCGTGCAGGATTCGCAGTTCTTCGGTCAACCTCGGCACACGCAGATACAGCGCCGAGTGCCCACGCCGGCAGGCGTACTGCGCCAACGCACACGCGAGCCACGATTTGCCTGCCCCCGTGGGGCCACTGATGAGCAGGCTGTAGCCCGACTGAACCCAGTCGCCCAGCGCCAGGCTCGTGAGCGCGCGGGCATCGATGCCGCGACCCGATCGCGTATCGAGATCCTCGATCAGGGCCTGCGGGTATTTAAGGCGTGCATGCTTGAGCAAGCGCGTGCGACGCCGGTCATCGCGCCAGTGGGTTTCCCGGTCGACCAGCAACGACAGGCGCTCCTCGAAGCTCAGCTTGGCGCTGCCGGGCTGCGCGAGTTGTTCTTCGAGACCGTCGGCGAAGCCGTCGAGCTTGAGCGTGCGCAGTTGTGTCAGGGTTTGTTGCATCATCATCGCAGTGCGCCTCCTTATTGGTAATGGCCGGGGCCGCGCACGTGTGCATGGCTCGGGCTCGTCCAGTCCGCCGGCGTCATGGCGACGGCGCGGTCGCGGTTGTTGAGCAGGATCTCGCGCACATGCCGGTAACGATGCACACCGAGTTCGAGAGCGAGAGCACATGAGGCTTCCAGCCGTTCACTCCCGTAGCGCCTGGACAGCGAGAGCAGCCCCAGGCACGCCCGATAGCCGTGTTCGGGGTGGCGCTGTTCTTCCAGCAATCGCGTGACGAGCGCCGCCGTTGCCGAGCCGATCTGCTGCGCCCAGTGGATCAGACGCTGTGGCGTCCATTCCAGGTGCGCGCGGTGCGCAGCAGGCATGTGTTCGACGATGGTCGTGTAGCCGCCAGCTCGGTCGTTGCGAGCATGGCTCGCCACACGACGCCCGCGATGCAGCAGTTCAATGGCGCCGCCGGTGATGCGGGCTTCGAGCTTCAGACCGACGAGCGCATGCGGCACGCTGTACCGATGCTTACCCACCTCGACGTGGTAATCGATGTGCACGGTCACCGTCTTGAAGCGTGCAAGTTCGTACGGCTGGGCCGGCAACGGCAACAAGGCGGGCGCGTCGAGCTGCGCAAACGCAGTGGCGCGGCATCCGGGCAGCTTCTGGAAGGGACGTTCGTTCAGGTACTTCAGCAACGGGCTGATCGCCTCATTGACCGACTGCACCGAGCTGAACTCATGGTGGCGCAGACGCGCCATGATCCAGCGCTCGACGACCTGCACGGCCGACTCAACCTTGGCCTTGTCCTGCGGCCGGTAGGTTCGCGCCGGCAGGAACGACGTTCCATAGTGGCGGGCGAAGTCCAACACGGTGTCGCCCGCACGAGGCTCGTAGCGATCGGGGTCGGCGATCATTGCGCGCGGGTTGTCGGGCACGATCAGTTGCGGCACGCCGCCGTAGAACGTTAGTGCTCGTGCAATGCCGCCAAGCCAGTCTTCCATCGTCTCGGCAGGCGTCGCGCACGCAAACGTGTAGCTCGAAGCGCCCATCGCGGCGACGAACACGTGCGCGCGCCGCCCCGTCGTCAACGGCAGCGTGGGTCCGGCGAAGTCGACGAACAGCTTCTCGCCGGCGCGGTGGATCTGGCGCATCGAGCGCTTGAGCCGCTTGGCGAACGTCCGGTAGTGCTCGCAGAACTGCGTGTAGCGGTAGGTCTGCCGATCGGCGAACTCGGCTTGGTACTCTTCCCAGAGCAGCGTAAGCGTCACGCCCTTGCGTCGCAGTTCCTGGTGAATGCGGCCGTAGTCGGGTTGGGCGTAAGCCGCCGGCCCAGTGGGCTTGCCCATCAAACGCCGTTCGAGCTCGCCCTCATCCATGTCGCAAGCGCTCGCCCAGTCGAGCTCGGCCGCCTTGGCCAGGCCGACGTACTTCGTGACAACGCCCTTGGAAATGCCTAGCGACGCGGCGATTCGATCATGCGAGAAGCCGCCGTCGAACTTCAGTCGTAAAACGTCTTTGATCATGCGCGTGTTCATCCGGTGCGCGGGCATCGTCTCTCCGGCCAAAGCCGTCGAGCATAGCCCGCGTGGTTGGGGTCACGCGCAACGCCAAACCCGCCTGTCGTTGCGACCGGTCACGTTGCCGAAATCCTCGGTCACGTTCCCGAAATCGCCGGTCACGATGCCGAAACGGTCGGTCACGTTGGACCGAAATACGCACATTGCACAGGGAGGCCAATGGGTTCCGTCACGCGCTTTGGCGCCGTCATAGATCAGACCGCGTTGGGCCAACGACAATGCCGACACCTACCTGTAAGCGGTCGCTCAAAGGCTGCTCTGCATCATCGAGTTGTCGATTCTCTCGAGTGTCGGAGGTGGGGCAACGGCGATCAGATCATACGGTCCTCGCGCAAGCTGCCACTCACGAGCGTAAAGTTTATGGTTACCCGAATGGCGGGTTTGGCCGATGATCCGTCTGTGGACTTCGCCCCTCGAACGTCCGCAACCTCATTTTCTGGTGCCGAATGCCAGCCATCTGTCGTGCCCGCTTGACATCATCGCCGTGCAGGTAGATGAAATGCGCTGCAGCACATTTCAAGTACGTGCAGGTGGCTACCGACGTGCTGCGCGAAGTTACCAGTCCGCTGGGGCGTCCGCCCTCCGAGTAACGTGGGCGCAGTGTAGTACCCCATGCTGGAGGTCGCGGACATCTTCCGCGCTCAGGGCCAGTATGGCGACGCACGGTGTCGCTGAGCCTGGGGCAGCTGAAGGTCATGTCGGCCATCGAACAGTGCCGCAGCCGCGGCGCTGGGGGGACACTTGCTGCGCTGTTCCGGCTACGCACAGATCGAGGTCGCCTACAACCCCTGTTGCAATCGCGGACGAATCGCGCTCTGCAAGCTCGTCCCACGAATTGTGAAGGCGCGGGTTATTCACGGCTAAGGACC
The DNA here is from genome assembly GCF_902833905.1 of Paraburkholderia tuberum STM678. Taxonomy (GTDB): domain Bacteria; phylum Pseudomonadota; class Gammaproteobacteria; order Burkholderiales; family Burkholderiaceae; genus Paraburkholderia; species Paraburkholderia tuberum. The sequence continues at coordinate 690 of NZ_CADFGP010000098.1, read as the reverse complement.
GGCTCGCCCCCGCGCACTTCCCGACCTACCTGTTCCGCGTCGTCCTCATGGTCGGCGATGCAGGTTGGAATTCGTGAAATTCCATCTGCATTCCGTATCAAATCGTTGGCAATTCCTTTTATGTCAAATTGGCCGCTCGCGACGTGAAGATCAGTCACGACGGCGCTATCAGGTTATTGGACATGCGGCGGTAAAATGATGCAATGAAGAAGACGAAACCGCTTTATCACGGCCACCGGTTCCCCGCTGTCGTCATCAGTTGTGCTGTTCGCTGGTATTGATATGGCTTTGCATGTCAATCACGACATTGGTTTTCGGGTTGTTGCATCGACGCATGAATTTCCTGAGGGCGGCGCAGCAGTAAGTCTCGACGGTGGATCACACTTCTATGAGCGAAACTCTGTCAAGACCGCCTATGCCAGAGTTTTCATAAAGTGTCTACTTTTGTTTGGTCTGAAGTCGCTGTTGCGCTCGTGAGAAGAACCAGCATCGCCGGGTAGCCAGGCGCGGTTGCCCGCGCCTAGCCCCCTAAGAAGAATGGCACTTACTTAAGCCCGTGGAGCGTGCCCATATTTTTGGACGCGCTCACGTGCGATGTGACGAGGCTCTTTCAGCCATGGGTAGGACTTCGGTCTTCGTTTGCGCATTCGTGGTTCGATGCGACCGGGGCGACTCCCAACGCAAGACTGC
>NZ_CADFGP010000097.1 GCF_902833905.1 Paraburkholderia tuberum STM678 | reverse complement strand
TGCGTATCCTGCTTGGAATGCGGCTCATGCAACGATGGCTCTCTTCCCGAGCGGCAGATAGATTCCCCACTTATTTTGTGACACAGTAAGATTAACCCGCTGTTGCGCTTCACCTTTGAAACCGCCCCCTCAAGTCAGGCCGTTTTCGAGGGCACAAGGTGTTCGACTCGGCGGGCGACGGGCGCTGCTTCGACCACTGCTCGGGCGATCTTCGCTGTGCGGCGAAGGCGCCAGCGCGATGGTTGCGAAGACTCCCACTGGCAGTACGCCGACATAAACTAAACAGCGGATCTGTGGCCGATAGCCAACCAATGTTTGCGAGCCCGGAGAGATAAAGCGAACGCACTTCCAAGCTTACCTACTTGCCGCCTGGAGGCGCGCTAAGAAGCGGAGTGGACGCGGGTCCCGCAGCAGAAAGCGCACCCCGTTGCTGCCGACTAGTCACTTCGCGCCTATAGGCAATAGGTCTATTCGAAGAATGGATCTTATGCTGGGGTAATGGCGCGCCATGCGCATGGCCGAGCGAAAACAGCCCGGCCATGCCCGGGTGATTAAATCAGACGTGGGTGTGATAGATTTTACTGACTATTGTCCACTTGCCTTCGACCTTTAAGAGATTGAAGAAATCAGTAAAGCAGAAACCGGAGAGGTCATTTGTGTCGATGCGAGCGCTGGCGGCGGTGCCTGCGATGTCGATTCGGGTGACAGCAGCCTTGGCATCAGGCGATGGCTTGAAAACACTGTCTATGGTGTCGAAGAGGCCTTGAATCGGACCGCCGGTCAATTTGCTATCGCCGTCGACGCCGAAGATGGTAGCCTGCTCGCTGAAGGCAGGCTTCATGATATTGCTTTTCGCTTGCTTGCCGCCCTCGTTGTACTGCTTGAGAACTTCCACGATCGCATTATATTCTTGCACGTAGGTGGGACTATTCATGATATGCATCCTCGAAATAACAAAACATTAAGGAAGAGTAGGGGCGAGAAACACCTGCCGACTTACCAGTCCTGCCGGGTTGGCGTGATAACAATGTCGTTTATATTGACCATCGCGGGTTGATTGAGGGCGTAGACGACAGCCTGTGCTACAGCTTCAGGTGCGATGGCAAGTTTGTTGAGCTCCTGCGCAGCCTTGCGGCCTTCTGGATCGCTGACTTTGTTTGCCCATCCAGTGTCGACTACCCCGGGACTGATCGTTCCCGCTCGAATGCCAAGGTGCACGGAAAGCTCCTTGCGCAAGGACTCCGTGACAGCCTGGACGAAGAACTTTGTTGCGCAGTAGATACCCGCCGATGGCACCACGTGATGGCCGGCAATAGAGTCCATATTCAGAATATGGCCGGACTTCTGCTGCTGCATAAAAGGCAGCACGGCCGCAATCGCGTTCAGGTAGCCTTTGATATTGACTTCAATCATCTTCTCCCAATCATCGGTCGCGAAGTCGGTCCAGTTCGAGAACAGCATTAGGCCCGCGTTGTTGACCAGGATATCGATGGAGCCGTACGCATCCTTGGTGAACTGTGCCATTGCCTTCATCTGTCCTGCGACTGTGACGTCTGCAACGTGACCTACAATCTCGCCACCGTTCTGTCGGGCAGTCGCAACAAATGCCTCGACTTCCGCGGCGTCTCGGGCAACGGCGACTACTCGAGCGCCCTGCGCCACGAGGGCCCGGGCGGTCGCCGCCCCGATGCCGGATGATGCACCAGTGATAACGGCAACTTTGTCTTGCAGATAATTCATGTTGAAGTCCTCTCTGAAGGTTTACCCTAAGCGATGTGGATACCTAATCGTCACGTTAGGGGACTGCGGTATGTTCCAGATATCGGCGTACGATTAATAAGCGCCGGTCGGCCAATCGGTGTAACCCTTCGCACCCCCGTTGTAGTAGGACTCGCGCGGCGCAATCGTTAGATCGGCACCGTGACGGAGCCTTTCAACGAGGTCGGGGTTTGCTATGAACAGGCGGCCGAACGCAACGATGTCGATCTTCCCTTCAGCACGGCGCTGAATTGCGAGGTCCAGGTCATAGTCGTTGTTGCCAATGTACGGACCGTCGAAGAGCGCCCGTAGAGCGTCCAGATCAACTCCGGCAGGGACGTCCCGCGAACCACCGGTCGCGCCTTCCACAAAATGTAGATAGGCCAGTTCCATACGATTCAGTTCGCGAATGAGGTGTCCGTATGTGGCCATCACGGTACTGTCCCGAGGGGTATTTCCAGCATTGGGCGAAACCGGCGACAGGCGTAAGCCAACCCTTTCGTTACCCCAAACATCGACGATCGCCCCGGTCACCTCCAGCGTAAGCCTCGTGCGGTTCTCAATTGAGCCGCCGTATCGGTCTGTACGCTTATTGGTGGAATCTCGGAGGAATTGATCTAGCAGATAGCAATTGGCAGAGTGCACTTCAACGCCATCGAAACCCGCGCGCTTGGCATTCTCAGCCGCATGGGCGTATTGCTCAACGATGCCGGGAATTTCTTCGGTTTCCAACGCTCGCGGCATCGATACCGGCACGAAGCCTTTCACTGTATAGGTTTCGCCTTCAGCTTTGATAGCTGACGGCGCGACCGGCGCTTCGCCGTTTGGCTGAAGTTCTGTGCTCGAGAAGCGCCCGACGTGCCACAGTTGGCTGACGATTTTGCCGCCCGCAGCATGAACCGCGTTGGTTACCTTCTTCCAGCCGGCGACCTGCTCGTCACTCCATATGCCTGGGGTAGCCGCATAGCCGCGACCCTGCGCCGAGATGTTCGTAGCTTCGGCCACAATGAGCCCGGCGCCGGCACGCTGAGCATAGTACGTTGCGTGCAGGTCATTGGGCACGCCATCCTCAGAGTAGCGGCTCCGCGTGAGCGGCGCCATCGCGATTCTGTTTGCCAACTCTATCGCGCCTAGTCGGCTAGGTTCAAAGAGGTCGGTTTTGGTGCTGGTATCCATCAGTTAATCTCGTAAAGTTGACCGGTCGACTACAAAAAGCAAAAAAGAGTGTTAAGACAGCAGGTGAGCCATGGCACCTAAGGCAATCTCAAACGATTTGCCATCATGATTCAGCTTGTCTAGCAGCGATGCACCTAGCCACAATTGATACAACGACTCTGCCAGTTCAATTGCGGGCTTGGTTGCGGCGATCGAGCCATCCACCTGACCTTGCCTGACACATTGCGCGATCCGCTCAACGATTGCGTCCGTTCCCCGTTTGAGGGCTTCGCGCAAATCCTGGGACAGGTCACACATCTCCGGTGCCAGCTTGACTACGAGGCACTTTCCGTCAGTAAGCCCCGTACACTGCTTGTCGGCCCAGAAGCGGAAATAGGCCTGCAGGCGAGCAGAAGCGCTGCCTTCGCCACTAAGCATTCCTTCGATCGTGGACAGGTAATCGTCAAAGTACCCCTCGAGCAATGCCTGACCAAACTCTTCCTTGGACTTGAAGTAGTAATAGAAGGAGCCCTTCGGAACGCCGGCCGCCGCCACGATCTCCGCTAAGCCCACAGCGGTGTACCCCTTTTCAGTCATCAAGGACTTCGCCGCACCCAGTATGTGCTGCCGCATTTCTATAGTTGGTTTCCTCATGACGACAGCCTATCAAATAGTTGACCGGTCGTCTACAAGTCGTGCGAACGCGGTCTCGCGGAACCGTAGCGATCGTGCCGCAGGACTGCTCGGTCAAATAGCGGCCCGAACCACGTCAGAGGCCGCCGGCATTGCATTCGGTCAAGGTTGGTAGCGCTCATCGGCGGTCCGTTACATTAACAAATGTGATGATTCACTAAAAAATTTATTGATTATGTTTGTTTTTTCTGCGGCCTAGGATACCTGAATTCGTTGGCGTCTACCGCTTCGGGAGATGCGGTCCGTAACACTAACTTCAGAGGAGTGCTAAGCCCGTGTGGCATACGAACCCGCAAAACTGATCGATCTTTGAGGTAGGAATCTTATGGCGGGTCCACCGGGTTCAGGGTGTCACTCGCCCATGGCATTGGATGGAGATATCAGAGGTGTTGACATGCTTGGTCTAAATATCGCATTGAAACGAAGTGTTTTGGTAGCGTGCGTGAGTTTAAGTGCCCTCTCGGCATGCGGGGGACATATTGACTCGCCAACTCAGGACGCGCCAACCCAACTCTCGGCTGGCGCTGCGGCAACGGGAGATAACTTCAGTGCCCAGGTCGCGCAGCAGATCTTAGCTGCTGGCGGCAACGCAGTAGATGCCGCAGTGGCGACGGCCTTCACCCTAGCGGTAACGTATCCTGAGGCCGGCAACATTGGGGGCGGCGGATTCATGACGATCTACATGAATGGACAGCCATACTTCCTGGACTATCGCGAAGTCGCCCCAGCGGCCACGTCCCCAACTTTCTTTTCACAGTTTTCGACTGCAGACGGCAAGGAAGACCCGCAGAGTAGCGTCCAAGGTGCCCAGGCAGTCGGTGTCCCCGGGACAGTCATGGGGCTTTGGACTGCGTGTCAGCGATTCTGCAAGTTGCCGTGGCAGCAACTTCTCGCGCCAGCGATCGCGCTAGCGCGCAACGGTTACATTCCGTCGCAGGACTCGGTCGACAACTATAGCGGCACGATTGCGGCGGATCAGGGCCATCCCTATCCCATCAACCTGTCGGAATACTTTGGCGGGATGAAGGCGAACCAGACTTTTACACAGCCGGATCTGGCGGCGACACTGGATCGGATCTCCAGTGGGGGCGCCGACGAGTTCTACAAGGGAAAAACCGCTGATCTGCTTGTCAGCTCCATGACCCAGGATGGCGGCAAGGGTGTTATCAGCAAAGCAGACCTGGCGTCGTACAAGCCGGTATGGCGGCAACCAATTTCTTTCACGTGGAAGGGGATGACTCTGTTGACGGCGCCTCCTCCGAGTTCGGGCGGTGTTGCGCTCGCTCAGTTGCTCGGGATGAAGGCGGATCTTGCCAATACAGCTTTCACCGGTGTGCCTGTAAACAGCGTTCAATACATCCACCTCAGCGCTGAGATGATGAAGCGTGTGTTTGCAGACCGAGCAACGTACCTAGGTGATCCAGACTTCGTGAGCGTACCTGTTGCGGGCTTGCTCGACCCAGACTACATCGCTCAACGCGCGGCGGAGGTCAACCCAACGGCAATATCGCCGTCGGCAAGTGTTGTTCCGGGAAAACCGAAGTTCCATACCACCCATTTCTCAATCGTGGACAAGTGGGGTAATGCTGTGTCCAACACGTACACACTGAATGGTTTTTTTGGCAGCGGTGTGGTCGTTCGCGGTGCTGGATTTGTCTTGAATGATGAGATGGACGATTTCGCCACCGTAGCAGGACAACCGAACGCTCTTGGAGTCGTTGGTGGCGATGCAAATGCGGTGCAGCCAGGTAAGCGTCCGCTATCATCGATGTCTCCCAGCATTCTGCTGCAGAACGGGAAGGTGGCGATGGTCATAGGTACTCCGGGCGGCTCACATATCTTCACGTCGCTCTATCAGGTGCTATCTGACGTTTACGATTACAACATGCCGCTTGCCGATTCCGTAAAAAATATGCGCTTCCATCATCAGTTGCCGCAAGGTACCGTTGTCTACTACGAACCGTACGCACCGTTCCCGTCGTCGCTCGTATCGGAGCTGGCGACGCGAGGGTATTCCGTGGCCAATAGTGGCTTCAACACGGACGTGGCGGCCGTTCAAATTGTCAACGGCAATCCGATTCCAGTGTCCGATCCACGCGGTCGTGGTGCATCGGTTGTCGCTAAATAGGCTCGCCGTGGTCGGAGGCTTCGGCCCCTGTTCTTGATGCCCCCGTGCTTTACGGTGTCAGCAGGGGTCGGCGTCGCCGGAGGAATCCGCACAGGAGCGGATCAGGTTGGCCAGATCTCGCACCGGTTCGGACAGGTTACCAAAGGCGCGGTGCACCAGGCCGACTTCGCGGTGAAAAGTATGCGCCCCGAGATCGATGGCACGAACTGCGGCGGGCCATCGCCGAAAGGCCGCCACTTGCGGGACCAGTGCGACCCCTAAGCCGTTCGCGACGAGCTTGACTATCGCTTCCAGTTCGTCGACCTCGCAGACTTCCCGGAGCGCGAAGTGCATGCCGCGCAAAAATTTGTCGACTTGACGACCACCGAAGGAAGACCGGTCGTAGCGGATAAATTGTTGGCTTGACAACAACTCTGCCCAGTCATCGCCCGCCACGTTGCGCGGTGCTATCAGCCTAAACGGCTCGCTCACCAGCGTGGTCCAGCGTAGATCCTTCTGAAGTGAGAAGGGCGGTCGGATAACAACTGCGAGGTCAATTTCGCCGGCGTCAACTGCGTTGAGCAATTCCAACGAGAGACCAGGAACAATCCGCGTTCTGCACTGCGGGTGCTGCCGATGAAATCGCGTGAGCGCTGCCGGCAGCAATGATCTCTGAGCTGAAGCAATCGCGCCAACGTTGACCAGGACGCTTGGCGGCGCCCCCACGGACGGAGATCCCAGATTCTCGTACAGACGAATCAGCTCCTGCGCCTGCAGCAAAGTCTGGTGTCCCAGCTTATTCAGCTTCGCGGCACGCCCCTTCCGATCGAAAAGTTCGAAGCCCAGCTCTGACTCCAGACGCTGCATCTGCGCGCTGACTGCGGCCTGCGTAAGGCCTATCTTGTCGCCCGCGGCGGCGAATGTGCCCTCGCGAGCAACGGCCAGGAGCGTCCTGAGTTCGCGGATCATATACAAATCCTTTTTGTGGAAATGAAAAATATATATTGATTTTATTTTCATTTTCGCGTTTCTACAATTTGTTTGTGCGAGACGAGCATCTCGGAGCCTGCCGCTTCGGCGCAGGAAACGAACAGCACTACAAGGCAATACCGCCGAGAGGTCTGGAAAAAATAGCGCCGGATCCAGCACCGACCGACCTTTGCCGCGGCCACAACATCATTCTCGGAGTTTTCAATGAGTCTTTCCCCGTTTCACCTGGCTATTCCAGTCTATGACTTGCCTGCTGCCCGACACTTTTATGGAGAGGTGTTTGGTCTCAAGGAAGGTCGTTCGGATACGCAATGGGTTGACTTCGACTTTTTTGGCCACCAGTTGGTCATTCACGAGCACGGCAAGACTGCCGACCAGGAGCATGCACGTGCCAATCCAGTAGATGGTCACGACGTGCCGGTTCCGCACTTCGGCATCGTGCTCAACTGGGAACAATGGGAAGCGTTGGCCGCTCGTCTGAAGTCATTTGGAACGAAGTTCGTAATCGAGCCTTACATTCGGTTCCAAGGTCAGGTAGGCGAACAGGCAACGATGTTCTTCCTCGACCCCTGTGGCAACGCGCTAGAGTTTAAGGCGTTCAAGGACATGAGTCAGCTGTTTGCGAAGTGATTAGGGGTGGCACGCGTTGACGGTGCCGCCTTTTTTACGCCTGACAGTACGAATAGCGCTTGAGCTCCGTTAAAGCGGACCATCCGGGCGCATCGGAGACAATCATGAAGCGCATAACATTGGTGTGGCAGATAGTCATTGGTTTGGTGATCGGCATTGCGGTCGGTTGGTTTTTCAACACTCACTCGCATAGCCAACAATGGGTAACTGCGGAAATACTGAAGCCGCTTGGCGATATCTTCATCAAGATGATGAAGATGGTCGTCGTACCAATCGTGTTTTCTTGCATGATCCTCGGAATCGCGGGTGGCGGTGATAGCAAGTCCTTCGGAAGAATGGGCATCAAGTCCATGTTCTACTTCTTCTCGATTACCGGCCTTGCTACGGTCGTCGGCCTGGTCTTCGGGAATTTGCTCAAGCCTGGTTTTGGTACAAATATTTCCGGTTTGACGCACGCCGGTACGACAATAAAAACCGAGCCCAGCAAAGGCGCCCTCATCGTCTTGCAAAACATTGTCCCGGACAATCTATTCAGTGCGCTTACCGACGGCAAGCTGCTTTCAATCCTTTTCTTCGCTGTACTGTTCGGGATTGCTCTGAACGCAATGCCTCGAGAGCGGAGCGCTCCGGTCCTCGCTGTGCTGCAGGGAGTCGCTGACGCAATGTTCAAAGTTGTCGCGATGGTCATGGCCTACGCGCCGATTGGTGTCTTTGGGATGATCGGAGCCACCGTTGCATCATTTGGCTTCGCTTCCTTGCTCCCGCTGCTGAAACTCATCGGTGTGGTCTACTTCTCGCTGCTCGTATTTGCCGTGGTGGTGCTCGGCGGAATCTGCTTGCTCATTGGCGAGAACATCTTCAGGCTGATGCGCCATTTCAGAAGCGAGCTGATTCTCGCCTTTTCGAGCGCCGCCTCCGCTGCCGTTATGCCTCAATTGATGGAGAAACTCGAGGAATATGGCGTGCCGCGGCGCGTGGTGAGTTTCGTGGTTCCGGTGGGCTACGCTTTTAATCTCGACGGAGCATCCATCTTCCTTGGTGTCGCTACGATCTTTATTTCTCAGTTGTACGGCCTCGACCTTTCCTTGTCGCAACAAGCAGTGCTCGTCGTGACGATGGTTCTTATGTCGAAGGGCGCTGCCGGCGTTCCAGGCTTCGCAATCATCATTCTGTCAGCAACCCTCGCCTCTGCTGGGATACCGCTCGAAGGGGTCGCGCTCATCGCCGGCATCTTCCGCGTGATTGACAGTGGAACGACGACATTGAACGTTCTCGGAAACGCGGTGGCACCACTGGTCATCGCTCGATGGGAGCAGAAACGCACTGCGGAAGAGAGAGTTACCGCGTAAAGGCGTCCCGCGAACGGCTGCGCGGTGCGGGATACGCCCTGTCTCGGAGGGCGTATCCCTTTCGGCCAGCACATGATGCCTCAAAACGTTCCGTTTCACGGGCGTAATAGAGGGTGCGGCGACCCTGGAGTTCAGCGCCTGCTTTATCACCGACGTCTACGCGCAGACAACCGTCTGCCGAACGCGGTGCGCGCATACAAGCCGATTTAAAAAATACTAGTTCGTTCTTCTTGAAATAAGGATCTGCTAATGCAAGTTTTATCTGAGATCTTCAACAAGGTTAAGCCGTCACCAACTCTGGCAATTACGAAAAGAGCAGGCGATATGCGACGGGAGGGTATCGACGTAATCGGCTTGTCGCAAGGCGAGCCTGATTTTCCTACGCCGGAGCATGTGAACACGGCGGCGAAAGCTGCGATAGATGGCGGGCAGACAAAATACACGGACGTCGACGGCACTCGCGAACTCAAGGAAGCGATCGCGAGGAAATTTCAGCGCGACAACGGGCTTTCCTATGAGGTTCCCGAGATCAGCGTTGGCACCGGGGGAAAACAAGTCATCTACAACGCCCTCGTCGCAACGCTAAATCCTGGCGATGAGGTGATTATCCCGGCGCCGTATTGGGTGTCCTATCCCGACATGGTTCGCCTCGCGGGAGGCAGGCCGGTGGAGGTTCATTGCCCTGCGAGCCAGGACTTCAAGCTCACCGCGTCGCAACTGCGCGATTCGATTACCCAAAAGACGAAATGGGTGGTTATCAATTCGCCTAGCAACCCGACGGGCGCAGGATACTCGGCGGCGGAACTGGCGGAGCTGGCCGCCGTGTTGCTCCGCCACCCGCACGTGCTTGTCTTGACCGACGATATATACGAGCACATCCGGTACGACGGGTGGTCGTTCTCAACAATTGCCTCTGTCGAGCCGCGGCTAAAGGAGCGGACATTGACGGTGAACGGAGTGTCGAAAGCCTACGCAATGACCGGCTGGCGGATCGGCTATGCAGGGGGGCCTCGCGCTCTGATTTCTGCCATGAGCACCATCCAATCACAGAGCACCAGCAACCCAAGTTCGATTGCACAAGCGGCCGCGCTGGCTGCGCTTGACGGTCCCATGGAGTTCCTTGCCGAACGAAACGAGATCTTCAAAGCTCGACGTGACCTGTGCCTCGACTCGCTCAATGCAACTGCGGGTCTGAGTTGCCGGCGTCCGGAAGGGGCGTTCTATCTCTTCGTGTCATGCGAGGGCTTACTCGATCGTGCAACTTCCGGGAGCGAGAAGTTGAAGAACGATATGGACGTCGGACGGTATTTTCTCGAGCAAGCGAAGGTAGCAGTCGTGCCCGGGAGTGCCTTCGGGACTCCTGGCTACTTTCGCATCTCATTTGCGACGGCGACGGAGCGGCTTGAGGAAGGTTGCAGGCGCATTCGAGAAGCCTGCGAAAATTTAAATTAGGAGGCGAACTATGGATCTTGGTTTGAGCGGTAAGCGGGCTCTTGTAATGAGTGCTGGTGGGGGATTAGGCAGCGAGATTGCGGTGGCGCTGGCGCGCGAGAACGTTGATGTTTGCGTTGCAGATCGCGACGCTTCGTCGCTTGACCAGGTGCGGGCTCGAATCTCCGAGGTCGGCGGGAAAAGCCGAGGGTTGGCTTTTGATCTTGGCGTTGCCGAACAATGGCGCACAGCGATCCAGGATCTGCTAGCAGACATCGGCGGCATCGACATCCTCATTAACAATACGGGAGGACCGCAGCCGGGGCCTGCATTCGGCCATTCCGACGGCGTGTGGCGCGAAGCGTTTGAATCGATGGTGATATCCGTAATTGGCATCACGGACCTGATGCTTCCTGGAATGCGTGACCGCGGTTGGGGTCGAATCATTACAAGCACATCGTCGGGAGTCGTTGCTCCGATCCCTAACCTCGGTCTCTCGAACGCTACGCGCATCGCTCTGGTTGGATGGTCGAAGACATTGGCTCGCGACGTCGCGAAGTTCGGGATTACATCTAACGTAATCGTGCCGGGCCGAATTGCCACGGCCCGTACTCGTTTTCTCGACGACTCCAAGGCGAAACGGGAGGGCCGCGACGCCGCCGCAGTCCAGTTAGAGAGTGAGGCGTCGATCCCAATGGGGCGTTACGGTGATCCACAAGAGTACGCCGATGTTGTGGCCTTCCTCGCCAGTAAGCGCGCATCGTACATCACCGGGTCGACCATCCGTGTTGATGGCGGTTTGATTGCGGCTGTCTAGTCCGCTTTACATATCCAGATAGAAAAGGAGTCGCTATGTCGACCTTCGAAGCAGATGAACAGAAGTTCGCGGCACTTTCGGGCGTCACGACGGCAACGCTCACGACCATTTTGCTCAAAAAGGGCTTACGCAATGTGTGGATCCGCGGAGCGTTTCCGATTGCATCTGGCACGAAGCGCGTTGTCGGTCGGGCTTTCACGGTGCGGTTCGTTCCTTCACGTGAAGACCTGGCGACGCCTGAGTCCTGGTCGTCACCAAATTCGACTCGCGGTGCTATCGAGCAGATGACTGCCGGATGTATCGCGGTGGTCGACGCAATGGGCGTGAAGGACGCGGGGGTATGGGGCGACATCCTTTGTGCACGAATGGCCAAGCGCGGCGTCGCGGCGCTTATCACTGACGGTGTTGTTCGTGACGTGACGGGTGTCTTGTCGACCGGTTTGCCAGTATGGGCGGCAGGTGCGGCGGCACCACCCTCGGTAGCAGGCCTCACATTCGTGGACTGGCAGCAGCCTGTCGCTTGCGGCGGCGTCGCCGTCTTTCCTGGCGACGTTATCGTCGCCGACCAGGACGGCGCGGTTCTTATCCCTGCGGCACTCGTTGACGATGTGGTTCAGGCCGCTGTCGAACAGGAACGTTTCGAAGCTTGGATCATGGACGAGGTCAATGCCGGTGCTGCACTGCCCGGTCTGTATCCACCGAACGAAGAAAACAAGGCGCGGTACGAGGCATCCAAGAAGGGTTGAGATCGCCCGTAGCGTGACGGCGGCGAAGCTATTGCCGCCAGCCGCCGACGAACCGCGCACGAGCTTCACGCGGCCCCGGTGGCCGGCTGCTTTTCCTAATGCACTGATGCGAGCCTGTCGGTCCCGAATCAGGCGATGACAATTTCCTCGAATTTCGATGGGACAATATCTGCACAATTCCGTAGGTCAACACCCGGCTATATCTGAGTCGGTCCTTATCGGCTCGACCGCTTTGGCGAACGGCAGCTGGCTCGTTGATGGAGTCTGTGGGTTTCGCAAACTCTTGCCGGGATGTCGTCTAAAAATCAGGCTGGGTGTTTCGCTGAACCTTGTAGGGCAGGTGCTTTCTGGGGAAGCGGACGGCGCCATAATTATCAAGCCGCCGTTTTCTCTACCTGTCGATTTGAAGTGGCATCCACTCGCGACGGAGCAGTTCGTCGTCCTGGTGCCTGAGAGCCTTAAAAACGAGCACTGGCGGGATCTACTCAGTTCCCGGCCCTTTCTACGGTTTGGCCGCGATTCCTTCAATCAACGGCACGTGGACAGTATCTTCGAAATGAATCACGTCAGCCATGGCGAAGTTATCGAGCTGGACGACTTGAACACGGTCATGGCGCTTGTCGCGAAGGGTGTCGGAGTCTCGATCGTTCCAGGGCTAGACGGTATACCTATGCCGCATGGCGTTACGACGCTCCCACTTGGCGGGGCAACCTTCTCACGCGAAATTGGTATCGTCGAACGTCAAGAGTTGCCACGTCGTGCTCAGGTCCAAGTGTTCGTTCGGTCGATGAGCGAAGCGGCAGGCAGCAAGAAGACCGCCGACAAAGGCCGCGCTCGCTAATAAAAAGAGGGAGGTGACAGGCAGGTTGGTCAGGACGCGGAATTATTGTCGCCTTGCGAAGTACAGCACGGACGTCGCAGCATCGCGCCTTGCCTGTGTCGGCACTGACCGTCCGGCAAGCACGTCCGTCGGCGCATCAGCCGCGCCTTCCTTCCTATTGGTCGCCTCACTACCGAGGGTGTGAACCGTGCGCTGGCTGTTTCAGCGCGATATCTCGCGAACAAGCAACTCGACGTACCGAAGTGTGGCCCCTTGCCGGCCAGTGAGGGTGTTTCGTGTGGCCGCAACGTTTCGACCATTCTCGACACTCGATCAAATTGTTCATTCGTCTCGATAGGCGACATATCCGGAGAAGCGTCGGAGGTTATCGAATGGGTCGCAGCTACGATCGACGCTGCGGCGTTGCCGCCGACCGAACCACTTCCGATGAAAAAACATACAACGGAGATTTGTGCAAAGCTCAAAAATATATAGCGAATTGTGGATTTTGTCGCGGATAGACTTCTTCACGTCGTCGGTCACATTCGGGACATCAAGTAGTCTTCAGCGGACACTACGAAGGGCTGTCAGGAAGTGGCTAGATGACCATTGCATAGGTGGTATCCATAGGTCGACGGGACCGTCGAAGAGGTTTTGTCAAAGCACGCGCAACGGGAGATTCCATGAAACGCACGGTACTTTCGCATGTTGTTTTTTGCTTCTTGGCTGCGAACGCTCACGCCCAAGAAAGCGGTACGCTGCATAAAATCAAAGAAACAAACCTCATTGCTCTTGGACACCGCGAGTCATCTGTCCCGTTTTCATATTACGACGATCGACAGCAAGTCGTGGGGTATTCGCGGGAATTTCAGCTCAGAGTCGTCGAGGCAGTGAAAAAGAAACTCGGTCTTCCGGGGTTGCAAGTTCGCGATATCCCGGTGACCTCCCAGAATCGCATTCCGCTCGTACAGAACGGTACGGTGGACATTGAGTGCGGTTCCACAACTAACGATCTCGAGCGGCAGAAGCAAGTTGCCTTCACCAACACGATCTTCATTATTGGTACGCGACTGCTGACTGCGAAAGACTCCGGGGTAAGAGATTTCTCGGACCTGAAAGGAAAAACCGTAGTCACGACGGCCGGAACCACGTCGGAACGCCTGCTTAGCAAGATGAACAACGAGAAGCAGATGGGCATGAGCATCATCAGCGCGAAAGACCATAGCGAGTCGTTTCAAGCGCTGGAAACGGGGAGAGCAGTCGCCTACATGAATGACGACGCGATTCTCTCAGGAGCTCGGGCACGAGCGCGGCAGCCCGACAACTGGGAGATAGTAGGAAGTCCCCAGTCGCGGGAGGCGTACGGTTGTATGGTGAGACGCGACGATCCATCGTTCAAAAAGGTCGCGGACGACGCCATCGCGGATATGGAAAAATCGGGCGAGGCCGCGAAAACTTATGCTAAATGGTTTCAAAGCCCCATTCCGCCTAAGAACCTGAATCTGAATTTCCCCATGAGTGAGGCAGTGAAGCATCTTTATAACAATCCGAACGACAAGGCGCTCGACTGAACGTCAGATGTTAGTGAAGAGCGGCGCGGCGCGCATGCAGCGCGATTCAAGCAGAGTGGTCTAATTCAAGCTCCCGGATGAGCACCTTCAGGCCAATATTATCGGATTAGCCGACGGGGCTTGGCGCAGCCATGTCCATCGAACGACTTCGCTACGGACGAATCTTCATTCGGTCAGGTGGGTTTGATGCCATCTGACCGATAACTTAATGCTGATCTCCGATTAATTCAACGGCGTAACGGCGAAGAATTCTACACACCGTCCACGCGCTCGTGGACGAGGCATACTTTTCCATTGCATTATTCTTTCTCGGGTCTTCGAAATCGCAAACGACTTGATGCTGAGCGTGATTGGTCTAGGGGTGCGACGCCTTCCGAGTGGCACAATACACTCCGTATGCTTCCATCTCCAACGCCAGACCCTCTCGATTCTGCTTCAGTTTGAAGCTACGGCATTTACTCAAGGTTGCAAGGGCGGTGATTCCTTTGCATATAACGTTTTGCCGCTTCCATCTCACGACGATGCCGCCAAGGTTACGGTTTCGCAAATTGTCGATGTCCGCCACGACCCGCGGATCATGCGGCTGCTGACTCGTGCGTAGTCCAGTCGTTAGCCTATCGCGCTTTCCATAATTAAGATGATCACTTTTCGTGAACTTTTTAGTTAAAATTGTGCGCTCCGGATCCGATTCTGTTTTTCCTGTTGAGCCAACCTACCGCGGGCGGAGCCTGAACAGCGCGGCGCTGCCCGCCAGCACGCGGCAGCGCCCGTCGCAGGCTAACGGACATGCCGGGCAGGGCGCGCATTCGTGGTGACTTTCCCGGATGCGGTCAAGCGGGAACGGCTGCTTCCTCGGTGACTGATTCAGACGGGCAGTTCCTGGCCGGAGATGCCTGAACTGCCACGACAGAATTCTTTAACTTCCCACGCAGGGTCCAGCGATTCGCGCATTGAGCGCCCGGGTTTCGATGTTCCGGTTGGCGCACCTTACTCCTGTAAAAGCTCACCATTTGCAAAGATTAACAATTGCAGATTCGCAACTAACCGTCTGTGGCAACTGCTCACACCACAAAAGCAAACCCGGCTTGCAGCGAAAGGGGCGATTCTGAAGATCGAACCAGGCGCCTTGTGACCGGCGATCACAGCGCCGGACCGGCGCTGAATCGTCACGTCGCTGGCTATCGCGCTGCATTGCTGTCGGTCAGAATGCACCGAAGATCCGGTCGAGCGCCGCCAGGATGGCTTCACGTTCATCCGAAAGAGAACCGATGCGTTTGCCGAGCGCGTTCAGAGGAACTGCACTCATGCCGGGCGTATCAAGGAAACATTTTTCGCCGTTAACCTCGAAAACCGGCAGCAGATCGGATGGTTTGCCCGAAAAAGCGAGATGCTCGACAGGTCGCAGAGGGATCACAATGCGCGTCGGCAAAATCCCAACGTGCGCGCCCTGTATGTCGAGCAGGTACGGCGCGAGTCTCCGCGTCTCTTTGTCGGGGTTGACGTAGAGATCGAACCGCGCCATTAGAACGTCCTGAATTTCGCTAGCGGAAGCCCGTCGCGATCGACCATCGCACTGTAGGCGGCGACCAATTCGGCGTTGTCATCGGCCCAACGGCGAGCCTCCGCCTCCTGAATTTCTTCCCGCACACCGCGCTCGCTCGCTCGCGAAAGGTTAATCCCCAGCTCCTTGGCCCGATCCAGGACTTCAGGCGGCAATGTGACGTTTGTGGACTTGCGCGGTCGAACTTCGAGTGCCTTACCCATGTGCCCATCCACGTTGCATTTTATGTGCATTATGGTCCACACAAGCGACCCGCGGCAAGTCTGCTTGATTCGGACTAGCTGCGTCCTGTTTCCATCAACACCCCAGATCCGTCTGATCCATTTTGGATGCGGGATCAACCCGTGACCTTCGTCGCTCCGCCAGCACGGCCGAGTTGGTCCACGACGTCATTTTTCGAAGCACGGTTCAGGTCAGCAAATTGAGTCGTGTTCCTATTGAGCCGGGTAGTCAGACCTTTGGCGCTTATAGAGACGTACCATCAACAGCGGATCCTTGATGTTTTAAATGCACCACGTGTCGAGGCCAGATAGAAATGTCCGGGTTGCGACTTTTTAGAAATGTCCGGTTTTGAGGTTCAGAAATATCTATGTTAGGGGGCTTTTGAGC
>NZ_CADFGP010000096.1 GCF_902833905.1 Paraburkholderia tuberum STM678 | reverse complement strand
GCATCTTCGTTCATCAAGGTCAGATACGGAGCGGCGAAGCTCCATTCCTCGTCCGAAACATCTGTCGGGTATGGCTTGCGTTCTATCATCCCGCCAGGTTACCAGGTCTGACAGAAAGTGCCTAACACGCTCTAAGTTTGAGCCGTGAAGCAGTACTGTTCGCCTCTTGAGCCGCTCGTTCCGGGGCAAGCGCACTTCGGACGCCTCTCACCCGAAAATGCGTTTTTTTGGGGCGCGGCCAAGAAAAGAGGAGGATCGAACTCCCGACCGCAACAACGGTAACCGTCCCTCAAACTGAAAAGGCAGAGATGCCCCCAAAAACGCCCCCAACTTTGCTTCCCTGCCTAACTTTGTCTATCAATTTCTTCCACGCCCCGGGTACATGGCGGTGGGCGGTGGGTGTTTTGCTTTTGGCGGCCGTGTAACCGGCTCCGGCAAGCGGCATTTGCTCGACGCCGCGCAAACGCGCGATATCGAAGACGCCCACATCTTCGAAGAGCTGCCCACGATTGAGTAAAGTCAGATCTGGGCTGTCGGACATTGACGATTCCCCGGGCACCATTCTGCGAACTACTATTTCCGTTTGCTCTCGGCCGAAGAGCTGGCTTTCTTCTGTTCCCATTTCACTTTGCAGACTCGAAGACTGCTTCGGCCTCCGCCCGTTCGGCCTCGAGCTCCGAGATCAGCTTAGCGTAGCCCCGTAGGAACGTTTCAAGCTTGTGAGGTTTATCGACCATTCGCTCAGCCAACACGTCGAATCCGCCACTGGCGTACTCGTTCATCCGCGCTGCGCCAGCCGTACTAAGATGCGTGCTGGCACCGGTGGCCGTCAGCAGTTCCGAGACTACCTTCTGCACTGCAGCCTTGTCGGTTACCGCGATGCCCCTATCACGCAGGTCACAATCGATTAGGCCGCCGAGCAAGAGATTTTGTCGGAGCTTGTAATCGCCCGGGAAATCGTCGACGAATGCCGGCTTGTCGGCCGTGGTGAGCGCCGATCTGCGGACGGCGGCGTATCCTGCCATGAGGCAGAAATAGTAGGCGTCAAACTTGTAAAGAAAATCCTTCTCTTTCTCGATCTCGGAGAACCACTTCTCGGCGTCGGCGCGCAGACGAAAACTCATCAGTCATTCCTCACAGGTGTCGGTTCCTCATAGGCCTCACTGTCAAAAGCCTCGAAGAAGCTCTTGGATTTAACCAACGCGCCGTTCGCCGACAGCACCGCAGAGCCGCTGTCAGCGCGGCTCAGCAGCGGCCTAGTCGCATCGTTCAGCCTGAACATCGTCAGATACTGCACGTCACCACGCGCCGCCCGGTCGAGCACCGGCACAAACTGCTCATATTCCGAACTAGTCGTGAACGCTACGAGTTGCTGGGAAATGCTCGGGAGGAGCTCGGCAATCTCGCGGCGCACATTCTTGTCGAGTGCGCCGGTCGGGCTGTCGACAACGAAGGGCAGGCTCACCTGGCCCGCATCGAAGAGGCCGAGCAAAAAAGCGTAGCCGAGCGCCAGTGTCTGACCAGGACTGCCCCTACTCTGACCATCGAGTACCACACTGTCCCGTACGTCAGCAACCCGCAGCGGCGATCGGGTCAAAATGCCCTCTAGCCGCGCATTCGTCGCATCGACCAATTGCTTCGCGATACGATTCGAGGCGTCTGCGACAGCCACCTCGATCAACGCCTTTAGAACTTTAGTCTTTACACGAATGTCCCGCGTCTTGGTCGCCTCAGCGTACTGGTCCTCAGCACGCTTGATTCTCTTCGCCAAGGCTTTCAGCGAATCGGTATCGTCGCCGCGACCACCGTCGTCGTCCGCTTCAATGTCGGCTAGTCGACCCTCCGCGGTTCCGATCTCACCTTCGAGCTCTTCGAGTTTTGCTTTCATGGCAGTGAGCTCTTCGTCGCCGCCCTCCAGCCGACGCTGCTCTAGAGCGTCCAGCTCCCCTTGTACCAGGTCGCGATCGCGCACCGCATCGCGCAGCCGAGAAAGCTGCTTATCGAGCTCATCACGATAACTCGACGGATCCCCGCCAGCACTATCCTTGATGGCACCCTTGATGGCATTGAGGACACCCTGGTCTTCCTTTCCGAGATAAGCGTCTCGGCGGACGAGAATCGCGGATCGCCGCTCTTCAGTCATTTCCTCGCCGCAGACGCAGTGCTCAGCTTCAGCAAGGTCGTCGAAGAATTCCTTGGCCGCATTCTCCGGCAGCTTGAGTTTCTCGAGATTATCTCGCAGAGCCTGTAGTCCGAGGGTGAAGCGCGGGGACAGATATTGCGGTCTGCGGATTTCAGCGAAGGCACTGGGGAGTAGAGTCTGCACGTTGAGATTGGCGCGCGCGAGATCCTCCTCGAGCCGCCGCCGCTCTTGTTGTGCCTGATGGTCTTGGTCGAATTGTTCTTTGTAGTCGCTTCTCAGCTTTTCGTGCCGAGCGGTGAGGGTTGCGAGCCTCCGCTTCAGTTCCCGCTGCTCCCGCACAAGCTGATCTTGTCGCGTCGTGAGCTCGTTCAGCTTGTTACGTCTCTGCGTCAAGCCCTTCTCACCCTTCGCGGTTGAATTGCGCGTCTTCTCTTCCCAGAAGCGGTCCATCAGCTTGGCGAACTGGTTAAGGCTCGACAACTGGAATTGGACTTCGAGCGCTTCACGCGCACGCGTCTTCTTCGAATCGAGCAAGGCGTGCGCTAGCTCACCGTCGAACACGAAGAAGGGCACGAAATCCGGTGTCAGCACACGTAACAGCGCCGGAGGGCGCTGAAAACGCGGAACGGAGGACGTCCATGTTGTGCGAAATTCTACCTTCGGCTGCTCGAAGTCGAGCGTCATGATTATCGTAAAGCGACGATCATCGACCATTAGTCGCACTTCAAATACTCCACGACTAGCGCTTGCGCCCCGTGGTGCAAATTCTGCTATTGACGTCGTATCCGTCCAAACTTCCGGCCCAGACAGCGCTGCCCGCAACAACTCCAATGTCGTTGTTTTACCAGTGCCGTTCGGCATCTGAATCAGGCTCACATGGTGAGGCTTACCGTCGGCCTTGGTGAGCGCGATCTCATGATCTGGGCACCGCACTCCCGACGCCTTCCATCCGAGAAGACGAACCTGCGTCATAGGTCAGCCTCCGAATCCTGATCGTCAAGATCAGATTCTGCCGAAGGTATCCTCACGAGATCAAGCAGATCCGAGATACGCTTCGCGGCCTCGTCATTGTCCGTAATAACGGCGTTTCCCGTGGCCAGCGCGTCGAGCCACGACACCAACCGCTGCGCAACCTCCTTCGGTTGGTCAGCATCGCTAGCGGCCGCCTTCAACGCCGCCACAACATTCTCATTCACTCGCGACACGCAGCGTCCTCCTTATAGTTGCAAGTCCCTCAAGCCACGCTCGGCGCTCCTCGTCGGCGGTTGGGTCGCTATCCGCCGCGGCACGCCTTCGAATGAAATCGACGACCAATGCTCGCTTATCCGGATCGTTTCGGTCGGTCCGCAAACAGCGGCCGATTCTCTGGATAGTCTCCAGGCGCGCCCGATCCGCCGACAGCAATACCACGGCCTTAACACTCCGGATATCGATGCCCTCGGATACTCGATGGCACGTGATCAGGCAGTCGATGACGCCGGTCGCGAACTCGCGAAGCACCGCGGAATCGTCAATGTCGAAATAAGTGTGGAAGAGTGGCGTGACGGCGTGGATGTGCTCGCGCACCAGCTCGCCATAGATCTTTTCGGCGACGAACACGATGCAACGCTCCAACGCCTCGGGATGATCGGCGAGGAAGCGCTCGAACAGCGGCACCTTCTCGACGGAGTTCTTGTAGACGCGTGCTACTTCTCGCCGAAATTCCTCCTCGCTCATTGGCCGATCAGTAGACGCGCTGGCAGCGCGTCGACGCATCAGGGCGTGGACGGCACTGCGATCGTCGACGCTCGGATCCCATTCAAGTGGCGCATAGTCGAAGCCGCACAGGATGCCGTCGGCGATCGCATCCTCCAGCGGGTATCGGAAGATCACCGGGCCGACATTGCGCGCGATGAAGGCGTTGCCTTGCTCGTCGTATTCGCGATCCGGCGTGGCGCTGAGTCCGAGCCGCCAAGGGATTGCGTCGGCCAGCCCGTCCAACTGCGCAACGTGTGAGGCACTCCCGAATCGATGCACTTCGTCCTGTATAAGGATCGCGCTAGATTTCTTGGCGTTATCAAGGCGCTTCAGCACTTCCTGAAGCGCCATACGAGAGCACAGTAAGACCGTGCAATCAGGATCTAGGAGGTATTCGTCGCGGTCGTGGTGCGGGCCGTAATGACGTAGCAATCGAAAGCGCGGATAGCTTTCGGCTACCACGGATGCGAGGTCGCCCCACCACTGGTCAAGCAGGTCGTTGCCATCGGCCGCAATGATCGCCGTCTGTACCACGTTCGATTGAATCAATCGAGCCAAAATAACGAGAGCCGCACGCGTCTTGCCCGTGCCCGTCGCCATCTCTAGAATACCGCGCTGCTTGGCCATGAACTCAGCAATTGCCGCTCGCTGATGTGGCCAGAGGCCTTCGTCACTTTCGACGCCAGAAGAGTGCCGCAGCGGCGCCTCCTTTATTGCGCGAATCAACTTGCGCTTCGCGGCCTCAGGAAAGCTGAAAGTGCGAGCGCCCGGCTCGACGCCAGCCCACAATGCTTCGAAATGGTCCCTCTTGCTGCGTGCACGGGACGGCTCTTCCCACGAGGGAAAAGCATCTATGCACTCGTAATTGTGGACGAGCGCCGCTCTACTTTCGTTCGTTGAGCCAGAAAAAGCGACGTAGTCATCGCCGTCGCCGTAAAAGATTCCTACTTTTTCGTGGAAGATACCGCGGCCATGCGCCGGAGTTGCGATTCGGATTTCCAAGCGTCCTGATTCCAGCAATGCGCCAAGCTTGCGGACCCCATTGCTGACAACCCCGACACCGAACTCGCGTTCGATGATCGCGAGAATGCGTTCCTCGCAAACCTCAATGGCATTGCGCCCGGACTCGATTACTGCAACGTCCTCGTCTCGCAACTCGACCGACGTGATTAGCCGGACCATTCCGCCAAACTGAATGAACTGGCCGAATGGCTCAGCGAAGCACTCCAATGCAGAACTAGAAAAATAGCCAACAGCTCGGTCGTACCGCCGCGCGACCCTAAACGCCGGCAAGAAGAACGCTGTCAGAGCATCATCTCGACCTGAACGATACTCTTCCCGGAACATGATCGACCGCAGCGACATACCCCCCCCCGTTCGGGCGCACGCCTGCCAGCGTGGCACGTGGCTTTTCTGCTATGACTGCTCGCTATTTGAAACCTCATAATAAACCATCTCGACTAGATCGCTGGCAATTCCAGCTCCCGCGAACGTGTAGTGACTGAACCCAAGGCCAGGACCGCGCTCCAGAGCCCCGCGTACAATCTTGGGCGCTTAGCCGACCACCGGCGGGCTTTCGCATCCGGGAGGCATTATGGTGAGACCATCGATCAATCAGTTTCTCGATAGCTTGGGCGTGCGTCTCGCCGTGCGGCGCCCTTCTTGGGACGCGATTGACGAAGCGACCGATACGATCGTCATGAAACTGTGGTACCGCGAGGAGGAGCCGGGTACGGACCGCAAATCCATTCGTGTTTGGACGGACCCCCCCCCGGCAAGAGGAACGATCCAATCGGGCGCGCTGAGCGAAAGCGCAGCATCGCCCGCCTTGAGGCCGGTCGTCCCACCTATGCTGTCATGCGTCACGGGAATGACCGGCGCGACCCCAAGGCGAAGCTCTATGATCGCGAGCATTTGCGAAAGCTCAACAGTGTCGACCGCAGGCCTAACGGGGACGTATACGTAAAGGTCGAGCGGCTTGTGACCGTGGAGGAGTTCCCTGCCCGTTCCGCTAAGCCGACATTGGCGCGGGACATTGCGGATATCGAGGCGCGCTATCCGGACAAGCCCACTACGCGCCAAGCGCTCGTCCAAGCCCGAATGGGGCAAGGTCAGTATCGGGCGGAGCTACTGGGTTTGTGGGAAGGTGCTTGCGCGGTCACAGGCTGCACGATCGGCATCCTCTTAATCTCCTCACACATGCGAGCGTGGTGGGACTCGAACGACCAGCAGCGGCTGGATCCGCACAACGGGCTGCCCCTGATCGCCAACCTAGACCGGCTGTTTGACGAATACCTGATCACGTTCGACCCTGACACTGGCGACATGCTCGTCTCTGACACCCTCTCGAAAAAGACTGCTTGTTACTGGGTGTGCCAGCTCCCCTGCGCAAGAAGCCAACGAAGAAGCAAGCGGTGTATTTGCGCTACCACCTTGAGAAATTCCTAGCGGCATGGGACGGTTGACGAACTTACGCTCCGCTGACGGTGGCCGGGGCTTCGCGACCTGACCCAACCGTGCGTCGGCCAAACTTGTACTGCTCTCTGAGTCGTCCTCGGGCAAGCCACGATGGGCAATTCGAGCCACTACCTGTACTGTCTAGTCTCGCATTCGCCGCGACACGCACTCGATCTCTTACGACCCGCGCGGATCATCCCGCAAAAGTGAGATCAACACGTTGCTTTCAGCAACAACTTGTCCTTAAGTATTCGCTTAGAGCGAAACAGGAGCAAGGGATGCTTGAACCTACAGGTAAGCTGGTAATCGACGAGTTATACATTCATCGAGATGCTCTCGCGGAACTTGACGAAGTCTACGTAGCCGTCGTCACGGACGCGTTGCGACGCGCGCCTCAAGCGATACGAGACCGAGCCAACGTTATCAAACTTCACCGTAAGACGCTACGTGTCTCCCTGCTCACTTACCGCGATTTCTTTGACGAACCGTTTCCATCGCTATTCGAGTCGCTTGTTGTCGATCGCGCTGAGCATGCCTCCCCCGCATATCGTTCGTATGCCGAGTCACTAAACCCTCCAATTCTTCACCGCAAAGAGCTACTTCTTCCTGCCGGTCATGCGCTGCGATCGAAATTCACCTTCATCACGCAGCAAGCTGAAGAACTCGGCTTATTCGACGCTCCTTCTACAATTGGCTTTAGCCTGAATTGGCGTCGTCTTATTGCGTCGAAGGGGTACCAGTTAAAGGATGGACAGTTTCTTCCCGTGGGCAACGCCGAGCCCACTGACGATGTACTTGAGTGCCTTCCCGGTGTCATCGCCCGGCACCTGACGGCGCTCAGTCGCAGCAACCTTTCAGCTCCGGTACAGCTGCTTCTCAGACACGGACTGCTCTCGAATGAATGGACATTCTTCGACTACGGTTGCGGGCGAGGTGATGACATTGCTGCGCTACGGTCGAGTGGCTATTCCGTCTCCGGATGGGATCCATATTACGCTCCCGACAATACTGTTACGGAGGCTGACGCGGTTAATCTTGGATTCGTCGTCAATGTTATCGAAGACCCAGCTGAAAGAATTGAGGCATTGCGGCAGGCATTCGGGGTCACACGGAAAGTTCTTTCCGTGGCCGTTATGTTGAATTCTGCCCGAGCCGGCGGACAGCAATACCGTGACGGGTTTCTCAGCTCCCGGAACACGTTTCAAAAGTACTTCTCCCAAGATGAGCTCAAGGATTACTTGGAGCTTGCACTGCAACGGGAAGCATTCCCGGTCGGGCCAGGAATCGCGTTCGTATTCGCCGATCAACAAATCGAGCAGAGGTTCCTCGCTGACCGCTATCGAACGCGCGGAGTTGGGGCACGGCTAATTGCTCTAGCAAAGACTGTCGACCGGCGAACGCGCAGAGAGCCGAACATGCGTCCACCGTCGCCCGTCTCACAGGATCGTCGCCCGTTGTTAGATAAGCTGTGGGAGATCACGCTCGATCTTGGCCGGAAGCCTGACCGCGGGGAAGTCGACACTGCCGACGAAATTGTGAAAGAGCTCGGGTCACTGAATAGAGCGAACCGTGCTTTGGACTGCTTGTATGACCGTACACAACTCGAACGGGCGACTGCAGCGCGTACAGACGACCTGCGAGTGTTCTTCGCGATGCAAATCTTCGTAAAACGGCCTCCATATCGAACATTGGAACCTCGGCTACAACGTGATATCAAGGCGTTTTTTGGTGACTACGAACGTGCCAGATCTGCCGGCATGAGCCTTTTACAGGACGCGGCGAGCACCGACCAGATTAGTGCCGCTTGCAAATATTCAGCAGAGATTGGATTGGGATGGCTGGATCCGGAAGGCGCATTAATTTTTCAAAAGCAGATTGTTGATCGTCTATCGCCAGTCCTTCGCGTGTATGTCGGGTGCGGACTTTTGCTCTATCGCGACGCGAGTGAGGTACAGTTAATAAAAATACATGCCCTTTCTGGCAAGCTGACGCTGATGGAGTTTGATAACTTTTGGTCAGCGCTTCCAAGCATGACTCGGCGCACAAAAATCAATATTCGGCGCCAGCATTACGATATATTCGAGTACAGTGGAGAATACGAGAAGCCGCTGCTTTACACTAAATCTCGATACTTAAGCGACGAAGATCCTTGCTACGCGGATCAGTACGCATTCGACCAAGCCCTCGAGCGCTTGGCCCTGTTCGATCCCTTAGGCTATGGAATCTCTGCACACGTACTAGGAGACGAGCTCGAGCGGCGGCGCCTGTCGATTGAAGGATTCTCACTTGTACCGAGCAAGACGATCCCGTCACTTGATCAACCTTGCGGCGCAAACTTTATCTTCCGCGATTTTATTGAGTGTGGCGCGACGGAGCAGCGCGTTCGTGTTGATAATACCCCCCGCCGCGCGGAGACTTACAATGCGCTGCATAATCTCGCTATCGCCGTACTCGATCCCATCATCGATTATTTTGGCGGAATTCGACTCACCTATGGATTTTGCTCCCACATACTTGGAAAGCACATTAGCCACGGAATAGCGCCAAAACTGGATCAACACGCTGCAGAGGAAATCGGACCAACAGGCGCGAAAATATGCGGTCGAGGCGGAGCCGCCTGCGATTTCATCGTCGATGACGAGGACATGCAAGAAGTCGCTCTTTGGATTATGTCGAACTTACCTTTTGACAGACTATATTTTTACGGGCGAAACCGTCCTATTCATGTAAGTTATGCCGCTCGCCCGTCGCGGCTTGCGTACGAGATGCGAACGACTTCCGAGGGGCGCCGCATTCCGCGCGCCCTTGTGCCCGGAGGTATCGCCCCCTGACCGAGCCGGTGTTTCGGCGGTTCATTGCGAGTGTAACCGGGACGAAGGGTCACACCGTACATCCGCTCACCGAAGCACACACGTTTGTATCTTGATATACAAACATGTGCTACCATTGCAGTACTATGGCTAATAGTTTCTCTTACGTGTTCCCGGCGATTCGTGGCGTCCAGGCGGGGCGAGAATACTACGTCTCCATGTGCCCGCTTCGGCTCTTGCCAAAGCTCTTCCTGTTTGACGAGGAAGAGCTGGTGCCGGAGCTGAGGGCACAGCGCACTCTAAACAAAGCGAGAGTGCCTGAGATCGCGCGCTACATCGTTGAAAACAAGAATGGTTACACTTTCTCCGCGATCACTGCCTCGATCGACGGCGGAGTCGCGTTTGCCCCGGTTGGGTCAGACGCCTCCTCTACTTTTCGGATGGGTACGCTGTCGGTATCGATGGAAGCTCGATTCATCGTAAATGACGGACAACATCGACGTGCAGCGATAGAGGCCGCGTTAGCCACCGCGCCTGAGCTCGGTGACGAGACGATTGCAGTAGTCTTTTTCCTCGATCGGGGGCTGGAGCGTTGCCAGCAGATGTTTGCCGATCTAAATCGCTATGCCGTGAAGCCCTCTGCGTCGCTTGGCATTTTGTACGACCATCGTAGCGCGGCTGCCAACGTAGCAAAGCATCTGAGCCTCACCTCCGACCTGTTCAAGAATCTCATCGAGACTGAGCGATCTTCGTTGTCCGCGCGATCTCGAAAGCTTTTCACGTTGAGCGCTCTTCACTACTCGATCGTCGAGTTACTGCCGGAAAAGGAACTTGAGGACTTCGCAGCAGCATCACGCAAATGTCAGCAATTCTGGGAACTAGTTGGTGAGCAAATTCCCGAATGGATCTATGTGCGAGAGTCGAAAATGACGGCCGGCGAGGTCCGCCGCGACTTCATTCATTGCCATGCGATTGTGCTACAAGCCCTCGGCCGAGCGGGGCGTGCAATCTTCGAGCTACCGAATCACGATTTGGCGAAACGAATCAAGAAGTTGCGCTCTATCGACTGGTCGCGAAAGAACGCCGTTACTTGGGAAGGACGCGCCATGGTTGGGGGTGCGATGGCGAAGTCCGGCCAGAACGTCACTCTCACGACAAACGAACTAAAACACGTGCTAGGGCTGAAGCTGACGGATGACGAAACCGTTGCTGAGCGAGCACTGCTAGCATCTCGCGGCACGGCGCCGCGTCGACGGACAAAGGTCGCAAAGTGACAAACTCGGTTTCACAGATTATCGAAGAGATTCAAAATCTCTACCTGTCCGATCCGGTTCCATGGATCATCGGCTACAGCGGAGGGAAGGATTCGACCGCGTCACTCCAGCTGATCTGGAATGCTCTTTCGTTGCTCCCAAAAGACCAGCGGCGTAAGGACGTCCACGTCATCAGCACCGATACGTTAGTCGAGAATCCAGTGATTGCGGCATGGGTAGAGAACTCCCTGCTCTGCATGAAACTGGCTGCTGCCAATCAGGGCCTTCCCATCAAGGCACATCGCCTGACTCCAACGATGGAGAACCGGTTCTGGGTCAATCTCATCGGTAAAGGCTATCCCGCTCCGCGCCCGAAGTTCAGATGGTGCACAGATCGGCTTAAGATTAGCGCTTCCACCGCCTTCATTCAGAATCTTTCGGAGTCTAGCGGTGAGGCAATCCTAGTACTTGGTCAGCGTCGAGGAGAGAGCCAGGCGCGTGACAAAGTGATGGATCAGTACAGCGGCAGCACTCGCGACCGGTTGAGCAGAAACAAGGATCCGAAGCTAGCGCGCGTTTGGGTGTATTTGCCGATCGAAAGTTGGAGCAGCGACGATGTCTGGGAATACATCATCACTGAACCCAACCCTTGGGGAGTGGACAATCAAGAGTTGTTCAATATCTATCGAGGCGCCACTGCTGACTCGGAGTGTCCCGTCGTCGTGGACAAGTCAACACCGAGTTGCGGTGACAGTCGATTTGGGTGCTACGTCTGTACGATGGTGACTCAAGACAAGTCGATGCAGGCAATGATTCAGAACGACGAGCAGAAGCGCTGGATGCAGCCGATTCTTGACTACCGAAACCAATATCTGGCCGTCGAAGACCGAGAGCTGCGCGATTTTCGTCGAATGACTGGCCGTCTGACTGTGTTCAAAGGCACCCTTGTGCACGGTCCCTACAAGCAAGCGTATAGAGCCGAGCTGCTTGAAAATTTGCTTCGAGCTCAGAGAGCAGTTCAGATCGCGGCGAAATCACAAGGCGGTGAGGCGATCGAACTGATATCGATCGACGAGCTTGATGAGATCCGAAGGATCTGGGTCGAAGAAAAGCGTGAAATCGATGACTTGGTCCCGGATATCTTCGAGCAAGTCTACGAGCGCGCATACCCCGGACGCGAGCTGGAGCCTCTGCCTCTTGATAGGGGCGATCTCGCGGTCCTCAAGCAGGTTGCAGAGGAACTTGATCCTGAAGCATCTGAAGAGCTTTTCAAGCTCACTCGATCTCTTCTGGGCGCTCAGTTCCAATCCATGCAGACGCAAAAGAGATCGAAGCACTTGGATGAGTTGGAAGAAATACTCCAGTTCCACGCGTTCCGAACAGAGAGCGAGGCACTTGAGTTTGCGCTGACGAACGAAGAGCGCGCGACTCAGTCAGCCGAAGTTGAGATCCTCAACGATGAATTGGCTGAGCCGGTACCGAAGACGAGCAATAACACGAAGTAGGCCTCGATATGGCAAAGATAACGTTCTCGAGCATTGCAATTGAAAACTTTGGGCCCTTCCGAGAACGGCAGTTCATAGATCTGTCGGTAACGGCCGCTCGCTCCGTAATCCTGGTTAAGGCACTGAACGGCAGTGGGAAGACCACCCTTTTGACTGCATTGCAGATCGGGTTGTACGGAGCGAAGGGCACGGGTTCCAGCCGGCGAACCGAATACGAGCAACTGGTCCAATCGCTGCAGCGCTCCGACGTAACGACCAACTCGGCAATTTCAATCGAACTTGTTGTCGATATGGGCGGCGGTCGCATGGCAGTGACTGTGCGACGAGAGTGGAGGCCGCAACCCAGTACATTCACGGAATTGTTTTCTGTGATGGTTGACGGCACGCAAGACATCGACCTTACACAAGGCTGGGAAGAATTCATCGGTGGGATTCTTCCGCCAGAGCTTGTTAGTCTCTTCCTATTTGACGGTGAAAAGATCGAAGGACTGGCGAATCCGGAACGTCTGCCTGAATTGCTAAGGCGCGCCACCGAGGTCTTCCTTGGAATCGGTGGGATCGATGTGCTTGGGAACGACCTGAAGGCCGTCGAGCGACGATCTATGCTCCGCAACAAAGACACCTCTGCCGAGTACGAAACGGCCAGGAGTGCCCTTCTAGACCTAGAGTCGCAAGAGGAAACACTCCGTGGACGACACGCGGATCTCCTGCAGGAGCAGGCATCTGCCCAGAACACGCTAGATCAGACCCGACTCGCACTCGATCGCTATATGGCCGAGGCCCGTCGAGGCGGGCTTGCGGCATATGAGCAGGCAGCCGCAATTCGGCACAAGGTCGAGACCGCCAATGCTCGTGTCAGCGCTGCTCGATCTTCGCTTGCAGAGGCTATGTCGGACGCCGCTTTGCCCCTGTTGTGGCTTGGCGATCTCTGGGTCCAATACGAGCACGAATGGGAAGCAGATAAGCAGACTCGTCATTCCAAGCTGCTAGTCGATGAATTCAAAAAACGCGATCGCCGCCTGTTGACTGCCCTGTCGAAGGAGGTGCCAAGCGCGTCGGTCGAGGCCGTAAGAAATCTCTTGAAGCGCGATCTAGATTTGACCCGCGCAGCGGCAGATCGCAAGTCTCTTTTTTTGCTGGAATCGAGTCCACAGGACTTCGCGCTCCGCATTGATCACGCTCGAGCGCGGACAGGAGAGGCAGTAACCTCCTTGGACTCTGCACGACGCGAACTCACCAGGTCCGAACAAGCGCTAGGTGAGGTCCCCGCCGAAGAACAATTGGCGGAGATCCTGACCAAAATGCAAGATAGATCGCAGGCGACCGCCTCGGCGGAACAACACGTTGCTCGCCTGGCAGAGTCGATTGCCGAAGTCCAGAGCAGCTTGAATCACGTGCAGACTCGGTTGAATGCGGCTCGTTCTAGGTTGAGTATCGACTTCCGGGATCGGTCGCTCGAAACGAAGGGGCTTGAGGCAGCGCTCCGCGCGAGACGAGCATTGAGCGTCTTCAAGGATCGACTTCTCGCGTCCAAAGCCCACTGGCTTTCGGACATGATTACCACAGAGTTTCAGAACTTGCTCCGTAAGCGAAAGCTGGTTTCACGAGTAGTTGTCGATCCAATCTCCTACGAAGTCAAGATCGAAGACGGCAAAGGACAAGAGCTTCCAATGGACCGTCTGTCGGCTGGTGAACGTCAGATGTTAGCTGTCTCGGTGCTCAGCGCTTTAATCAAGGAGCGAAAGGGGCGATTCCCGGTCGTTGTGGATACGCCGCTCGCGCGGTTGGATGGGCAGCACCGGACATCGTTGATCAAACGGTTCTTCGCAACCGTTTCTCACCAGGTTCTTGTGCTGTCTACTGACGAAGAAGTGGAAGGTGCAGCGCACGATGCACTGCGACCATACACGAACAAAGAATATGTCTTGGAGTTCAACGACGAGCTTGGCCACACGACTGTTCGAAATGGCATGGATCGCACCAATTCGCTGGAGGCCGCATGAGCATCATTGAGCGGGTAAAGCTCACCGCAACTGCCAAGAACCAACTCGTCGCGCTGAAGAGACGTACTGGAATAGAGCACAACAATGCGATCTGTCGCCACGCGTTGTGCCTTTCGCTGGCAAACCCTTCGATTCCTCCCAGCGAAAATTTCAACTTCGCCGGCGGCCTAGAGATTGACTGGCGTACCTTTACCGGCGGTCACGAGGATCTGTATCACAACGTTCTAGTGACTCGCATATTGTGCGAGGGTGCCGAGGTGTCTAACGACGCCGTACGTAACGCCTTGCTGCACCATGTCCACCGTGGGCTGTCTTATCTTGCGAGCAGGCGCGAGGAGGACCTGCTAACAGAGCTAGCACAGTCTCTGACACACCAATAGTCAGTTGACTGCGGCAGATTGAGAATGAAGGTGGCTCGTTCGCATTCGTCGTGAAGAGCTGCTAGGGGCGGAAAAGCGGATTGCCTATTCGGCGAGAAGGCGAAGTCGATCAAGTGTCATTTGATGAACTTCGCTTTCCGATTGAAGAAAGTCGAAACCTTGTCCTAAGCGGGAGAACAGCTATCTGGTTCTTACCCCATTGGACTAAAAAAGTTAGGAAGCGGCATCGTTCGCGAGAAGAGTCACCTCCTGATCCCACGGGTCGCCGCCGCGAATGTTTTGTTGGACAGTCCGCAGCGCCGCCTCGATCTGATCGCGGACAGTCTTGGTGTCGGACACTGTAATCGTCCAGTCGCGCAGCCAGAATTGTGAGGTCTGAAGTTGCAGGATTTTAACTACTGCGTTACATACGTCCTCAGCATTTCCTAAATCGATCGCTTGTCCTCCATACGTAGAAAGAGCGATCATCTCGTCAGTCACATACTTGGTCATAGTGACAACGCCCACCTTGTTCATTAGCTTACTTTGCCCGGAGAAAGTTTCGGGCCACTGCTGCTTGATGTCAGACCAAATCGCCAGAAAAAAATCAAAGGCCGATTCATCATCTGGAAGCTGCTTGAACTTTTTTGATTGGACGTAAGCTACACCTGCTTCGATTGCTGCAGGGACAACTGGTCGATTCTCAGGGTTTGGCTTGCCCGGGAGGCTCACCATTCCTTGAAATGGGCTGTCTGCTAACTCGTCGGCCTGTCCCACCAACTGGACGTTTCGATGTAGTGACAAGCGCGCAGATT
This sequence comes from Paraburkholderia tuberum STM678, assembly GCF_902833905.1. Lineage (GTDB taxonomy): Bacteria > Pseudomonadota > Gammaproteobacteria > Burkholderiales > Burkholderiaceae > Paraburkholderia > Paraburkholderia tuberum. The sequence goes on along the minus strand of NZ_CADFGP010000096.1, from coordinate 1,171 downwards.
TAAGGCGTTGTTCGAGTGACGGACTGGATGTCTGATCTCCAAAGTTGATCGACAACGCTCGGATGTGATCCGTTGCGACCTTTGAGACCTTGTTATTGATCACAATGAACTGAAACGCGCGCTCCTCGTTGGTCGCGTCGAGTATCGCCACTACGGGAATTGCAGCATCTGGTGAGAAAAGCTTGATGCCGTAAAGACGGTGCTGTCCGTCGACGACGAAGATCTGGTTCTTGCTATCCTCACTCAGCGTAATAGTCCCGAGCCCGGACCCTTCGCCTGTTAGTTGTAGATTGTACGCTCCTGCACCGAGTGTCACGACGATGGCGGTGGGAATGGTGTTTCTTTGGTCCTGCTCAAGGAAACTCCTGATCGATCTGACCTTGAAATCATTCCTCTTCCGTTGGATCCCGGTTGAGTCTTCCGGCGTAAGTCTCGGAACCGTTGACCAAGATTCGATCTCAGCGGCCGGTGCGTGGAACATACAAAATCTGGGGGCGTCAGCGTCTTCGGGACGCTGTTCAAATACGAGGCAAGGATATTCCATACAGTCAAGCGAAGTGGAGGTTAAAGTAATCGATCGCGTCTTCGTCGTCGATGGCTGTTAATTTTTCGAATTTCGCTGGGCCAATCTCGACTGCTGCGCTCTTGAGCGTACACTGCGTCTGATTGGCGAAGGCAAGGATGTCTTGAATGCGCCGTGCCACCTTCTCTCTTCTACGTATTCTGGTACGCTCCTGTTCTGAAGGGTTTGGCTTCAAGACGAATGAAAAGACCGCCCCGGTGTGCCAAAGTATCATGTCGTCTTTTTCACTATTACATGCAAAGCAGGCCGGGAGCAGATTTTCTTCCACGCTATCTCCTCCGTAGCTCGTCGGCCAAAGATGCTCGTAGTAGATAGCGGACGTATTCTCTAGCGCTTTATGAATGCACATGTTGCCGCAGAGATAGCACTCGACTTCGATCCTATCTTGGCGCACGCGACGCTTTGTGGCCTTGCTGATTGGACGCTTTGAGTTCTTGGCCGCAAGGATAGACTGTCTAGCGATTACATCTAGGGCAACGCTGATTAAGTCCACCGAATGTGCGCCTCAAGCGTTATAGAGCGCACAGGAAACGACAAACGCAAAACACGATGAAGCAACAAACGCTCGCGATGGCCGCAGATCAAGGT
>NZ_CADFGP010000095.1 GCF_902833905.1 Paraburkholderia tuberum STM678 | reverse complement strand
CAGTCTTGCGTTGGGAGTCGCCCCGGTCGCATCGAACCACGAATGCGCAAACGAAGACCGAAGTCCTACCCATGGCTGAAAGAGCCTCGTCACATCGCACGTGAGCGCGTCCAAAAATATGGGCACGCTCCACGGGCTTAAGTAAGTGCCATTCTCCCTAGAACATCTTCACTTCGGCAGGCGCGGCGCGGCTTTCGGCGGCCGGTCTGGCGTCTGAACCGGACTCCGCGTTCTGCTCCACGCGAGGGCGCGAGATATGGCGGTGCGCAGCGCGGGCCGGTTTGGCTGCTTCGGCGGGCTGTACCGGCTGTACCGGCTGCGCCGGTTGTGCCGCTTGCGCCACCGGAGCGGGGGCTTGCGCCGCAGCCGCCGGCGGTTGCGTGACTTGTGCGGCCTGTGCGGACTGCGCTTTGGTCTGAGCCGCTGGTGCAGGTTTGGCAACGACAACAGCCTGAGCAGGCGCCGGCTCCGCCCGCGGCGTCGGCTGCGTTGCTGCGGCAGCCGTTTCACGGCTCGCGCCCACGCGATGGATCGGTGAAACGGCCGCGAGCTGTGCTTCGCTCGACAGCGCGGGCGCCGACGGCGACGTCACAGGCTGACCGGCGCACGCCGGGGACTTCAGGGAGTTCCTGAACTGGTCGGCGGTGAGGCCGAGCGAACCGGCGGAAGCAAAGTCGCTGGCGCTCAGTGTGGGCGCGGCGCTGACCGGATGAGCGGGCGTGGCGTCGACTTCCTGAAACGCCGGCTTCTCTGTCGTTTGGGGCGACGCGTCCGACTTCTGTTCGGTCGCTGTTGAGACCGTCGACGCCGGGTGGTGACCCGCCTGAAAATTCCTGTAAAGCGACGCTGCGCCCATTCCGGCCATGGCGACCATGGCGGCAATGGCAAGTCCGATGGCAGCTTGTCTCGCACGTGGCGCCACGCCTGCCATGCGAGCATGAATCGCGCGCGATGGGTCGGATTCAGAATGATCGCCCGGCGCTGGCAATGCAGCGATCTGGCGGGGAAGGTCGATGACCATCGAATCTGGGGCGAACTGGGCGTGCAGTCGCTGGATCTCGCGAATGTCCATGAAGATGCCTCTTCTCGTTGTCTGGATTACAGCCTGCCCGATACCGCCCGATGTCAAGGATGAGCTCTACCGGCGGCGAACCAGCGGGGTTCAGTGGGTGTCGTCGTGGTCGGGAAGCAGTACGCCTTCCGGTGTGTACCGGTCGTTGTCCGGCATGCACAGGATGGGGATCTGCTTGATGCGCGCGGCTGCGGCGTCAAGCGCCGACTTGCGATCGTGTGCCATCACTGAGCGGCCAACGAGAGCTTCCATGGTCTTGCGGAAGAGCTGGTCGTAAATCGTGAGCAGTCGCACGAGGCGTCCCGACATCGGGTGTTTGATTTCGAGCGTCACGCGCTCCGGCTCAAGGCCGGTGCTGCGACCGTGCAGCTTGTTGGCCCAGACGAGTGCCTTGCGGAAAAACGTTTCTGCCGTGTGAAATTCCGCCTCCAGCGCGAGAAGCTTGCCGCCGCGCGCAACGGTCATCTTTGCCGCGCAGAAGTTGTAATCGGATCTCACGAAGGTGCGCGCGAAGTCCGAGTAGTACAGCAACTCGGTTTTGGCCAGCGTCTCGGGATGAATTCGCGCAAGGCGGTCATCGCTCGTCAGACGCTTGATGGGTCGCAGACCGCCCGCGCCCGTTTGGGCAGCAGGGGAAGGGGCAATCAGTCGTTCTGGGTCAGCCGCCTCGGGCTTTTCCGTTTCGAAGCCAGACATAACGTGTTCTCGGTGTATGTGTTCTCTCTCACATAAATTCTCACTGAACACTTAACCGTCAAGCAGGCAAAAGCTATATCAATTTCGTGAGCTTTAAGATGCTCCCTCGGGCAATTTGCCCGGATACTTCAATCCATTCCCCGCGTCTCTGACGCATCGACCTCGACTCCAAGCCCGGAGTCCATCTTCTTTCTCCAAGTCGTGCTCCTGAGCATGCTCCGACCGGATAGCTACCGGTGTGGAAATCTTCTTGTGCTGAGTCTGCCCGCTACAGACTCCCCAATTTCAGCTGTGATACTCGTACCTGGCCCGCATTCTTTGCGCCGGTACATCGTTCGAACCCAGGTTTTCGGGTGTTCTCTCTCCAGAGCCTGATCTGGGTAGAACGATCGAAGTTGGCTGATCCGTGATTCCTGCGGCGGAATGTATTTTCCGAAAAGGGCTGTTGCGCGGCGTGACCATGCTGCGCGAGGACGACTTTACGTCCTCTGACAGAGCGCACCGGTTTCCGGTGCCGCTCCCTGCTCGCCACGTCCCCAGAAGGGACGTGGCGCGTAGGTCACATCTATCCTGATTTCACGAAGCTCGCTCCCTTACCGGAGCGGGCTTTTTTTTCGTCCATCGATTCCTGGTGGGCTTTTCTCAACTGGAGGTGCTTATGTTGTTGCACGACCGCCTCAACGAACGCATTGCCGAGGCCATCAAGCTTCAGCTCGACAACGAGCGTAGCGCTTTGGACACCACGTCCGACGCATGGCGCAGCCGCTGTGAGGTCGCGAAGGTCGCGATGTTCAGCGATGCCGAGCGCTCCGTCTTTATCCACCATGTCAGCGAACGTCGCGGCAATGTCGCTGCCCGGGAGATGGAATCCCAGGCCAGCACGTTGCGTACGAACGCCATCTTTTTTCTCGCAAGGAAACCTTCATGAACGCAGTCGTCCAGATGTTCGACAACGCGCCTCGCAGTCTGGTCGAAGAGCGCGCAATCCGCCCGCCGGTCATCGGTAAGATCAGGCCTGGCATCAAGGTGCTTACGCGCGCTGCGCAGGGCATCCCGCAGGCCGTTGAGCTGTACAACGCGATGGTGGCCGCCGGCGACTCATATGAGACGATCGGAAAGGTCATTGAGACAAAACTCAAGCTGCGCAATGCGCTCATCCCGAGAAACGTCGCGCATTTCACTTGCAGACGATCCGACTTCTCAAACCCCGACACGGCCGACGAAATTCTTCGCCTCTATGGTGAGGATCGTGGCGATGGCGTCAAGCTACATCGTTTCCCAGTGATGTTTGCCTTTGACGACTGGCTGCGCAACGTGCCCAACCAGATGGCCGCTTACACAACGACCGGCCGCCAGTACTTCTCGGAATATGGTCGCGACGGCAAGCGCTACTGCAAGACCTATGCACCGGTCGAGCGCGACGAGCGTGCAAAACGGGTGCGGCGGTCTTTCGGTGGACGTCTTGTCATCCAGCGGCAGGACGACGACATTCCCGACGGCCTCTGCGATCCGCATGTGTGCCCGCAGTATCAGGACCGCAAATGCAATCTGAGCGCGAACTTCGTGTTCGCGATTCCCGATGTCAAGGGGCTTGGGCTGATCGAACTTCCGACGAATTCGATTTACGTCCTGCAGAAAGCGTATTCCGCCATGCAGACCGTCTCGCTCGCGCGAGGCAGGTTGACCGGCACGCGATTCTGGTTGTCAAAGAAGGAATTCGACATCACCCGCATTGACGACAACGGCCAGGCCGTACGTCAGAAGCAGATGTTGACCGTGCTCGATGCCGATATCGATCTCGGCGCGTTACTGGATGCAGGCGACGAGCCGCAACCGGCGCTTGATGCGGCGAACCGGGCGGTTGCCCTGATCGAAGCAGCAGGTAACGTCGAAGTGCTGCCGCAGACGTTTGGGGAAGCCGACGTTGGTGAACCTGAAACGGGCGGGCCGATGCATGGTGAAACTGACAGCGCCGGTGGTGCGGACGGTGAGGGTGGCGGCATGGCCGGGCAACCGGAGCCGGATGAAACCCTTGAAGACAAGCGTCACCGCATGTCGGATCTGCTGAACCGGCTCGGTATGAGTCAGCCGGATCGTCAGCAGGATTTCCGCAGATACGCGCACGTCACATTCGGGCGCGGCTGGGCGGAAAGATTGGCAGACGTCGATCAGATGAACGCACGCCTTACAGCGGCGCTCGATGATCCCGTTGCGTTCGACGATGACATCAAACAGGCAAATAGCTACGTCTAACCCTGACCGGCCCCTTCGGGGCTGGTCATCCTTTTTCTTTCCTCGCGTACGAGAGCCCTTCAGCAAGCGGACTTGCTAAAGCGTTTTCGACCGCGCACATCTGCGCATCGAATTCTTCCGCCGCAACCGGCGGATCACTATCCTTTCTTGATGGAGCATCGATTTTATGTCGAAGAATCTGGGTGCCCTCACGGGTTTGCAGCAGATGCGGTGCGGCGGATGTGGTGGTGACCTGTTCAAGGTCTTCACTGCCGATCGAACGCAGCGGATCGTTGTCCAGTGCCAGCAGTGCATGAGCACGTCGTTTATCGAACCCGAACCTGCGAAGCTGCAGATCGGTTGGGGCGAAGGCGACGGGTGCATGACCGTCTTCTAGGAGCTTTTACGATGCGCAGAATCGCGAACTTCACGCTGTTCTTCGGCGCTGACGACGCGTTTAGCAACTGGCACCCGTGCCGGTTCGCTTATCACGGTGTTGAGTTTTCGTCGGTAGAGCAGTTCATGATGTTTTCAAAGGCGAAGCTGTTTGGCGACGAGAAAGCATCTGCAGAAATTCTCAACGCGCGCTACCCGAAAGATCAGAAAGCGATCGGACGGACCGTCAAGGGTTTTGACCTTGCCACGTGGGAAGCGAAGCGCGAGGCGATTGTCTATGTCGGATGCCGGGAGAAGTTTGCCCAGAATCCGGGATTGCGCTCGCTGCTTCTGGCGACCGCGCCAACCGAGCTTGTTGAGGCCAGTCCTTACGACCGTATCTGGGGCGTAGGGCTGGGCGAGCGGGACCCGCTGATTCTTGATAAGGCGAACTGGCGTGGCACGAACCTGCTTGGCGTGACGCTGATGAAGGTTCGGGACACGCTGTCTCGCTGACCGCTTTTCCACCGCGCCGCATGGCGCGCTATCTATTGAGGCTGCCCCTGGGCGGCCTTTTTTCTTTTGAGGAGGCGACGTGAAAATCGCTCACATGTCTGACCTGCATTACTCGCCGAAAAACCTCGACGAGGCGGACCGTTGTTTCTCCTACGCTGTCGATGACGCGCTCAATCGTTGTATGGACGTTGCTGTCATCTCGGGTGACTCGACCGATCATCGGCTCGATGCTCACGCCCCGGCGCTCAACCTGTTAGCGAGAAACATCAACCGTCTGACGCTCGGTATGCCGGTTCTCATGCTGCAAGGCACGTTCTCGCACGAGCCGCCTGGCACGCTTCGCAACTTCGCGCTGATGGGAACCACTCACCCGGTTTTCATTGCCGAGCGCGTGCAGCAGGTCAGCCTGTTCGAGGGACGTTTCTTCGAATCGGCGGGCCCTGTCTTCAACGAAGAGGAACTGGCGAGCGTGCTCAAGCTTGGCGCCGATGTCGTGTTCACCTGTCTGCCCACGATCAACAAGGGGCAGCTGGCGGCCGCGGTCGGTGCGAAGAATGCCGCGACGGGGCTGGAAGCAGTACTCGGTGACTATCTGGCAGCAGCGGGGCGCATTAACAGGCAGCTTCGCGCGGCCGGCATCCGGACAGTCGGCGTTTCCCACGGCACGGTCAACGGTTGTACGACCGAACACGGCGTAACGATGGCGGGGTTCGATCACGAGTTCTCGTTGGGTGCGCTTTTCGAGGCCGAATGTGACGCGTTCATGCTGGGTCATATCCACAAGTCGCAGCAGTGGGACCGCGGCGGCCGCGTCGTAGCTTACGCAGGCTCGCCGGGGCGGTTTCACTACGGCGAGGAAGGCGATAAGGGCTATCTGGCATGGGACGTTGAGACGGACGACGCGAGAGCGGTGCTTGTTCCAACGCCGGCGCGCCAGACGATCTGTATCGATTTCGACGGGCCTCCCGACATGGAGCGCCTTGCGGCCATGGCAGCAGATTCGAGCGACAAGTTCGTTCGCGTTCGTTGGCAGGTCGACGAGGAGCATCGGCAGTCGGTGGACCGCGAAGCGATCGAAGCGCTGTTTTCAGGTGCTGCGGGTCTGAAGGTCGAAGCGCGAATCCTGCCTGTGACGCGTTCACGATCGCAAGGCATCAGTCTTGAAGTAACCGTCGATCGAAAGATCGAGCGGTGGGCTGAGCATGCAAACGTGGAGGCGGCTCCTATCGTTGCGCGATTCCAGATGCTGGAGTCCGGCTACGCGGAGGCGATCGCTGCTGCCGTTCTCGCGGGGCTGACTGCTGACGAAAGTGAGAGCGCGATGTTGCTGCCACCGAAGCAGGCGACGGCACCTGCGGCCAGTGCGGTCGTGGATGTTGAAGTCCTCACGCAGGCTGTCGAGCCAACGCTGCCTGATGCGACGGTGGAAGTTGCGCCCGCATCACAGGTGTCGTGGCTCGAGGATGATCTTTTCGCAGCGTAGTTTGCTGCTCATATGCGGGGGAGGCCGGTAAGGCTCTCCCGCAGTGGAATAGAGCCCTGTTCCGATAGCTCCGCAGCTATCGAAACGAGGTTTCACCGCGTCTCAGACGCATCGATGTAGTCGTTGCTTCACCTTTCTCAGCAGTTCAATTCTTTCACCCTGGCGGGGAGCGATCCCTACCGGGCGCACTCCGCCTGTCAACTACGGAGTGCAATCATGTTTGGTCTTTACCCTGCCGGTTCGGAGTGGGTTCGCGTGTTCGTGATGGATGATCAGGACGTGCGCGATATCCAGAAGTCGCTCGTTGAGTACGCTGGTTTCACGGCGGCAATCCTTCATCAACCCTTCGGCAAGGACCGGGGGGCTGTTCTGGCGCAAGCCGGTCAGATGCTTGTCCTCGGCGCAACCACGCCGGGAGCGAGCCAGATCGTCGTCACCCCTGCGGTCGAGATGCAGCACCTGTTGTGGTCGCATCACACGGGCATGGCAACGCAGTGGTCCCCGATGGAGATTCGTACCCTCACCGGCTATGCCGGGTGGGACGAGTTGCTGACGAGTGCGCGGCGGGAGTTCAGCCGGGCATGCGAAAAAGTCGAGGCTGCCATCGCCGGGAAACTTCAGGCGCCGGGCGTTGTGGTCGCGAGAGTCGACCCGATGACCGAGCCGTTTCCAGATGATGACGACATCGCGTTCTATTCCCGGCTGGCTTCCATGGCAGAAGGGATGGAGGTGTCGCCATGCGCCCACTGAAGCTGACTCTCGAAGGCTTTTACGGTGTGCGCGACGGTATGAAACGCGACAGCATCACGCTTGATCTGGAGTCGCTGCCGGATGGCCTGATTGCGCTAGTCGGTCCCAACGGGGCTGGCAAAACGACGATCATGGACAACCTGCACCCGTATCCGATCATGCCGTCTCACGCGTCGTCGCTATCGGTCGATGCCTTTTCGTACTGGGACCACATCTGCGGGACCAGTGCGCTGAAGGAGCTGGAATGGGAACACGACGGTATCCGCTACCGCTCGACGTTCACATTCAGAAAGCCGGGAAAGACAGGCAAGGCGGAGTACTACCTTGCGTGGCGTGGATCTGATGACGCGTGGCGCCCCGTCACCTTGCCCGATGGCACGGTGTCGGACGGCAAGGCGGTGACCTATAACCGCTGCGTCGAAGCCATCAACGGCTCGCTTCAGACGTTCTTTACCAGTGTCTTTTCCGCGCAGAACCGGCGGCCGCTCGCCTCCTACGGAGCGGGAGAAATAAAGACGTTGCTCGCGGAAATGCTCGGCATTGAACACCTCAAGGCGCTGTCGGCAAAAGCTGGCGATGTCGCGAAGATTCTTGGCCGGGCGCTTGAGGAGATCCAGTCGGACCTGACGGCGCTTGTGGGCAAACGGCAAAGGAAAGCGGAGGTTGAGCGATTGGTGCTGGCGCAGGGCGATGTCCTGCGTGAGACCCGGGCGCAACGCGATCTGAAGCTTGAGGAAGCCACAAAGCTGACTCAGGAGCGCGTAACGTTGGCGGCAAAGGCAGGCGAATCGTCAACGGCTGAAGCGAGGCTTCGTGAGTTGTCGGTGCGCGCTGGCGAACTGGTGAAGGGCGTACAGGCGCTGGATGGTGACGAGCGGGCGGCATCCGTTCGGAGCCAGCAGCGTGTGAATGCGCTGAAGCAGACCGTGACCAGTCACCAGACGACGCTCGCCCACAAGGACGCGATTCTGGGTGCGGCGGCCAGGCGTGACGAAGCCCAACTGCTGATTGCTCGTGAGGAGGTAAAGCTGGAGCCTCTGCAACGGGTTATCGCGGAGCTTGAAGCAAAGCAGGTCAGTCATGCCACGCTTCAGAGCTCGCTTTCGGGTCTCATGACGCAGGGTCAGACTAAAGCCGCCCACTTCGAGACATTGACGAAGCAGGCTGCGGTAGTCGACCAGGTGCCGTGTGTGGGGCATGCGATGCATGCCACGTGTCCGCTGCTCAGTCAGGCGTTGCAGGCGCAGTCGCAGGCAGAGGAGCAACGGGTGTCGGTCGCCGAACTTCGCGCGCAGTATCGCGAGAAGAAAGCACAGGCCGATGCGCTTGCTCCAGTCGTTGCGGAGCTTGCTGCAAAGCGCAGTGAGCGTGATGCGCTCACCGCGATTCTGACCGAAGCCCGGTGCAACCTGCAGGCGGCGACTGAGCTTGCCGCCAGCAAGCCGCTTCTCGATGCTGCTGCAACGGGCCTTGAGACCGCTAACGCGGAGTTGAGGCAGGTTGCTGACGAGGTCGCTGCGCGCTCAGCCCGATACGAGTCCGAAAAGGCGCGTATGACGGCTGAGATGACCAGAATCCATGCGGAATCGAAGCAGCTTGCAGCCGTCGATGTGACGGCCGCGATTGCGGAGACTGACCGGAAGCTGGCCACCAATCGCGAGGCTGTCGCAGAACTTGAGGGCCGGATTGAAGGTGCGATCCGTGCCCAGACAGTGCTGCAGGCCGAAGCAAATGGGCTTGCTATTGAGCTCGACGGGTTCTCGGCGACGCAACTGCGGGCCGACCGGCTCTCCGATGAGATTTCCCAATGGAAGCTGCTCGCGAGAGGCCTTGGCAACGACGGCGTTATAGCGTTGACGATCGACGACGCGGGACCTGCACTGACCGACACCGTCAACAGGCTGTTGCTGGCCTGTTACGGCATGCGGTTCACAGTGGAGATCCGCACGCAGCGCGCGCTTGCAAACGGCGATCTGCGTGAGGGTTTCGAAATCCTTGTGCACGACGCGGACGCCGACAGCACGAAGTCGGTGTCGGTGATGTCCGGTGGCCAGAAGGTCTGGATCAACGAATGCCTCACACGAGGTATTGCGCTGTACCAGGCCCAGAACGCCGGGCAGCCGTACCAAACGCTCTTTAGCGACGAGTCCGATGGTCCGCTCGACCCGCAGCGCAAGCTGCAGTTCATGCGGATGAAGCGGGAGGTGCTGAAGCAGGGAGGGTATGAGCGGGAGTTTTTCATCTCGCAAACGCCTGATCTGGTGAGTGAGGCCGATGCCGTGATCGACGTTCGGGCGCTGGCCGCGTGACGTGTCATTTGTTTTTAACCCTGTGGGGAACGTCCCCACAGGGCGTTTCCTCGCTTATTTCCAACGAGGAACGTCGATGTCCACTTTTCAAAATCTCCAGAAACGCACTGAAGCGGTAACGCTGTCAGTTCGTCACTGTTCCCCGCGTTCGGGCACCACTCACAGCTATGTCCTGAACGGCTCGCTCCTGCGTGACGTCCTGGTCGAGGGCAAGTGGGTGACGATCCACGCGAGCGATCCCGCTAATTCACGCACCGCTTAGGCGGCGCACACCCTTTATTCGAGATATCCAGATGGAAACTTTCCTCATGCTGCTGTTTGCGGCAGGCACGTCATCGCTGTGTGCCTGCACTGCTGCGCCGCAAACCCACGTCGCAACTGCGCGGCCCGTGATTGTGGTCCACGCGCCGAGAGGCGAACCGGGTGACTTCCGGGTGTGCCCGGATGGCAGGGTAATCACATACCCGCTGAGTCATCCAAAAACCTGTTCCTGAGTCAAACCGTGCAACGCCTCGGCACCCTTTCGGGAGCCGAGGCTTTTCCGGTAAACGTACGGAGGCGTTTATGAGAAAACAGATCGTCATTGCGACGGTGGCTGGCGCCCTCGTTGCGGGTGCGGGCATGTTGTGGGCGCAACCGGCGCTCAGCGCAACCAGCGACGTACAGGTGGCGTTTTCACCTGACGGTGGCGCGGAACAGCTAGTCCTTCAAACCATCCGTAGTGCGAGGCAGTCAATTCGCGTGATGGCCTACTCGTTCACCGCGCCGGCAGTCGTAAGAGCGCTGCTGGATGCAAAGCGACGTGGCGTCGACGTGGAAGTAACCGTCGATTACCACAACAACGTCGAAGAGGATCGCAGCGGGAAGGCTGCGGCTGCGATGGGCTCGCTCGTGTATGCGGGCGTGCCTGTCGTCGTGGTGCGCGCGTATCCGATCCAGCACGACAAGTTCGTGGTAGTTGACACACGCAACGGTCGAGACGGGTTCGTATAACTACAGTCAGGCCGCCGCGCGTGTGAATTCCGAAAACGTGCTGGTGCTGTGGAACCATCCGGAGATCGCGAAAGCGTATCTCGATGACTGGAAGATCCTGACGGCGCAAGGCGAGGCGTATCGGGCCCGCTGACCGCCAACTCCTTCTACTCGTACTTTCTGACCCCGCGGGAAAGCGATCCCGCCGGGGTCGCTCCGCATTCACTTGTGGAGTTTTCATGGTTAATGCAGCAACACCGTGCGCGGCGGGTGCAGTGCCTTGCTGGCTGGCGCCGTATGCGAGTGGCGAGAAACAGGGGTGGGCGCAGGCTGTCATGGCCTACGCCGACTACTACTGCGTCGATGGCAGCGCCGACGATGATCCTGCCGTTGAGGAGCGTCTGATCATGCGCCGCCCTGCGATGGTGGGCTATGCCAGCCGGACCGGTACACGGCGCAATCTCGAAGCGCTTGCGCATGCTGGCTGGCGTCTTCTTGTCTCCGCTAAAGGCGAGCACCGCACCGAAGGCATGCGCTACGCCATCGACAACGGTGCGTGGACCGCATATCAGCGTGGCGAGCCGTTTGACGAAGCCGCGTTTCTTGCTGTCGTCGACAAGCTCGGCGAGCGTGCTGACTGGATCGTCCTGCCGGACATCGTCCAGGGCGGTCTGGCATCGCTCGAGTTCTCATTGCGCTGGATGGAGCGTCTGCGAGGCATGCCCTCACAGCTCCTCATCGCTGTACAGAACGGCATGCAACTCGAAGATGTCGCTCCGTACCTCTCGCCCGTCGTTGGTATTTTCATCGGCGGGTCAACGGACTGGAAGGAATCGACTGCCGAAGCGTGGGGACTACTTGCGCGCCGACGCAACTGCCATCTGCATGTTGGTCGCGTGAACTCGGCGCGCCGCATTCGCATCTGTGCGGCCGCCGGCGCTGACAGTTTCGACGGCAGCGGGCCAAGTCGTTTCTCCAATGCGTTGCCGCGCCTCGATCGGGCAACCCGGCAGCCGGATCTTTTCGCCGCGGCCGACCAGTCGCTCGAAGAGGCTCAAGCCGCAAGTTTCGGCATGACCTTGTAGTGAACTCATGACTTTTTAACCCTTTCGGGAGCCGATCCCGAAAGGGACGCTCCCATCCCTTTACGGAGCGAACAGATGGGCCGTGATATTCATACCCTGATGGAAACCGCCATTGCATCGATGCAGTCGTACGTCGAGCAGGGCTATGTACTGGCCGCAGGTGTAAGCGGTGGCAAGGACAGCACGTGCGCGATGGTGCTCATGCTCGAAGCAGTCAGGCGGGCGAGGCATGCAGCCCCCGGCGTCAGGCACTACATTACGTCGTCGGATACCACGATCGAAAACCCGAGCACCGCGAACTTTCTGCACGCGATGCTCGATGAGGTCGCACTGTTCGTGGAGGACAGTGGTCTGCCGATCGAGATACACGTCACGCAGCCGTCGCTGGCCTCGCAGTTCGTTGTTTCAACGATCGGGCGAGGCACGCTCGTACGAACTCCAGAAAATGGCGTGCGTAACGGCAAACGCATACGCGCCTGCGCCGATGCCTGGAAATTGCAGCCACAGGGCAGGCTTCGGGCGCGGCTTGAAAAGGAGGCGTCATCGGCCCGCGTGAAGGAAGTCATCAGCGTCGTAGGCACCAGACTGGACGAGTCGGCGGTACGGCGCGCAGCCATGACTGAGCGCAACGAGCAGGCCGACGTGGCAACACGGCAGGCGTCTGGCTCACTATCGCTTTCGCCTTTGAAGGACTGGACGTCTGACGATGTCTGGACCATGCTTGGCTGTATGGTTGATCCAGGGTCACTCCGGTTCTCGAGTCCGCTCGCGCCGGCGACCATCGCCAGACTCTCGGATATCTACCGCGCTGGCAATGGCGGTGTCTGCGGTGTCATTGCCGGGGAAAGCGGCGCTCGCGCAGCTTGCGGAAGCAGGTTCGGTTGCGCACTATGCGCTGTCACAGGTGCTCGTGACAAGTCGATGGAGTTCATGGTTCAGGAGCCGGAACACGCGCACCTGAAGCCGTTGAACGAGTTCCGTAACTATCTTCTGGCGATCCAGTGGGATCTGTCTCGGCGTGAGCTCGTTGGACGCACGATCAGTGATGCGGGGTACACGCGAATCCAGGCGGATACCTACGGCTTCTGGGAGCGCATGCGGATGCTGCGTATGCTGCTTTCGATCGACGCAGAGGAACGCGACCGCGCAGAACGGCATTCGGGCGAGTTGGCGTCGGGCCGCATAGCCGATACCGAACACAACCGCATGTTGTGCGATCCCCAGTTCGAATTCGTCACGCCACAGCAGCTTGTGGCCATCGATTTCTTTCTGTCGATGCACCACTACGCGCCGCATGCGTTCCCCGCGCTCACTGCGTGGCATGACGTCAACGTGCTTGGCCGCAGATATGCGGTTCCTCACGTCGAGCCGAAGCCGAAGGCAGAGATTGTTCTGCATGGCTGGTACCCGGTGGATCGGTATGACCGTGAGGCGCCTACGGTCGGCCTCCGCGATTTCGATGCGGAACAGTGGAATCGCTACAGGCATCCTGAGCGTGCAGGGTGGTACGCGCGTACGTCGGCCGGCGAGCAAACGGTGTATTTTGAGGAGGCCTCGCAGTTTGAGGTCGATGCCGAGGCAGCATGCGAGTTCGTGACCTGCACGTACGACACCGCGTACATGTTGAGGACGCAGCACCATGATGCGATGGAGTCAGCGCGGTTCTGGCTGAACGAAGGCATTGTGAAGCTGCCGGTCGGCATGGCGCAGCGTTATCAGGAGATGGCAAAGCGAGGGCAGTACTTCGGCAGGCTCGCCCAGCGTTTAAATCTGACGCCCGACGAGCTGGACACGCACCTGATTGCGAATAGCGTGAGTGACGCGCAGCACGCGGCGATGCTGAAGCCGGCGGCGCCGCAGTTTGATCTTTTCGCCGCAGCAGCCTGATCGGCGTGCGGCAGTTTCTTTCGACAATCCCCGGGGCTTACACCCTGGGGATTTTTTTGGTTGAGCGGGCGTTCGGGGAAGGGCTCTGGTCGACCCGGTGCGGACACACGCTGTCGTCACATCAAGGGCTGTTATTGTTTTGATTTTGGACGTTCGAGCGTAGGTAAATCGCCTTCACAGTAATCCTGGACGATCAGGGCAAGCCCAATCGACTCTTCATTTGAGCGAGCAATTCGGTTTGGTTGTTTCCTACGTAGCTGTTGTCACGTCGGAAATTTTCGCCTCCGGTGCTTCGCTTATAAACCGCTGCTTCGTCGTGAGGGAGCCGGTAGTCCAATCCCTTCCAATTACGCAGAAAAACTGCTTTGTTGCGGGTCGTCCAATCCGGCAAGTGGTTTCGCAACCGCAATAGCTCGGCCAGAAATTCGCTTACTGTTGAGTACCTTTTGTCGATCGGCGATATCGCAGATCTCAAAACACGCTTGATAGAATTTGGAATATAAAATGGCAGCGTAGCGAAGTTCAAAAGACTACCCCGAACAATTTTTTCTTGAATTAAAGAATCGACGTATTTTGATTTCTCATATTCGCCCTGAATGCCGCCAAGTGTTATTTTTTGTTTATTCGTTATATAGGAAAGTAAGTCATTTGACAATTTACCTCCAAACAGCAAAAAACCTATCATTCCCGCCTGATATATGTCGGAAGTAAAATTAAAAAAGGCTTCTTCCCCAAAGGCCTCGGGTGGTCGGTAGAGTATGCTGTGCTTTGACGCGGGAGCAGCACCGGTTTTTTTGTCGACCCGCCGAACAGAACCAAAGTCTGCAATCAAAATGGTGTCGTCGTGCACGAGCAAATTTTCAGGCTTTAAATCTCGATGAACCAGTAGGTTGGGCTTTCTGTGTAGATCCGCGATCCCGGACAAAAGCTGGCATAGCAGTTTATGTGAAAGTGGAAGGGATACGAAATAGTTATCCAAATATTTTGAAAGATCGCCCTCACTCGCAGCCGGCGTCATGAAATACGAGCAGTCTTTTCTGACTTTCCGCGCATCGTAAACCTTCAGAACGTTTTCATGGTTAATCTTTGCAATGATAGCCGGCTCTTGATCAATATCGTTTTCACCATGAAAATAGATCTTGATGGCAACTTCTTTCTGTAATAGCGTGTGTCGGCCAACTAGAACGTAGCCATTGGCGCCCGAGTCATTAAAAGACGCAATTTCAAATTCTGGGAATTGCTTGAGTGCACTTTTCGCCTCGTCTGGCAAATCTGCGGTATCAAACGGCATAGCTCAGTTCAAACCTTCGAAAGCCAAGTCGTAGGCTTTGCCGAGATCGGCGGTCGACGGGCGGTGAGTCTTAAGTGCCGACTCTTTCCGTTCGGTCGCAGCGACGGTTGCACTGTGAAAAAACACCAAGGGTACGGGTGATGTCGCAAGCAAAACACCCTCGATGAGAAACGTCCCAGCGCCACCAGCGCCCTGGCCCGAAGTCGCTCGGCGATTAACCACTATTTTGTCTATCGAGTGTTCAGCACAAAACGCTTTGAGAGCCTGGGCAGTCTCAAGAGTCAAGTGCAACGTTTAGCTAATCCAGCCTTCTCTAACTCTTTAGCCATTGCTTCCTCGGGGGAGTCCCAGCCGAGCGTCTGGCGAGGCCGCCCGTTGAGCAATTTGGCGATGTCATTGAGCTGGGTCTGCGAGAGCGTCGAAAGGTCCGTGCCCTTTGGCAGAAACTGACGCAGCAAGCCGTTGGTGTTCTCATTGCTGCCGCGCTGCCAAGGTGCATGCGGATCAGCAAACCAGATATCGATATTGAGCCGCCTGGAGAGCTCGACATGGCAGGCCATTTCCGTTCCCCGATCGTAGGTCAGGCTCTCGCGAAGAAAGGCCGGCAACTTCTTCATTTGCCGCGAGAAGCCTTCCAGCGCATTCTTGGCCGTACAGCCATCCATGCGGCACAGAATCACGAAGCGCGTCTTGCGTTCGACCAGCGTGCCCACGGCGGAACGATTAAACGCACCCTTGATGAAGTCGCCCTCCCAGTGCCCCGGCAACAGCCGTTGCTCGATCTGCTCGGAGCGATATTGGATGCGCAAATCCTCGGGAACATAGCTGCCGCCAGTAAGCGTCGTGCGCCGATTTCCGCGCGCCGGTTTTTCCTGGCGCAAGGCTGCGATCATGGCCGGTTTCAGCGAGCCACGTGCATAGGTGTAAATGGCAGCGTAGACCGTCTCGTGGCTGACGTGCTGACTTGGGTCGTCTGGATACATGGCCCGCAGTTTGGCAGCGATTTGCTGCGGCGACCAGCGCCAGTAGACCAGGTGATCATGCACATGCCGATAAAGCGCGCTGCCTTCGATCAACTTGCGCGGCCGTACGCAGCGCCGACGACGCAGCCGATAGGCCGAGGCCGCCTGCGTCGCACAGTAGCGCGGCGCGTCCACGCTGCAATTACGCGCCAGTTCGCGCGACACCGTCGAAGCGCTGCGCCCCAGCAGCCCCGCAATAGTTCTTATGCTGCCGCCCTTTCGATGTTCGATCATGATCGCCGCGCGTTCTTCCGCGCTCAAATGCTTGTAGTTCTTCTTCATCGCAACACCCTACCTCATTCAAGGTGTTGCACTTGGAACTAGAGACTAAGCTGCGCAAAGACTTCCACATCGTCTTGCGTAGGGTTCTTAATCAGCTCCAGTTTATTGAAGCGGTTTCCTACTGGTAAATGTGATTTTCGACTACCGGTGAGGGCGACGAATCTCGCTAAATTTGCTTTCAAGAAAATCCCTGCAACTACCATAAACGTCTCCGAGTCTTGTGCGTGTGGGGAAGACTGATCCGTGACCGAGAATTGTGTCACATAGCACCGAATTTGGGACCAGAGAATTGGCTTGTCTCGCTGCGCATTGCGTAGCATCGATCACAGGGCGAGAGGCAACAAAAGTAAGATCCGACCGTCCGCAGAACGCCGAAGATCGGCCAGTCAGCGGCGCCACATGGATGGCGCTTCCTGGCCGGCTGCCGCCCGACGCGGTCGGCCGAACCCGACCCCCGTTGCAGCCGGTCGAGCAGTCTCTGTTCTAAGGGTAGGTATCGGAGTGGAACGGTCATTCCGTGCCGTCGCCTGGGGGA
The DNA here is from genome assembly GCF_902833905.1 of Paraburkholderia tuberum STM678. Taxonomy (GTDB): domain Bacteria; phylum Pseudomonadota; class Gammaproteobacteria; order Burkholderiales; family Burkholderiaceae; genus Paraburkholderia; species Paraburkholderia tuberum. The sequence goes on along the minus strand of NZ_CADFGP010000095.1, from coordinate 300 downwards.
CAAGTCATCGGCCTCTGCGGACGCTTAGACCCGTGAGTTGGTGAGGCGGCTTACGCCGTGCAAGGATGACGTCTTGCTCGACCCTCGAATTGCTCTCGATGCGGTGGAAGCGGTGCGGCACCTGGCTCGAATGCAGCGGCCTCGCGCATCAGTCGTTCGCGCGTCATCCACAGATTGCTTAGAGCGAACAGCGTGTGCAACTCTGCGGGTTCTTCATCAAGCCGCGATAGCGCACCTTTAGATGCCACCGTGCGCGGCGATGAACATGGCGACGGCCGACCGGCAATAGGATTCGATTTC
>NZ_CADFGP010000094.1 GCF_902833905.1 Paraburkholderia tuberum STM678 | reverse complement strand
GGCCGAAAACCAGAGGTCAAAGCTCCGCTCACGGTGATCAGACCTCGAATCATTTTGAAATCGAGATTTGCGGCGGCTTGTTCAGCGTTGCCCTAGGACGTCGTCAGTATGCTTCGCCATGCCAAGCGTTTGCTGCAAGAACTTCACGAATTCGCCGTGATGGAGCGACGCGTCATCGATTTCAAGAACTCGCTCAGCTTTTTTGATCAATCTCGCGACCAAATTGAGAGCGCTTGCGCAGACTGCATAGTCTTGCATGGCTTGTCCCCGGCCGCCGACCGCACTGGACCAACTATGCCCAGCGGGCATTTGCAGGCCGTCGGTGCTAAGGACGTTATCGTAAAGATAAATCAACAGGCTCTCGCCTGATGTTGCCGGCTTAAATCGGAATGGACTCATAGAGAGCGCTTATAACTACAGAATCACCGGGACCATGCTCGCGCCCCAAATCCTTCGACAGCAGAGGATCGGCACGGTCAGCTTACCGGGCGAACTGCGTCCGAAACTTCTACGTTCGAGACGCAGGACCGGGGCGTTGTGCGACAAAACAGGAAGTCAGGCGTTCACGGCGTATCGGACGAGGACCCCGACTCAGAACTCGAACCGCGTTGAGTTATCAATCGTTCCAGCTCATCGATTTCTGATTGGACAGACGATGCCGGCGAGTCGTCGCCGGGCGTTGGTAGCTCCTCATCCATAGCGGCTTCGTCTACGGTGCCCGACAAAGATTCCTGCTTTACCCACTGTTCGTAGCCGGACTGCTGCAATTCGAATAGCGACTTCAAAACGCGCGCTAACGACTTATCGGTATCCGCTTTTGCCTGCGCGAGAGCCTGCTGTTCGCTGAGCGTGGCATCGGCTGATCGCTTCATCTTTGCTAGCAGCTTGATTAAGAACTCGCGATATTGCCACCGTCCGCGTCCGCATAGTCCGGCAACGTCTGCGGCAAAGCCGGCAGCTTGCAATGCGGCGCTTGCCTCCTTCGAATTGAATAACTCTAGCCAGAAATAGCGGAAGTAGACCGCGTATGGGGTGTCCAACTTGGGAAGCATGTTCAGCGACTTGGTGTGTGCACGCGAGATGAACAGCTCCCTCTTGTCGAGCGCCGCATTGACGCCAGACATCAAAGCATCGACAAAATTGCGGATGGCTCCAAATTCAACATTGTTCGCGAACGCGACCGCCCGTGCGGCGAGAACGAAACCGATCTGGCAGGCGGCTGTTGAGTAGATGCTAAACGCCGCGTCGCTTTCCTCCACCTTCGAAGCGCTCTTCAGAAACGCTTTAGCTCGCAGCGCTGCGAATTCTGCTTTCTTCGCCTGCGTACCGTCCCAAGCATTGACCACGTCGGTGCGCGGCAACAGTGGCTTGATCTCTTCTTTTAGTCTTTGGTTATCTGCGCGCCAATGCGCTTCGCTCTCTTTTAGGGTCCAATACAGTCCGACTCCCTCGAACATCGCGTCCTTTGCCAGCGATGCCGCGGGCTCTCCGTTCGGGTTCCAACCGTCGCGCAATTGTCGCAAAGCTAATGCATGCGCCTTGAAGGGCACAAGCTCCGAGAAGAATTGCTTCATGAGGTAACCCCACCCATCGTTGAATTGCTTTGTCAGGTCGGGAACCTTGGTCGGAGGGAACGTCGTGGCGTCTATCTCGTCCCTTGTATACGTCCGATCGTCGACAAATGTCTCGGGGAAGGCCGCCGGCAAGTCCAGCGAATTTGCGAGAGCCAATCGCATCTGTGTCTCGTTATCACGACCCACAAACGCGGACCCCATATCCTTGAAGAATCTTTCTGGACCGCAGATTAGTCTCTTAACGCTTTCGAACATGTTCGCCACGTTAGTGAGCGTGCTCCACTTCGCGCTACTCGCTTGGTCGCGAGCTGGATTGTCGTATTCGACGGCGAAAACCGGATATCCCGCCCCATCCGAACGCATGTCGTTCAGTAACGAACGAGTGAAGATGCTGATCAGATCGGTGTCGGACAAAAGCAAAAGCCGTGATGGGCTTGGCGGACGCGCATTTTTATTGAGGTCGACAAATACCTTCCGCGCCGCTTGATGCTGATTACTGCGCTCTGGAAGTTCCGGGAACCAAATGACGGTGACCGGCAATTCGACGTTCGAGAACGCGATCTGACGCTCCTCTGCACTCATTCCATCCAAGCAGCGTTGAACGATCGGTTCGTAGAAGGACTTATACTTCTCAGCACTACCGTTCCATCGATGATTGATCGTGCGGTCGATTGCCAATAGCGCCATCGCTCGATGTTGCCCATCGATGATAACCAACTCGGTAGACTCCGGGTTCCAGTTCACTCGTCCAAGCTTGCTGGCATGGAACTCGTTAGCGGTCTGACCGGCTAGGAGGCGATCAAATCGGAACGCGGCTCCGTACTCTGTCGGCTGCCATGCACCAAAATCTTTGACAATCTCAGTGTCGATAGCCTTCGGGAAGTTTTGCAGAGGCGCCCTGTTCAGAAATGGCAACAGACAAGCCACCACCGGTGGGAAGAATGCCGGCCCCGTTCGGTCCGGGTTCAGAAGGTAGGGCACTAGTTCAACTGCTACGCGATGATCGTCAAGATCACGTTGAAGCAACTGATTGAAGTTCATTTCCGCCACTGGCAACGCTTCGCGAACGGGGCGGAGGAACTGCGTCAACCTCGATTCAGGCGTCGTGTCTGGCGGGTTCGACAACCTCGCCTTTGTCTCAAGGAAATCGACACGTCCAGCCCGCGTCTTGAATGCTCCCCAGGTCCCAAGGATGAGCTGGTTATATGTGTTTCTTGTCTGCGAGTCGAAAAAATTCACTGTCAAGCCCTCCCAAGAATCGGACGATGCCATGTGTTAAGAAGCCACTCTAGGGCTTCTGCAAGTTCAAGCGCTGAGTCTTCTGGAATACCAAGTGTTCCGGCGATGTCCAACACGTAGACTTCGAGATTGTCCGGACTAAAACCAGAGGCGATAGCGCGAGTCGCGAAAATGTCAGGGACACTGGTGTTGCGATCACTGCCGAACAAAGCTGCGCGAATACGATCGCGGTGATTAGGGTCGCGCTGGATTACTTGATGCCACTTATCGAGATCTGCGAAATGATCGTTTACTCGACGTCGCAAATCTACTGATTTCCCGATGTATAGCGGCGAAGCGAGCAGCGGCGTCGCTGCGCTCGTAAGCAGTTGAGTCATGCGCCCCCTCTGCCTTTCCGAGAGAAGCATCTTTTCCATAGAGGCTTTCGGAAACTTCATGGTATTTGCCTCAATCTCAGAGAGCTCCTTCTTATTGATTGCAACGACATGCCGGTCATAGACCGAGGGTGTTAGCCTTCCTTCCCATGTGTCGCGAAATGCATTGTGGGCCGCAACGCGGAGGGAGGGTGGCGTGAACCTTGATGTATGCTTCGCGAGCACACTTCGGAAAGCTTGTTCGCCAAAATCGGCTCCATTAGCGTCAACGGCACGAGCCCAATCAGCCGGTCCGATCTGCGGCTTCGCATACCACGCGTACACGCCCGGTTTGATCGGAACTTGGTCCAATTCGGTCGGACCGAATCTTTTGAATTTAGCGAGAATCTCGGGATCCATTCAGAGAAAGAGCGTTTCTTGCAACTGCCGCGAGTAACAGCGTCGGTACGCCATCGCAGATGTTGCGGAGTGAATATTCGCGACTTGTCGAAGCGTATCGAAGATGCGGTTTTGCCGAGCGGCGGAACGCTCGCGGACACGAAGAATTCTGAGCGATAAATTCATGCATGCGTGGATGGCTTTGCCACAGGACTGTTAAGTGCGACCCGCTGTCGGAGATTGCCGCTGAAATAACGCTCTCGACGCCATCTTCCCTCGCGTCCATCTTGATTGCGACGGATCCCTGCATGCCGTCGATACGATTGAAGCGCCCACTTTTTCATAATTAGACTCACACGAACCCGTGGCTCCCTACCCGACGGCCGCCCAACGCGTATTTGACTGCGGTTCGACTTGCGCCCCATTGTAGTAAAAATGAAAGATAGGAGGGGGATGGCGGACGTATTTGGTGGGGGATTTTACTCCTAGAGTGACAGAGTATCTTGTCGACTCTCGACGCCCGGCCTGCATTCAAAATTATTTCGATCACATATCACTGCATCGAGCGCGGCAGCAGCTTGCGCTCTCCGCCCGCGCAATCCCGTGCCGGCGAACCTCCTCGGGAGCCGTGATGCCCACTTACCCTTCCCCTTTTGAATATTTGATCGTCTTCGCTGTTGTCTTCAGCGCTGGCGTGTTCACGTCGGTCGGCCTACGCCACTACGCCGACAGGATCCGGCGGGAGGAGACTGCCCATGAATGATCCTCTCTTTTTCCACCCTCACGGGCCGTCTGAGCCGGACGACATGTGCCTCCACGAGCACAGCGATGACGAGTCCTTCAAGCAAAGCTTTGTCCCGCCGCGTGCACGACAGGACAACGGTGTCAGCATGCAGCCGGGGGCCGCCCCGGCGTGCCCCAAATGTGACTCCTCGCGTGTCGATGCGCGCCATCGCGCCCGCAGGACTGGCGGCGCAATAGGCGCGATTGCCGGCACGGCCAGCGGCGTCGCGTTCGCTCTGTCCGGCGCGGAAACCGGCGCAGCGGTCGGAGCGCTCGCTGGCCCTGCCGGTGCCGCGTGCGGCGCTATTGCAGGTGCAGTGATCGCCGGCCTCATCGGTGGCACGGCAGGTTGCGCTACTGGATCCATCTTTGGCGAGGTCGTCGACGACAAGGTGCTCGACAACTTCCGCTGCCACGACTGCGGACACACGTTCAGTCGCTTCAAAGCATCAACCTGAGCTGTGGTTTCCCCCTTTTCACATTTCCTGCGCATTAGCCTGGCCGAGCGCCGGGTTCTATGCCGCTTACATTCAAGGAGCTAGACATGCATCTCGTCAAATCGATGGCCTACGTCGGCGAAGAGCCATGGCATGGCCTCGGCAATCAACTCTCTCCGCGCCAGCCAATCGAGGTATGGGCGAAACAGGCTGGTATGGACTGGACAATCGAATCGGCCGAAGTTCGCTACGTATCTGGTGACTCCGGCAATCTCGGCTCGATCCACGCCTTTCCCGCGCAGCGCGTGCTGTATCGCTCAGATACCAAGGAACCGCTGTCCGTCGTCTCAACCCGCTATCAGGTGGTCCAACCCAAAGACATTCTTGAGTTTTACCGCGACCTCACCGAAGTCGGAGGCTTCGAGCTGGAGACCGCGGGCGTACTCAAGGACGGCAAAAAGCTCTGGGCGCTCGCGCGCACGGGCCAGTCCGTAACTATCAGAGGCAAAGATACCGTCAACGGCTACCTACTGCTCGCCACCGCATGCGACGGTACGCTGGCGACCACGGCACAGTTCACGTCTGTCCGCGTCGTCTGCAACAACACGCTCCAGATTGCACTGGGCGATTCGGCGGGTGCCGTCAAGGTGCCGCACCGCTCGCAGTTCGATGCGCAAGCCGTGAAGCGTCAACTCGGCATCGCAATTTCGAGCTGGGACGGGTTCATGGCGCGTATGAAGGCGCTGGCCGAACGCAAGGTCAGCGATTCCGTCGCCGAGAAATTCTTTCAGCGTGTGCTCACGTACCCCACAGGCGGGCCGAACATGCCGATACCGGTGACGAACGACCGCGCAATCAAGGCCGTGCAATCGCTGTACGCCGGCAAGGGGATGGGCGCAACGCTCGCTTCGGCATCAGGCACGGCGTGGGGTCTTGTGAACAGCGTCACCGAGTTCGTCGATCACCAGCGCCGCGCTCGCAGCGAGGATCACCGGCGCGATGCAGCGTGGTTCGGTGCAGGTGCCACGCTGAAACAGCGCGCGTTCGACGAGGCGATGAAGCTCATTGCCTGATCATGTTCTCAACGTCATAGCAGCCCGGCCGGGATGGTCCCCGCCGGGCTTTTTTCACATCTGGAGGAAGTGCAATGTCTCACGCTCAACCGGCTGGACGTGGCAGGAACCGTCCGGCGCTGCGACTCGTGGAAACGAAATCCCTCTCGCGCGACGAGTGGCTGGAGGTAAGAAAAAACGGTATCGGCGGCTCGGATGCAGCCGCTGCTGTGGGCCTGAATCCGTATATGAGTCCGCTTGAGCTGTGGCTCATCAAGACCGGGCGCGATGCGAACCTGCCTCGCCCGGATCCTCAGGATACGAGCGAACCCGTGTACTGGGGAACCTTGCTCGAACCCATTGTGGCCGCGTCCTACACGAAGCAGACCGGCAATAAGGTCCGGCGCGTCAATGCGGTGCTCCAGCATCCGACGACTCCCTTCATGCTTGCCAACGTGGATCGCGAGGTGGTCGGCTGTCGGGACGTGCAGTTGCTCGAATGCAAGACGGCCGGCGAATTCGGCGCACGGCTCTGGCGCGAAGGCGTGCCCGAGTACGTACAGCTTCAGGTCCAACACCAGCTCGCAGTCACGAGCAGACAGGCGGCCGATGTCGCCGTGCTGATCTGCGGCCAGAAGCTCGAAGTGCATCGCGTGGTGCGTGACGATGCACTGATTGCGCGGCTCATCGAGCTGGAGGCGGTTTTCTGGCGCTACGTTGAAACCGATACGCCGCCGCCGGCAGACGGATCGGTTTCGGCTGATCGTGCATTGCGCTGCATGTATCCGGGTGCAGGCGGCACGGTCGACTTCTCGGATGACCGTCGCCTGTCATCCGCGTTCGCCGACCTGGTTGCTGTGCGGGCCGACATCGATGTCCGTCAGGCAACCGAAGCTCAGCTCAAGCAAACCATCCAGCAGGCGATGGGCGAAGCCGACCGCGCCGAGTTCGAGACAGGCTCGGTTTCCTACAAACGCAGCAAGGACGGCACGGGCGTCGATCTCAAGCGCCTGCTCGCTGATCACCCGCATCTCGCCGTGCAATACGCCATCACGAAAGCTGGCTCCCGCCGGTTTCTCGTGGACACCTGATTTCCCGCTGTTCCTGCTGTTCCCCTCCTTCGCTTCATCCCATTGTTTACGTATACAGGAGAGACCATGCTCAAAGGCCTGGCTATCACCCCGCCCGTGATCGGGCGGATTTCCATCGGTCGCGTTGTCGAGAAGAACGGCAAGCGGCTGCCCGAGAAAGACGACCAGTTCACCATCACGACCCAAGTGCAGGGCCGGGACGGATGGCACTTACATCCTGTCGATGTCGAATTGCGCAAGACCAATACCGGCAAGCTGCGCGCGATTCCCGTGCGGTTCCTCTTCAATGACCCGGACCTCAACCTGCGGGCGGAATTCTCATGTTTCGATCGCGAGTCCGGACGGCCTGTCTGCGTCGGCAACGGCGAGACCTGTCGCCGTGCCGGTGAGGCCGGCATCCAGGACCTGCCCTGTCCGTCGCCGGACAGCTGCGCGTTCGGCCACGGTGGCGCCTGTAAGCCCTACGGCCGGCTGAACGTGCTGATCGGCGGCGAAGACGAGATGGGTTCGTTCATCTTTAGAACCACGTCGTATAACTCGATCAGGAGCCTAGCCGCACGCCTGCACTACTTCAGTGCAGTATCGGGCAACCTGCTCGCCTGTCTGCCGCTGGAACTGAAGCTGCGCGGAAAATCCACGACGCAAAGTTATCGAAGCGCGATCTACTACGTGGATCTCGGTGTGCGGTCGGGCAGCACGCTCGAAGCAGCGATCACGGAAGCGCGCGAGCTGGATGCGCGTCGCCGTGCGGCGGGTTTTGATCAGGCTGCACTCGACGCCGCTGCGCGTGCCGGCTTCAGTAACGGTGCGTTCGAGGACAGTATCGAGGAAAGCGCAGCCGTCGCTGAAGAGTTCTACCCGTCCGAATCCGATAGTGGCGACAGTCAGGGGGACCGTAACGCCGAATCCGGCAAGCCGCCTGCAGCCGGCCTGAGAGGCAAGCTCGAACAACGCGCCGCGTTACACGGAGGGAAGGCAGCATGATCCGCGTCTGTCCAGCCCTGCTTCTCGCAGGCACGGCAACGGGAACAGCGGTCTGTATGTCCGTGCTCGCTGGCTGGCAGCGCGGCGGGTTGCTCGCCGAGCGCGCCGTATGGGTGGCGACTGGTGTCGTCTTGGTCGTCAGCGCACACCTGCTACCCACGCTCATACGCGGATCGTCGGTCGCGATCCGGATCATGGGTAGCGTGCTATGGGGAGCGAGCATGGTCACCGCCTGCATGGGGCACGTGACCTTCTTCCTGTTCGCCCAGCAGCACGCGGGTGAACACCGGGCTGAGTCAGTTACTGCCACCAGCAGCCTTGGCGCCGGTCGCAGCCTGACGGTCGTGATGGCGGAACGGGCGACCGTGACTCGTCAGCTCGCCTTTGCGCAGATGCAACGTTGCGCAACGGACTGTTCGCCACTGGAAGCAAGGCGCGTGACTCTCGCCGCCAGACTCGATGCGCTTGACGCCGAAGCTGACGACATCCGTCGTCACGAGGCTGCGGATGATCGCATCACGGCCCGGCGTGACGCGTTACTCGCCGATCCGGTCACGTCACGAATGGCGGCGTTACTCGGCGTGACGACTGCCCGCGTCGATCTGGCTTCGGGGCTGATGTTCGCTGCGGTCCTCGAAGGCGTCGCATGCCTGTTGTGGACGGTTGCACTTCGCCCGCCATCGTTACCGGCTCAGGTGCCGCTCGTGACTCCGCCGGAAGTCATGCCGACCGTGAACGTGACTGCCGCGACTTCCAACGTCGCCACGAGCGTCGCGGCCGGTCACGTCGGAGAACCCGTGACTCGCGAAGTGGCCGCCGGCAGACACGCGCCCAATGACGATCCCATTACACCGTTACCGGACCGTACTCCGCCCCGTAATGAGGTAACGCAGCTCGCGCAGGCCATCGCGGCCGGTCATGTCCGCCCGACCGTCGTTGACATCCGCCGCCACCTGCGCTGCTCCCAGGCACGGGCAGCCGCGCTGCGCCGCCAGCTCGCCGAACTGTCCGCGACGGCATAACACGGGCGCGTCGAGCGCCCGATCTTCGTTCCATCACCTTGGCGATCACGTTATCCGGTTCATCCGGAGGCCCTTGTTCGCCCTTTATCTGGAGCAATTCATGTACGAAACGAGATTCGTTCATCTGCCACCGCGCCTCTGTCCCGTGACAAAGGGGCTCGGCGTCGTGGCCGGTATCACGGCTATCAGCTTTGCCGCAGCCTGGGCTTTCGAACAGCACCGCCAGCGCGAACTGGTGCGCGTCCTTGCCTCAATGCCCGGTGTCATCAGCCTCTTCCCCACGCTTCGGGCGCACATGGAGACGATGCCCAAGCATTTCGGTGTCGGCGTTCCGCTGAAGCCGAGCAACCGTAGGCCGTAATTCCCAGACCTGTCCGACCCGGCGCACGCCACCGGGCTTCCCTTCATTTCCCGCATGCATCCGGCCTGACTGGAGGGGCGTGCTCGTCCATTTTAGGAGAAGTCGATGTTCCAACCTACCCGCCTTAAACCCTTGTTCCATCCGGGCAAGCTGCTCGTCTCGCATGCAGCGCTCGCGACACTGCGTACGAATGGCGTGCCCGTCGTCAGCGTAGTGCTCCGCCACATTGCCGGTGATTGGGGCGTTGTATCCGAGGACGACAAGCGACAGAACGACGTGTCGATCGCGACCGGCCTGCGGCTGATCTCGATCTACCGCCTGCCGGACCAGACGCGAGTTCTGGTCATCACGGAGTGGAATCGCGCGCATACGACGATCGATCGGCTCGATGACGTCGTGCCTGGTAGCGACTCACGCCCGACTCAGCCGGCGAACCGTCACTATCCCGCGTGGCCCAAAGCCCACTACGTACAGGAGGGCCACACATGAGCTACACGAACGGCCCGCGTTTCCCGATCGGGCGACCTGTCATTACTCCCGCAGCTCAGGCCGCGCTCAATGCGGCGGGCATCGAAGGCGTGCTGCTGATTGCTCGGCATGTTCACGGTGACTGGGGTGATCTGAGCGCAGAGGACCTTGCCGCGAACGAGTTGGCGTTGTTGACCGGCAAGCGGTTGCTGTCGAGCTACGACCTGCCGAATGGGCAGAGCAAGATCTGGATCATCACCGAGGCGAATCGCGCAGTGACAACGATTCTGTTGCCAGAAGAGTATTGATTGAGAACTAGCTTACGGGCGAACCTAGCATGCCGTATTCGGCTAGGTTCGACCCATTGCTGTCAGCCCACCGTCGGCTTTTGAGCGTTGTGATTTCAATTTTTGGCGATGTTCCGTCTCTTGCAATGCGGGAAATTGCAGTTGCGCGCCGTGCCCAAGTCCGCCACTTCGCCCTGTTGTCGTCGACCGTCGCAAGCCCGGAGGCTACGTGGAGGCTCGCTCTGCCGGTGGCTCGACACCGTAGCCCGCGTGCCTCAACACCCGCTCGCACAGATTCAGAAAGACGCCAACCGGCATGTCGTTCTTCGCATCGTTCGTGCGCCAAGCGCATATCTTGAAAGAGACCGAGCTGAGCGAAGCGTCAACATGGTCGACGGTCGGCAACAACGCGAAGCCTGTTTTGTAATGGTGGCGGCCCACTTGGGACTCGGCGTTTGTGTATTTGCTGATGAGCGTCCAATCGAGCCTTTCACCCGTGTAGTCGTCGCGGCCACCGCTCGCCAAGACCGCTTCGTGGATCGCTTTACGATATGCGGCTCCCATTGCACCGTTCGAGAAACGCTTGCGATCTCGGCGCACGTGAGCATCGGCCCTACGCGCAAGCCAACGGAAATAAGCCTGCTCCGTAACGACGCCATCAAGAAATGGAGGCAACAAACGCAAGCGCTGCGCCATGATCTTCACCCCGTCAACAAAATCCCCGTCATTGGCGCGGCGATTTCTGTCGGGTGGCGACGTTGTTGTCGCCACCGCCGCCCTCGACTACGAGCCCTTCTGGTAATAGCCGCCGAGTGTCGGTATCGTCTTGACGCCGCCGCCGGCTATCGTCGCCGCGCCGCCTCGCTCGATCAGCCTCCGGCGCGCCCCGCCCAACGAAACGGCGATCCGAGGGTAGTCGTGCTCCAACTCTGGATAGTCGTCGTTCAGCCATTTCGGGAAAGCCAACGACGGAACCAGCCTGATTTTTTTGCCTCGCACCGTCATTTCTCCCTCGGCCAGCTCTCGCACCATTGGGAGGTTCGCGCCGCCTCCAGTCAAGACGACCGTCAGATACCGGCCGGGATCGGCGACAATCCAGTCCGTCCAACTGTCGTCGACCTTCTCCAAGATTTCTTGCATTGTCTTCTTGAGGGAGATGCCGAAGCTCTTCACTTGGTCCAGAGATCGATACTCTTCTAGCTCGATCATCACGTCGTCGATCTCCGGCAATGCGATCGTCACAAAGCCTTCGTTGAACAATGTCTCCTTGTGGTCGCGAATCGTCAGTTCTAGCTTGCGCCGGATTCGCACGCGGTCAGGATTCTCGGGCTCGATGCCTGCCTTCTTCATGATGAACCGGACGAGCAGCCTGTCCAGAAAGTTTCCGGCCTCCGTGATGCCGATCGCCGCGCCATCCGCCTCCAGCGAGCTGTTTTTTCCGCGCTCGGGGTCGACGACGATTCGATAGAGGCTGAGATCGCTGGTGCCGGCGCCAACGTCAACCACCATGACCATCGAGTCCATTCGGCTCGTCGGTTTGAGCAGCGAGCCGGCGACGCCAAGAGGCTCGGTGATGTCTTCTCCGACAAAAGGATAAGCCTTCACACCCTTGCGACGCAGCTCAGCCAGCGCATCGACAAACTCGGCGAGATGCAAACCTTGCGTCAGTCGGTCGCCAAACGTGTCCGCCAACACTTGTGCTTCGCCGAGCAACAAACGTAGGCGGTGCGCGGTTTCTCGCGATTTGTCGGCCGGCAAACACGGCATTGCGAACCGCCTCACGACGTTACGCGGAAAGCCCAACTTGTCGAGGCACTTGCTCATCGCCCACGTCAAGAAAGTCAGATAGGCCAGAACGACATCGTCATAGACGATCTGAACCTCTCCGGCTATCGGGTTGAAAACTTCGTCAACCTTTTCGTTCAAACCGTCTTCGGACAACCGCCGCTTGATGTTGTCAAGGCGTTGACGCGAGCCATCGGCGGCTTCGATCACCGAGCGATCCACCGCCGCCTTGCCAAACCAGATGAAGCCCCCGTTGTCGATATACACGGACGAAATCAGCATCGACTGGCTGATTTCCTCTTGGTCCCCAGGGACGCCAAGGTCCAACACGGTGACATCTTCGAACCCTGATCCTGCATCGTCCTCGACCAGGCTCGCCTTCGACATCGCGGTCCCGAAGTCCAAGCAAACTCGTGCGTTCCCCGGAGGGGGCGGCAGGGTCAAAACGCCCAGGTCAAGAACCGGCGCTTCGCGTGGGACCGCCATCGGAGGCTCTTCGACAGCCTCAGCGACCGCCACATCGGCGTCTTCCACGGCCGTATCGCCGACAGGGGCATCGGCGAGCCCTGCGCCGACGGCAGCGGCCTCGCCAGCTTTGACGGTCTGCGCATTACCATTACCGCTTACATCCGGCGAAACGGGCGCTGCCTGAGGGCTCAGCGCTACCGCAACTGCCGATGCCCCTGAGAGGGTGTCGAGCGCGAATCGAAGCGCCGCCATCTCCTCAGTCGTCACCACTCCCGCTAGTTGGTAATCCCCGTCTTCCGTTTGCTTGAACCGTTTCAGCAGATTCTGGAAAAGAATCTTGGCTACGATCGCTTCCATATCTTGTCCTTATTCTTCAGGCTCTACCCATGGCTTGACCAACGTTTTGACCTTCCCCGCAAACTCCTTTTGAACCCCGTCCCGCACGACTTTCACCTTTCGAACCCCCGGCTGGTGGCCCCCTAGCATTTCGTGTTCGAGCGGGTTGTATTCAACCCGCGCTCCGCGCAAGCTCGTCGTCGTTAACTTGCGCATTCGCGCCAACCGTCGCGCGATCTGAGCCATTTCCATATACCCGGACACCGCTCGCTTCAATGTCGAAGCGAGAACCGGATCGTCGATTTCAAAAAGAGGAATCGCGTCGCGACCCAGCTTCTCCATCGCGTCCTTGTTGCTCTCGACCTCGACCAGCAGAGCCCCGATCTGTTGGTCCTCCGTGTTACCGACTTTGTGCTCGATGGTTCTGCGGCTGCTTGTCGCTTCTCCGCCGGAGCTCCACCACTCGCGAACGTCCGGGTCGAGATCTCGGGCGTCCTTGAAATGCCGCTTGATCGCCACCCCTACTTGAGCTCGCGAACCAAAGGCGGCCGAGAGGGCGCCCATGATGCGAATGTCGGTTCGGTTCTGTCGCGCGATGACCAAGGCCGCTTCGAGCATATCCACTCGCAGCCGAACGATAGCTTCTGACTGAGCGATGTATTCGCTCCATGCGAAGACCCCGACCGCCTTCTTACCCTGCTCGACAGCCGCATACATTTCCGCATGCAGCGCATGGGAAAACCGCATCTCGATCATCCGGGCAAGGACAGCGAAAGCCCCTTCGAGCACGGAGAATGAGACTTGGGAGTCAGCCGTCTCGGAGTTACCTCGAAGAAAAACCTCCAAGCAATCTGAAAGCGCCAAGCCAGGGGATTCGCCGACAGCCCCCTGCCACTCCTTCAGCGCGTCCGAAAGCTGCGTGAAAATGCGGCGAACCCGCCGGTATCTTGTTTCGGTGTTTTCAATGGCGTTGAGCGACGAGGCGTGGTTCGCCAGCGCGGCAAGCGTGCTGCTGACCGAGTCGTAGCAGGTCAGAGCCGTGACAAACAGTTCCTTTCGTGCGTTCTCGGCAGTGTCGAGAGCCAGCGACTCTCGGATGCAGTACTCCGGCAGCCACCCGCCGCGTGCGTGTCGGAGGCTTTGCGCGGCGTAGGTCCGCTCGTCGCCCTTGAGCGCATCGAGAGAAGGAGGCTCAAACGCGAGCATTTCCGGCAGCCGCGCAAATACCTGAGCTTCGCGCCCCCTAGCGACCGCTGCAAGGCGCCCCAAAACCGCAGCAGCGGTCAGGCGGGTTTCTTGGTCGCCTCGTTCTGCCAATTCGTAGATGCGATTACACACGCGATCAAGATTGGCGCCTTTTATCAGCGCCTGTATCTTTTGCTGCGCCATTTCGGCGGTCAGGATCTCCTGCACCTGGCGCAGGTCAGTTGTGGTCAGCACGGTCCGGAGAATCGCGCTTGTGCTGATAGTTTGCTCGTGCCCGTCTACCATCGGCCGCCTCGCCCCCGTTGATTGATTGTTTGTTGGTTTGACTGTCTAGTTGATTCGTTGAGCCTTTCGGCGGCGCCATCGCCGCCGACTCGCGCACAAATTGATTTGGTGCCGGATCGCCTTGGCGAGCCCGCGAATTGTGGCCGATCGGTTATTTTATCGCCGCTCTGCGGTTTTCCAATTGCCGCTTGCCCTATCCGCGTAGTCACGTGGCTTCCGCGCTGGCCTCGACAATAGTTGACTTTCCGGGATCGCTCTTTCCGTCATCCGCCAAACCAGTGCGCGCCGGTTTCACCTTCACTTCGATAATGCCCTCGTACGCAGCCACCTTATTGAACGCGTTGACGTCAACCGTCCAACGAGCGTCTTGCACATTGAGATCAACATCCGAGCCCAACAACGCGTCCGTGTCGAGTGCAGAACTAACTACGAACTGGAGACCCCTCTCCTTACGATGATCGTTCAGTACCCATCGGATCCGCTGCCAGTCCTCAAAGAAATACTCCTGGAGCAATGGCACTAACTTTTTGCTAAAGATCCGTGCAAGCACAGGTAAACTAGGTTCCTTCTTCAGCGGCAAGAAGTGTACATGCCCGATCGCGTGGTCACGATCCAGCAAAACCTCGATGCGTGCGTTGATCACCGACAGCAACCGCGCGATATCTACGCCAGAGACGGTGATGCCTTGGAGCAACGACGGATCAGGCGGCATCTCCATAAAGGAAAAACGTCGGCGCAAAGCGATATCAAGTCCTGCCAGCGACCGGTCGGCTGTGTTCATGGTGCCGATGATATGCAGGTTGGCCGGCACTGAGAATGACTCTTTCGAGTACGGTAACGTCACGCTTAGCGCCTCTGGCATGCCCGCGCGGCGAGACGGCTCGATCAGAGTGATTAGTTCGCCGAAAATACGAGAGACGTTGCCACGATTGATCTCATCGATTACCACCACAAATTGTTTGCGACTCTCGGAGGTCGGGGGAGTAGCTGGTTTATCTGGCAACCCACACTCTCGTTGCAGGTATACGAGCACACCCTTTACGTACGACAGACGGTAGATTCCACTGTCATCGCCAGTTTGGTAGAGCTGCCGCACGTGCACCATGCTGGTCGGATGACCTGCCGCCGTGTGGCGACCACGGTCTGGGTAGGCGCGGAACAATCGGCCTCCGTCGTAGGTGACGGTAAAACTCTGCCCGGTGCTCGTCTGCATCTTAACTCGACCATCACTCTCCTCCAGCTTTTGTGTGAACTGCGCAAGCGCAATATCAAAAAGGTCTTCGCCTGCTACGACGCCTTGCGCCGCCCGCTCGCACAGCTGCTTGAATACTCCGGGTTCGATCACATACTCGATCTGCCCGTCTGTGGTCGTGGCGCGCAACCCTTCTACGAAGTCCTCGTAGCTAAAACTCTGGTGAAACGTGGTAAAGACGACCTGCCCGTTCCCCAAGTATTCGTTGAACGCGGCAGTATGCACTTCACGGCGGGGACGGCTTCGGACCAACGCGGGGTCGAGAATGCGCAGAGCCTCGTCGACGGTATGATGGGTTTTGCCTGTACCTGGAGGACCGAACAAAATCAGGTTCTCTGGGTCACACTCCCGACTGGCAGGTTCATTC
This sequence comes from Paraburkholderia tuberum STM678, assembly GCF_902833905.1. Taxonomy (GTDB): domain Bacteria; phylum Pseudomonadota; class Gammaproteobacteria; order Burkholderiales; family Burkholderiaceae; genus Paraburkholderia; species Paraburkholderia tuberum. The sequence continues at coordinate 1,785 of NZ_CADFGP010000094.1, read as the reverse complement.
GGAACTGCCGAAGTTTCCTGCCCATCCGTTGATTCGTCAGTCTCTACATCCGCATCCTCTTGCTGAAAGTCGCTTGGAACAAGGCCAGGACCTTTATAGTCTGGCAGCTGATCCTTAACGTATTCTTCCAAGCGCTACTCAGCAGCATCGAGCCACTCATCGAGTGCGTCCTCGGTTGGAGAACTGTGAGCGTTGGTTTCCATCCGATCGCTTTCTGCTGAATATTTTGGATTTGGCGACAGTGACGGTACCTTTTTTCAACGAATAGATAGATTGCCGGGACTCCTTTGCTCAGCCCTTTTCTCTTCGCACCAATCCGGATATCAATGTAGTTTTTATCCGGGGCGCCAGTAGTCCAGTGGTCGGCGCGCGGAAATCGCTGGCGAATTTTCTCCAATGCGAGCCATGCCCATTCGCGTGCGCTCTCGTCGATCATGCGTTCGCCGAATAGAATCCGAGCGTTAGCATTCAGATAGGTTTGTCTGTCGATTTGCATACTCTGGATGCGATAGCAGATTCGATCGTTAAGCAGAGGCTAACCAGCAAGTGTTGGCTATTCCGGCCATTTCCTAAAGGCACATTTACTTCGAGCGATACCACTTCGCAACTCGGTATCCGGCATAGCCCAGCCCGGCAGCGACAGCGACAGGAGCAGCGGCAGTGATCACAATACCTGCGGTCATACCACCGCCAACCACGCTACCAATTGCGGCGAGGCCAGAGGTAATTCCCGCAGCGCTCAAGCCCGCGGTCCCTGCCGCAGATACCGCCGCAACGGCACCACCCACACCAGCGGCAGCGCCACCGACGCCGCCAACCACCGCACCCGCAGTTTCAATAGCAGCACTTTCATCCTTTACCGACATTTCAAGTCTCCCAGAAATTCAACCGTACCGCTTGATCGCGTTGACATGGCCGGCATCGCCAAGCCACGGCTCATCATCAGCTAACCCTCTGCCAATTACACGTATACGGCGGAATTCGGAGAAACTTGAGACAGGCGCGGAAGGCTGCGGGTAAAGGAATGCTTATGCGAGGGTAGACGGCGGCCTCTTCTTTGCCTTACGCGGCCGCCCTGGGCCGCCTAATCGTTTCTTGCGGATCATGCCCATCGTCAACAGCTTCGACTTTACCTTGGGTTTCACCCGCACACACTGACCGTCTTTCGTGAAATACCACATCGCATACCGTGCGAGCGTCCTGACTTGCCGGCGGTTGCTGCCGTTGATGCGACCGACTGCCCATCGCCCCTGCTTTTTCAACTCCTCTTTTTTTGGATTGATGTGGCAGTTGTGAACGTACCCGCGATCCTGCGTGATCTTCTTCCAGTACCGCTCAATGCGCTTCGTCCAATACTTGACGCGCTGCACTTTCTGACCATCGAAGAAGAAGATGCAATGAAAGTGGTACGGGCCATCATCGGAGCGCTCGAGTTTCACGATATAGCCGATCATGTGCTCGAACAGATCTTTGTCGACACCATACGGGTTGCTGAAGAAGCGTGCACGATCTCGCAACGCAATTTCGACGTCGATCCGAGCTCTATTTTCCGCCTGCATGGCTCGCTCGCGCTCCGCATCCATCGGCGCTGACCACGCGCTCGCATCTCCGATATCCCAAGCCGTACGTACACGCGTTGCGTCTTCATTGGGCGCTACCGTCAGATCATAGCGTTATACACATCTCGCTGCGGCAGCCGCCCGCGCCAGCAAGCCGTTTACATTCAATGACTTGAAAGCCGTGCTTGTAAACTTTGGCCGGATCGCGTCTACTCTCGTAATTTGG
>NZ_CADFGP010000093.1 GCF_902833905.1 Paraburkholderia tuberum STM678 | reverse complement strand
TGGCGCCGCGGGCTGATAGGCTGGAGGGTCTGACTCATGGCTCTGCTCCCGTTGAATGACGAGGCGGATTGCCTCGCCGATCAACATGAAAACAGAGTCGGTTTCCCTTCCGTTACCACTACCCAAAGCCGTAGCCCATTACCGCGCGAGCGGTTTAGTCCATCGACCCGAAGCAGTCCATCGGCCAGTATCTCTGACAGGCTGCTTTCCGCGCGCGAACAGACGCCGGGACAAGAACCCGATAGCTGTGGCATGGGCTATCTGCCGTGCCAGCCGTACTATTTCGATCGTAGGCGGCGGCCCTTGGTTTTGGAGCAACCAAAACGCGAGAATTTGCATCCTTTCGAATCAACGGGTTACGCCGGTCCACGACGAATAAGCTGAGACACGCACAGCCATAAATCGAGAATTTGCCACGCTGGCGTCGGCGACCTCAAAATGCCGGATTCGAAAACCAAACGGGTTCCCATCGGAAATGGCATTGGCGTTTCGCAGAATCGCCGTTCAGAAATAACATTTCATATGTTACTACCCCGCCAATCGAATGCCACGCCGGCGACGCCTGACCAGACGGTCCGATTGGCCGGTTTATTGTTCCAGAAAGGACGCTACCGTATCCCAGTTGTCGTTCTCAAAAGCGGGCGCGACCTTGTCGATTTCATCATCACCCATTCCCACGGCCGGGGACCGGGCGAGTCGTTTCCAGTCGTTCAGGGCAGCCATCATCCGGGTCAGGATTGCATGAGTGTCGTCATCGGACACGCCAAAGTATGCCGCTGCATCCAGCGCCTCCTGGATATCTCCGGTTTCACCGGTCGCTTCGGTCACGGCGGTTTTCAGGATGGGTTCCTTGTCGGGGAACGGGTTCACGTCAAACAGCGGGGCGAGCCGCCACTGACCCCCGCCGCTGTGCAGGAAGCCGTGGTTGTGCATGTGGTCATCCACGTTGGTGATGAGCATGCTGAAGCAGATGCGCGCCCAAAGCTCCTGCTTGTCTTCGAGGGGTCTCGGGGAGAACCGGTCAATGGCCTCCGCAATCTGCGTGTATGCGCCATCTTCCCTGGAATCCAGCTGCAGCAGCGAGGCCGCAGACAGGTAAGGGATGCGACCGCCAGCCCGGGGTCGGTCAAACCGCACGATAAGCGCGACAGCCTGGGTGCCAGACATGATGACTTCGGCCTCGGATGCATTCAGGCCCGCCTCTTTCGCGAGCAACAGCGCCAGCACCTCACCGCGCGCCACGTCACGCGTATCACTCACGCTCGGAAACTTGGCGATGGTCAGGGTGCCGTCGGGCTTCAGGACCGTTGCTTTGGGTCGCATACCGCCGAGCGAGGTGCCGCGCCCTTTCAGATACGCGAGGTCCGTCGCCGTTTCCTTGCCGGATTCGACCGCTTTCGACGCCTGAATCAAGGTCTGCAGCGGGACCTCGTGAGTTCCTTCAGGCAAGTTGTCGTCATGGGGCACATCGAGGAAGGGGCTGTCGGCATTGTCCCTAAAGCGCAGTGCGCCAATGCGGCTGGAATCCAGCACCCCCAGCAAATAGTCCAGGTCTGACAGCTGTGCGGAACCGGCGTCTCGGCCGGCGTCTTTTTCAGCCTTGCGCCGTTGGGCATGGGCGCGGTTAATGACACGGCGTCCCCAGCCATCAGGCTCAGTATCGGCAATGGCACCCGCAAAGGTAGAAGTCTCCTTGCTTCCCGTGCGGTATTGAAAGTCGGTGCTCAGGGGGAGGTCCGGAGACAGTGCGAAGCAATCTGGATTACTGAGCCAGGCGGGGGAGTACCGGAACGCCGAGACCTCTTTTTGCCCCTGTCTGGAAAATTGCAGTTCGCCCACTTCCAGTCCCGTATCGCCCAGATAGACGAGCAGCGTCCGCGTTGTGCTGGTTTTTGCTTTTTTTGTCGTTGCCATTACAGGGCTCCACTGTCCGGGTTGGTTTTGCGTACCCGGATGCGTTTGGCTACCGCCTTGTTCATGAGCGCTAGGCCGAGCGCATCATTGGTGGTGTTCAGGGCCTTGTTGAGCTCGGGGAGGAGGTTCAGGATGTTCAGGACCCGAACCACAGCGCCCCACGACACTCCGGGGTCGCCCTGTTCCAGCCGGTAGAGCGTCTTTTTTGAGATGCCCGCCCGCTCCGCCATGGATGACGTAGAAAGCCCCCGGCGTCGGCGGGCCAGCGCAAGGTCATCTCCGGCAGCAACCAGCGCACGCTCGACCGGTAAGGGCATCGGACTTTCGGTGAAGCGGCCGGAAGGTTTGGGTGTCGCCGCTGTTTTTGGTTTATCGGTCATATCTGAACCCTTAACGTGTTAATGCGTCATATTTGACCACTGTACGACATCCCTCATGTGGACGCCAGTGCGATGTTGAAAACGGTCAGATATGGGCCAATATTTCACTTAAGAGGTCATATTTGACTCTTTATCTTGGAATCAGGCGCGTGAAGGGGCCGGAGGCTCCCTGTTGAAAAACGCCCACCCAACCGTGAGCGCGACATCATGTTCCTGTCGAGGGTGGCCGACCCCGAGCGCTGCCACGCGCTTTCAGGGAACGCCTATGACCAGCGTTTCAACGTCGCGGCGAGTCGTGCGCGCGGGCTGGACCTTCTGGCGATGCTTCGCGTCGACGTGGTGTCTGCGCAAGGAGAAATCTTCGAGGAGCTGATTGAGCGACTCACGAGCATGGGCATCGAGCCTCTAGGTCGCGAACATCGTCTGACTTAGAGCTCTGCATGTCTGAGAATCGCCCAAATGTGTACCCTATTAAAAAAAGACCCATAAATTTCTCAACTTACGGGTCCTAGATTCTCAGGTTATGCGTCTACCTACATTTGGCATCCGCCGTCTAACCGCTTATCGTAAAGGCGGAATGTTCCGCCACGATTTTCAGCAGAAAGTCCATCACTGCCCGTACTTGCGGCGAACGCCGCAAATCCCGATGCACAGCCATCCAGATATCACGCGAAAACCGTTCGCCGTCGTATGCGACGCGTTGTAGATTCGCATCGGTATCTGCCAGGAAGCACGGGAGGCCAGCCACGCCGGCGCCTGCTCGGGTCGCTGCAAGGTGGCCCGTGATATCGCTGATTTCGCAAGCAATAGGTCGCCCTCTTGCAACGCTCATCAACCACTTCTGCTGTGGCATGTCCGCGAATCCGGCATCGTAGACGATGAATTCCCATGCAGATGGATTGTGCAGGTGCGGATAGTCCCTGCTCGCGTATAGGTCGAACGGCATACGCCCTAGCTTGCGTACGACGCTGGTCGCTTCCTCCGGACGAACCAGCCTTAAGGCGATATCCGCCTCCCTTCGGCTAAGGGAAACCTGTCGTGCCTGGCCAGAAACAGACAACTGGACGCCGGGATTTGCAAGCCGGAATTCCGCCAGATGCTTCACCAGAAAACTGGCCACTAGTACCGGCGGTGCGCTCAGCGTGACTTTGCCGCTAAGCGGGGATAGGCTGGCATCAAGGAACCGTTCAATCGCGTACGCGTTCTCTTCCATTCCCTGCGCGAGTTCGAACACGCGCTGCCCAGCGAGAGTGAGTTTGCAGGCCCTGGGGAGCCGTTCGACAAGGCGCGTCTGGACCTCGTCCTCGAGTGCGCTCAAGCGTCGGCTCACCGTCGCGTGATCAACCTTCAGATCGCGCGCGGCCCCTGACAACGTACCGATGCGGGCGACAGCCAGGAAATGACGAATATTTTCCCAATCGAACATCTGTGCAATTTCTCAAGGATAGTGTGCGGTTTTGGGGAATATTCGCACAAAGGCGACATGCCTACCATGAGACTCGTTCAGTCGATAAGGGTGATTCCAGATGAGCATGTCTATGAGCCGCGATCAACGCGGCACTCTCGCCGCCGCAGGGCTGGGCTTTGTCGTTGTTTTGCTTGATGTCAGCGTTGTTAACGTCGCTCTTGACGCTTTGCGAGCCCGTTTCACCACGGACGTGACCGGCCTGCAATGGGTTGTCAACGCGTACACGCTGGCATTCGCGTCGCTGCTTCTCACCACGGGCGCCTTAGGTGATCGCTTCGGCGCAAAGCGAATCTTCACTGCTGGATTCGCCGTCTTTACTGTGGCATCGATTGCATGTGGGATCGCGTACTCGTTGCCGATTCTTGTGGCTGCACGCGTCGTACAGGGCATGGGCGCTGCGCTGTTGGTGCCCAATTCGCTGGCTATGCTGCGCCAGGCGTTCCCTGATACGGAGCAAAGAGGCCGAGCGGTGGGCTGGTGGGGAGCTGCAGGCGGAATTGCACTTGCAGCAGGACCTGTGCTAGGTGGGCTGCTGGTGACTCACGTGGGCTGGCGCAGCATTTTTCTGATTAACCTGCCGATCGGAATTGCAGGCGTGAGCCTTACTCTCCGTCATGCGGCGACAGCCGCACGGGCGCATAGCCGAAGCATTGACGTTGCCGGCCAAGTGGCGGCCATTCTGGCGCTCGTCGCTCTGACCGTGTGCCTCACGGAAGCGGCCCGGTTTGGATGGCATCATCCGTTGGTCTATGGTGCGCTACTGTTCTCAGTTGTTGCCGCCTGGGCGTTTCTGTGGCTTGAGTCACGCCGTACGGAACCCATGCTCCCATTGGCTCTTTTTCGAACGACTACGTTCTCCGCAGCCTCGGCCGCCGGCGTCATCGTGAACTTTGCCTACTACGGTTTGATCTTTGTTTTTAGTCTCTTCTTTCAGATAGAGCAGCAGTTATCAGCTCAGTGGACCGGCCTCGCGTTTTTGCCCATGACCGTCGTTCTGATGGCGGTGAATATCCTGGCGGGTCGGCTGCTCAACCGCGTCGGCGCAAAGAAACTCATGATTGCCGGCATGCTGATTGCCGCGTCGGGTTATCTGCTGCTGTTGCCGGTTCGCATAGACGGCTCGTACTGGATGCTGGTCGTGCCAATGCTCATAGCCGCAAGCGGCATTGCCTTAATGGTGCCGACCATGACAAACGTCACGCTGTCATCCGTGGATGCTTCCCGCTCGGGTATCGCGTCAGGAGTGCTCAACTCGGCGAGGCAGGTAGGCGGCATGCTCGGGGTGGCGGTGTTCGGGCTTTTCGTACGCGATACCCGTCCTGATGCATTTATGCAAGGTATGCATCTTTCCATCATGACCGCTGCGGTGCTCCTGCTGTGCGGCAGCGTGATGTGCCTGTACGGAATCAGAACGCCACGGCCCGTGCACATTGAGAACACTTCCAGGATTCTGGCCTCTGACAGATAAGACCCGATTCTTCAGGTGTGCAGTCGCGCGTTAACCGCAATGGCTCATGTATGCCTGTAAGCAGACACGCTGGATTTTAGCTGAATGCCCGTTGATGGCCGGAGCGAACATTGAAACAGAACTTGCCGTCTGCATCGCGACACAGGGATTGCATTGGTCGCTAGCGACATGCCGGTCCCGTCGCGGACTTCGCAACCCGTCACCTCGCCCGTGCGGTAAGGCGCGCAATCATCCGATCAGCCATTGTGCGATCGATGACTGCGAATGAGCGGCTCGTGCGCTCATAGGCATACATGGCGCCCGTCGCGATGTCGAACCACCAGCCGCTCAATACGAGTGCCCCGGCAGTGACCTGCTGGCGGACGATCGGGTAGGTCATCAGGTGCTCGAGTTGTACGAGTACGTTGAGTTGCGACAATTGATCGTGTGCTTTCAAGCTGTCGTCGAGCGGACCTTCCTGTTCAAGGCGAAACGCTGCGTTGTTGGCGTGGCATAGCCATTTATCGAGGTTTGGTGATTTCAGCTTGGCGTGCCTGGAGAATACGGCCTTCATCGCGCCGCACTCCGAATGTCCACACACGACAATATTCGCGACTTTCAACACCAGCACGGCATATTCGATCGCGCTTGCCTCGGAAAGATCTCCGGTAGAGACGCCCTCCGCAGTCGCCGGTGGTATCAGATTGCCCACGTTGCGCATTGTAAAGAGATCGCCGGGATGGGTCGATGCAAGCAGATCCGGCACGACCCGGCTGTCCGAGCACGTTATGAAGAGCGCATCAGGTGTCTGCGCGAGCGCGAGTTTGCTGAACTGCTGCACGTATTGCGGCAGCATTTTCTCCCGGAATTCAACGATGCCCATGATGAGTTTTCGCATGGTTTGCCTCTCAAAGGACGGGTTGCCTTGCTGTCGAGCTTTCCGAGCCTCCAAGCCCTTGCGAGTCGGGGATACGGGCCAGCGCCAGGTCCTCCGGAAATGGATGCTTCGAGCCGATCGCACGGTCCAGCAGGGTCAGCTCGACACGCAAGGCGTCGTGACGATGCTCCGGCAAGCACTGAAGGAGATTCTCTATCGCCGCGCGCTGACGCCGCGCGATCTGAATGCTGCCCGCGCCGTACTGACGTATCTCGCGGAAACTGATATGCACGAAATCTTCCCAGTTCGGCGTTCGATAGATGACGCGCCCAAGTCCGGACTTATCCGTTATCTCTTCGGAGTACAAAGACCGTTTTCCGACGACACGCAATAGCCGCTGCAACTGATCGATGGCCAACACGGCCGTAGTTGGATCGTTGATCGCAGCCGACAACGCTTTCAGCGCAATATCAACAAGGATGCGAAACGCGAACATAGGATCCTGTTCCATCGTGCGTTCAGTCCCGAAAGCAACCAGTGTACGCAGCCGGTTTTCATCGATTGCGTCAGAGTCTCCGTACAAGTAAAACAAGGGTTCGTCCACCGCGACAAAGTCGCCGACTTGCGGCACGAATTCGATAACCGAGTTAGTGTGCCTCGCCTTGGCAACAAGTCTTTCGAGATTCACGGCCAGAACGATGCCGGATGTACCGCTATGGCGAACAATGCGGCCAGGTACGCCTCGCTCGTGGCCAAGTCTCGGCGGGGTGGTCCGGCCCGTCGCGGGGTCGGGATAGACGCTTTCGATGACCGCGATCCCGTGCTCCCCGACCCGAGCCACGAGGCTTACTGGACGCAGGCATTTCGCCGCATAATCAATCAGGAAAAGGAATGCGACGACAGAAGCGAATCCGAATAGCGCTGCAATGAATACCTGAAGCTGGTGCACCTCGCTGTCACCCATCCAGCCCAGGGTTCTGTTGGCGAACAGAAGCGTGAATACGAACAATCCCGAGATGCTGCGGATCACGTTATCGCGCAGCAAGGTCGTCGCGATGATCCGCGGGGTATATTGACCGCCAGCGACCTGGATTGCGACGAGCAGCGAACCGAAGGTAAACACCAGAAACGCCAGGTCTGCGGAAACGATGTCGCCGACAAGTGACCGCGCTCCAGTCATGGACAGCGCAAAAAGGCCAGTTTTCGGATCGAGGATGTCGTGTCCGATCATCCACCTTCCCAGCATTTCAGTGAGCGGCTTTACCACGGCATAGATCGCCACCGCGACGAGCGGTACCGTCCACAGGGAAGATCTGAGGTAACTCTTCAAGCTGTACCAGCGGTTCCAGTCCATGTTTGCGCTCTTCCTACGATTCATGCGGCAGCGGAGGCCGAAACGTTCGCGGTTCGCCTTTGACGATGCACGTGACCTTCAGGTCGGTCAATCAGACTTTGGTCCGATAGGTCGAGGACCTAGAGTTTCGGGAATCGCGTCTCGATCGATTGCGGATTTTCGATGCCCGTCTATCGCGCCATCGCGGGCAGCGCGTCTTCGGCGACGGGCGCGCCTGCCGGTACGTTTTCGGCAGTGACATCGGCCGCCACGTGTGCCAGCTTCATCAGACGCGGCTGAAGCAGCAGCGCGACGAGACCGCTCCAGCCGGTCTGGTGCGAAGCGCCGACGCCACGTCCGCTGTCGCCGTGAAAGTACTCGTGAAACAGCACGAGATCAGACGAGCGCGGGTCGGCCTGCAACTGCGGATAAGCCGCCATCACGGGCCGCACGCCGTGCTCGTCCTTGAGAAAGAGGGTAGTGACACGCCGCGCGAGACCGTCGGCGATCTCGCTGAGCGAGCACCGGTTGCCCGATCCCGTTGGATATTCGATGCGGAATTCGTCGCCGTAGTAGCGATGGAATTCATACAGCGATTCGATCAGCAGATAGTTGACGGGCATCCACACGGGCCCGCGCCAGTTCGAATTGCCGCCGAATACGCGCGAATCCGATTCGGCCGGCTGATACGCGATGCAGACATGCGCGCCGCCATGATCGAACTCGTACGGTGTATCGCGATGCACGCGTGACAGCGCGCGCACGCCGTGATCGGACAGAAATTCGTCTTCGTCGAGCGCGCGGCGCAGCAGTGCCGTCATCCGGTATCCGCGCAGTAGCGAGAGCAGCGTGGTGTTGCCTTTGCCGGGTTCGGTCCAACGCGATACGAGTTTGGCCAGATTGGGCCGGTGATCGAGAAACCACGCGAGCCGTTCTCGCAGGCCCGGCAGGTGGCCGTATATGCGTTCTTCGAGCACATGCACGGCGAACAACGGAATCAGGCCGACGATCGAGCGAACGCGCATCGGCACACGGGTTCCGTCTGGAAGATGCAGTACGTCATAAAAGAATTCGTCGTGTCCGTCCCATAGCCCAGTTCTGCAACCTTCGCTGCAACCGACGGCTTCTGCGATATACAGGAAGTGCTCGAAAAACTTCACCGCGATTTCGACGTACGCGTTGTTCGTCATCGCGAGCTCGAGTCCGATCTGCATCAGGTCGAGCGCATACGAGGCCATCCAGGCGGTGCCGTCCGCCTGGTCGATGCGGCCGCCCGTCGGCAGCGGGGAAGAGCGGTCGAAGATGCCGACGTTGTCTAGCCCGAGAAAGCCGCCCTGGAAGATGTTGCGGTCCTCTGCATCCTTGCGGTTGACCCACCACGAAAAGTTCAGCAGCAACTTGTGGAACATCACCTCGAGAAACTTGTGGTCACCGACGCCCGTGACTTCACGGTCGAGTTCGTACACGCGCCACGTCGCCCATGCATGAACGGGCGGATTCGCGTCGCCGAATGCCCATTCGTAGGCGGGCAACTGCCCGTTCGGATGCATGTACCGTTCCTTCACGAGCAACAGCAACTGTTTCTTCGCGAAGTCGGGGTCCACCATGGCGAACGCGGCGGCATGAAACGCGAGATCCCAGGACGCATACCACGGGTACTCCCACTTGTCCGGCATCGATACGACGTCGCCGTTGCACATATGCCGCCAGTCGGCGTTGCGCCCGTGCCGGCGTCCTTTCGGCGGCTTCGGCTGACCGGGGTCGCCGTCGTGCCAGCGCGTCACGTCGAACTGGTAATACTGCTTCGTCCATAGCATGCCGGCGAGCGCCTGGCGTTGCACGAGCCGCGCATCGGCGTCGCTGATGTCGTGCTGGAGCGCGGCGTAAAACTCATCGGCCTCCGCGATCCGGCGCGCGAACAGCGCTTCGAAGTCGAGCGGCACGTCGTCGCACGTGATGCCCGGTAGTGCCGCCGGACACCAGCGCAGATATAGCACCGCGCGCTCGTGCGGCGCGAGCGACAGGGCCACATGCGCGGCGGCGCGCGTGCCCGCGTCGCGGCGTATTGCGTGCTCGTCGCCATCGACGAGGTAATCGTTGAAGCCATCCTTGAACGGGCCTGCGCCGGCGATGCCGAAAAGGCGGCGGACGTTGGTTTCGTTTTCGCAGAACAGCCATTCGATCGGCTGCGGCGCCGAGGCCGTGACGATCATCGTGCCCAGCGCGGGATTGTGCGCGATCACGCGCGCGCCCTCGGCGGACTCCGGCTCGAGCGTGAGCGACGGCTTGCCGGGCTTGCCTGACCACGCCCAGCGGTTGCGCGCCCAGAAGAGCGGCAGCACATGGAGTGGCGCGTGCTGATCCGCGCGATTTTCGACGGTTACGCGCATCACGATGTCGTCGGGTGTGTGCTTCGCGTACTCGATCCAGACGTCGAAATAGCGATCGTTGTCGAACACGCCCGTATCGAGGATTTCGTATTCGGGCTGATCGGCGCCGCGCCGGCCGTTTTCCTCGATCAGGTCCTGATACGGGTACGCATCGTGGGGGTATTTGTACAGCATCTTCATGTACGAGTGCGTCGGCGTGCCATCGACGTAGAAGTAAAGCTCCTTCACGTCCTCGCCGTGATTGCCTTGCGCATTGGTCAAGCCAAACAGCCGCTCCTTCAGGATGGGGTCGCGCCCGTTCCAGAGCGCGAGCGACACGCACCAGTCGAGTGGGTCGTTGCCGAATCCGGCAATGCCGTCCTCGCCCCAGCGGTACATGCGGCTGCGCGCATGCTCGTGGGGGAAATACTCCCATGCGGTTCCGTAGTCGCTGTAGTCTTCGCGAACGGTGCCCCACTGCCGGTCACTCAGATAAGGCCCCCAGCGGCGCCAGCAGTCGAGGTCCTGGCCATGCAGACGGAACCCTTCCTTCGAATGGAGCAGATCGTTTGCGCGTAGCGATGACATGTGACCTCCCAAACCGGGATCGACCGTCGAACACGTTCAGTGCGTGAGTCCCCGCCCATCCCGTCACGCGTGCGGCGCCGGGCGGTATCTGGATGATAGGCGTCGTTTAGACTTATCGAGGTCGGAGGCCGCCTCGCTCCTGGTTTCATCTGACGTTTTCTTTCGCTATATCCGCGCTGCATCGCTGATCGTAAGGAACTGGAAATGAATCAAAAACCGCGTGGCCTCGACAATGGCCTGACGAACTACGGTGATCAAGATTTCGCGCGCTATCTGCGCCGGTCGTTTGCCAATTCGATGGGCTACACCGGCGAATCGCTCGACAAGCCGATCGTCGGGATCTGCACCTCGGAGAGCGGTTTCAATAACTGCCATCGCCACTTTCCCGAAATGATCAAGGCGGTCGAACGCGGCGTGCTCGCGGCGGGCGCATTGCCGATCGTATTTCCGGTGATGTCGCTTGGCGAGGTCTTCCTTTCGCCGACTTCGCTGGTCTATCGCAATCTGATGGCGATGGCCGTCGAGGAAATGATTCGTGCCCAGCCGATGGATGCAGTGGTGATGCTCGGCGGATGCGACAAAACCGTGCCGGCGATGTTGATGGGCGCGATCTCCGCGGAGCGGCCCGCCGCAATGGTGGTGGCCGGTCCGATGATGACCGGGCGACATCGCGGCGAGCGGCTTGGCGCGTGCACGGACTGCCGGCGCTTCTGGTCGAATTTCCGCGCGGGGAAAGTCTCGGCGCAGGAGATCAGGCAAGTGGAGGGGCGTCTGGCGGTCACGGCGGGAACGTGTGCGGTCATGGGCACGGCGTCGACCATGGCGCTAATCGCGGAAACGCTGGGCATGATGCTGCCCGGTTCGGCGGCGATTCCGGCCGTGCACGCGGATCGTCTGCGCAATTGCGAAGAAACCGGAGCGCTGGTTGCGCGCATGGCCCTCAATGGCGGACCGAAACCGGCCGAGATCGTGACGCCTGCGTCGGTGCGCAATGCCTTGCGCGTGCTGCTCGCGGTCTCCGGTTCGACCAACGCCGTGATTCATCTGGCGGCGATTGCCGGTCGTATCGGACTGAAGATCGATTACGACGAGTTCAACCGGCTGTCTGATGAAACGCCCGTACTCGTGGATCTCAAGCCGGTAGGCAACGGTTACATGGAGGATTTCCATGCAGCCGGCGGGCTGGAGGGCGTTCTGCGCGGACTGATGCCCCAACTCGATCTGACTTGTCGCGATATCGCCGGGCAGAGTCTCGAGGAGCGTTTGAACAGGCCGCTTGCCGATCCGATCGATACGGCCGTGATCCGCTCGACGGAGAAACCGGTCAGTCCCGATGGCGGGCTGATTGTTCTGAACGGGAGTCTGGCGCCCGGCGGTGCGGTTCTGAAGCGCGCCGCCGCTACTCCCGAACTGCTCGAACACGAAGGGCGTGCCGTGGTATTTACCTCGCTCGAAGATCTGGCCGCGCGCATCGACGACCCGGGTCTGGACGTTCGCGCGGACGACGTTCTCGTATTGCAGAACGCGGGGCCGCGCAGTGCTTCAGGCATGCCCGAGGCCGGCTATCTGCCGATCCCGCAGAAACTTGCGCGGGCGGGGGTGAAGGACATGGTGAGGATTTCCGATGCGCGCATGTCGGGCACGGCGTACGGGACCATCGTGCTTCACGTGACGCCAGAAGCGGCGCTCGGTGGCCCGCTGGCAGTGGTGCGCAACGGCGATCGGATCCGGCTCTCGGCGCGGGACAAGCGGATCGATCTACTGGTCGACGAGGTCGAACTGGCGCGTCGTGCCGCTGAGATTCGTCCGGCGCAAGGGATGTATGCGCGCGGTTACCAGCGGCTCTATCACGATCACGTGCTCTCTGCCGCGGCAGGGTGCGACTTTGATTTCCTCACCGCGTTTCCTTCCGAAGAGCTTAAGTAGCGGGTGCTTTTTCAACTCCCTGACCGAAGTGCCCGCGCGACTCGATCTGTTCGGCGCCTGATCAAGCGCAATCGACGAAGAGTTCATCCCTCACCGGAGGTGTCGTCGAAGATTGCGGACTGCCTGGGCCACAGTGTTTCGAGGCGACCCAGCAGATCACCCCTTCGGCGAATTTTTGAGAACGTCTTCATCCCATTCAAAAGCGGCCGTTCCGGCTCGCTCAAAGGGGCGAGGCCCGGCTTGGGCCGAGTATGGCGAGGATGACATTGGTGAGTTCGAGCATCGCCGAATGATATTCCGCGGGCAGGGGCACGTCGTCCATCAGGGACATGGCTTCTTCAATGCCCTGCCGGAATGACGTGGCGACCTTGGCGCGCTGCTGCGTCGTCAGGTGTGGTGAGGCTGCATCAAGAAACGTGCCGAGAACCATCGCCCGCGCGCCAAGCACGCTCATTTCCCTCGTGTTGGCGGTCACGAGTTTGCACATTCGGTGAAGCGCGTCGTTCGCATTGTCCAATTTTCAGATCCGCTCAGAATGCCTGCCAGTGCTCCGGACTGCTGCCGGTCGCAACCAGTGTGGTCGTGTCTGCGGTAACCAGGGGCGCCGTCTCCAGCTTTTTCAACGCTGGAGGACGTGACGCGCGAGCCTTCGGTGCCGGCCGACGCGGTTCGCTCCGCGGAGCCATCACGCGTGACGCGGAGGCGTCCCGGTCGGCAACCTTGAAGACTGCCACTGCGTCACGCAACGCTTGGGCCTGCTGGGCCAGCGACTGCGCCGCGGCCGAGGCTTCCTCGACCAGCGCGGCGTTTTGCTGGGTCGCCTCGTCCATCTGCGTGACGGCCGTATTGACCTGCCCGATGCCGGTGCTCTGTTCTTCCGATGCTGCCGCGATCTCGCTCATGATGTCGGTCACGCGCTGCACCGACCGAACAATTTCATTAATCGTGCTGCCAGCTTCCTCGACGAGCTTCGAGCCGGCATCTACCCGAGTTACCGATTCGCCGATCAACTCCTTGATCTCTTTGGCCGCCGTGGCGCTGCGCTGAGCGAGCGTGCGGACCTCCCCGGCCACGACAGCAAAACCCCGCCCCTGTTCACCAGCGCGGGCCGCCTCGACCGCGGCATTGAGCGCGAGGATGTTGGTCTGGAACGCGATGCCTTCAATCACGCTGATGATCTCGGCCACCTTGGCTGAGCTGTCGGAGATCCCGTGCATCGTCTCGACCACGCGCCCGATCACTTCCCCGCCGCGTTGCGCGATACCCGACGTCGTACTGGCCAGCGCGGTTGCCTGCTTCGCGTTGTCGGCGTTCTGGCGGACCGTCGACGTCAGCTCCTCCATGGACGAGGCAGTTTCCTCCAGCGAGGCGGCCTGCTCTTCGGTCCGTTGCGACAAGTCCAGGTTGCCGGCCGATATCTCCTGTGCGGCGGTATCGATCGACCGGGAACCGTCTCGCACGACACTGATCGTCTGAACCAGTTTGCTTTGCATCGCCTGCAGGCCGGTCATCAACTGCCCCATCTCGTCGCGCGTGCGAACCTCGACGCGCGAGGTCAGGTCACCATCGGCAATCGCCCTGAAATGGCCCAGTGCCTGGGCAAGGGGCGTGCCGATCGCGCGCTGCAGCGACCACCAGGCCAGTGCCGCCGCACCGAGCGCCATCAGCATACCGGCGAGGGCTACGCCGATGAACCCGTGGAAGCGGGCCTGCGAGGTCTCAAACGTCGCGCGGGCAGCCGTGATCTGCATCTGGCCCAGTGAATATGTGCCGCTGGTGAAATCGCTGAACAGCGACTGCGGTGTGTGCACGGCGACATCGGTGAGCTTCGCCGTATCGTGGGCGGCGATCGCGCTGAACATCGGTTCCAGGCCATTTGCGACGTACGCGTCGCGCTTCGCGTTCACGTCGGCCGCGCGGCTCGCCTCCTCGGGTCCGGAGAACGGCAGCGCGCGATACGCGTCCCACGCCTGCTTCGACTCAGCGAGCAGATCCCGGGCGATCTGCACTCGTTGGGGTACGTCCGGACTGGCCGGATCAAGCGCGATGAGAAGCAGCCAGAGGCGCGTCCTCGATAGTGCTACGTTTGCCCGACCGAGCGCCTCGGAAGAAGCCAGCCGGCTGGAATACAGCTCCTTCAAATCGTTGTTGCACATCGACACGCTGGCGATGCCCATGACGCCGCCAAGGACCAGCAGCACGGCGAGAAAAGCCATCGCCAGCGCCAGGCGGACACGGATACTTAGGTTATTGAACATGGATAAATTAAATGGGAAGCCGATGACGAGGCGTGCGCAAGGCGCAAGAAGAAGGAAGCGAGCAGCGCAAGCGCCAACACACGATTGATAAACAAATCACACATGATGTTTGTATACGGCATTAACCCGTCAAACTTGATGTCGAACTGCTAACCGCCATTCCGTTCAGGCGTTTTTGTGCGGATAGACGCCTGGTGACGTTGCAGACGCGGAAACAAACAGTTGGGGCGAAAGGTACGTGTAAGTTGATAGTAAACAGATAAACTGACTTCAACGACTTGGCACTCAGGCTTCCGCCCCGGCGGTCGTTGTTTCGCTAACCCAGTGTTTTCTGTTTCTGACGCTCGCAATTGGAGATTCATCATGGCTAAAGCATTCATCCCCGTTCTCGCGCTCGTGTCGGTCCTCGCTCTGCCCACGGTTGCGTCCGCTCACAACAACGGTCCCCTGACGCGCGAGCAGGTGCGCGCAGAACTCGTCCAACTGCAGCAGGCGGGCTATGGCCGCAACCACGGTGACGCGCACTACCCGGCGCACATCCAGGCTACGCTGGCGAGCGTGGCGGCCCAGCAGCAGGCGCCCAGTGGCTACGGTGGCGTGAAATCGGGCTCGGCCGCTTCGGGGGCACCGACCCAGTGGGCCTCGGATCATTCGGCCTACAAAGGAGGTTGATTGGCGATCAGCCGGGTGGCCGGGCGCTTTCAGCCGCCCGGCCCGGTAACACGCCGCGAGCGGCATCGTCGCGGCTTGCGGGTTCGCCGATGCGGCCCGTTACCGGCAGGAACAGCGTGAGCGGTTCATCGGTAAGCGGCACGAAGCCGTACTTTTGTAGAAGCTGGTGGCTTCATCGTTGATGGCGTCGACCAGCGCACTGAACGCCGAGGGTTTCAGCGGTGCTAACGACTACATCGAACGCATGCGCCAGAAATTGGGGAATCTGTCCGGACTTATCTAGATAGATATCCGACGTGCTGACGGAGAATCTCCGTTGAAGAAGCAATTGCATGACGAGAAGCACAGGGGACGAATTGACCGAAGGCGTCATAGATCAGCATGGCAATCGAAGTCTAAGCCGCCTAACACGGCGCTTGAAAAATAATCTGCCTCGACTTAGGAATCGTCTTTCGAAGTCCCTTGGCCGAATGGCGCAGACCCTGAGCGTCGCACGGGAAGCGGGTGTGAAAGGCGTGGTTTATCTGTCGGTGTTCAAGGGCGCCGAATACGTCGACGTGCCGCACTTCACCGGCAAACATACGGTCGAGCGCATGATCGAACACCTCGACCTGCCGGTGACAGTGCTGCGCCCCGCGTATTTCATCCAGAACGACGTCCGGCAGAAAGACCCGCTGCTTTCGCACGGGGTCTACGGCATGCCAATTGGCGCGAAAGGCATTTCCATGGTCGACGTCCGTGATATCGGCGAGGCTGCCGCGCGCGAACTGCTGCGCCGCGAGCGTGGCTCAAACCCGCTGCCGGGCGAGACGTACGGACTCGTCGGTCCTGACGTGATCAATGCGCAGACCGTGGTTTCGATCTGGGCCGAGGCGCTGGGACGTCCCGTCCGCTACGGTGGCGACGATCTCGACGTCCTTGAGCAGCGCCTCAAGTCGGTTGCTCCTGCCTGGCTCGCATACGACATGCGGCTCATGATGGGGCCGGTATCAGCAGGACGGCGCGGTCGCGTCCAGCGCGGACGTCGAGCGTCTGGCGACGCTGCTGGGACGGCAACCGAGATCCTATCGGGACTTTGCCGTCGCCATGGCTGCGGCGTGGGCTAAGGACTGACCTGCCAGGATACGCGATCGCGACTTTCAGAGGCTGGCACGCGCGACGGGGGGCTTGACGGGGCCGACCCCTGCTCTCGGGTGTATTGCGCTGCTTATGAAGGCCGCGCGGATATCGACCCAGCGTGACACTCGTGGCTTCAGGGAGCGGACGTCCGTAAATCGTCTCCAGAAGCACGAACGATTCAACGCGTTTCCCGCCGACTTCAGTCAGGGCCTCGCATCCTCAGGCTTGGGGCTCCTGGCATCAGCAAAGCGGCTTTGTACCGCGACGAGTTGGTCATCCGTGGTCGCCACCAGCCACAACCGTGCGTGCTCCGCGATTTGGCGGTTGTGGTCCTTCAACGGGCCCATTGCCGCAGCGGACTTCCAGACCACGGGGCCAATTCGGCTTCTCCTGCCCGACGGCGCACCCACCAGCAGGCAGTATGGCCCAAGAGGAAGCGAGACAAACGGAAGGGCCGGACTAGCGCGCACGCGCCAGTCGATGAACGGCGCCTCGCTGATGAGCAGGGGCGTGGGCAAGCCGTAAAGCACACTGAAATCGTACAGCGCCAATTGCTCGCGCATGCCCGCGTAGATACGTCGGATATCGTCGACAACCGCAGCGCGGATTTCATCCTCGAACATGGGTTCTTGCGCATAGCGTGCGGCGGCCTGCTGGGCGCTCAACTGATATGCGCTGAACAGGCCGAGTTCCATGCAGTCCTGCACTGCGCGCTGGACCTCTACGATAGTGCCGGCCTCCTCGGGCCTGCCTAACTGCGCTGCCCTCAAAAACCGGGCGAGCCCCGCTTCCTGGATCGCAGGACCTTCCACAGGCGCATCGTCGTCAGCATCCTTCTCGAGCGGCACGTAAATGTATTCTTCGGCCGCGAAGCGCGACTTCTTGCCTTCGTCAAACTTGATTTCGCCGTCGGTGCAGTCCAGATATCGGGTACCGATTCGGCCATGCTCCCAAACCCAATTCTTCAGGAGCGGACGTAGCGGATGCAGTCTGTCTTGATTAGCCATCGAAGCCTCCAGGTGCCCCAGTATAGATCCACATGATTATCTGATGCGCAAAGGGCTATGAGCGGTCGATTCGAGCCTTGCTCCGGAACGGCACCCCCAGCCGGGCCGGATGGCTTCAAACCATCGCGAAGTTGAACCGCGCTCAGTCTGCAATCAATCGAAGATGCGGCTCAAACGAGGGTACATTGCGTCTGTGCAAATAGCTTGGGGGTGTCATGGCCCGCATCAAAGCGGAACCGTTGATGACGCAAGCGCCGCCTTGCGATGCCCACCGACTGTCCACGCAATGATGGTACCGATTGCGAGAGCTAACAGGCATGCAGTCGGAACGAGCATTGGTGCTACATGACTGTTGGTTACCTTGCCAACGTACGGCATGAGGTTCTGTCCGAAGAACCCTCCAAGGTTTCCAATGCAGTTGATGGCAGCGACACTTGCGGCGGCTCGAGCGCCAGAAAAGAAGCGTGGTGGGAGCGACCAGAAGCAAGGGTACAGCAGGGGAATACAAGCTCCGCCCAGACACAGAGCAATAAAGCGCAACGATACAGTCGGCAACACGAGGCTCGATGCAAAGCATACGACGCCGATGCCGGCGACTATGGCCATTGCTTTTAACACCACCTGTTCACGTTTGAGCTT
>NZ_CADFGP010000092.1 GCF_902833905.1 Paraburkholderia tuberum STM678 | reverse complement strand
CACCCTTGCCGTTCAGCTAGCACTTCCCCTTGCCGGGTGTGCAGAGGACTTTCACCCCCAAGTCATCCGGCTCGCCACCACAGCGGGTCGGACAGCGCCAGTCACGGCGCTACGCGCCATGCCTGGCGCACCAAGAAAAACGGGGCGCACCGGCAAGCGCGCCCCGCTGAGACGACCAACACCGACATCAATCGCGCACGCCGCTCTGCTTTTTGAATGCCGCGAGAATGCGTTGCTCGAGCGCGTTGTAATCGCGGCCAAAGTGATGATCGCCGGTCGTGCGGATGACGTCGACGCCGGTCTTGTCGAGCGCCGGACACAGCGTGTCGGTCTCGCTCTCGCCATAGAAGCATTGAACGATCGACGGCGGCACATGCGCCAACTCGGGGCGCACATTCAGCGCCTTGTCGCTCGCGGGCATGCCGAGCCAGCCGCCGACGCGGATCTGGAAATCGGCGTCGGGCGCGAAGCCGAGCAGCGAAATCAGCGACACCTTATCGCGCTGCGCCTGCGGCAGGCGGTTATACGCGAACGGCAGCACGTCGGCGCCGAACGAATAGCCGATCAGCGCGATATGCTGCGCGTGCCAGCGCTCGCCATAGGTTTGCATCACCCGCGCGAGATCGCGGCTCGTTTGCGCGGGCGGCTTCTCGCTCCAGAAATAACGCAGGCTGTCCCAGCCGACCACCGACACGCCATCTTTCTGCAGTGCCTGCGCGATCGTCTTGTCGAGATCGCGCCAGCCGCCATCGCCGGAAATCACGATCGCCATCAAGCCGTTCGGATGCGCGGCCGGCAATTCGATCAGCGGCAGGTCGGACACGTCGTCGGCGCTGATCGAGACCGGCTGCAGATGCGGCGTCAGCAATGCAACGAGACGCGCGCGATCGGCATTGCCCGTGCTCGCCTTTTCGACGAAGCCCGGCACCTTGTCGCGAATCACGGTCGGGTCGGGCGGACACGGTTCGAAGCGCGCGTCGAGCGTGTGATCGGCGTCGACCGACACCGCGCCCGCGATCGTATTGGACGGCGCCTGCTCGAGCACGTGCATCGCGAGCGTCGCGCCCTGCCCCGTACCCGCGACGATCGGCGCGAAGTAGCGGCTCGACTGCGACTGCCGTTCGAGCTGATGGCTGAGCGCCTCGGCATCGCC
The DNA here is from genome assembly GCF_902833905.1 of Paraburkholderia tuberum STM678. GTDB lineage: Bacteria > Pseudomonadota > Gammaproteobacteria > Burkholderiales > Burkholderiaceae > Paraburkholderia > Paraburkholderia tuberum. Next base: position 17,182 of record NZ_CADFGP010000092.1, on the reverse strand, counting down.
CACCAGCTGATGACAGGTTTCCTTTTTCGCGGCAAGGTTGGCCGCGTAGTGCGCGGTATCGACGCCGACCGTCATCGCGCCCGCTTTCGCGAGCGCATCGGCGCTCTGCTGATCGGCTGCGCTCCAGCCGCTTGCCTGCGAATACAGCACGACGAAGCCGCGCAGCGGCCCCTCGGGCTGCGTCACGCGCACGTCGCCATAGCGGCCGCCGGGCACGGTGATGGTGGCCGCGTGCGCGAGCGCGCCGCAACTCAGAACGCTCGCCGCGACGGCGAGCCGGAACAACGGATGCAATGTCATGAACGCCGGCCTCCTGCCAGCAGCGACAGGTCCGCGAGCGTGAAGAACACGCCCGAACCGGATGCCGCGAGATAACGCGGCTCCCAGCGCGGCTGGAACTTGCTCTTGAAAGCACGCAGTCCGCGGAAGTTGTAGAAGCGGCCGCCGAAGCGCCACACGATGCCGGCCAGCCGATGCCAGCGCGACGCGAGCGGCGTCGGCTGCACGCCGGAGAGCGGCGCAATGCCGAGACTGAGCGAGCGGAAGCCCGCCTGTTTCAGATGCAGCGCGAGCTGCGTGAACAGATATTCCATCGCATACGGCGACGCGCTTTCGACGTGACGCATCACGCCGACGGTCGCCTCGGTATTCATATCGGTCGTCATGAAGGTCACGAATGCGACCGGCTCGCCGTTCTGGCGCACCAGCATCACCGACTGCGCGGCCAGGTATTCGTCATGGAAAGCCGCGACCGAGAAGCTCTTCTCGCGCGCGTCGCGGCTGTCGAGCCAACCGTCGGAAATGCCGCGCAGCGTTTCGAGCGAGGCCGGCACATGGGCCTGATCGATCACTTCGACGCTAAAGCCGTCGCGCTCGCCGCGCTTGAGCGCATAGCGCAGATGCGCGCGATGCGAGCCCTTCAGATCGAAGTCGTCGAGCACGACGTGCGCTTCCTCGCCGAGCTTCATCAGCGTGAGGCCAGCGTCGAGATACAGCGGCAGCGCATTCGCGCGCACCTGGTAGAACGCGGCGCGACCGCCATGCGCATGCGCGAGCGCGACGAACTTGCTGATGAGACCCGCCCACTCTTCGCGCGGCCCCACCGGATCGTGCAACGCGGCCCACGTGCGGCCGTATTTCGCGTACATCAGGAACGCTTCGCGCGACTCCGAAAACAGGAAGCTCTTGTCGCCCATCAACGCGAGACCGGCATCGCTGCGTTCCTGCGCGCGCACGATGCGCGCGGCGTCGTGCAGATCTTCGGGCGCCGGCTTCACGAAGCGGCCCGGCGCCGGACGCAGCAATTGCCAGAACGAGAAGGTCGCGGCGAACACGCTCGCGGCGAGCGTCGCGCGCAGCGCGCGCGGCGCGCGCTCGTCGAACGCGAATTGCCACCACAGATCGCCCGTGTACGGCACGTCACGGAAAGCGAACAGCATGACCCACGTCGCGAGCATCAGCACCATTGCGACCGACACGAGCCAGCCGGCCGTGAAACGCTCCGCGAACAGCGACGAATGACGGTTGAAGCGCTTGCGCGTCGCGAGCAGCAGCACGATCAGCATGCCGAGCACACCGGCTTCGACGAACGCGAGACCCTTGGTCAGCGACAGCGCGAGGCTCAGCAACGCGAGCGCGAGCGTCATCCACCATGCCGCATCGAGCCGCCGCAGCAGGCCGCGCGCGACGAACAGCAGCAGCACGCCGAGCACGCTGCATAGCATCTGCGAGCTTTCGAGCACCCACAGCGGCACCAGGTCGCGCAGCATATGAATGCGCTGCCAGAACGCCGGCGTCGCGCTCGAAATGACCAGCATGCCGCCGACCACGAACGTGACGAGGCTCAGAAACAGCGGCGCGAGTTCCGACACGCGCTGCGCCTGCAACATCGACAGACGATTCTTCAGCGCGCGCCCCTCGAAACCCGCGAGCAGCGCCGCGGAGACGATCAGCGGCACGCCGAAATAGATCGCGCGATACGCGAGCAGCGCAGCGACCATCTGATGCATCGGCACGCTGCCGCTCAGCGTGAACACCATCGCCGCTTCGAACACGCCGACGCCGCCTGGCGTATGGCCAATCAGGCCGAGCAGCATCGCGGCCGCATAGACGGTGATGAAGCCGAAGAAGCTCACGTTCGCATGCGGCAGCAATGCCCACAACGCGAGGCCCGCGGCGACCACGTCGAGCACCGCCAGCGCAACCTGCGCGAGCAGATCGCGGCGCGCGGGAATATCGAACGAGAGCCACTGCCAGCGCGTGCGGATCGGCCGGGTTTGCCGACGGCACGCGGCCGCGGCGAGCGCCAGCGCGAGCAGCAGCGCAGCGCCGCTCCAGCGCAGCGCGACTGGCGGCAGATGCAGCATCGGCGCGAGCTGGCCCGCCATGCAGACCATGCCCAGCGCGGTCATCAAGACAAGGGCGAGCGCGAGCGACACGCTTGTAAACACCGTCATGCGGCCGATCTGCGCGGGCGTGATGTTCGCGACGCCGTACACGCGCGCGCGCACCGCTCCGCCCGTCAGCGCGCCGAAACCGGTCGCATTGCCGAGCGCCGAACCGGCCGTCGCGCCGACCCACAGCGCCGCGCGCGGCACGCTCACGCCGAGATAGCGCAGGCCGACCGCGTCGCGCCCGACCAACGCGACGTAGCTGAGCGCGGTCGCGCCGAGCGCACCGATCCACTCGCGCGCCGACAGCTGGCGCAGTTCGCGGATCACCGAACGGTAATTCACTGCCTCGGACAGATGCTGCAGCACGACCAGCAGCAACCCGCAAATGACGAGCGCGAGCACGGGCGACAGAAGGCCCCGGCTGCCAAGCGCTTTCGCTGCACGGCCGAGCAGCGCCGGGAGGCGCTCGAAGCTGTGTTGAAGTCGGTGGAACATGGTCAATGCGGGCCTTGCGAGGAGCGGTCGCGGCGACGGGTCGTCACGCGCGGTATCGCCTGTGGCGGCGATTACAAAGTGATAACGGCAAAACGTGCAAAAGGTTGACAGCATTAGCAATTTTGCCGTCGGTTCACTTGCGCGTCGCGTGTCAAAAGCGCGCGATTGTAATGCTTCCTCGCGTGATGCGAGGCATCGGGCCGGCGCAACCGCGGCATCAGGATCACGGCTGGGCGTGCCGTCATCAGGAGCGGAAACACGATATCAGGAAGGGAAACGGCGATGGCAGCCCGGAATTGGCTGACGGCGGGCGTCTATCTGGTGGGACTGGGGAGCCGACTCGCTGAACGTGCTCCGCTTGGCGGGGCCAGAAAGCACAATGCCCGCTACTCGAGCGGGCATTGACACGACAGCAGGGCCTTGCGGGGCCCGCGCGGGAAACTCGCGCTTAGTTCGGGCGACGGTACGCTTCGGCGATCACGGCGCAGTTCTGCAGGTGGAGGTTCAGCGCATGCAGCGCCAGCGCGCGCAGCTTGCCGAAGAACGTGTTGGCAGCGGGGGTGGAACTGACGGCATTCGATGCGGTGTTCATGGCGACTCCTTATCAGGGTTTATACCTACGGAATAACCCGATTATAGCGATCTCGTGCCGCAGCGCAACAAAACAATATTTTTTGGCGACGTCGCGATGCCAACGTCGCGTACCGGATACGGAAAATTCGTAAAGGGGCCGCATCGGTCGTGCAGGTATTAACAATCCGCACCGTACAGGTGCAATAATGCCCCCTTTGCCTGCGACGCTTCGCCGCAGGCTCGCCGATATGACCGTCGCCCAGACCCAAAAAGCTCTGATTGCGCCTCTTATCGTCGCGTGCGCCATGTTCATGGAAAGCGTCGACGCCAACGTGATCGTCACCGCGCTGCCGGCCATGGCACGCGATTTCGGGCGCGATCCGGTCGCGCTGAAGATCGCGGTGACAAGCTACGTGCTCGGGCTCGGCGTGTTCATCCCGGTATGCGGCTGGCTCGCCGACAAGTTCGGCGCGCGCACGGTATTCCGCACCGCGATCGGCGTCTTCGTGACGGGCTCGTTGTTGTGCGCCGCGTCGAACTCGCTTGCCACTTTCACGGTTGCGCGTTTCATCCAGGGCGTCGGCGGCGCGATGATGGTGCCCGTCGGGCGGATCATCATCTTTCGCGTGGTGGAGAAAGCCGACTTCATCCGCGCGATGAATTACCTGAGCGTGCCCGCAATGCTCGGCCCCGCCGCCGGTCCGCTGCTCGGCGGCTTCATCACCACGTATCTGCACTGGCGGCTGATCTTCTTCATCAACGTGCCAATCGGCATTCTCGGCATCTATCTGACCAATCGCTATATCGCCAATACGCGCGAGCCCGACCCCGGCCCGCTCGACTGGATCGGCTTCCTGCTGTCGGCGGCGGGCGCGGTGCTGCTGTTGCTCGGCTTGTCGCTGGTCGGCGGCGAACTGATTTCGAATACGGACGCGTTCGGCATGTGCGCGCTCGGCGCGGCGCTGCTCGCGATCTACGTCGCGTATGCGCAGCGCGTCACACTGCCGCTTCTGGATTTGCGTTTTTTCAAGGTGCCGACTTTCCAGGCGAGCGTGCTCGGCGGCTCGCTATTTCGCATCGGTCTCGGCGCGTTGCCGTTCCTGCTGCCGCTGCTGCTGCAGGAAGGCCACGGCATGAGCGCGTTCCAATCGGGGCTGATCACCTGCGCGTCCGCATTCGGCGGCATGTTCATGCGCACGATCGCCTCCACGGTGCTGCGCCGCTTCGGCTTTCGCCAGGTGCTGGTGTTCAACGCCGCGCTATCGGGCATTTCGATCGCCGCGTGCGGGCTGTTTTTCCCGCACACGCCGACGTGGATCATCTGGGTCGTCGTGTTGCTCGGCGGCTTCTTCCCCGCGTTGCAGTTCACGAGCCTCAATTCGCTGACCTACGCGGAGATCGCGAGCCGCGACGTCGGCCGCGCGACGAGCCTCGGCAGCGTCGTGCAGCAGATGTCGCTCGGCCTCGGCGTGACGGTCGGCGGCATCGTGCTGCAGATTTCGCGCGCGCTGCATGGGCATCCGAGCATCACCTGGTCGGATTTCTGGCCCGCGTTTCTCGTGGTCGGGCTATGCTCGTTCGCGTCGATTCCGGTCACGCTGCGCCTGCCGCGCGGCGCGGGCGCGGAGATTTCGCGAGGCGGGCGCGGCTGAGCCGGCTACCGTGTCCCCGCGCGAGCGCCCCGCTCTTCACGGGTTCGGGCGCTCACGCGCGCTTGCGAATCACGCTCACTTCGCCATTGCGTTCGAGAATCGCGGCGGCCACGTCGTCCATCGAGCGCGAGCCGGTTTTCTGCCGCACGCTTTCCTCGATGTCGGTGCGCGTGACGAGCGCCGCGTGCATTTCGTTCGCGTGGAACTTGCCGTCGCTGAACACCTCGCGCTCGGCGCCGCCCACCAGCAGCTCGAAGCGGCGCGAGCGTATGAACGACCACGCGAGCACCCGGTGACACACGACGATCGCGAACGACGCGACGACGGTCGCGATAAACGGCGACGCACCGACGATCGCGCGGCTCAGCGTCGCGCCGAGCAGAATCACGACGACCGAATCGAACGGCGAGCGCTGCCCGAATGAACGGCGCCCCGATACGCGGATCAGCGCGAGCGCGATCACGAACACGGCGATCGAGCGCATACCCATCTGCAACGGATCGAGCTCCCTGCCTTGGCCGAATAGAACGAAAAACGCGTCCATCATGTTCGTCCTCCCCGCGGCGGATTGCCGTGCGAATGTTCTGGTGTCCGGATAGTTGCGAGCGAGACGAGCCCGCGACGCGTCGTCGTCGCTCAGGCCAGCGCGCCGTCCGTCGCCCACGAGATGAGCGTATCGCCGAAACCGCCGCTCACGCGGGCCACGGTGCGCGCGCTCGTGGTCACGCGCGGCGCGGCGCTCCACGCGATGCGCGCGCCGGTCGCGATCAGGCGATCGACGAGCGCGGCATCCTCGCTGCACTTGAGCGGCGGAAAGCCGCCCGCGCGCCGATAGGCGTCGGCGGAAACGCCGAGATTCGCGCCGTGCACATGCCGATGTCCGTCGGCGTCGACATACGTCTTGCGAAAATATTCGCGCACGCTGTGCGGATGCGCGCTCCAGTCGTCGACGGCGATCGAGCCGCACACCGCATCGGCGCCGAGCGCCAGTTGCGCGGCCAGCCAACCGGGCGACACGCGGCTGTCGGCATCGGTAAACGCCAGCCAGCGCGCGCCGTGCGCGAGCAGAAGCGACGCGCCGAGCGCTCGCGCGATCCCGACGTTGCGCGCCTTCAGCGTCAGCGTCTGCACGCCGTAAGCGCGCGCGATCGCCCCGCTGAAATCGCTGCACGCGTCGAGCGCAACGACGATCCGCACCTCCTCGCCGGCGAGCGCTTCGTGTCGCGACGCTTCGAGCAAGGCCGCGAGGCAGCGTGCGAGCAACGTCTCTTCGTTATGCGCCGGAACGATCACGCCGATCATAGAAGCCCCTCGCGCTGGGCGACCGAACGTGCGTCGCGCGACCACACGTCGATCAGCAAGTCGGCTTCGTCGTGATGCGCGAGACGCGCGAGACCGCAGCGTGCATCGAATAGCGCGTGCGCATGGTCGGCGGATTCGCGCGCTTCGGCGAACGGCCGGCGCCAATGACAGGCGAGCAGCGTGCCGTCCGGCGTCAGCGACCCGGCGATGCGCGCGGCCAGCGTTTCGAGCTCGGCCGCGTCGAGGTAGTACGCGAACTCGCTGATCACGATCAGATCGAACGGCCCGTGCTCCGTCGGCCAGTCGCGCGGCACCCTGCGCTGCTCGATCCGCACGTTCGATGCGCCCGCCACGCGTTCACACGCAAGCTCGACGGCGCGCGCGTGCAGATCGGCGGCGAGCAGCGCGTCGCAGCGCGTCGCGAGCCCGGCCGTCAACTCGCCGTTCGCGCAGCCCGGTTCGAACGCGTTGCGATAGCGCGCCCGCGGCAGCAACGCGAGCGTCAGCGAACGCTTGCGGCGTTCGTACCAGCCTTCGCGCAAACGCCACGGATCGTCGCTGCGTCGGTAGAGTTCATCGAAGTACGGCGCCGTCGAGTTCATCTCAGCGATCCTCCCAAGGCAGGGGGAAAAAGTCATGGCGTCCACGGCGCGAGTGTTTGCGAAGACGCCTGATGCGATGCCGGCGCGGCAGTCGTGTCAGCGGCCTCGACGAGCCGTTCGCCGAGCGCTGCGAGGTCGCGTTCCGCGTGGCTCTGCCGCAGAAACACCGGCAGGTCGGCGAGCGCCCGCGCGAAGCGTGCGTCGCGGCACAACGGGCCCGCGCCGAGCGCGCGTGTCGCGTGCTCGATCACGGCGCTCGCGGCCTGCTCGACGGCCAGACGCGCGCGCAACACGGGCGTCGCTGCATCGGCCGACGGCTGCGCGTCGATCCACGCGGCGGTTTCGCGCAGCAGCGCGGCGGCCGACTGCAAGGCGACATCGGTCGCACCGAGATGAGCGAGCCGATGCGCGTCCGCGTGCCGGGCGCACGCGTCGCGCAGCGTGCGCGCGATTTGCGCGGCCGCGCCGTACCAGCACGCGGCGATACCGGCGCCGCCATGCCAGAAGCCCGCGCGGCGCAGATACGCATGCGGCGCGCCGACGAGCGTCGCCACGGTGTCTTTGAACGTGACGTCCGCGCTCGCGGTCGCCTGCATGCCGACGGCCTGCCACTTCGATGTATCGATCGAGATCGAGCTCTGATCCAGCGCGAGCGCCGCGAGCACGGGCTCGTCGTCGCGCCATGCGCTCACGAGCGCATGGGTGAGCGCCTGCGCGCCGGAGCACCAGGCTTTGGTGCCGGACAGGCGCACCTGCGCGCCCTCGCCGGCAACGGTCCGGATTCCTTCGTCGATGGCGCGCACCCGCGCGTGCGGCGCTTCGGCGGCCCACACGCCCCAGCGGCTTGCCGCGGGCGGCAGCGGACCATTGAGCTCGGCGAGAATCGCGAGCGCATCGGTATGGCCTTCGAACAGTTTGACGAGGCCGAGGTCGCATGCGGCGACGGCGGCCAGCGCGCGCCAGCGCACCAGCGTCTCCCCATGCCCCGGCCATGGCAAGGTCGGCGCGCGATCGTAGCCGCGCTCGATCAGATCAGCGAGCAGTGCTCCGAGGGCAGCGGGATCGTTCGCTTCGAAACGCGCGTCGCGCAGAAAATCGTCGAGCGAGATAGCAGGCTTGCCGGGCTGCGGCGCGCGGGCGCTCGCGCGTAGTGCGCGGCCACCGTGTTGATTTGAGACCTGCCGTGACTGGGCCTTGAAGCTGGCCGCGTGGTCGCGCGTGTCGAGCATCGTGCCTCCCTGCACCGGTTAGATCCACGGCCCGCCGGGCGGCGGCGGACTGGGACGTATGCAGAGTCGCAGCAAACACCGTGCCCCGGCTGGCGAGGCAGCCGCGCAGCGAACCAGCGGCTATTTCCCGCCGCTTCCGCTCAGACGTCCATCCGCCTTCACGAGCAACGCGTCGAGGACCGCCATCTCGACCGGCTTCACGAGGTGCGCATGGAAACCCGCGTGGCGAGTTCGATCGAGATCGCTCGCATGGCCGAAACCCGTCATCGCCGCGTACATCGTGCGCGACATCTCGGGCCGCGCGCGCATCGCCGCGAGCGTCGCATAGCCATCCATCTTCGGCATCGCGAGGTCGATCAGCGCGAGATGCGGCGAGAAGCGTGGCGAGATCTGCAGCGCCTGCTCGCCCTCGTAGGCGATACGCACCTCGTGGCCCTTCAGTTCGAGCAGCATCGCGAGGCTGTCGGCCGAATCGCGATTGTCGTCGACGAGGAGAATGCGCAGCGGCTGCACGTGGGGCGCGGCATCGATCGTGCCGCTCTCCGCGGTGTCGGACTGCGCGGAAGCGAGTGGCAGACTCAGCGTGAACGTGCTGCCGAGTCCCAGTCCTTCGCTGCTCGCGACGATGCTGCCACCATGCATTTCGACGAGCGACTTGCACAGCGTCAGGCCGATCCCAAGGCCGCCCTCGCCGAAATTTTGCCCTTCCTTCTCCTGCGCGAACAGTTCGAAGATCTTGTCGAGCGAGCGCACCGGAATGCCGCAGCCGGGGTCGCGCACTTCGAGCACCGCCATACGGAAGTCCACACGTCCCTGCATCTCGATCGCGCTGCCGTTCGGCGAAAACTTCGACGCGTTGTGCAGGAGGTTTTGCAGGACCTGCACGAGCCTCGTCATGTCGCCGCGAATCATCACGGGAGCGTCGGGTACATGCGCGACCACGCGCTGCTCGCGCGAGTCGGTGAACGGCCGCGCCGCTTCGATCGCGCGCGCGACGAGCTCGGCGAGATCGACGCGCGCAATACGCAGTTCGACCTTGTCGGACATGATGCGGCCGATATCGAGCAGATCGTCGACGAGTCGCGTCAGGTGGGTGACCTGGCGATCAATCAGATCGCGCGCCCGCGCGACCACCGGGCTCAGATCGGTTTCCATCTGCATCGTGCCGACCGCGTTGCGCACCGGCGCGAGCGGATTGCGCAGTTCGTGCGCGAGCGTCGCGAGAAATTCGCGCATGCGCTCCCCGGAGCGCTCCAGTTCCTCGCGCCGGCGCCGCTCGGTCAAATCGCGCGTGACCTTGGCGAAGCCGCGCAAGCGTCGCGATTCGTCATAGACGGCCGTGATGATCACGTTGGCCCAGAACGTCGAACCGTCCTTACGCATGCGCCAGCCTTCGTCTTCGACGGCGCCGATCTGGCGCGCGATCGCCAGCTCGCGCGCGGGCTTGCCGGCCGCGGCCTCCTCGGGCACATAGAACTGCGAGAAGTGCCGGCCGACGATTTCGTCGTGCGTATAGCCCTTGATGCGCGCGGCGCCCGAATTCCAACTGACGACGAAGCCTTGCGGATCGAGCATGAAGATCGCGTAGTCCTTCACGCTATCGACGAGCAGACGGAAGCGCTCCTCGCTCTGGCGCAGCGCTTCGAGGTATTCGCGCTGCGCGGTCAGGTCGCGCGTGATCTTCGCGAAGCCCGTGACCGCGCCCTTCTCGTTGCGGATCGCGGTGATCACGACGTTCGCCCAGAACGTCGTGCCGTCCTTGCGCACGCGCCAGCCTTCGTCTTCGAAACGGCCGGTCAGCGCAGCCTGTTCCAGCTCGTAGGTCGGCCAGCCGCGCGCGACGGCTTCCTCGGTATAGAAGCGCGAGAAATGCTGGCCGACGATCTCGCTTTCCGTGTAGCCCTTCAGCTTCTGCGCGCCGACATTCCAGCTGACGATGTTGCCTTTCGCATCGAGCAGAAAGATCGCGTAGTCCGAAATCGCCTGCACGAGCGACAAATAATCGACGCCGACGGGCGCTGACGGCGCGGCGTCGGCCTGCACTCGAGCGGGCTCGCCGTAGTCGCGGGAAGAAGAAACATCGAGCTGGGTCATGGCGGACACGTCATTAGAACTTTCGTTTTGAGCAAACCTCGCGCCTGGCCGGCGGCGAAGCCGTCGCGCAAGCGCTTGCGCGGTCCACGGAGGGGCCGGGATGCGTCGCCAAGGGCGCGCGCGCGCCGGCTGACAAGGCGCCAAGCTTATAACGGCGAGCCTCGCGATAGCTAGCGGGTCATGACGGAAAACGTCGCCGCGCTGCGGTTTCGGCTTTCCGTTTTGCCCTTCGTTGGCAAAAACAGGCGTGTCAATTGAAAAAGGTATTCACGACGCGGCGGGCTGCGCGATCGGCCGCTGAGAATCGGCACACGTCGCCAATCGAAACTGCTGCTGCGCTGGCGCGCCCGTCAAGCCGCCGCGCCGATCTTTTCCGCGAGCTTCGCGTCGTAGCTCGAATGGACATGCACGCGTTTCCTGTCGGGATACGCGTACGCGTACGCCTTGCGCAGCGCGAGCGACGCCTCGTGAAAGCCCGACAGGATCAGCTTCTGCTTGTTCGGATAGTTCGCGATGTCGCCGGCGGCGAAGATGCCCGGCCGCGAGCTTTCGTAGTTCGAAGTATCAACGTCGACGCGCCCGCCATGAAGCGTCAGTCCCCACTGCGCGATCGGTCCGAGATCGGCGACGAGTCCATACAGCGCGATCAGATGTTCGGCTTCGAGCTGTGTCTCGCCGTTGACCTGCCGCAGCGTCAGCGAACGCAGCGTGCCGTCTTCCACATCGAGCGCCGCGATCCCGCCGACGACGAAGTCCATCTCGCCAGCGTCGACCGCGCGCCGCATCAGCTCGACGCTCGAATCGGCCGCGCTGAAGCCGGCGCGCCGATGCACGAGGGTCACGCGCCGCGCGACCTTGCGTAGTGCCAGCGCCCAGTCGAGCGCCGAATCGCCGCCGCCCGCGACGACCACGTTTTTGTCGGCGAAATCGGCGAGGCGCGGCACGCTGTAGTGCACGTAGCGCTTTTCCAGCGGCACGGCCTCGGGGAGCGGGAGCTTTTGCGGGACGAACGCGCCGTTACCGGCGGCGAGCAGGATCGCCGCGACGTCGAACACGAGGCCGCGCTGCGTGCGCACGGTCCAGCGTCCGTCGTCGCGCTGCTCGACCGTGTCGACGCGCTGTTCCAGATGAATCGGCACATCGAACGGCTTGCATTGCGCGACCAGTCGCTCGACCAGTTCGCGCGCGGTGCACGACGCAATCGCGGGGATATCGTAGATCGGCTTGTCGGGATACAGCTCGATGCATTGGCCGCCGACCCGTCCGAGTATGTCGACGATCTGACAGGTGAGGCCGATCACGCCGGCCTCGAATGCCGCGAACAGAGCCACGGGACCGGCGCCGACGATCAGGACATCGGTGCGGATCGGCGAGGTGGGCACAGCGGACGGATCGGTGGCAACGGTCATGGGGCAGGTCTCCGGATCACGGTGAAAGGCGCAATGGAAGCGTCGATGACCCACCATACCGAATCGGCCCGCACGCGGCAACGATGCCATCGTCGACGGTAAGGGTGCTGGGCGTGCCCGCTCAACGCCCGAAAGTGGCTACCTGAAAATACCTGGAATCGGCCATTCTTATGATCCAAACGACGGACTAAGCTAACACCTGTCCGATGCATCGCATCGTCCAACCCGCCCAGGAGCCCATCATGGAACAACGTCTCGACTTCTACAAAGCCAATCCCGCCGCGATCAAATCGCTGCTCGGCGTCGAAGAGCGCATCGGCAAATCGTCGCTCGAAAAATCGCTGACCGAACTGGTGCGCTTGCGCGCGTCGCAGATCAACGGCTGCGCGTATTGCGTCGATATGCATACGGCGGACGCGCGCAAGGGCGGCGAAACCGAGCGGCGTCTCGCGACCGTCGTCGTGTGGCGCGAAACGCCGTTCTTCACGGACCGCGAACGCGCGGCGCTCGAGTGGACCGAAGCGCTCACGCTGGTGTCCCACGATCATGTGCCCGACGCGGTATGGCAGGCAGTGCGGCCGCGTTTCAGCGACGAGGAACTGGTCGACCTGACGCTGCTCGTCTCGGCGATCAATGCATGGAACCGCTTCGCGATCTCGTTCCGGAAGATGCCGGCCTGAGCGGCGGCATAACGGCAGCATGAGGCGACGCACTGCCCGCCTCACTCCCCGATCCACGACCCACGCAGATCGCTGTCATGCAGCAACTGCAGCAGCGTGCCCGCCGGGCGACTCAAGCGCTTCGCCGCCAGCGCGATGAATTCCACCGACGGCAGCGTCGGCAGTCCGGCCGCATTCAACGGCGGCGCGAGGCCGCGCGCGGCCAGATACTGCGGCCGCACGGTGACGCCGAGTCCGCCGCGCGCGGCCGCGATACAGCCGGAATGACTGCTGCTCGTGCAGACGATCTGCCAGCTCGCGCCGGCTTCGGCGAGCGCATCGAGCACGACCGCGCGCGTCACGCTCGGCTCGGCGACCAGAATCAGCGGCAGCGGCTGACCCAGATCGACGAGCGTGCCGGTCCGCGCGAGCCATTCGAGACGCCCGGTGAAAAGCGCCACGCCGCGCCGGTCACCGAGCCGGCGCTTGCCGACCAGCAGATCGATCGCGCCCGCGTCGAGCAACTCGTAGAGCCTGCCCGTCATACCGATCGTGATTTCCAGTTCGACGTCGGGATGCGCGTTGCGAAACGCCGCGAGCACGGTGGGGAGCGGGCCGAGCGCGATGTCGTCCGACGAGCCGAGCCGCACGCGCCCCTTCAGACGCGGCGCGCGAAACTGCGATTCCGCGCGCGACAGCGCATGCAGGATCACGCTCGCATGCGCGAGCATCGCTTCGCCGTCGGGTGTCATCGCGAGCGAATGGGTGTCGCGCAGGAACAGGCGCCGGCCCACGCTCTGTTCGAGGCGCCGGATATGTTCGCTGACGCTCGACTGCGTCAGGTCGAGCCGCCGCCCCGCTTCGGTGAAGCTATGGCAAGCCGCGACGGTCGAGAAGGTCTTGAGCCAGATTGGATTGAGCATGCGTGATTGTCGCGCTGCTTATCGGCATTGTCGATAACAGTCAGCGGGCTTAGTGGGGTTCCCGATTGACGAGGATGTCAATAAGATGACGGAATTCCGCCTGGCCCCGCTCTGGCGGCGCTTTGCCGCCGCCGCGCCCACTGTCGAAAACATGACCAAGGATTCCTCTCAAACCGCCCTACTATGGATCGTCGCCGCCGGCTTCTTCATGCAGTCGCTCGACACGACGATCGTCAACACCGCGCTGCCGTCGATCGCGAACAGCCTGCGCGTCGCGCCGCTCGCGATGCAACCGGTCGTCGTCGCCTACACGCTGACGATGGCGATGCTGACGCCCGCCTCCGGCTGGCTTGCCGACCGCTTCGGCACCCGCCGCGTCTATTTCGCCGCCATTCTCGTGTTCGTGCTCGGCTCGATCTGCTGCTCGAGCGCGCACACGCTCGGCCAGCTCGTGATGGCGCGCGTGCTGCAAGGCCTCGGCGGCTCGATGCTGCTGCCGATCGGACGCCTCGCGGTGCTGCGCAGCGTGTCGGGCGAGCAATACGTGTCGGCGCTCGCGTTCATATCGATCGCGGGGCAGCTCGGCCCGATCGCCGGGCCAACGCTCGGCGGCTGGTTCGTGCAGGCGATCACGTGGCACTGGATCTTTCTGATCAACGTGCCGATCGGCGCGCTCGGTCTGTACGCGGTGCACCGCTTTCTGCCCTCGCATGACGAGGCGCAGGCGCCGCCGTTCGATGTGATCGGCTGCGCCCTGCTGTCGTCGTGCATGATCGCGTTTTCGCTCGCGATCGACGCGCCGGTCCCCTCGCATCGCGCGGCGTGGTCGGCGGGGCTGTTTGCATTGGCCGTCGCCAGCGCGCTCGCCTACATTCCGTACGCCAGAAACCGCCGCGATCCGCTGTTCAAGCTGTCGCTGTTCGGCGAGCCGAACTTCAGCGTCGGCCTGATCGGCAACCTCGTATGCCGGGTCGGTTCGAGCGCGGTGCCGTTCCTCGTGCCGCTGCTGCTGCAATTGCAGCTCGGCTACTCGCCGCTGCACTCGGGTCTGATGATGCTGCCCGCGGCACTCGCCGGCACGCTCGCGAAACGCTGGATCGCGCCGCTCGTGCGCCGCTACGGCTACGACACCTTCCTGCTCGTCAACACGGTCATCGTCGGCTCGGCGATCGTCGCATTCTCGCTGATTTCGCTCGGCACACCGCTCGTGATCGAAATCGCGATCCTCGCGGTGTTCGGCGCGGCCAACTCGATGCAGTTCGCGGCGATGAACAGTGTCACGCTGAAGGACCTGTCGCACGAAGACGCCGGCATGGGCAATAGCCTGTTCTCGATGGTGCAGATGCTTGCGATCGGGCTTGGCGTGTCGATCGGCGGCGGGCTCGTCAATCTGTTCGCGGCGCAATGGTCGGCGGCGCTCGGCTTCCGGCTCGCATTCGTTTGCGTCGGCGCGATCACGCTCGTGTCCGCGTGGATCTTCCGCCGCCTCGACGACCCGTCGGGCACGCGCGTGATTCGCGGCCAGGCTGCGCCGAGCGCGGCGCGTTGAGACCCGACGCGTTTCATCGCGTGCCAGCGCATGCATTCGAAAGGTCTTGGCGTTAGCATGTCGGGCATCCATGGCTACCAGGCAGGGAGCCCCGATGCCATTTGATGAGCGCGTGCTGAACGGCATGGGCGTCCTGACTGCGATCGTCGATTGCGGCAGTTTCGCGGCCGCCGGTGAAGCGCTCGACATGTCGCAATCGGGCGTAAGCCGCTCGGTCGCCCGGCTCGAAGCACGCCTCGGCATTCGTCTGTTCGACCGCACCACGCGCTCGGTCACGCTGACCGACGAAGGCCGGCGTTTCTACGAGCAGATCGTGCCGCTGCTCGGCGGACTCGAGGAAGCCGCCGCCTCCGCCGCGCACGGCGCAACCGCGGTGCGGGGCCGTCTGCGCGTCAACATGGACCCGTTCTTTTCGCGGCTCGTGCTCGGGCCGCGCCTCGGCGGCTTCATCGACAAACATCCGGACCTGCAGCTCGAACTCGTCACGCGCGACCAGTTGGGTGACATGGTCGGGGACGGCTTCGATGTCGCGATCCGCTTCGGCGACCCGCCGGTGTCGACGCTCGTCGCCCGCAAGCTGCTCGATACGCGCATCCTGACCGTCGCGGCGCCGTCGTATCTGAAGAAGCATGGCAAGCCGGCGAATCCGGGCGAGCTCGAAGACGGCCGGCATATCTGCATCAAGTTTCGCGATCCGCTCACCGGTTATCCGTTCAGTTGGGAATTCCATCGCGGCCGCAAGCAGCTCGCGCTGACGCCGCAGGGGCGGCTGACCGTCAACGACGTCGGCACGCTGCATAGCGTATGCATCGCGGGCCAGGGCATCGCGCAGATTCTCGCGCTCGGCGCGGAGTCGCTGCTTACGAGCGGCAAGCTGATCGAGCTCTTTCCGGATTGGGGCGACGAGGTGTACCCGCTGTATGCGCTGTATCCGTCACGGCACCATCCGCCGGCCAAGGTGCGCGTGTTTCTCGACTTCATTATGTCGCTGACGGGCGGCAGGCCGCGCCACGCGGTTGCCTGAGCGCGGAACGTCTGTTTGCTCCCGCCCGGGTCCGCCTCTTGCTGCCGGAGGTTTGTCTTCCCTCCAGGAGAGCAGCGATGAGCAAAACGACGGAAAAATCCCCAGGCGAAGCAAAAAGCGCGGCCGACAACGAATCGAAAAGCGAGGCCAGCGCCCAGACCGAGGATTTCGCGCATCCGCACCGCGCCGTGCATAGCGACAACGCGAAGAGCAAGATGCCCGCGCGCCACGACGAAGGTCACAAGCAGTCTCCGGCGGACCGTCCGGGCAAAAAGCCCGGCGAGGGCGAACCGTCAGTCGGTTGAAAAAATAGAACCCTATATCAGAGCGGCCCTG
Organism: Paraburkholderia tuberum STM678; assembly: GCF_902833905.1. Lineage (GTDB taxonomy): Bacteria > Pseudomonadota > Gammaproteobacteria > Burkholderiales > Burkholderiaceae > Paraburkholderia > Paraburkholderia tuberum. The sequence goes on along the minus strand of NZ_CADFGP010000092.1, from coordinate 942 downwards.
GCTGCGTCGCGCACTCGGGCCGCATCACTTTTCCCTTCCAGCACCTTTCTGTAAGCAAACATTTCCTCCTCATTTTTACCGAATATTTTTTTGACGCCTTGGACTATTTTGCTGCTTGCAGCAAGGTGTGCGCCCTGCGAACCGGCTGCCGCTTTCCGCCGTTTTTTGCCGCTTCCGCTCGATAAAAGGCGTCATCATGTCCAACGCGTCAAGTTCTCCCCTCGCCCGTGCGGCGCTCGCCCATGTGTCCATCTGCGTGCCCACCTGCAATCGTCCCGACCTGCTGATCGAATGCGTCGACTCGTGCCTCGCGCAAAGCTATCCGCATGTCGAAATCGTGATTGGCGACGATTCGACGGACGCGCGCTCGCGGCAACTGATCTTGCAGCGCTACCGCGACGAGCCGCGCGTGCGCTACGAGAAGCACGAGCCGCCGCTTGGCCAGGCGCGCAATGTGTCGAGCCTGTTCGAGCGGGCGCGCGGCGACAAGATCCTGCTGATCCACGACGACGATCTGCTGACGAGCGACGCCGTCGACAAACTCGTGTCGTTATGGCAGCGCTATCCGCAGCTCGATGCGGCATTCGGTGCGCAATACGAAGCGGATCACGACGGCGCGATCGATCTCGCCGCGAGCGCGCGGCTGAACGAGGCGTTCCGGCGCACTCAGGCCCGCGAGGGTCTCCAGCCGCTCGCGGGCCGCACCGGCCTGATCCAGATGTTTCCGAACAATGGCTGGATGGCCGACGCGCGGCTCGTCAAGCGGGTCGGCTACGACGCGCGGTATGGCGTCTGCTGCGACTACGTGTTCGGCACCGAGCTATGCCCATAGCGTTATACACATCTCGCTGCGGCAGCCGCCCGCGCCAGCAAGCCGTTTACATTCAATGACTTGAAAGCCGTGCTTGTAAACTTTGGCCGGATCGCGTCTACTCTCGTAAT
>NZ_CADFGP010000091.1 GCF_902833905.1 Paraburkholderia tuberum STM678 | reverse complement strand
CGATGCAGCAGAAGATTGCCTGCAATGAGCCCAACCGCCGGGTGGTGGTGCAACTGAGTCTGTCGGGCCCGGCCCGATAAAGGCATGGGGGGATGCTGAGCCCTGATGTTGAGTCCTGAGGCGCGATCTTCCTGAATCGGGGAAGGTCGCGTACCTACCGGCCTTCACCGCATGCCCGGGCAAACGGTGAGGGCCTTCCGAGAACGGGAGTGTCGCGATGACCAGACAAACAGAGATTCCTGCAATCAATGTGCTGCTCGCCTATGCAGAGTTGCGCGACAGGGATCAGGTATTTTTTAACGGGAAGCTCAATGAGTTCGTGTTTGCGTCCCGATCGAGCAAACGTGAGTTAATCGAACAGTGGCAGCGAGCGCTCGCGGCTACCGGAACAACGCCGATAGACACGAATCATTCAAAATGAAGGGCACTGTCAGGTGCAGTCAGATCTTCGGGCTGCAACGGATTAGTTGCAGTTGATTCAGGGTTCGCGATGCTGAAATGCAGATCCTGGCGGCTGGAGAATTTGCCGGAGTGCAGAGCATGAGTCTTGCGATCCACGCGGATCGTGCCCCTGCAAAAATCTCGAACAACAAATGTATATACTGAAGGGCGAAATCGTGTTCGGTAAGATTTTAATGGCTGCGGCCAGACGAGACATCGTCGCCAGGTATCTGGCCGCAGGCGTGCTGGCTGCCTCTACCCAAGGGTAAAACCACATGACATCTACCCCGTCTGAGCACGCGCATCCCGACCCCACAGGCTTCGCCGCATTGTTCACGCGATTGCGCTCCGTCGTTGAACCGCAGGTCAATCCCCTTGCGGCGTCCTGGCCGCCCTTTGTCCTGTTCTTTTCATGGAGCGACGGGCAGCGGCGGGCCGACGTCGTGACCGCAACGGCGGCGACATTTGCCGAGGCCTGGGACGCAGGCATGGAGCAGGTGACGCAGGCTGCCGGCGCGGCTGGACTGGTCGTCCAGTGGCTTCGGGTGGACTGGGTTACCAGCGTTGAAGGCATGACCTGGGAGGCACTGCGGGGCCGCCTCGAACAGACCCGGCGCAGTTATTTTCGTTGCGGCCTGTCGCTGGACAGTAATTTCAGGCATGCCTTTCTGGAGACCGAACTGAATGGCAATGCCATGCTGTATGGCGGCCCGGCACAGACGCATGCGGTTGTGAACACAAAAAACTTCGAACGGTATGCCGCCATTCGGCACCAGCTTGCCAGCGTGAATTTCGAGGATCAGCAAAACGTTAATGTGTTCTCGACCCGCGGGGCGTTCGCAAGCCTGCAAGCGCCGGAGGTACACCTTCTGCACGGGACGGGTCTGAACGCGGGCCGCCGCATCATCGAACATCTCCGGCCGGCAGACGTCAGGGCGCTCGTCGCATCCGGCAGCCGTTATCTGGCCGGCCAGGTACAGCCTGACGGGCGCTTCCACTATGGCTGGCATCCCTGTTTCGATCGCGAAATCGGCACTTACAACACCCTGCGTCATGCAAGTTCGATCTATGCGATGCTCGAAGCCTGGGAAGTGACCAAGGACAACGACCTCAAGACAGCAATCGACGCAGCGCTGCATTATCTCGTCAATGAACTCATCATGCCGGCGGAATTGCCGTCCGGTGCCCACGCGGCGTTTCTGGTTGACCGGCAGGGCGAAGTCAAACTGGGTGGCAACGGCGTGTGCCTTCTGGCGCTGGTCAAATACAGCCAGCTGACCGGCTCAGACGAATATCTGACTCTGCTAGAACAGCTCGCAACAGGCATCCTCTTCATGCAGGATGCGGACACCGGCAAATTTAGCCATGTGCTGAACTATCCAGATCTGTCGGTTAAGCAGGCATTCCGGATCATCTATTACGATGGCGAAGCGGCCTTCGGCCTGATGCGCCTCTATGGTCTGACTGGCGATGCGAGGTGGCTCGCAGCAGTAGAAAAGGCGTTCGGCCATTTCATCGAGGCAAAACACTGGAAGGCGCATGACCACTGGCTCAGTTATTGTGTGAACGAACTGACCCGTCACAGGCCACTGGAAGCGTATTACAAATTTGGAATCCAGAACTTCGCCACCTATCTTGATTTCGTGGCTGAAAGGGTGACGACGTTTCCAACCCTGCTTGAATTGATGACGGCTGCCGAGCAGATGATTAGCCGCATGCAGCAGCAGCCCGGCCTGGAGCACCTGCTTGCCGAGGTCGATCTGGATAAGTTCTTCCATGCACTGCATGCGCGGGCGCAGCGCCTGTTAGATGGCCATTTCTGGCCGGAACTTGCCATGTACTTTGCCAATCCGGGCAGGATCACCGGCAGCTTCTTCATTCGCCACCATGCCTTCCGGGTCCGCATTGACGATGTCGAGCACTATCTATCGGGTTTTGTCGCCTATCTGAACTATCTGGAGTCGCAGCGGCATTCAGTATCCTCAACGCTGGCGCGGGAATGGAACGCCTCCCTGATCGAGGCGGCCACGCAGGGGACGTGGCTCAAGCAGCCGCCATTGGGGTGGACGGCGAGCGGCCTTTGCATTTACGCGCCTGCCATGCAGCCTGGAAACGTCGTGGTTGCCCGAACCGGTGAGGTAAGCCGGGGGATCCCTGTTCCTGTCATTCGACAGATGCAGCCCCGCCCGGCGGGTGTTATCTCGAGCCATTCTGATGTGCAGGCTCAACTTGCCGATTTGCCGGTCCTGCATGTCGCAGATACGGCCACGGCAATTCTTGCGATGGGAGCCTATGCACGCAGCCAGATGAGCGGCACTGTCCTGGCGGTGACCGGAAGCGCTGGCAAGACCACACTCGTGGCCATGCTGGCTGACGCCCTCAATGCTTACGGTCCGACAGCGGCGAGCGCGTTCAACGCAAACCTTCCCCAAGGTGTGAGCTGGAATCTTGCGTCAATCAAGTGGGACACCCCTCATGTCGTCCTGGAAGTTGCCGTGGGAAAAATGAGACAGAGCGCGGCCATTGCCCGCCCGGACGTCGGCATTTTCACTAACATCCAGCCTGCTCACCTCGGGAAAAACAGCACAATCACTGATATTGCCCGGACCAAAAGCATGCTTTTTCTTGGCATGTCTGCGGGAAGTGTCGTGGTGCTCAATCGTGACATGCTGGAATGGGATACCGTCTACCAGGCGGCCATCGAACGGGATCTGAAAATCTTTACTTACGGCACGACTGCCGAGAGCGAGTTTCAACTCGTGGATCATGACGCGTCGGGGCAGCGGGTCGATGCGCGTATTAGAGGGCGCGATATCACCTATCCGATCGGGGCCGCAGGCTTGCACATGGCGTTGAACAGCTTGGCAGTACTTGCCGCTGTCTCGGCGCTCAACTATCCGTTCGAACCTGCGCTCGAACGGATCGCACGCTTTGCTGCCCTGTCCGGCCGCGGCGAGGAGTTTGAGCTGACGCTCGACGGACGGCACGTGACCATTGTCGACCATGCCTACAATGCCAATCCCGGCTCGATGCAGGCCGCTCTGGAACATTTGCGGGACATGAAGAATGCAGCCAGACGAGTCGCTGTGCTGGGCGAGATGGCGGAGCTCGGTCCCCAGGCGTCGCTGCTTCATACCGACCTGGCTGCAGTGGTCGAGCGTTGCGGGATCGATCGCGTCTATGTCATGGGCAAGCTCTATACCGACTTCTGGGAACGGTTGCCGGCTGCACGCCGTGGGCGCTACACGAATTCGCTTGACGAATTGAAGCTTGCACTTCAAGAAGAGCTTGTCGACAAGGACGTAGTGCTGCTCAAGGGCTCGAACAGTACGCGTCTCCATGAGGTCGTAGCGTGGCTGAGGGCTGGCGCGCAAAAGTAGCATTGACCTCTGGCCCTGCGAGCAATGGGTCTTCAGGCGTGCCTGAACGACCCGAAAGCTTCCAGCGCTCACCCCCGATGACGGTAAGCCGCGCGGGGTAGTCTGCGCGCAGCACGGGACCCGAATGCCAAATCAGCCGTACTACCCAAGGTGCTCGCCTGCGTCTGGTGCATGCAAGTTCGTTGCCCGCGCGCATGGCCATCGTTGATCATTTCTGTCTTTTCTGCATAACCTCACGGAACCTTATTTATGAAATGGTTTGGCCGACATGGTCGGCGTTTATCGCACCTTCTGCGCTGGAGACTCCGGCGCTTCCTGTTCGTTGTCTTTGGCGTTTTTGGCGTTACCGAGCCCAGTCTGGCGGACCGACCCACACTGGGGCCGTTTGAGACTCCACGGCCTGGGGAGCTTAATATCCCTGTGGGAAGCGAGCCATTCGATGCCGCACAAGCCCTGAACGGTTCATTCAGTTCACCGGAACACTGCGCGCGAGTGCCCGATAGCCTGTGGGTCGAAGTCAACGGCAAGGGAGATTGCATTCGATACTACGCGCATGGATTGTCCGGCAGCGAAAGCCCCACTGTGCTGGTTTATTTCAGCGGGGATGTCATGCTGAGAACGACGAAGGGAGTCAGGTACGTTACACAATCCTACCTGTCTGTTTCGCCCATGGAGATTGGGAAAGATATGGCTAAATGGTCCGCTGATTCCGGCCGTCCCACGCTCTATCTTGCCCGGCCGGGTATCTATGGCTCCTCTGGCGACCATAACATGCGCCGCACGCATCGCGAGATCGAACTGATGGACCGCGCACTGGACATGCTCAAGGAGCGTTACAACATTGCATCATTCATTCTGACCGGACATTCCGCGGGAGGCCAGATCGCCGCTGCGCTCCTGAACAGACGCGGAGACGTCGCGGCATCGGTGGTTTCTTCTGCCTTTGTTTCCGCCAAACAGGTCGCGGCGTACTGGGAATACAAGCGGGAAATCCCCGGTCGACTGCTTTACGATGCCCGGAGCTATTACGATCCTGTGGACGAAATCGGGCGCATTCGCCAGGATCCACGACCGGAAATCTATGTGATTTCTGATCCGGAGGATCGTGTGGTTCCCTTTTACAGCCAGCTGTATTATGTCCGCCGTCTGCGTGCCGCCGGCCTCAAGCCGCATCACATCTACGCCAATGCTCCCGGGCCGCAGCATCACCTGCTCGCCGGACACGCGAAACGCGCTGCAACGCTTTTGGCTCAAGGGAAATCAGCGAAGGAAATCCACATGGCGCTTGCAGAACTTGACCTGTCGCAGGTTAAGTAAGCCACGAAAAGGTGCGACCTCCAGGGAGCACTGACTGGCGTTGTCATGGTGAGGAGCATTGGTCAGCAAATCGGGCCGGGCGTGGGGGCTGACGTTGATGCCGTCAAGCGACCCATGCAGCCGATTCGTAGTGGTCCGAAAGCTCGTTGTGTCATTGTCGCCGTCAGCCTGCGGCAGCCGATCGGACAGACCGCGCGCTTTCGTTTGGGTAGTTGTTTCCGTCGTTACGTTAGCCCGGAACAGCATCCACTGTCGATGGACACCTGACGGTATTTTTCCTAAACTTGTTCACGGCTGGTTGCCTGTTATTCGCTGCGTCCCTGGCTTCGACAGTGAGATTTGTGGTTGAAAGTTGCCGCCTCAATTTCCGTTCCGATTTGGCTGTATGACGCTTCGAAACCGGGCTCGTGCCGAAGTTGCTTGCGATGGGATGATCGCGAAACGATGGTCGTGGGTTTGAGCAGGGGGCTATGTCTTTCGTCGCGCGTTAGGGGCACCCCCAGATACCGGCCTCGCTGGTCAAAGTCTCGATGAGCGGACGAGAAGATAAAGGTGCCTTGCGCATAAATAGGGAGCTCGATGGACAGTATCGATCCGAAGCGATTCGGCAAGGTGGCAGTGTTGTTTGGTGGAGTGTCCGCCGAGCGTGACGTGTCGCTCAATTCTGGTCGTCTCGTGTTGCAGAGACTGCGCGATGCAGGCGTCGACGCACACCCCTTCGATCCATCCACGCGGCCGTTGTCAGCGTTAAAGGACGAGGGCTTTGTGCGCGCGTTCAACCTGCTGCACGGCGGCTACGGCGAAAATGGACAGATTCAGGGCGCGCTCGATTTCTATGGGATCCGATATACGGGCAGCGGCGTGCTTGGTTCGGCGCTCGGGCTGGACAAGTTCCGCGCGAAACTTGTGTGGCAGCAACTGGGTATTCCGACGCCGCCGTTCGAGGCCGTGATGCGCGGCGACGATTACGATGCGCGTGCGCAGGAGATCGTCGCGCAACTCGGGGTGCCGCTATTTGTGAAGGCGGCGAGCGAAGGCTCAAGCGTCGCCGTGATCAAGGTAAAAGCGGCCGAGGCGCTACCCTCAGCGATCGCGGAAGCAGCAAAGTTCGACGCTATCGTGCTGGTCGAGAAGAGTATCGAAGGCGGCGGTGAATACACTGCGTGCATTGCGGGCGACCTCGATCTGCCGGTCATCCAAATTGTGCCAGCGGGCGAGTTCTACGACTATGACGCGAAGTACGTTCACGATTCGACGCAGTACCTGATTCCATGCGGACTGGCATCCCAGGAAGAGATGCGCCTGAAGCAACTCGCGCGCCGCGCGTTTGACGTGCTCGGTTGCTGGGACTGGGGGCGTGTCGACTTCATGATGGATGGCGAGGGCAAGCCGTACTTCCTCGAAGTGAACACATCACCAGGAATGACCGATCACTCGCTGTTGCCGAAGGCTGCTCGCGCGGTTGGTATCAGCTATCAGGAACTGGTCGTGAGGGTATTGTCGCTCACGCTGAAGGATTGACCTCGCCGAGAGGTGTAGCAGAGTTCGTCAATCCGGTCTCGGCGTCGGCGCCCTGCTGGGTAAGGGCTGTGGGGCAATCGCAGTCCCGACCGGGGCAAAGAACGGCGTTGTCACATTAGCGTTCACGCGGCGGAAGATTGGCAGGCGATGCCACCATTCAAAGCTTAACGGACGGAACTTGGGCGACGCCCATGAAAAACGCCACGCATTGCGCGGCGAACTATTGGCGATAAAGCGAACAGCGCAGCAGTTGATGTGCTTCACGCTCGCCAGCGCGGCGAGTTCTGCTTTCGCGGTCAGCTAAATGCGTAACAGCTCGGTAACGATTTTCTTCGGTGCTTCGGGACAGGCCGTCAGCACGCGTGTAAAGAAGCGTTTCGCTGTTGCGCCGCACGGTGGATAATCAGGTTGTTACCTGCCATGTGAACCTTCCTTCGAGGGGGCACCCGGCGAAAGCGTAAACTCCGCTGGCACCTATGACTCAATACGCACAACGCAATGTATTGGACCGCTTTCGCCGCTATCAGCATTTGTTGATGTTCGGCGGCGGGGCAGTGGTAACGGCGGTGGTGCTGGTTGCGTTCGTCCTGAACACGGTGGCCACTGTACGTACCTACGTTGCGCTCGAGCATCAAGAACTGATGTCCGGCGTGAACCGGCTCACCGACCTTAACTCGCGCAACGTCGTGCTTATGCAAAACGGCGTACGGCTCATCGAGGTCGCCTGGAGGGCCGGCGAACAGGCCGAGCCACGCCTTATCGAACAGTTCACAGGCAATGGCCAGATGCTTCGTCTTCAGCAGGCCCCAGATCATCTGCCGGTGCTCGTGGTGGGTGCCTCGTCTGCAACGCCTCCCGATTTGTTGGCAACCCGGTACATTCGGCTTGCTAAACAGATAAGTCAGGCGGCGACGGCAGCTTCCGAACGGAACGGAGGCCTGTTGACATTCTGGTTGTACAGGCCTGACCGTCCACTGCTCATCCTGGTGCCATCGCCTGGCGATGCCCGGATGGCGACCTTGCTTGCCGATCGTGCTGCTTTTTTTTCTGCACTCGCGGGACCTGGCGGCAATCTCCTTGTTCCGCGAGACGTGCCCTTGCTCGATCCCCGCACCGGGGGGCGTGCATTTCGGTGGCTCCCTCCCTACGATAGTCCGTTAAGCGGCAGGCGATCAGTTCGAGTTGCAGCGACCCTGTTTGACAAGGAGCGCAAGCCGTTCGCCGTCGCTGTTTACGAGTTACCGGTCACCATTATCACTGCCGCTCTAGGGGAGAGTGGGCTTGACGGCTCTCTTATGCTCTTCGCGCGCAATGGACAGGTTATCACTTCATTTTCGCGTCAACCGGTCGACCCGAAGGCGTCGGATACCGCGCGTGCTTTAGGTATCGCAGGAATTGTCGAGCCGACAGGCAGGATCTTTCGTGACGGCCACATGCTGTTCGGCTGGCCAATCGGCGAGACTGGTGCAACGCTCGTGTTTGTGCAGTCGTGGCGCTCGATTGCCCGGGCACTGACTGGTCAGATTGGAACGTCGGCCGCGACGACTGGAGTGATCCTCCTCGTGGTGTGGTCGCTGATTCTACTGTTCAACCGGCGCGTGTTCCTGCCTGTTCTTGAGCGCTCTCGACGCGTGTTCGAGAGCGAGCACCTGAGCCGCGCGCTGATCGAGACGGCACCGGTAGGGCTGGGGCTGATTGCCGTGGAGAGCGGTAAGCCGTTGTTGCGCAGTCCGACGATGATCGAGGCCGCGGCGCGGGTGGTCCTGCCGGCGGCACGGACACTTTCGGCAGAACTGGTTCACCGTCACCGGCAACGCGCAGATGTAAGCGGTGTAACCGGTACAAACGGCATGGCGCAAGAGGCGTGGTCGCTGCCGACACGCGAGGGTGGGACGATGGATCTCTCGGTGAGTGTCGTGCCGGCGCGCTACCAGGGCGAGGACGTGCTGGTGACGGCGTTCACGGACGTGACGGTGGAAAAGCGCCTCAATCGGCAACTGCGTGAAGCAAAGCAGGCGGCGGACTCGGCCAATGCCGCGAAATCCGCTTTCCTGGCGGCGATGAGCCATGAGATCCGCACACCGCTCAACGCGATCCTGGGGAATCTCGAGCTGCTGTCGCACTCGCAGCTCGATGCGCTGCAGCGTGACCGGCTGAAAACGATCCGGGGTTCATCGGACGGACTGCTTGCAATCGTGAGCGACGTGCTGGATTTCTCGAAGATCGAGGCCGGTGAGATGACGCTCGAGCGGATCGTGTTCGACGCGCAGGAGGTGGCCTCGCGGGCTCTGACGATGTTCGGGCCGGTGGCGCGGGCGAAGGGCGTGAGGTTGTCGGGCGAATTTGGCACATCGACCACTCAACCGATGCAGGGCGATCCGACGAGGCTTGGCCAGGTGATGAACAATTTGCTGTCGAACGCCATCAAGTTTTCCGGGCACGGAGAGGTGACATTGAGACTGTCGGCGGAAGCGGGCAGTGATGATCAGCCAGAGCTTGTGATCGAAGTTGAAGACAGCGGGATCGGGATATCGCCGGAGCAGCAGGCGATGCTGTTCCGCGCGTTCAGCCAGGCGGATACGACGATCAAGCGTCGCTTCGGTGGCACCGGTCTGGGGCTGGCCTTATGCGCGCGGCTGACGGATGCGATGGGAGGGACGATCGCAGTGCACAGCGTGCCCGGCGAGGGCAGCCTCTTTACGGTGCGGGTGCCGCTGGGCGACTGTCACGGCGAGCCTGGGCTGGATATGCCGCACTTCGAGGGCGAGCAGGTGCTGTTCGTCGCGGCGGCGGACACGTGGCACGCGTATGCGGTGCCGGCACTGGAGGCCTGGGGGCTGAAGGTACAGGCGTATCGTCATCCTGCGCAACTCGATCTGGAGACGCTGGAGGAGGCGGATACCCTGATTGTCTGCGGCGAGCACGACACCTGGCATGCGGACGACGTCCGTCGTCTGCTGGAAGCGTCGTCCTGGATGATTGACTGCAGCGCGGAAGGACCGGCGTATCCCGTAGCGACGGGACGGGCGGTGAAGGTCTCAAGCTATGGTCTGAAAGGGCTGGCGGCGGCGCTACGCCATACCTTGCAGGGCATGCCGCTGGAGGCGGGCAAAGAGACACAGCGGGGATTGTCGCGCCGGCTGAAGGTGCTGGTGGCGGAAGACAACGCGGTGAACCGGGAACTGTTCAGCGAGCAGTTGAAGATGCTCGGGTGTGAGCCGCAGGTGGCGGAAGACGGGCTGCAGGCGCTGGAACGTCTCTCACGGGAGCGCTTCGATGTGCTGGTGACCGATCTGGCGATGCCGGTGCTGGACGGTTATGGGCTCGTGCGAGAGGCACAGGCACGCTGGCCAGAAATGCCGATCGTGGTGGCGACGGCGAGCGTGTCGCAGGAGGAGCGAGCGCGTTGCGAGGCGGCCGGGGTAATGCGGGTAGTGGCCAAGCCGCTGCAGCTGGACGAGCTGTCGGCAACGCTGTCGGAGGTGACCGGCGTGCCGGGTGTGGCGGTGCAGGCGGAGGAACAGGAACGGGAAAGGAAACGTGATGGGATGCTGGGCGGCCGTGCAATGCCAGCCCACGTGCGGGCTACGTTCCTGAAATCGTGCGAAGAGGCGCTGGCGGCGATCCATGCCGCGTACGATGCCGGCGACGCGGCCCGGATACTCGCCGAGTTGCATTCGTTGCGGGGCGCGCTAAATGTGTTTGGATACCGCACGCTTGCAGAGCAGTGCGCTCAAATGGAAGTCGCGATATCGAAGGAGGGTGTCGGAACGGCGCAGGACATGATTGATGCTTTCGATAGCCAGTTGAGTGCCACTATCCTGACTTGATCCACTTGAAGTTTGACGTTTGTTGGGCTCGAAGAACTGCCAGCTTCGCGAGCCCGGCACGCGACTCGCTGATTACCGCCCGCCCCCTACCGAAACCGGCAACGTAAAAAGAAGCACGGTCCGCCTTAACCGGCAAGACCGTGCAACATCACCCGTCTACAACTCCGTGCTTCCTGATTCGCGTTTCGTGACTCCTGATCAGAACTCGTAGCCCACCTGGGCACGCACACCAACGTCACCCGTCGAAGCAACCGACACAGCGGAGTTGACGAGCCACTTGTTGTTTCTGGAGCGGTACGTTGCTCCCACTGCCGCAGCACTGCCGCCCTTGTAGGTCGCCCCACCGGCCGCGACAATCGTGCGTCCCGGGCCGGACGGCGTCATGTTCGGCATGGCCATCGCCGCAGCGATACCGGCGTAGGCGTTTTTGGCTACGTCGTTGATCGCCTGGTTGGTCTGGCTGAAGCGCTGGTCGGTGTAGCTGTTCGCCTGCTGCACGCCTTGCGCCACCGAACTGTTCATCTGGCCCACGTTGACCGCATCCGTATCCGCCGTACCCGCTGCGACATGGGTGATCTGACGCGGCTGGGTGGCCGAACCGACCGACACCGAGTCGTCGCGGTCAGTCACCGAACCCTGGCCCAGCGCAACCGAGTTGCTGTGGGTTGCCTGTGAACCCGTACCGATGGCCGTCGAGTTCGCGCCCGTCGCCGCTGCGTTGGCGCCGACTGCGAGGGCGTTATCCCCTGCTGCATTGGCGTTCGCGCCGATCGCCGTGGCGAGGTTGCCAGAGGCCACCCCACCTGCACCGACGGCCGTGCTTGCCGCGCCTGTACCCGGCATTTCCGCATTGACCACGGCACTATCGCTGCTGCCCAGGGTCGTTGAGGACGGAAGGTCCGACATCTGGGCGTTGAGGCTCGAAACCTGGCCGCGGATATCCGTCACCTGGTTCTGCAACGTCGACAGCTGGCCGTAGTTCACCGCGTCGTACTGGTTCACACCGTTCGCCACATTCGACAGGACTACAGGCCCTGCGCTCAGGCTCCCGCCCAGCGTGACTGAACCGAAGTTCATCGAACCATCTGCGTTGCGGTCGTACTGCACCGCGCCCGACAGTTGGGTCCCGACATCGCCGAGCGTGCCCTGGAGATTCGTGATTTCCTTCGTGTTGTCCGTCACCCGGTCATCGAGGTTGCTGACCGCCTCACCGACGCTGTGGACCGTCGTGCCGCCAACGCTATAGTTCGGCTGGCTGATCGAGCCGTCGGCGTTCACCATCGAACCACCGCCCAGCGCTTTGGACACGCTGTCCGCATTCGCATACAGCTGGCCGCCGTTGATCGCGTCCACGCTCGAGGCGTTCACCGCGCCCGCTGCCACACCCGTTACCGTGCGGTTGCCCGCCGTGCCCGCCACATTCATCACCGTGCCGTCCGTATTCCTGCCGACCGTGATTTCACGCGTGGTCGCGTCCTGCTGCACCAGACCGACCGAGCCGCTGCTGATCTGGTTCTGGACGTCTGCAATGCCAGTCGCGTTCGTTGCGATGTCCTTCGTGTTGTCCGTCACCCGGTCATCGAGGTTGCTCACCGCGTCACCCACGTTGTTGACCGTCACGCCGCCGACGCTATAGTTCGGCTGGCTGATCGAGCCGTCGGCGTTCACCGTCGAACCACCACCCAGCGCTTTGGACACGCTGCCCGCATTCGCATACAACTGGCCGCCGTTGATCGCGTCCACGCTCGAGGCGTTCACCGCGCCCGCTGCCACACCCGTTACCGTGCGGTTGCCCGCTGTGCCCGCCACATTCATCACCGTGCCGTCCGTATTCCTGCCGACCGTGATTTCACGCGTGGTCGCGTCTTGCTGCACCAGACCGATCGAGCCGCTGCTGATCTGGTTCTGGACGTCTGCAATGCTAGTCGCGTTCTTTGCGATGTCCTTCGTATTGTCCGTCACCCGGTCATCGAGGTTGCTCACCGCGTCACCCACGTTGTTGACCGTCGTGCCGCCGACGCTATAGTTCGGCTGGCTGATCGAGCCTGTCAATGCATCATAGGTTGCCCCACCACCTATCGCTGCCGCTGCACTCGTGCCAATGTTGTTCGATTTTCCCGCTTCGTTTTTCAACTGGCTGACGTTCACCGCATCCGTGGACGCCGAACCGGCGGCAACGTTCGTCACGCGACGTTGATTGCCTGCCGAACCCACCGACACTTCGCCCTTCGCCACCCCTACCAGCGCTCGCGAACCTGCCGGGTTATAGGCCGCGGCACTCAGGTCAGCTGTCGTGGTCGAACCCGCGCCCAGCGCCACCGAGTTATCTGCGCTTGCACTGGCGTTCACGCCCAATGCAACGGAGTCGCTCCCTGCCGCAACAGCGTTGAAGCCAAGCGCACTGCTGCTTGTGCCGGACGCCTGCGCCTGGACGCCTACGGCAGTCGCCAGGTTCCCGGCGATGCTGCCCAGACCCACAGCCGTACCATAGTCACCAGTCACGGTCGTATTGGCCCCGTACACCGTGGCACCCGTGACATTGTTGGCATTAGCCCCACAGCCGGCCACCGTCGACCAGTTTCCGTTACCGTCGACCAGGGCCGTACCTCCGTAGCTGATACCGTTAGGTCCAACGCCGACCGTAGCAGAATTATTGGTGTCACAGCTAGCAGATCCTCCTGGCGCACCGCCTGTCCCCACCCCGATAGTACTCGCGTGACCAGCCTGTGCCGCCGCGATGAGCGCTACCGCCGCAATACCCTTGAGCACCACCGACCGACTCGCCTTACCTCGTGCGGACGCAAGCTCGGATGCCGCAATCCAGGTTCCCAATGCTTCATTCCATACACTTTTATATGACTTGTTCATGATGTCACTCTCGCTTGAATTTAAAAGGATGATCAATCAGTTATGCGAATCATTCTGGGATCGTGTATCTGCATTTGCCTTGCCAGATCTCGCCAGAAACGGGACAGTTGGTTCAGTTGCGCTGCCCGGAGCGCGCCAGCATCTAACAAGTCAGATTTTCTGCCGCGTATCGGGGCAACCACTTCTTTCCTTCGCCTTGATTGCATTCTATTTTTTTGATGACTCAAGGAAATGTGACTGAAAATGAATTGCTCAAAATAACGTAAGACCAGTCCTAATTTCGATGCCCGGCAAACTGGACGAATCGTCCAGAAAACCGGTGCCCGTGCCGCCCGTTCACTTAGTCACGGTGGGGCTGTACAGAAGCCCTTGCTGAAAAACGCACAGTATTTGGCGTGCCTCGATGTAAAGGGCGATTGAAGCGAAAATCAACTTTTTTTGGGGCGTGTCGCGGCGAAATCGATTTGTCGCGAGCGTTTGGGGACAGTTCATCGATTCGCGCCATGCTGGCGGGAAGAAAACGCCCCGAATCCCACGGACCGGCGCAAGCCCGGCAGCAAACACCCCCCATCGTCGAGGCGCAAGGCATTCCGCTCGTGGGTATCCTGAACGCAACAAACTGACACAACATCACCCGACTTGATGCTCTGAATGAGGTAATTCCGCACGTCAGAGGCGAGCGAGGGCGTCCTCTGCATAGGCCGCAAATTGTTCAGGGCGACCGAGGCTACAGTTCCGAACCTCATCGGCAACGCTTGAGAGAGCGTGGCATCACCCGATGCTTGCAAAAATCGGCTCACCCCACGGCAGTGGTCGGGAAAAACGCGCTGGCCGGTCGAGCGACCGGTTGCATGGTTTCACTCGTTTCGACGCCGGAAGATTCGTTACGAACGCTACCTCACGGTAAGCACCTCGCGACGGCCGTCCGCAACGCGGCGCCCGCGTGAGGCATGATCGGGAATCGGGTTACGTGTCAGCAGACGCCGATGGGCCAGACTGCCGAGGCAGCTTCGTGGCCACGTTCCAGGGCAACAGTTCGTCGATGCGGTTAATGGGGTGGTCAGCGATATGGGTCAGGACGTATTCGAGGTAGGCGCGCGGGTTGATCCCGTTGAGCTTGCATGTGCCGATCAGACCGTACATCGCGGCTGCCCACTCGCCTCCGCTGTCGGAGCCGGCGAACAGGAAGTTCTTGCGGCAATGCACATATTTGCATTGCCGCAATAATGCGCAGTCGAAACTTATGCGGAGCCTGCCGCTGCCGGACAGTGCGATGCGAGTCGCCGAGCCGGTCCCCGAAAACTTTCGGTCCGGCGAACCGCGCATAATTACAGCGACTCCAGGAACTGGAGAATGCGGTCTGGCGGTCGATATCGACGGTTCTTCACCTGCGGCGGTTGAATGCTGTTCAGTGCTCGCTCCTTCATTGTCAAATCCGCTTCCATATAGCCGTGTGTTGTCGACGGGCTTTCGTGTCCCAACCACAGTGCGATGACCGATAGGTCAACGCCTGACTGAAGTAGATGCATGGCAGTCGCGTGACGTACCAGGTGGGGAGAAATGCGTCGTTTGGCGAGTTGCGGACATTCGCCCTTCGCTCGCGTTACGGCGATTCTCATCCGGTCAGCGACGTTCGAGCGAGTCATCGCGTTCCCCGAGCGGTTTGGAAAGAGCCTCTGGCTCGCCACATCCTGGATACGCGGCAACCATCGTTTGATCAGCGTTGCTGTAGAACGCCATAGAGGTACCGTGCGCTCCTTGCGGCCCTTGCCAAGAATATGGACACAGGGTGACGAACCCAGGATGACATCGCCGACGCGCAGAGCGAGGAGAGATAACGTCAAGTCTGGTGTATGGGCCGTTGATAGCCGGCGACGTCAAGCGGCGAGTTTCTGCTGACCCGGTTGATCGTCTTGCACCGGTTCGCCGTCCCTGGAGGCAATACCCTCCAGCAACAGCTTGATCTGTTCGGGGCCGTTAATGCGGCGCCAGGTTTTCTCGGCTTCCTCGATCAGCTTGAATGCCAGGCCGAGGAAGGTTGGTCGCGACACGCAGTTGCGCGTCCGCGTAGTGCGGTGACGCACGGTCGCGAACGTCGACTCGATCGCATTCGTGGTGCGCAAATGCTGCCAGTGCTCGGCCGGGAAGTCGTAAAACGCCAGCAGGCTCTCACGGTCCTTCTTCAGAGTTTCGGTCGCCTTCGGATATTTCGCCGCGTAGACCGTTACGAAACGATCGAACGCAGCGTACGCGTCCGCACGCGTAGCGGCCATCCAGATCGCCTGCAGGTCTGCCTTCGCGCGTCCCTGTTGCGACTTCGGCAGCGCGTTGAGCACGTTGCCCATCTTGTGGAACTTATCCCGACATCGGGATAAGTTCCATTACGCCGATGTCCGGATTATGCCGAAGTTCGGCTGCGATACCCGGCTGCTGGTGGGGAACGCACTTTGGGTATCGACATAATCACAGCGACTCCAGAAAGGCGAGAAGCGTATCGGAGGGGCGATACCGGCCGGGCCGGATGTTGGGCATGCGAACCCGGGCGAGAGCTTGCTCCTTGATCCCCAGATGCGCGTGCAGATAGATCGTGGTGGTGTCGACATGCTCGTGGCCGAGCCATAGAGCGATCACCGTGGGATCGACGCCCGCTTCCAGAAGCCTCATTGCGGCGGTATGCCTCAACACATGCGCAGTTACTTTCTTCGTTATTAAAGTCGGACAGGCGACAGACGCTGTAGATGCATGAAGGGCAATGCGGCGCTCGATCGCGTCTGGGCTGAGTGGGTTACCGGTGCGTGATCGGAACAGCTGCGCAGACGGGTTGACGCCACACTCGGCGAGCCACGTGCGCAGCACGTTGACGACAGGGACCGTCAATGGCGTGATGCGATCCTTTCGACCCTTCCCGTGACAGGCGATATGCGCACCAGCGCCGAGATGAACGTCGCTTTGCCGCAAACCGATCAGCTCGGAGATCCGCAATCCGGTTTGCACCGCGACCAGTAACAACGCATAGTCACGCCGCCCTGACCACGACGTTGGATCTGGCGCAGCAAGAAGCGTTTGCACTTCGAGCTCGGTGAGGAAGGTGACGACCGTGTGCTCGAAGCGCTTCGGTAGTATCGCCAGCACGCGAGCGATGGTGGCTGCGGCTTCAGGGTGCCGCACTGCCGCGTAACGGAACAGCGAATGGATAGCGGCGAGCCGGGCGTTACGAGTACGTACGCTGTTATTCCGATCCTGTTCTAGATGGTCCAGGAAGGCACAGACCAGCGGGACGTCGAAGTCCGGAAAGTCGAGTGCGGATGGCGATTTGCTGGTTCGCTTCGCGGCGAAGCGAAGCAACAATCGCCATGTATCGCGATACGCGGTAATCGTGCACGGGCTCGCATGACGCTCTCGCAGGAGACGGTCAGTGAAGAACGCTTGCAGGGTGATGGCCATCGCGCTCATGCTTGTTCTCCCCGCGGATACTCCAGACGCTCGGCCGCCTTAATGAGCAGTTCTGGAGCTGCTGACAGATACCAGTAAGTCGTCGCCGGATTGGCATGGCCAAGATAGGTTGAAAGCAGCGTTAGACGCTGCTGCGTGTCGGAACCATCTCGATAGGCGTCAAGCAGCGTCCTCACCGCGAAGGCGTGTCGAAGGTCATGGATACGAGGGCGACAATGGCTGGTGCGCGGCACGATGCCTGCCAGACGGACCAATCGGTGGAAGGTCCATTGAATATTGCAGTACAGGAGCCGGCCGCCCGTGGGGGAAATGAATAGCGCTGCGGCTCGCCCGGCGTAGGGGCCGCGGTTGCGGCTGGCAAGATACCGTTTCAATAACGCCGTCGTCGTTGGATGCAACGGAAGTTCCCGCGTTTTACCAAACTTCGAATCGCGGACAATCAGGGTTCCGTTGCGCGCATCGAAGTCCTGCCGATTCAGGTTGATTGCCTCGCCGACTCGCATTCCGGTGACAGCGAGCAAACCGATCAAGGTCTGGTAAGTCGTCACTCGAAGCGGAGAACTGAGCGTGCCGGCCGCCTTAATCAGCGCCATGATCTCTTCGTCGCTATACAGATATGGACTTGCCCGATGTGATCGCCATGGCAACAAGTCCGATGGTGGCACCTCGACTGCGTGATCGACGGCGTGCAGATAGTTGGTGAAACCCCGAACGGCAGACAGACGATAGGACCACCAATTGTTGCCGACGTTCATAGGCTGGCATGCCCACGTCAAGGCATGTTGTACGGTGATTGTCGGTGCGCCTATGGACGCGAAAAAATCAATGAATTGATACAGCAGCTTCTCCTGCCGCCGCAACTTGAAACCCAGCGAGCGTCGCAGGCTCAGATACTCGGTCAAGGCACCACGTAGTTCGCTCATGTCGCACTCCCTGGCCACGCACGGGCGACCAGGCGCAATCCCTGCCTGTCAACCTTTGCGTAGATTGCCGTGGTCAGAAGACGACGGTGGCGCAGTACTTGAGAGACCGCAGGAAGCGCAACGCCGGAGCACACCATCTGGCTTGCAAGCGTGTGACGCAGTCGATGAGCGCGCACGCGATCAAGGCCCGCGCGTGAAGCTGCGGCGGCCACCGCGTCTGTGACTCCGGTGGACGAGAGCGCTTTGTGCGGAGCCCGAATGCGCAGGAACACGGTACGGCATTGAGCGGTATTGGGACGGCCATGTTGGAGGTATGCCGCCAATGCGTCACCTACGTCCGCCGGCAAAGGCAGACGCTCGACACGCTGGCCTTTGCCTCTTACAACAAGTTCACCAGCACGCCAGTCAATGTCGGCCAGATCAAGCCTCGCCACCTCGCCCGCACGCAAGCCCAGACGCGCGAGCAAAGTCAGCATCGCGAAGTCGCGGCGACCACTGTGGGTGCGCCGATCGCAGGCTGCCAGAAAACGTTGCACATCGCCGGCCTCCAGTGCGCGTGGCAATCCTGCGAGACGCCAGCCAGCAACTGAGGGAACTGCCATCGCAAGCGGTTGTGCGATGAAACCTTCGATGTGCAAGTAGGTCAATAATGAGCGCAGCGCCGCTCCCGTGAGCTTCGCTGATCCGGTGGGTCGTCCGTCGCGGGTGGCGAGCACGAAGTCGATCACGTGCTTCGCCTGCAGGGTCTTCCAATTGAGATCGCTATCGACGACTCTCGCCTCGACAAACGGACGCACCATGTCGACATACCCGCGAGCGCTGGTAGCGACAAGCCCGCGCACATCGAGCAGATACCGGTGGTAGCGCGAGAGTAGCAGTTCGCTGGGACTCAGGGCCGCTGGAGTGCTTGCGACCTGGATCCCAATGCTTCCAAGGTAGCTGATCAGCGGCACCAGTGCCTTGGTTGAGAGCCACAACGTGTAGCCTTGCGCGCGTCGTGCGTCGAGGAACTCCCCGAGAATCGGGGCGGTGAGCATCATTGCATCAAGTCGCCGGGAAGCAAGCCAGCGGCTCAGATGCCCAAGGAGTTGAAGTTGATTTGCCGCGGAGTTGGGTCGGTACCCTTGTTCGCGCAGCGCGGCAGCAAAGCCGTCCTTGAATGAAGCGAGCGGTCCGGTAACACGGACCCGCGATGGATGTGACATGGTGTGCCTCCTTCCCGCAGATGTGGAGAAGTAAGCATCGCTCTACTGAACCGGATTATGCCGATACCCAAGGTGCGTTCCCCACCAGCAGCCGGGTATCGCAGCCGAACTTCGGCATAATCCGGACATCGGCGTAATGGAACTTATCCCGATGTCGGGATAAG
>NZ_CADFGP010000090.1 GCF_902833905.1 Paraburkholderia tuberum STM678 | reverse complement strand
TGGCGCCGCGGGCTGATAGGCTGGAGGGTCTGACTCATGGCTCTGCTCCCGTTGAATGACGAGGCGGATTGCCTCGCCGATCAACATGAAAACAGAGTCGGTTTCCCTTCCGTTACCACTACCCAAAGCCGTAGCCCATTACCGCGCGAGCGGTTTAGTCCACCGGCCAAGAGGCGTCATTCGCCCCGACCGGTAACCGGACACATAGCAGTGGCATGTGCCCGCTAAGCGACCATTCAACCGCCGGACACGCACCTTGCTTTCTCGGCCTGCCGGCACCGTGGTTGGCGCGACTTAGGTCAACGGCGTCATGGGTTAGGTCGTCCCGCAACAACTTCGCGGATGTATCGCATCAGTACGAGATGACATGGGCGGCCGTGACGCGCTCGTACGGCAAACTGCCCGCGCTGCTCAAGCGCCTGCGTGAGCGGCTCAGGCAACTTCCCAATGAGAAACGGTCCGGGCGCAGTTGCGCTCGAACCGTCAAATCCCGACCGTTTCGTTATACCGTTCGAGTCCTTAAAAGAGACCTTAACTGAACGGCATTACGCCGTGCAGCGAGTTTTTTCGCGCCTTGCGGGACGCGGGATGGGCCGCGGCAGAGTCATGGGGGCCATCCGTCGGCCCCGGCTTACATAAAGTTGATAAAGCAACTAGCCATTGGATCTCTCTCGC
The DNA here is from genome assembly GCF_902833905.1 of Paraburkholderia tuberum STM678. Taxonomy (GTDB): domain Bacteria; phylum Pseudomonadota; class Gammaproteobacteria; order Burkholderiales; family Burkholderiaceae; genus Paraburkholderia; species Paraburkholderia tuberum. The sequence goes on along the minus strand of NZ_CADFGP010000090.1, from coordinate 18,807 downwards.
CACAATCGTCGTCGTTGCGCGACAGAAGTAAGGAAGTCTTTCGAAGCAATGCGGCGTGCACAAGTGAAACCTGATCATTCAATGTTGAAACCGGCAGGTTGATCCGTTTTTGGAAAACGTCGATAAATCAATGGCATTTCAATCGAAGGACAGCTTGGTCCGTTCCTTGCTCCTATGGCGAGGATTCGCGCGCGGGTAAGTTGGCGAGCGTTCGAGGGCGCGCCGACCGGATCCTTCCTCATGGACAGGTCGGGCGTGCATGCCATCAATTTCAGAGGGTAAGGATCAGAATGAACCACGGAGCAAACGGGAGACAACCGCTACACGCCGAGCATGATGTGAAAGAGCGGATGCAAGTCGGCCGCTCGCACGACGAGAGTCGCAAGGTTGCCTCTCACCCCGTCTCGAACTGGGCGTGGGCGACGGCACACGGTCACTACGACTGGATGGATTCGCACGTGCCGTTTGCCAGTCTTGACTGAGCCGGGGCGTAATTACGGCTTGTCCTGGCTGGATCGGTCCCTGCGTCGGGACCAACGTAGATCTCACAACATTTGAACTGCCCGGTCGCCCCGCTCTGTTCCGGGCGACGGAATCTGCGTGCCTATGGAGGTTTCCGGCGAACGCGGTCCTGTCCAGGGGCTAGCCTTCGATGAGTACCTTCAGGCGCTTTTCCTTCAGCCGCCTCTGACGGCTGGCGCAACTGCTGTCCGTTTGCGACGCCTGGTTCGCCAGGCGTCGCGACCCCATACGAGTCCCTGCCTATCATGAACTACCTTCCGATCAAATCCCTGTTGATCGCCAACCGCTCCGAGATCGCGATCCGTGTGATGCGGGCGGCCGCTGAGATGGACATCCGTACGGTGGCCATCTATTCGAAGGAAGACCGACTCGCCCTTCATCGTTTCAAGGCTGATGAGAGCTACCTGGTGGGTGAGGGCAAAAAGCCGCTCGCGGCCTACCTCGATATTGACGACATCCTGCGGATAGCGAGGCAAGCGAAGGTCGACGCCATTCATCCGGGTTACGGTTTCCTCTCGGAGAATCCCGATTTTGCGCTGGCTGTGATCGACGCCGGCATACGCTGGTGCGGCCCCTCCCCGGAAGTCATGCGCGTGCTCGGCAACAAGGTGGCGGCGCGTAACGCGGCGATCGCTGCCGGCGTGCCGGTGATGCCCGCGACGGACCCTTTGCCACGCGATCTCGACGAATGCAAACGTCTTGCGGCGGGAGTGGGCTACCCGCTGATGCTCAAGGCAAGCTGGGGCGGTGGCGGGCGAGGCATGCGGGTGCTGGAAAGCGAGCAGGATCTCGAGACAGCGCTTGCCGCGGCCCGAAGGGAAGCGCTCGCTGCATTCGGCAACGACGAAGTGTATGTGGAAAAGCTGGTGCGCAACGCACGCCATGTCGAGGTGCAGGTGCTCGGAGACACGCACGGTAACCTCGTGCATCTCTACGAACGCGACTGTACGGTGCAGCGGCGCAACCAGAAAGTCGTGGAGCGGGCACCCGCGCCCTATCTCGATCAGGCAGGTCGCGCCGGGCTGTGCGAATCGGCGCTAAGCCTGATGCGGGCGGTCGGCTACACGCATGCCGGCACGGTGGAGTTCCTGATGGATGCGGACTCGGGCAAGTTCTACTTCATCGAAGTCAACCCGCGCATCCAGGTGGAGCACACGGTCACCGAGATGATCACCGGAGTCGACATCGTCAAGGCGCAGATTCGCGTTTCCGAAGGCGGCAGGATCGGCCTCGCCGAAGACACGCTGGATCACGATGGTGCTATCAGCAAACGTTCCGCCGGAGTACCGGTTCAGGCGGAGATTCCGCTGAACGGGCATGCGCTTCAATGCCGGATCACAACCGAGGACCCCGACAATGGCTTTCTGCCCGACTATGGGCGGCTGACCGCTTACCGCAGCGCGGCAGGCTTCGGCGTGCGGCTGGACGCCGGCACTGCGTATGGTGGCGCGGTGATCACGCCGTACTACAATTCGCTGTTGGTCAAGGTCACCACGTGGGCGCCGACGGCCGCCGAATCGATCCGGCGGATGGACCGCGCGCTGCGCGAATTCCGCATTCGCGGTGTCGCGTCGAATCTGCAGTTCCTCGAGAACGTCATCAATCATCCGGCCTTTGGACGAGGCGATGTCACCACGCGCTTCCTCGACCTGACGCCCGAACTGCTCGCCTTCACGAAACGTCGTGACCGTGCGACCAAGTTGCTGCGTTACCTCGGGGAGGTGAGCGTCAACGGGCATCCGGAAATGAGCGGCCGTGCACTGCCTGCGTTGCCGCTGTCGAGGCCGGTGATCCCCGCAGTGGACACGCCAGGCCCAATGCCCGCGGGCACGCGAGACCGCCTGCGCGAACTTGGAGCCGAAAGGTTCGCGCGCTGGATGCTGGACCAGAAGCAGGTACTGCTGACCGACACGACGATGCGCGATGCGCACCAGTCGCTGTTCGCCACGCGCATGCGTACCGGCGACATGCTGCCGATCGCGCCGTTCTATGCCCGCGAGCTTGCGCAGCTCTTCTCGATGGAGTGCTGGGGCGGCGCGACGTTTGACGTCGCGCTGCGCTTCCTCAAGGAAGACCCGTGGGAACGCCTCGCGCAGTTGCGTGAACGGGTGCCCAACATCCTGTTCCAGATGCTGCTGCGTGGTTCGAACGCAGTAGGCTATACGAACTACGCGGACAATGTCGTGAGCTTCTTTGTCCGCCAGGCGGCGAGTGCCGGCGTCGACCTGTTCCGGGTCTTCGATTCGTTGAACTGGGTGCGCAACATGCGTGTGGCCATCGATGCGGTGGGTGAGAGCGGGGCACTGTGTGAAGGAGCGATCTGCTACACGGGCGATCTGTTCGACTCGTCCCGCTCGAAGTATGACCTGAAGTATTACGTCGGCATCGCACGGGAACTCCAGCGCGCCGGCGTGCACATTCTCGGCATCAAGGACATGGCGGGCATCTGCCGTCCACAGGCTGCCGCCACGCTCGTGAAGGCGCTCAAGGAAGAGACCGGTTTGCCTGTTCACTTCCATACGCACGACACCAGCGGTATTTCGGCCGCTTCGGCACTCGCCGCGATCAATGCCGGCTGCGATGCAGTCGACGGCGCGCTCGATGCGATGAGCGGCCTCACTTCGCAACCGAACCTCTCGAGCATTGCCGCTGCGCTGGCAGGCAGCGAGCGCGATCCCGGGCTCAGTCTCGATCGGTTGCACGAAGCGTCGATGTACTGGGAAGGTGTGCGTCGCTACTACGCGCCGTTCGAATCGGAGATCAGGGCCGGCACGGCGGACGTTTACCGTCACGAGATGCCGGGGGGCCAGTACACGAACCTGCGTGAACAGGCTCGCTCGCTCGGGATCGAACATCGCTGGACGGAGGTGTCGCGCGCCTACGCGGACGTCAACCGGATCTTCGGCGATATCGTCAAGGTGACGCCGACCTCGAAGGTGGTCGGCGACATGGCACTGATGATGGTGGCCAACGATCTGAGCGCGACTGACGTGTGCGATCCGGCGAAGGATATCGCTTTCCCCGAATCGGTCGTGTCGCTGTTCAAAGGGGAGCTCGGCTTCCCGCCCGACGGCTTTCCGGCGGAGTTGTCGAGTAAGGTCTTGCGGGGCAATCCGCCCGCGCCATATCGGCCCGGCGATCAGCTTCAGCCAGTCGATCTGGACGTGGCGCGCGCGCAAGGCGAGGCTGCCTGCGAACACCCGCTCGATGACAGACAGCTCGCTTCGTACCTGATGTATCCGAAGCAGACGGCCGACTACCACGCACACCTGCGCGCGTACGGCGACACCTCCGTGTTGCCCACGCCGGCGTTCCTGTACGGCCTGCAGCCGCAGGAAGAAGTCGCGGTGGATATCGACCCGGGCAAGACACTGCTCGTGTCGCTGCAGGGACAGCACGCCGATGTCGACGAGAGCATGGTCAAGGTCCAGTTCGAATTGAACGGGCAGTCACGCACGGCCGTCATCGAGCAGCGCAGTACCGTGCTGGCGGGGCCGGCGCGTACGAGCCGGCCGGTTGCCGATCCAGCCAATCCACGGCATATCGCAGCGCCCATGCCGGGTTCGATTGTGACCGTCTCGGTTCAACCCGGGCAGCGCGTCTCAGCCGGTAGCACGCTGGTCGCCCTGGAGGCGATGAAGATGGAGACGCACATCGCGGCCGAACGTGACTGCGGAATCGTTGCGGTGCACGTACTGCCGGGTGAGCGCGTAGCTGCGAAGGATCTGCTCATCGAGGTAAAAGCGGCGAGCGATTGAAGTAGCGAACATCTCATCTGAGGTGGGGTAGGCCTGCTCGGGCATAGAACAAGTCTATGCAGAAAGCCCAGGCGAGTCGCCCCGCTTTATTGGATGTCGACGCGAGCGTTGCCCGGGGGCTCGACGCTCTTCATCCCGTGCTCATATGCGAGGCGCGCGTCCTTGTCGCCATGGAAGCGTTCATCGAACTTGACCTGAGAGTCCTCGTTTCCCATGCCGGCCGACTGGCCGAGGTAATAGGCCGCCTGGATCGCGACATCGCGATCGGGATAGGCCACGTAGTGGTAGCCCGCAGCACTGGTTGTCAGTACGCCGGCAATGAGCAGGATCAAACCCATTATTGACTCTTCGTTGTGATCGATCTTTCCCACATTCGATTGATCACGCTTGGCGGCAGCAGATTTCGGCGACGAGGTCCGTGTTTTCCGAGGTGATGGCCACGGTGACGGCGATGCGTCCAATCGCCGGAGTCGACGTTTGACCAAGGGCGTCTGAAAAGCGTGGAGCCGGAAATATTTGGCCCAAGGCGGCAGGAAGCCGGCGTAACCCGGATCGCGGCCAGATCGAAAGGCCCGGCCCCAGGATAGAGAAATGGAATTTTTAGGGGAAATAGCTGATGGCGCAACTAGGTACAACCCGAGGTTTCCCGGTCCGCGCACAGCGGCCGTGCGTCGATGCGACGTGGAACTATCGGCTTATCATATAGAAGATATCACAACTACAAAGTTGTGATATCTACCACTTGCGCTTACCATACAGGGTTGACCGGACCGCGTTGAACGTTTGTCCGGACACGCCAACGAATGGAGGCTCGGATGGAGCAAGGCGCCCGCCAGCAAGACGAAAAGCTCGATGTCAAAACCACGACCTGTTACATGTGTGCGTGCCGCTGTGGCATCCGCGTCCACATGCGCGACGGGGAGGTGCGCTACATCGACGGCAACCCGGAACACCCGTTGAACCAGGGGGTCATCTGCGCCAAGGGTTCGTCGGGGATCATGAAGCAGTATTCACCGGCGCGCCTGACGCAACCGCTGATGCGAAAGCCCGGCGCGGAGCGGGGCACCGCGCAGTTCGAGCCCGTCTCGTGGGAGGTGGCGCTCGATATGATCGAGAGGCGCCTTGCGCATCTGCGCGCGACCGACCCGAAGAAGTTCGCCCTTTTTACCGGACGCGACCAGATGCAGGCGCTCACGGGCCTGTTCGCGAAGCAATTCGGCACGCCCAACTACGCGGCCCACGGCGGCTTCTGCTCGGCGAACATGGCTGCGGGCATGATCTACACGATCGGCGGTTCGTTCTGGGAGTTCGGCGGCCCGGACCTCGATCACGCGAAACTGTTCATCATGATCGGAACGGCCGAGGACCACCACTCGAATCCGCTCAAGATCGCCCTCTCGAAGTTCAAGCGCGCAGGCGGCCGCTTCATCGCGATCAATCCGATCCGCACGGGCTATGCGGCAATTGCCGACGAGTGGGTGCCGATTCGTCCCGGTACGGATGGGGCGCTGTTCATGGCGCTGATCCACGAAATGATAAGGACCGACTCGTTCGACCATGAATTCGTCAAGCGATACACCAACGCCGGCGAGTTGCTCGATATGCGGGCCGACAGTGATTCTTTTGGGCTGTTCGTCAAGGATCCGTCGGCGCCCGAAGTCAACCCGCTGTATCCGCAGAACCATATGTGGTGGGATGTTCATACCCAGCAGGCGGTCGTCCACCATGCCCCCGGTGCAGAGCCGGCGCTTGACGGGCACTATGCGTTGCCCGACGGCAGTCCGGTCTCACCGTCCTTCTCGATGCTGCGCAAGCGTGTCGCGTACACGACGCCTGAGTGGGCGGAGGGCATTACCGGTATCCCGGCAGAGACGATCCGGCGCATTGCGCGCGAAATGGCGCAGACCGCGCGCGACCACAAGATCACGCTGCCCATTCCGTGGACCGATTCGTGGGGCGTGAAGCACGAAACCGTGACGGGCAATCCGGTCGCGTTCCATGCAATGCGTGGGCTCGCCGCGCACTCGAACGGCTTCCAGTCGATCCGCGCGCTGGCCGTGCTGATGTCGTTGCTCGGCACCATCGACCGGCCCGGTGGCTTTCGCCACAAGTCACCGTATCCGCGCGCGGTACCGCCGTCGGCGAAACCGCCCAACAGCCCGAACGACGTCAAGCCGAATACCCCGCTTCCTGCCGGGCCGCTCGGCTGGCCCGCTGCACCCGGCGACCTTTTCATCGACGAGGCGGGCGAGCCGGTTCGCATCGACAAGGCCTTCTCGTGGGAATACCCGCTCGCCGTGCATGGCCTGATGCACAACGTCATCACGAACGCATGGCGCGGCGACCCGTACCCGATCGACACGCTGCTGATCTTCATGGCCAACATGGCCTGGAACTCGTCGATGAACACCAGCGAGGTCCGCAAGATGCTGGTCGACCGCAGGCCTGACGGGCAGTACAAGATCCCGTTCCTGGTCGTGTGTGACGCGTTCCAGTCGGAGATGACGGCCTTCGCCGATCTGATCCTGCCGGACACGACCTACCTCGAGCGGCACGACGCGATGTCCATGCTTGACCGGCCGATTTCGGAGTTCGACGGTCCGGTGGATTCCGTGCGTGTGCCCGTGCTTGCGCCAACCGGAGAGTGCCGGCCGTTCCAGGAGGTGCTCGTCGAACTGGCGAGCCGGCTGAAGCTGCCTGCGTTCACAACAGCCGACGGCAACCGCAAGTTCAAGGACTATCCGGACTTCATCGTCAACTTCCAGACCGCGCCGGATTCGGGTGTCGGCTTCCTGATCGGCTGGCGCGGCAAGGATGGCGACAAGGCGCTCGTGGGTGAGCCCAATCCCAGGCAGTGGGAGGAGTACGCGAAGAACAACTGCGTCTTCCACTACACGCTGCCCGAAGAAATGCAGTACATGCGCAACGTCAACGGGCCGTACATGAAGTTCGCGGTCGAAAAGGGGTTCCGCAAGTTCGGCGAGCCGATCATCATTCAGCTCTATTCGGATGTGATGCAGAAATTCCGCCTTGCCGCGCAAGGCAGGACGGCGGGGCGGCAGCCGCCCGAACACCTGCGCGCTCGTGTCGAAAACTATTTCGATCCGCTGCCGTTCTGGTACGCACCGCTCGAGCTTGGCGCCACCGACCTTGAGCGTTATCCGCTCGCCGCGGTGACGCAACGCCCCATGGCGATGTACCACTCGTGGGACTCGCAGAACGCGTGGCTACGACAGATCCATGGCGAAAACTATCTCTACATGAATCCGCGCATGGCGCAGGAAAACGGTATCGAGGACGGCGGCTGGATTTACGTCGAATCCCAATGGGGCAAGGTCCGGTGCATGGCGCGCTACAGCGAGGCTGTCGAGCCGGGGACGGTGTGGACATGGAATGCGATTGGCAAGGCGGCGGGCGCGTGGAATCTCGGGCCCGATGCCAATGAGTCGCAACGGGGTTTTCTGCTGAACCACCTGATCACCGAAGAACTGCCTGACGGGGACAGCGAGCGGCGCTTCTCGAACTCCGACCCGATCACGGGACAGGCCGCGTGGTACGACGTGCGCGTGCGCGTCTATCCCGCCGAGGCGGACGCCGACCACACGCTGCCGCAGTTCAAGCCGATGCAGCCGCTGCCGGGTTCCACTGGACCGGTGGCGAAGGTTCAGGCGTATTTCGCGGGCAGCGGCAAGTTCGCGGAGCGTCTGCGCAATTCGGTGAAGCGAAAGTAAGGAGGACCCTGATATGACGCAAATGGCGCTGGTGATTGACCTGAACGTCTGTGTGGGATGCCACGCATGCGTGACGAGCTGCAAGGAGTGGAACACCTCCGGGCAGGCGGGGAGCCTCTCGGATGTGCGTCCGTACGACGCCGATCCGTCCGGCACCTTCTTCAACCGGGTGCAGACCTACGAAGCGGGCGAGTTTCCGAATGCCGACACGATCCACTTCCCGAAGTCGTGCCTTCACTGTGAAGACCCGCCGTGCGTACCGGTGTGCCCGACCGGGGCGAGCTTCAAGCGCAAGGAAGACGGGCTCGTGCTGGTCGACTATGACAAGTGCATCGGCTGCAAGTACTGCTCGTGGGCCTGCCCGTACGGCGCGCGCGAGCTCGACGAGGAGCGCAAGGAGATGACGAAGTGCACGCTGTGCGCGGACCGCATCTACAACGAGGCATTGCCCGAGCGCGATCGCAAGCCGGCATGCGTGCTGGCTTGCCCGACCTCCGCGCGCATCTTCGGTGATATTCACGATCCCGAGTCTGACGCCTCGAAGGCGATCGAGGCGCGCGGCGGCTACCAGCTGATGCCGGAGTGGGGGACGAAGCCGTCCAACCACTACCTGCCCCGTCAGAAGACCGCAAGCAGTTGCGGCAGCGGCTCGTGCGGATGCAAGAGCGAGGAGTCCGCGAGCTCACCTGCTGACGCGATCGAATACGGTGAGCCCATCAACCTCGTTGACTTTGCGATTCAGCGCGGCACACCCGCGATGGCGCGCGAGAAGGCGCTCGGGAAACAGATGGACTCGGGCAAGCTGAACCTGGCTGCGCTTGCTACGCGAGTGAAGTCGGTGTTTGCGCGCGTGCGGCCCGCAGCGACGCAGGAGTTTTGAATGAGACCAGCATTTTCCGTAGTTTTTCTGACCACGCTTTCCGGTGCCGGGCAGGGGCTGCTCATCGCGCTGTTCGGCGTCGAGTTGTTCATGCGGATGCATCCGGAATCGTCGGCGCTGTTCCATGTGCCGCAGCAGTTCTACGTCTGCGGCACCGGCCTTGCGCTCGTGCTCGGCGTTCTGGGGCTGGTCGCTGCGTTCTTCCATCTGGGTCATCCGGAACGTGCGTGGCGTGCAGTCGCCATGTGGCGCACGTCGTGGCTTTCGCGCGAGTGCCTGGCGCTGCCCGTGTTTCTCGCGGCCACGTTCCTGTACGGTCTGGCGCACTGGCTGGACACGCCCTGGTCGATCACGATCGGTGCGATTGCAGTTCTTGCGAGCGTAGCCCTTTTCGTGTGCACCGCCATGATCTATCAGTGCCTGCGCTTCCTTCAGGAATGGGCGACGCCGCTCACGCTGGTCAATTTCGTACTGCTCGGCTGTGCATCGGGCCTTACGATTGCCACCGCCTGTGCTGCACGGCTGGCACCTGACATCGTGCCGGCTTTGGCGGTCGCGACTTGTGTCCTGACGGTGGCGGGTTGCGTGAGCCGTGTCGCCTCACTGGCGCGCAATGAGCGCTTGCATCCACGTTCGACGCTGCAAAGCGCGACGGGCATCAAGGCCGAGAAGCTCACACAGATTTCGCGCGGCTTTACGGCAAGCGCCTTTAATCTGCGCGAGTTCTTTCACGGCCAGACCGATGCAACGATGTGCTGGGTAAAGTGGGGCTTCCTCGCGAGTGCATTTCTAATGCCCCTCGGGCTGCTCGCGCAAGCGTTGCATCCGATGTCCGCGAAGCTGCTCCTTGATGCGTGCGTGATTCAGTACGTTGGCCTTCTTGCCGAGCGCTGGTTCTTCTTTGCTCAGGCTCGTCATCCGCAAAACCTGTACTACCAGCGCGCGGCGTGATCGCTATATCGGCGGCGGCCTCGGTGGCTTCCGCTTGAGAGAACGCGTTTCTCACGCGGTACACCGCGACGCCGACTCCTGCCAGTTCACCTATTTTCTCGCGGCACTCGCCCGGCTGGTTGCCGGGCAAGTCCTTGCCGCCGCTAACAGGAGTCTTCCCATAGGCAGAACATTTAGCTTACATCTACACAGCGCGAGCCTCCGCTTGTCGCGCCGCGGGCCGTCCGGTCGCGATCTTTGCCGGCGCCGGCGCTGTGGTTGCTCCCCCGGCACGGGATCGCAACAACAGCGCGTTGGTCTCGGCGCGCAATAGCGTGAAGACGCAAAGCGTCTCGACCAGTCTGTCGCTTTGCGAATTCAACCTCTCAGCCGCTGAGGTGTTTTCTTGCACCAGCGCAGCATTCTCCTGCGTCACGTCGTCGAGTTGCTCGACCGCCTGACTCACCTGCCCGATGGCTGCCGACTGCTCGAACGACGCGGTCGCGATCTGACCGACCAGATCCGTCATCGCCTCCACCTGCGACACGATATCTTCAATCGTCTCGCCTGCCGAATCGACCAGCCGCGCGCCTTCGTCGATCTGACCCACGCTATCGGCGATCAGCGCCTTGATCTCCGTGGCCGCCTGCGCACTGCGTTGCGCGAGCACCCTGACCTCGCCCGCGACCACCGCAAAACTGCGTCCTGCCTCGCCCGCACGGGCCGCTTCGACTGCCGCATTCAGGGCGAGAATATTGGTCTGGAAGGCGATGCCGTCGATGACGGACACAATGTCGCCAATCCTTCTGCTCGCTTCCGTGATTTCCTTCATGGTAGATATCACGTCGCCCACCACCTTCCCACCCGCCTGCGCGGTGTCCCGGGTCCGTGCCGCCAGTTCGCTAGCCTGCCGCGCGGTCTCCGCGTTGTTTCTGACGGTGGCGTTGACCTCTTCCATCGAGGCCGCAGTCTGCTCGAGGCTGGCCGCCTGCGTCTCAGTGCGCGACGAGAGATCGAGCGTGCCCGATGCAATCCCTGCCGTCGCCTGCTGCATCGCGTGCACGCCGTCGCGTACGTCCATGATGGTGGCCCGCATGTTGATGCTCACCCGGTTCAGTGTCCGCACAACATCGCCAATCTCATCGCTACGCGGGCTGCCGAACTCGGCGCTCAGATCACCCGCGGAGATCTCTGTTGCAAACTGGACCACTTCTCGCAAAGGCGCAACGATGGCGTGCAACAGATAGGCACCCACCGCGACGGTGGCCGCCAGTAGCCCCCACAAGGCCGCCCAGAATGACAGGGAAGTCACCTCGCCATTCAGCGCGAGCAGCGCTGCGGTTTCGATCAATCCCAAAGCAGTGACCGCGCCCCAGACGTGCCGTCTGAGACCGAGCGCGCGAATGTTGCTAATCGCTCTTCCCAGAAGGCTCAGGCGCGCGAGGCGCCCCTGCTTCCACCCGAATTTCTGCCGACCGGACCTTACTACGCGATACTGCGCCTCGGTCTTGCTGATCTCCTCAGCGGAGGCCTTCTCAAGCACCAGCAAGAAGCCGATATGCTGGCCGTGCGAGAGCAGCGGCGACGCATTCATACGGCTCCAGTAATCCACTCCATTCCTGCAGGAAACGTTGACGACGCCCGTCCAGGGCTTACCACTACGCAGTGCGGAAGCGAAGTCCACCACGACTTGCAATGGTACGTCTTTGAGCCGCTCTGCTGGCGGCATTGTCTGGAGTTCCTGGTTCGTGTACCCAGTCACGCGTTGATAGGCCGAATTGGCGTAGACGACACGAGACTGTACATCGATACAGATCACCATCAATTCTGAACCGAGAGTTTCACTAGCCCTCATTGGATTGCCGGGTCCGCCAACCATGCTGCTCCTCCTTGTTTTGTTGTTAAGTAATTCAACTAAATGGTTGACTCTGCGCAATGCGAGTCCTGGGCATGATATTACCGCGCTTTGGTCTCGCGAAATTCAGTGGGGGAGCAGCCGAACTTCATCCTGAACCAACGCGTAAAGGCGCTCGGCTCGGAAAAGCCAAGCAGGCCCGATATTTCCGACAGCGGACGTTCTCGACGCTCCAGGTATCTCAGCACGAGTTCCCCCCGTACGGCATCGAGGATCGACAGGTAGCTCACGCCTTCCTTTACCAGATGGCGGTGCATGGTTCGACGGCTCATGCCGAGCTGGCGCGCGATAGTGTCGTTCGAACTGCGCCCGGACGGCAGGAAGAGAAACACCAGCTTGCGGACCTCATCCGACAGTGGTACATCAGACTCCGTATCCACACTGCCGAGATATCGCCGGACATATCGGCCCATCACCGGGTCGGCGGACGGAAGAGGCAGGTCGAGGTCACGGACGTCACATACGATGCCCGAAAACGGCTGGCCAAACTTGACTCCGCTCCCCAGGACGCGAGCATGAATAGCACGACTGCGGGGTGCTTCGTGAGTAAAGCAGATCGTCTTCGGTTGCCAGTCGTCACCGAGGAAGAAGCGCAGCAGGCGCACCATGACGGCGACGGCCAGTTCGGTCACCTGCCGTACCGGCACGACCGCGCCGCTCAGCAGTTCCTCACGGATGATTGCGACGTCACCTTCTTCCTCGATCGCGATGAACAGTGCTTCGTTATGAAGATGGCGAAAGCGCGCGGCAGCGTTAAGCGCGTGGCGCAGTGTGGGCTCGTCGCGCACGTAGAGCGCAAGCGGGCCCAGATTGGATGCGCGCCGCGTCTGAGCCATGGTCAGCCCGAACGCTTCAATGCCGCTTCGCAGCGCGGAGAGTTCGAGCAGCAACGCGACCCGGTCGGCCGGAATCTTGAGGTCGGACTCGGTAAGGCTGGCAGCAGGCAGCCCCACTTCTGCCATCAGGCGATATGGGTCGAGTCCTGCCGCGCGCGCGGTTTCAGCGTACTGCGTCAGGCTGGCGCTGCGAACGAGTTTCGGCATCGGGGTCTTCCCGGGGTGGCCCAAAAGGATAAGCAAGTGACCCACAATGTCAAGCGACGCAGAGGGCTGCTCCATAGACTGGAGGTCATAGCGTGACACGGAAGCGGTGCAGGCAGGGGCTTCGTGCGACACGTGTTGATCCCGTACAGGAGAGTATGTCGATGAAATTCAACGAAGCAACAGCCACACCGGTTTGTGATGCCCTGCGCGCGACCGGCAACTGGAATCCGAACTGGGAACCTTTTGCGGAACTCGATGCCGCATGGACAGAGAAATTCATGGCCATGGCGATGGCTCCGATCACCTCGGGCGTGCTTGATGCGAAGACAGTCGAGTTTCTCGCTATCGCCGTTGATGCGTCGTGCACTCACATGTATGGACCCGGGGTGCGACGTCATATCCGCAGGGCACTGGAACTTGGCGCGACCCGGGAGGAGATCACGGCTGTCTTGCAGTACGTGTCCGTCCTTGGTATCCATTCGATGAGTCTTGCTGCTCCCATCCTGATTGAGGAGGCCGCTGCGCACGAGCAAAGCCTAGTCGGCAAGGTGGGTGCGTGCAACAAGTGAATGCCTGCTCATAGCGATCCAGTGTGTCGGAACAGGCCTGCAATCCTCGTGGTTGCAGGCCGTTTTCTGTGCACCCACTGAAGCGCAACTGCACGAAGGCGACCGAATCTGGGGACCACTCGGTTGAGACTTGCTCAACGGAATGGTCTTGGGGGAAGAGGCTGCCCGGGCAAGCGGACGAGTGGCAGTGGGGGCGCTAATTGGTGTGTTGCCGGAGATAACGGCTGGTTGTAATTTCAACTTCTGGCTTTGCGAAAACCGGCGAGTGTGGTTACCCGTAGCTGTAGACACCGTGGCCGGTCTTTCGACCGAGGCGACGACCGCAACCAGTTCGCGCAACAGCGGGCAGGCATGGTACTTCGGATCGCCGAAGTTTTTCAGGAACACGTCCAGCACCGACAGAACGACATCGAGGCCAACGAGGTCGGCCAGCGCGAGCGGGCCGATCGGGTGATTGGCCCCAAGCTTCATGCCGGCGTCGATTTCGTCGGGGGTGGCGACGCCTTCGGGCCAGCACGAAGAAGGCTTCATTGATCATCGGCACGAGAATCCGGTTGACCACGAACCCAGGTGAGTTCTTGACTCCGATGGGCGTTTTGTCAAACCGTACGGTCAACTCGCGGATTGCCTCGGCGACCGCTTGGCTCGTGCGCACGCCACGGATAATCTCGACGAGCGGCATCATCGGCACCGGATTGAAGAAGTGCATGCCGATAAACCGCGACGGATCAGCGAGTGTCGCGCCAAGCGCCGTGATCGCGATCGACGAGGTATTCGACGCGATGATGGCGTCGGGTCGAGCCACGGCTTCGATCTGCTTGAGTATGCGGACCTTTAAATCGTTGTTTTCGGTGGCGGCTTCGATCACAAGGTCGACGTCGACGAGCCGCTGATAGTCGGTCGATGTCTCGATCCGGGCGAGGGAGGCCGCGCGTGCGTCCGCGTCCAGCTTCCCCTTCGAGACCAACCGTTCGAGGCTGCTGATCAGGGTCGCCACGCCCTTGGACAGGGCCGCTTCGGTCACGTCGATCATGACCACGTTCAGGCCGACCACGGCAGCGGTTTGGGCGATGCCATTGCCCATCGCGCCCGCGCCGACGATGCCTACACGTCCGATTTTCATCTGCAGGAATTCACTTACTGGATGTTTTTGAAGATGGCCGCGATGCCCTGACCGCCTCCAATACACATCGTGACGAGCGCGTAACGGCCTGCCGTGCGCTTCAGTTCATACAGCGCCTTGACGGTGATCAGTGCGCCCGTCGCGCCGATTGGGTGTCCGAGCGAGATTCCTGATCCATTAGGGTTGACCTTGGCAGGGTCGAGCTGCAACTCCTGCGTGACGGCGCAAGCCTGCGCAGCAAATGCCTCGTTCGCTTCGATGACGTCAATGTCGCCGATCTGCAAGCCCGCACGGTCGAGCGCGATCCGGGTTGCCGGCACGGGGCCAATGCCCATGTAGCGCGGATCGACACCTGCGTGTGCGTAAGACACCAGTCGTGCCATCGGCTTGATGCCGCGCCGCTCGGCGACTTGCCGGTCCATCATCAGGACGGCGGCCGCGGCGTCGTTGATACCCGATGCGTTACCGGCCGTGACGGTGCCGTTTTCCTTCTTGAAGACAGTGTGCATGGCAGCGAGTTCGGCCGGGTCGATTTCTGTGCGCACGTGCTCATCGGTATCGAACACGACTTCCTTGCCCTTGACCTTGCGCTTGATCGCGAGGATCTGTTCCTTGAACCGGCCCTCAGCGATCGCGTGCGCCGCGCGACGGTGCGATTCCAGGGCCAGTGCGTCCTGCTGCTCGCGCGTGATGCAGAACTTCTGCGCCACGTTTTCAGCGGTGACGCCCATGTGGACCGTTTCGAACGGGTCGTTTAGTGCGCCAAGCACCATGTCGATCAGTCGACTGTCACCCATGCGGGAGCCGAATCGCGCGTCCGTGGAGATATAGGGCGCGCGGCTCATGTTCTCGGCGCCGCCACCGATGGCTACTTCGGCGTCGCCGAGAAGGATCGTTTGTGCTGCGGAGATAATCGCCTGCAGGCCGGAACCGCACAGGCGATTCACGGTGAGGGCAGGGGTTGATTCGGCGATCCCACCGTTAATGGCAGCGACCCGCGAGAGATAGAGATCCTTGGGTTCGGTCGGGATGACATTGCCGAAAACGACGTGTCCAACCTGGTCACCGGCAACCCCCGCACGCGCGAGGACTTCGCGCACAACGAGCGCTCCGAGTTCGGTCGTCGGAATGTCTTTCAGGCTACCGCCAAATTTACCGATGGCGGTACGCACACCGCTGACAACTACTACTTCTCTTTCCATTACAAAACTCCCTGAATGTTGGTGTCCAAGAGACCTGCGTGGTTGGTCCGCTCTGGCGAGGATATCGTGGGAATATCGAATCCGAGTGATATAGCAACGATATGCGCCTTGAGCACGGCGGCGCGGCATCCCAAAGAAGATGGGGTGACGGCGATGCTGGGGAATAGCGGAAATCAACGGCTGCTCGGCTGATTATGCTACAGCTTGGGGACTCGGTGTCCCGTTGTAAGACAGAAAGGAGAAAGTGCGGTGTCTCGCCCAGATTCCATGGGGACTCCTAGCTTGAAGGAGATAAATCAACGAATAAGGTTGTGATAGTAATCTGAAAGGATGGATCGGACACACAGGTTCTCCAGATTTCGGAAAATTGCCGTTAAAGTTGAAGCGGTAAGTATGAGTTCGTATGACCGACGCAGCTCTGCAAGGTAAATGCGATGCGCAATCCCTCGCGTGGCTATGTCAACTCCCGCACGTCGACTGCTGTACTGACCGCGGTATTCTGCGTTTCGCTATTTCACTTATCTGGACCGGCATAGGTTTGATGCTGCATGGGGTGCTCAAGTTTGTTGCCACTTCACCCGATGATGATGTCGGGGTGCTGCTATGTCGTTACGTAGCATTCGCAGGGTCGCTCGGCCGGGCGCGGCGCCGGAGATAGTTTCGCTAAAGGAGTGAACAAGATGGCGGTTGAAGATTTGACAGACGACGAGTGGGCGCTAATCGAGCAGCTGTTCTATGAGGAACCGGCGCAGAGCGCACCAAGGACGACGCATCGAAGCTCGCGCGGTAGTCAACGCCGTGTTATGGCTGCTGTCGACGGGCAAGAGCTGCAACGCGTTGCCGGGCCGCTACCCCTCGTCGCCGACTTGCCGTCGCCGTTTCGACCAATGGCGGGCCGATGGCACGCTCGCTGAAGTGATCAAGCGGCTTGGCGAAAGCGGCCGCGACATCTCGCTCGACCGCGCCGGTGCAATGACGCTCAAGTGGCCGGCTCAGCCTCAGCGGCCTGGCCAGAACCGTACGCGCGGCGCGTTCCGGGCCAGTCCGGCGTCCTGGCGAGCGCCGGTCAAGACGCCCTGACGCGGCAATCCTTCCGCTAGACCGGTCCGCCTCGCAACTCGAAGGAGGCCAGGCGCGCCAGGCTTTTGAGCCGATTATCTCCCGTATCGTTTCCACTTATATTGTTGTCGTATCCTCCAATACATTGATAATTCAACATGTTAAGTGACTACTGAATCCAGATGCGACGGAACGTCGCTCTCGCGTTTGTGCCACGCATATAAACTTACAGATGGTAAGGCAAGAGGCACAACACAGGAGGTCATCGTGGTTGAAAGAGTTGGCAACGAAGTTCACTGGGATCCGCTAATAGCAATCGCCAGCGAGGAACTCGGGATTAACTATCTAACGGAGTCAGGCAAAGTCACGACAGACATTCGGCTCGTCCGGATATCGAGTCTTGCTAAGGCCCTTGAGCGCGCCTACGACTTTGGCTTGTTGATGGGCCACAGCGTCAGTCGGGCCGAACATGTGAAGACGAAGCGGTCCAAATTGACTTGTCGCGCGGAACAGGATTGGGTGCGGGCCGCGGCTAACGACATTCTCAGCACCTATTTGAGTTAATGCCGAAAGCAGGAGGTAATGATGGGCGGCAGAATCATAACTGGGAAAAAACTGGTGGATATCCGGATGCTGCGGGTCTCGGGCGTTGCTAACGCCGCTGGAGCAGGCCTACCAGACGGGGCTCTTCGCTGGTTATAGCGTAAAAGGGTCCGAGGGAGCATAAACGGGGGGTACTGGTCTCCAACCTGAAGCTGATCCAGCCTGCAAGTGAGTTATGCCGTCATTCTTTTTCATTGAAACCAGGTTATGAACGCATCCAGAAACGATGATAAAACAACGATATGCATAGATTTTGTAGACGTTCGCCGCTGTCCAATTATAGGTGTGTAAAAATCGGGCGACGTGTAAGACGTATTACCGGTCCTGCAGGATGGTGCAGGTCAAACAATATCATCGGCATTAGGCTCGGCGGACGAGCGACAGCATCAGCAACGCGGGGACGCCTGGTTGCGACGTCGAAAGTCCGGTCGACTCCGAAAGCTCTGGCCAATACACCGGTGCACGCTCCCTCCCGAGCGGGTGTCGACCACTATTCGAATCTCACGCAACTCAACGATCTCGTCGGCAGCCCTGCCGCGTAATCTCGCCCCGCTCTCGAAAGCTTCTCCAGGCGTAGCCCATGGTGCGCCGACTCCGCGGCGGAGACTTATAATTCCGCCACATAAAGCCAACGAGGAGTAGCGCCATGGCAAAAAGGTCTTACGAAGAGATTCAGGCACAGATTCTGGAATTGCAACAGGAAGCACAGGAAGCGCGCATTGATGAGCGCAATGACGCCATCAAGAGAATTCTCGCGGAGATGGCGCGTTTCGACATTACGGCCGACGAGCTACGCGGCCCGGTCCCAGCCGGACGCGTAGGTACGCTGGCAAAGAATGGTGGCGTGGCAAAAGGTGCCCAAAAGGAGGCGTCGGTCGCGACTAGCGCCTCCGACGAGTCTCCAGCCGTCAGAATGCTCCAGGACGCCGGCATCGATTTCCGACGCAAGTCGCCGACACCGGTTGCCCCACCAGCCCAGGGAAAGCTGGCGCCCAAATATTTTGATCCCAAGACCGGTGCTACCTGGAGCGGCGTTGCGCGGCCGCCGGCCTGGATCAAGGATGCAAAAGACCGCTCAGTGTTTCTCATCGAGAAGGGCGAAACCCTCGTTACGCACTCGAAGCCCGCCAAAAAAGCCGCAACCAGGGCGGCTCGCAGAGCTCCCGAGAAGATCGCGTCGCGAAAGGTCGCAGCAAAGGGCAGCAGCAAAGCAAAAGGTACCGCGTCGCGCTAGGTTGCTGGTCGCCTCCCTTCCCGGAGGCCGCGGCCCTCTCCGGTTGATTGGAAGCGTACTTTGCTGGCGATCGTACCCGTCGTCCCCGCACCGCACACGATGTCCCGCCCGAGTGCGCGTAAATTCGTCCGGTTTCCTCGTAAGCGGTCCATCTTCGACGTCTATCGGCTGGCGGCATGAGCGAGGAGCATTGGTGTCCACCTACGTGGAGGTGGACACCTATGGCTGGCAATGACTC
>NZ_CADFGP010000089.1 GCF_902833905.1 Paraburkholderia tuberum STM678 | reverse complement strand
TTGCCGCGATTCTCATGGGTTCTCCCTCATCACCTGGAAGGAGACTCGCAAATCGCGATTAAGTTGCATTATTTACGACGCACTACACTAGCCGATTCGCGTGCGGTCGCCAGAACCCATGCTCCACGCGCCTTTCACCCGATAAAGCAGGCCTGAAAAAACCCGCAATGAAATGAACGCGTCCCACCCGTGAACGAAAGCGAAGTAAGGTGGATCCTCACGGGCCAACGGCATCGATGTGCCCAAGTGGAAAATGCACGCATTTCCCAGCAACCGGAGGATCCACAGATGAATGCTACGCCAGTTGGAATCGACATTGCGAAGAATGTGTTTCAGGTGCACTACGTCGACGCGCAGACAGGTGAGATCGTGAACAGGCAGATCAAACGCGCTCAGTTTCTCGAGCATTTCGCGAATCGTGCGCCGTGGCAGTGCGCATCACTGGGCTCGGCAACTGACGAAGATGGGCCACGAGGTCAGGCTGATGCCCGCGCAGTTCTTGAAGGCATTCAACATTCGCAACAAGAGCGATGTGGCAGACGCGAAGGCAATCTGGCTGGCAGTACAGCAGCCGTGCAAGGCGGTGGCGGTAAAGACGGAGATGCAACAGGCGGTGCTGATGATGCACCGGCAGCGAGAGCAACTGGTGAAGTTCCGCACGATGCAGATCAACGGCCTGCGCGGGATGCTGGCCGAGTTCGGCGAAGCGATGGGCAAAGGCCGCAGCGCGCTGGGCAAAGCAATTCCCGATGCGCTCATGCGTGTCGAAGATTTCTGCCGAAGGTACCGATTGATACGCTACGCGAACAGTGGACGCGGATTGAAAAGATGGACGAAGAAATCGCGACGATCGAGAGGCGGTTGCGGGAGTGGAAGAAGGAAGACAAGGCAGTGAAGGCGATCATCGAAATTCCGGGCGTGGGCCTGCTGACGGCGACGGCTGCGGTCGCGATGATCGGAGATCCGAAGGCGTTCAGATCGGGGCGCGAGTTTGCGGCCTGGGTCGGAATTGTGCCGAAGCAGACCGGTTCGGGCGGCAAGGTGAACCTGCACGGGATCAGCAAGAGGGGCGACACCTACCTGCGCACGCTACTGATCCACGGCGCGCGGGCCGTGCTGACGCGCGCGAAGGACCCTGGTCCGTGGGTTGAGCAGATGAAAAAACGGCGACCACCAAACGTGGTGGTGACTGCTTTGGCGAACAAGATGGCACGGACGATCTGGGCGGTGCTCGCTCATGACCGATCGTATGAAAAAGGGTACGTGAGCATGAAGTCCGTCTGAGCGGCGGCCGAAACGTAGAAGATTAACGTTTAACACAGGGTGGATGTCGAAAAGTTGCGTTGGCAATCGCGTGAGATGACAAGACAGGTCGGACCGGGACTCACTAAACCTGAACTGGTTGCCGAGCTTCGAGCTCGTACCCGCAATGAGGCGTGAGTCAGCGGATTTCATCGGGGCCCGCAGCGACAGTATCGGCTGCAACAAGGCTGATGGCATAGACTCCCGCCCCCTTCGGGGCGACACTTACCTCACCAATTCCCGGGAGAACGTCAATGCCTGCACTTACCATTGGTCTGGATATCGCGAAAAACGTGTTTCAGATTCATGGCGTCGATCGCCATGGCAAAACGGTAGTACAGCGGAAACTTCGCCGAGCTGAGGTGTTGAAGTTCTTCGCAAAACTGGAATCCAGTCTGGTTGGTATCGAGGCCTGTCACGGCTCCCATTTCTGGGCCCGTGAGCTAACCTCGTTGGGACACATGGTCCGCCTGCTGCCGACACAATATGTGAAGCCGTTTCTGCTCGGTGGCAAGAACGACGCGAATGACGCGGCGGCGATTTGCGCGGCAGTGACGCGCACAGGCATTCACTTCGTTACGATCAAGAGCGCTGAACAGCAGTCGCGGCAGTCGGTTCATCGCATGCGCCAACGGCTCATCCTGGAGCGGACAGCGAAATCGAATCAGATCCGGAGCATGTTTGCTGAAGAGGGGGTGATCTTCGCGGTCGGAGTTCCGCAATTGAGAAAGGGAGTGGTTGAGCTCGTCAACAATCCCGATGCCCACATTACCGCATTGCTCAGACGGCTTGGCTCGATGTACCTCGAGCAACTGAAGGCACTGCAGCAATGGCTCGACGAACTTACTGCCGAGATAGCGGAGATCTTCAAGAGCAATGAAGCTTGCCAACGGCTCGCTACCGTTCCAGGAATCGGGCCAGTGATCGCGACCGCGCTCGTCAGCAGTGTCGGTGATCCGTCCCAGTTCAGGAACGGCCGGCAGTTTGCGGCCTGGCTGGGGCTGACGCCGAGGCAAAAATCAAGCGGAGGCAAAACCAGGTTAGGCGGTATCACAAAACGCGGCGACACCTATCTGAGAACCCTGCTTGTACAGGGCGCCCGCGCGGTCATGCACTTCGTGAACCGTCGCGACGATCGGCACAGTCGCTGGATCAAGGCTGTGATGCAACGCCGCCACGTGAGCATTGCTGCGATCGCCCTGGCGAACAAGACGGCGCGCATTGCATGGGCAATATTGACAGGTAACGGCTGCTTCCGAGGTGTGTAACAGGCAACAGATATTGAGTATTGCTTTATTTCTTTCGCGATTGCGCAAGAAGCGGCAAGCATGGCGAACCGGTCGGACCGGCGCTTGCAGATCCTGATATATCCGGCGGCTGCAGTACGAAGCCAGAAGGCCGATGAGGAGCAAGCGCGCAAATTTCCATGATGGCTCGTGCAGCAGCAAGCACATCAGAAGCCGAATGTACGGACGCAGTCGTGCCCCCTTCAAAGCGTCTTCGCCGGAAAGTCGCCCTCTTGCTTTCATCGATCTTTCGGCCGTTCTGGCTTCAAAGAAGCCGTTGCAGCTAGACTGGGCCGAACGGCAGCTCAGGGTCAGCGACAATCGCGGGCGGCGGCACCCTCGCAATGGATGTCGCTCGCCTGGTTGTAGCAAAATCTGGAGCCCCACCATGTATGCGATGCATTATGAAATCACCTTGCCCGCCGACTACGATATGCAGATCATCCGAAATCGCGTCGCGGACCGCGGGCACATGACCGACACGTTCGCTGGCCTTGGTCTCAAGGCTTACCTGATCCGCGAGCGCGACAAGGCAGGTGCGACGCTCAACCAGTATTCGCCGTTCTACTTGTGGAATGACACCGTTGGTATGAACCGTTTCCTGTGGGAAGGAGGCGGTTTCCAAGGCATCGTTGAATCGTTCGGACGGCCCGTCGTGCTGACATGGTCGGGCCTCTTGTGCCAGCGCGGACCGGCGTCCGGCGTATTGCCTTGCGCGGCGACGCGGGAGCGAGTGGTCGTTCCTCGCGAAGCCGATCTCGCGCAGGCCGCGCGAGATGCGGTCGCTGAGGTCGAGCGTATCGCACGGCATAGTAGTGTGATCGCCAGCGCCTGTGCGATTGATCCGCGCTCCTGGGAGCGTGTCACCTTCACGGTTTGGGCCGACACACCAGAAGCAGTTGTCCCAGGCGAACGCTACGAAGTGCTGCACTTGTCGCGCCCAGGCTTCGATGAACTGGCGCCGTCAACAGAATAGATAGCGCCAGCAGCCTAACGTTTCGTCCAGTCGGCGACCGCATTCAATTGCCGTCGGGCAGGCTAGGCTGAGAACGCTCAATCGCTCATCGAGCAATGGCAGGACATCTCATTTGAGAACAGCCACAGGCCCGTCATGCATCTCTTGCCGATGCCCCCGGCCCACATTCTTGACGTTGGCGCCGGTATCGGAACCGATGCAGCTGCGTTAGGAGCTATGGGGCATACAGTTATGGCCGTAGAACCAGTGGACACGTTGCGCGTCGCAGGAATCGGGCTGCATTCGTCTTCCCGGATTGAATGGGTGGACGACAGTCTGCCGGATCTCATGTCTGTACGTTCGCGACGAAGAGAATTCGACTTGGTGATGCTGTCCGCCGTTTGGATGCATCTGGACGAAGACGAGCGTTGTCAGGCGATGTCGACCGTCAGCTCCTTGCTGCGGGAAGGTGCGATGGTGGTGATGTCTTTACGTCACGGTCCAGTCCCCGAAGGACGCCGAATGTTTGATGTTTCGGCAGCAGAGACCATTCGGTTAGCAAGCGCCCATAGCTTCAGGACTGTGCTAAATGTCCGGACCGAATCCACCCAACGAGGAAATCAGCGGATGGGTGTGACCTGGAGCCGGCTCGCCTTTGTCAAAGGTGGTGGGCAAGATTAGCTTCGATCCCTTCCATCGGCGGTGTCCGGCCATCATCAGCCTTTCGTCCGTGCGTGAGAAGAGACATACGAAGGTCGGCTTCATATCCGACAACGGCCCCTTGCGCTCGAGAGGCTACAGCTCCATCGCGAGTCTAATCGAACATCTCGGCTAAAGATCGAGCACCAGTACCTTGCTTCTCGCGCGCGATACGCAGGCCGTCAGGAATTCGGCCTTCTCGTCGTCGTTGAGAATGCAGTCGTTGTGCTCAACTTCCCCGGACAGATACCGCACCTTGCATGTCCCGCACAGCCCCGCATGACACGATGTTTCGATCGTGACGCCCGCTTGTTCGAGTGCGTCCGCGATGCTCTGATCGTTCGCGACTTCGATCATCTGTCCCGTGCTCGCGATCTTCACGCTGAACGTGTCCGCCACATCGTTCGCCGCTCTCGCGGGTTCGCTTCGCCCCGGCGCCTTGAAGTGCTCGAAGTGGACGGTGCCGGCGGGCCAGTGCGCGCTCGCATCCGCGCATGCCTGCATGAAACCAGCCGGACCGCAGTAATACACGTGCACGCCGTGCGACGGCTCGCTCAGCAAGCGGCGGATGTCGAGCCCCGCCTTCGGATCACCGCCGTCGAAGTGAAAGTGCACGCGGCCGTTCACGCGCATCGGCTCGAGTTCCCCGGAAAGCGCGGCACAGTCCGCATCTCTCGCGCAGTAGTGCATTTCGTATTCGATGCCGGCGTCTTCCAGCCAATGCGCCATCGACGTGAGCGGCGTCACACCGATGCCGCCCGCGATGAGGATCACCCTGCGCGCATCGTCGACGAGCTGAAATTGGTTGCGCGGACGGCTCACGCGCACGATGTCCTGCACATGCACGCGCTCGTGCAGCGCTCTCGATCCGCCACGGCCGCGCTCGTCGCGCAGCACGGCGATCACATAGCGATGGCGCTCGTTGGGTGCGTTGCACAGCGAATACTGGCGCACGAGGCCGTCGCCGAGATGGATGTCGATATGAGCGCCGGCAGTGAAGGCCGGCAACTCAGCGCCGGACGGATCGACCAGTTCGTAAGAGTTGATGCCTTTGCCTTCGAAACGAACCTGCCGCACGAGCAACTGGAGCGTGCTGCCGCCGGAGTTCGATGTCTGTTCGCTTGCCATTTTCCTGATCCTCATATGTACTGCCGAATCCCGATTCGCCGCACGAGGCGCGCAACGCGCCCCTTGCTTGTCGTGGCGCTTCAGTTCTTCATCGATTGTTCGAGTTCCTCGAACTTCTCGCGCACGAACACTGCGCGTTCATCCGCCTTTAGCCGCTCGCTCTCGTTGAGGATCGAGACGATCGTCTTCGTGACCTTGCGGCGCCGCGCGACTTCTTCTTCGACCGTGTCGCCTTCGGGAATCTCGAACACGTTGCCCGAGCAATAGCTGTTGGGTGCGCCCGCGTTCGCACGGAACCACTCGGCGAAGCTCTGCGCCGATGCCGCCGGATTCGTGCCGCGCAGCGCATCGCGTAGCAACTTGCGAAAGAGGAAGAGGCCGGCGTCGAACTTCGTCGGGTTTTCGAGCGCGTGCACGGCGATCGGTCGCTGGCTGATGATCGCTTCGTAGTCGCCGGGCGCGTATTGCGCGGCCTTGTAGTTCTCGCGCTCGCGATGATTCGGCGGAATGGGCGGCAGATCCTCGAGCTTGTATTCGCCGAAGCGCTCGGGGCGCCGCATCGCGACCTGTCCTTCGAGAAAGTCGATCGACTCATAGCCGACGAGTTCCTTCTTGCCGACGCCGCGCGTATCGATGCCCGGGCCCATCACGCGCCAGCCGATCATCTTGCTGTTCTCGTCGTCGACGGGAACGGTCCAGCGGATGATGTGAAAGCGGCTGAACAGCTTCTTCTTCGATCCGTCTTCCGACGTGTACGCATGCAGGCTCAGATTCGGCAGCACCTGATGTTGCACGCGCACGAAGAGCCGGTCCTTATCGACTCGACGCGCGCCCGCGCAGGCGAGGCTGCGGCCCTGCTGCACCGGCACGAAGTGCATGTCGGGCGCGACTTCCATTGATGCCGCGCCGACCTCGTCGAATGTCGTGCCCTGGTACTGCCCATTCACGACATTCTTGCCGGCATGCAGCGCGGTGGGGTGATAGTTGTCGGCGGCGTTGTCCTGCACCTGCAGCCAATTGCAATGCTGGAAGTTGCTGTACGGCACAAGCTCGTCGCCTGGCAACACCGTGAAGTCGCCTTCCCATTCGGGAAAGGGCGGCTCGGCATCGGGCGGTCCCATGTACGCGAACACGAGGCCGTTGCGCTCGACCGCCTTGTACGCACCCTGCTGGATCGAGCACGCGAATTTCTCGGCTTCCTTCTCTTCGCCCTTCGGAAACGGCACATGCAGGCATGTGCCGTCCACGTCGAACACCATGCCGTGATAGCAGCACCGGATGCCGCGCTCCTGGATCGCGCCGTATTCGAGCGACGCGCCGCGGTGCACGCAATGCGCATGCAGCACGCCCACGCGCCCGCTGCCATCGCGAAACGCCACCAGTTCCTCGCCGAGGATCTTGAGATAACGCGGTGTGTCCGTCAGTTCGATCGACATGCACACGGGATGCCAGAACGCGCGCATGAACTCGCCCATCGGTGTGCCGGGGCCGGTCTCGGTGAGCTCGGGATCGTGGCCAGGCACCTTGCTTGTGTAGTAACCGCCGTACGGAATCAGCTTCTTCGACACGACATTGCCGCCGCTCGTCTTCTGTCCTTCCAGCTTGTCTTCCTTGATCGTCATCGCAAATCCTATTTTGAGGTGGTGGAGTTGTCAGTCGCCGGCACTTTGAACGCCGAACTCGATATTCAGAACACCGTACTCTGTATCCAAAGATTAGTCGCGCGATGCGGCGATGTCTCTATGGGTAAACGCGGAGATTCACCTTTTCGCTTCAGCGCCGGACATTGACGCTCCCGCGGTGCGGTTATACCCTTGCCGTATTCTGTATCCATAAACGAGCTTTGATCATGGCGACGAAACTGCTCAAGCTTCAGGCGCGCACCGACTACGTGGACGAGGTCTACAAGGTGCTGCTCGATGCCATTAGCTCTGGGACGCTCGCGCCCGGGACGCGCATCACGCAGGAAGAAATCGCCGAGCAACTTGCGGTGTCGCGCTCGCCGGTGTTGCAGGCGCTGCGCTTGCTCAAGAAGGACGGACTGGTGCAGGACGCGCCCGGTCGGGGTTTGCTCGTGACTCCGCTCGACGCGGCCTGGATCAGCCATCTCTATGAAATCCGCGGCGCGCTCGACTCGCTCGCCGCGCGTCTTGCCGCCGGTCGCGGCGCGAAGCTGGACAAGGCATTGATCACGAACGGCCGTCGCGCGTCGAAGGCCGACGACGTGAAGGCGATGATCGATGCCGACATGGCGTTCCACGCCGCGATCTATGCCGCGTCGGGCAATCCGCTCATCGTGGAGACCGCGCAGATGCACTGGGTCCATCTGCGACGGGTGATGGGCGCGGTGCTGCAGTCGTCGGGGCAGCGCCAGGCGATCTGGGACGAGCACGCAGCCATCGCCGCGGCCATCGCCGATGGCGATCCGCAGCGCGCGACGGAACTGACCGATCTTCATACGACTCGGGCGCGGCAGAATCTCGTCGAGCGGCTCGGGCAGGTGCTGAGCGATCGGCAGGAAGAAAAAGTGAGCTGATGCGATGATCCCGCGATCGCGGGATCTTTGCGTGGAGCGGGACTTCGCTCAAGCCCGCTTGCGCCGGCCGTTCACGAGTGCGGCCGGCACGGTGAAGACGAGCACGCTGCCGATGATCAGGCTCGCCGCCAGCCCAAGTACGCCGTTGCCGGTCGATCCCGTGCCTGTCTGAATCAGCCCGATCACGTAAGGGCTCACGACACCCGATACGCTGCCGACCGAATTCGCCAGCGCAAGCCCCGCCGCCGCGGCGGCGCCGCCCAGGATAGCGGGCGGCAACACCCAGAACTGCGAAATTGTCGTCATCACGCCCATCGTGCCGATCGTGAGGGCGATCATCGCGATTGGCGTCGAATGGGCGAACGCGACGCTCGTGCACAGTCCGGCCGCTCCGACCACCCCGGGCAACGCGAGATGCCAGCGCCGCTCGCCGCGGGCGTCCGAGCTCTGACCGACGAGCAGCATGGAGACGGCCGCCGCCGCGTAAGGGATCGCGGAAAGCAGGCCGATATTGAGCGGATCGGCCACGCCGCTCGCCTTGACGAGCGTGGGCAGCCAGAAGCTTACGCCGTACAGGCCCATCGTGAAGAAGAAGTAGATCGCACTCAGGAGCAGCACCTTCGGATGCGTCAGGCCGTCCTTCACCGAATGCAGCGCGTGAGCCGGCTCTTCGTCCTTCAGGCCGGCTTCGAGCATGGCTTTCTGCGAGTCTGTGAGCCACTTCGCATCGGCGAGCTTGTCGTCGAGATAGAAGAACGCGACCAGCCCGAGGATCGCGGTCGGAATGCCTTCTATCAGGAACAGCCATTGCCAGCCCGCCAGCCCGTGCGATGCATTCATATGATTCATGATCCAGCCTGACAGCGGCCCGCCGACGACTCCCGACATCGGAATGCCCGTCAAGAAGAGCGCGGTGACCTTGCTGCGGCGCGAGGCCGGGAACCAGTATGTGAGATAGAGCAGGATCGCGGGGATAAAGCCCGCTTCGGCGACGCCCAGCAGGAAGCGCATGATGTAGAAGCTCATCGGCGTTCTGACGAACATCATGCTCGCCGAGACGATGCCCCAGGTGATCATGATGCGGGCGATCCAGCGGCGCGCGCCGACGCGCAGCAGGATCAGGTTACTGGGCACTTCGAAGAGAAGATAGCCCACGAAGAAGACGCCGGCGCCCGCGCCATAGACCGCGTCGCTGAACTTGAGCGCTTGCAGCATCTGCAGCTTCGCGAAGCTCACGTTGATTCGGTCGAGATACGCGCATAGATAGCACAGGAACAGAAACGGCAAGAGCCGCCATGTCACCTTCGCATAGGTGGACGACTCTCTGCCCTGGTAATACGCAACCGGACTGGGGGAACTCATTGTGGTGTCTCCTGGTGTTCAGGTTGCGGCGCAACGCTGCGTTTTTTAGCGCTCGTCTCGCGTTGTCGCCGTGCTCGGACTGCTTCTACGGAATCAGTCGAACATGTCCGGCTGCGTGGCGACGAGGTCGTCCCAGATCGCCTGAAAGTGCAGCCAGCCGATGTAGTCGCTGCCGACGTGCTCGCGGCTGTAGCGCGCGCGTTCGGGGGTGACGAGCTTGGGTGCGATGCCGGTCGACTCGACCAGCAGTTGCTGCTGGCAGCACCGTTCGAGCGCGATGAACCAGAACGCCGCCGATTCGATGCTGTGCCGGCTTGCCGTCAGAAGCCCGTGATTCTGGTGGATCGCGGCCTTCACGTCCCTGAACGCGTTCGCGACCTTGTGACCCGCCTTCACCTCGACGGCTACTTGTCCTGCCTCGTCGCCGATCACGACGTGATCCTCGTAGAACGCCGCGGCGTCCTGCGTGATCGGCTCGAGTTGCCTTCCGAGCGACGCGAACGCGGTGCCGTAGACCGTATGCGCATGGCACATCGCGACGATGTCCTGGTGCATCTCGTGCACGGCCGCATGCAGCACGAAGCCCGCGCGGTTGATTGCATGGCGCCCCTCGACGACGTGCCCTTGATGGTCCGCGCAGATCAGGTTCGAGACCTTCACTTGCGAGAAGTGGATGGCCATCGGATTGGTCCAGTAAAGGCCGGGATTCTCGGGATCGCGCACGGTCAGATGTCCGGCGAAGCCGTAGTCGAACCCTTGCTGGGCGAACGCGCGACAGGCGCCGACCAGCCGTTCCTTCACATGCTGCCGCTGCGCGGCGGGATTCGAAAATGACGGAAGCTCCGGAAAGATGAGTCCTTCCTGCTCCGGCTGATAGATCGAAACCTTGCCGTCCTTGATCAGCGCCTGCGGCCGCGTTTCCATCACTGCTGCCATGGGTCGACTCCTTTTTGAAGTGAGGTTTGAACCGGTCGAAGCGGATTGCTTCGATGGGTCCTATGGTCGCGGTCGCTGCCGTCATTGACAAACGATGGCTGTTCATACAAAGATGAACCACATTCATGTTTCGGTGAAAGACATGAGACGAATTCCCAATTTCGTGCTGCTGCGCGCCTTCGAAGCGGCCGCGCGGCTGGAGAGCTTCACGCTGGCGGCCGAGGAACTGCATCTGACGCAGTCCGCGATCAGTCATCAGGTCAAGGAGCTCGAAGAATATTTCGGCCGGTCGCTGTTTCATCGGCGCAATCGGCGGGTGGAAGCGACATCGGAAGGACGGCGCCTTTATGAGAGCCTCGGACGCGTTTTCGATGTGATCGAGGCGGCATGCAGCGAGGTCGCGCTCGCGCCCGATGCGCAAGTGCTCGCGGTGCACAGCGCGCCGAGCTTCGCCGCCAAGTGGCTCGGTCCGCGCCTGCCTGAATTCACGCAGGCGCATCCGGGCGTGACGATCCGTCTGTCGTCCGGTCCCGAGCCGATCGACCTCACCCGGGTGCATGAAGTCGATGTCGCCATCTCATACGCGGTCGCACACGAGCGCGCGGGCATCGTGACACGCGCGCTCGGCGCAGAACGCATCGTGCCGATGTGTTCGCCTGCGCTCGTGCGAAGCGGCGTTGCCATCGAGAAGCAGATCGGGGAAATGACGCTGATCGATTCCCAGCTCAGCCGCGTGACGTGGTCCGACTGGTTCGCGCTCAACGGACTCCCGTTCCCGTCGCGGGCGCGGCCCTCGTTCGATCGCGGGGCGCTCGCGATCTCCGCCGCTGTCGATGGCATGGGCGTCGCGCTCGAAACCACGCGTCTCGCCGAGCGCGAGTTGTCGCGCGGCGAACTGGTTGAGCTGGGCGCGGATGTCTTCGAGCCGGTCTCCCGCGAGACGCATTTTCTGTCGTATCGCGTGAACGAGCGCAACACGGAGAAGGTGAAGTGCTTCTGCGACTGGTTGTGCGAGGAGGTGGGACTCGATGCTGCGCGCATCGCTTAATGCTGAGATCGAGTCTCCTTCTCCGGCTTCTTTAGAGAGGTCCGCGATCGCATATTCGATGAACATACGCGCGGCGATCCTCGTAGCCCGCCGCAGAGGAAGACTGCGTGGATTCTAAATGGGCTAGCCGGCCGGCCGCCCAAAGCTGATTGCGTGTACGTCTCCTCCGCATTGGCGGATTCAACCGGTCGATGCAACACAATGAACGTCGCATGAGCGGCGGGAGTGTTGCAAATGAAACAGAGGCGCCAGTCGCATACGCGAAAAGCAGACGTTCACAGCGCGGAGTCGGCGGCTATCTCAGCGCGCTGGCAGCGTGAATCCGGGAAGCGCCCATTTCCTGGGCCTTGTCCTCCAGCAATCAACGTTCGTGAGCAGCAAAGGTGCGATGACAATAATAGGTAAGCTCGTATCCCTGGTAAGCCGTCGGACCTTGCGGGCTGAAGGTCATGTCTTCGCCATAACGCCCGAGCGCATCGGGATTGCGGAAGGGATACACGCTGCGCTTGCGATGGCGCCAATGCTCTGTGCCGCGGCGATTCTCGGTCGTTCGGATATCGCGTTCGGAGCCGTCGCGGCGTTCTGGAACTGTCTCTGCGATCCGCAAGGGGCCAGGTCACAGCGCCTGAAGGCGATGGCCATCTTCACGGCCATGGGTGTTGTCGTCATGCCGCTGGCGTCCTATGCCGCGCATTGGGGCTATGCCGTCAGCATTGTCACCCTGTTTGTCCTGGTCTTCCTTTGTGGACTGACACGGTCCTACAAGCCCTCGCTCGGGCCTATGCCGGCGCAGGCGGGGTTGGTTGCCTCGCTCGCGGTCGTGATCGGAATTGCGTCGCCCGAGCCGCTTGCCGTTGCACTCGCTCATGGTGGCTATTTTCTGCTCGGGTCAGCCTGGACCATGCTGTTTTGCATCTTCCTCTGGCCTGTCCCGTTCCCACAGTCCGCGGGCTTCACGCTCGCGACGATCTTCGGCAGGCTCGAGGACATGGCCGGTTTTTTGGAGACGCTGGATTCGCGGCCTGGAATGGATGTGCAGGGCTGGACCGAGTTCGATACCGTTCATCGTCGCGGGGTGCGCATGTCGATCGAGCGCGGCAGGGCATTGGCGGCGCATGATGTTCGCAACGGCCCTGATCTCGGGCCGGGCGTCGATGCCGCGGGCAGGGTGTTTTCCACGCTGATCGCAATCGGTCATGCCCGCCGCAACGCAGCGATTGCCGACGACGATGGATTGCGGCAATTGCTCCAGGGCCTGCGACAGTTGCTGCAAAGCATGGCCGCGCAGGCACAGCAAGAACTGCCCATTGCCGATACGCTGCTAGCGCAAGCACACGCATTGTTGCGGCAGACGGCTGAACGGACGGACCAAACGGCAAGCGCCGTTGCCTTTGCGGCAAGGGCCATCGCCCGGCTCGCGGACGGGCGACACGCGCTCGCAATGGACCCCGAGACGCCCACGCCTGCCGCCGCTCGCGCGGTCAAGATTGAAAGGCTGGTCTGGGACCATGCGCTGAGGGTGGCTGTCGCATCGGTGCTCGCTTTCATGATCGGCACATCGCTGAGTGTCACGTTTGCATACTGGGGCGTGATCGCTGCAATCGTCGTGACCCAACCGGTTTCCGCCAATACATGGTTGCGCGTGCTGGAGCGTGCATGCGGCAGCCTCATCGGCGCAACGATCGCCGCTGTTCTTCTGACGAGTCTGTCCGGTCCGGTTGCGGTGACATTGGCAATCTTGCCGCTTGCCGCGGTGACCGTCGCATTGAGGTTGGTCAACTACGGTCTGTTCGTTGTCTTCCTGACGCCGATGTTCATGCTGATGTCGGATTTCATCCATCCGGCGGAGGGACTGATTGTCGCTCGTCTTACCAATGAATTCGTCGGTGCCTGCGTAGGCGTGGCGGCGAGCTTTCTTCTCTGGCCGCCGAGGGAGAGTAACGCGCTGAATGCCGTGATCTCAGCCGCGATTTCGGCCAACATGGCATTCGCGTCCGCCGCGCTTCGGATGGCTGGAGGATCGACCGCCGCCCTCGATCGCCTCCAACGCGAAGCCGGTCTGGCCAGCTCACGGCTTGAAGTTGCGAGAGAACGTATGCTCCTGGAGGGCCAGCGGCGATCTGCGCGGCTCGAACAACTGCGGAACCTGACCGTCGCGGTGCGGGTGGTTTGCGGCGCCGCCGCGGTGATCGAAGTCCTTCGGAGGGGGGAACCGGACGCACATGACCGGGAAAGGGCCAATCGCTACGATGAGATGACCGCCACACTGCTTGAAGCCCTGACGTCGAGGGAAGCGATGCAACTGAATCAGTCTTTTGAAACGCCGGCAGATGACCTCGAACAGGCGATCCAGCATCTCGTGACCGCATTTGATAGCTACGTGGGAACCGTATAAGAACGCCAGTGAGGCCCTGTTTGACCGCGGCCTTGCGTCGGAGAATTTCCGCGTTTTCATGACCGTATTCTTTCAAGAGAAATGACGGCAAGTCCGCGCTCGTTAGCATAGTCGCAAGAGCAGATGCTCACAGTTCCACGTGACAATTGACGACCGTGCACTGCAATTGAAAACGATCTATACACCAGCGTCGACCGGCCGGTATTGGCCGGAGCGCCTTACCGCGCGAGCGGTTTCGTTCGTTTTGGCCCCGACATAAGCCGCAAAAAGCGTCACACCGACCACGAGCCCTGCGACGAGCAACAAAGAAACAGGCCGGTATGCGGCAGCGCACTCCATTGCAGAACGGTCGCTACGACAGAAAATATCGCGAAGCCCCCGCGAGAGCCGTCGGCCATCCCAAGATCGCCAGCCTGCAATAGGCAATGCAAACGGCCGCCTGCGCAGCAAAGGCGGGTCCATGCTCCAGTGCGGCAAACACTGAGATCGGCCCCGACGTGAGCGGCATTCCCACCAGCAAACCGCCGATCGCATCACCCCAGCGACGACCGGCAAGGCTTGCGGTCAATAGCAACAGCGGCGTAACGAGGAGCTTGAAAACAAGAACGATGACCACAGACCGGACTCCAGCAATGTCGGCTTTGAAGGACGTGCGAAGCGCCTCTGTTTTGCGTCAGATGAATGGCGCGATGTTCGCCATCGCCCGCGTCACGTAGATCTCCCTCTCGCCAACCGGGGCGACATGCTGCATCGCGGCGCGCGCAGCCTCGACGCCCTCCAGACGCGCGATCACCCACACGGCCAGATACTGCGAAGCCAGGCACCCGCCTGCCGTCGCGACATTCCCCTTCGCCACGAACGGCTGATTGAGCACCGGCACGCCCGCCTCTTCGACCCACGGTTTGGTAGTCAGATCCGTGCAGGCCGGAACGCCATCCAGCAGGCCCAGTTTCGCGAGTATCAGCGTGCCCGAGCATTGCGCGCCCAGCAGTTGGCGCGTCGGATCGAGCCGCAACTGCGACATCAGCGCGGCATCGGCGGCCACTCCACGTGTCTGTATTCCACTGCCGACCAGCACCGCGTCGGCCTCGCAAGCGTCCTTCAGCGACGCTTGCGCCTCCAGGACCACTCCGTTCATCGAACGGATCTTCGCCGCTGGGCTGGCAATCGATACCTGCCAGCCCGGCTTTCTGACCCGGTTAAGGATATTCAGCGCGATTAGCGAGTCCAGTTCGTTGAAGCCTTCAAAGGTCAGAATGGTGATGTGCATGACGTCCTCGGGCAGATGGAGAGGTTGTGCAAGATCATGGTAGGGCCGATAATCAATACAATCAAATTATTGTCATGGATACATTGTGCCATGCCTGGGGCCCGTTACAAGCAACTGGTTGACCGCTTTGCGGCTGACATCCGCGACGGCCGCCTTCCCCCCGGGACGCGTCTGCCCACGCACCGCGAGCTGGCTGCTCGCGAGGGCCTGGCGCTGGTCACCGCGACGCGTGTCTATGCCGAGCTTCATACGATGGGTCTGGTGAGCGGCGAAGCTGGCCGTGGCACATTCGTCAAGGAACCACTTCCTCGCGGCCAAGGCGTTGACTTGCACGCCTGGAGCGCCATTACGATCGACCTGAGCTTCAACTATCCCTCTGCACCGGGTCAGACAGACCTTCTTCGGGCAGCGCTGCGCCAGCTCGCGGCGGCCGGCGACCTCGAGTCGCTGCTTCGATACCAGCCGCACGGTGGCCGCGAGCACGAGCGCGCTACTGCGGCACGCCACCTGGCGAACCGAGGTCTGGCAGCAACAGCCGGAACGACGTTGCTCGTGAGCGGCGCGCAACACGGACTGACGACGGCCGCTATGGCGCTGCTCGAACCCGGTGACGTGGTTGCCGTGGACGCGCTGACTTACCCGGGATTCAAGCTGGCCGCCGAGGCCGTTCGACTGGAACTCGTGCCGATCCCAGCCGCGGGGCGCGGCCCCGATCTGGACGCGTTGACGGCCCTATGCAAGCGACGACGCGTACGCGCCGTCTACGCAATGCCGACGCTGCACAACCCTCTTGGCTGGGTAATGAGCGCGCGGCGGCGCCGCGAGCTTGTCAATATCGCTCGACAGCATGGACTGATCCTCATCGAGGACGGGGCCTACGCATACCTCGCAGAAGATGCTCCGCCGCCGTTGGCATCGATTGCTCCGGAGACGACGATCTATGTGTCGAGCTTGTCGAAGAGTGTCGCGACAGGTCTGCGCGTCGGTTTCGTCTGCGCACCACGCGAATGGATTCCCAGGCTTGAACGGGTAATCCGGGCCACGACGTGGAACACTCCCGCAACCATGACGGCAATCGCCTGCAACTGGATAAACGACGGCACGGTGGCCCGGCTCGAAGACGAGAAGCGGCGGGATGCGAAGACGCGCCAAATCCTTGCCGCCGAAGCGCTCGGCAAGCTTAAGACGATGAGCCATCCAGCGTCGTACTTCATCTGGATCCCCCTGACGCAGGAAGTCCGCGCCGACGCGATTGCGATGGCGCTGATGCGTGAGCGCATTTCCGTGTCGACGGCCCTGCCGTTCGCGACATCGACGCATGTACCTCACGCCATCCGCCTCGCGATTGGGTCCGTCGATCTGGCCACGCTGCGCCGGTCGCTGGAAACAGTGGCCCGGGTTATTACCGAACAGACCTACTGACCGGCAAGCGCGAGGGCGCGGTCTGTCCACCAGGATTGTCCGGCCGGGACCTGTCGTCTCACTACGACGTACTTTCTGTTGCGATGCAACCGTAGAACACGCCGCGACATACCCTTCCCGACGACATCGCACGAAACGACCCTCGACACGGAATGCGTCGCTTTCGAGTTGCCAGCACAAGCATAAGACCGCTTCGTTCCTGCACAAACCGGTGCAAAACGGAAGGCAGAAATGTGCTGACTGGTGCGCAGCGCCCGCGCACGTCCGCAGCCACCCTGGATGGATAGCATCGCGTTGTAAAGCGTCGAGTACCTCGGATGGACACGAACCGAGTTCACGTATCGTTTCGCGCCCGCCACGTTCGACCATAACAACAGGAAGCGCTGCTACGACAATCTTCGTTCGCTCGAAGTGCGAAAGCAGCATTCGGCAGAATTGCTTGCGTGGATGGAACCCGTGCTGAGAATCAGCGCCGCCGTGTTGCAGACCGACGATCTGACCCAACTCACGCATGATGCGATGTTATCGTTGCGTGCCCGGTATGTCGGCCCGCCGATGGATGCGCTTACGGTGGTGGTGAACCGGTGCTGTGACGGTGTCGAGCCGACGCCTGATGAATACCGGGCCGCTATGGAACAGGCGGATAAAGCCGGCAACCGCGAAGAGGTGTTGCAGTTGCTGGAGAAAATCGCAACAGAACGGCGCAAGTGGCATCGTGGTGGATCGCCCCTGAGGCCCAATCGCTGGAATCAGGCGTAACGGCAAAAGGCCCGCGCGGTAGCGGGCCTCTTCGCAGGAAAAGGCCTCGCCGAAGCGGGGATAGCGAGCCGAACTCAGAGATCAACGAAACGCGGCAACAGGTCCTGATCGGCGAGGCGGATTTCGATATCGTTAGCCGCCTTGACGTGCTCCAGGTTGTTCACATCAAAGACTTCATCCGTCACGCTGACGATGATCGTGCCTTGCTGCTTGCCATCGCGCATGACAGGGATTAAGTCGCGCGCTTCCGGCACCTGGGCCGGCGCGAGAGCGTGCGGTAGGTAGAGCATCCAGCTTACGCCTAAGCGGTCATCAAAGACCTGTTGATCCTGATAAGCGCGCGGCCCGAACGTCACATACAGCGAGCGATAAAGCTCAGCCACTTTGGCTACAACTTCGGCCACGGATTTGTAATTGCCTAGCCGCGAAAGACCATTCGCTTTCTCATCCAGAGACAATTCGATGTTATTGGAAATAACTCCCGTGTCGATCATTAAGGACATGATGGCGGTCGCGCCGTCAGTTTGTCTTCCGTTCCATATGCCTATGACTTTCGGTCGATCAATTTTTTTCCCATGTCCATATTCTGCCTTCAAAACATCTATAGCAGCCTTCGACGCTGCTCCATTTGCGAAGACCTCATATTGAAGTGCATCTTGTTGCGTGTCTCCTGCGAGATACCAGTTCCCACCCAAGGTTTCGTCCTTGGTTGCAATAAAGTCGACAATGGCTTTAATGCGTTGAAGATGAAATTCGAATGCGCCTTTTGGTGTGGCAGCTTGATCCCGATGTTGTTCAAGTAAATTCACGATAATCACTCACGGTTGATGGATCGAAGGCACGCCAAACTGGCGAAGTGTGTTCATCATGTAAGCTCGCGTTTGCGGTGTCTCAAAGTACCACATTAATCTGCTCGGCGGATTGGCGCGAACAGCTTCTCCTTGAGTTGCTATTTGCTCCTGCATTTTTGTGAATCCTTTAAACGGAAATTTCAATTCCTTATTTTCTTTGAAAAATTGATCGTAATTTCCCTTGGCTTCCTGCAAGAGACATTGGGAATGCTGAAACCCATCAAAGTCTATGTCAAGCCAGTCCCATTCCATATTCCAGCCTTCGGCGGTCTCACGGCCTTTTCCGTCCGTTGTTATCGCATACTCGAAGCCGGTAATGCGCGCCTGGTAGCGTCGCGGCTCAGAGTTCATGCTGTGGTTCTTTCGCACCAGTGCGCCTTTCTCCGGGGGGCACTTGCACGGCCTTTCGCGTTCGCGGCTCCGGTCACGCGGCAGTTCGTCCCATCCGCCGTCTGCACCCGCGCCAGTGCCGCTGCTGCCTGCGGGACCAGCAGACGGTGCGGCGGTGGGGACCGGAACAGGCATAGGCATTGCCTGCGCCATTGCGTTTGCTGCGCGTGCGAGCGTCGCCGGGAGTGGAATACCCATCACCGTTTCTCCTTCATTTCCTGTTGCCTTTTACCCGTTGCCTGCATCAACATTTCGAATCGCTGTTCACCCGGAACGCCTGATTTGTACAGCCATGCTATGACCGCCGGAATGCTGTAAAACTCCGGCGTCGTTGCTTCCACATACAGGAAATCGACTATCGGCACGTCATGCGTGAAGCGGAGTAACTTTGTTCGCGCGAAGGCCGCATTAAGCCGGTCGCGCAAAGTCGGATCATTGGCCAGCGCGGGATAATCGCGCACGATATGACCACGGATAAAGTCCACATAGTTACGGTCTTCATAGGCTTTCAGAAGCGCCCATTGCCCTTCAGTAAATTCCATTGTCGTTGATGGTGAGCCGTTGTCGTTCGTTGAGGTAGTGCCACGCGTCGGCAGCCCTGAAAAGCTCGCGCTCGCTCTTGCCGTGGCATACCGCATTGAGCGCATGCAGCACCCTGGGGTCCCAGAAGCGCAGCAGGGCGGCTCGTCCTTTCGGTATGCCGGTATTCAGGTGCGGGCGCAGCTTTGCGGCCTGCCTCTCCAGGCTTTCTGAGGTAATCAGCCAGATCACGCCAGGGCGGGCCTGTTCGAGTTCGCCCAAGTCCGCAAGATGGTCGCGCGCCGTCCTCGGATCAACCAGCCACGGCCCCGCGTGTGCGAGTGCCATGTCGTTCGTGCCCGCGAACAGCGAAACCGTCATGTGGTCTTCGGGCGTGAGTTGCTGGCCGGTATGCTGCTCGTACTGGATACCGTCCACTAGCGCCAGCACGTGGCCGCTGTGGTGCCGTTCCCCATACTGTCGAAGCTGTTCATTGACAGAGGCGGGAAGCATCAGCGCTCCAGGGTCATCGCGCCTTGCCCGGCAGCGTGAATCATGCATTCGAGACAGATGGACGACTGCGGAAGCACCGGCCAGGGCGTTGCGCCGTAGCGCGATAACGGGCCTCTTTTCTGCACGGTATTAGGGGAGCGTCCGCGACAATCGCACGCCCACGCGTAACCCAGGGCTTCGGCCATCTCGTAACCAGTTGCATACGACTTCAGCGTATCGAACGGAAACCATTCGCCGGTTTCGGCATTCAGCGCCATTGCCGACGGCATTGGCGGGAAGTTTGAGTAGACTGAATAAGTGATACGGCAAAGCCCGCACTCTTCCTTGTCCCCGGTTTCATCCAGTTTCTGTTGTTCCATCTGACCTCTGCTGTTTTCCAGACACATCCGACGAATTAACCATCTAAAACGCGACACGGTCAACGAATTTAAATTGAGATAAAACCGTTTTGACAGATCTTCACAATTGCTCTGTCTATCTCATTTTCAGGTGTAGTTTTCCAATCTCACCGTCCAACAAAAAAAAGCGGCATTGAGCCGCTTTTTCCGTAAGTGATCGACGCCGGTTAGTGCTTTGTCCACGAAGCGTCCATAGCCGCCAGTTTCCCGTTCGCGCCCTGCGCAGCGTCAGCGAGAATCGCTGCGGCGTCCTGCGGTGTCAGTTGGCGGTTAGGAAGCCCCTTGGCGTCGAGTGCAAGCACCGTGAACAGTTCCTGATCGCAGCGGTTGGCGGCGTGGTAGTCCTCGCCGAGCTGGATCATCACCTCCAGCAGGTTCCGGTGTTCGTGCCTTTCCTCGGCAGTCACAGCAGGACTCCTGAACATCGAGGTCGCAAGTGTAATCAGATGTCGGAGTTGCCGCCCCTGCCGGTCGCAAAGATGGAAGGCGGCCAGCGCGAGCCGTTCATACTGGAGAGCGCTTAGTCTCTAGTTCCAAGTGCAACACCTTGAATGAGGTAGGGTGTTGCGATGAAGAAGAACTACAAGCATTTGAGTGCGGAAGAACGCGCGGCGATCATGATCGAACATCAAAAGGGCGGCAGCATAAGAACTATTGCGGGGCTGCTGGGGCGCAGCGCTTCGACGGTGTCGCGCGAACTGGCGCGTAATTGCAGCGTGGACG
>NZ_CADFGP010000088.1 GCF_902833905.1 Paraburkholderia tuberum STM678 | reverse complement strand
CGCGTGCTACGCATGTATTTCATTCGCCATTCGAGGTGTTCGAACGTATGCTCGCAACCGCTTCGATAACTTCAGCTTCCGTTCATTAACCCGCTGTTGCGCTTCACCTTTGAAACCGCCCTGCATCAGCCAGAGGCGACATTCCCGAACTGTATCAACTCTCTTCCGGTGTCATTCGGGATGTTGTATTCGCTGGGCGATGTGGCATAGTGCCGCTCATCATCTAATACAAAGGAAAGTAACCTATGGCAACGCTGGAATCCATTCAGGAAGAAATCGCAAAACTTCAGGCCCAGGCGGCAGCGGTCGCAACGAAAGATTCCGCCAAGGTTATCGCGAAGATCCGAGGTCTGATGGATCAGCACGCTTTGACCATTGCTGATATCGAAGCATCTGTGGGCAAGCGTCGCGGTCGAAAACCCGGCGTGAATTCGCCGGCGAAGCGGGAGGCATCGGCTGCGAAATACGCTGACCCAAAGACGGGCGCCACGTGGACTGGCCACGGTCGGGCACCGGCTTGGCTAGCGAACGCGAAAGACCGCAACAAGTTCCTGATTACCGGTACTGCTGCGAAGTCAGCGTCGACTGCACAGAAAGCGCCGAACGCCGGGAAGTCCGTCCGGGCGCCCCAGACTCCGATGTATCAGGATCCCAAAACAGGCGCGACGTGGAGCGGTCGGGGTCGGGCACCGGCGTGGATCGCCAGCGCAAAGGACCGGACGAAGTTCCTGATCGCGACAACCTCGAAGCCCGCAGGTGCTCCGAAGGCGAGCACAGGCAAAGCAGTCCTTTCCAGCAAGACGGCTGCGAAGAAGGCAATAGGCAGGAAGACGACAGCCACAAAGCCGGCCGCCAGGAAGGTTTCTGCAAAAAAAGCCGCTGCACCAGCGCAGAAAAGCACGCCGAAGAGTGTTGGAAAAGCCAGGCCACCTGTATCGCGAAAGCCCCTTGCGGCGAAAAGCACCGTGAAGTCGGCGGCTCCGGTCGAAGCCGTTGCACCGCAAGCGGCGCCAGAGGTCGCGGGTACGTCTGCCGAGGCATAAGTATCAGAGGACGGGCTGCAAGAACGTCTTCGCAGCCCGG
This sequence comes from Paraburkholderia tuberum STM678, assembly GCF_902833905.1. Lineage (GTDB taxonomy): Bacteria > Pseudomonadota > Gammaproteobacteria > Burkholderiales > Burkholderiaceae > Paraburkholderia > Paraburkholderia tuberum. Next base: position 20,314 of record NZ_CADFGP010000088.1, on the reverse strand, counting down.
TCCCGTGTTTGCGCAGCCGTGCGGCCCTTTGGCACGGCCGGCATGTCCGTCTCTGATACAACCCTGGCAGTTGCTTCCTGATGAACGATGTGGCGCGAGGCTCGCAACAGGAATGCTGAGGGCTCGCGGCCTACAGAATCCTGAGGTTGCGAATCTTTCCGATTGCCGGCGACCGCTGGATGATCAGGTTGGTGATGTACTCGGGCAGTAACGCACGCGGAACGTTGGCAGGCACATCGCTCACGAGCTGCGAGGGGACCTGAACAATGAACTGGTCCGGGGATGAAGCAAGGCTGTGTTCGTAACTGACGCGCATATCCATGTTTTTTCGTTCGGGCGACGTGTTCAACAGTGCCTTCAGCGTACACAGGCGCTGGAGGGGCAGGGCTCCGCAGGCAGTGTAACGTGGTCAGCCATTGAGAAGCCATTATTAACGGTTGCCGGTCCCGCGGTTGTGTGCGCTCCGCGCACTGCCGGCAAGCAGCGAGGTTTGACGATCGCGAGTCCTCTCCGCGGGCGGATCCGCTTACGGGCGAACCTCGCGCATGGCGCGGTCGATGTCTGTGCCCGGTGCACCTGAGCCAAAAGGTTACCGTGCCAGCTGGACGTGGCTATTGGCGGCCCGGGTGTCGCGCGCTGCTGCCTGATAGGCAAGCCTGTCCAGGTGATCACTCGCGCGGACAAGAATCTCCATACGGGTGACGCAGATCTGCCGGTCGTACTCGTTAATCACGTCAATGAGACCATCGATTAACGTTTCAGAAACATTCCAGATCCCGGTGTTATCGGCCTCGGCGAGGGCATCTTCCAGACCGCGCTTAACGGCTTCAAGGACCTCGATATCAAGCTTTCCGTGTCCTGCCTGGACGACAAACCGCACGATAAGCGTGACCTGCGAGACCAGATTGATCAGCGGTCGGTCCGCCTCGCCATTGCGCAAACGCTCCAGCGCGATGCGCGCGCGCAGCACCAGATCCGAGGCTTCCTTCCGCGGCATGGGGAGTAACCGCGCTTTTGAATGTGCTGCCGCCGACGGCTGAAGTAGTGAACGGTGTCTTTTCTTGTTCGGCATGTCCGGGATCGGGCAATTCAGTTCAACAGCACATATTGGGACGGTTTCCCTGCAATCAAGAGTCACAGGCAGATTTAACGTCCCTCATCGAACTGTTCCCTGAGGGCAGACGGCCTCAACTGAATTGCCTGTGGGCGGCGACAGTGGCTTTGTCCGGACAAAGCCACTGTCGCCGCCCATTCATACACTCAACGGGCTCTCCATCGCCGAAGCCGCATGATGTGCCGCGCATCGGCCCCCCCCCCCGGGAGAAGCACACCATCCCAATTCAAGTCGCTTACAGGAGACAAAGCATGGCCCATCTCGTCGCGCTTTACAAAAAACCATCCGATGAAAAGCCGTTAGATGACTATTACGCGTCGACCCATGCTCCACTGGCGAAGACACTGCCGGGCCTGAAAAGCTATGAGATCAGCGCGGGGCCGGTGGCGATGGCGCAAGGCGACTCGCCTTACCATCTCGTCGCCATGCTTGGCTTCGATTCGATCGACGTCATCAAGTCAGCGCCTGGCTCACCCGAAGGTCAGGCGACCGCGGCGGATCTGGGAGATTTCGCGCAAGCGGGCGTCGATCTTCTGATCTTCGATACGAAAGTTGCGTAGTCCCGCCTCACTGTGCTGGCTGCGTACTCCCGGGTAGCCAGCACAGGCGTCTCCAGGCAGCGGAGCGGACCCCTAGCCTGCATTTACGGTCGCATCCTCAAATCGATTGGCGGTGTCCCGCGCCCGGACGCCAATAAGCAATCTCATGACAGCTTGTGCTCCTCGCCCGGACGGCTCTCCCGAACGATTCCATGCCCCGGCACCTTTGCCGCGGATGAGCGCCGATGGCTGATTCGGCGCCGGCAGGGGCCGGCTATGCGCGCACGATCGTGGGCGCAACGTCGCGCAAAGCGCGCTTCAGCTAGCGTAACCGATGCAGACGACCAGTCGGGCGGCGATGCCGCGCAATTGCGCCTCAACTGTTGCGGCCGCCGACGCCTTTGGGTCTTTCATCGACAGCGCCACGCGGATGCCGTCGGAGACGGTCGCCAGTTCCCAGGGGCCGTCTGTCGATGTTAGCGACGAGTCCCAGGCGACCGTCCCGATCGACGGTAACAAGGCTGAGATGACCGATCTCGAGACCGGTACCTTCTGTCAGGTTGAGCAGGGGCGAGGCCACGCGCTGCTTCTCGATAGCGTCCTGCAGGGACAACGTGATGGCCTCGCCGATGACGCCGGCGACGCGCAGATGACGCCGAGCGTAGGCCTCAACCGGCCCGAAAGACACCCGCGTTTTGTCACGATAAGTGTCGTTCATAGGGACGGCTTATCTTGATTTCGAGCGGTGATTATCGCCTGACAGGATTTTCCGCGGCTTCCTCCTCGTCGCGCGGTCATGCTGCGCGCCAGTACCACTCCCCACTGTAGCCCGGCTCTCCCTCTCGCGGTCGCCGAGATGGCCAAAAGAAGCGGCCAAACGCGCCGCTGGAGTCAGCGGTCATGGCGTCGCATCGTAATTCCATCGAGTTTCCACACCGCCTGGGTCGTCACACGTCACCCGAGCCGGGCTGGCAGGGTAAAGCGTGGCGGGCGGCGAGAATCGGTTTCCGCCGCCGCTTTGCGCCGCAGTGACCGAGGCTGCCGGCCCTGGGTTACGGCAAACACGTGTAACTGCGAGCGCTCCATTTTGAGGACTTTCGACGGAACGTTGGTCACTAGGGGCTGTTTACATTCGATGAAATGTGTTTACATCTTATCTTTTGCGCGAGCAGGCCAAGATGATTCGAACGTTATTGAGCGATGAAGTATGGGCACGAATCGAATCCGTCTTGCCGGGCAAGGAAGGCGATCCAGGTCGAACGGCGACCGACAATCGTTGGTTTGTCGAAGCTGTCCTCTGGATCGGCCGGACCGGCTGCCCGTGGCGCGATTTGCCGAAGGCGTTCGGCCGATGCCATACGGTGTACATGCGTTTCTCCAGGTGGCGTCGCAAGGGTGTGTGGGAACGCGTGATCCACGCCGTGGCCGACGAAACCGAGATCAAGCATGTGTTGATCGATTCGACCATCGTGCGCGCACACCAGCATTCGTCCGGAGCTCGAAAAAAAACGGTCCGCAAGCGCTCGGTCGCTCGCGAGGCGGACTGACCACCAAGTTGCACCTGGCCGTTGATGACGCCGGACGCCCCCTGCGGTTGATTGCCACCGAGGGACAAGTTCCGATATTACGTGCGCGAATGAACTGGTTGAGCATTTGCGCACCGGTGCGGTCATCGCTGACAAGGGCTACGATTCGAACGCCTTTGTGGAGAACATCCGCGCTACGCGTGCGAAGGCCGTGATCCCACCGCGTTCGAATCGAAAGACCAAGCGTCGCTATAGCCGCGTGCTGTATCGGACCCGGAACATCGTCGAACGCTTTTTCAGTCGTATCAAACATTTTCGTCGTGTCGCCACTCGCTACGACAAACTGGCAGGGAACTATCTCGCCTTCGCTTCGCTTGCCTGTGCCTTTGGACCGCTCGTAAGAATGTGAACAGAACCTAGGCATTCAGCCACGCAATACCGAGGCACCCTTAGCGATGTACTCCTGCAGCAAATGATGAGCGATGGCAAACGGCTTGGGCGCCGACAGCCTGCTTGAGTGGGTTCCCGTGAGCATCGCGGCGACTTCAGCGCGGGTGAACCAGCGCGCGTCTTCGAGTTCCACCGTGTCGACAACGATGTCAGTATCGCTCGCCTGCGCAAAGCAGCCGATCATCAATGATGAAGGAAACGGCCACGGCTGCGACGCGAAGTAGGCAACCTGTGCACACTTCACACAAGCTTCCTCCAACACTTCCCGGCGCACGGCGTCTTCGAAGGTCTCGCCCGGTTCAACAAAACCAGCAAGCGCGGAGTACATTCCCGGTGCGAAATGCCGTTGGCGTCCCAGCAGACACCGTTCGCCATCGATCACCAACATGATCACGACGGGATCTACCCGCGGGAAATGGCGTGCGCCGCAAACATCGCAGATGCGTTGCCAGCCGGCCGCCACGACGCGGCTTGCGGAGCCGCAGTTTGCGCAGAAGGAGTGGCGGCGGTGCCAGTCGAGCATCGACTTCGCTTCGCCCAGTATTCCGAGCATCCCAGTGGAAACGAGGCCCTGCAGCGCGATCGAGCGAAGGTCAATGCGCTCGTGGACTACACCTCCAGATGGGTCTTCTGGCGCGAGGCCGAACGTGAAGCCGAGCGCGAAGCGTCCCCTGCCGTCGCTATCTACCCCAAGGAATACGCTACCGAGGGGCTGGCCAAAAGCAGCCGTTTCGCGCGCGAGGAACCAGGGCTCGTGCTCTCTGCCGCGCTTGAGTAGGGGGACGTCGCCGTCGAAGACGAGAAAGCGCGCTGCCGGGTCGCTGCGCAGCCGCTCGATGAGGACGCCGTCGTCTCGCTTGTCGGAGCGGCGATCGAGAGGGTTGAAGTTAAAGCCGATGGACGCGGAAGGAGCGGTCATTACGATCATTGACGCATGGGCAGAGGGTTTGCAAGTATGGCATGGCGTCCTTCCCGGTGGGATGAGCCATGCGGTCATCCGGGGGCGCGCTGATTTGCGTCGCGGCGAGCAGTGTCGTGCAGGACGCCACATGCGAGGAGCCGGATCTAATGCGAGTCCGCGCAACAACTGTCCCTCGTGTGTAAGACCTCGCTGTTGCCTGTGTTCCGGACACAGACGCGCCGGCCGAAACCGCCGGAATTCCGGTGGTGGCGCTGAGGAGTAAACTCGAGAAGGGAAATGACGCGCCGGCTAATGGCGCATAGGAGTAGCCATGAACCATGACATTCTGAGGGCGATTATTTTAATGGTGCCCGTGGTGATGTTGATTGTCGTCGTTTATACGGGATGGCATCGACGACAGTGAAGGATGCCCCGGACGCCATGGTCCGTTGGACATGCGATCCACCCTTGTGGAAATCGATTTGCGCCTGCTCTGTTGGATCCTCTGAGCCGAGCGCGGCGTTGCCGGATCGAGAAGTGTTGCTTGTCGCGTATTTCCTTCGATCTACGGGCGAGTGCGCGCGCGATCGAACAGTTCTTTGCCGCCTGGCCCGCCCCCACCGAAAAAGCCCGGGCGCTGGTGGTCGCGAGCGCGCCGGTCGCGACGCGCACGCTGGATGCGCCGAACGACTATGAGGGGGCGCAGACCTGGCTCGCGCTGCAGGAGTCGCCCGTCACCCGGCGCACCTACCGCAAGGAGGCCGAGCGCCTGATCCCGTGGGCGATCGTCGAGCGCGGCCGCGCCCTGCCGTCGCTGACGACTGAAGATGCGATCGCCTACTGCGCGTTTCTTCGCCATCCATCGCCGCGCGGACGCTGGGTCGGACCCGTGCGTCCGCGTACGTCACCTGACTGGCGGCGGTTCAACGGCAACCTGTCGAACCGCTCGGCCGCGCATGCGCTATCTCCTCTGCGCCCTGTTTCGCTGGCTCGTCCAGCAGCGCTACGTGCTCGCCATGCATGGCGGCCATGGCGCAAACGACGCTCGATGCGTCGCATGCGTTCACGGAAGGCGAATGGGCGCTCGTACGGACCATCGCCGACGGACTTGCGTATCCGGATGCGAACGCTTCCGCCGCAATGACACACGTACGTTTTCCGAACGACTTCCGCGCTTTCAGCATGCACAAAAATCAACGCAAACTTCCGGCGTGCATGGGTCAACCGCCTCGGCACCTAGAAGGGCAAGTCCTCGGCCTTAAGGCCGATGAAGGAGCATTCGCCGCCGACAATCAGATGGCCGGTTGCGGGGTGGAACTGACGCCTGAACGGCCCACCGAAAACGCATGTGAACGGCGGCTTGCGGCCGACTACCGCCCGATGCGTGGCGCGACGCGGTCGGACGCCCTCTGGCGATCTCCCGACCTCGCCGCGAGCCGCGGCATCGGCTACTCGGCTCATACGCGCCACCCGTATCGTCTTCGTATCGGGCGTGTCAGCGTCGTACGCGCTGGCAAGCGGATTGCGGCACGTGTGCGCCGCCAAAGGGAAGAAGCTATTGCCGCTGTTTGACGGCGAAAGGCTGATGACCTTAGAGGGATGTCAGGCCACCACCGTCTCGGTGGCCGACAGTCATGGTACTCGGGGGTGAACTATGAGCGAGCGCGACGGTGGCCAAGGTGGGCAGCCAACGGGCGGGCAGTCCCGTGCAGCGGGCTCGAAGGCAGGTAGCTCTTGGCGCGGCCGAGCGCCGAACAGCTTCTACGGCGGCAACTGGCCGAGTACTACAGGCGGCACGTCTGGCGGCAACCGTGGGAGCGCAGCACGCTCCGGCGGGAAGAGGTAAGCAAAGGATTTGACGCAAATTGCCCAGTGTGGCGGGCGGGCGCTGCGATTAAGTGCGACCGACGTTTGCAGCGGAGACGCTCCTCACCAGTGCTGCGCGACACCGCATCGTCTCGGTTGTTGTATGCCGGCAAGCGAGGTAGTACGGACGGAGCGCTGCGTGACGTCATCGACAAGCGTGCTGCATTCATCAGATGTCGAGGCAGCGCGAAGTGCCGCCGGATCAGGCCGAAGCATGAGAGGAAACCCCGTGTGCGATGTTGCGCAGCGTAGTCAAATCGGGCAGCCTTTCGGAACTTGCGGACGGGACGTTTCAGGAGGCTGGGTGAACGTGGGGGCCTGCTGCTATTTCAACGCACGGCATGGCAGATGACATCCGCCGTCACGCCCCAAGCCTACATTGCGTTCGCCCGAGAGCTGTGCGATGCGGTAGGGTACGGTTTCACTAACCGAACAGGGCAGTCCATGAAAAACAGGAACTGAATCCGGCTCGGATAATGGGGGGAAAGCAATGCGGCGGGTGGTAGTCCGGCGATTGTCAGCGGCGACGTGGAATTCGATGAAAACGGACGGTTTGAAATTCACATTGATGAAGCGATAGCGCGATGGCGGGATAAATAGTCAATCTGGCTCTGCGACCGCGGCTGACCTCAGTGGCTAATCCGCTGAGAATGCGGCAACCACACGGGAAGCAGGAGAATGGAGCGAGGAAAAATAAAGAAGAATGAGGCTCTAGATAAACCGGGCCCCGAAGAAAATGAACCAAGAAAAGTTGGTTCCACGCAGTGAGTTTCACACTGTCAGTTTTTGACGACTTTCAGATCGCCGATGACAGCGATCGCCGGTGCATGGGAAAGGAGTGTTCGCGCTGCGGACGCTGAAAGCGGGGGAGCGCGTGTTGGATACAGGGGTGAGGTGATTTCCTGGCGACGGGCCGCCCGCGCAGCACCGGCGAGACGGCATCGAGGGACACACGTTCTTTTTCGGGCTGGAGGACGGCCGGGTGATCGACGGCAGCCGCGGGGGCAACAGCGCGTGCTGGCTGATCACTGCTGCTCGGCGAACTGCGAGGCAGTTGAGGAGGCGGGGCGCGTGTTCAACCACGCGATCCGGGACATTACGGCTGGCGGCGAACTCTTTATCGATTACCGACTGGAGACGGACGAGCCACTTGATGGTGACCTGTGTCGGTACTACGTGTGCCTGTGCGGTGGTGCCGCCGCACCATGCTCGGGCCCGGGAAGCGAGCGTTACCCGGGACGGGCCGGGTCATGCCGACGCTGGCAAAGTCCCGGAGCACAGCTCGTCCGGAGTGGAGCGCAAACGGCTGGCCCCTGTCGCTTGCGCTGCCGGAATTGCCCGCAATGGGTGGACAGTCAACAAGGCAGGTGTCTGGCTGTGCTTCAAGGCCTGCGGTGCAACCAGTCCCGCATCGGATGGGTGTCCAGCCAGCGGAGTTGCCGGCTCCTGTGATGTTCACGTCGGTAGTGCTCCGTCACGAGGATGGCAGCCATGATCAGAACGATCACTCCCAGCATGATTCCCGAAATTGATTCGGCCATGGCGACCTCCTGTCGAGTCGCAAACATGCTTACAGTTTAGGTGATGCGCCGGCGCGTCGGGTACTCTACCGTTCCTTCTTGCTGCCGCCTCCTGCCGCCTTGCGCAGCCCAAACCGGGAAGGATGCGAAGAGGCTGCCACGAGCATGGGCGCGTTGATGACCCGGGTTTAGCGCTGCTTGTCCTACTCGGCAAACGGGGGCGCGACCAGGGGCAGCCTGGTCTGCCGAACGGTGATCTTGTCATCATCGCCGATCGGTTCCACATGGCATCCTCCTCGACCGACCACATTCGGCTTCGCTCGTTACGCAGACTGAAATCTGGAGGTTCGAGTATCGATTCGGCCCTGACATGTGCGTTCGACGCTCTCATAAGGGCGAATTCCTGCCGTCCCGATGGCAGATCCGCGTGTGACTTCATAGGACCTCCGGCGCAAAGGCGCAAACGATTTGCCCGGCGCCATTACGTGCCGCCGCATCGCCAAGGCGCCCGATGCGGTTAGCGATGTCACGACGGACTGCAGGAGGAAAGCCTCAGCGTTCCAGTGTCCGCGCTCCTGCAAAAGCTCGCCTTACCGGTTCATTTAATACCGGATGACGCAACTAACCGTCATGTTCGCCTGGTCCGCCCCTCCAACGTCGAGACCGTTTCGCAATGACGGAGCCGCACACACCGACTGTTACCGCAGTGCCGCGACAGCGCTGCTGGTCGCTGGACGATTTTCCGTCTGTCACGCTCCGGCAGCCCGCGCTGGCCGGGAAAACGGAGGGGGCGGGCGCTACCTTGGGCACGTGCGTGCGCGTTTGCGTTCGGACCGCCCGTTGCCGTACGTTGCGGGTCTGGCCAACAACAACCGATCGAACATGAATAAACAGGAACTGATTGACGCGGTCGCAGCCCGCACCGGCGACACCAGGGCCGCCACCGGCGAAGTCATCGATGCAGTGCCAGGCGCCATCACGCGCGCGGTGACCGCTGGCGACACCGTGCAACTGGTTGGTTTCGGCTCGTTCCCGACGGGACAGCGTGCGGCACGCACCGGCCGCAATCTGTCGACGGGCGCTGAAATCCAGGTTGCTGCGGCAAAGACGGTGAAGTTCACTGCCGGCAAGGCGTTCAAAGACGCGGTGAACGCACGGTGACGAAGACCGGCATCGCACCGGCCATCTACGCGGGCCTGCAGCGTGAAATCGCCCGACGTAGTGGAGTCCACGCGCGCGGCCGCCGCCCGCAGCGTCAACGCGTTGATGACGGCGACCTACCGGGAGATTGGCCGGGTCGAAGCTCTGCTTGCGACCGCGCTTTGCTCTCTTGCGACCGCGCGGGTTTTCCGGAATGTATGGGAACCATACCCCGGTTGAAAATGGCCTTGCGGTTGGCCCGGCAGTCGTAGACGCCGTCCAGACTGACGCGCGCGCCTTTCAGGTCCATGCCGATGGCGCGCGCCATCTGGCTCAGTCTGGGCAGCGCGTCACGCAGCAGGGGCGATTCGTTGCGGTTGCCCGCAGCGGCGACGAACGGCGCGATGACGTTGCAGCCACGATCGCAGAAGGCCACCACCTTGTCGCCTTTCAGATGTTTATGACCGCTGTAACCGAGATTGTCTCCGCCTTTTTTCGCCGCCGTCGTCGTGCCATCGCCGTGAATGACGCCAGATCGAGCAACTGATCCTTATGAAGCTTGCCGACCGAGCCCGCAAAGATGGCGTCCATGCAACCCGCCGCCTGCCAGCGCCGCATCGCGCGGTAGATGCGGGTGTGGTGAATTTCAGGACGACCCAGGCAATCCTTATCGATCGGCAGTGCCTTTCACTGGCATCCCATATAAAGCACCTGCAGAACGTAGTTGAATATCCTGTGCAAACTTAGCTGCGGCGGCGGCCCGCGCCGACCACGGATCAGGTGGGGCAAGACAAATTCTTCAAACTGCGCAAGGCTCAGTCTCACCGGAATCGCTTGCCAGCGGTGCTTTCCATCCATTCAGGGCATCCATAAATCTGGACTTTAACCGATCCGGCGCCCAATAGACGATCATCCAGTTCCTGCAAGGCTCGCACACAAATTCGATCACTAGAAAAAACGCGCAACCAGTTGTTCGCCTTCGGCGCTCAAGGTCGATGTGAAGCGCGCGGCCATGAATGCGGCTTCGCGCACGGTGCTCGTGTCGGGCAGTTCGAAGTACGGGACGGTCGGGCTGTATAAGGTCGCGGCGCTCGATGCGTTCGATCTGATCGTGACCGACAACGGGCTCGCGCCGGGCGCCGCTGTTGCAATCCGGCTGGCTGGCGTCGAGCTGGCGCTCGCTCAGGACGGCTAGCGGGCGGGGCAACCAGCGCCGCGCCGGATCGATAGCGTGCCGACGCCCCGCACACAGAACTCAGGATTTCCATGGCCACGTGGGATAGATACGTCGGCTGGTCTCAACGCTATCCCGGCCTTCGCCGCTTTGCTGGTCGTTGCGGCGTCATCTGCGCCGATACGTGCTAGCAGCGGCAAGCGCCCGAGCACCTCATTCGTTGCGGCAAGTTCGCGCACCGTCTTGTGTAGCCTCATGCCAAGGGTGCGTCCGATACTTCGTCGCACGCGGCGTGTTGCACCGACTGGCTCGCAACGCGCTTCCATTGCATATACCGAGCAGCTGATCGACCGCGGCGCGCTCAGCTCGCATAAATTGTGCCCACAGCGAAACGCGGGCCAGCCACTCGTTGGCACCGGTCTCTAACCGGCCGCGGATTCGAATGCGCAAGTCCTGCGGGGTGGCAGCCCGACAGCACAGCCCGCTTTCCGTTTCGCTCGTATCGACCTGCCGCCGGCGGGCTCATGAACTGCGTGACCGTCTCCGGCGGATGTTCGGGCAGCCAGCGCGCCATCTCGATCTCCCGAGGCAGAATCTGTTCGCAATCTCACGGGTTTCAACGTGACCTACGGAATTACCCGGATGCAAAAAGTATCAGTCATTCGTTTATTTTAAGTAGTGAAAAACCGCGGATGGGACTAACGTATGTAGCAGTCGTGGCGCAGTCGGTAGCATTAGAAGAGCAAAGCCGGTTCAGGAGACAGACAGATGCAAGCCGTTCAGGGTCTCAAAGCTTGCCAATGTGGAATTTGCAACTATTGCCTTGCAATGCGAAACGAGGCTCGTCGTCTGACCATCGCCAAACCGGATCTGGAATGGGTTGCAGTGCCGCGCGATGAATCGTTCAAAGTCTGGTCGCATGGGTATCCGTACCGCACCGTGCGCTGGCATTTCCATCCTGAATACGAAATTCACCTGATCACGTCGACAGCGGGCAAGTATTTCGTCGGCGATTTCATCGGCGACTTCGAGCCCGGCAATCTCGTGATGACCGAAACAAAGCTGCCGCACAATTGGGTCAGCAATGTGCCGCCGGGCGAACGGGTCGACGAGCGCTGCCTGATCCTGCAATTCGATGCCGAATTCGTCGCGCGCGCCGTTGCCGTTTTTCCTGAGCTGAAACGGGTGGAGCCCTTGCTCGAGGCGTCATGCTGGGGCGTGCTGTTCGCACCGGAAACGGGCGCGGCTGCTGAACCCGTCATGCGCGAGATGCTCGGCGCGCAGGGTATCCGGCGCATCACGCTATTCGTCGCACTGCTCGATCTGCTCGTGCAAAGCAAGGGGGCGATGAAACTCGCCAGCGCCGCCTACCGCGCGGATGCGGCGCACTACGCAGAGACGCGCATCAATAATGTGCTCTCGTACATCGGCAGGAATCTGTCGCAGGAACTGCGAGAAAGCGAACTGGCGCAACTCGCCGGGCAAAGCGCGAGCGCATTTTCTCGCTACTTCCGCCGGCACACCGGCGTGCCGTTCGTGCAGTACGTCAACCGGCTTCGCATCGATCTCGCGTGTCAACTGCTGATGTCGGGCGAACTGAGCATCACGGATATCTGCTATCAGGTCGGCTTCAACAATCTGTCGAATTTCAACCGACAATTCCTGCTGCCGAAAGGCATGTCACGGTCGCAATGGCGCGCCTGGCGGAAGCTCGGTACAGCGAGTGCGAACGAGCCTCGCGACGCGGTTCATGCGGTGGAAGCAGTCGGCTAGTACGGTCAAGAAGTTGGCAAAGCACGACGCGAATGCGCAGTATCACCGTGGAGATCTTGTCCTCTGATCCCGCGCAGTCGCGTTTCCGGATGGTGTTCATTTCGGAACCCACGGCGCTTGAGGCGAAACATCGATTCAACGGATTTCACCCGCACTTCAACAAGAAAGGCATGGCGCGCTGCCGAATCACGGAAGCTCCCGGACTGAAATTTTTCTAAAAACGGAGACAAGCGATGACCAGACATTCGAATCAATTGCTCTGCGCGGGCGCGCTGAGCCTCAGCCTGCTGAGCGGCACTACGGCATTTGCCGCGCCGAGCGCCACGGTTGCTTTTCTGATGCCCGACCAGGCGTCGACGCGTTACGAACAACATGACTTTCCTGGCTTCAAAGCCGAAATGGGCAAGCTCTGTCCGGACTGCAAGGTCCTTTATCAAAACGCCAACGCGGATGTGTCGACGCAGCAGCAGCAGTTCAATTCGGTGATTGCGCAAGGGGCAAAGGTGATCGTGCTCGATCCGGTGGACTCGACGGCGGCTGCCTCGCTGGTGCACATGGCACAGAGCCAGGGCATCAAGGTGATCGCCTATGACCGTCCCGTGCCGTCGACGCCCGCCGACTACTACGTGTCGTTCGACAACGAAGGCATCGGCAAGGCGATCGCCGAATCGCTCGTTCAGCACCTTAAAGAGACCAACGTGCCGACCAGCAAGGGCGGCGTGCTCGAAGTCAATGGTTCCCCGACCGACGCGGCAGCGGGCCTGATCAAGAAGGGCATCCACGCCGGCTTGCAGGGCAGCGGTTACAAGACGCTGGCCGAATACGACACGCCCGACTGGGCGCCGCCGAAAGCCCAGCAATGGGTCAGCGGACAGATCACGCGCTTCGGGCCGCAGATCGTCGGTGTCGTGGCCGCGAACGACGGCACGGGCGGCGGCGCGATCGCAGCCTTCAAGGCAGCCGGCGTGAACCCGGTGCCGCCCGTGACGGGCAACGATGCGACGCTGGCGGGACTTCAGCTCATCATCGCGGGCGACCAGTACAACACGATCCTGAAGCCAAGCGAAATCGTGGCGGCCGCAGCGGCGAAGGTGGCCGTCGGCTTTCTCAACGGCCAGGCACCGAAAGCCGAGACGAAGCTCTTCAACACGCCGACCCAGCTCTTTAAGCCGGCGGTGATCACCGCGAAGAATCTGAAGGCCGAAGTCGTCGACAAGGGCTTTGCGAGCGGCAAGGATCTGTGCACGGGCCGCTACGCCGACGGCTGCAAGAAGCTGGGCATCGCGGACTGAAATGGCGCTGCGTCTGACGGGGTCCGGGTGCGGGTGGATCCCGCTACTCACGATGAGGTATCTGTCAAATGACTGACGACTCCACAACGCGGTCCACGCCCGGCGAGGTGGTGCTGAGCCTGCGCGGCGTCTCGAAGCACTTCGGAGCGGTTTCGGCGCTGACGGATATCGCGCTCGACGTGCGCGCGGGCGAAGTCGTTGCGCTGGTCGGCGATAACGGTGCGGGCAAATCGACGCTCGTGAAAGTGCTCGCGGGTGTCCATCAGCCGAGCACCGGCACGATCACGTTCGGCGGCCGGCAGGTGACGCTGTCCAATCCCGCCGCGGCGCTTGATCTCGGCATCGCGACGGTATTCCAGGATCTCGCGCTATGCGAAAACCTCGATGTCGTCGCGAACATCTATCTCGGGCGCGAACTGAGTCCGCTGCGTCTCGACGAAGTCGCGATGGAGGTGAAGGCCTGGACGTTGCTGAACGAATTGTCGGCCCGCATCCCGAGCGTGCGCGATGTGGTCGCGTCGCTGTCGGGCGGTCAGCGGCAGACCGTCGCGATCGCGCGCTCGCTGTTGCTGGACCCGAAGCTGATCATGCTCGATGAGCCAACGGCGGCGCTCGGCGTCGCGCAGACCGCCGAGGTGCTCAACCTGATCGAGCGCGTGCGCGACCGCGGCCACGCCGTGATCATGATCAGCCACAACATGGAAGACGTGCGCGCCGTGGCCGATCGAATCGTCGTGCTGCGTCTGGGCCGCAACAATGGCATTTTCTATCCCGATTCGTCGAATCAGGAACTGGTGGCCGCGATCACGGGTGCCACTGAGAACGCGGTCTCGCGTCGCGCGGACCGTCGCCAGGCTCAACCGCGCATCTGAACCGAGGAATCGTCATGGGAAACGATATGCGAGGCACTCCGCCGGCTGAATCGCGGGACACGCCGCAGCCATCGACACTGCTCGATCGCAGCGACGTCCGGGTCAAGCACGCGACCGGCGTCGGGGGCACGGTTTCCGCGTTTGTCGAACGGGTGAAGTCGGGCGATCTGGGATCGCTGCCGGTCATCGCGGGCCTGATCATCATCTGGACCGTCTTCACCAGCCTGAATCCCGTGTTTCTGTCGGCCAGCAATCTGGTGAACCTGCTGTTCGACTGCTCGACGGTCGGGGTGATCTCGCTCGGCATTGTGTGCGTGCTGATGGTGGGCCAGATCGACCTGTCGGTCGGTTCGATGAGCGGGTTCGCGTCGGCGCTTGTCGGGTTGCTCTGGGTCAACCATGGGTGGCCGGTGTTGCTCGCGATCATCGCGGCCATCGTTGTCGGCGCGGTAGTGGGTGCCGTGTATGCGTTGCTGCTGAACCGGCTCGGGATGCCGAGCTTTGTCGCGACGCTAGCTGGTCTGCTCGCGATACTCGGCATGCAGCTTTACGTGCTCGGTGCGGCTGGTTCGATCAATTTGCCTTACGGTTCGGCGATGGTGAACCTGGGGCAATTGATCGTCATCCCCGCGATCGTGTCGCATCTGCTCGCACTGGTGCCGGGCGTCGTCATGCTCGTGGTCGGACTGCGCACGCGCCAGCGCCGCCATGCGTCGAGGCTCTCTGCGCAGTCGATCGGCAGCCTGCTCGTCCGATGCATTGCGATCACCGTGTTGCTGGAGGTCGTGGTGACCTACCTGAATCAGGGGCGTGGCGTGCCGTTGATGTTCGGCATCTTTCTCGGCCTCGCGATTGCGATGGACTACGCGCTGACGAGAACGCGCTGGGGCCGCTCGATGAGCGCCGTCGGCGGTAATCACGAAGCTGCGCGGCGAGCCGGCATCGACGTCAACGCGATCTACACCAGCGCGTTCGTGCTGTGCGCAAGTCTCGCCGCGCTAGGCGGCGTACTGACGGCGGCGCGTCTCGCATCGGCGAGCCAGCAGGCCGGCACCGGCGACGTGAATCTGAACGCGATCGCCGCGGCCGTGATCGGCGGCACCAGTCTGTTCGGCGGACGAGGTAGTGCGTATTCGGCAGTGCTCGGCATCATTGTGATCCAGTCGATTGCCAGCGGTCTGACGCTGCTGAACCTGTCGTCGTCGCTGCGCTTCATGATCACCGGCGCGGTGCTGGCGATCGCGGTGATTGTCGATTCGCTCGCCCGGCAATCCCGCGTCTCGCACGGACGCGCGTGATTTCAGCGCTATCGCTGACGTTTTGCAGGGGACCGGAGCGCGCGCCAGGATGCTGACTGCGATAGACCGTAAAGAATTTGCATGGACAAGGGCAGTGCGCTAATGCGCTAACTCGCTCGGCACACGAGAGGAGCACATGACTGAATCGGTGAAAGGAAAGGTTGCCGCCATCACGGGCGCGGCATCGGGTATCGGCCTCGCGTGTGCGCGGGCGCTGATCGGGGCGGGCGCGAAGGTCGTGCTGGTGGACCGCGCGAAGGACCGGCTCGAACAACTCTGTGGTGAACTGGGTCCGAACGCGTTGCCGCTGGTCGTGGATCTGCTCAAGCCGTCGGAGGTGTCGGCGATGCTGCCCGAGATCGTCGACCTGGCTGGCGGCCTCGATATCTTTCACGCGAATGCCGGTGCGTATATCGGCGGCGAGATCGTCGACGGCAATCCGGACGAATGGGACCGGATGTTGAATCTGAACATCAATGCCGCGTTCCGGTCGGTGCATGCCGTGCTGCCGCACATGGTCGCGCAGAAATCCGGCGACATTCTTTTCACCAGTTCGATTGCCGGGATGGTGCCGGTCGTCTGGGAGCCGATCTACACGGCGTCGAAGTTCGCAGTGCAGGCCTTCGTTCACACGACGCGCCGCCAGGTCGCCAGACATGGCGTGCGTGTCGGCGCGGTGCTGCCGGGACCGGTGGTCACCGCGTTGCTCGACGACTGGCCGAAGGCGAAGATGGACGAGGCACTGGCGTCGGGCAGCCTGATGCAACCCGACGAGGTCGCCGAAGCCGTGCTCTTCATGCTGACGAGATCGCGCAACGTGACGATTCGCGATCTCGTGATCCTTCCAAATAGCGTCGATCTTTGAACGGGTAACAAACACGGACTGGATGCAGCCCGTTATAGAACGAACCGAAACGAATCCGATATGACAGGCAGCAAGCCATGACACCAGCAAATCCAGCCTCCGGCGCGAATCCCGGCCCGCGCTATGTGATCGGCGTGGACGTGGGCACCGGCAGCGCCCGGGCCGGGATTTTCGATCCCAAAGGGCGGATGAGGGCCTCGGCCAAGCGCGACATCAGCCTTTATCAGTCGAGCGGCTCGATCGTCGAGCAGTCGAGCGGCGAGATATGGAACGCCGTCTGCGATGCCGTGCAGCACGCGCTATCGGAGGCGGCGGTCTCGCCCGACCTGATCGCGGGCGTCGGCTTCGACGCGACCTGCTCGCTGGTCGTTCTGGGCGAGGGCGGGCAGCCGTTGCCGGTGGGTCCTACGGAGAAGGCCGATCGCGACATCATCGTCTGGATGGACCATCGCGCCGTGCAGCAGGCCGATCGCATCAACGCCACGAATCACGCGGTGCTGAAATTCGTCGGCGGCAAGATTTCCCCGGAGATGGAAACGCCGAAGCTGCTGTGGCTGCTCGAGCACCGCCAGCGTGTGTTCGAGGCAGCGTGGCAGTTCTTCGATCTGACCGACTTCCTCACCTGGCGCGCGACCGGCGATCTGTCCAGATCGACCTGCACGGTCACCTGCAAATGGACCTACCTCGCGCACGAGCACCGTTGGGATGAGACCTATTTTCGCACGGTAGGCCTCGGCGTGCTCGCGGACGAGGCGTTTGCCCGAATCGGACAAAGCGTCGTCGATGCGGGTACGCCGCTAGGAAACGGGCTGACCGAACGCGCCGCCGCAGAACTCGGACTGCACCTTGGCACGCCGGTGGCGGCGGGGGTGATTGATGCACATGCGGGTGGGATCGGCACGGTCGGCGCCGACGGCGAGCCGGAGTCCTGCCTCGCGTACGTCTTCGGCACCTCGTCGTGCACGATGACTACGACCCAATCGCCGGTGTTTGTTCCCGGCGTCTGGGGACCGTATTTTTCAGCGATGGTGCCGGAGGTCTGGCTGAACGAAGGCGGCCAATCGGTGGCCGGCGCGGCGATCGACCGGCTCGTCTCAATGCATCCTGCGGCCCCGGACGCCAAAACTCGCGCAGAACACGCGGGCCAATCCGTGCCAGTCATGCTGGCGGGTCTCGCGGTGCAGGCGTCGCATGATCTGTCGGACGCGGTGTTGCTGGCCAGGGGCTTGCATGTCGTCCCGGAATTTTTGGGCAATCGCGCGCCGCTGGCCGATCCACACGCAAGAGCGGTGATCGCAGGGCTCGGTATGGAAGTCGACCTGCAGAGCCTGGTCGCGCTCTATGTCGCGGGTATTTGCAGCATCGGATACGGGCTTCGCCAGATCATCGAAACTCAGGCGGCGGCCGGTGCGCCGATCGAGCGCGTAATAGTCAGCGGCGGCGCAGGGCGACTTGATCTTGTCCGGCAATCGCTCGCGGACGCAACGGGTAAGACCATGCTCGCGACGGAGGCAGAAGAACCGGTGCTGCTGGGCGCCGCGATGCTGGGCAGTGTGGCCGGTAACCTCTTCGACGATGTGCGCTCAGCGATGGTCGGCATGTCGCGGATTAGCAAGACTTACGTGCCGGCTGGCGGCGACATCGCGGCGCTGCACGACGCGCGGTTTCGCGCGTTCATGAAGTTGCAGAGCGTGGCCAGAGAAATCCGGTGATCATGCGGCGAAGATGGCGCGTTGATCGGCATTGCCGGTGCGTCGTGCGAAGCGCTGTTGGTCACCCGACCGGCCGACCATTGTCAGCTGACGACCCCACCAGCCGCTGATAGCTTGAGGGGCCAACGACCGCTGTGGCCGATCAGCGAGCATTGGACGACATCGCGGCTACGGGAATTGATCGGCCATTGCAGACGCTCAGCTATCGACCCTCAGCGGGCGGCTGCACGGTACTAACCGGCCGTTCGCCCGAGCCGGCTCCGGAGCGACGACTCTCACATCGGCGAACGCGTACTTATGACCCACAGCCGCCCTTCGACCCCACCTGAACTCAACGGCCGCTCGCAAGGTGCTACGGCCACTTAAATAACACGTGGGGTCGGTCGTCAGATCGTTGGCTGGAGCGGACGTTCGGCGCCGTGCCTGCGCGAGCAGTGGCAACGCCTATACTCAAAGTCATGCCACCCTTCGATCGGCTCCGGAGCACCGACGCTGCACGATGACGGCCGGCCCAAGCGCACGGGGGTGGCAACATAGGCGCCAGGGTGGTAAACCGCAATCGCGCCAGCCTCGTTTTAGAGTTTCGGACACGCTTTCACAAAGGAGTGTCACCATGATGCAAGCCAGCGAAATCCAGAAGCGTTTCACGCATCTACAGCAATCCATCGAACAGGCTTCGCAAACCTGTCATGCCGACTCCACCCTCCCCAAGGACCTCATCGAGTGCGTTGATGAGCTAGATCAACAATCCGCGTCGGCAAAGAAAGTGATGGCTTCGAACGATCAGGATCGCATGCGCCAATGGGTGGACGATCTTGAGCGGATCGGCGACAGCGCGGAAAAAGCGTGCAAACGCGCTGCGAATGTCAATGCCAGGATCAGGAAAGCAGTCAGTTCGGTTCACGCCGAACTGAGCGATCTAAAGAAACAGCTACATTAATCTCATTCACGTCATGTGAGCGGTCGCCGCGTGCGTGAGCGACCTGCGGCGGGGACATTCACGCTGATCGGCCCCGCCGCCAATATTTCACGCAGTTCTTCCCCGCGTCGAACACGATGCCGATCGCGACGTTTGGCTGGTGCGAGCAGGAATGCCTTACTTCGTATAGGCTTTCGAAGCCTGATGCCCTCCGGTGGCGCCACAAGGAATGAACGTCCGGTGCTCCAATGGCCGTGCCGCAGTCTCAGCTTCCACACTACCGCCGTCGACGGGCGCTGAACGACCCGCATCAGCCGGTCATGGGGTTGCGATACTGCGATACCATCGGCCGCTTCCTGGGGCTTCAGACATCCGCCGCGCTTCACGAACAAGGTATCGTCGGCAACGCGCGAACACCGTTCTAGCGATGCGGGGCTATGCCAGCCAACGGTCGCGGAGCTTGCGCAAAATCCGTGCCGCGTCGAGCATGCATCGTCCCGAGGCGATACGTGTCACAAATAATCAATGCGGTGGAATAATGCCGCGCCGTGGGCGTTTGTAGATTAGGCGTCGCGTGCAAGACCGCGAAGCCGCGAAACGGAATCGTCGGCCGCGCACAGCGGTTGCGTCCCCGTTTTGCAGGAGGTTTGTCTGTCCTTTTTGTAAACGTTCACCGACGTCGCGGCACTTGCCGCCAGCGATCCGCGACTCGCCGGCTCAACGCGCGGCCCCGCGACAAGTCAGTCGCGTTTGCCGTGCAGGAGAGTTCTACATGAAAGTATCAAGACTGCTATCGGCCGTATGCGTGATCATCGCGCTAGGAGTCGCATCGTCGTCGTTGGCCGCGTGCCAGTCCACGGGCGACACGAGCTCGTCGGGCAGCAGCAGCGGCACCAGCAGCAGCGGCAGCGGCTATTGATGCGCGCTCGCGCGGCCGTCAGCGCCGCGTGAACTTCGAAGCGGAAGTGATATCGCGGCTCCCGCAGCCGCGGCGCTATGCGCGTGCGCTGACGGGCGACTCAGTCTGGGCTGACCATCTGGTTCACGATACGGCCGAGCGGGCGCTCGCGCGCTGGAAAGGCTTTTGGCCCGACTGCAATCTGCGTGCGTGGCTGCTGACGATCCCTGCGACACATTGTCTGTCAGGCTCGTGAGGAAAATGCCGACATCTTCTTCTGGGACGAATCTGGCTTTCGGGCCGCTTCTTGAGTAGAGCAGCCGGTTGAATGACCATCTAAGCGCAAGGGCGAACGACCGTAGGTGGCGTGCGCCGTGTAAAGGCGGCGCTTTCCCAGTGGGTGTAAGCCCCACCCGGCAACCGCTCCAGCCGGAAGCAACCGGAGCAGCTATGGA
>NZ_CADFGP010000087.1 GCF_902833905.1 Paraburkholderia tuberum STM678 | reverse complement strand
GTGCTTTTCGCGATTTCCATGCTGGCCTTCACGCGCGTGCCGCAGCAGTTCTTCCCGAACTCGGAACGGCCGGAACTGCTGGTCGATCTGCGGTTGCCGGAAGGCGCCTCGTTCGAAGCGACGCTGCGTGAAGCGAAGCGCCTTGAAAAGGTGCTCGACGGCAAAGCCGGGATCGACCACTTCGTCGACTTCGTCGGCACCGGCGCGCCGCGTTTTTACCTGACGCTCGACCAGCAGCTTCAACAGCCGAATTTCGCGCAGTTCGTGATTGCGGCTAAAAGCGTTGAGAAGCGCGAGGAACTGATGCGTTGGCTCGACGGCATGCTCGAGAAGGACTTCTCCGGCATGCGCACGCGTGTCTCCCGGCTCGAGAATGGTCCGCCTGTCGGGTTCCCGATCCAGTTCCGCGTGAGCGGCGACGATATCGCGACCGTGCGATCGCTTGCTCAAGAAGTGTCGGACAAGGTCCGCGCCGATCCCCGCACGCGCAACGTCCAGTTCAACTGGGACGAGCCGGCGGAGCGCTCGATCTCGTTCGAGATCGATCAGAACCGCGCGCGCCAGCTTGGTGTCACCTCGGAGGACGTGTCGAACTTCCTCGCGATGACGCTATCGGGCTACACGGTGACGCAGTACCGCGAGCGCGACAAGCTGATCAACGTCGATCTGCGTGCGCCAAAGAGCGAACGTGTCAATCCGGCGCAGCTTATGAGCCTCGCGATTCCGACGCCCCACGGCCCGGTGCCGCTCGGTTCGCTCGGACACGTGCGCGATACGCAAGAGTACGGCGTCATCTGGCAACGCGACCGTCAGCCGACCATCACGGTGCAGGCGGACGTGCGCGGCGACGCGCAGGGGATGGACGTGACCCACGACATCGAACGTGCGCTCGCGGCGGAAACCGCCAGGCTGCCGGTCGGCTATCGCATTCAGGTGGGCGGCGCGGTCGAAGAAAGCGTGAAGGGCCAGACGTCGATCAATGCCGAAATGCCGTTGATGATCATCGCCGTGCTGCTGTTGCTGATGATCCAGCTCAAGAACTTCGCGCGGACCTTCATCGTCGTGCTGACGGCGCCGCTCGGCCTGATTGGCGTCGTGGCCGCGCTGCTGCTGTTCGGCAAGCCTTTCGGCTTCGTCGCGCTGCTGGGCGTGATTGCGATGTTCGGCATCATCATGCGCAACTCCGTGATTCTGGTCGACCAGATCGATCAGGATATCGCGGCAGGGCAGCCGCGCTTCGACGCGATTATCGGCGCAACCATAAGGCGTTTCAGGCCGATCATGCTGACGGCGGCCGCCGCCGTCCTCGCGCTGATTCCGCTGCTGCGCTCGGGCTTCTTCGGTCCGATGGCGACCGCACTGATGGGCGGTATCACGATCGCCACAGTACTGACCGTGTTCTTCCTGCCCGCGCTGTACGCGGCGTGCTTCAGGGTCCGGCACGACGAGCGCGGAACGCAACCGGTCGTGGACGAGCATACGGAGATTTGAGCATGAGCCTCGTGTATAGAACATCCGTTCTTGCCGTGACAGCGGCACTCGCATTGACGGCCTGCTCGTTCGGTCCCAGCGGCGCGCCCCCGGCGATGCCTTCGCCTGCGCACTACGGTGCCGAGGCACAGCCGGCGAAGACCGTCGCAGCGGGCGGCGTGGCGCAGCAGTTCGATATCGGCGCAGTGGGCGTTCCGCAATGGTGGCAGCTTTACCGGTCGGACGCGCTGAGTGCACTGGTCGAGGAAGGCTTGCGCAACAGCCCCACGCTCGGGGCTGCGCAGCGGACGCTCGCAGCCGCGCAGCAGGAACTGCGCGCCCAGGTCGGCGCATCGACGCTGCCTTCAATCGATGCTGCCGCACAAGTCGATCGCGGGCGTACACCGCTTGTGCCCGGCATTGGCCCCAGCGAGGTTCGCTATAACTTTTTTGCCGGACAGGTTCTCGCGTCCTACACCTTTGACCTGTTCGGTGCGACGCGTTCGGCGAACGCGGCCAGCGCCGCTCGCGTAGACGTGCAGGCGTATCAACTGGAGGCGGCGCGGCGCGCGCTGGCGGCAAACATCGTCGGTACGACGATCAGCGTGGCGGCACTCGATCGCCAGATCGCGCTCACCGAACGGCTCGTCGCCGTGGCCAGGACGGCCGCGGACGAGGACCAGCAGCGGTACGCACTCGGGTCAGTTTCCCGTGCGCAGGCGCTCGCATCGACGCAGGATGCGGCTACGGCTGCGGCGAGTCTTCCTGCATTACGCCAGCAGCGCGCCACAGCCCTCCATGCGCTCGCGGTGCTGATGGGCCGCACGCCGGACAACGCCCCGGCCGTTCCCGATCTCGACAGCCTGGTGTTGCCCGAACACGTGCCTGTCGAGGTGCCGTCGGTCCTGCTGCGTTCGCGCCCCGACGTACAGGCAGCCGACGCCGCCCTGAAGGCCGCAGCCGCCGATGTCGGCGCTGCGACCGCGCAGCTCTTTCCGAGCCTGTCGCTGACGGCCTCGATGGGCCGCGGCGGCTTTAGCTGGCCCGCGGTGCTCTCAGGCGCGGGCGGACTCTGGGCCATTGGTGCGAGCCTGACGCAACCGATTTTCCATGGCGGCGCGCTGCTCGCGCACCGCAAGGCGTCGATCGACGCTTACGATGCGGCCGTGCTGAACTACAAGTCCACCGTTCTGTCGGCGTTCCAGAATGTCGCGGATTCGCTTGCCGCACTGGAAAACGACGCACAGACACTCGCGTCGACGGAAGCGGCGGCGGAGGCCGCGAGGGCGGCATTCGATGATACGGCGTCGCGCCATCGCATGGGCTCCCTGCCTTCTACGGCACAGTATGCCAGTGAGCAGCGGTTTCTAAGTGCACAGCTCAGCTCGATTCGCGCAGCAAGCCAGCGTATGAGCGATACTGCGGCGCTGTTCCAGTCGATGGGCGAACTGCCGGCCGGGCAGCCGGTAGCCGCGTCAAGAGAATGATCGTCCCTCGATGAGTTCGGGATGAGCGGCCCTTGACCGGGTCGCCATCCATCGAGAGTAGCTGTGGTGCCAGGCGCTAGTTAGGCACCCACAACATAAATGAGCCGGCATTTCAGCCGCGTCGAATGACACCAGAAAATTCATCCTGGTCGGTCCGTATGGAGCGTCAGAAACTGATTGCCTGCCAGGAATGCGATCTGCTATTTCGCAAACCTTCGCGTCTGAAAGGGCAGGTTGCCAGTTGTTCGCGCTGCGGTGCGAGCCTGAAAGGGATGCATGGCACCGGGCTGCCGCTTGACTGGATCTGCGCTGTGACCCTTGCGCGGTTGATCGGCTTCACCCGGGTCGCGGCCAATCCGGATAGCTGGGAAGGCTGGTACTGGGGCGCCATGCAGCATTTCGTTAACTCGATGCGCGTCGGCGTGCCATCCGGCAATGGTGGCGTCGAGGATTGCCTGAAGGAAGCCGACATGATCGTGTTCTGGTCCTGCGATCCCGAAAGTACCAACGGGGCCTACGCGGGATTCGAGGGCACGCCGCGGCGCCTGTGGGCCAAGGACCTCGGCATAGAGTTCGTTCATATCGACCCACACTGCAACCCTACCGCGCAGTTGCTGGGCGGGCGCTGGATTCCGGTCCGACCGCAAACCGATGCTGCTCTCGCCACCGCCATCATGTACGTATGGGTCATGGAGGGCTTGTACGACGAGGATTACATCGCCACCCGCACGACCGGGTTCGACGAGTGGAGGGCCTATCTTCTGGGCGAAACCGACGGCGTTCCCAAGACGCCCGAGTGGCAGGAGGGCGAAACCGGCGTGCCCGCCAAGGACGTCCGTGCGCTTGCGCGCCGATGGGGAAAAAAGAAGGTCCATCTCGCGGTCGGAATGACCGGCGCGGGATTCGGCGGCGCGGGCCGCGGCGCCACCGGAGCGCAATCGGCGCGCTGCATGTCAGGGATGGCACATAACCTCAGACGCTCGTGCGAGGCCAATCACGGCGGCGTACGCATGCGAACAACGGCCATTCGCCAGGCATGGTCGGAGCCGAGCCGCTGCAGCCGACTCCTATCCCAACTGCATCGTTCGCTCATAACACGCACACGCGGACGGCGAAAATCTACGAGACTACAGGCTGGCTCGTGTTTTGCCGGTCGACCCCGCGGTTCTGGCAAGTTCACCATGGCAATCCGTCTTCTAAAAGTACTCGTCATACTGCTGGTGTCAGGCGCAGGCTTCTGCCCAGTCGCGGCGCACGCGTACGCGCTTGATGGGCAATTCGACTGCAGGGCGAGTCCACACGCGTTTATCGGGCAGCTCATCAACAACCAGTACATCAACCCGAATCCGATGCACGTTGAGGCGAATTCGGTCAACGCGTTTCGGCCAACGCAAGGCAGCGACATAACGGTCTTCGGCTTTCGTGTCTACGCCGTGCTTGGGTACGAGCAGGACGACGGGACGTTCAAGAAGGGCCGCGGCAATGCGTTCGCGGGCCCGCTGTACGGCGCTGTGCTGTCCGCTCCCAGCGACGCGGTCGAATCGCGCGTGCGCGATGCTGGCAGCAACGCTACCGTGCGCATGGTGATTCCGTTGTTGCTGACCGCGGTGGTCTGCAGCCCGTCTTGACGCGCGGCGTCCGTACCTTCACGGTGCAAGGCTTCCTGTCTGCCACGCTTCTTCGGCGCCGAAGTCAGGCTGGAGCCTGCCAATGACCGCTTCTCCAGAGAGCCGAATGGGTACTTCCGACCCATTGAACCCGGCACCCCATCTTGCGGCAGCTACTGAACCCCTGAGTTGCCATTCGCCGATTTGCTTATCCATGTTTGTCAAGCGGTGCTGATCGGTTCAACGGAAGACTTCGGGCGGTCTATTTGGCAGACGAATCGTTGGTGGACCACACCCGCACCATCGCGATGATCGAGGCGGACAACGGGCACAAGCATGAGCCGGCTCGCCAACGCATCCGCGTTGGGGCGTCCCCGCCTGCTCAACGATCGGAACTGGGACGACTATAATTTTTAGTTCAGGGGATCCGCACCTTTGGCAATGAGGCGAAGCTTGGCGCACTTGCACCTGGACTTGCAAAGTCGCTCACCGATTCTGCGCTACGGCTTATCCGTCGTCTGCGTTGGGGCTGCACTTGGGCTGGCGCTCGTGTTCCGGTTTTTCGGGATCCACGACATCTACGGGTCCCCTTTTAACTTCGCCATCGGGGTTGCTTGCTGGTACGGAGGGGCAGGACCTTCCGTGCTGGCAGTCGTGCTATCGGTGGCATCCTACGATTATTTTCTTTCTGCGCCGCTGTACACCATCGGTCTTCAAACCAAAGATTTTCCGCGTTTTTTAGTTTTCACGGCATGGGGCTTGATCTTTGCCGGTTTCGTCGCTGCGCGACGGCGAATCGAAACTGAGCTTCGTCACACCAGCGATCGCCTTCAGGCCGAATTGCAACAGAGTCAGCATAAAGAAAGCGAGATTCACAGGCTCAATCAGGAAGTCACCGCGCGGGCTGAGCAGCTTGAAACGAGTAACAAGGAACTGCAATCCTTCGCCTATTCCGTCTCGCACGATCTACGCGCGCCACTTCGCCATGTGATCGGATACTCCGAGCTACTACAAAAACAGGCGGCCTCTTCGCTCGATGATAAAAGTCGTCGCTACATACAAACGATTGTCGACGCGGCAAAAAGAATGAGTAACCTGATCGACGATTTGCTGGCCTTTTCCAGGGTCGGACAGGTGGAGACCACAAAGACGCCGGTGAGCCTCGATCAGCTCGTCAAGGAGGTCGTTGCGGAGATCGGGCAAGAAACGAGCGGGCGAGACATTGTATGGACAATCAACCCTCTTCCGGTCTGCTACGGGGATCGTCCCATGCTCCGACTGGTTATCGCCAACCTCGTCGCCAATGCGGTCAAATTCACACGCATGCGAACGCGGGCCGAAATCGAGATTGGTTGCGTGGACCCAAATAAAGACGTGGTGGAGGTGTTTGTGAAAGATAATGGTGCAGGCTTTGACATGCGGTATGCGCATAAACTGTTCGGCGTTTTTCAACGTCTGCATCTCCCGGAGCAGTTTGAAGGTACTGGCATCGGACTAGCTATCGTTCAACGCATCATCGTCCGCCACGGAGGCAAGGTCCGTGCAGAGGGCGGGGTGGATCAGGGCGCTACTTTCTATTTTTCAGTGCCTAAGGCACACGGTGCAACGGCAAAGACTGCGAGGACACCATGGACCAACTAGGACGCATTCTGCTCGTCGAGGATGACCCGAGAGACGTCGAACTCACTCTGGCCGCGCTGTCAGACTGTAACTTGGCAAACGAGGTAGTGGTTGCCAGAGACGGACAGCAAGCCTTGGATTACCTCTATTGCAGGGAGGAATTTGTCGATCGCTACGACGAGAACCCTTCAGTCATGTTACTGGATCTGAAACTCCCCAAGGTCGATGGCTTGGAAGTCCTGGACACAGTGAAGTCGGACGAACGTTTGAAGCTCATTCCCGTGGTGGTGCTCACATCGTCGCACGAAGAGAAAGATATGATGCGAAGCTATAAACTCGGGGTAAACGCGTACGTAGTAAAGCCGATCGACTTTCATGAATTTATAAATGCCATCAAGGAGCTAGGCGTATTCTGGGCACTGATCAATGAGCCGCCGCCAGGCAGCATGAGGAAGGGGCAATAATGTCGGGGCTTCGCATTGTGTTGCTGGAAGATAACGCGAATGACGCCGAACTCATTCAAGAGTTCCTTCAAGCCGATCATCTCTGCTGCGAAATCGTTCGCGTGCAATCGCGTGCGGACTTCGAGGCTGCGTTGAAAACCGTTGGAATCGACCTGATTCTCGCGGATTACAAACTTCCGGCGTTCGACGGCCTCTCGGCATTGGAGGTCACTCTGCGCGAACGTCCCGAGGTGCCCTTTATCCTGGTTTCCGGCACGCTTGGCGAAGAACTGGCGGTAGAGGCGCTAAAGAGTGGCGCTACCGATTTCGTTCTGAAGACGCGGCTGTCGAGGCTCGTGCCCGCAGTGCGGCGCGCGCTGCGCGAAGCAAGTGAGCGAGCCGAACGCAAGAACGTCGAGCAGGCGCTACACCGGAGCGAGATGTATCTGGCGGAAGCCCAACGACTGAGCCATACAGGGAGTTTTGGCTGGTACCTGTTGAGCGGCGAGATCTATTGGTCAGATGAGACTTATCGAATATTCGAGCTCGACGCTGCCATCAAGCCCACCGTGCAGGCCATCATCGACCGGACGCATCCGGACGATCGTGTCCGTGTGCAGCAAATCATTGACCGCGCCGCAAGCGAAAGGAAGGCATTTACGATCGAGCATCGTCTGCTGATGGCTGATGCTTCTATCAAGTATGTTCGAGCTGTGGCGCATGGCGTGAACGGCTGTGATCCGGATCGCTTCCGTTTCGTGGGCGCGGTAATGGATATCACCGAGCGCAAACGCACCGAACAAACACTGCTCGAACGCGAGTCGAAGATCCGGCGCCTCGTGGATGCCAACATCATCGGGATCATTGTCTGGAATTTCGATGGTGAAATTCTCGAGGCCAATGACGCATTTCTGCGCATCGTGGGATACGAGCGTGAAGATATAGGCTCAGGTCGCGTAGGCTGGAGGGATCTGACGCCGCAGGAATGGCTCCCGCGCAGCGAACGGGCCCTGGTGGAGGCCGGGCAGACGGGGCGCGCCCAGCCTTACGAGAAGGAGTACATCAGGAGAGACGGTAGCCGTGTGCCCGTTATGGTCGGTTTGGCCACGTTTGACGCAAGCGGGACGGAAGGTGTGGCATTCGTCGTGGATCTGACCGAGCGCAAGCGTGCCGAAACCGAAGCCCACGAGAGCGAGCTGCGTTACCGGGAGGTGCAAAGGGAGCTGGCGCACGCGAACCGTGTCGCGACCATGGGCCAACTCACGGCCTCGATCGCTCATGAAGTCAACCAGCCGATCGCCGCGACGGTCACCAACGCCCAGGCGGCGCTGCGATGGCTCGCCGGCCAGCCTCCTGAAGTCGAGAAGGTCCGGCAGGCGCTCGGCCGGATCGTCAACGACGGTAACCGAGCGGGGGACGTAATCGGCCGCATCCATGAACTGATCAGGAAGACGCCGCCACGGAAGGAACCGGTGGACATCAACAAGGCAATCCGCGAGGTGATTGAGCTCACCCGTGGCGAAGCGTGGAAGCACGGCGCCTTGGTGCAGACGCATCTCGCGGACCGATTACCGCTAATTGAAGGAGATCGGGTCCAGTTGCAACAAGTCCTCCTTAACTTGCTCATCAACGCGATGGAGGTTATGAGCGGTGTCAGCGATGGCGTGCGGGAATTGCTCATCAGCACGGCAAGAGCCGACTCGGGCTGTGTACTCGTGACGGTGCTCGATTCGGGGCCTGGCTTTGCCGCGGACAGTGCCGAGCGCCTTTTCGCTCCTTTCTACACCACCAAGCCGACCGGTTTGGGGATGGGGCTGCCGATCTGCCGTTCGATCGTCGAGGCACACGGCGGCCGATTGTGGGCAAGCGCGAACGTGCCGCGCGGCGCGATCTTTCAATTCACGGTGCCCGCCCATCCAGACGCTTCATCGTAACTGCGAGCAGCACGAGCACTTCCTCGCGCTGCTGTCCGTCCGTTGGCCAAGGCAGAGATGCTATGTGGGACTACCCAAGCCAGACCCGTCCAGGGCAACGCTAATTAAGTCCACCGAACCGGTACGTCAGGCGTCAGAGATCGGATCGAACGAGGAAGGCGAAACAGGATGAAGCAGCAGACGCTGGCGATGGCAGCCGATCAAGGAACGGGTTTCGAGACGCACCGCAAACGCACGCGGCGCGACGAGTTTCTCGACACGATGAACGCGATCGTGCCATGGGCGCAACTGTGCGCGGTGATCGAGCCGCATTATCCGAAGCGCGGCAATGGCCGCCCGTCTGTTGGTCTTGAGCGCATGCTGCGGATCCACTTCGTGCAGTACTGGTTCAATCTGGCCGACTTCGCCTGTGAGTGCCATAACCGCGCAAGTGTGGAACGATCACCCGATAGCCCGCCGATGCGATCCGCAGCGAAGCCTCGGCGACGCTGTGGATGTCGCGCTCCCGAGAAGGCGTCGACGACGCCTGTTGATTTCATCCGACATTGCGAATCTCCTTCGAACGTTACGCCGTGCGAGATAGCGATCAGCGCAGCGACCTGAAGGCAGCGCGAATTTCTTCCGAGAAAAGTTGCGGTTGTTCCCATGCCGCGAAGTGGCCGCCCTTGTTCACTTCGTTGAAGTAGATGAGGTGGTGATAGCTGCGCTCGGTCCAACTGCGGGGCGCCTGATAGATCTCGCCGGGAAACACCGTCACGGCGGCTGGGATCGAGATGTTCACGCTATTGAAGTTGTTCGCGTTGTTGGTCCAGTACAGCTTCGCCGCCGACGTAGAGGTATTGGTCAGCCAGTACAACGTGATGTCGTCGAGCATCTCGTCTTTGCTCAATGACCGTTCAGGATCGCCGCCGCTGTAGGTCCAGTCCGCGAATTTGTCGTACATCCACGCAGCCTGCCCGACCGGAGAGTCCGCGAGCGCATAGCCGATCGTCTGCGGACGTGTGACCATCATCGCAGCATAGCCGCCGCCGCGCGTGTACAGATTGTTCAGCGACTGGTAGGCGATTTTCTCCTTGTCGGAAAGTCCGCGCGGCGGCGGATCGCCTGCCTTCAGCCGTTTTGCGATTTCGGGCGGGACAGTCGCTGGCATGTTGACGTGAATGCCGAGCAAGCCCGGCGGCTTTTGCGCGGCCATCTTGTCGGCGATCACCGAGCCCCAGTCTCCGCCCTGCGCGACGTAGTGCTGATAGCCCAACCGCCGCATCAGTTCTTCCCACGCTCGCGCGATGTGATCAGGCGTCCAGTCGGCCGTTGCCGGCTTGCCCGAAAACCCATATCCGGGCATCGATGGCAGAACCAGATCGAACGAATCCTCCGCCCGTCCTCCGTACGCTACCGGGTCAGTCAACGGTCCGATCACCTTGAGCTCTTCGAAGACCGAGCCGGGCCAGCCATGCGTCATGATGAGCGGCAACGCACCGGGATTTTTCGAGCGTACCCAGATGAAGTGAATATCGACGCCGTCGATCGTGGTCACGTACTGCGGCAGCGCGTTGAGCTTCGCTTCAGCGTTGCGCCAGTCGTAGTCGGTGCCCCAATACTGCACGAGCGCCTGCAGCTTCGCGAGCTGCGCGCCTTGCGACCGATCCGACACCGTCTCCGGTTGCGGCCAGCGCGTCTGCGCGATGCGTTGCTTCAGGTCGGCTAGCTGCGCGTCGGAAAAGTGCGCCGTGAACGGTCGGATCGCCGTGTCGTCCGTCGACGCGGCAGACGTCGCGGCCGCCGGCAAGTTCGCGATGGCGGGCGCCGCCATCAGCGCGGTGACGAGTAGAGATTTGAGGACTTTCATGAGGAGTTCTCCTGACCTGCGATAAAGAAACGGTGACTAGAATGGGAACTGAAAGAGTCGGTCGACCGCTGGTGCGGAAGGATCGTCGAGGTCCGCTCATTCGCGTTCAATCAAATCCGGGCATCCATAGCGCATTTATATGGGCGGCCGCCGAGATCGCAAAGGACGTAGAAACTACGGTTTCAGGACACCACTCAAAGGAATCGCCGTGCCGTCAGTCGCGTTCGTCGTGTTCGATGGGTTCCATGCCATGTCGCTCGCCGCGCAGCCGGTGTTTTCGTTTGCCAATCAGAAATTCGGTGAATCGTTCTACGAAGTACTCACGCTGTCGGAACATGGCGCGCCGGTCAGACCGATCGGTGGTCCCACGGTGATGACCGAACCCTTCGAAGAGCGAACGTTCGACACGGTCCTTTTCACGGGCGGCGATCCGGGCGCGGCGCGGCCGTCCCATGGGCTGCTCGCCTACGCACGTCACAGCGCGGCGACGGCCCGGCGCGTCGCCGCTATTTGCACGGGCGCCTTCGTGCTGGCCGAAGCGGGCCTTCTGGACGGCAAGCGCGCCACCACGCACTGGGTCTATGCGTCCGCGCTGCGGAAGCATTTTCCGCGCATCCGTGTGGAGGAAGACCGGATTTACGCGGTCGACGGTTCGATCTGGACGTCGGCGGGCATGACGGCGGGAATCGATCTCGCGTTGGCGCTGGTCGAGGCCGATCTGGGGGTGGACGTTGCGAGATCGGTCGCGCAAACGCTCGTCGTTTCTCATCGACGCGCCGGTGGTCAGTCCCAGCATTCGGCGTTGCTGGAACTCGATGCGAAATCGGATCGCATTCAGTCCGCGCTGACGTACGCGCGGAAGAATCTCGCGCAACCGCTGCTGGTGGAACAACTGGCCGAAGTGGCGCGGCTCAGCCCACGTCAGTTCAGCCGCGCGTTCCGGGCGGAGACGGGGCAATCGCCCGCCAAGGCCGTCGAGAGACTGCGTCTCGAAGCCGCGCGACTCATGCTGGAAAGGAGCCGCCATACGGTCGAACAGATCGCCCAGCAGACCGGATTTTCCGACCCGCGCCGCATGCGCGATGCGTTCACTCGAGCGTTTGGACAACCGCCACAGGCGATACGTCGCAATGCGCGCTGGGCCGCGCCGGGATGATCGGGGCGGCCCAGCGCAGTCTTCGATCGGTAGGTCTGGTCGGCAATGACCCGCGCGACCGTTTGCAGCGACTGCTTGAGCGTCGTCAAGCTGACCGAGCCGAGCGCGAGCCGGATCGCGTGCGGTAGGCGCGCCGACGCGGCGAACGGATGCGCGGTCGAAACGGCGATCTTCTCGCGCCTCAGGGCCATGGCGATCGCCTGGCGCAACGCGGCGCATTCGATGCCGAACTCGTCGCCGTCGAAATAGAAGGGCGCAAGGGCAGCATCCAGTTCACGCGCGACGAGCAGCCGCGTCCGGAAACGACCGTGGAAACGCTGGCAAAGCTGCGTCCCGCGTTCCGTCCCGATGGCACGATCACGCGGGCAATGCGCCTGGCCTGAACAGCGGTGCGGCGGCAATGGTCGTGGCCGAGCGCGGTTATGCCGACGCCAGGGGCATCGAAGCGAGTGCGCGTCTTGCGGCTTTCGGCATCGCCGCCGTCGAGCCCGGCATGTTCGGTCTCGGTCCCGTGCCGGCCGTGCATATCGCGTTGGAGCGAGCGGGCTGGAAGCTCACCGATCATCGCTGTGGTGCAGCATGATTCAATTGACCGTCGCCAACGAAGCGGCATATCTTGAGCATTGCCGACGCTACGCTCTCGACCACCTGGGCCAACAGGTCAGATAGCGAGGTATCGGTTGCATGTCCGCGGCAGGTTCGATCTCATCGCTGCACGCGCGATAACCCGCGAGAAGTCAGGCGCCTGCATCGAACAACAGGACAGACCAGGCCCATCTTTTGCGGTCTGCGCGCGCACGTCGTTCTTGATTAGGGTGGAAGATCATCATGTCGAGACAGCCCGGTTGGTCAGTCGTCATCGGTGCAATCACACTTGTGTTTCTCGCGCTCACTTCGCTTTACCTCGTGATCGGCGGAGCATGGCTGATTGCCGTAGGCGGGTCGTGGTACTACCTGATCACGGGCCTGCTGCTCGCAGTAGTGACGTGGTTGCTTTACCGGCGCAAGCCCGCTGCGCTCGTTCTCTATGCGCTCGTGATGATTGCGACGGCGGTCTGGGCACTGTGGGAGTCCGGCACGGACTTCTGGGCATTGGCTCCGCGCTCCGGGGTGCTGGTCATTTTCGGCGTGTGGCTACTGTTGCTCGTGAGCTGGCGGATGGAGGGCGCACGCGGGCTCGGCATGGGTTCGCTCGTCGTTGCATTGGCTGTCTGGGCGGGCGTGCTCGTCTACGCGAACTTCAACGACCCGCAAACGGTCAACGGCAGCTTCAGTGCGGCATCGGCGGCCCCCGCAGAGACCGGTGATAGCGCCGCCGACTGGCCGGCCTACGCGCGCACCCAGGCCGGTACCCGCTATTCCCCGCTGACTCAAATCACGCCTGCAAACGTCAAGGACTTACAGGTCGCGTGGATCTTCCGGACCGGGGATAGCAAAGGCCCCAACGACCCCGTCGAGATTACGGACGAAGTCACGCCGATCAAGATCGGCGAGACCTTGTTTCTATGCTCGCCGCATCAGATCCTATGGGCGTTGGATGCGCGGACCGGCAAGTTGAAATGGAAATTCGATCCGCAACTGAAGGCCGATCCGTCGTTCCAGCACGTGACCTGCCGTGGTGTGGCTTACGTCGATCTTTCCGCGGCCGGTCCCGCGCCGACGTCTGATCAGCCCTCGGGCGCATCGGCCGCTGCGCCGGATCAGCAGGCAGCATCGACCGCGGCGCCGGAGCAGCAGGCAGCATCGGCCGCTGCGCCGGATGAGCAGGCAGCGTCGGCCGCGGCGCCCGCTCAGCAGCAACCAGCGTCTGCGCCCGCTGCGACTGCCGCGACCGCGGGGGCCTGCATGCGCCGCATCTATCTGCCCGTCAACGATGGCCACCTGTATGCGCTCGACGCGGAGACAGGGGCGCTGTGCAAAACCTTTGCCAACGGCGGCGATCTCGATCTCCAGCACAACCAGCCGGTGACGACCCCCGGCATGTATGAGCCGACCTCACCGCCGGTCATCACGAACGACGTGATCGTCGTCGCGGGCGCGGTCGAGGACAACTATTCGACGCGCGAGCCGTCGGGCGTGATCCGCGGCTTCGACGTGCGTTCCGGCGAACTGCTGTGGGCGTTCGACTCGGGCGCGAAGGACCCGAATCAGAATCCTCCCGCCGGCGGTCACTACACGCTCACGTCCCCGAACTCGTGGGCGCCCGCTGCATACGATCCCAAGCTGGACATCGTCTATCTGCCGATGGGCGTGACCACGCCGGACATCTGGGGCGGCAACCGGACGGCGGAGCAGGAGCGTTTCGCGAGCGGCCTGCTCGCGCTGCACGCGTCGACGGGCAAGCTCGCGTGGTTCTATCAGACGGTCCACCACGACCTGTGGGACATGGACCTGCCATCGCAGCCCACGCTCGCGGACATTACCGACGTCAAGGGCAATACCGTGCCTGTCGTGTATGCGCCGGCCAAAACCGGCAACCTGTTCGTCCTCGACCGGCGCACGGGCGTGCCGGTGGTGCCGGCTCCGGAGCGTCCGGTGCCGCAGGGTGCGGCGCCCGGCGACCATGTTTCGCCTACCCAGCCGTTCTCCGGACTGACCTTCCGGCCATCGAAGGATCTCACCGATGCCGACATGTGGGGCGCCACGATGTACGACCAGCTGGTATGCCGGATCATGTTCCACAAGCTGCGCTATGAAGGCACCTTCACACCTCCATCAGAGCAAGGAACGCTGGTCTTTCCGGGCAATCTCGGCATGTTCGAGTGGGGCGGCATGGCGGTCGACACAGATCGCCAGATTGCGGTCGCCAATCCGATTGCGCTGCCGTTCGTTTCGCGGCTGATTCCGCGTGGCCCGGGCAATCCGATTCAGCCGATACCGGGCGCGAAAGGTTCGGGGACGGAGACCGGAATTCAGCCGCAATACGGCGTTCCGTTCGGCGTGACACTGAATGCGTTCATGTCGCCGGTCGGTCTTCCTTGCAAGCAACCTGCCTGGGGCTTCATTTCGGCGATCGATCTGAAGACCTACCAGATCGTATGGAAGAAGCGGATCGGAACGGTGCGGGACAGCTCACCGCTTCCGTTGCCGTTCAAGATGGGGATGCCGATGCTCGGCGGCCCGATCATCACGGCGGGCGGCGTGGCGTTCATCGGCGCGACGGCCGACAACTACATTCGCGGCTTCGACGTGAACAACGGCAGGCAGCTCTGGCAGGCGCGTCTGCCCGCCGGCGGGCAGGCAACGCCGATGAGCTATTCGGTCAACGGACGTCAGTTCGTGGTGATTGCGGCAGGCGGTCACGGCTCATTCGGTACGAAGCTCGGCGACTACGTGATTGCCTATGCGTTGCCGCAATAGCAAAGCGGTGAAGCAGGGTGGAGGTGCGTGGACAGGACTGCCACGTCCACGCACGGCAATGCAGTCATCTGTTTGTCACTGACTTGCGGCGGACGGCGAACTGCTCGCCGCCGAATCCGCGTTGGCTGTTCCACCCGCCTTATCGGCGGGCTTGCAGCTCGCGCATATCGCGGCGATAGCGATCGTGATCGCGCTCGCGAGAAGCCGGCGGTAGAGGATTGGTTTCATGACATCTCCTGGTTGGGTGGCATCCGATCAATACTTGCGACGCAATTAGACAGCGCTCGTCGGGCTATCCTGCAGAGCTACGCATCTCCTATTCCCGCTACTTTGAATTCACGTCAGTGCGAGAATCTGTCGGTCACTCCGTGTACTGAGAAACCCAATATGGGCTCCGACCTTGCCGGATAAAACCCAAGGAAAATCATACTTTGCCTGGACGGATTGGCTAAGATGTCGCAGGTTCGCGCGCGCTCCGGATGACGACAAAGCCTTGCCGCATTCCGATGCGCCGCGGCGTCGCGCCGGGAAAACAGAAAACGTTGTCACGCTCCCGCTCGGAGGCCATTCATGACTATTGGCGTATATGCCACGCTGGTTGCGACGTCGCTCGTGCTGCTGCTCGGCGAAAAGCTCGTGCAGTGGATCGGCGTGCTAAGGACCTATTCGATTCCGGCGCCGGTGGCAGGCGGGCTCATCGTCGCGATCTGCGTGCTGATCACGCGCCTCACCACCCACGTGCAGGTCAGGTTCGATTCGACGATGCAGGCGCCGCTGATGCTCGCGTTCTTCTCGACGATCGGTCTGAATGCGCATCTATCGAGTTTGAAGGCGGGCGGCCCGGTGTTGATCCGCTTTCTCGCGCTGGTCTGCGGGCTGCTGATCCTGCAGAACGTGGTCGGCTTGCTGCTTGCGTTCGCCCTCGGCGTCGATCCGCTGCTTGGGATTCTCGGCGGCTCGGTCACGTTGTCGGGCGGCCACGGTACTGGCGCCGCGTGGAGCCAGATCTTTGCCGAGCGTCACGGACTGGAGTCGGCGACCGAGATCGCGATCGGCTGCGCGACGTTTGGCCTCGTGATGGGCGGCGTGCTCGGCGGTCCGATCGCACGGCTGCTGATGCGGCGGATCAGCGCCGACGAGTTGCTGCGCGTCAAACAGCTAAAGGACGAAACGCTGGTCTTCGAAGAACCGAAGGCGCAGCAGGCCACCACGCCCGCCGCGATCATCACGACGCTCGCGCTGATCTCGATCTGCCTCGCGGGCGGCGAAATGTTTGCCGACTGGATCGCGGACACCGCGTTCGAATTGCCGACGTTCGTCTGCACGCTGTTCATCGGCGTGATCCTGAGCAACGTGCTCGCGCTCGTGCGTGTGCGGATCGACCAGCACGCGGTCGCGCTTGTCGGCAACGTCGCGCTCGCGCTCTTTCTCGCGATGGCGCTGATGCGGCTCGACCTCTGGGGGCTTGCCGCGCTCGCGGTGCCGATCATCTCGATCCTCGCGGCACAGACGCTGCTGATGGCGCTCTACGCGGTATTCATCACGTTCCCCGCGATGGGCCGCAACTACGACGCGGTCGTCTTGTGCGCGGCGCAATGCGGCCTCGGACTTGGCGCCACGCCGACCGCGATCGCGAACATGCAGGCGATCACGAACCGCTTCGGCCATTCTCATCTCGCGTTCCTGATTGTGCCCTTGACGGGCGCGTTTTTCATGGACATCGTCAACGCGATCGTCATCAAACTGTTTCTCGCGCTGCCGTTGTTCCATTGAGCAGCGGCGGCATTGGCACATCAACCCAAGCGGGCAAATACCATGAGCGATCCACGACACATCGCACCCGACAGCACCGCCGCGCGCGTCGCGTTATGGCGTGCGCTGCACGTGCAGGCCGACGCGCCGCCGCACGTGCTCGAAGACGAAGTCGGCTTGCAGTTGCTGGCACCCGCCGAAGACTGGCGCAGCCGTGGCGATATGGATCCGCGGTTCACGCGGCCGTTTCGCGCGTCGATCGTCGCGCGCGCACGCTTTATCGAGGATCTGGTCGTCGAGCAGACCGGGCGCGGGGTGGATCAATACGTGATTCTGGGCGCCGGTCTCGACAGCTTCGCGCAACGCCGGCCCGACATTGCGTCGCGGCTCACCGTGTTCGAGGTCGACCCGCCGGGACCGCAAACGTGGAAGCGTCAGCGGCTCGGCGAGCTTGGTTTCGGCCTGCCGGACTGGCTGCGTTTCGTGCCGGTCGACTTCGAAGCGGGCGATAGCTGGCGGCAGCGTCTCGTCGCCGAAGGCTTCGACGAAAGCAGGCCGGCCGTCGTCGTGTCGACCGGCGTCAGCATGTATCTGACGAAAGAGGCGAATGCCGCGACGCTGCGCGAAGTGGCCGGGCTGGCGCGCGGCTCGACGTTCGCGATGACGTTCCTGTTGCCGCTGGAGATGGCGGACCCGGACGTGCGCCCCGGACTCGAAATGGCAGAGAAGGGCGCGCGTGCGAGCGGTACACCGTTCATCAGCTTCTTCATGCCGCAGCGGATGATCGCCATGGCGCGCGAAGCGGGCTTTGACGACGCGCGGCACGTGTCCGCGGCCGATCTGACTCAGCGCTACTTCGCGGCTCGGACGGATGGGCTGCGACCGCCGGGCAATGCGGAGGAATTGCTGGTGGCGAACACCTAAGGGCGATGACGCCAACCGAAGTTACCAACCCAGCATGTGAGTCGTGAATACGCAATCGCTTTCCCCGCACCGCTATAATCGCGCTCGACCATGGCCTCCGAAGTCTACTCATGAAAAAGATCGCTGCCTTCGCACTCGTCGCATGCGCACTCGCCGCCTGCTCGTCCCCGGAAAAGCAGGCGCAGCGCGCCCAGCAGGAGATCCTTCATAGCGAGCCGAACCTCCGCGCCGCGCAACGCGACGCGGTGATCGACTGCACACCGGCGAATTGCGATGCCGCGTGGGCAGCGACGAAACGCTATATCGAGCAGCATTCCGACACGCGCGTGATCCGCGCGGACGCGGTCGCGATCGATACCGACGTGCCCGACGATTCGGGCAAAGCCGCTTTCTCAGCGACCCGCGCGAACAAGAGCACGGGCGGCGCGACGCTGTCGCTGTTCGCGCAGTGCCGCGGCATGTATGGGCCCGACAGCGCGAAGGGCGACGACTATGACGCGTGCGCCGAGAAGATCCTGAAGATTCAGAACGGCTACGTGCCATATCTGCGCTCGCACGCATCGGCGCAATAGGCGGCAAGCTACCGGAACCACCGGGCCCCGAACGCGGCACTCGCGTAGCGATTCGCCGAACCCTCGCCACGATGCGGCGGGAGGCGCTATGCTGATGCGTCTTCGCCTCGCGGAACCTTCTCATGCAAGCTCCTGGCGCAACCGTACCGATCTCGCTCGTCAACGGGTTCCTCGGCAGCGTCGGGACGCGGCCGGATATCGTCGACCGGCATCTGTCGGGCGCGAACATTCCGCGCGCGCTTCTGGACCAGCCTGGAGCGCGCGTCACCGAGGAACAGTTCTCCACGCTCTACCGCTCGCTCGCGATCGAACTCGACGATGAGATGCCCGGCGTTTTCTCGCGCCCGCTGCGCAGCGGCGCGCTCAAGTTTCTCTGCCTGAGCCTGCTGGATGCGCCGAATCTCGAATCCGCGATGCACCGGTTCGGCCAGTTCTTCCATCTCGTGCTGGACGACTTCCGCTTCGAGTCGCGCCGCGGCGACCTCGTCGCGAGCCTGGCGCTGCGTCCGGGAAGCACGGGAGCGCAACCCGGCATGCTGGGCCAGGAGCTGATGCTGAAGCTCGCGCATGGGATCGCGTCCTGGCTGATCGGTCAACGGATTGCGTTGTTGCAGGTGCAGTTCGCCTTTCCCCGTCCCGCTCACGCGCTCGAGTATCTTTATCTGTTTCCCGGACCGGCGAAGTTCGATTGCAATCAGACCTCGATGCAGTTCAGCAGTAGCTATTTCGACCTGCCTGTGCGTCAGCGCAAGGCGAACCTGCGCAGGTTTCTCGCTCGCGCGCCGGAAGACTGGATCTTCGTTTCGTTCAACGAGCAGTTGTTCAGTCATCGCGTGCGGGAACATCTCGCGTCCCGGCTGCCCGACGTCCCGTCCATCGAAGAGGCGGCGGAAGGCCTGCACTGCTCGGTCAGAACGCTGTGCCGTCATCTTGCCGCCGAGGGCACGGCGTTCCAGATGCTCAAGGACGAATTGCGCCGCGACATCGCGATCCAGCGCCTGACGGGCACGCGCGAGCCCATCGCCATCATTGCGGGCGATGTCGGCTTCGGCGACCCCACCGCATTCCACAGAGCGTTCCGTCACTGGACCGGCAGCACCCCGGCGGCCTATCGCCGTGGTGGCTGATCGCGTCATATCGATGCGTCGGCAACACCCGCCGACGCAGTTCCCACGGGGCCCTTACTCCCTCCGACGTGGCCAGAGATGTCAATAGATCGTCCGGTTTGGACAACCGGGCAGGGCCTGTCCGACGCTACGATTCAGCCATACGTTACCCCGGCCGCATCGGTGCCAGACGGGTGACTTTCCCTACGGACTATCTGATCGGAAGAATGGTAATGAGCTACGTCGCGCCTCTCAAAGAAATGTTGTTTGCACTCACCGAACTGGCCGGAATCGACCAACTGGCGGGCTTGCCCGGCTGCGAGGACGCAACCGCCGACACCGCGCGTGCGGTGCTCGAAGAGGCCGCGCGGCTGCACGAAGGCGTGCTCGCGCCGCTGAACGTCGACGGCGACCGCAGCCCGAGCACCTGGAAGGACGGCGTGGTGACCGCCACGGCCGGTTTCAAGGACGCGTTTCGCCAGTTCAGCGAAGGCGGCTGGCAGGGTTTGCAACATCCGTCTGAATACGGCGGTCAGGATCTGCCCAAGCTGCTGTCGACGCCCTGCATCGAAATGCTCAACGCCGCCAACCTGTCGCTGGGGCTGTGCCCGCTCCTGACCGACGGCGCGATCGAAGCGCTGCTGACGGCGGGTAGCGAGGAGCTGAAGCAGCGCTACGTGCCGAAGATGATCGCAGGTGTTTGGACCGGCACGATGAATCTGACCGAGCCGCAAGCCGGCTCCGACCTCTCGCTCGTGCGCACCCGCGCCGAGCCGCAGGGCGACGGCTCGTACCGGATCTTCGGCACGAAGATTTTCATCACCTGGGGCGAGCACGACATGACGGAAAACATCGTGCATCTGGTGCTCGCACGCACGCCGGGCGCGCCTGAAGGCGTGAGAGGCATTTCGCTGTTCGTCGTGCCGAAGTTCCTCGTCAACGAAGACGGCTCGCTCGGCGAGCGCAACGACGTTCACTGCGTATCGATCGAACACAAGCTCGGCATCAAGGCGAGCCCGACCGCGGTGCTGCAGTTCGGCGATCACGGCGGCGCGATCGGGCAGCTCGTCGGCGAGGAGAACCGCGGTCTGGAGTACATGTTCATCATGATGAACGCCGCGCGCTTCGCCGTGGGGGTACAGGGCGTGGCGATCTCGGATCGCGCGTACCAGCAGGCCGTCGCGTATGCGAAGGAGCGCGTGCAGAGCCGTCCCGTGGATGGCTCCGCGAAGCAGTCGGTCGCCATCATCCAGCATCCCGACGTGCGGCGCATGCTCTCGACGATGCGCGCGCTGACCGAAGGCGCACGCGCTCTGGCCTATGTGTCGGCGTCGCATTGCGATCTCGCGCATCGTCATCCGGACGGCGCGACGCGCGCGAATCATCAGGCGATCTACGAATACCTGGTGCCGATCGTGAAGGGCTGGAGCACGGAGATGTCGCTGGAGGTGACAAGTCTCGGCGTGCAGGTGCACGGCGGCATGGGCTTCATCGAGGAAACCGGCGCCGCGCAGTACTACCGCGATGCGCGCATTCTGCCGATCTACGAAGGCACGACGGCGATCCAGGCCAACGACCTCGTCGGCCGCAAGACCATGCGCGACAACGGCGAGGTGGCCGGGATGCTGCTCGCGCAGATCGACGCGACCCTGGCCGCGGTGCAGGCGCACCCCTCGTATGGTTCGAGCGCGGCTTTTCAGGCGATGCATCGTCATCTGTCCGCCGGCCGCGAGGCGTTGTACAGCGCGGTGCGCTACGTGGTCGAGAACGTCAAAAGCGACCCGAATGCGGTGTTCGCCGGCAGTGTGTCCTATCTGATGCTCGCGGGTATCGTGCTCGCGGGTTGGCAAGTCGCACGGTCGCTCGTGCTGGCGGCCGACAAGCGCGACGAAGATCCGTCCTTCCATGACGCGAAGATCGCGACCGCGCATAGCTACGCGACGCAGGTGCTGCCTCGTGCAATCGCGCTCGAAGCGGCGGTTCGCGGTGCTCGCGATGGCGAAGGCGCGCTGGCGCTGCGCGAAGACCAGTTCTGATCGATCAACGGACGTAATGTGTCATTCAAAGCGGTAGGGCTCGGCCCTATCGGTGTGGGAAGGAGAGTGTCGTGAGAGTTCTTGTAGCAGTCAAGCGAGTGGTCGACTACAACGTGAAGGTCCGCGTGAATCGCGGTTGAAGAAGCGGTGCGTCTGAAGGAAGCGGGCGTCGCGACCGAAGTGATCGCCGTGTCGGCCGGTGTTGCGCAGGCGCAGGAAACGCTGCGCACCGCGCTCGCCATCGGCGCGGATCGCGCGATCCTGATCGAATCTGGTGAAGACCTGCAGCCGCTCGCCGTCGCGAAGCTGCTCAAGGCGCTCGTCGACAAGGAGCAGCCGCAACTGGTGATCCTCGGCAAACAGGCCAT
>NZ_CADFGP010000086.1 GCF_902833905.1 Paraburkholderia tuberum STM678 | reverse complement strand
CTCCGCGGTTTCCTCCCTCGAGGCTTGTCCAACGCCTGCCCGCATGCGTCGTCGTGCGCTCACGCGTCGGCACACAAGGGCAGGCGTCGAACAAGCCTTAACAGAAACGGCCCGTCACGATCTGTTCGCGAACGTCAACTAATGAGGAGCGAGCCGCCCTTCGACGCGGCGACGCCTCGATCGATAGCTGCGCCTGAAAGCGGTCGATGAGCTATCAATGCCTCGATGAGGCTCGCCAGTGACGCCGATCATTTACCGTGGCGGTATTGTGGGCATAATGTCATTCGTGCGGCCCACCAGCCCCAACTTTGAAAGAAAGGTGAATATGGCGGCCCCTGAAAAAATTGTTCAAACACTTTTCGCGAACCCTCCGTTACGGAACGGGAGAAGGGGCCTGCGTCGAAGAATTGATTTCGTAGAGTGCGAGACAGCGGGGTCACAATTCAAATAGACAGATGAAAAGAATCTATACGTACAAAAGGCTTCGAGATTGCGGTCGAGCTTGAACCAGTGTGGGAAGCGTCTGGCAACGTTACATTGCTGCCACCGCGTGGCTTCATCGCCGTCGTGCACACGGCACATTAGAACGGCGGGCGCTACTTGGCTCATGATTGCGCCGATACGGCTGACAGCAGATAACCAGCAGCCTTTCGCGACGGAAGCCGTCGCGCTCATGGCAGGGTTCAGCTCTGGGCAGCGGGTCGTAGACGAGACACTCGTCCAGTGAGTTCGCCCAATCGCGATGGATTGAAGATTGGATGAAGGTAACGGCGGAAGCGGTTTGGCTTCCGCTTAGTATCGGTTTTGTCCGCAGTATCGCGTGAGCATGACCAAGCTGATTCTCGCGAACGCTAAAACTGGGGAGTTCTCGGCGATCATGCAAGACGGCTCTTTTGAAAATGCAGTGGGTAACGGGGCTCACGAGGCATGCGGGTTGAGGCCGGAGAAATCGAGCTTGCCAGCAACGAGAAAGAGGACCGTGCGCATCGTCGCGAAGCGCGTGTAGCCGCGAGCCTTTCGCTTGGCCGCCTGAAACAAGCCGTTGATTGCTTCGATGAAGCCGTTGGTCTGGCGCGTCTGAGTCCAGGCGACGATGCCGTCGAAGTGCCGACGAATCAGACGCGCGACGTCCTTCATCGGCTCGACTTTCGAACGCATGACGTTGGTGCACCACTGCCGCAACATCTCGGAGACGACATGGATTTGCTTGCGCCCGAGAATCTCGCGCAGTTGCTCGCGATACAGCCATGCGCGGGCGGTGCGCTTGGTGGCGTACTGCCTGACCAGCGCCTCGAGGTCGGTCAATTGCGCCAGATTCAGTTTGTTGGCGTCCTTGAGCAGCGTCCAGCGCATCCCTTTAAGTTCTGGGTCGGCTTTCTGTTGTTGGCGGCGCACCGTATCAAGCGCCTTGGACGCGTGGGCGACGACGTGAAACTTGTCGAACGTCAGCCGCGCATTGGGCAGATGTTCGCCCACGCCTTTGATGAAGGCGGGCGACATGTCGATGCTCACCGAGGTGACCTGCTCGGGCGTGCCGTGGTGTCGGCTCAGATATGCCGCGAAGCCTTCAATCGTCTTCGCGTCACGCCCGGGCGTGACGAACACGACCCGTCGCGCCTGCATGTCGGCGACCAGCGTCAGATACTCGTGGCCGCGCCGGTACGAGGTTTCGTCAATAGCTACCGTGCTCACGTCCGACAGGTTCGCCGACGTGAGCGCGAGTTCCACATAGCGCGAACAGATGGCGTGCACTCGGTGCCACGACAGATTGACGATGCGTGCCACCGCGGCAAACGGCATCTGCTGCGCCAGCATCAGCACCAGCGCTTCGAACAGCAACGTGAAGCCGTCGAGTTGGCCGACCCAGTCGGGTTCCACCAGCCGTACCGCGCCATCCGGCAAGCGCACTCGCGGTACCCGCACTTCCAGATAGCACTCGTGGTGGAAGAAATTCAGGTGGCGCAGTCGC
This sequence comes from Paraburkholderia tuberum STM678, assembly GCF_902833905.1. Lineage (GTDB taxonomy): Bacteria > Pseudomonadota > Gammaproteobacteria > Burkholderiales > Burkholderiaceae > Paraburkholderia > Paraburkholderia tuberum. Next base: position 20,035 of record NZ_CADFGP010000086.1, on the reverse strand, counting down.
TTGATTTGCGTGTCATGCACTGGGTGCTCACCGGCGACCCCGGGGTAGGCGAAGCGGCTGCCAGCGACAAAGTCCACGGCAATCGTGAGCTGCCGTTTGGCCGTGTCGAAGTCGACGCCTTGCACGTACCACGGGGCCTTGATTCCCAAGGCGGCTTCAAAGAGTTGATTCGTCATGTTCGCTTCGTCTCGCATGGCTGGTTGCCGGTTCAGGGCGCCTCAAGGGTTCGCTGCGCCGGGCTCACGCCCGCCCTTGACCCGCCAAATCACCCACTCGGGTTTCAAAAGAGGCGGAAAAATTGGCTGCTGGACCGAAGTTGCTAATGCTGTGACGCGCCAGCTTGAGAGCGAAGCCTTTGCGGGCTTCGCACTTTTTCGTTGCGTGCGCCTCGGGTTCTGCTCGCAATACGATCAACGCGTACGCATATCGCTCAACTTTAGCCTGTCACAGGCGCTCGATGATGGCTTTTGCCGCGTCCGGATTGCGTTCCTTGAAGCCGCTGATCACGTAAAGGTAAACATCGCGCGCGCTTTTTGCGGCTGCCTTGGCCTCGACGGGTTCGATATCTTCAGGAATGGTGCCTGCGGCAAGCTGGCGTGCGCGCTCGGCCCACGCATCGAGCGCCTTCTTCGAATAACCTTGGGCCTGCTTTTCGGACGTCCCCATGATGCGCGCATACACAAAGGGTGCGGTGAGACTGGCGATCTGAGGATAATGGCTATCGCCTGCGAGTACGATCGCCACGCCATATTTGCGCGCCAGCGCGACAAAGACTTCGTTGCGGAAACTCTCGTGTCGAACTTCGACGGCATGCCTTAGCGTGAGTCCGTCGAGCTTCCTGGGCAGCAACGCGAGAAACGCTTCGAAGTCGTCTGCGTCGAATTGCTTGGTTGTGGCGAACTGCCAGTTGATCGGACCGAGTTTTTGTTTCAGATGCACGAGGCCACTGCCGAAGAAGCGTTCGATATTGTCGCCGGCCTCGGCCAGCACACGCCGGTTGGTCGCGTAGCGCGGCGCCTTGAGTGCAAATACAAAATCGTCAGGCGTCTCGTCGCGCCACTTCATATAGCTCTCGGGTTTCTGCAAGCCATAGAATGTCCCATTAATTTCGATGGTCGTCAGCTGGCGGCTCGCGTATTCGAGCTCGCGTTTTTGCGTCAGATCCGGCGGATAAAACACTCCGCGCCATGGGCCATAGGTCCAGCCTCCAACGCCAACCCGGATTCGCGGTTTCGTGCGTGTCGCCATATGCGGTTTTCCTCGTAGCTCCGGGTTGCCTCGGGGCGCTCAGGTGTCGATTCCAACTCAATAGCTGTACCGTGCGTCCATGCAGGCATGACCTGCGGGTCGTTATTACAACTGTCTCGCCAATGGTAGCGGACAACACCCACGCCTGTCTGCTAGTAGCAGCCTAAGCAGGTTCACCTGGTCAGTGACGAGCCGCAGCAGTTCAACGGCGCAACACTGCCGCCGGGCACACGGTTGCTGCATCGCGACCAGATGGACGCATTGCAGAAGGAACTGCGGGACGTCGAGGGCGTGACCGCAATTGTCTATGCGCAGACTTGCGCGGCGGAAAAGCGGCGCCGCAGAAAGCAGAAAAAGCTGGTTGATCCTGCGCGCCGCGTGGTCATCAACGAAGAAGTTTGCGAAGGCTGTGGCGATTGCGGCGTGCAGTCGAATTGCGTCTCCGTGATGCCGTTAGAAACCGATCTCGGCCAAAAGCGGACTATCGATCAAAGCTCCTGCAACAAGGATTTCTCCTGCGTGAAGGGATTTTGCCCAAGCTTCGTTACCGTCGAGGGCGGTCAGTTGCGTAAAGCCGCAAAGGCGCGTGTTGCGGTTCCAACGGGGTTGCCCGCGCCGAAAATCGCGGGGCTGTCACGTCCCTACAACGTCGTAGTCACGGGCGTTGGAGGAACTGGTGTGGTCACGGTCGGTGCTCTGATGGGGATGGCTGCACATATCGAAGGCAAAGGAGTTCTGGTTCTCGATATGGCAGGCATGGCGCAAAAGGGTGGCGCAGTCATGTCGCATATCCGCATCGCTCAGACCCCGGACGCATTGCACGCGGCGCGAGTGGCGTCGGGCAAAGCTGACCTTCTGCTCGGCTGCGACATGATGGTTGCTGCGAGCAAAGACGCGATGACGTTAAGTAGCCCGCTGCGCACGCTTGCGGTCGTCAACCTCGACGTTGCTCCGACCGGGACTTTTGCGCGGGACCCCGACTGGCAGGCAGCGCCTGCAGGACTGCTGAGCCAGGTCAAGGCGAATACGCAAGTGACCGAGGCGCTGGAGGCGTCGCGGATCGCTACAGCGCTGATGGGCGATGCTGTAGCGACGAACGTTTTTCTGTTGGGATACGCGTGGCAGAAGGGTTTGATTCCTATCGAGGAGCGCTCCCTGCTACAGACGATCGAACTGAATGGCGCGGCAGTGGAGATGAACAAGTCGGCCTTTGCATGGGGGCGACAGGCCGCGCTGGACCTTTCCATCGCTCGCGCGGCAGCAGGTCTGGAAAAAGTAAGCATCATGGCGATGCCTCAGCGCAAAGCGTCTCTTCAACAGATTGTCGCAGATCGCGTGGGTAGATTGACGGCGTATCAGAATGCGGCCTACGCGAAGCGGTACGAGGATTTCGTCCAACAAATCGCGTCGCTTGAATCGAGCCGTGTGGGTCGTGACCGATTTACTCGCGAGGTGGCGATCAGTCTGTACAAGCTGATGTCCTACAAGGACGAGTATGAGGTCGCTCGCCTTTTTACGGAGACAAGCTTCCTCACACGGCTCCGTGGACAATTCGAAGGGGATTTCAAGCTTCGCTTCCATCTTGCGCCGCCCCTGCTGGCGAAGAAGGACGAGAAAGGCCACCTCATCAAGAAGCAGTACGGCGGCTGGGTCGTCCCTGCGTTTCGCCTGCTCGCGAGAGCGAAATTTCTGCGCGGCACCGTGCTTGATCCGTTCGGCTACACGACGGAACGGCGGGACGAGCGTGCTGCGATCGGAGACTACCAGAAGCTCGTGAAACGTCTTGTCGAAAGTCTTGACGAAGCGCATATGACGACACGGATTGAGCTTGCGAAGTTGCCGCAGACGGTTCGTGGATTCGGACATATCAGGGAGCGCAATGCGGCCGCCGCTGCGAAGACCGCCGCGGCGTTGTTGGCAAACGGTGAGACCGCGAGACAGGCAACACCTCCTCGATCAAAGGTGTTGCAACGACCGGTTGAATCCGCCCTATACAGGAGACATGCAATGGTACAAATTCCTGGACTCAAATTCCCGCTCGGCGAAGAGATCGAAATGCTGCGCGACAGCATTGCGTCGTTCGCCGCCAAGGAAATCGCGCCGCGCGCCGGGGAAATCGATCGCACCGGTCAGTTCCCGATGGACCTGTGGCGCAAGTTCGGCGACCTCGGCGTGCTCGGCATGACGGTTTCCGAAGAGTACGGCGGCGCGAACATGGGCTATACCGCGCACATGGTCGCGATGGAGGAAATTTCGCGTGCGTCGGCATCGGTTGGCCTGTCGTACGGCGCGCATTCGAACCTGTGCGTGAACCAGATTCATCGCAACGGCACCGACGCGCAGAAGCGCAAGTATCTGCCGAAGCTCGTGTCGGGCGAGCACGTCGGCGCGCTCGCGATGAGCGAGCCGAACGCGGGCTCGGACGTGGTCGGCATGAAGCTGCGCGCCCAGAAGAAGGGCGATCGTTACGTGCTGAACGGCACCAAGATGTGGATCACCAACGGCCCCGACTGCGACACCCTGGTCGTCTATGCAAAGACCGATCCCGAAGCGAATTCGCGCGGCATCACGGCGTTCATCGTCGAGAAGGGCATGAAGGGCTTCTCGGTCGCGCAGAAGCTCGACAAGCTCGGCATGCGCGGCTCGCACACCGGCGAGCTGGTGTTCCAGGACGTCGAAGTGCCGGAGGAAAATATCCTTGGGGCGTTGAACGGCGGCGTCAAAGTGCTGATGAGCGGTCTCGACTACGAACGCGCGGTGCTCGCGGGCGGCCCGACCGGCATCATGGTCGCGGTGATGGACGCGGTCGTGCCGTATATCCACGACCGCAAGCAGTTCGGCCAGTCGATCGGCGAATTCCAGCTGATCCAGGGCAAGGTCGCCGATCTGTACACGACGCTGCAGGCATGCCGCGCATATCTGTACGCGGTGGGCCGCCAACTCGACACGCTCGGCAACGACCATGTGCGCCAGGTCCGCAAGGACTGCGCGGGCGTGATTCTGTACACGGCCGAAAAGGCGACCTGGATGGCTGGCGAGGCGATCCAGATTCTCGGCGGCAATGGCTATATCAACGAGTATCCGGTCGGTCGTCTGTGGCGCGACGCGAAGCTCTATGAAATCGGCGCGGGCACGAGCGAGATTCGCCGCATGTTGATTGGCCGCGAACTGTTCGCGGAAACGATTTAAGCGCGCGCGGGAAAAAGGAGACTAAAACGATGCCCTTCATCGAATCAAAGCTGAACCCCCGCTCGGACGACTTCCGCGCGAACGCGGCGGCGCTCGAAGCGCTCGTCACAGTCTTTTGCGCTCGAGAAAAATTTTACAAATTCGAAGCAGTGAGATAATTTATATTATCGCGTCATTCATTTCGCACATGAAAAGTTGGCACCATGGAAACGCGTCAGACCCAGGAGCCCGCCGGGCAGGGTTTCCCCAATGCCGACTCGCTTGCCGCCCTGCGCAGCTGGTATGCGGGCCTGTCCTCGCGCGCAGCCGTGGCCCGCTACCTGGGCGGGCGCAGGGCGGCAGGCGTTTCCTCGCGGGGTCTCATCGGAGACATCCGCAGGCAACTGATCGCCTTTGCGCATAGCCGGCATCGGCCCGATCTGGCGGCAGTCTTCGAACATACACCCACGCAACGGCACGCACGGGCGGGCACGGTCGAGCGCACGATCAGGACGCTTGGATCGTTGCCCGTACCACAACCGCAAGTGACCGACGACGTCGCGCTGTGGTTCGCGCCGCGCACAGTGCGGGCGCTGCATGCGCACGGCATTCGTACGCTCACGGATCTGACGGTACGCATTCCGCGCCGGCGCCAGTGGTGGACCCGGATCAAGGGGCTCGGGGCGACCGGCGCGCACGCCATCGAAGCGTTCTTCGCCGCGCACCCTGCCTTGACCGAGCGTGCCCGTGCCTTGATCACGCTCACGCAGCCGGCCGGTATCGTGCCGTGGGAGCAGCTACGGCTGCCGCATGAAGTCGACGGTTCGCAGGGTACGTTGCGCGCCCCGCGCGAGACCTGCACGCTCAATGCCACGAACGACTACGAGGCCGTGCAGGCGTGGCTCGCGCTGCACGAAACAGTCACGACGCAGCGCGCCTACCGCAAGGAAGCCGAGCGGCTGATCCTCTGGGCCATCGTCGAGCGAGGCCGCGCGTTCTCGTCGCTGACAACCGATGACGCGATTGCATACCGGACGTTTGTGCGCCGTCCCTCGCCCCGTGAACGCTGGGTCGGTCCCCCGCGACCGCGTGATTCTGTCGAATGGCGCCCCTTCACAGGCGGCCTGTCGGCGCGCTCGACTGCCTACGCATTGACGGTCCTCTCGGCGCTGTATCGATGGCTCATCGAGCAGCGCTACGTGCTGGCCAACCCCTTTGCCGGCGTCAAGGTTCGCGGCGCGGCGCTGCGCCCCGAACTCGACACGACGCGCGGCTTCACCGAGGGCGAGTGGCTGCTGCTGCGGGCCTTTGCGGACGGTCTCGAGTGGTCGTACGGGTGGTCCGGACCGGCCGCACAGCGGCTGCGCTTCCTGCTCGACTTCGGCTACGCGACGGGCCTGCGCGCGAGCGAACTCGTGGGCGCCGTGCTGCGCGACATCCGTGCTGACGGGCACGGCGAGTCGTGGCTTCACCTCATTGGCAAAGGCAGCAAACCCGGCAGGGTGGCGTTACCGCCGCTGGCAACCGATGCGCTTGATCAATATCTGCTTGAACGACGGCTGCCGGTCTCACGGGAGCGCTGGAGCCCGGCGACGCCAATCCTCGCCAGCCTCGGCGAGAATGAGGGCGCGGGTATTACGGGCGCGCACCTGTGGCGCGTCATGCGCCGGTTCTTCGTGGAGGCCGCTGGCGTGCTGGAGGGTGATCATCCGCTGCTGGCGGAAAAACTGTGCCGCGCGAGCCCGCACTGGATGCGGCACTCCCACGCCAGTCATGCACTCGCGCGCGGCGCGGAACTGACGAGCGTACGCGACAACCTGCGCCACTCGTCCATCTCAACGACCTCGATGTACCTGCGCGGAGACGACCTCAAGCGCGCCCGGCAGTTCGCTGAGGCCTTTGGACGTCGCATCAGGAAACAGCGTACACCGTCTGACTTGCAGTGAAATCAGCGCCTTCGACCATCATGCCTTCGATCAATACGGATCATCTTGCGCCCAACATCACGCCGACGGGTCATCTTCTTGCGGTGCCGAAAACCGATGCTCCCCCTGTGCCGGAAGACATCGCGCTCGACCGCGCTTTTCAGGCCGGCGCAGGCCACGGTCTGCTCTATCTCGGCAGCACGGTAATCGGACGGGCACTGCCCCCCGCCTGGGGCTGGTGGCGCGACTTCGCCATGCGTTACGTCACCGCGTTGTGCACGACGGCCACAGACGGGGACATCGCAGTCGCCGAACCGGACGCCCGGGACATCGGGAGGCTGATCGACGATGCCCCACCCATGACGGGCGTCGAATATCTCACGCCGCAAGTGCTCGCGACACTGTGGGGCGAGATCGGCAGCGCCCTGCGCCAGGAGCTGGCCAGCACGGGCGGCTCGCTTCAGGCATTTCTCAGGTCGCGTCACCCCACCTGGAATCTGGTGGGCCGGGTCCACTTCAATCTTGCCGAGAACCGGAAAGACCCTGAGGCCCCCTTCGCTTTTCTGGCCACTTATACGGCGCGCGTCTCCGCGCATGGCAAGACCCAGCATCAGCCTCTGTCGCGCTCGCTCGAGGAATTTTCCGGCACGCGCAACAAGGCGCAGCTTCTTTCGCTGCTGCTCCCCGTTCAGCGGGCGGCCGAGTGTTGCGACTGGGTGCGCTCCATGCTTGAGTCGCGCGAGATCTATCATCCGCTGCGCTGGACGCCCACCGAGGCCTGGCACCTGCTCCAGGATCTGCCGGCACTCGAGGCCGCCGGCATCATCGTCCGGCTGCCCGGTACGTGGACGACGGGTCGTCCCGCGCGGCCGAGCGTCACGGCCAGTGTGGGCACGAAACCGCCGTCGCTCGTCGGCAAGGATGCCTTGCTCGATTTCAACCTGGCAGTCTCGCTCGAGGGCGAACCATTAAGCCCCGCCGAAGTCCGAAAGCTGCTCAAGGGCGCCGACGGCCTGCAGTGGATCCGCGGGCGCTGGATCGAGGTGGATACCCGGAAGCTCGGCCGTCTTCTGCAACGCTTCGAAGATCTCGGGCAAGCCGCGCAATTGGGGCTCCCACTCAACGACGCGCTACGCCTGCTGGCAGGCGTGCCGGGCAATGATGCCGAAGTGCCTGAAGAACACGACTGGGCGCAGGTCGTGGCCGGTCCCTGGCTGGCCGATACCCTTCAGAACCTGCGTCAACCGCAAGGCCTGGCGCGCGTCGAGCCGGGCCCCGGGTTGCATGCGCAGCTTCGACCGTACCAGCACGCGGGCGTGCAGTGGCTCTACCTGCTCAGCCGGCTCGAACTGGGCGCGTGTCTGGCCGACGACATGGGGCTCGGCAAAACGATCCAGATCCTCGCGCTGCTCCTCATCCTGAAGCGCGAACAGCGTGATCCACGTCCCAGCCTCCTCGTTGCGCCGGCCTCCTTGCTGGCCAACTGGGCCTCGGAAGCCGAACGCTTTGCGCCCGGTCTGCGCGTCCTGGTCGCCCACCCCTCCGTCACGCCGGCCGAGACCCTGCGCGGCCTCGATGAGGTGCGGCTCGCCCAGACCGACCTCGTCATCACCAGTTTTGGCGCGCTGCTTCGCCAACCCGCGCTGGAGACGATCCGATGGCGCCTGGCGATCGTCGACGAAGCGCAGGCAATCAAGAACCCCGGCGCCAGGCAGACCCGGCAGGTCAAGAAGCTTCAGGCGCAGTCGCGCATCGCCCTGACAGGTACCCCCGTGGAAAACGGCCTGGCGGACCTGTGGTCCATCTTCGATTTCACGCATCCAGGCCTGCTGGGCTCGGCGAAGGATTTCGCCGGATTCAGCAGGCGTCTCGCGAAAGCCGGGCACTTCGGTCCGCTTCGCTCGCTCGTGCGACCGTACATTCTGCGCCGCCTGAAGACGGACAGGAATGTCATTGCCGATCTCCCGGAAAAGACCGAGCTCAAGGCCTGGTGTCACCTGAGTCCCGTCCAGGCCGCACTGTACGAGCGCGCGGTTCACGACCTGGCCGCCGCGCTCGACGGTGCACAAGGCATCGAGCGCAAGGGCATCGTGCTGAGCTACCTGATGCGTTTGAAGCAGATATGCAACCATCCGTCCCAGTGGCTCGGCGACGCGGCATGGAAGCCTGAGGCCAGCGGCAAATTTGCGCGTCTGCGGGAACTGGTCGACGTGATTGCCGCCAAGCAGGAAAAGGTACTCGTATTCACGCAGTTTCGCGAAACTACCGAGCCCCTGGCGGCGTTTCTGGGATCACTGTTTGGCCGCGAGGGTTTGATCCTGCATGGCGGCACCCCGGTCGGAAAGCGGCGCGAGCTGGTCAGGCTTTTTCAGGAAGACGAATTGACACCCTTCTTCGTGCTGTCGCTCAAGGCAGGGGGATCGGGGTTGAATCTCACGGCTGCCTCCCACGTGATTCATTTCGATCGCTGGTGGAATCCGGCCGTGGAGAATCAGGCGACGGACCGGGCCTTTCGCATCGGCCAGCGCAGGAACGTGCTGGTGCACAAGTTCGTCTGCCGGGGCACAGTCGAGGATCGGATCGACCAGCTAATCGAAACGAAGCAGCAACTGGTGAAGGATGTGCTCGAAGGCGGAGCGGAGCTGCTGCTGACTGAAATGACCGATCGGGAGTTGCTCGATCTCGTCAGGCTCGATATACATCGTGCGCAGGAAACCTGACTACGCAAAGGGAATGTGATGGGTTACTACGGTGGATGGAAACCTTATGTCCCGGTGGCTGAACGCCGGAGAAAAGCCGAACAGCAGGTCGCGAAAGCAATCAAGACCGGCAGGACGCTGTCGCCGATCGCGCCGTATCGCGGCGCCATCGCGAAAACCTTCTGGGGCAAGGCGTGGTGCGATAATCTGGAGCGCTACAGCGACTACGGCAATCGCCTGCCGCGCGGGCGCACCTACGTCCGTAACGGTTCGGTGATCGATCTGCAGATCACGGCGGGCAAAATACACGCACAGGTCATGGGATCGAGCCTCTACACGGTCAAGATCGACGTCAGTGCGTCTGCCAATCAACACTGGCGCACGTTGGTCGCCGACTGCGCGTCATCGATCGATTCCATGGTCGAGCTGCTGCAGGGCAAGCTATCGGGCGCCGTGATGGAACGGATCTGCAAGCCGGGCACGGGACTCTTTCCGTCGCCGAAGGATATCCGGTTCGGTTGCAGCTGCCTCGACTGGGCGTCGATGTGCAAGCATGTGGCCGCGGTGCTGTACGGTATCGGCGCCCGGTTCGACCAGCAGCCCGAACTGCTCTTCACGCTGCGGGGTGTGGACGCCGCCGATCTCGTCAGCAGCACGGGTGCCGGATTGTCCGCAGCGGGACCCGCGCCAGCGTCGGGCAAGGTTCTCGACGACGCGGCCCTGGGCGACGTATTCGGTATCGAGATCGACACCGGCAGCGAGCCGCTCGCCGCATCTCCTGCTGCACGCAAACGGACAGGCAGGCAGTCCGCTGCGCAAACGAGCCGGGTTCCCACGCCATCGACCCCAGCGAAACCGGCAGCGAGTGCGAAATCGACCTCGAAAGGCAAAACGGCGGCACCCAAAACGGTGGTCAAATCCGTCGTTGCCGCAAAACCTGCTGGCAAGGCGCGTGCGGACGCACCAGGGGCGACCCGTTCAGCAAGCGCGAAATCGACCTCGAAAGGCAAAACGGCGGCGCCTAAAGCGGTGGTCAAACCCGTCGTTGCCGCAAAACCTGCCGGCAAGCTGCGCGCGGGGGCTCCAAAGGCGCCCCGTTCAACCGCCACGCAAAAACCGCCCACACGTTCGCCGGCGACACCACGATCCCCACAGAAAGCAAAAACATCCCGATGAGGTCACCGTCATGGTCGCCGTCAAATTCGATGATCTTTCCTCGGCCTTCGACTTCGTCAGCTATGCAGCGCCGATGGAACACCAGGCGTATATCTCGCTCGATACGGGAAAAATCTACTGGATTTCCGATGCCATCGACACGATCGAGGAGGCGATTCCCGAGGATCTGGAAGACCCGGATCGCTACCTCGCGATACCGCACAAGAACGAACTTGATCTCGGAAGCAGTCTCGCCCTGCGCTTTGCCGCACAGCAGCTGCCTGCGCGTTATGACCAGATTGAAGGGTTTTTCCAGCGGCGAGGGGCATACGCGCGCTTCAAGGATTTACTCGAGCGCGAAGGTGCTCTGGAACGCTGGTATGCGTTTGAAGCCGACTCTGTCGAAAAGGCACTAAGGCAATGGGGCGCTGAAAACGGGCTCGAGATTCTTGATTGAGAGGCGACGCGTCGGGTGAGACAGGCCAAAGTCTCTCGCTACACAGCGTACCATCTTTACGTCAATCAGCCGGAAACCCTGCTACACAAGGCTCTTCAGCCCGGAATTCGTCACAGAACTGAAAAAGCACCAACTTTTGTAGTAGTTCGTATCAACTTTAGTTCGTTTGACAACTACGACGGGGCCTGCCTCAACGCGGGTAGTGACGCGACCCTGGTCTCGAATCCCGATGGTGGCGTTGTTCAGCTCAGGCGGCGCGCTGATGCTGAGAAAAAGCGGCTCGTGGAGCTGCGCAAGAGCGGGCTGCAGAAGATACCTGCCGGCCGCGTACAGAGTATGCAATCGCTTCCCGATGCGATGCTCGGAATAACGGAGCCCGATGCGTTGTACGCGTTCGTGAATGACGTGTTACCTCTTCTGCGCGACTAGGGCTGGCGCGTCACCATGACAGCTGAGTTCCGCTTCAACGTGATCGAGATCCATGCCATCGACGGGACGGCGCACCATGCCGGCGACGGCTGGTTCGATCTGGAAATGGGCATCGCGGTGGCCGGGGTTACCACCTGACTGAAGCTGCCATTAACTTTCAGTCGACCCTTGCAGTGTTCAATGCACTGCGATCGGTCAAATTTTTCCTTTTGGACTCGTTGAATTAGCATCGTTTTGACGAAAAATTCACGAATTACAGCCAACCCTCTTGTGAAGCCGAGAATCTCGTCTGAGTCACGGTCAACTATGATCTATCCGTTTCGCCGTTGGTACGGGCGCAGCTGCCATCGGCAGGCTTGCGACCCGGACCGGAATGCCGCGTGTTGTCGCTTCTATCTCAGTGATGCCGATTCTTCCCAGCTCCGGCTCGACAAAGAGCGCGTACGGGATAACCCTGTCTGTCTTTGTCCGTAAGCCTCCGTCCAGAACCGATTTCAGTAAGCGATAGTCGTCAAAGGAAGCGTGTGTGAACATGGGCGTGCCGGGAACTTCACCGATTGCCCACGTGTTCTGTGCAGTCGTTGCGAGTCGCTCGTCTGTGACGATGAAGCCGCGCAAATCAACTTCAACTCCTGCCGCGTCAAGACCAATATCTCGGGCGTTGGGGATACGCCCTGCCGCGACGAGAATATGCGTGCCCCGTACGGCGCTGCCGTCTGCGAGGGTGATTGTTACTTCCTGCCCAGAATGTCCTTCGACCCGTGCAGCCCTAACGTTCATACGTATAACCGTCCGGCAGCAGGTCATTAACGACCTGACCCGACATGCCGAATCACTGGGCTACGTTCCGCAGCCCAAACAGCTTGACATATTCAAATCACGAAAATGGAGGACCCCGTAGTTTTTCGAGCCTCCAGGTCCTGATGTGCCTGCACCGCGTCCTCCAGGGCATACCGCTGATTGATCCCGATGCGGATGCGGCCTGCCGCCACATGGCCGAATAGCTCATCGACCAGTTCTGCCTTCTCGGCCGGATCGGCGATGTAGTCGGCGAGACCCGGGCGGGTCACGTACAGCGAGCCCTTGCGGGCCAGAATTGCCGGATCGAACGGCGGGATTTTGCCGGAAGCGGTGCCGACGCAGACCAGCAGGCCGCGGCGCTTGAGAGAGTCTAGCGAGGACATGAAGGTGGTCTTGCCCACGCTGTCGAAGACCACGGACACGCCCACTCCGTTGGTGAGTTCCCGCACGCGCTTGGCCACATCGTCATGACTATAGTTGATCGTGTGATCACAGCCGTGGGCGCGCGCCACCTCCGCCTTGGCGTCAGTCGAAACCGTACCGATCACCGTCAGGCCGAGCAGTTTGGCCCACTGCGAAACGATCAGGCCAACACCGCCTGCTGCGGCATGCAGCAGCACGGCGTCGCCAGCTTTGAAAGGGTAGATTCGGCGCACCAGGTAGGCGGCGGACAAGCCCCGCATGGTCATGGCCGCCGCAGCTTCGCAACTGATGGCCTCCGGCAGCTTGATCAGCGGCGCGGCAGAAATCAGCCGCTCCGTGCTGTAGGCGCCCAGCGTGTTGATGAAGCCCGTGTAGGTCACACGGTCGCCGACCGCCAGATGGGTCACGCCGGCACCGATGGCCTCGACCACGCCGGATGCCTCGTTGCCGAGGCCGCTGGGCAGCGGAACCTCGTAGATACCGCCGCGGAAGTAGGTGTCGGCAAAGTTAAGACCCACTGCCACGTGGCGGACGCGCACCTCTCCCGGTCCCGGCTCTCCAACTTCAGCGTCCTCAAAACGAAGGACCTCGGGACCGCCGGTTTCGTAGAATTTAACGACTTTTGCCATGTTGTCTCCTGTCGACCAGAGTTGGCGCTTTAGCGCCTTACTCTGGTCCCATGCAATATCTGCGGTCGACCAGAGTTGGCGCTTTAGCTGTCGACCAGAGTTCGCGCTTCAGCGCGCTACTCTGGTCCCATGCAAAGCCCTTACTCTGGTCCGATGCAAGCTGGTTGCGGATATGTATCGACTGCCGCAGTTCGCCTGCGGCTCGCTAGCGCTTACTTCACCCTTGGGTCGGCTTGCGCAGGAAGCCCTGGTTGCCACCGTTACGATTGGGCGCGAAGCCGTTGGCCTGAAGCGTCTCGTCAGCCGTGTCGTAGAAGACCCCAATCTTCATGATCTCTCGCGCCTGTTTCGCTGTCGCGATGGGACGGCCAAATTCGCCTGAAATGCGCACCAACTGCTTGATCTGCTCGACGGAGCTCATCTTGCCCGTGCGGGTCTGGTTCCAGAGCACATCCTCGATGCCGCACCGCACATGCAGACCCAAGGCGATGCCAATCATATTCACGGGCAGCACATTTAGCACCGAACTCTCCACCGTCACCACTGCGCCGTCGGGCGCAGCACGCAGGAAGTTGGCCAGGTTGTAGATGTTCGCCTGATCCATGCCGCCGCTGATAGCCACCCAGTTCATCACCAGTGGCCCCTTGTAGACACCGCGGCGAATCATCCGCTCAATCGTTTCAAAGCTGTTGATGTTGTAGCACTGAAACTCACTTTGGATTCCGGCGGCTGTCAGGCGTCGGATGTGCTCTTCGGCCCAGCTGGGATTCGAGGGGACAATCATGTCCTTGTAGGTTGCATAGAGGTGCGGGAATCCTCGCGAAACACCCTTGAAGTCATCCATACCGGCATGCTCTGTCACGTTCATCTGTGTCGTGTTGACGGTGACAGTCACCTGGTCGGGCTTCGGATCGAGTTCGGCCAGCATATGCCGCGTGTCATCGCTTAGCCATTGGGCGGCTTGGCCCTCGGATTCAGGCGCGAAGCTGATGGAACCGCCCACCTGGATGACCATTTCCGGCACGCGGGCGCGCACCCCGGCGATCAGTTCATTGAACATGGACAGGCGCTTGCTGCCCTTGCCATCGGCTTCGCGCACATGCAGATGCAGCACGGTGGCACCAGCTTCGTAGCAATCCACCGCCTTCTGGATCTGCTCCTCCATGGTGACAGGGATATCTTCCGGGAAGTCTGAGGGAATCCAGCCCGGCGCATAGGGAGCGGCTGTAATGATCAGGGGCTGCTGGTTCTCGGGATACAGGTGGCCGTCAAGGAAGTTCATGGTGATGGATCTCCAAATTGAAATTGTGAATAGTGAGAATGTCGAACTGGATGAGAAAGCTTTAGTACGCCATTCGCAGCACCATCGAGTGTCTGATGCGCCCAGTGAATCATCTGGCCCGCCGTCACTTCCTGCTTTACATTGCATGCCTTGCACTTGACTTTTCATGACAGTAATCCGCTGACGCAAGAGCGCCGGATCATCGACTGCCGCATCCACGATCCCGACAGCGACGGCAGGACGAAACGAGATCAAGTGCACATCATGCTGACCAATCTGGTTCATTGTCAGCACCTGACTTTCATCGGGGTCCTGATGAACCATTGGCATGCCGCGCGCGATTCTGTCGGAAGCAATGTGCTGCGCAATGAATCGTTCCTTCTTCAACGTGCTTCTCAGCGGCTTAGACAATGAGACGGATGTGTCGGCGTGACGTCATGGTGGGTCGGCATCACAATGCCGACCATGCACGCGTAGCAAAGCGCTTCATGAGTCATCGGAGTGAGATTCCCCCTCGGGACAAACCCTGAGGCAATCCGCGCCGCAATCCGTCGAGCGGCATGAGTTTTGTTCACCAATATCTTCGCAAATGGCTGCGTCGAGAGCATCGGAATCCCTCCGTTCATTGACTTCACATCGGGCAGTGCAAGGCCACTGTGGTTCACAGTGTATCCCCATAAAATAATAATGTCGACAAAAATAGAGATGCGGAATCTGTCACGGGTGTCGTGGTCGCTTGTCGCGAAGCCATATACCGTTCTGCCTGCCGGGTCGACTCAGTATAAGTATTAATGTCGACATCAACAATTTTAGAGGATGATCGGCATTGTCAGTGTTCGGTCGGCAAGCCGGGCCGTTGCAGGAAGGCCCCGGAATCGCCGAGGGATCGTCAAGTTGCGCATCCCGTCCAAATCAGTCGACGGGCATGAAAAGAGGGCGCCATGAAGCGGAAAATCGTCGATATCGAGGCGCCGTCGTCGTTATTGAGCGGCGGCGCGTATGCGGGGTCGTCGGTCACCCTGGTTGGGGCGATCGCCGCCGGCCTTCTGTATAGAAGTCGTCGGCGACATCGTTCAGTTCCACAGCTCCAATACCGGGAAGATCTTTCGCTACATGAACGCGCGCATGCACCGATTGCGCCGGCAGCGGGGATCGACGACCCCGCGCCATTCGGTAACAGGCAAGCATCCGCCCGGGCTCGCCCGGTCATCATAAAAGGCAGAGGCGACGTCAATGAAACTGAAGTGGAGCGGAGTAGCAATACTCGCGGTATTCGCCAGCGCAGCGCATGCGCAGTCGTCAGTCACGTTGTATGGCGCAATCGATTCGGGCGTTTTCTTTCAGAGCACGGCGGCGTCCTCGTTCGCGCCGAACGCCCACAACAACGGGCACGTGTACGGTATCAAGGACGGCAGCCTCTATGGGAGTTTCTGGGGCATCAAGGGGACCGAAGACATCGGCGGCGGCTACAAGGTCAACTTCAGGCTACAGGGGGTGTTCAACAGCAGCAACGGCAAGGTCGGGCTGCCCGACACGACGGGCACGACTGCGATATTCAACCAGCAGACGACGGTCGGCCTCTCCGGACCGTTCGGCACGTTCGACGCCGGACGGCAATACACGCCGATGATCTACGCGATGGCCGATACCGACGTCCGCGCGGCGCAGTACTTCGGCAGCATCCTGGGCGCATGGCTCGGGCTGAACCAGGCCGCCGGCTGGCCCGGGACGAACACGAATGTGCCCCTCGGCGCGTTGTATGACAGCAACGCGCTCGTCTACCAGACACCGAAGTTCCACGGCGTGTCAGCCGCGCTCGAGTACGCGCCGGGCGGCGTGGCGGGCCAGATTCAGGGCGGTACGCGCGAATCGGCGGTGCTCAGGTATTCGAACTACGGCCTCAATCTGTCCGCCGTCTACTACAACGCCCACGACACGAACCTCGCGGCGGCCGCGCCGACCGGGTACGACAATAACCGCCTCTATTATTTCGGCGCGAAGTACACGTTCCGCGGCGTATCGGTGTCGGCGTCGTACGGGATCGGCAAGAATCCGTCGAACACGCGCCTCGCGGACTACGAAATGATTTCGGGTGGTCTCGGCTATCAGTTCACCCCGTTCTTCAAGATCACGTCTGGCTTCTACTACCTGAAAGATCGCAACAACTCGGCGAACCATTCGAGCGAATACGCAGTGGGCGCGGAATACAGCCTGTCGAAGCGCACGATAGTCTCTGCGCAGGTCGGGTACGTTGCGAACCGCGGGACGATGAACCAGACGATCATGTACGGCCAGATCGTCGCGCCGGGCGTATCGACCACGGCCGCGATGATCGGCCTGCGTCACAGCTTCTGATGCATTGAAATCGAAACGGAGAGCAACGATGAAAACGATGAATGGACTCAGGGTGGCTCTTGGCGTCGCGATCGCGGCAGTGTCGATCGGTGCGTGGGCGCAGGACGGCGCGTCGGCAGGGGCATTGGCTGGCACCGCAGCCTCCGCGTCGAGCGGCATGACGGCCAAAGCCGCGCGGCAGGCGAATCGCGCGCTGCGACGCAAGGTGTACGCAGCGCTCGCGAAGCACAAGGAGATTGACGCGGGCAACATCAGCGTCACTGCGAAAGGCGGCGCCGTGATGATCAGCGGCACTGTCCCGGAGGCGTCGCAGATCAATACCGTCACGGAGGTCGTGAATGGCGTCGCGGGGGTGGCGTCGGTGACCAGCAAGCTCACGGTGCAGCGGCCGTTCGGTCAGTAGTGCAGCGCGCAGGCCAGTTCAGTTTGAATTGACAGACTTGCCCAATGGATTTGAATCTGATTCGAGTCTGCAAACCGGGTGCGACTTTTCCCGGTCGACTGCGCCTTGCGGGAGTCAGGGTTTCCGATGGACCGTAATGATCGATCGTCGACTAGGCGAAGAAGACCATTAACTCGCGCGCTATATCGCGCTTGGCCGGAGTTAAAGCCATGAACGAAGCGGTTCTCAAGCATCGCGATGGCGCGGTGCAAGTGATGTCCATCAACAACGCGACCGCGCGCAATGCGGTGACTCATGAGTTATGTGATGCCCTTCCGGCCGCGCTGGCTGAAGCGCGGGCCGACCCGGGTATAGGCGCAATCGTTCTCACCGGCGTTGGCAATGCCTTCTGCGCTGACGGCGATCTGGACCGGCATGCGCAACGACCCACGACGACGCCGCTGGAGCTTCGCGCAGGAATCGAACGTCTGCACGACCTGATCCGCTCGATTCGCAGTTGCAGCAAGCCGGTGATCGCCGCAGTCGAAGGTTCAGCGTGCGGGTTTATCGATTGCGCTCGCGTGTGACATGCTGGTTGCCGCTCGCAATGCGTCTTTCTTTGTGGCGTATGGGAAGGTCGGCCTTTCGCCCGGCGACAGAACCGCCGTGCTCCCGTCCGAATTCGTCTCACGGCGAGTGCTGACGGAACTATGCCTGACGGGCGAGCCTGTCACGGGCGAACGCATGCATGGTTTGGGTATCGTCAACCGCCTCGTTGACTCAGGGCGCGCGCTCACCGAGGCGATCTCCATGGCAGTGACGTTCGCGACCGGTCCGCAGCGGGTGATCGTCCGGATCAAGAAATTGCGTCGTCACGCTGACAATACCCTCGAAGCGCAACTGGAACTCGAAGCCCGGCATGTGATGGAGTCTGTCGCCCTTCACTGATATGCAGGCCGGCCGTTCACGTAAGGAGGAACCTGTCATGAAAGTCATCTCTCACCTCGACAAGGTGCGACGCCTGGCGGTGCTTCGGCAGCACCTCGACCCGTTAGCCGACTTCGAATTGTGGTTCTGGACCACGCTGACCGCGAGCATCAACGTGTTCAACGCAACGCTTCATCTCGCTGGTCTGACGCGTGACGACCCTGTGTTCTCCACCATTCCCGGCGTGCACGTTGTGAAGCAACCGGACGGCAGCTACGCACGCGAGTTGCGTGGGCTCGGCGATGTGAGCCATGTGGGCTGGCCGGAGATCGCGGGAGACGTACCTCAGGCCATTCGGCAACTCGAACACGCGTTGCATACCATCGAACATCACCGGGATCCATGCATTCGCGGAGATCGCGTTCCAGTACAAGCCATTGTCGACGAATGTGAGCAAGCGT
Organism: Paraburkholderia tuberum STM678; assembly: GCF_902833905.1. GTDB lineage: Bacteria > Pseudomonadota > Gammaproteobacteria > Burkholderiales > Burkholderiaceae > Paraburkholderia > Paraburkholderia tuberum. Next base: position 1,694 of record NZ_CADFGP010000086.1, on the reverse strand, counting down.
TTACACAAGTCATGTACACATTCGAACAGGCGTTGAAGGGTACCGAGTATGAAAACAGAGAATCATCGGCTCAAGGCTGAAAACATCGAGACGTCACTGAGATTTCTCGGCAAAGATGACTGGGAAATGAAGATTGAGGCAGCGATGCTGGCTGGGACACACTGGGCGAACTATGCGCTGCATCGCCGCGGCGTCACTTCAGACAGTGAGGACATCGTCCACAACTCGATGCTGGTCGTGAACATGCTGCGCAAGTATTCCCTTGCGGAAGGCGCACTGCTTGGTGCGCTGACCGAAATCGAGGAGCTTCGCCCTCTTTATGTTCGGGGAGATTTGCCAGACGGTTCTCGCGCCGCAGCGCGAGCGCTGGAATTGCTTCAGTTGATCAGCGCGCTCGCCAGGCGCCCGCCATGACTGCTTCAGCAGAGAGCGTCGCGATGATCCATCCGGCTATTCAAGCTCCAGTTGCGCGATCAAATGAGTGCTCACGCACTACCGGCAGCCCGAGCGGCGGCATCAATAACTCGCGATCAACCCGGCCTGCGGCGGGCGCGGCGCACGGCTAGCCATACCTGCCATCGTATTTCGCGACTGACCAAGCCTAAGGAACATAACTTAATGTCGACATAAATAAAATGGTCTGCTATCGTGTTTGTACAGATGCAGGGCAACAATATTTTACGGTTTCGTAAAGCTGCGGCGCCACGCGGCGACGGTGGGGGAATTGGCGAAATTCCTACCAGAACAAGGAGATATCGCTCATGATTAAGGTAGAAAGACTGACCGCTTGCATTGGTGCCGAGGTGTCCGGTGTGAGCCTGGGGGATGCGTCTCGAGATGCATCGCTGTTCGCAGAAGTCAAGGCTTTGTTGCTTAAGCACCGAGTCCTCTTTTTTCGAGATCAAGATATCTCTCGGAAAGAGCATGTAGCCTTTGCGAGCCGTTTCGGGAAATTGGAAGAACATCCGGTTGCGGAGAGCGATCCGGAAAACCCGGGCCTCGTGCAGATCTATCGATCGGAACAAAAGAATCCTTACGAAAATAACTATCACAGTGACGGACTTTGGCGGCCGAACCCATCTATGGGCGCCGTGCTGCGCTGCGTCGAGTGTCCAGAGGTGGGGGGTGACACCATCTGGGTCAACATGGTAGAGGCTTATAAGCAACTACCAGAAGAGATCAAGAAGCGCATCGAGGGATTGAGAGCAAAAAGCAGCATTGAGCACTCGTTCGGTGCGGCAATGGATCTGGAGGAACGAAGAAAACTTGCGGCGCGGAATCCAGAGGTGGAGCACCCTGTCGTGCGGACGCACCCGGAGACTGGCGAAAAGATTCTATACGTCAGCAGCTTCACGACGCATTTCGCCAACTACCACACACCTGAGAATGTGCGTTACGGTTTGGACAAGACGCCAGGTGCGAGCCTTCTGCTGAATTATCTGCAGAGCCAGGCATCGATCCCTGAGTATCAGGTTCGCTTCCGGTGGAAACCGAACAGTATTGCCATCTGGGACAACCGGCCAACGCAGCACTACGCGGTAATGGATTATTGGCCGGCTCCGCGCAAGATGGAGCGAGCAGGAATCGAAGGCGATAAACCATACTAGTCAGTATGACTCCGCGAGGTAGAGGCTGGCCCGCCGCGAGGACTCAAACGCGGGTTAGTATTTCTGCCAGAGCCGCACGGTGTGGAC
>NZ_CADFGP010000085.1 GCF_902833905.1 Paraburkholderia tuberum STM678 | reverse complement strand
TCTCATCGCGATCGCCCGAAGTCTGTATTATTTAATACTACCAGGTATTACCTTGCTGCAAATCAATTTTTGTGACACAGTAAGATTAGGACGCTCACCTCCCGATGCCCCGTTCCCGCCGTTCCGGCAGTCCGCGAATGCGGACGCACCTCCCGAAGACAATGCTTCTGCCGTTGTCGGCGAAGCATGTTTGCTCGATCTCGCTCGGCTACCATCTGGCGCTAGCTACATGCCGCGGCACGGGCGGGACGCTGACGTCGATGGACGAACTGACGCGCGCCGTCTACCTGTCCTATTGCTTGGGGAAGCTGGGCTACGGATGCGCTAGTGAGGTCTTTTACCGGGATGCGGAAGCGCACCTCGAAATTGCGATTCGCCACGCGATTGCAGACGGGGGCTTCCATCTCGGCCCGCATGGCGCGACCGCGGCGGTGTTGCGCGTCCTGGACGGACAGCTTGCGAGCGCACAGACCCTGCACGTGGTTGAAGCAGGCAATCGCTTGGCCCGATGGGTCGCGGGCACGTACCTCAAGTCGCCGTTGACGCATAAGTCAGAGGTTTCTGGCTGACAATTGGGGGTGCGTTTCGGCAGGGACCGCCTAAAATAAAACGGTCTCCCCCTTTTCGAGGCTCATGTCATGAACACCTACTCTCGCCCGGCGCTGATTGCGCTGCTCGGTGCGTCGTCTGTGGCCTCGGCGTATGGGCAACCCTCAATGCAATCGTATGATCCATCGGCCCCCAAAGCACGCGCTCAGGTAATCGCCGAACTTAACGAGTGGTTTGCCGCCGGTTTCAATCCGCAAGAATGGTACTACTACCCCGAGAATGCTCTATCTGCTGGGCGCCTCGTCGCGCAACGACGCGCCGAGACAGCGCCGATTCAGCAGTAGCCGACTCGTCGGATAGTCGGTGAAGGCTGGCTTCCCGGCCTCTCCAGGGTGTACGTGCGACTTCGTTTCAGGGCGCTGCGGCTCGCCAGTTCAGTTGCCGCGGGTCCTTTTCGCTTTTCAATTCCGGCTCCCGTATCGCGAGAGGGCCGCCCGAATCGAGGCTTGAAGTCGCACGGATCTCCGGACGGGGCGTCAGCGCGCGCGAGTGGTCGCACCGTTGAGTATTCTCGGCGCAGCCGCTCGGTTTCTGCCTGCTTTCCAAGACGGGGGCGCCCCGGTCCTGGCCGCTCATTTCGCGCGGATTCCCGCTAGATGTCCTGTCGCGCCGCAAAACGCTTAGTGGCCCAAATGTCTTCCATCAGGCGTTAATGCGGCAGAGTCTAACCAGTCCGCAGGTTAAATCTCCGGCACAATGCCTTGTCCAACAGACGGGTGGGCAGGAACTTGCTGATATGCCACATCGGATTGAGCGGATAACGCGCCTTCGGCCTCGGTTTGAGCAATGCGTCGCGAATGACCGCGCTGACCGTCTCCACCGGCTGCCCACGGATCGCCGCCACGTTCCCGACTTTTTCCATCGCCTCCATCGCCGCAGAAAAATCGGTGGCGGCGTAGCGTGAATACACGTCGGACCGACGGGCCTTATCCCAGATGGGGGTGCGAATCGGACCGGGTTCGATCGCCGCCACATGAATTCCGTAAATTGACAGCTCTCGACGCAAGCCATCAGTCATCGCTTCCACCGCAAACTTCGATGTGGAATAGGCCACAGCCATGGGTGTGGCGACGCAGCCGGCATTCGAACTGACGTTCACGATGCGCCCCGGCGGATGGGCGGATCCCCGTTTGGCACCGAGCAACGGCAGAAACGCCTGGGTGACGCGCAAGACACCTGTAACGTTGATATCGAGGAGACGCTTGAAATCGCTGACCGGCATGTGCATCAACGGTCCGACAGGCGCGATCCCCGCGTTGTTGACCAGACCCGTCAAACCGTGTGAGCCAACCATAGCTTCGACCGTTGCGACGGCCGCAGCGATGGCGTCTTCGTCGGTCACGTCAAAGACGAGCGGACTAAAGCCGTCGCCCAGCGCATGACCTACCCGTTCGCCATCCTCGACGCTGCGTACGCTGCCAAAGACGTGACAGCCGTTGGCGATCAGTTCGCGCGCGGCGTCGTAGCCGATGCCTGTGGATGTTCCGGTGACCAGTACATATTTGTTCATTGACTCTTCCCGATCAGTCCCATGATTGATTGCGCTGCGACGAAGTGGCGGACGTGGACCGCGTCACGTGTACCTTCCATGCAGCTTGTGTACTGAGGTGGGTGCATTGTCCTCAGATCCATCAAAGCGCGACCTGGTCCGCGCCCTTGAGCTGCAAAATTTCGCGCGCTTCATCGGGCGTGGCGACCTCCAGGCCCAGTCCTTCGAGAATCTGGCGCACCTTCCTCACCTGCTCGGCATTGCTTTTGGCAAGCTTGCCTTTACCCAGCCATAGACTGTCTTCCAGCCCCACGCGCACATGGCCACCCATGGAAGCCGCCATCGCCGCGATTTTCATCTGGCTCGCGCCGGCACCGAGCACCGACCAGTGATATTCCCCGCCGAACAGGCGGTCGGCGGTGCGCTTCATATGCATCACGTCGTCCGGGTGTGCACCGATGCCGCCGAGGATGCCGAACACTGTCTGGATGAAGAAAGGCGCTTTGATCAGGCCGCGCTCGGCGAAATGTGCAACGTTGTACAGATGCGCCGTGTCGTAGCACTCGAACTCATAGCGCGTGTTGTTCGGGCCCAGTTCCTTGAACACGGTTTCCAGGTCACCGTAGGTGTTGCGGAAGATCAGCTCCTTGCTGCCTTCCAGGTAAGGACGCTCCCACTCGTGCTTGAACTCGTTGAAGCGGTTAAGCATGGGAAAAAGTCCGAAATTCATGGTGCCCATATTCATCGAGGCGATTTCGGGCTTGAACAGTTTGGCCGGCTGCATGCGCTCCTGCACCGCCATGTAGGGCGAGCCGCCTGTAGTCAGGTTGAGGATGGCGGGACTTCGCTGCTTGATCGATTTCAGGAAGGGCGTGAAGGCCTCCGGACGCTGATCAGGTTTGCCCGTCTGTGGATCGCGCGCATGCAGATGGACGATGGCTGCGCCTGCCTCGCAGGCCTCGACCGCCGCGTCGGTGATCTCCTCGGGCGTCACCGGCAGGTAAGGCGACATTGAAGGAGTATGGATCGCGCCCGTCACGGCGCAGGTGATGATGACTTTGTTCTGGAGTGTCATGTCCGCCTTCTATTAGCGTGAAGACGGAGCCGCAGGTGCCGGCGCACCACGCCGGCACCGTCGGGATGAACTCGCACGTCTGACGTCACGCAGCGCGCAGCGGAACGTTTTTCTCACCCGGTTTGCGGTTCGGCGTCATGCCGTTGGCGGCCAGGGTTTCGTCGGCCGCTTTGTACCAGGTGCCGATGCGGTAGATTTTCTTTGCTTCCTTGCCGTTGGCGATCTCGCGGCCCAGTTCCTGGGCGATGCGCACGGTTTGCCGAACCTGCTGCACCGAGGTCATGCGCTTGCCGTGCTGGTCGATCAGGGTGTCCTCGATGCCGCAGCGGGCGTGCAGGCCCATGGCCAGCGCCATCGTGTTCCACGGAAGCACGTTCTTGAACAGCGATTCGGCGGTAATCGTGCAGCCGTCCGGTGCACGCTGGATGAAGTCGAACAGATTGTACGGATGCGGGCCATGATGACCGCCGCCGATGCCGATGCAGGTCAGGTTCAGCGGACCCGTGTAGACACCGCGACGCACCAGACGGTCCAGCGATTCAAGCGCATGCATGCCGACCAGTTGGAAATGCGGCTGGATGCCGGCTTTCTGCAGGCGGCGCAGGTGCTCTTCCACCCATGCCGGGCCGGCGGGAACAATCATTTCACTGTAGGCCTCGATCACAGCCGGCTTGTCGAGCGAGGTGCCTTTATAGTATTCCGGGTAGATCAATTCCATGATGTTCATCTGGATGGTATTGATCGCCACGGTCACCTGGTCCGGCTTCGGGTCAAGATCGGCCAACGCGTGACGGGTATCGTCCGACAGCCACTTGGCGGCCTGGCCCTCGTCTTCCGGCGCGAATGAAATGGAGCCTCCGACCTGGATGATCATGTCGGGCACCGCCTTGCGCACGCCGGCGATCAGTTCATTGAACATGGACAGGCGCTTGGAGCCCTTGCCGTCGGGTTCACGTACGTGCAGGTGCACCACGGTGGCGCCGGCTTCGTAGCATTCCACGGCCTTGTCGATCTGTTCTTGCATGGTCACCGGAATGTCTTCCGGGAAGTCTTCCGGCATCCACTCGGGTCCATACGGGGCCACCGTAATGACCACTTTGTCCATGTTTTCCGGGTGCAGGGAATCGTCTAGAAATTGCATTTGTGTCTCCTCGATGGGTACGGCGGATGGGACAAAGTATCCGCGAAGGAGAGAGCGCCAACTTGACATTCCGGGGCATCGATTTTACATTTTGGGGCATACGTGGAGACCCCCTATGCTGAACCTGCTGAGAAGCTCAACCCTGACGAACTATGTCGAGGTTGCACGCGCTTCCGGTCTGGATCCCTATCGGCAGTTGCGCAAGGTCGGCATCAGCAAATCGGCGTTACTGGATCCGGACATCAAGATCGCGGCGAAATCCGTCAGGCACCTGCTCGAGGAGTCCGCCCAGGTTGCGGGCGTCGAGGACTTCGGACTACGCATGGCCGAGACCCGTCAACTGGAGAACCTTGGACCGCTGGCTATTGCCCTGCGCGAGGAACCAACGCTGCGCAAGGCCTTGAATTCGCTGGTGCGCTATTTCGGCTTGCACAACGAATCGCTGGTCTTGCGCATCGAGGAAGCGGACGGCGTGGCGATTTTCAGTCAAGAACTGATAGATGCGCGAGGATCGCTGCGGCAATCCGTCGAGCTCGGCGTTTGCGTGATGTACCGGATACTCAAGCAGCTCCTTGGAGCGGGCTGGAAGCCTCGCGGCATCTGTTTTACGCACAGCGCGCCGGTCAGCCTGGCCACCCACCGGCGCTTGTTTGTCGGTACGTCGGTTCTGTTCAACCAGGACTTCGACGGCCTCGTATTGGCCGAAGCGGATCTCGATGCAGCGATCATGTCGTATGACCCGGCCTTGGCTCCTCATGCGCGGGAGTTCCTCGATGCGAAAATGGCCCAGTCGGACGCGACGATGCCCGAGAAAGTCAGAAAGCTGGTGTTCGCGCTGCTGCCCACAGGAGCGTGCGTAGCCGAACGTGTGGCGCAGGAGCTTGGCGTGGACCGCAAGACCATGTACCGTCATCTGGTCTATCACGGTCACAGCTACTCGACCATCGTCGATGCGGTTCGGGTCGATCTGGCGACCCGATACGTTGAGAACCGCGAACGGCCGCTGTCAGATGTGGCGACGCTGCTGGGCTTCGCTTCATTGAGCGCTTTTTCGAGATGGTTCTCGGGTCGCTTCGGTTGCAGTGTCTCGAAGTGGCGCCGCGAATGACCGGCCTGTCCCGGAAATTCGCGGAATGGAGTCGGCGGCCGTCGCCGCCGGCGACGCCATATCGTTGACAGATCCACAATCCGCTGCATTGACTGGCGATCGCTCAATCCCCCCTTCACGCCTTGCGATGCAGAACATCAGCAAACCCAGGCATTGCAAGATCGCCATGCCCAAAGCCATGTAGAGTGTGCTGCCGAGCAGTATCGGCACGAGCAATGCGGAGGACAGGAAGTTTCCGAATTGCTGGACGGTGACATAACAGCTGGACGCCAGCCCGCGCCGCTCCGGGAAACAGTCAAGAGCCATCACTTGCAGACTGGGCTGGGTGATCATCATGCCGGCCGCAAAGATGGGCAGCGCCACCAGACTCCACGGCAATGGCGATGCGTGCACCGCGTTGACGCCGATGTTGATGACGCCGGCGGCGATCATCACCATATGGCCAAGCATCACGCTACGCACCGGACTGCCCTGCCCGGCGATACGGTGTGCGATGGCCGCGCCGGCGATCAGGCCCACCACGATAGGCACAAAAAGATAGCCGAAGGACTGCGCGCCGAGGCCAAGATGCTTCACCACGAAGGTTGGCGCAGCCAGCACATAGAGGTAGATGCCAAGATTGACCGCCGCGTTGGCGAATGCGAGCGCAACGAAGCGTGGGTTCGCGAACAGGGTTGCGTAGGCCCCCGCGAGTGCAACCGGATGCAAGGGGTGGCGGCGGGACGGCGGCAGGGTCTCGGGCACGAGAAACCAGCTGATCACCAGCAGCGATGCCGACAGTATCGCGAGGAAGATGAAGATGCCGCGCCACCCGGTCCAGAGCAGCAACCAGCCGCCACAGACGGGCGCGAGCGCGGGCGCAAGCGCGAAGATCATCGCGACCAGCGCCATGATTTTCTGTGCGTCGGTCCCATGAAAGACGTCACGCACCATTGCCCGGCCGATAATTACACCGGCCCCGGCGCTCATGCCTTGCAGCGCCCGTCCGGCATAAAGCAGCGAAATGCCTGGGGCGGCCGCGCACATCAGCGACCCGACCGTGAACAGCGCGTTGCCGAGCAGAATCATCCGGCGACGGCCCGTTGCGTCGGAGATTGCGCCGTGCCAGGGAATCATCATTGCGAATGGCAGCAGGTAGGCTGACAACGACCGCTGGATTTGCGTCGGACTGGCATGTAGCGCCTGCGCCATGGCAGAAAACGCGGGCAAATACGTGGCGATCGCAAACTGACCGAGCATGGACAGTCCCGCGACGAGTACGACGATCGTCCCGGTGCCAGGCTCCTGCTCTGCCATCTCCGCTGTCTGGTTTCGAGTCGACATTCAACCGCCCAGATCGAGGTTCGCCGCAAACCCTTGGCTCGTACCGTCTTGCGCGGCCGCGCAGAAGGCAACGCTCAAACTTTTAAACCGTCCTGTCGTTCTTGCGCTGCCACCGCATGTCTTGACGAATCCGGAATGAAGCCTGTCCCAGTCCGACGCCGACAGATGGCGCCGTGCCGCCGGCAGTATGACTCCTAGTTCCCGTCCCCGGGCGGCCCATAATTGCCGTGCGTATTGCTCAAGCGCTACCGCGAGGGCGGCCACCGCGGACTCGCTGTCCAGCGGCTGCGCGATCTTCGACTCAAGATCGTCAAGCAGTTTGTCTTCGCGCTGTCCAAGAAGCAGGAGTTCATCTATTTCAGCGCGCACGTCGTCAATGCGTTGCCGAAGCGGGCCGAAAAACCAGGCCTCCTTACAGCATCGCAGTGGATGCAGGGTGTCGCGCACGTGGTCGACAACCGCCTGCATGCCCGCCCGATATGGGTCCAGCGTTCGCTGTCGCAGCGGATCTGGGCTGCTCAAAAGGAAGAGCCATTTGAATAATAAGGTGATAAGTCGCTGGTATTCGGTATGTAGCAGTTCAAGGGCGGCAATGCGAGGCGGCAGGCAGCCGCTCCCGAACGTCAAAACCGGAACGGATGCGTGCGAGAGCATATCGATCGTCGCTGTCCCGTTTTCAGCAAGCCGCTTGGGTTCACTAACGATAACAATAGCGTCGCATCCGGCGATTTGCGCTGCATTCAGGAGCTCGTGTGCAGGCTGCGCGGCGAAGAGCGCCCCGGCCCGGGTCGGTATACCCATTGCATGCGCGGCGGCTTCCACCCGGGCCAGAGCTTCGCTCGCCCTGTGCTCGCGACGTAGCTGATCCAGCGGACCATCCGGCACGCCTTGCGCGTACCAAAGGCTGATCCGCGCGCTATTTGCGCTCGCAAACTGTAGCGCCTGTATGGCCGCCTCCGAGCAGTGATCGCTCGAATCAATGGATACGCCGAGATGATGCAGCATGTAGTCTTTCGTTGGTCATCGAGCCGCCATGATAGGAAAAATCGTGCGAAAAATCCCCCCCATTGGTTGGGGGGGAACGGACCGCAGAACACGCTAAATGCGTAAAAAGCGCCGGACAGGGTCCGTTATATAATCAGCAGGCCTTTCAGCCTGCCCGCCTCCCGTGAACGTCGGCACGTTCGGCAACGGTACTATCGGCCCAAATCGGATGACCAATCAACAATCTGTCGCGAACCCCGAAGCGACCCTGAAGATCAGCCCGCCCCGTGCGCCGCGGCACATGCTTGCCCGCGCGCGCCTGAGCTCGGACTGCGAGCGTTTCCGCAATTGCGCCGTGACCATCGTGCAGGCGCCGCCGGGGTTCGGCAAGACATCCCTGTTGATCCAGTGGCGCCAGGAATACCTGATGCACGGCAGCGCTGTGGCGTGGGTCTCGATTGACGGCCACGACGACCCCAGGCGCCTGCTCGCGAGCCTGACGCTGGCAGTCCGCTCCGGATCAGGGCGCACAGCATTCGGCAGACGCCTGCTTGAAGGGGGCGCGTTGCCAGATGCACCGATTGAAGGAGTCACAGCATGGCTGGCCGAAGTGGCTCGCACCGCGCTCGATATTGTGCTGATACTCGACGAAGCGGAGCAGTTGCCGCAGGCTAGTCTGGAAGCGCTCATCTACCTGCTTGAGAATCTGCCGGCCAACCTGCGCATCGTGATTGCCTCGCGCGCTGGATTCGAGAAGGTCATCGCACGCCTGAGCCCCTATGGCCAGTGTGCAGCGGTGGATGCCGCGGCGCTTCGCTTTCGCCTCGATGAAACGATCGCGCTGATCGGCAGCCGGTTGGGCGCCGTGGTCGATGCCGATGCTGAGGCGAGCGCCAGATTACACGACATCGCGGAAGGCTGGCCACTCGGCTTGCAGATTGCCCTTGCTGCGATCGCTGACAGCGATGACCCGGTCGCGAGTATCGACGCCTTTGCCAGCAGCACCGGCGGCATTCGTGAGCAATTCATTACGGCGCTCCTTGAACGGCTAAGCAGCGAGGACACCGAGTTCCTCACCCGTATTTCGATTGTCGACCTGCTGCACGAAGATTTGTGCGAAGCCCTCACCGGAGCCAAGGATGCGAAGCAGCGGCTCTTGCGCCTCGCTCGCGAAACGCCGCTCTTTTTCAGTGCTCAAGGACGCGGTCAGTGGTATCGCATGCACTCGATGGCACGTGAAGCAATACGCGCGCATCTGACTATCCTGCCGCCTGCAACGCACAGTGAGCTGCACCGCCGCGCGATGCATTGGCTGGCGGACCACGGCATGACCGAAGCTGCGGCACGCCACGCGCTAGCGTGCGGGCAGGAGGAAACCGCCTACACGCTCGCGCAAGGATCGCTGCACGATGCGGTAACTCAGGGTCAACTTGTAGCTGTACTGGAATGGCTCGAATGGCTACCGGAGCCTGTCCTGGATCGCCATCCGCGCCTGCGGCTTGCCATGGCATGGGCGCTGGCGCAGAGCGACCGTCAGCAGGAGGCGGAAGAGCAGGCGCAGGCTATTCTGCGCAGCACAGAGCCTGACGAGGCGATGCGCTACGAGATCGATCTCATTCTGAGCGCAGCCGCCTATTTCGCGGATGAGCCAGACCGGGCCGCGCGACTGCTCGATCGCTGGGGTGATATACCGCCCGTCAGTGACTCGTGGCTCCTGCAGGTTCATGCGAACCGACTCGCCGTGCGAGCTGTCATGGAGGGCGAGTACGCGAAGGCCCGCCAGCTCCGGCGGCACATGCCGCGCGGGAATGCCAGCGCTGCCTATCGGTACGTGGTTCGCTGGCGCGCTTACACGACGGGCCTCGGCTATCTGCTCCAGGGGCAGATGCTATCGGCCGAGCGCACGCTGCGCCCGGCCCTTGTCCAGGCAGACGACGACCTTGGCCGCCGGCACCCGTTTTCCTGCATGATGGCCGCGCTGCTCGCCACCACACGTTTCAAACGCGGCGATTTTAATGAAGCGGCCGCGTTGCTGGCAAACCGGCTGGATGTGCTCGAACGCAGCGGAACACCCGACGCGGTGATTTTCGCCTATCGCACCGCCGCGCGGGTCTCATCGGCCACCGGCGCGGAGCACCGGGCCTTCGACCTGCTCGAGACACTCCATGCAATCGGCACCGCGCGGCGCATGCCGAGGCTATGCGTGGCGAGCCTGACCGAACAGATCAGGCTCCACAGTGGTCGCTTCCGCTCGGCGTCCTGCCGCACGCTCGCTCGCCGACTGGAACAGATTGTCGCGGAACATGCCACCGCCGATTCTCCCCTCAAGCGTCGTGCGCTGCTCCTGCATCAGCATATTGCGCAGGCTTTCGTGGCAATTGCCGAGCAGGACTGGACTGCCGCCGACCGTGCTCTCGCGTTGGCCCAGCAAGACACCGAGGCGATGAAGCTGGGCGCGGTCGGCGTCGATCTGCTTACGTTGCACGCTTTCGTGCTGGACCGTCTCGGCAAATGCGGAACCGCCCTGCTGCGCGAGGCCGTGGATCTGGGCGCGGCATACGGAATGAGTCTCACGGCGCCCGACCTTCATCCGGCGTTCGCGGAATGGTTGCATGAGCGCGGAGCGGATGGCGCGCCGCGCCTCGCCGATGTCGGCCCACCCCTGCCGCCAACCGTTGCCGTTTCACCCGCGCCAGGGCGGGATGCCGAGCCGCGCGTAGCGCCCAGCATGGTACTGACGCCGAAGGAGCGCAGTGTGCTGGAGCTGACTAGCCGCCACCTCACCAACAAGGAGATCGCACTCGCGATGGGCGTCGGCCAGGAGACAGTCAAGTGGCATATGAAAAACCTCTTCATCAAACTCGACGCGACGTCGCGCCGGCAAATCGTGCGCCGCGCGCAGCTACTGGGCCTGCTGCAGGAAACCTGAACGGGGGAAGCACCCCGGAACCACAGCTGAAGAGAGGCGACACCATTCCGCGCGACCCTGACGGTTGCGATGTCAATTAAATCGACAAGCCGCGCTGGCGCCGTCCCAAGGGCGACATGGTTAGCCCATGGATCCGGCTCGGGTCCTTTTCTCTTTATACGTTGGGACGCTTCCATGGTGGTTGTTATCGCAACCATCGATCGAAATATCCGCAACCCGTCATTTTCTGTCACCAAGTTGCAACACGGATAGGCGGTGTCGCCCCCTTCCGGCAGTGCGCGGTCGCCTTGAGGATGCCGCGAAAGCCGTGCCGGATATGGCTGGCCAGCGCTTACCGCGCCCCGGTATTGCCGATAACCCTCCCCCCCAAGGGTGGGGGGAGTCGAGCTGCGTGGCTGTACGTATGCTCCTCTAGACATGCAGCGCCCATATGTTGCACGGGCGTTCTGTACCTAAGGGTTGAACAACGCTACGCAGGAGACCACATGAAGTTGAGGATTACCGGAGCCGCAGCACTTCTCGCGTTCGCGGCATCCGCGCACGCGCAGTCATCGGTGACGCTCTATGGCGCAGTTGACTCGGGCCTGCTCTGGCAGAACACTTCGGCAGCAAACTTTCTGCCGAATGCAAAAGCAAACCCGAACCTGGGCCACGTGTTCCAGTTCAAGGACGGCGGTGTCTATGCGAGCATCTTCGGGTTGAGGGGCACGGAAGACATCGGCGCCGGCTACAAGGTCAACTTCAAGCTCCAGGGCACGTTTAACAGCGGCAACGGCAAGTCCGGGCTGGCCAGCTCGCCGGGAGCAAGTTCGATGTTCACGCAGGTCACGACGGTCGGCGTGTCGGGGCCGTTCGGCCGGATCGATGTCGGTCGCCAGTTCGCGCCAATGGCTTACGCGATGGCGGAAACGGATGTGCGCAACGCACAGTACTTCGGCAGCGTCCTGACCGCATGGTTGACCATGAACACGGCGGCTGGCTGGCCAGGCACGAGCACGAACGGCCAGATCGGCGCACTTTATGACGACAATGCGATCGTGTATAACTCGCCGTCTTTCCATGGTCTGTCGGCCGCGCTCCAGTACGCACCGGGCGGTACGCCGGGCGCGTTCCAAGGCGGCACGCGCGAATCCGCCGTGCTCAAGTACTCGAACTTCGGTCTGAATGCCGACGCAGTCTACTACAACGGCCATGACGCCAACCCTTATCTTGGCGCCAGTCCCACCCCGCTCCATCCGGCGACCGGCCTCAACAACAACCGCTTCGTGTACCTGGGCGCGAAGTACACGTGGCGCGGCCTGTCCGTGTCCGGCTCGTGGAGCAACGGGCGCAACCCGGCAGCTCCAAACGGGAATCCCGCGATTGGCGCGATCTCGGGCGACTTCGACATGTTGACGGGCGGTATCGGGTATCGCTTTAGCCCCTCGTTCGACATCACGTCGGGCGTCTACTACGTGAAGGACGAGAAGCACAACCAGAACCAGTCGACCCTGTACGTGCTGGGCGGCAACTACAACCTTTCCAAGAGGACGTCGCTTTACGCTCAGGTAGGCTACGTCTCCAACCGCGGCGCGATGAACCAGGAGATTACCTACGGCAGCCCGGTGGCAGTGGGGAAGAACACCGCCGCAGGCAACGTGGGGATCCGCCACTCCTTCTGATTTTGGAACCGGGTTCGCGAGCCGTCTGCTCGCGAACCTCGGTGCTGTCTTCCGTCTCAATCCGAAGCCGCCCGCGCGCGCGAGGCGGCTTTGCTCTTTCCGGACTGACTTACAAGGGGCACTAACGTCCGACACGGGGCACTCTTGGCCAAGCGGCCGGCGCCACATAGATCGCCTGCGAAGCCAAGCGGCTCCGCGCGTAAAATTTGACCGCCTGCGTGGGTCCGGGCAAGATAATGGGCTTGCATCCCGCAACCTTGCGTTTCATCCATTTCTGAATGACATCATGTCGATCATCGAGTCCGGACCTCACGAATCCCTGACCTACCGAATAAAGGCGTTAAACAAAATCGCCGATCGCATGAGCGCCGAATTATCCCGAGAGAAACTTGGCGTGCCCTATCCGGAGGCAAGCATCATCGGCGTGCTCGGTACGTTCGGCCCGCAGACCATCAGGGACATTTCCCGCCGCGCCAATCTGGACAAGAGTCAGGCGAGTCGCACAGTTGATGCCCTGCTCGCCAAGGGGTTTCTCGGGCGCACGGCCAGCGACCAGGATGGACGCAGCGTGATCATTTCGCTGACATCCGACGGACGCAAAATCTTCAAAAAGGTTGCCCCCACGATTGATCGGCGGGACACAGAGCTTTACCAGTGTCTCAGCGAGCCGGAAAGCGAGGCGCTGCGTTACCTGCTGGACAAGATTCTCGCGGCCCACGGATGGGAGGCCATCTGATTTCAGGCGGCCCGCGTATTGCTCGTAGGCTGCCGGCTCAAGGCTGCTTTATCAATCAACCATTCACCGACGCCTGAGCGGCCACATACCGGGCCGGGCGCGCCGGGAGCCAAATAAATCGCGCGGCCCCCACTCCCAAGTTTCGCGCCCGGATACACGGATGGTGAGAAGTCGCCGGGGCCGAGTCCTCATGGGCTGGCGACAGCAAGCTTACATGCCGCCGAATGGTTTGCGCACCGTAAGCTTGTTGGCCACCGAAGTGACTCCTGGAACACCCTTCGCGATTTCCGCGACCTTGTCGACCTGGGAAGCCTCCGTGACGGTGCCATTCAGCGTCACTGCGCCGTCTTTTGCCGTAACACTGATATTTCCGGCGCTGATCTCCTTGTGCTTCCCGATCGCGGCATAAATCTTCCGGCGAAGGGCACGATTCGCTTTTCTTCCGGTGGCCGGCGCCGCGGTGCCCGACGCCGCCATCGCCGACGCGCTCGCCGCACTGGCGGTTTCGCCGTTTTGGGCCCATGTGGTGATGGACGTTGCAACCATCAATGTTCCGACAGCCATCCTGAATGTCTTGTTGTTCTGCATCAATTGCTCCAGTTGTGGAGGGGTGGTGGAATCAGAAGGTGTGGCGGATGCCGATCATGGCTGCCGTGGTAGATACGCCCGGCGCTACGAGGGCACCATGGATGATCGTCTGGTTCAAGCTGTTACTCTTCGCCGGGTTCTTGCCGATGCTGTACGAACCGGATATCGAAAATCGGTCAATCGTGTACAGCGCACCGAAATAGATGAAGCGATTGTTGGCAAGACCCGTTGCGGACACAGCCGGAGCGGCGGGATAGGTCAGCGGGAACGGATTGGTGTCATGCCCGTTGTAATACACGGCCGACAGATTCAGACCGTAGTTCGAGAACTTGAGAACCGCCGACTCGCGCGTGCCGCCCTGGAACTGGCCCGCGACCCCGCCCGGCGCGTACTCGAGCGCAAGCGACGTCCCATAGAATTTCGGCGAATTGTAGACCAGCGCATTGCTGTCATAAAGGGCGCCGATCGGGGTGTTCGTGCTGGTGCCGGGCCATCCGGCCGCCTGATTCATGCCCAGCCACGCAGTCAGGATACTGCCGAAATACTGGGCGCCACGCACGTCAGTCTCCGCCATCGCGTAGATCATCGGGGTGATCCGCCGGCCGGCGTCGAACGTGCCGAACGGACCGGATGCCCCGATCGTCGCGAACTGGTTGAAAATCGCGGTCGTGCCCTGGGTGTCGGCCAGGCCAAACTTGCCGTTCATGGTGTTGAACGTCCCCTGCAGCTTGAAGTTGATCTTGTAGCCGCCGCCGACCTCTTCGCTTCCCTTGAGGCCCCAGTAGCTGGAAATGATGCCGCCGTCCTTGAGTTGATAGACGTGCCCCAAGTTCGGCGCGCCGCCGTGCTGCTCAACTTCGATTTCGTGCTTTCTCCTCCGGGTGGCGCGGCGGGGTGGACCCGGCGGCTTTCGTGATTGTTGCTCGAAGCAAGCCATGTTGCTGCCGGGTCGGCGTGTCAGGCCGACAGGTAGTAGTCCCGATACTGGTCCCGCAACTGGTTCTTGAGGACCTTGCCGGTCGCGCCCAGCGGAACTGACTCGACGAACACCACCGCGTCGGGTGTCCACCATTTCGCAACGCGGCCGTCGAAGAACGCGAGCATCTCGCCGCCGCCCAGAGCACTGCCGGGCTTCTTCACGATCAACAGTAGCGGCCGTTCGTCCCACTTTGGATGCCGCGCGGCGATGCACACCGCAGTGGCAACTTCCGGATGCAGGCAGGCGACATTCTCGATGTCGGTGGAACTTATCCATTCGCCGCCAGACTTGATGACGTCCTTGCTGCGGTCGGTGATCTGCATGAAGCCGTCTGGATCGATCTTTGCCACGTCGCCGGTCGGGAACCAGCCGTCGCGCAGCGGCGACGCGTCGCCGTCGCCGGCGCCGAAATACTGCCGCGTGACCCACTGGCCGCGCACCAGCAGGTCGCCGGCCGCGTGGCCGTCCCACGGCAGCGCTTCGCCGTCCGGGCCGACGATCTTCATGTCGATGCCGAACACCGAGCGTCCCTGCTTCGCCTGAACCGTGTAGCGCTCCTCGGTGGACAACGACAACTGATGCGGCTTAAAACTGCAAACCGTGCCCACCGGGCTCAATTCCGTCATGCCCCATGCGTGTAGTACGTCGACCTGATAACGCTCCTGAAACTGCGCGGTCATCGCCGTCGGACAAGGGGCGCCGCCGATAATCGTGCGCCGCATCGACGCGAAGGTCTCCTGCCGCTCGCCGACGTGCGTGAGCAGGCCTTGCCAGACCGTCGGGACGCCCGCGGACAGGGTGACCTGTTCCGCCTCGATCAGTTCGTAAAGCGACTTGCCGTCCAGCGCCGGACCCGGGAACACCAGCTTCGCGCCGACCATGCAGGCGATGTATGGCAACCCCCACGCGTTCACATGGAACATCGGCACGACCGGCAGGATCACGTCGCGTGCCGAACAGTTGAGCGAGTCGGGCAGCGCCGCCGCGTACGTGTGCAGGAGGGTCGAGCGGTGGCTGTACAGCACACCCTTCGGATTGCCGGTGGTGCCCGACGTGTAGCACAGCGATGACGCGCTGTTTTCATCGAGCAGCGGCCATTCGAAAACGTCGTCGTGCAGCTCGAGCAGATCCTCGTAGCACATCAGCATGCCGGTCAGGTCGTTCGCTTGCGGCATGTGCGCGCGATCAGTCATCGCCACGAATACCTTGGGGCTTTTAACGCGCGGCGCAACGCTCTCGATCAGCGGCAGAAACGTCGCGTCAAAGAATACGACGCGATCTTCCGCATGCTCAATGATGTACGCGAGCTGGTCGACGTGCAGTCGGGGGTTGAGCGTATGCAGCACGGACCCGGATCCCGACACGGCGAAGTACAACTCCATGTGCCGGTAACCGTTCCACGCCAGCGTCCCTACCCGCTCGCCCGGCTTGACGCCGAGGCCTTCCAGGACGTTTGCCATGCGGCGCGCGCGTTGCGCAAGATCCCGATACCGATACCGGTGAATGTCCCCTTCGACACGTCGAGACACGATTTCTTGTCCGCCGTGATGGCGTTCAGCGTGCGCGAGCAGCGAAGCGACCAGTAACGGTTGCTGCATCATCAAACCTTGCATCCCTTTCTCCTGAATAGTTGTATGGTCCCGCGCCTGGATGTCGTCGTCGCACCCTCATGCATGTGTCGGACTGGCGGCGGGCCCGTCGAGACTCACGACCAGTTGTCCGTCAACGGCCCGGACCGGGAAAGTCGTCAGGCTCAGGCCGCCCGCCCCCGCCATGGATCCCGTGCGCAAGTCAAAGCGCAGGCCGTGCGCCGGACAGCGCAGCATGCATCCCTCCAGTTGACCGCTCGCGAGCGACGCACCGTTGTGGGGACACGAGTTATCAATTGCGTGGATCGCGCCGGCGATGTTGAACAGGACAATGCTGCGGCCATCGATGAAGGCCAGCTTGCGTTGCCCTGGTGCGAGTTCATCGACCGTTCCAACCGATATCTGACGTGACACTCTGCGTTCCTTTAGTCTCGGACCGCCAGCACCATGGCTTCGAAGATCGCGTCGGGAGAATGGGCTCCCGAAAGCGCGTAGCCGGCGTTGAACACAAAGTGCGGAACGCCGTTCACGCGATGGCTGGAGTGCAACATGTGCCGGCCCGATTCGGCCAGATGATCTGTCAGGCCTGCGTAGTCCAGACCGCACTCGAGTCCGAGCTGCTCAAGGATCCGCGGCTCACCAATGTTCTCGCCTTCCATGAAGTAGGCGGTGAACATGCGATCGATCAATGAGGCTAGTTGGGCCTCGCTGCCGCGGCTGGCTGCATAAGCAACGAGCTGGTGCGCGGCAGCGGTGTTGGGCAGCACGCCGATCCGGTCGAACGCAAATTCGACGCCGGCGTGGTAGCCTGCGCGCTGCACCTGCGCGCGCCTTGCCGCCACCGCCTCGGGACTACCCAGGCGATCAAGATAGAACGCCTGGTAATCCTTGCCATTGAGCGGCGTATCGGGAAGGAGTTGATGGGAGCGCCACAGCACCGCCAGCGGCACATCGGGCCGCAACCCGGCAAAGCGGCGCACGGCCGCGTCCATATTGCGTTTGCCGATCAGACACCACGGGCAGATGAAATCGAAGAACACCTCGATCGTCATGGGGGGACGCTCGGCCGTCTCAATGCCTGGCTGGGTGGCGCGCTTCGGGTCAGATGAGTTCATGGATCAGGCTCTCTGCCATCGGCCATTCACCAAAGCCCGCGGCGGGGTTGAGGTGACCCACTTCGCCGAGGTCGACGAGGCGGCTGCCCCAGTCTTTTGCCATCGCGGACACCCGCTCGAACTGCGCGAGCGGATCGTTGCGACTGGCGCCGACGATGCTCGGGAACGGCAGCGGTTTGCGCGGGATCGACTGCCAGCCGTTCTGGGCCAGCGCATCGATGGCCGGATAGCCGGCCGGCAGCGGCGTCTCGAGGTCGGCCGGAGCGGCAAGCAGCGCGCCGTGAATCTTGCGGCTGTGCTGCTGCGCCCAATGCACCGCAATCATCACGCCCGCGCTGTGCGCGACCAGGATAACCGGGCCGTCGATTTTCGCGAGGGCCGCGTCGAGCGCCGCAACGCGCGCCGCGCAACTGAGCTTGTCGTGCTCGAGCGGCGGCACCGAGAGCGCCTTGGGCAACTTCTGCTCCAACAGGGTTTGCCAGTGTTCCGCGACGTGGTCGCGCAAGCCGGGCACCATCAGAATGGTCGGTTTCAATTCGTAATTCATGGGAAGCTACCTGCTAGTTCAGTACGGCTTGTCGCCGATGATGCCGGCGCGTTCCATTTTGCGATGGCACGGCGGGTAGTCCATCACCGCGTAGTGCTGCGTGCTGCGGTTGTCCCAGATCGCCACGCTATTGGGCTGCCAGCGCCAGCGCACCTGGTACTCGGGGATATAGGCCTGGCTGATCAGATAGCGCAGCAGGTCGCCCGCGCCCGGATTGGCGTCCTGCCCGAAGCGCACCCGTGCCGGCGTGTGATAGTTGGTGAAATGAGTGGTGAAGGCGCTCACGAACAGCACCTTCTCGCCGGTCTCCGGGTGCGTGCGCACGACCGGGTGCTCCGCGTCCGGATACTGGGCCTTCAGCGCAAGGCGTTTTTCGATCGGCATTACCGCGCCGAAGCTCGCCTCGATGCTGTGGCGGGCACGCAGGTCCGCGATCTGGGTCTTGATGTGGTCCGGCAGGTTCTCGTAAGCGAGGGCCATATTTGCCCACATCGTGTCGCCCCCGACCGGCGGACACTCTACACAGCGCAGGACCGCGCCGAACTGCGGCGCTTCGCGCCAGGTGGCATCCGC
Source organism: Paraburkholderia tuberum STM678 (assembly GCF_902833905.1). GTDB lineage: Bacteria > Pseudomonadota > Gammaproteobacteria > Burkholderiales > Burkholderiaceae > Paraburkholderia > Paraburkholderia tuberum. The sequence continues at coordinate 5,614 of NZ_CADFGP010000085.1, read as the reverse complement.
GTGCCACGCGTTTTCGTACCGGTCGTTCGGCTGATCCGGGGTCTTGTCGATGCGCACGAGGGCCGGATGCTCGGGATCGCTGCCCGCGACCGGATGGTCTTCCAGTTCGCCGAAGCGGCGCGCAAATGCCACGTGCTCGGCGCGCGAGATGTCCTGGTCGCGGAGAAACAGCACCCGGTGTTTCAGCAGTGCCGCCCGGATCTCGCCAAACAGGCCCTCATCGCGGATCGCATCGGCGAGATTCACTCCAACCAGTTCGGCGCCGATCGCATATGTCAATTGTTCGACTCGCATGGCTAGCTCCTCAAATGACGAAGACCGACGAACCCGTCGTCTTGCGGGATTCCAGGTCCAGGTGGGCTTGCGCTGCATCCTCGAGCGCGTAGCGCTGATTCAGCTCGATCTTGATGCGTCCCGAGGCGATGTGCCCGAAAATTTCACCGGCGAGCTCGTTCTTCTCGGCGGGGTCGGCAATGTAGTCGGCCAGCGCCGGGCGGGTCAGGTGGAGCGAGCCCTTCATCGCCAGAATCTGCGGATTGAACGGCGGAATCGGGCCCGAAGCGGTGCCGACGCAGACCATCAGGCCGCGGCGCTTGAGCGAATCGAGCGACCCTTCGAAGGTGTCCTTGCCGACGCTGTCGAACACCACGCTCACGCCGGCGCCGCTGGTCAGTTCGCGCACTCGCTTCGCGACGTCTTCCCGGCCGTAATAGATGATGTGGTCGCAGCCATGGGCGCGGGCCACCTCGCCCTTGGCTTCGGTCGAAACCGTGCCGATCACGGTGAGACCCAGCAGCTTCGCCCATTGCGACACGATCAGGCCCACACCGCCGGCGGCCGCATGCAGCAGGACGGTGTCACCCGCCTTGAAGTCGTAAATGCGGCGCATCAGATACGACGAGGTCAGGCCTCGCATGGTCATACCGGCAGCCGTCTCGCATGAGATCGCGTCGGGCAGCTTGATGAGTGGCGCGGCCGGGATCAGGCGTTCGGTGCTGTAGGCGCCAAGCGTATTGATGAAGCCGGTGTACGTCACACGATCGCCGACCGCGACGTTCGTTACATCGGCACCGACTGCCTCAACCACGCCTGCGGCCTCGACGCCCATGCCTGAAGGCAGCGGAACCGGGTAAAGGCCGCTGCGGAAATAGGTGTCGGCGAAATTCAGGCCTACGGCCTCCTGGCGCAAGCGCACCTCGCCGAGGCCGGGGTCGCCCACTTCAACGTCCTCATAGCGCAAGACTTCCGGACCACCGGTTTCATGAAAGCGTACTGCCTTTGCCACGCTGAATCTCCTATTCGTTACTCAAACTGCAAAATCGACTACGCCTGCGGCGGAAAATTTCGACCTACCGTAGGTGTCTTTGCCAGATCAGTGTTGTGTCTAAACAAGTTGCAATATCACGCAAATCCTTCAACGACCGGCGCCGTCGCGTGGTAAGCGAGCGAACGGCGCCGGGGGTGAGAGTTCCGCTCAGCGCACGGCCTGCTCACGCAGCGCGTTCAGGCGATCCAGGTCGACGGCATAGTTCCGCTTGCCGATGAAAAATGCGGTAGCCGCAATGAGGGGCGCAAACGGAACGAGTTGCAACGCGCCGAGCAGCCCGATCCGGTCGGCGACAATCCCCGTCAGGACGGCTGCGGGAGCCAGACCGAGAAAATTGTTCGCCAGCGTCAGGGTCGCAAACGCCGATGCGTGAATCGACGGCGGGGTGAGGTTAGCCACCATCGCACCCGACGGGCCGCTCGCGCCTGCGCTGAAGAACATGCCGGCGCCGATCACCACGAGCTGCAACGTACCCGCCGGCAGGCGGAAACCGATCGCGAGCAGCGTGAAGCAGGTCACACAGTAAGCGATCGCGGCGGCCCACTTCTTTTCTCGCGAGTTCTTGCTGAGGCGGTCGGCAAGGTTTCCACATACCACCATGCCAACGCCCGTCACCAGCACAAACGCTGCAGCGGCCATCGCAGCCTTGCCGGTGGCCATGCCGTAATAGCGATTCAGGAAGCTCGGCATCCACGCCCACACTGCCGCGGGAACAAGCAGATGGATACCGCTGCCGACATAGGCACACACGACAGACTTCGTCGAGAAAAGCCCCTTCATCAGCGTCTTGAAACTCATGCGTACGCCGAACCCTGTTGCCTGCGCGCCCACGGTTTCCGACTTCAGCGGTGCGAGCCGTTTTTCAGTGACGACAATCCGGTAGACGATGACCAGGATCATCCCCAATGCCGCCATGGCACCGAAGGCCGGGCGCCAGCCCAAATGAGCCGCGACCCCGCCGCCGACAGCCATGCCCGTCACCGAGCCGAACGCCCCGCCCGCCATGAAGGTGCCCGTGAGCGTGGAGCGCAGACGTGCCGGGAAGATGCTCAGGACAAGCGCGAGACCGACGCTGCCATACGCGGCTTCGCCGATGCCGACGAAAGCGCGCGCGAGCAGCATTTCACCGTAGTTGCTCGAGAGCGAGCACCCCAGTGTCGCGAGACTCCACAGAGCGGCCATCAGCACGATGCTCTTCACCCGGCCCCAGCGATCGGCGAGCACCGACAGCGGGAAAGTCAGGACGCCGACCATCAGCGCGACCACACTGCTAAGCGAACCCAGCTGTGTGTCGGAAAGGTTCCATGTGGCCTTCAACAGCGGAAACACCGCATTCAACACCTGCCGCGACATGTAGTCGGAGAGCAGCAACCCGACCGTCAACGCAAACACGACCCACGCATAGGTGGGCACGTCCGATTGTGCTGCTGAAACGCCGCCCGCGGTGGGCTCGGCATGTTGCATGAGCATGGTTTGTCTCCTTCCCGTCTATCTCGTTTGCAGCCGTCTTTGCCCGTCAGGGCAAAGGGACCGATTATGGATGCCCCGTTACCCTCCCCGGCGCTTGCCGAGGAGTCCTCCCTTTGAAACCCGGTATCCGCTGAAGCGGTCGGCCGGGTTCCAATCCGTCACGCCGCGCGCAGCGGCAGGTTCTTCACGCCGGTCTTGCGGTTCGGCGCCATGCCGTTGGCGGCCAGCGTCTCTTCGACCGTCTCGTACTGCACGCCGATGCGATAGATCTCGCGTGCTTCCTTGCCGCTGGCGATCTCGCGGCCGAGTTCACGCGCAACGCGCACGCACTGCTCGATCTGCTGCACCGACGAGAAGCGCTTGCCGTGCTGGTCGATGATCGTGTCCTCGATGCCGCAGCGCGGATGCAGGCCCATCGACATGGCCATCATGTTGAACGGCAGCACGTTCTTCAGCAGCGACTCGGCGGTGAGCGTGCAGCCATCCGGCGCGCGATGCACGAAGTTGAAGAAGTTGAATGGATTGGGGCCGTCGAAGCCGCCACCGATACCGATCCATGTCAGGTTCAGCGGGCCCTTGTACACGCCCTTGCGCACGAGGCGCTCGAGCGTTTCGAGCGCGTGGATGCCCGTGAGCTGGAAGTGCGGCTGGATGCCCGAAGCCTGCAGGCGGCGCAGGTGTTCCTCGACCCAGGCGGGGCCAGCCGGCACCGTCATTTCACTATAGGCGGCCATGAACGCGGGATTGGAAAGCGAGGTGCCTGCCAGATACTCCGGATAGAGCAGCTCCATGATGTTCATCTGCGTGGTGTTGATCGCGACCGTCACCTGATCGGGCTTCGGATCGAGATCGGCCAGCATATGGCGCGTATCGTCGGACAGCCACTTCGCGGCTTGTCCGTCGTCTTCCGGTGCGAACGAGATCGAGCCACCGACCTGAATGATCATGTCGGGCACTGCCGCGCGCACACCCGCGATCAGTTCATTGAACTTCGACAGGCGCTTCGAGCCCTTGCCGTCCAGTTCGCGCACGTGCAGGTGCAGGACCGTGGCGCCGGCGTTATAGCAATCGACGGCCTTCTGGATCTGCTCGTCCATCGTCACGGGGATGTCTTCCGGGAAGTCCTCGGGCATCCATTCCGGGCCGTACGGCGCTGTGGTGATGACTACCTTGTCGTGATTCTCAGGGTGCAGCGAATCGTCGAGAAATTGCATCTTTTATCTCCAGATATGGGTGACTGGCTTGCCGTGCCGCGACAGATCGCGCGTAAGCTGGTCGGAACATAACGAACCTTCCTGATGGCACGATACGGCAATCGCGGGTTACACTTTTATGAATAGACGCCATCGTTTTAGCGGTCCATGCCACTCGGTGTTAACGCCAGTGTTTGCGCGGAGCGGGCATGCCATGACCGGGAGTGAGGCGCAGCTTGTCGGAAGCGGAGGGGAAAGCGATGGAAACGATGCTGCGGTCGGTAGCGATGAGCGGGTACTTCGACGTGATGCGGCGGCTCGGGCTGAACCCGGTCGAGCTCGCGCAGCAGGTGGGGATCGACGCCGCGGCTCTAGCCAATCCGGACGATCGCGTTCCGGCCGCCGCCTGCTGCCGCCTGATGGAACTCTCGGCCGAAAAGGGGGCGTGCCCGACTCTTGCACTGCAAATGGCTGAAACCCGGCAGAAGTTCGGTACCGGCATGGTCAATGTCCTGCTCGCGCATAAGCGCACGCTGCGCGAGGTGCTGCTCGCCGCAGCCGAATATCGGCACCTGCTCAACGAGGCGCTGGCCGTCTACGTCGAGGACGCAGGCCAAACGGTCACCATTCGCGAGGAACTCGTCGTTGAACCTGGCACGCCGACGAGACAGGCGATAGAACTTGCGCTCGGTGTCCTCGCGCGACATTCGAGCGCCCTTCTCGGCAACTACTGGAAACCACGCGCAGTCCATTTCACTCACGCAAGACCCGCAGACCTGACATTTCATCGACGCTTCTTCGGCTGTCCGCTGGAGTTCAGCAGTGATTTCAACGGGTTCGTATGCGCTGCCGCCGATCTCGACTACCCAAATCCGGCCGCTGACCCGGAACTGGTGCGCTATGCCGAAAGCCTCGCCGCTCCGCTGAACATGACGGGTGCGCATTCAGCGGCGCTGGAAGTGCGCAAGGCAATCTATCTGCTGCTGCCACTCGAGCAGGCCACAACTGAGCTCGTCGCCCGCCATCTGGGTCAGAGCGTACGCACGATGCAGCGCCAACTGAAATCGGACAATACAAGCTTCTCCGAACTGGTCGAGGAAGTCCGGCGCGAACTTGCCGTGCGTTACATGAGCAATCCGCGCTATCCAATCGGACGGGTCGCGACCCTGTTGGGTTACACGCAACAGGGATCGTTTACGAACTGGTTCTTTTCACGATTCAGCATGACGCCGCGTGACTGGCGGAGCAGTCAATCATCGAAATGAATGGCGCGGTGCGAGCCGTCCATGCGTGAGTTGCAGCGTTTGGTCTGGAATCGCCCGCGCCGGCTTCCAGACGGTTGCGACCGTTGCGCCGGGCGAGATACATCGCGCGATCGGCGCCATAAAGCGGGGAACGCGCCGATGTTCCTATGCGCTACGAGGATGGCGGGCTCGTGCTGTCGCCCTTGCCGCGTGGCCTACCAACGATGTACGGGAAACACTCGCCTGCTACGGCTCCGCATCTGGCCGTCGTACAGCGATGCGAGGAAACGTATGCGGTCCACCAACGACGCCACTCAGAGGTGCTCTGAGGCGTAAGTTGTGTGGTAGGAAGAAGGGTCAGCGGAGATTGGCGGGCATCT
>NZ_CADFGP010000084.1 GCF_902833905.1 Paraburkholderia tuberum STM678 | reverse complement strand
GGTTGGTCAGTAAAAAGTGTGGGTGGATGGAGGCTCGGGGAGCTTGCCAAGTGCATGATAGAGCGCGATTTCCGTGGCTCTGAAGGTTCGGAAGCCGTACGCTTTTCTCATGGTGACTTTGGCTTTGTTGTTCAACCCCTCGATGACGCCGCTGGAGAACTGTTTTCGTGCACGGAAGTAGTTGAGGATCAGCTCCCGGTGTGTGCGCACCGTCCGGGCGAACTTCTTCATCGGCTCGATACGTGAGCGCATTACCTGAGTGCACCACTGGTCGAGGAATGTGCCGGCGCACACGGGCGAGATGTAATCCCAGAGTTGCTGGAACTCTTCTTTGAGCAGATAGGCTCGCACGCTGCGCAGGTTGTACTGAAGCAAGTCACGCAGACGAACGCGTTGCTTGCCGGTGAGATTCTCGCGCCGCTTGAGCAGGCACCAGCGGGATTTCTTGAGCACCGGCTCGTAGCCGTCGCGAGTCATGCGCCGGGCCTCGTCGGCACGAACTTCGTCGATGGCCTTGTTCATCCTGGCGACGATGTGAAAGCGGTCGAGGATATTCAGAGCGTTCGGGCAATGACGCGCGGTCATCTCCAGGTAGGGTTGCCACATGTCCGAGCACACGAATTCGACCTTCTCACATAGCGGCTTTCCGATCATGGCAAAGAACTTCGCGAAACTCTCTTTCGTGCGCTCTTGTCCGACCCAGAGCAGTCGCGTATAGCCGGCCTCGATCTGGTAGACGAGCGTGAGGTATTGGTGTCCGCGGCCATACTGGATCTCGTCCACGCCGAAAGCGCGGATCGTGCCGAGCTCGCGATGGCTCAGCCCCCAGTCGACGACCCATTCCACTGCGTTGAAGACCTTCTCCCAACTGGTTCGGAAGCTCAGTGCTGTTTCTTTCCAGGACAGCTTACGCGCCCATTGCGCCAGGAAGATCATGTAAGCGCGGGTGAGCGTGTGCTTGCCGTTGGCCCACGGCAGCGCTTCGACCTTCACGCCACAGGCACGACAATCGACGCGTCGCATGGTATAGAGCAGAAACACGGCAAAGCCCCAGACGGGGATAAACTCGAAGCGGCGCTGTGTGAGCGAGTCGTAACCCCGCGCAGGCCGGTTACAGCATGAGCAAATCGGCTTCGAACCCTTGCGCGGCCGAACGTCGATCTCGATGGATTGAGTTGTCTCGCACAGCCGCGCCCCTTCATATACAAAGCCGGGAAAATGATGACAGGCGTTAAGCAGACGGGTCAGCAACATGGTTAGCAAGCCCAGAACCGGCAAGGACAAAGCCGCCATTGTCCCCGAACAGCAAGCGCTTGCGCAGTACGTCCCTGATCTGCATAACTGGCCTGCGTCGTGGCGAGTCGACGACGAAGATATTCCGACTGGACAGGCAATCGTGGCAATACTCACACCTTTCCTTGAGCATCTCCTAACCTTGGGATACGCACGCAGCACATTGCTTCGGCACCGCGATCACATTTGGATGCTCGGCGGCGAAATAATCCGACGCTGCCATGAAGATACCGATCTCCTTACTCTCCCCGTGGCAACCCTCCTGGACAAACTCATCGAGGAAGACGGCGGCCCCCTCATCTGGCCAGCTATCTCCGAGCCCGCACAAAATTCCTTTGATGCAACGTGTCGCAAGCTCTATCAGTATCTGAATCGAGCTTCACTTGGCTAGCCGCGCACACTAATTCACCCACAGATTCCGCCGACGATCCGAAAAAAAGACGGAAGGCTGTCCGGCTGCGGGCTCACGCAAACAGCGCGCGATAGCCGATGAACAGTTCCTCGAACACGAGCCGCGCGTTCAACGGATGGTTTTCGACCGCGCGCTGGCGCGTGACGGTGCGCAGAAAACGCGCGAATGCATTGGCGTCGGCCTGGGTGGCGCAGCGGGTGAGCGCGGCCGACGCCTGCGGGAAATAGCGCGGCGCGCCGGCGGTGCGCTGCGCGAGCAGATCGTACATCCAGCGCTGCAGCCAGCCGAGCACGAGCGGCACTGGGAGCTTCTGCAGCGCCTCGCCACACGCGAATGCGTCGCACCCGGCGCCGGCCGCGAGCTGCTTGAGCGTCCAGTCGCGCAGCGGACGGTTTTCGTCGCTGGCGAGCGCGAGCGCGGCGAGCGGCGCGCCACCCGCTTCGGCGAGCAGCGCGCGGGCGTCGTCGACGCCTTGCGCAGCCAGCCACTGCGCGGCGGTGTCCGGCGCGGGCACGCTCATCGGCCACTGACGGCAGCGGCTAATGATGGTCGGCAGCAAACGGTCGAGGCGCGCCGACACCATCAGGAACACGACGCCCGCGGGCGGCTCTTCCAGCGTCTTCAGCAACGCGTTGGCGGCCGCGACGTTGAGCGCCTCGGCCGGATACAGCACGACGACGCGCGCACCGCCGCGATGCGAACCGATGCCGACGAAGTCGAGCAGACCGCGGATCTGTTCGATCTTGATTTCCTTGCTCGGCGTGCGGGTCTTCTTGCCTTCGTCGCCATCGGCTTTTTCGGCCTTGTCGTCGGCGCCGTTCGCGGCGTTCGCGAGGCCGGCTTCGGCGGCGAGTGCCTCCGGCACGACGATGCGGTAGTCGGGATGATTGCCCTGCGCGAACCAGTTGCAGGCCACGCACGCGCCGCACGGCTCGCCGTTCGGTTGCGGCGCCTCGCACAGCAGACCCTGCGCGAGGTGTTGCGCGAAACGCAGCTTGCCGATGCCCGCCTGGCCGTGCAGCAACAATGCGTGCGGCCAGTGGCCGTGCAGCTGCTGCAGGCGATTCCAGTCATCGGCTTGCCACGGATAGATCATCGTTTGTCTTTTTGAATCAATCGGTTGTAGGCGCTACTTCAGATGTCGAGTGAACTTCGCACGAGATTATAAGAAGCGGTTATATCTATTTCCAATCAGAGGGTTGCAATCAACTCCTCAAGCTGCTTCTGAATTCGAACGATGCTCTGCGAAGAGTCGATGATAGCGAATCGATATGGCGCTTCTTCGGCGCGGCGCATGTATTCGGCGCGCGTGCGCTCGAAAAACGCCGCCGACTCGCTCTCGAAACGATCCGGATTGCGCACCGCGCTGCGCCGCTCGTTGGCGACGGCGGGCGGCAAATCGAACAGCACGGTCAAATCCGGCTGGAAACCGCCCTGCACCCAGCGCTCGAGCGTCTCCAGCTTGTCGCGCGGCAAGCCGCGGCCGCCGCCCTGGTAGGCGAAAGTGGCATCGGTAAAACGGTCGGACAGCACCCAATCGCCGCGCGCGAGCGCCGGCTCGATCACCTCGGCCAGATGCTGACGGCGCAGCGCGAACATCAACAGCGCCTCGGTTTCGAGATCCATCTTCTGATGCAGCACGATATCGCGGATCTGCTCACCGAGCGGCGTGCCGCCCGGCTCGCGTGTCATCACGACCGAGCGGCCGCTCGGCGCGAGCTTCGCCTCGAGCCGTTCGCGGAACCAGCCCAGATGGGTAGTCTTGCCCGCGCCGTCGATGCCTTCAAACGTAATGAATTTGCCGCGCGCCATCATTGCCCTCGAATGTATTTGTCCACGGCCTTGTTGTGTTCGCCGAGGGTGTCAGAAAAGATGCTGCTGCCGTCGCCGCGCGACACGAAGTACAGCGCGTTGCTTTGCGCCGGGTTCATCGCCGCCTGCAGCGACGCGACGCTCGGCAGCGAGATCGGCGTCGGCGGTAGGCCCATCCGCGTGTAGGTATTGTATGGAGTGTCGGTCTGCAGGTCTTTCTTCCTGATGTGGCCGGCGTAGCTGTCGCCCATTCCGTAGATCACGGTCGGGTCGGTCTGTAGCGGCATGCCGGCGCGCAGACGGTTGGCGAACACCGCGGCGACGAGCGCCCGGTCGGACGCCTTGCCGGTTTCCTTTTCGACGATCGACGCCATCGTCAGCGCGTCGTACGGGGTCTTATACGGCAGGTTCGGCGCGCGCGAGAGCCACGCCTCGTCGAGACGCACGCGCATCAGACGGTAAGCGCGGCGATAGATGTCGAGGTCGCTGGTGCCCTTGTCGAACAGGTAGGTATCCGGGAAAAACAGCCCCTCGCCGTTGCCGATCGACGCCTCGGGCGCGCCGATCGCGCTCATCAGATCGGCGTCGCTCATGCCGAGCGTGTCGTGCTTCAGCGCAGGATTGGCGTCGAGTTCAGCGCGCATATGTTTGAAGGTCCAGCCTTCGATGACCGTCGCCACATATTCGTTGACGTCGCCGCGCGCGATTTTCTGCAGCACCTCGTAGGGCGTGATGCCGCTCTTGAACTCGTAATTGCCGGACTTCAGCTCGCTTTGCAGCCCGAGCAACCGCGTCATCGCGATGAACAGCTCGGGCTCGACCGGCACGCCGCCGCGATTGAGCTGCAGCGCGACGCTGCGCAGGCTGCTGTGCGGCTTGACGGTGACGTCGAGTTGCGCCGGGGTCAATTCGAGCGGGCGGGTGGCCCAGTAGTATCCAGCGGCGATGGCCGCCGCGGCCAGCACAACGACGAGCGCGCCGGCGACGAAACATTTCTTCAGAAGGGACACGACAGGAAAGAATTAGCGTTTAGATGGCAACGAACTGATTTTTAACGGGAAAGTCTTGCGTCGGTCAACATTGAGACTGTGCCGTTTTGCAGCCCTTTCGGCCTTTTGCGACCTGTATTGTATAGATGCGGGCACCAGATGGTCACGGCCGGAAACAACAATATGAATTCCGCTGGCGTCGGTCTGATGCTAGTCGAGGCGTACGCTGTCACAACATAGGTCAGAGTTTCAAAGGTTCGACAATTCCCGACCAAACGCCTTTTCGGCTCCTGCCGCTTTTGATTGTTATTGACAGTTTCAAACGAAGGTTCGGGGGCGACCTGCACGCCGCCGCGAAAGACCCGAGCACGAGTTGCGGCAATTGGGAGACTCCACGCCCCGTTCCGCTCTGAGAATTCTTGTGGTCGCCAAGGCGGTACGACAACAACAATAGGGTTCGCATCGGAATTCATTCTTTCGGAACGCACGATCGGGTCCCGGCCATAGGTATGCCGGCTGATCTGACGTTACAGAGGGGCGCATGGCGATCGACTTCAAAGTCGGAACCGACTGGGGCTGCATGCTCCACACGCGGCAGGAATATCGCGGCAACGCATTTAGCGACGAAGCGCGAGCCGGCCGGAAGCTCATTGCCTCGGCAAGCGCATGGGAGCTTACGCATGACACGCGCCAGCTACCGCGGCTCGTCGAGTTCATGCGCAATGTGCGCGGCGGCGCGTATGCGAGCGGGGCTGCACCGGATCAACTCGCCCAGGCGCTACGGGCCGCCCTTGAGCGTGGCGATGTGATTGCAGTCGCGCCGAAGCCGCGCGCCTCACGCGGACGCGGCGCGCCTGTCCAACAGCAGATCCGGCCGTACTATCCAACCGTTACGCCGTCGCAGCTATTCCGGAGGGCGCTGCCCTTGGTGTGTGCCGCGCGCTCATTCGAGCGCCCCAAACTGCCGCGACTGGCCGCCGACGATGGCCTCGCGATCTGGTACGCCCGCCCCGGCGACGTCTTGCCAGATGGAACCATCGCCACGCCAGTATCGACGCCGCTCGGCGATGCGCGGCCGTTTGAGTACACCGAGGATCCGCAGTTCGGCGATGTCCAGGAACTGGCCGCGCGTGGCGTCAGTGAGTTGGATGAGGCTGAGTGTTTCGCGGACTACCATTCAGACATGGAGCAGTGTCAGGTGGCCCGAGCAATGTATCAAGATCCACGCACCTATGCGCTCTGCACACAGCGAGCATTCGATAAATTCCAGGCATGCAGGGGATATTGAGATGACTAAACCGGATCGGGCTAGCGTCATTTTTTATGACGCCGATACTCAGCAGTTAAAGATGTGCACAGTTTCACGGGTTCACGTGCAAGCGGCGATTGATCGAGCGCTGGCAATCACTATCCCACCGGATGCTCCGGAAAATTCAATGTTGCCAGTGACAGACGAGGACGCTCGGAAGCTTGGAGGAATGGCGATTCTGATTCAGGCAATCGCGCATCCCGAATTGCGCGAACGGCTGAAAATCACGACTGAGCAGCCGATGGACTGGGCACCGGCCAAGCCGCCCACGGAATGACAGTGGCTCGTCCGCCTTCCTCAGTGGCCCCGCCGCAGCCACCCCGGCGGCGGCTCGTCTGTGACCGCGGCAGCGGACAGCAGATCCGGCACGTCGGGTGCCCGCCCATCTTGCGCCGGACCCTCTCTGGCAGAACACCCCAACATGGTCACAATATGGGCACAGCCGCAGGGTGATAACGTGCAATCCCCTGCTGCGCCAGGCTCTCGGAAAGCCTTCATTCGCCAGGGACTTGCGAAACGCGACAGGGCTGGACTGAATATAATGACTGTTTGCCTTCGCCAAAGTCAGAATTGACTGTTCCCGGAATCCATGAACACACCGCTCGTGAACGCCTCAGGTAACGCTTCCGGTCTCACTCCCGCCGCGGCGGCGCCCGCCGCCCTGCCCATCCTGCCGCGCCCGTCGGCCGAAGAATTCGCCGCCGTGCTCGAGCACGGCGCGTACATGCCGCTGCCGCAGTTCGGCGTGATCGACACGACCGGCGACGACGCGGCGAGCTTCCTGCACGCCCAGTTGACCAACGACGTCCAGCATCTCGACGCCGCGAACGCGCGCCTCTGCGGCTACTGCTCGGCCAAGGGCCGGCTGCTCGCGTCGTTCCTCAGCTGGCGCAGCGGCGATACGATCCGCCTGCTGGTATCGAAAGACCTGCAGGCCGCGGTGCAAAAGCGGTTGTCGATGTTCGTGCTGCGCGCCAAGGCCAAGCTCGCCGACGCGAGCGGCGAGTTCGCGGTGGTCGGCCTCGCGGGCGACGTGCGCGGCGCGCTGTCCGGCGTGTTCGACGCGCTGCCCGACGGTGTGCACGTGCAGGTCGACGGCACAGCGGGCACGCTGATCCGCGTGCCTGATGCGTTGGCGCGCCTGCGCTATCTGTGGATCGGCCCGAAGGCGCAGATCGAAGCGCTGCTGCCGTCGCTCGACGGCAGGCTAAAGCACGTGTCGCCGGCCGTGTGGGACTGGCTCGACATCCGCGCGGGCGAGCCGCGCATCACGCAGCCGGTCGTCGAGCAGTTCGTGCCGCAAATGGTCAACTTCGACGTGCTCGGCGCGGTCAATTTCCGCAAGGGTTGCTATCCGGGTCAGGAAGTGGTCGCGCGCAGCCAGTATCGCGGCACGATCAAGCGGCGCACGTCGCTCGCCAACGTCGCCGGCGAGCTGGACACGGTGCGGCCCGGCACCGAGCTGTTCCACTCGGACGATCCGGGCCAGCCGTGCGGGATGATCGTCAACGCGGCATCGGCGCAAGGCGGCGGCGTCGATCTGCTGGTCGAGATCAAGCTCACGGCGCTCGAGAGCGGCAGCGTACATGTCGGCGCGGCCGACGGCCCAGCGCTGCGCTTCCTGGCGCTGCCCTACGGGCTGCCTGCCGAAGTCTGATCGTTGGAGAGGGTAAAAAAGCGGCGCGATCGGGCGCCGTTTTTTATTGACTGCTTTATTCTCGTCTGTTTTTTGCCGCTTTCGTTTGCCGCCTGCGTCGCTGCATCAGGCGGCCGCCCCATGCTCTGAACGGGAGATGCTCCCCGATGTGCCTGATCGTTTTCGACTGGCGACCTGATGCGCTCGATGGTCCGCTGTTCACGCTCGCCGCGAATCGCGACGAGTTCTTCCGCCGCACGGCCGAGCCGATCGGCTGGTGGCGCGACGCGCCGGAGGTGCTGGGGGGCCGCGACCTCGTGGGCGGCGGCACGTGGCTCGGCTTGTCGCGCGACGGCCGCTTCGCCGCGCTGACCAATTACCGCGCGCCGGGCGAAATGCGCGCCGATGCGCCGACCCGCGGCACGCTCGTCAGCGACTGGCTCACGAGCGCCGCGCGCGACGCCGACGGCAATCCACACGAGACGCCGCTCGCGTATCTGCGGCACGTCGCGCAAAAAGGCGACATCTACAACGGCTTCAATCTGCTGGTCGGCGACTGGACGCGTCGCGAGCTCGCGTGGTACTGCAATCGCGGCGCCGTCGACGCAAACAGCGGCCCCGCGCTGCTCGCGCCGGGCACGCACGGCATCTCGAACGCGGTGCTCGATACCGCGTGGCCGAAGCTGGTCAAAAAGCGCGGCGAGCTCGGCACGCTGCTCGCGCGCGATCCGATGCCGCCGCTCGAACGCCTGATCGATCTGATGCGCGATCCGCGGCTCGCGCGCGACGACGAATTGCCGTCGACCGGTATTCCGCTCGAACGCGAACGCGTGCTGTCGGCGGCGTTCATCGAATCGCCGGACTATGGCACGCGCAGCACCACCGCGCTGCGCGTCGCCGCCTATGGCGACGTGATCGGCGTCGCGGTCGCCGAGCGCAGCGACGACAACGGCTCGCACCGAATCGTGCGGCCCGGCGATTTCGAACGCAGCTTCGCGTTCAATGTCGAGCGCGACCGGATGAGCGTGGCGTGATCGTTTGAGCACCGCCTGGCCGGCGCATTCGCCGCCGGCCGCTCATCGCTTCGCGATCACCGCCCTCACCCGATGCCGAATGCCGCGCGCAACGCCGCCGCGGCGTCCGCATGCGCCTGCGCGACTTCGGGCACGAAGCCGCCCATCTTGAAGAACTCGTGAATCATGCCGGCGTAGCGTTTGAGCGTGACCGGATTGCCGAGCGCACGGAGTTTCTCCGCATACGCATCGCCCTCGTCGCTGAGCGGATCGTATTCGGCGGTCGCGATCCACGCGGGCGCGACGCCGCGAGAATCCGGCGCACCGCGCTCGCCGTCGAGCGGCGCGAAACGCCAGTCGTCGCGATCGCCGCTATCTCGCACGTAGTGCTCGAAGAACCACTGGATCGTGTCGCCCGACAGCAGGAAGCCGTCGGCGAGGCGCGAGTGCGAGTCGGTCTGCTGATGGCCGGTCGTGCCCGGATAAATCAGCAATTGCAGCGCGAGCGCGAGGCCGGCGTCGCGCGCGAGCACCGCGCAAACCGTCGCGAGCGTGCCGCCCGCGCTATCGCCGCCCACCGCGAGCCGCGTGCCGTCGATGCCGAATTCGGCCGCGTGCGCGTGCAGCCAGTTGAGGGCGTCGAAGGCGTCGTCGACAGCGGTCGGAAACTTGTGCTCGGGCGCGAGCCGGTAATCGACCGACAGCACCGCGCACTGGCCGTCGCGCGCGAACATCCGGCACAGCGCATCGTGCGTATCGACGCTGCCGACCGTAAAGCCGCCGCCGTGGTAGTACACGAAGGCAGGCAGCGGCTCGGCCCAGCCCGGCTCGACCGGGAAGTAGAAGCGCGCGCGGATCGTCGCGCCGTCGCGCGTCGGCACGTGCAGATCTTCGACGGAGAACATCGGCGCGCTCGCGATCTCGAGGATCGGCGCGCTTTTCTCGTACGACGCGCGCGCCGCTTGCGCGCTCATCTGGTGGTACTGCGGGCGTTTGGCCCGCGCGATCATGTCGAGCACCTGCTCGATCGTGGGATTCAGCGGCATGGTTTCGGCAACGTGGTGCGCGTCGCGCATCGGGCGGCGCGCAGTGCGCCAAGGGTTGACAAAAGCCGGCGCACCGGCCGCGCAGCCGGCCGCTACTGCGCATTCTTCACCTCGGGCTTCAGCGACATCGGATCGGACGGCTCGCGCAACTGCTCGATGTCCTCGTGACGCAGCTTCACGGTCGCCATGATGCCCGGATGCGTGATGATATAGAAACGCCGCGCGGCGATCGCCTCGAACGCGATGTCGGCGACATCGTCGGCGGTGAGCTTGCCCGACTGCACCGCGCGCTGCAACTGCTTGCCGGCCGCGATCTGCGAGCGCGTCGGCCGGTCCGCGTTGCGCAACTCGTCGGGACGCGCGCGCTCGGCATCCGCGATGCCGGTCGGCACGAAGGCGGGACACAGCAGCGAACAGCCGACCTCGCCGCCCGTGCCGGCCTGCGCGAGCTTCAGGTCGTGATACAGCGTCTCGGTCAGCGCCACCACCGCATGCTTCGACGCGTTGTAGATGCCCATTGCCGGTGGCGCCAGCAGCCCCGCCACCGACGCCGTATTGACGATATGCGCGGGCTCCTTCTGCGCGAGCATGATCGGCGCGAACGCGCGCACGCCGTGCGCGACACCCATCACGTTGACGCCGAACACCCACGACCAGTCGTTCGCCGAGCTTTCCCACAGGAAGCCGCCCGTGCCGACGCCCGCGTTGTTGAACAGCACGTGGACCTTGCCGAACGCGGCGAGCGCCGCCTGCGCGAGCGCCTCGACCTGCGCGGCGTTCGATACGTCGGTCGGCACGCCGATCGCCTCGGCGCCGGTTTCGCGCAAGGCGTCGACGGTTTGCGCGAGCTCGTCGGCGTTGACGTCCGCGAGTACGAGCTTCATGCCGAGCGCCGCGCCCTTGTGCGCGAATGCGCGGCCAAAGCCGCTGCCCGCGCCGGTGATCACCGCCACCTTGCCCGCGAATTCGAACATTCTGTGACTCCCTGGTTGAGCGGCGGCTTGCCGTTGCATGATGACGTCGCGCTCAGATCAGCTTGACCAGTTGCTTGCCGAAGTTACGGCCCTTCAGCAAGCCGATGAATGCCTCGGGCGCGGCTTCGAGCCCTTGCGCGATCGTCTCGCGATACTGCAGCTTCTTCTGCGCGACGAGCGTGCCGAGCTGCCTGAGCGCCTCGGGCCACACGTCCATGTGTTCGCTGACGATGAAGCCCTGCACGAGCAGCCGCTGCGTCAGCATCAGCGACGGATGCTTGAGCGGCAGCGGCTGGCCGTCATAGCCCGCGATGAAGCCGCACAATGCGATGCGCCCGAACGCGTTCATGCGCGCGAGCGTCGCGTCGAGCCCGTCGCCGCCGACGTTCTCGAAGCAGCCGTCGACACCGTCGGGCGTGACGGCCTTCAGGTCCTGGTACAGGTTACCGGCCTTGTAGTCGACGCACGCGTCGAAGCCGAGCGTCTCGACCACATAGCGGCACTTGTCCGCGCCGCCCGCGATGCCGACCGCGCGCGCGCCCGCCGCCTTCGCGAGCTGACCGACCACGCTGCCCACCGCGCCGCTTGCCGCGCTGACGACCACCGTCTCGCCGGCCTTCGGCGCGATGATGCGGTTCAGCCCGTACCATGCGGTGACGCCCGGCATGCCGACCGGCCCGAGATACGCCGACAGCGGCACATGCGTGTCGTCGACCTTCTGCATGCCCGTGCCATTGGAGGTGCCGTACTCCTGCCAGCCGAACATCGCGACGACCTTGTCGCCGACCGCGAACTTCGGATGCCTCGTCTCGACGACCTCGCCGACCGTGCCGCCGATCATCACTTCGTTCAGCGGCTGCGGCGCCGCGTATGACTTGCTGTCGTTCATGCGTCCGCGCATATACGGATCGAGCGACAGGTAGTGGTTGCGCACCCGTACCTCGCCCTCGGCGAGCGGCGCGAGCGGCGTTTCGACGAGCTTGAAGTTATCGGGCGTGGCTTCGCCTTGGGGGCGCGAAACCAGCAGCAATTGGCGATTGATCTGGGCCATGCGGTCGTCTCCTTGGGTTGTTGGGTGCTCAGTCGCTCGGACCGGGCTTCGCCGCCGGGTCGCTGCGCAGACGCTGCCGCGTGACGTCGCGGCCCACCGCGAGGCGGCGCATGTATTTGAAGGTGCCGAGCGCTTTCGCGACGAAGTGGCCTTCGCTGTCGCGGATCTCGCCTTCGCAATAGGCCATCGTCGTCGAGCGATGCAGCACGCGGCCGGTCGCGCGCAACTCGCCGCGTCCCGGCTGCATGAAGTTGACCTTCATCTCGACGGTGACGACGCCGACGCCGTCGCCGGCGAGACTGCGCGCGGCCATCGCGAGCGCGACGTCGGCGAGCGTCATCGTGACGCCGCCATGCGCGACTTCCCACGTGTTCATATGATCGCGTTGCAACGGCAGCACGACTTCGCTGACGCCGTCGGCGGCCGACAACAACTGTGCGCCGAGACGGTCGATGAAGGGGCTTTCGGGCAACGATGCATGGCCCGTTCTGGATGAGGTCGATGGATCGGTCATGGCTCAGATATCAGATTTCGTAGCCGACGGCGCGTGTCGAGCGTACGGCGGGAAATGATACCCGCTATCGCGTTGACGCATGAGCTGCCATCCGTGCCGCGAGGCGCCCCAGTCTGCGCACCGCTTCGTCGGTCTGATCCAGATCCGCACTCGGACAGCTGAGCCGAATGAAGTGATCGAAACGCCCGGCGTTCGAAAATACCGTGCCCGGCATGATGCGAATACCGTCATGCAACGCGGCGTCGAATAAAGCCGACGACGATACGTGACGCGGCAATTCGATCCAGAAAAACATCCCGCCGCGCGGCGGCGTGAACCGCGTGCCGTCGGGAAACGATGCCGCCACCGCCGCGGCCATCCGCTCGCGCCGCAGCTGCAAGCTCTCGCGCAATCGCCGCAAATGGCGCTCGTACGCGCTCGTCTCCAAAAACCCGGCGAGCACGACTTGCGACAACTGCTCGTTGTGGCGCGACTGCGCGAACTTCAGCATACCGACGCGCGGATGCCACCGGCCACCGTTGATCCAGCCCACGCGCATGCCAGGCGCCAGCGTCTTGTTGAACGATGTGCAATGGATCACGGTGCCATCGGTGTCCCACGCCTTCAGCGAGCGGGGCGGCGGCGCGGCATCGACGAGCTCGCGGTAGGGATCGTCCTCGATCAGCGCGATGCCGGCGCGCGCGCACAGTTCGACGAGGCTCGCCTTGTGCGCGTCGGGCATCACGCTGCCGAGCGGGTTTTGCAGGTTCGGCACCACCACGACCGCCTTGATGTCGGGATGCGTGTGCAGCGCGAACGCCAGCGCCTCGATCGCGAGGCCGGTGCTCGGGCTGGTCGGAATTTCGAGCGCGCGCAGACCGAGACTTTCGAGCGCCTGCAGCAAACCGAAGAAGCACGGCGATTCGACCGCGACCGTGTCGCCCGGCTGCGTCACCGCGCGCAACGCGAGGTTCATCGCTTCGACGCCGCCGTGCGTCATGATGATGTCGTCCGCGCCGATCTGGCTGCCGGCCTCGAGCGCGCGCCGGGCGATGATCGCGCGCAACGCCGGATCACCCTGATCGGGCCCGACGGCGGTCAGCAAGGTGGGCCGCCGGCGCAACGCGCGCAACGCGGCCTTTTGCAACGCATCGGTCGGATAGAGATCGGGCGACGCGGTCGCGCCGCCGAGATTCAGCGCGTGCGGATAGCGCTGAAATTTCGACACGAGCGCCGAAATCTCCGAGTGAATGCCGACGAACTGCGCGGCGGCGCCGGGCTGCATCGCGAGATCGGGCTCGGCGGCGCAGGGCAACGCAGCCGTCGGCGGCACGCGCACGAAATAGCCGGCGCGCGGCCGGGCGTCGATCAGCGCGGCGCGTTCCAGTTCGCGATAGCTCTCGGTCGCCGTCGCGAGGCTCACGCCGTGGCGCTGCATGAACGCGCGCATCGACGGCATGCGGTCGCCCGGGCGCAGCGCGCCGTTGCCGATCGCGCGGCGGTATTGGTCGGCCAGTTGCCGGTACAGCGGCTGGCGCTCGGCTGGCCGGTCCGTCGAGGGACCTTGCGGTGTGAAGGGGGATTCGCTCATGAACCGATGGTGCGGATAGTCCGCGCGCCGCGACAGATACACATCGACGTGATTCGGACCGATACAGCGTGACGAAACGCACCACTGTACCGGTTCAGATTGTCGACAGCTGCGCCTGTTTTCATCCGGACGGATTCCCTAAGCTGTGTGACACGAAGACGGTTTAAAGGAATCGGTCATGCCTGTGCGTCCATACCACGATCGCTTGTTACCCGGTGCCGAACTGGATTGCACCGCGGCGTCGCATCTTGCCGCCGGTCAGATGGCCCTGCACGACTTGCGCGCGCGCAGTTCGATCATCGCGGTCGAAGGTGCATTGCAACTCGTCTTCCGCGATCATGCGCTGGCCTGGCTCGGCAACGACGCCCCGCTCACGTCGCTCACGTTGCACGAAGGCGAGCGGTTTGTGACCTCGCAACGTGGCGTCGTGTCAATCCGCGCGACGCAGGCCGATCGCGCTGCATTCATCGTGCTGCCTGCACACGCTCAACACAGCGCGCGCGGTTTCGTTCTGCAAGCCGCCCGGCGTCTCGCTTGCGTCGTGCGCACACGGTGGCGGCGCGCCGCCTGAAACGTCGCTGCGCGCGCCACGTGGCCCGTTACAATGCATGACCAACCCGCTTCGTTCGAGGTGCAGGTCATGTCATTCTTTCGCGCGCTGCAGCCGGGCCTGGTCTCACGGGTGTGGCGCCTGTTCGCCGCCGGCGTCGCTGTCACGCTGACACTCGCTGGCTGCGCGGGCCTGTTCGGCGCCGACCCGTTGCGCGTCAATGTGGCGGGCATCGAGCCGATCGCTGGCCAGGGCATGGAGATGCGCTTCAACGTCAAGCTGCGCGTGCAGAATCCCAACGACTCCGCGGTCAGCTTCAACGGCGTGTCGCTCGATCTGGAACTGAACGGCAAGCCGTTCGCCACCGGCGTCAGCGACCAGAGCGGCACCGTGCCGCGCTTCGGTGAAACCGTCGTCACCGTGCCGCTGACCGTGCCGGCTTTCGCCGCGGTTCGTCAAGCCTTTGCGCTAGCCGGCGCCGCGCAGTCGGGACAGGTTCCGTACGTTCTGCGCGGCAAGCTCGCGGGTGGGGTGACCGGTACGACGCGATTCACCGATCAGGGGACGCTGAGCCTGCCGTCGTCGGACACGGGCTCGTAATGACGCCGGCCCACGCCCGCTCAAACCACTTCGAACAAACCCGCCGCGCCCTGCCCGCCGCCGATGCACATCGTCACGACGACGAACTTCACGCCGCGCCGCTTGCCTTCGATCAGCGCATGGCCGACGAGCCGCGCTCCCGACACGCCGTACGGATGGCCCACCGCGATCGCGCCGCCGTTCACGTTCAGGCGGTCGTGCGCAATGCCGAGCTGGTCGGCGCAATAGAGCACCTGCACCGCGAACGCTTCGTTCAGCTCCCACAGGCCGATGTCCTCGACCTTGAGGCCGGCTTTCTTCAACAGCTTCGGCACCGCGAACACCGGCCCGATGCCCATCTCGTCGGGCTCGCAGCCGGCCACCGCGAAACCGCGGAAGATGCCGAGCGGTTGCAGCCCTTCGCGTTCGGCCAGCGTCGCGTTCATCACGACGCAAGCGGATGCGCCGTCCGAGAACTGGCTCGCATTGCCCGCGGTGATTACGCCGCCCGGCTGCGCGGTGCGGATCTTCGACACGCCTTCGAGCGTCGTGTCGGCGCGAATGCCTTCGTCGCTGCTGACGGTCACTTCCTTCGTGTAAAGACGGCCGCTCGCCTTGTCGGCGACGCCGGCGAGCACTGTCAACGGCACGATTTCGTCCTTGAATTTACCGGCTTCGAGCGCGGCCGCCGCGCGTTGCTGCGAGCGCACGCCGTATTCGTCCTGGCGTTCCTTCGAGATCGAGTAGCGCTTCGCGACGTTCTCGGCGGTCTGCAGCATCGACCAGTAGATTTCCGGCTTGTGCTCGGTGAGCCAGCCGTCGGTCATCATGTGGCGGTTCATCTCGTTCTGCACGCACGAGATCGACTCGACGCCACCCGCGACGTACACGTCGCCCTCGCCGGCGATCACGCGCTGCGACGCGAGCGCGATCGTCTGCAATCCCGACGAGCAGAAACGGTTCACGGTCATGCCCGGCACGCTGACCGGCAAGCCCGCGCGCAATGCGATCTGCCGCGCGATATTGCCGCCCGTCGCGCCTTCCGGATTCGCGCAACCCATGATCACGTCCTCGACGCGCGCCGGATCGAGCTTCGCGCGCTCGACCGCGGCCTGCGTCACGTGGCCGCCGAGCGTCGCGCCGTGCGTCATGTTGAACCCGCCGCGCCACGATTTGGCGAGACCCGTGCGGGCGGTGGATACGATTACGGCGTCAGTCATGCGTGTCTCCAATTGCAGTGTCAGTAGTGGCGCGCCGGCTCACTGCCGTGCGTTCAAAAGCGCATCACCGCGCCACCTCTGTCGTTTGATGCGAGCGATGCGGGGGAAACCCGCACCGCTCAATTCGTGGGCTGAAGCCGGCCGCGCTCAGCCGTTGAACCCGCGACCTTCGGCCGCGAGCTTCGCGATGCTCGGCGCGAGCTTCCACGCGTCGCCGTTCGGCCGCGCCGCATAGCGGCGAATCGCGCGCTCGACGTTGTAGAGCCCCACCGCGTCCGCGTACAGCATCGGGCCGCCGCGATGCAACGGGAAGCCGTAGCCGGTCAGATAGACCATGTCGATATCCGACGCCTTCGACGCGATGCCTTCCTCGAGAATCTTCGCACCTTCGTTGACGAGCGCGAACACCAGACGCTCGACGATTTCCTGGTCGCTGATCTTGCGGCGCTCAGCGTTGGTTTCCTTCGAGTACTCACTGATCATTTCGTTGACCACGCCCGAAGGGTATGCGGTGCGATCGCCCGCCTTGTAGTCGTACCAGCCGCCGCCGGTCTTCTGGCCGAAGCGGCCCATCTCGCACAGACGGTCGGCGATCTTCGAGTAGTGCATGTCGGGGTGTTCGAGATAACGGCGCTTGCGGATCGCCCAGCCGATGTCGTTGCCGGCGAGGTCGCTCATGCGGAACGGACCCATCGCGAAGCCGAACTTCTCGATGGCCTTGTCTACCTGCGCTGGCAACGCGCCCTCTTCGAGCAAGAAGAGCGCCTGACGAACGTATTGCTCGATCATCCGGTTGCCGATAAAGCCGTCGCACACGCCCGACACCACCGCGGTCTTCCTGATCTTCTTCGCGAGCTTCATCACGGTGGCGAGCACGTCTTTTGCGGTCTCCTTGCCACGCACGACTTCGAGCAGCTTCATCACGTTGGCCGGGCTGAAGAAGTGCATGCCGACCACATCCTGCGGACGTTTCGTGAACGCGGCGATCTTGTCGACGTCGAGCGTCGACGTGTTCGACGCGAGGATCGCACCGGGCTTCGCGACTTCATCGAGCCGGCGGAACACCTGCTCCTTCACGCCCAGTTCTTCGAACACGGCTTCGACGATCATGTCTGCGTGCTTCAGGTCGTCGTAAGAGAGCGTCGAGCTCAGCAGCGCGAGGCGCTGTTCCATCACCTCGGGCTTCAGCTTGCCCTTCCTGACGGTCGCCTCGTAGTTCTTGCGGATCGTCGCGAGACCGCGGTCGAGCGCTTCCTGCTTCGTTTCCAGCAGCGTGACCGGAATGCCCGCGTTCAGGAAGTTCATCGCGATGCCGCCGCCCATCGTGCCGGCGCCGATCACGGCCACCCGATCGATGTCGCGCACCGAAGTATCTGCCGGCACGTCGGGAATCTTGCTCGCCGCCCGCTCACCGAAGAACGCGTGACGCAGCGCGCGGCTCTCCGGCGTCTGCACGAGCGCGATGAAGCATTCGCGCTCGAATGCGAGGCCCTTGTCGAAGCCGTCCTTCACACCGGCTTCGACCGCGTCGATGCATTTATGCGGCGCTGGGAAGTTCTTCGCGATTGCCGCGACGCTATTGCGCGCGAACTGGATGAAACCGGCCGCATTCGGATGTTCGATCTTGCGCTCGCGCACCTTCGGATGCGGGCCGGCCGCGGCGCCGACCTTGCGCGCGAACGCGAGCGCGGCTTCGGCCAGTTCGGCGGGATTCGCGACGACTTCGTCGAACAGCCCCGAATCGGCGAGCTTTTCCGAGAGCACCGGCGCGCCCGACACGATCATGTTCAGCGACGCTTCCAGACCGATGGCGCGCGGCAGACGCTGCGTGCCGCCCGCGCCCGGCAGGATGCCGAGCTTCACTTCGGGCAGCGCGATCTGCGCGCCGGCCGCGGCGACGCGGTAATGCGCGCCGAGGGCAAGTTCGAGGCCGCCGCCCATCGCGACGCTGTGGATCGCCGCGACGACCGGCTTCGCGCTGCCTTCCACGGCCTTGATGACGGTCGCGAGCGTCGGCTCCTGGGTCGCCTTCGGCGTATTGAATTCGGTGATGTCGGCGCCGCCCGAAAAGGCCTTGCCCGCACCCGTCAGCACGATGGCCTTGATGGCCGGATCGTTCTGCGCGCGCTCGAGCCCTTCGACGATACCCGCGCGCGTCGACAGACCGAGTCCATTGACGGGCGGATTGTTCAGCGTGAGGACGGCCACGCCGTCATGAGTTATGTAGTCCACTGCCATCTGCGTGCCTCCGTGCGATCCATGCATTGAGGCGGCGCATGATGCGCCGCCCGTCCGGTTCATCGAGCCTGCTTATGGTCAGACTTTTTCAAGCGACGGTTCCGGGGTCAGCAGGCACGATACACCAAAAAAGAACGAACGTTCAATTTATTCCCGAGTGGGGTTTCCCCTGGGACTCGGGGGTCAGCGGACAGCTGCGGCCGTCTTCGAGCGCGGACGGCAGCACGTGATCGCGGAACAGATCGCGCAGCTTCAGCTTCTGCAACTTGCCGGTCGCCGTGTGCGGTAGGTCGTCGACGAACACGACGTCGTCGGGGATCCACCACTTCGCGACCTTGCCGTCGTAGTACGCGAGCAGTTCGTCGCGGGTGACGTCTTGCCCCGCGCGTTTGACGACGACGAGCAACGGGCGCTCGGTCCACTTCGGATGCGCGCACGCGATGCACGCGGCTTCCGCGACCGCCGGATGCGCGAGCGCGACGTTCTCGACGTCGATCGAGCTGATCCATTCGCCGCCCGACTTGATCACGTCCTTCGAGCGATCGGTGATGTGCAGGAAGCTGTCGGGGTCGATCGTCGCGACGTCGCCGGTCGGGAACCAGCCGTCGATGAGCGGCGAGTCTTCCTTGCGGAAATACCGGTCGATGACCCACGGCCCGCGCACGTGCAGATCGCCGAACGCGACGCCATCCCAAGGCAGCTCGCGGCCATCCTCGCCGACGATCTTCATGTCGACGCCGTAGATCGCATGCCCCTGCTTTTCGAGCAGTTTGCGCTGATCGGCGAGCGGCCGCTGGCTCTGCTCCCAGGTCAGCTTCGACAAGGTACCGAGCGGCGACATCTCCGTCATGCCCCATGCATGGATCACCTGCACGCCGTAGTCGTCCTCGAGTATCCGCAGCATCGAGGGCGGACAGGCGGAACCGCCGATCACCGTGCGCTCGAGCGACGAAAACCTCGCGCCCGTTTCGCGCAGGTGGTTCAGCAGACCGAGCCACACGGTCGGCACGCCGGCCGAGAACGTGACGCGTTCGCTCTCCATCAGTTCGTACAGCGACTTGCCGTCGAGATCCTTGCCGGGGAACACGAGCTTCGCGCCGGTCAGCGGCCCCGCGTGCGCGAGGCCCCATGCGTTGACATGGAACATCGGCACGATGGGCAGCACCGAGTCGCGCGCCGACAGGTTCATTGCGTCGGGCAACGCCGCGCCGAACGCGTGCAGTACCGTCGAGCGATGGCTATACAGCGCGCCTTTCGGATTGCCGGTCGTGCCCGACGTATAGCAGAGATACGACGCCTGGCGCTCGTCGAGCGCGGGCCAGTCGAAGCGGCCGTCCTGCCCGTCCATCAGCGTTTCGTAGCACAGCACCGACGTTTGCATCGGCGGCCGATGCGCTTCATCGCACAGTGCGATCCAGCCGCGCACGCGCGGGCATTGCGGCGCGAGCGTGTCGACCAGCGCGGCGAACGTCGCGTCGAACAGCACGTACGCGTCGTCGGCATGATTGACGATGTAGGCGATCTGGTCGGGGAAAAGCCGCGGGTTGATCGTGTGACACACGGCGCCGAACCCGGTGGTGCCGTAATACGCTTCGAGATGCCGGTAGCCGTTCCACGCGAGCGTCGCAACGCGTTCGCCCGGTTCGACTCCGAGCGCGATGAGCGCCTGCGCGAGTTGCTTTGCGCGCTGCTCGCAATCGCGATAGGTGTAGCGATGCAGGTCGCCTTCGATGCGCCGCGACACGATCCCGGTGCTGCCGAAATGCCGCGCGGCATGCGCGAGCAACGATGACACGGTGAGCGGCACGTCCATCATCTGGCCCAGCAGCGGCGTCGTCATAAGGCGGGGTCTCCTCGGCTTGTCAGTGGGTCGATGGGTTGGCGCAAGATCGTGGCGGCGTCGAGCGCAGCAGCATGGTCCGAACGATGAAGGCGGCCGCCCAGCAGCGCCGCGGGCGCGGACTTACAATATCGGCTAATCCAGAGGCGCTCAACATGTCGTTTTCCCCAAGCTTTGCAGGGCTATCCGCAGCTTTGACGGATCTTTCCAACACACTCGCCACTCCCCCAGCCAACGCGTTCGCGCGGCTCGGCGGCACGTTCCTCACGCGCCTGCCCGCCGCGCCGCTCGACGCACCCTATCTCGTCGGCTTCTCGGCCGAGACCGCCGCGCGGCTCGGGATGCCCGAGGGTATCGAGCGCGATCCGGGCTTTATCGAGCTGTTCTGCGGCAACGCGACGCGCGACTGGCCGGCCGACACGCTGCCTTATGCGTCGGTGTACTCGGGGCATCAGTTCGGCGTGTGGGCCGGCCAGCTCGGCGACGGCCGCGCGCTCGGTCTGGGCGAGCTCGAACACGACGGCGAGCGCAACGAACTGCAGCTCAAAGGCGCGGGCCGCACGCCCTATTCGCGCATGGGCGACGGCCGCGCGGTGCTGCGCTCGTCGATCCGCGAATATCTGTGCTCGGAGGCGATGCATCATCTCGGCATTCCGACCACGCGCGCATTGTCCGTGATCGGCTCCGACCAGCCGGTGCGGCGCGAGACGATCGAAACCGCCGCGGTGGTCACGCGCGTCGCGCCGAGCTTCGTGCGCTTCGGCCACTTCGAGCACTTCTACGCGAACGATCGTGTCGACGCGTTGCGCGCGCTCGCCGATCACGTCGTCGAGCGCTTCTATCCGCATTGCAAGGAGGCCGACGATCCGTATCTGGCGCTGCTCGCCGAGGCGGTGCGCTCCACCGCGGATCTGATGGTCGACTGGCAGGCGGTCGGTTTCTGTCACGGCGTGATGAATACCGACAACATGTCGATCCTGGGCCTGACGATCGACTACGGCCCGTTCGGTTTCATGGATGGCTTCGATGCCGGCCATATCTGCAATCACTCCGATACGCAGGGCCGCTACGCCTACCGGCTGCAGCCGCAAATCGCGTACTGGAACCTGTTCTGCCTCGCGCAGGGACTGCTGCCGTTGTTCGGCGAGAAGCACGACGAAAGCGTGCGCGCCGACAAGGCGGTCGACGATGCGCAGCACGTGCTCGCCGGCTTCAAGGACCGTTTCGCGCCGGCGCTCGAAAACCGCATGCGCGCGAAGCTCGGCCTCGAACAGGCGCGCGACGGCGACGACGCGCTGGTCAACCGGCTGTTCGAAGTGATGCACGCGAACCGCGCCGATTTCACGCTGACGTTCCGCAATCTCGCGCGCCTGTCGAAACACGATGCGAGCGGCGACACGCCGGTGCGCGACCTGTTCCTCGATCGCGTCGCCTTCGACGCATGGGCGAACGACTATCGCGCGCGGCTCGCCGAAGAGTCACGCGACGACGTTGCGCGCGCCATTGCAATGAATCGCGTGAACCCCAAATTCGTACTTCGCAACCATCTGGCGGAAACGGCGATCCAACGCGCGAAGGAGAAGGATTTCTCCGAGGTGGAACGGCTCGCGGCCGTGTTGCGTCACCCGTTCGACGAGCAGCCCGAATACGCGTCGTATGCGGGCCTGCCGCCCGACTGGGCGAACTCACTGGAAGTGAGCTGTTCATCATGACGCGCCGGCGCGGTTGAATCGCCACGGCCGTGCCTCCAGAAAACACCGGCACGAACCAGCACAAGCCCGCGAGACAAACCCGAGACAGGAACCCGACCATGAGCAACCCCGACGATCTCAAGCATGACGCCCCAGCCGTACAGAAAAGCGACGCCGAGTGGCGCAAGCAGCTGACCGACATGGAATACCAGGTGACGCGCCATGCGGCCACCGAGCGCCCGTTCACGGGCCGCTACGACGATCACTGGGAACGCGGCGTCTACGACTGCGTGTGCTGCGGCGCGCCGCTGTTCGAATCGGACACCAAGTTCGACGCCGGCTGCGGCTGGCCGAGCTATTTCCGCCCCATCAACGGCGAGGTGATCGCCGAGAAGACCGACCGCTCACACGGCATGCTGCGCATCGAGGTGCAGTGCAAGAACTGCGGCGCGCATCTGGGCCACGTGTTCGAGGACGGACCGGCGCCGACCGGTCTGCGTTACTGCATCAATTCGGCTGCGTTACAATTCGAGCCCAAGTAACGCGGCGCGGCAGCATCCCTGCCCGCCTTCGGCGCCGCATTGGAAGTGCGCGCGGCGCCCTTCAAATGCGGCAGTCCCGCTCGCCAGCGGGCACCGCGCACCTTGCACGCCAGGCGGGCGCGCTTCAACGTTCGACTCACTCTCCGACTTCCCGATCAGATAATGAAATTCCTGTTCGATCTGTTCCCGATCATCCTGTTCTTCGTCGCCTTCAAGATCTGGGGCATTTTCACGGCGACGGCAGTGGCGATCGTCGCCACGCTGGTGCAGATCGCGTGGGTGGCGTTCCGCCACCGCAAGGTCGACCCGATGCTGTGGGTGAGCCTCGGCGTCGTCGTCGTATTTGGCGGCGCGACGCTCGTGCTGCACAACGACACCTTTATCAAATGGAAGCCGACCGTGCTGTACTGGGCGTTTTCCGTCGCGCTGATCGTGTCGCAGCTCGGCTTCAACAAGAACCTGATCGAAGCGATGATGGGCAAGCAGATCACGCTGCCGCACGCGATCTGGGGCAAGCTGAACCTGATCTGGGCGGCGTTTTTCGTGCTGCTCGGTCTGCTGAACCTGTTCGTCGCGTATCACTATACGACCGATCAGTGGGTCAATTTCAAGCTGTTCGGCGCGACCGGCTGCCTGCTCGTGTTCATCGTCGGGCAGAGCCTGTGGCTGTCGAAGTACATGAAGGAGGAATGACATGAGCGACCTGTTCATGCACGCCACCACCGCCGAGCGCGCCGCGCTCATCGAGGCGCGCCTCGCGGCCGCGCTCGCGCCCGTCGAATCGATCCGCATCACCGACGACAGCGCGCAGCACGCGGGCCACGCTGGTGCCGCCGCCGGCGGTCATTTCAGTGTCACGATCGTGGCCGTCGCGTTTGCCGGCAAGCCCCGCGTGGCGCGGCATCGCATGGTGTATGATGCGCTGGCCGATGCCATGCAGCGCGGCATTCATGCCCTTGCCATCACGGCGTATACGCCCGAAGAATTTGCTTTGTTGCCCCGCTAGGAACCTTTCGATGACCTTGAAGAAAACCCGCCTCTGGGTATTGCTGGCTGCGTTCGCGGCCGCACCTGCATTCGCACAGAACATCGCCGTGGTGAACGGTACGCCGATTCCGAAGTCGCGCGCCGATGCATTGATCCAGCAACTGGTTCACCAGGGACAGCAGGACACGCCGCAACTGCAGCAGGCCGTGCGCGAAGAGCTCGTGAATCGCGAAATCCTGATGCAGGAAGCGCTGCGTCGCGGGCTGCCGAACCGTCCGGACGTCAAGGCGCAAATCGCGGTCGCGCAGCAAACTGTCGTGCTGCGCGCGCTGATCGAAGACTTCGTAAAGAACAATCAGCCGACCGACGCCGAAATCACCGCGCGCTACAACGCGCTCGTCAAGGATGCGGGCGGCAAGGAATATCACCTGCACCATATCCTCGTCGACAACGAGCAACAGGCGAAGGAGCTGATCGCGAAGATCAAGGCCGGCGCGAGCTTCGAGGCCTTGGCCAAGCAGTACTCGAAGGACCCGGGATCGGGCAAGAACGGCGGCGATCTCGACTGGTCGGACCCGAAGGCCTACGTGCCTGAATTCGCGGACGCGGCCACGCATCTGCAGAAAGGCCAGATGACCGACACGCCGGTGCATACGCAATTCGGCTGGCACATCATCCGTG
Organism: Paraburkholderia tuberum STM678; assembly: GCF_902833905.1. GTDB lineage: Bacteria > Pseudomonadota > Gammaproteobacteria > Burkholderiales > Burkholderiaceae > Paraburkholderia > Paraburkholderia tuberum. The sequence goes on along the minus strand of NZ_CADFGP010000084.1, from coordinate 324 downwards.
TCGACGACATCCGCGCCGTCACGCCGCCGCCGCTCGAGCAGGTGCGCACGCAGATCGTGCAGCAGATCCAGCAGGAAAAGCTGCAGGCGTTCGAAGAGAATCTGCGCAAGAACGCGAAGATTCAGTAAGGGTCGGCGGGCAGATTGTCTTCGGATAGTCCGCCTGGCTCTGAAGCCTGAATGCGATAAAGCCGCCCGTGGGCGGCTTTTTTGTTGGTGCGCCAGGCATGGCGCGTAGCGCCGTGACTGGCGCTGTCCGACCCGCTGTGGTGGCGAGCCGGATGACTTGGGGGTGAAAGTCCTCTGCACACCCGGCAAGGGGAAG
>NZ_CADFGP010000083.1 GCF_902833905.1 Paraburkholderia tuberum STM678 | reverse complement strand
CACGTACAGTAATGTACTGAGCTAACTGATACTAATTGCCCGTAAGGCTTGATCCTATAACAGGTGTGTCTCGACCCGCGTGAGTGCTTCAGTACTTACGCGGGTCCGATCCCCGAAGGGGATTTGTGTGACCTCCCGCGGGAGCTCACAGAAACGCCCGGTTGGGATTCAGTGTTGTGCCAGAAACAACACAACCCCCACACACTCGAATCCTTTACGCTTCTTCCCGATTGGCTGTGGCGCAACCGGTTGACTCCAGCCCTGCGACGCAGCAACCCGTCATGCCTGATGACCATAGCGAGTCGGTCCCACCCCTTCCCATCCCGAACAGGACCGTGAAACGACTCCACGCCGATGATAGTGCGGATTGCCCGTGTGAAAGTAGGTAATCGTCAGGCTCCCCTCCAGTCAGAAACCCCACCCGCCGCGGTGGGGTTTTTGCGTTTACGCGGCCGTCATCGGCAGAGATGACGTTTCGGAGACAATCCAGCCGCCACAATTCGACAATACGACGCCGGAAAGTGCGCGCGTCAACTCTCTTTCAATTGTTCGCGCTATGCTCACGTATTCCTTTCGGAAGCGCTGGCATCGAACGACCTATGAAATCAGATCTGGCAATGCAAACCTACGGCGCGGATTCGTCGGGTATGGTCTGCGGTTTCCGGTTTTCGCCGACGCTCGCCGGGCGGCCGATCGACGCGGACGAAGTCATCGACTGGTACCGCGAGCGCGAGGACGATGCCGGCACTAGCGCGACGGACGCTGGCGAATTTCTATGGCTTCACTTCAATCTCGCGCATAGCGCGAGCGAGCGCTGGATGCGCACGCAACTCGATCTGCCCGAAACCTTTTTCGACGCCTTGCGCGAAGGCTCGCATTCGACGCGGATCGAGCATGCGGACGGCGCACTGCGCGCGGTCGTCAACGACGTCATGTTCAACCTCGAATTCATCCCGTCAGAAATCGCGACGCTGTGGATCTACGCACATAAGCGGCTCATCGTGACGGCGCGGCTGAAGCCGCTGCGCTCGGTCGACCGTTTGCGCGCGTCGGTGCGCGAAGGTGAAATATTCAGGTTACCTGCCGAACTGCTAGTTCATCTGATGCGCGACCAGGCCGACCTGCTCGTGCAGATCGTCCGCCGAACCAGTGCCGACGTCGATCGAATCGAGGATCGCTTTCTGTCGCAACGGCCGACGCAAAACCGCCTGGACCTCGGCGCGATGCGTCGCACGCTGACACGCCTGCAACGCATGCTGGCACCCGAACCGGGCGCGATTTTCCGCTTGCTGGCGAGGCCGCCTCGGTGGCTTCATGCGGAAGACGTGCAAGATCTGCGTGAATCGACGGAGGAGTTCTCGGTCGTGCTTTCGGACGTAGCGGGATTGATCGAGCGGGTCAGATTGCTGCAGGAAGAAATCACCTCGGGCCTCGAGGAGCAGAACAACCGGACGCTATTTACCCTGACGCTAGTCACGGTACTGGTGATGCCGATCAATATCGTCGCCGGTTTCTTCGGCATGAACGTCGGTGGCATTCCGCTCGCCGAGAACAAGCATGGCTTCTGGCTGATGGTGGTGCTGGTCGCCGGCTTTACCGGGCTGACGGGCTGGTGGGCGTTTCGCCGCAGGAGGGAGCGCTAGAAGGCGCGGCAAATTTGGCCCGCTTTTTACGAGGCCAAACCCGCCGGCGTGATCGAAGCCCGAACATGCCCGTCTTCGAATACGCTTCGCAGCGGTTCAAAGAGGGCAAGTACTCGTCGATTACTCGAGTGCGTTATTCGAGCGCGGCAGCCGGCCCAAAGAACTCATAACGGCTCTGCGATTCCGGCACGCCGATCGCCTTCAGGCCTTTCTTGATCGCCTTCATGAACGCGACGGGCCCGAGAAAATACACCTCGACATCGCGCGTTTCCGGCAACCACTTCTTCAGATTCGCTTCGTCGACGTAACCGAGCGCGTGCGCTTCGTCATCGCCATCACGGCGCTCCTCGTAGCAATAGAAGCGCTTCAGTTGCGGATGGCGTGCGGCCAATGCATCGATTGCGCCGCGGAATGCATGCACGCCACCATGACGGGCCGCGTGAATGAAATGCACCGTACGATTGGTCTTCAGCGCGGCCTCCAGCATCGCCATCGTCGGCGTAATGCCAACACCGCCGCTGATCAGCACCAACGGCTTGTCGCCAGGTTGCAGCGTAAATTCGCCGGACGGCGCGAACAGATCGAGCGAGTCGTTTTCCTTGATCTGCTCGTGCAGATACTTCGACACGGTGCCATTCGGTTCACGCTTCACGCTGATGCGATATTCGCGGCCATCGCTCATTGCGGACAGCGAATAGTTGCGACGCACTTCTTCGCCGTCGATCACCAGACGCACGCCAATGTACTGACCCGGCTGAAACGCGAGCAATTCGCCGCCGTCATCGGGACGCAGATAGAACGACGTGATCTCGTCGCTTTCACGCATTTTGCGCGCGACGCGGAACAACCGCGTGCCGCGCCAGCCGCCGGGCGCTGCTGCGCTTTCGGCGTAGATCTTCTCTTCGAGGCCGATCAGCAGATCGGCGAGTTGTTGATACGCGGCGGCCCACGCTTCGATCACGGCGTCGGTTGCGACGTCCGCGCCGAGTACTTCGCGAATCGCGCGCAGCAGACACTTGCCGACGATCGGATAGTGCTCAGGCTGCACGTTCAGCGACACGTGCTTGTTGATGATCTGCGCGACGAGCCCGCCCAACTGCTCGAGCTGATCGATATAGCGCGCATACATCAGCACGCCGTTGGCCAACGCGCGCGGTTGCGCGCCGCTTGCCTGATTGGCTTGATTGAACATCGGGCGCACTTCCGGATGCTCGCTGAGCATCAGATTGTAGAAGTGCGTGGTGAGCGCCTCGCCGCCGCTTTCCAGGAGCGGCACGGTTGCTTTGATGATGGCGCGGTGTTCGGCGGATAGCATGTTTTTAAGTCCTGGTGAGAGTCTGAGTGAGCGTCTGCCTATCAGCGAATGTCACAGCCGGTTTCGGCAGACTGCGTCTACTACCCACGATTCGTGCCAGGTATAAAATGCATTTAGATCAACGATCTGGCAATTAAGATGGTTCATTCGACCCTAGTCGAAAAGACTCAATCGGCAGTCGATCTGACTACAGGGGCGGTCCTCGATGTTCTTACCCCGCTGATTCTCGACCTGTCGCGCGAGCTGTCCGAGCGCGAGCGTTATCGGCGGCTGCTCAGCGCGCTGCGCTCGCTATTTCCGGGCGACGCGGCGGCTCTGCTACGCCTCGAAGGCGATACGCTGGTGCCGCTCGCCATCGACGGCTTGAGCAGCGATACGCTCGGGCGGCGTTTTCGCGTCGCCGAGCATCCGCGCTTTCAGGAGCTGCTGGCCCAGCCAGGGCCGACGCGCTTCGCCGCCGACTCCGATCTGCCCGATCCCTACGATGGCCTCGTGCAAGGCATGGCGCCCGGGCACCTCGAAGTGCACGACTGTCTGGGGTGCCCGCTGTTCATCCGTGGCGAGCCTTGGGGCTTGCTCACGCTCGACGCACTCGACCCGGCGCGCTTCGACACACTCGACATGGCCTCGCTGCAGGCGTTTCTCGGCCTCGCGGCCGCGACCGTGAGCGTCGTCGAACGCATCGACGCGTTGGCGCGCAATGGCGAGGAGGCGCAGCGCCGCGCGGAAGCGTATCGGCTGGCGAGCAGCGAGAGCCGGCACGAGCTGATCGGCAGCAGCGACGCGCATCGCCGCATGATCAAGGAGATCGAGGTGGTGGCCGCCAGCGATCTGACCGTGCTCGTCACCGGCGAGACCGGCGTCGGCAAGGAACTTGTCGCCAATGCGATCCACGCGCTGTCGCCGCGCGCGAACAAGCCGCTGATCAGCCTGAACTGCGCGGCGTTGCCCGATACGCTCGTCGAGAGCGAACTGTTCGGGCACGTGCGCGGCGCGTTTTCGGGAGCCTCGGCGGATCGACGCGGCAAGTTCGAACTCGCGGACGGCGGCACCATTTTCCTCGACGAAGTCGGTGAGTTGCCCCTCGCGGTGCAGGCAAAGCTGTTGCGCGTGCTGCAGAACGGCCAGTTGCAGCGCATCGGCTCGGACCACGAACACAGAGTCGACGTGCGGCTCATCGCAGCAACCAATCGCGACCTCGCCGAAGAAGTGCGCGCGGGCCGCTTTCGCGCCGACCTCTATCATCGCCTCAGCGTGTATCCGCTGCGCGTGCCGCCGTTGCGCGAGCGTGGCCGCGACGTGCTACTGCTGGCGGGCTTCTTCCTCGAAGACAATCGCTCCCGGCTCGGTTTGCTGAGCCTGCGTCTTGCGGCTGACGCGCAGGCCGCATTGCTGCACTACTCATGGCCCGGCAATGTGCGCGAACTGGAGCATCTGATCGGACGCAGTGCGCTGAAGGCGTTGGCGGCCAATCGTGAGCGCCGCCGTATTCTGACGTTGACGGCCGCGGACTTCGCGTTGTCGGACGCACGAGATCATGAAGCCAATCAAATCGCCACGCAGAGCGAGGAAAGCGAGACGAAAGACTTTCGCAGCGCGGTCACCGAGTTCGAACGCAATCTCGTTCTCGAAGCGCTGATCCGCAACAGGCAGAACTGGGCCGCGGTCGCGCGCGAGCTGGGGCTGGACCGGGCGAATCTGAATCGGCTGGCTAAACGGCTCGGGCTCAAATGAGCGAACAGGCGCAGCGGTGCCGTCGCGGCCCGGCGCTAAGGTCAAGCCACATCGAATCGCCGATCGAGCCGACAACAGATCGTCAGCGCCGCTTGCTGGGCTCAACGTCTTAACGAAAAACAAAGGCCCGCTTCGGAAAATCGAACTTCGCGGAACGCAGCGCGTCGGTCATAGTGGGTCCTAACGAGGACCAACACACTGAATCTGGAGACTCCGTCATGTCCGCTGCCCCAGAGAAACTCGACGATTGGCTCAACAAGCAGGCGGTGGCCGAAGACGACATCACCGCGTTTCCATTGAAGGCGCTTGCCGCCACGCTCGATCGCGAGGAAAGCGGTAACACCGTACCGCCGTTGTGGCACTGGCTGTACTTTCTGCCGGTCACGCCGCTATCCGAAGTCGGTCCCGACGGACATCCGAAGCGTGGCGGTTTTCTGCCGCCCGTGCCACTGCCGCGCCGTATGTGGGCTGGCGGCCGGCTCACGTTTCATGCGCCGCTGAAGATCGGCGAGCATGCGCGGCGCACGTCGACGATCGCCAATATCGAGGACAAGACCGGCCGCTCGGGCCGCCTCGTGTTCGTCACCGTGCAACATACGATCGAAGTCGATGGCGAGTTGAAGCTCGAAGAGGAGCACGACATCGTCTATCGCGACGCGCCCCAGGAGGGCGCGCGGCCGCAACAGCCGGCGCCCGCGCCCGAAGACGAAACATGGCGCCGCACGATCGACGCCGATGCCGTGATGCTGTTGCGCTACTCGGCGCTGACTTTCAACGGCCATCGCATTCACTACGACCATCCTTATGTCACGCAGGTCGAAGGCTATCCGGGCCTCGTCGTGCATGGCCCGCTGATCGCGACGCTGCTGGTCGATCTCGTGCGCCGAGAACTGCCGCAAGCGACGCTGCAAAGCTTCGCGTTTCGCGCGCTTCGCCCCACGTTCGCGGACCAGCCGTTCACGGTATGCGGCAAGCCCGCCGCCGACGGCAAGACCATCGACCTGTGGGCGAAGGACCACGAAGGTTATCTGACCATGCGCGCGACCGCCGCGCTCGCCTGAATTCCGCGAGACCCGACTATGCAAACCACGCAACACGATTCGTTCCAGGACATTCGCGAGGCCGTGCGCGATCTGTGTCAGCAGTTTTCCGGCGAGTACTTTCGCAAGATCGACGAGGCGCGCGGCTATCCGGAAGAGTTCGTCGACGCGCTGACGAAGGCCGGCTGGCTCGCCGCGCTGATTCCGCAGGACTTCGGCGGCTCGGGGCTCGGGCTCACGGAAGCGTCGGTGATCATGGAGGAGATCAATCGCGCGGGCGGCAACTCGGGCGCGTGCCACGGGCAGATGTACAACATGGGCACGCTGCTGCGGCACGGTTCGGAAGAACAGAAGCGCAGGTATCTGCCGAAGATCGCGAACGGCGACCTGCGTTTGCAATCGATGGGCGTGACCGAGCCGACCACCGGCACCGATACGACGAAGATCAAGACGACCGCAGAGCGGCGCGGTGACCGTTACGTGATCAACGGTCAGAAGGTGTGGATCTCGCGCGTGCAACACTCGGACCTGATGATTCTGCTCGCACGCACCACTTCGCTCGCGGACGTGAAGAGGAAATCAGAGGGCATGTCGATCTTCATCGTCGATCTGCGCGAGGCGATCGGTCATGGCCTGACCGTGCAGCCGATTCTGAACATGGTCAATCACGAGACCAACGAGCTCTTTTTCGACAACCTCGAAATTCCGGCCGAGAATCTGATCGGCGAGGAAGGGCAAGGCTTCAAATACATTCTCGATGGCCTGAACGCGGAGCGCACGCTGATCGCCGCGGAATGCATCGGCGACGGTTACTGGTTTGTCGATAAAGTCACCGAATACGCGAAGGAGCGCGTCGTGTTCGGCCGGCCGATCGGACAGAACCAGGGCGTGCAGTTTCCGATCGCGCGCTCGTTCATCAACGTCGAGGCAGCGAGCCTGATGCGCTTCGAAGCGGCACGTCGTTTCGACGCACATCAACCGTGCGGTGCGCAGGCGAATATGGCGAAGCTGCTCGCGGCGGATGCGTCGTGGGAAGCGGCCAATGCGTGCCTGCAATTTCACGGCGGCTTCGGCTTCGCGTGCGAGTACGACGTCGAGCGCAAGTTTCGTGAAACGCGTCTGTATCAAGTCGCGCCGATATCGACCAATCTGATTCTCTCGTACGTGGCCGAGCATATCCTCGGGCTGCCGCGTTCGTTCTGACCCGCTGGCGGACATCATGAGACCACTCGACGGTATCAAGGTCATCACGCTCGAACACGCGATTGCCGCGCCGTTCTGCACGCGTCAACTGGCCGATCTCGGGGCGCGCGTGATCAAGATCGAACGGCCCGGCGTCGGCGATTTCGCGCGCGGCTATGACGAACGTGTGCATGGGCTGTCGTCGCACTTCGTGTGGACCAATCGCTCGAAGGAGAGTCTTTCGCTCGACCTGAAGCAGCCCGCGGCGGCCGAGATTCTCGATGCGTTGGTTGCCGATGCCGACGTGCTCGTGCAGAACCTCGCGCCAGGCGCGGCCGAACGGCTTGGCCTCGGCTACGACACATTGAGCCACAAGTCTCCGAAGTTGATCGTCTGCGATATTTCCGGCTACGGCGCGGACGGTCCGTATCGCGACAAGAAGGCGTACGACCTGCTGATTCAAAGCGAGTCCGGCTTCCTGTCGATCACCGGTTCGCCCGGCGCGCCAGCGAAAGCGGGCTGTTCGATCGCCGATATCGCGGCGGGCATGTACGCGTATTCGAACATCCTGTGCGCGCTGTTGCAGCGTGGGCGCACAGGGCGCGGTTGCCGCATCGATGTATCGATGCTCGAGAGCATGGTCGAGTGGATGGGTTATCCGCTCTACTACGCGATCGACGGTCAGTCGCAGCCCGCGCTTGCGGGCGCCGCGCATGCAACGATCTATCCTTATGGCCCGTTTCCCGCTGGCGACGGCAAGACGGTCATGCTTGGCCTGCAGAACGAACGCGAATGGAAGCTGTTCTGCGAGCGCGTGCTCGAACAGCCTGAACTGGCAACCGACGAACGCTTCGCATCGAACTCGAAACGCACTGCGGCGCGCGACGCCCTGCGCGAGGTGATCGTCGCGGCGTTCGCGAAGCAGAGCGCGGCGCACGTGATCGATCGACTCGATGAGGCAGGCATCGCGAACGCGCAGATGAATACGCTCGCCGACGTGTGGGCGCATCCGCAACTGAAGGCGCGCGAGCGCTGGCAGGAAGTCGGCACGGCAACGGGGACGATACCCGCATTGCGGCCGCCCGGTCTGCCTTCCGACCTCGAGCCGCGAATGGACCCTGTGCCCACGCTTGGTCAACATACGGAAGCAATTCTGCGTGAGCTTGGCTACGACAATGGGCGTATCGACGCGCTGCGCGCGGCGGGCACGATCTGATTCGGTAACGACCCCATGAACGACCATCCCAGTCTCACGCTTGCCACTTTCGCCGCGCAACTCGACTTCGACCGCATCCCGCACGGGGTCGTCGAGCGTACCGTCAACCTGTACGTCGATTGGCTCGGCTCGGCGCTGGCCGGCAAAGGCGCGCGCCCGGTCGAGACGATCGCGCGGTTCGCACGCGCGGCAGCCGGGGCGACGAACGAGGGCCTCTGCGAGGTGCTGATCGACCGCGGTCGAACCACGCCGTATTTCGCCGCGATGATCAACGGCGCCGCATCGCATTTCGCCGAACAGGACGATGTGCACAATGGCTCGGTGTTTCATCCGGCGACCGTGGTGTTTCCCGTTGCGCTTGCGTTGGCACAGGCAAAGCGAGCGTCGGGGCGCGACTTCATCGCGGCGGCGGTGGCGGGATACGAGGTCGGCATTCGCATCGGCGAATTTCTCGGGCGCTCGCACTACAAGGTGTTTCACACCACGGGCACGGTCGGCACGGTCGCGGCCGCGGCAACGGCAGGACGCTTGCTGGGTTTGTTGCCGTCCCAAATGCTCGATGCGTTCGGCTCGGCGGGCACGCAGGCGAGCGGCCTATGGGAATTTCTGCGCGACGCCGCCGACTCGAAGCAACTGCACACCGCGATGGCCGCCGCGAACGGCCTGATGGCCGCGCAACTCGCCGCCGACGGCTTCAAGGGCGCGACGCACATTCTCGAAGGCGCCCAGGGCATGGCCGCGGGCATGTCGAGCGACGCCGATCCGGCGCGCCTCGTCGATTGGCTTGGCAGCCGCTGGGCGACCGCGGAGACGTCGTTCAAGTATCACGCGGCGTGCCGCCATACGCATCCGGCCGCCGATGCGCTGCTCGCCGTCGTGCAGACGCATCGTTTCGCGCCGCGCGACGTCGCGAAGGTCGTCGCGCACGTGCATCAAGGCGCGATCGATGTGCTCGGTCCCGTGGTCGCGCCGCGCACCGTACATCAGGCGAAGTTCAACATGGGCACAGTGCTCGGGCTGGTCGCGCATCACGGCTATGCCGGCGTGACCGAATTCGAGCAGGGTTTCGACGCGAGCGAGATCGCCGCGTTTCGCGACAAGGTCACAATGGCGCTCGACGCTGAAGTCGACGCCGCCTATCCCGCACGCTGGATCGGCAAGGTCACGGTGACGACGACCGACGGCCGCGTGTTCGATGGGCGTGTCGATGAGCCGAAGGGCGATCCAGGCAATACCTTGTCGCGCGACGAGATTGCGACGAAGCTGCATCGGCTGGCGGCGTTTTCGGGTGCGGCTAGCGAAGAGGAGGCGGCGCAACTGCTTCGCCGCGCATGGCAGATTGCCGAAGAGAAGCAGATTGGCTCGGTATTCGATGCAACTTCGCGCACGATGGTGGCGGCATGAGCGCGTTGCCCCGGTCGTATCTGTTCGTGCCTGGGAATCGGCCTGAGCGGTTTGAGAAGGCCTATGCGGCCGGCGCGGATGCGGTGATTCTCGATCTGGAAGACGCGGTGCAGCCGGATCAGAAGGTGCCGGCGCGTGCGGTGGTTGTGGCCGCGGTGTCGGCTAACGCATCGCGGGCCGCCTGGGTGCGTATCAATGGCTCGGATACGCCATGGTTTCCAGATGACGTTGCGGCGCTCGTTGGGCAGACCGGCGTCGCCGGAATCGTGCTGCCGAAGGCTGAGACGCGCGAACAGATCAACGCGGTGCTGGCGAACGCGCATCCGGCGTTGAGCGTGCTGCCGATTGTCGAGACTGCGCGCGGGTTCGCGAATCTTGCGGAGTTATGCAGCGCGCCGCGCGTGCTGCGTATCGTCTTCGGTACGCTGGATTTTCAGATCGATCTCGGCATCGATGGGGATGGCGAGGAGTTGCATCTGTTTCGCTCGCAGATCGTGCTTGCGTCGAGGCTGGCTGGCATTGGTGCGCCGGTGGATGGCGTGTCGACGACCATTACCGATGCTGATGCGGTGCAAGCTGATGCGCGGCGCGGCCGGCGGTTCGGTTTCGGCGGCAAGCTTTGCATTCATCCGAAGCAGATCGAGCCGGTGCATCGCGCGTATGCATGGAGTGACGCCGAGGTGGAGTGGGCGCAACGCGTGCTTGCGGCTGTCGAGGCGAGCCATGGCGCCGCGGTTGCCGTGGATGGGAGGATGGTCGATATGCCGGTGATTCTGCGGGCGCGGAAGGTTGTGGGCGATTCCGAAAGCTTCTGACAATGCGGTTTTCCGTCGCCCCTACCCCCCATCGTCGCACTTGAATAGTTAGCAGGTCACATGCTAGATTAAATTGTTATCGGTAACACATTTCGACGGAAAGTTTCCGTTCGCAACGTTGTCGATGAAGAAGATCTGTTCCTCTCAGCACGTCAAAAAATACCCTCCCGATGAGTACTATTCAAAATCCAGTTCTGCGCGGCTTCAACCCGGATCCTTGCGTGTGCCGTGGCAAGGATGCGTGGCATATCGCGGTTTCAACGTTTGAATGGTATCCGGGCGTTCTCATTTACGAATCAAAAGATTTCGTCAACTGGGAACTCAAGGCCACGCCTCTCGACAGACTATCGCAATTGAACCTGATCGGAGAGCAGCCCTCCGGAGGCATATGGGCGCCAGCCCTCTCCTATCACGACGGTCTTTATTGGCTCGTCTATACCGACACCAAGGCATGGAAAGGCGAGCAGAAGATCTCTCCGCTTCGTGACATGCACAACTACCTCGTCACCGCCCCGGACATCACCGGACCCTGGTCGGAGCCCGTGCATCTCGTGTCCGGTGGATACGATCCATCCCTGTTCCACGACGAATCTGGCAAAAAGTGGCTCGCCTATATCCGGCGCGATTTCAGAGGTATCTACGAAGACCTGTTCGTCGGAATCGTTCTGCGGGAATACTCGGTGCAGGAGGAAAAGCTGATCGGCGAAGAGCACGTCATCTATAAAGGCGCCAACCTCAAGACCGATTACTTCATGAAATGTCAGATCTACGAGGCTCCGCATTTGCTGAAGAAGGGAGACTGGTACTACCTGATCACAGCGGAGGGGGGCACAGGCTATACACATGCAACGTGTGTATCCAGGTCCCGCGGCATTTTCGGTCCATACGAGTTTCATCCTGATACGCCGATGCTCACGTCGCGCGACGCGAATGGACGGATTCAGCGGACCGGCCACGGCAATCTGGTCGAGGGTCCCAACGGCCAGTGGTACATGACGTACCTCGGATCGAGACCAATCGATGCGCACACGAAGCGCTCGCCGCTAGGCCGTGAAACCTGTGTCGCACCTATCGAATGGCATGCCGACTGGCCCCGCCTCGCCAGTGGCGGAGTGGTTCCCGCCGAATCTTTTGCGATCGGCTCGGATATCGAGCAAAGGCTCGACAGCAGTTGGACGATCGATTTCGGACAACGTGCCGCGCTGCCCCTGGAACTGCAGAGTCTGCGCATCCCCATCGGCGACGACTGGTGCAATCTTCACGAACGTCCGGGCTATCTGCGGATAAGGGGGCAAGAGTCGCCGACTTCGCGGTTCCATCAAAGCTTGTTGGCCTGTCGCATCCGTGACTGGCAGTTCGAAGTCGAAACCGCGCTGGAATTTTCACCCAGGTCATATCTGCACATGGCTGGGCTCATGGCGCGTTACGACGAGAACACCTTCTTCTATCTGTTCGTCACGCGCGACGACGACGGCACAAAAATCCTGTCCTACATGGAAATGGATGCCGGCAGCTTCGCCTACAGCAATCGACTGGCGACGCTGCCCGAGGCCACCGGGATCGAACTGCGGATTCGCGTCGTGGACGCGAAACTGCGCTTCTTCTATCGCTTGACGCACGGTGACTGGAAGGACCTTGAACTGGAAAAGGATTTCACGAAACTCAGCGATGAATATGCAACCCCCATCGGCTTCACGGGGGCATTCGCGGGTATCACCGTCAACGACATGCTTGGCTTTCGCGAGCCTGCCGATTTCAAGTCGTTCTCATACCGCCAATTGATCGGCTAAAGCTCGGATTTCGTGTCATCGCTGTCATTTAATAATAAGGAAGATCTCATGCGCTTTCGTTGGAGACATCGCTACCTCGTGCTGTTTATTTTGTTCGCAATCTATCTGCTCTGTTACATGGACAGAATGATCATGGCAGCGGCTATTCCATTCATTGCGTCCGAGTTTCATCTGTCCGCGATGGAAATGGGTGGAATCCTGAGCGCGTTCTTCTTTAGCTACGCGCTATGTCAGATCCCGGCTGGCCTGCTTGCAGACAGATTCGGTCCGCGGCTGATGACGACGATCGGCATCACCTGGTGGACGATTTTCACCGCGCTTACCGGACTGTGCAATTCGCTCGGCTTGATGCTGGTGGTGCGGGTCGCGTTTGGCATCGGCGAAGCGCTTTTTCCTCCCGCCGCGTTCAAGGCACTGTCGGCGTGGTTCCCAAAGCGCGAAGTGGGACGGGCAACCGGGCTGATGATGACCACTAATGCGCTGGGACCCGCATTGGCGCCGCTGTTCGTGGCGGCCGTGATGGCCGCGTGGGGATGGCGCGCGATTTTCACGAGTCTGTTCATACCCGGTGTCGCGATGGCCGTATTCGGCTGGATCTATATCAGAAACAGCCCGAAAGACAGCAAGCACGTTTCGAAGATCGAATTGGAGGAAATCGGTACCAGCGAAAAGTCTTTGTCTGCCTCTGCCGGCAAAGCGGATTTTGCTGGTTTGGTGAAAACGCCGCTGGTCTGGTGGTGCTTCGTCACCTTGTTCGTTTTCAGCATCGCCTCGTGGGGCATCATGAGCTGGTTCCCGACGTATCTGCTGAAAGCGCGCGGCCTTTCGACGGCCAGAATGGGCATTATGGCGTCGGTGCCATTTCTCGTCGGCACGATTGCCTATTGCATCACGGGCTTTCTTTCCGACAAGTTCTTCCGCAATCGTCGCGAATTGCTTGTCGTCCTCGGCTGCGTCGTGGCCGCCATCTTTGCCTATCTGACGGCCCATGCGGAGACCGCGGAAACGGCGGTATTCTTTCAGACGATCGGCTACTTCTTCTCAACCATGGCCGGCTGTTCGCTCTACACCATCCCGAACGTCGCGCTGCCGAACAAGGTCGTCGGGTCGGCAATCGGCTTTGTCAATGCGGCGGGTCAGTTGGCAGGATTTCTTTCCCCGCTGATCGTCGGTTACATCCTGACCAGGACGAATGACGACTTCAATGTCGTATTCCACCTCTTCGTCGGCTGCTTCTTGTTGGCTTCGGTCTCCGCCTGGTTCATCAATACGAGGACGGACCTCAGCGACTCTGTCACACGCAGCGCCGGCGCAGACGTGCCCGTGCAGAACCGGACAGCGGGATAAATGGCGCGACGGGGCTTGAGCCGGCGATAATTCCGGCTCAGTCACCGGCTTTGCGCAACGACTCGATCAGTTCATGGATGCGCATCCTGAACTCGAAATCGAGTTCATCGCGCGCGACCATTTCGACGATCTCGTTCTCGAGGGCTTTGACCTCGCGCTGCGGTTCGGCGCTGCCGCCTTTCGGGTATGCAAATCGCTTCTTTACCATTCCCTTAATCAAACCGGAACACTCACCTCCAAAAAGCCCAATTCCCAGCCCACGTCACCTGTCGCACTCTTGAAGCCAACGGCCCTGCACGATCCGACAACGGCCGTTCAGCGCTCTGCCCCGAGCCGCCGCATCGAACGAAGGCGGTCTCGCAGAACTGTTCCGCGCTCGCGCCTCTCGCCCGCGCGCAGCCTAAAAAGACAGGAGACACAATTTGCCAGCCCCCATCAACTCCGGCGCACGCCTCGACCGCCTGCCGATCACCCGCTTCCACTGGAACATCCTCGGCCTGATCGGCGCGGGTGCTTTCCTCGACGCCTTCGACATCTATCTCGCCAACGGCGCGCTCGCGGCGATGGTCAAAACCGGCTTCACCGATCTCCGCCTCGGCTCGTTCTTCATCTCCGCGACCTTCATGGGCATGATGATCGGCGCGGGGCTGGCAGGCTATCTCGGCGACCGCTTCGGTCGACGCTATTCGTATCAGGCCAATCTCGCGATCTTCGGCATCGCATCGCTCGCCGCCTGCTTCGCGCCGAACATCTACTGGCTGATCCTGCTGCGCTTCGTCATGGGCATTGGCCTTGGCGCCGAACTCGTGGTCGCGGCCGGCACGCTGTGTGAGTTCGTGCCACCTGCCACACGCGGCCGCTGGACCGCTCTGCTCGCGCTGATCGTCAACTCCGGTCTGCTCGGCGCGACCGCAGTCGGCTATTGGGTAATTCCACATCTCGGCTGGCGCTACATGTTCGCGATCGCGGGGGTTGGCGCGATGGTCGTGTGGTTCCTGCGGCATCGGATGCCGGAATCGCCGCGCTGGCTCGAAACGGTCGGCCGGCTCGAAGAGGCGGAGGCCACCGTCTCGGCAATCGAGCGACAGGTCGAGGCGCGTGTCGGCAAGCTGCCGCCGGTTTCGCGCGTGGTCAGTCACGAGGTGCCGGCCGCGCCGTTCTCGGCGCTGTTCGCGCGCGGCATGATCGGCCGCACGCTGGTCGCCGCGCTGACCTGCATGGCGATCAACATGTCGCTGTACGGTTTCGTCGCGTGGCTGCCGACGTTCTTCGTCAAGGAAGGCCTGACCATCGTGCAGTCGCTCGGCTTCGTGCTGCTGATGTCGTTCGGTGCGCCGGCCGGCGCTGTCGTCGGTTATCTCGTGACGGACCGCCTGGGGCGACGCAACGGCATCGTGCTGTTCTCGCTTGCAACGATCGTGCTCGGCTTCGTCTACGTGCAGATGCGCGCGCCAGTGCCGATCGCGGTCGTTGGTTTCGCGCTCGTCACGACGATCTACACGGTCTGCACGCTCGGCCTGTTCGGCTATATCCCCGAGCTGTTTCCGACCGCGCATCGCTTGCGCGGCACCGGCGTGGCCGGCACGTGCGGCCGCGCGGCGTCGATGTCGACACCCTACGTCGCGCTGCTGCTCTACACGGAGTTCGGCGTGACGGGTGTGCTGACGATGGTGGGTGGCGTGCTGTTGTTGCTGAGTATCGCGATTCTCGCGCTGCGCATCGAAACGAGTCAGCAGACGCTCGAAGAGATTTCGCCCGATGCCGAGCTGATACCGCAAGCGGAGATGATGCGAGAGTCGGCTTAAGCCGTGCGCGCATCAAGGTGATCTGTCGATTCGGATCTTTCCCCGGCTAAATTTTCACTTCACCTGGTTAAGATGAAAGTTTGCTTTGCGCATGCTTCGCTAGCAGCTTTCATCATGCACTTCGATTTCGTAGATTTACGCCTGCTCCTGCATATCGCCGACACGCGCAACCTCGCGCGTGCGGCGGAGCGTTCGCACCTGTCGGCGCCGGCCGCCAGCAACCGGGTCAAGAATCTCGAGGAGCAACTCGGCATCAAGCTGCTCTATCGAACCAGCCAGGGCGTGACGCCGACACCCGCGGGCGAAGCCTTCGTGCATCACGCGCGGCTCGTGCTCGAACGCGTCGAGCATCTGGCCGGCGACATGCAGGAGTATGGCGAGGGCATCAAGGGCCACGTGCGCATCTGGGCCAACACGACCGCGATCAGCGAGTTTCTGCCGGCCGTGCTGAGCCGTTTCCTGCGCGATCACCCGGACGTGAACATCGATCTGCGCGAAGTGCTGAGCGGCGAGATCGTCAAGGGCGTCGCCGACAGCGCGACCGATATCGGCATCGTCGCGGGCAATGTGCATGCCGAGCATCTGCAGATGCTGCCATATCGCGACGATCGGCTCGTGCTGGTTACGTCGTGCGAGCATCCGTTCGCGAGACAAGCGTCGGTCGATTTTTCGCAGGTGCTGAACGCGAACTTCGTGAGCCTGCCGACGTCGAGCGCGATTCACGCGTTCATCACGAGTGCCGCCGATGCGCTCGGCGCGCGTCTCAAACTTCGCATCCAGGTCGGCAACTTCGAGGCCGCGTGCCGGATGATCGAGGCGGGTGTCGGAATCGGCATCGTGCCGGAGTCGGTCGCGCTGCGGCACAGAAAGACGATGCAGATCGCGATCGTCGGCCTGAACGATCCGTGGGCCGTGCGCAAGCTGAAGATCTGCGTGCGCAGTCTGAAGGACTTGCCGCCGTTCGCGCGTGTGCTGGTCGACCGGTTGATGGCGGTGCTGGAGGAGGATGGCGGGTCAGATGCTTGACGCGCGGGCGTAACACCCGCCCGAAGTCTGACGAAGTTTCCTTCTGGAAACATCGCCTCCTTTTGTCAACCGGTATTTCACTCGCCAAGCATCTCCAAGCATCTTCTTGCCGCCAGAAAAACCCGCGTGTATAGTTTCCGAACTTACTCTTGTTTCGTATCGGAAATTAAAGGGGTTCACATGGACGCGTCCACTATCCTCGCGGATCTCGGCATTGCCCAAGCCGCGCAAGCCGGCGATATCGCCGTTCATTCGCCGATCACCGGCGAGCTCATCGGCCGTGTGGCCAGCCAGACGGCGGTCGAGGTCGACGCGGCGCTCGCCCGGGCCAAAGACGCGTTTGCCGTGTGGCGTAACGTGCCGGCGCCGCGCCGCGGCGAGCTGGTGCGGCTGCTCGGCAATCGGCTGCGCGAACAGAAGCAGGCGCTCGGCAGCCTCGTCTCGCTCGAGACGGGCAAGATCCTGCAGGAAGGCATGGGCGAAGTGCAGGAAATGATCGACATCTGCGATTTCGCGGTCGGTCTGTCGCGTCAGCTGTACGGTTTGACGATCGCGTCCGAGCGCCCGGGTCATCGGATGGCGGAGTCGTGGCATCCGCTCGGCACCTGCGTCGTGATCTCGGCGTTCAATTTCCCGGTGGCGGTCTGGTCATGGAATGCGGCGCTCGCGCTGGTGTGCGGCAACGCGGTGATCTGGAAGCCGTCGGAAAAGACGCCGCTCTCGGCGCTGGCCGTGAACAGGATTCTCGAAGACGCGCTGAAGGAATTCGGCGACGCGCCAGCCGGCCTGGCCGCATTGATCAACGGCGGGCGCGACGTGGGCGAAAAGCTCGTGGCCGATCCGCGCGCGTCGATCGTCAGCGCGACGGGCAGCACGGAAATGGGTCGCAAGGTTGGCGTCGAAGTGGCGAAGCGCTTCGGCCGCTCGCTGCTCGAACTCGGTGGCAACAACGCCGGCATCGTCACGCAGACGGCCGACCATGAACTCGCGATGCGCGGCATCCTGTTCTCGGCGGTCGGCACGGCCGGTCAGCGCTGCACGTCGCTGCGGCGTCTGTTCGTGCACGACAGCGTGTACGAGAAGACCGTCGAGCGTCTGAAGCAGTTGTATAGCCGCGTGCCGATCGGCAATCCGGTCGAAAAGGGCACGCTGATGGGGCCGCTGATCGACCGTCAATCGTTCGACCGCTTGCAGGAAGCGCTGCAGCAGGCGAAGGCCGAGGGCGGCAACGTGTTCGGCGGCGAGCGAGTCGAAGTGAAGGGTTATGAGGGCGGCTACTACGTGCGTCCGGCCATCGTCGAGATGCCGTCGCAAACGTCGGTCGTGCTGAAGGAAACGTTCGCGCCAATTCTGTACGTGCTGCGCTATGCCGATTTCGCCGATGCGGTCGAGGCGAACAACGCAGCGCATCACGGCTTGTCGTCGTGCGTGTTCACGAGCGACCTGCGCGAAGCGGAACGCTTCGTGTCCGCGTCGGGCAGCGACTGCGGCATCGCGAACGTCAACATCGGACCGAGCGGTGCGGAGATCGGCGGTGCGTTTGGCGGCGAAAAGGAAACGGGCGGCGGGCGCGAGTCGGGTTCGGATGCGTGGAAGGCTTATATGCGTCGCGCGACCAATACCGTGAACTACTCGTCGGCGTTGCCGCTTGCGCAGGGTATCGACTTCAATCTCGACTGAGCGCGCAAGTGTGACGTCGTAAACGTTGGCGGCGCATCGCGTTGATGCCGGTGCGCCGCCGTCGCCGTCCGGCGCGCCACAGTCGCGCGTTCCAGATAGCAATCCGTTTGCGCCGCCCGGCGTTCCGGAGCGGCCACGTTACTCGTGGAGTAAGACGTGAGTTCGAAAGTCGTGATCGTCGGCGGTGGGGTGATCGGCAGTTCGATTGCGTATTTCTTGCGGCTGTCCGATCCGACAGTCGGCGTCACGGTAATCGAGCGCGATCCGACCTATGCGCGTTCGTCGTCGGCCTTGTCGGCGGCGTCGATCCGGCAGCAGTTTTCCACGCCGCTTTCCATTCAGATGTCGCTGTTCGGCATCGAGTTTCTTCGCTCGATCGGCGAGCGGCTCGAAGTCGACGGTACCCGGCCCTCGATCGATCTGCACGAAGGCGGCTACCTGTTTCTCGCGACACCTGCCGGTGAAGCGACGCTGCGCGAGAATCACGCGCTGCAAAAAAGCCTCGGCGCAGATATCAGCCTGCTCGACACGCATGGCTTGCAAACGCGCTTCCCTTGGCTCAATACCGACGACCTCGTTGCCGGCGCTTATGGCGAAAGCGGCGAGGGCTGGTTCGACGGCTACGGTTTAGTACAGGCGCTGCGCAAGAAAGCGCAGGCGCTCGGCGCGCGCTATGTCGCGGCAGACGTCACCGCGCTGCATCGCGAGGGCAATCGCGTCACGCAGGTACAAACCGCGGACGGTGAGACCTATGCTTGCGACGTCGTCGTCAACGCGGCCGGCGCATGGTCGCGCAAGGTCGCACAGATGGTCGGCATCGATCTGCCCGTCTATGCGCGGCGGCGCAGTATCTTCAACGTCACGTCGCCGGCAAAGCTTGAACGCTGTCCGCTGCTGATCGATCCGAGCGGCGTGTACTTCCGGCCTGAAGGCAATTCGTATATCTGCGGCACGTCGCCGTCGGCCGATAACGATCCCGACGATCTACCGCTCGATGAAGTCGATCACGTGCTATTCGACGACGTGATCTGGCCGACGCTCGCCAATCGCGTGCCGCAATTCGAGGCGCTGCGCGTGCAGAACTGCTGGTCCGGCTATTACGAATACAACGTGCTCGATCAGAACGCGATCATTGGCCATCACCCGGATATCGATAACTGCATTTTCGCGAACGGCTTCAGCGGCCACGGTTTACAGCAAGGGCCGGCAACCGGACGCGGCATCAGCGAATTGGTTCTGCATGGCCGCTATGCGACGCTCGATCTCAGTTCACTAAGCTTTACGCGCGTGCTCGAAAACCGGCCGATCATCGAAAAGAACGTGGTGTAGCGCCTTATATGGCTCGATGCGTGGTCGCCAACCAGACCGTCGATCTATGCAGCGCGCCCTGGACCTAGGCGATTGCCCCGAGTACCTCGCGAGCGGCAGGTTGGAGCGGCATCTGCCGCGCATTGTCGATGCGTATTCCGTCAAATGCCGCGCGCTATGCGATGCGCTCGACACGCATCTCGCGCGGCACATCGCATTTCATCGTCCGGCCGGCGGCATGTTCGTGTGGGCGCGTCTGAACGGGGCACGCGATGCGTCCGACTATCTGCGCGTGTGCATCGAACAGAACGTGATGTTCGTGCCGGGTGTGGAGGAGATTGAAACCGGCGTGCACCGAATGAACCGCGCGCTCGAGCAGTACTTCGACGAGCAATAAAATCCTGATTGCATCAACACAATCAGTGGAATGCGGCAGATTACCCGGCGAGCATCTAATGTGCAGCCGGGTTTTTTTATCCAAATGCCAAAAATTGTGGCGCTTTAACAGAATTCACCGCATTCCTTATTAATCGCGAATCGCGTTGAGTTCGAATACGCAATCGTTTTCGTCCGCGCGTGCCTTCTATGAGACCGACCGTGGCAAGCCGCAGATGAAACCGCCCGGGATTGCCACGTCGAACGGCGCGTACGCGCGAGTGGACCCTCAAATGATTGCCCCCAATGAAATCGTTATTGCACGCCTTAATTTCAAGATTATGCGATTCGAATAAATTCGGGCGCTGCCAAATCTTGTAATGGAGGTGGTCGATTTATATGCGGAAATGCCATTTATAAAGACAAGAAACCGTGTAATTATCGTGCTTGCCGGCCGGCTTCCGTTTTGCGTGATTCCCGGAATGTCTGAAAGACAGGTTTTACACGGGTTCGCGCCACACGAGTCGGCTTTCGCACGGGAAAGCATCGTCGCCCGTCGCGTTCGCCCATGCATGCCGCATATGAGTGCCGCACGAGAATGCGTGAGTGGGCCACAAAAACGTTAAATGAGGAAAAGGGGGCAACGCAATGAATTCACTCGACGAGAAGCGGCCGCTGCTGATCTACGACGGCACGCTCGGCGACCTCTACGGCATCTTTTTCAGAAACCTTGTGCTGCAAATCGTGACGCTCGGTATTTACCGCTTCTGGGCGACCACGAACAACCGCCGATATGTCTGGTCGCGCATGCGGTTTCAGGACGAGCGCTTCGAGTACATGGGCACCGGGGGCGAGCTATTCAAGGGCTTTCTGTTCGCAATCGTGGTCGTGTTCAGCGCGGTGTTCGCGGCTGGCGCGCTAAGCGTGGTCTTGCGCATGCTGACGAAAAGCGCGGCACTCGGTTGGCTGCCTGTCATCGCGTTGTATCTGCTGATCGTCATGCTCGCGGCGGGTGCCTTTTTCGGCGCGCAGCGCTATCGGCTGAGCCGGACGCAGTGGTGCGGTATTCGCGGCGGCATGACCGGCTCGGCGCTCGGCTTCGGCGTGCGCGCGTTGCTGTACGCGCTGTTGTGCGTTGTCACGCTTGGCCAGATGACGCCGTGGACATCAATGCGTCTAATGGAGTGCCGCATCAACGCGAGCAGCTTCGGTAGCCTGGCGTTTCGCTTCAAGGGGCGCGCGTGGGTCGTCTACGGTCTGTTCCTCGTTACGTTCGTCGGCGTGGTCGTGTTGTTCGCGGTGCTGTTCATGGTGTTTCTGAAGGGCGCTCTCGCATCGATGCATGTCGGCCAGGTGCCGGGGGCGAGTATGGCGCCGTCGCGGGCCGCGCTCGGATCGCTGTTTTTGTTTTATGCGCTGTTCTCCATCGGCACGATGCTGATCCGCGGCTTCTATGTCGCCGCGCTGACGCGCCACGTGATGGGCAATACGTCGCTCGGCTCGCAATTGCATTTCGGCAGTAACGTCAGCGTGGCGCGTCTGCTCAGTTTGCAGTGCGGCAACCTTGCGATCATCGTGTTCACGCTCGGCCTTGGGGCGCCAATCGTGCTGCATCGGCTGATGCGGTTTGCCGTCGACACGCTGCAGGTTTCCGGCTACCTGGATCCGCATATGCTGGGGCAAAGCACCGTGGCGGCGCCGCTGACTGGCGAGGGCATGCTGAATCTGCTCGATCATGGTGGCGCCTTCTGAGATTGGACTCGCGTTGAGAGCGCGGCAATGGGCGGAGGGCGCACGATGTGCGGCAAGTAATGGGACACGCGACTCATCTCAGGCGCGAGCGCGAAACGCAGTACGCTCAATGAGTTAGCGCAGTCATGCGCAGGTTGTCCACAAGCTTGTTCCCAAAATCTGTGGACAACAGGGCGGGAAGCGAAGCGGAGAATTCGCGCATGAAGAATTGTGGAAAGGTACAGCACAAAAGCAAACAGCGGGACTCACCGTCGACCGGTTCATCCCGCTGCTTGTGTATGACGATGTGGGCGGCTTGCCGTGCAGCGCGCACGGCAAGCGTGGCAAACGCTTATCGGTCGAGGAACGACTTCAGACGGTCCGCGCGGCTCGGATGCATGAGCTTGCGCATCGCCTTGCTCTCGATCTGACGGATCCGCTCGCGGGTCACGTCGAACTGCTTGCCCACTTCTTCAAGCGTGTGATCCGACTTCGTGTTGATGCCGTAGCGCATGCGCAGCACCTTCGCTTCGCGCGGGGACAGCGAGTCGAGCGCGTCGTCGATCGCGGCACGCAGGTCGGCCTGCATCGCGGCATCCGCCGGCGACGATACGCCAGCGTCTTCGATCATGTCGCCCAGCGTCGCATCGCCGTCGTCGCCAACCGGCGTTTCGAGCGATACGGGTTGCTTCGCGATCTTCAGAATGCCGCGCACCTTCTCTTCCGACAGTTCCATGCGTTCCGCGAGCACCGCAGGATGCGCTTCCTGGCCGGTCTGCTGAAGGATCTCGCGCGAAATGCGGTTAAGCTTGTTGATCGTTTCGATCATGTGCACCGGCACGCGGATCGTGCGCGCCTGATCGGCGAGCGAACGAGTGACGGCCTGACGGACCCACCAGGTCGCGTACGTCGAAAACTTCCAGCCACGACGGTATTCGAACTTGTCCACGGCCTTCATCAGACCGATGTTGCCTTCCTGGATCAGGTCGAGGAACAGCATGCCGCGGTTCACGTACTTCTTCGCGATCGAGATCACGAGACGCAGGTTCGCCTCGATCATCTCGCTCTTGGCCTTGCGCATCTTCGATTCGGCCGCGACCATCTGGCGGTTGATTTCTTTCAGATGCTTGAGCGGCAGCGACACCGTCGCTTCGATGTCGATCAGCTTCTGCTGTTCGGACTGGATGGCCGGCAGGTGACGCTCGAGCGCCGCACCATAGGTCGACGCGCCGGTGCGCGCGGCACGCTCGGTCCAGCCGAGGTCGGCCTCGCTACCCGCGAACGTTTCGATGAACTTCTCGCGCGGCATGCCGGCCTTCGAGACGACGATCTGCAAAATGTTGCGCTCGATCGCGCGCACTTGCGCGACCTGGCGCTGCACGTCGCCGCACAGACGGTCGATCGTGCGTGCGGTGAAGCGGATCTTCGCGAGGTGCTGCTGAATGTCTTCGCGTGCGCGCAGATAGGCCTTCGACGTGACGTCGCCGCGCGCGTGCGACGCGTTCATCTGGTCGTACAGAATGCCGACCTGGGCGAAGATTTCGAGGCAGTCGCTCGTGAGCTGCTTCAGGCGAGCTTCGTCCGCCGCCGACGAATCTTCCGGACCGACGTCGTCGTCTTCTTCGTCTTCGCTGTCTTCGTCGGCGTCGCTGACTTCATCGGCATCCGTGTCGGCGCTCGCGACTTCTTCCGCGGCGGCCGTCTCTTCATTCAGGCCGTCGACGAGTTCGTCGATGCGCAACTCGCCGTCGACAACCTGCTGCGCGCTCGCGAGGATCGCGGAGATCGCGAGCGGGCACGCGGCGATCGCTTGCACCATTTCGTGCAGGCCGTCTTCGATGCGCTTCGCAATCGCGATTTCGCCTGCGCGGGTGAGCAGCTCGGTCGCGCCCATTTCGCGCATGTACATACGCACGGGGTCGGTGGTGCGGCCGAACTCGGAGTCGACGGTCGACAGCGCGACTTCGGTTTCCTCGTCCGCCTGGTCGTCCGACACCACGGCGGGGGAATTCGAGTTGAGCAGCAGCGTTTCCGCGTCCGGGGCCTGCTCGTAGACCTGCACGCCCATGTCGCTGAACGCGCTGACGATGCTGTCGATCGCGGCGGTTGCGGTGAAGTTGTCGGGCAGGTGGTCGTTGATCTGCGCGTGGGTCAGGTAGCCTTGCTCTTTACCCAGCTGGATCAGTGCGCGCATCAGGCGCTGGCGTTCTTCGGCTTGTTGCGGCAGCAGCTCGGCTGCCACGGGAATCGCTTTGCCGGCGCCCTTGCCTTTGGCCGAACGGCCGGACGGAACTTTGGCAGTGAAGGCTGTGTCGTGTTGCGAATCTTCGCGATCAAAAGGGTTCACGTAATTTCCTCTAGAGGCTTCGCTATGAGACGCAAGACGCTACCGTCAGGCGTTTCGAGCAGGGCTCAGCATCACCTGATGTGACTCAACGCGGTTGTTGGGCTGTGCTCTGGTGAGCAAAAAAGATGAGCCCGCTCGAAGCGGGCCGATGGACATGCGAAATTTTGCGCGGCTCGCATTATATACGAGCTTGGGGGTTCGCGCTCATGGGTGCACATCAAATCATCGTCGCTGTTGTCGCAGGCATTGCGTGAGGCTACGCAGGTGCATAGTCCGTGGCCATACGCGCGACCTAACCTAGATAGGGGCGAGTTGCTCCTTGCGCAAGGGGGCTCCATGTCGTTTTCCTGTATATGGAGTCGTATCCTCGCATGCTGTCCCCAAAAGAAATTCGCAGAAGGGTATTGACGTGTTGTCGACCGCTCTCCATAATCCCGTTTCTCTGCTGCAGACGCAGCGACGCAAACGAAGCAGTGCCGGGTAGTGGTGGTTCAGGCGCGGCGGGTTTGGCGGACCGATCTTTAAAAACTAACAGTCGATAAGTGTGGGCGCTTGATGCGG
>NZ_CADFGP010000082.1 GCF_902833905.1 Paraburkholderia tuberum STM678 | reverse complement strand
GCATGTCGTCGATCATGCGCTGGCGCCGCGGGCTGATAGGCTGGAGGGTCTGACTCATGGCTCTGCTCCCGTTGAATGACGAGGCGGATTGCCTCGCCGATCAACATGAAAACAGAGTCGGTTTCCCTTCCGTTACCACTACCCAAAGCCGTAGCCCATTACCGCGCGAGCGGTTTAGTCCACACATCGCAACCGGTCATTGACCTGTGCGACACAAACGCCGGTATCGGCCATCGCCTACCTGTCCACATACCGTTTCACTGTGGACTGGGGAGCACACGCTCCCTGTGGAGCAGTTTCAGGTCAATTTTCCGAGCGCCTCAGACGGGCCGGACACGACGGGTGGCTCAAGAAGGCGCCAAATGCCGTTTGGCGGCGATAAGCGTTTGTATCAAACAAGTTTAACTAGTCGAGATATGGTTTTCTAGCGTTAGGGCGAGCGCGAGTCGCTTGCGCTAACCGATCCCGATCCCGATCCCGATCGATTAGATTGGATAACTCACGAGCGGACGCTTCAACTTGACCTGCTCGCGCAACGGTTGGCGGAAGAAATCTCCCTCTGGCACCGGCGTCTTCGGGCCAATCGCCACTTCGTCATCTTAAATCGTTGCACCAATTTATCTATTCAGTTGACTAAGGCCAAATTCAAATTCCCGTCTCAGTACGCCGGACACATCAATGAACATTTGTTCGGCCGTCATCTCGTTCTGCTCGATCTGAAGCGACATGAAGACGCCGTCCAGCAATTGAAGTAACATTCGCCCCATTCTTTGGGCAAGGCGCTTCGCACCGTCGGACTCATAGCCCTCTAAAAGGGGGGCCACAGATCGCTCGACATAATCCCTCCATTCGCGCCGGATCTTGACCGCAGCGTCCCGTATTTCATGGCGACTGGCTTGATGTTCGGTTGCGACGATCATCATAAGCCGCAAAAATTCCGGTGCCTGAACGAAGCCAGAGGCGAATACCATCAGCTTTTCATAGGGGTCGGTCTTCTGATCCGAAAAAGGCTTAAATTTCCGCCTCCATTCCTCTGCGGTAATGGTAAGGACTTCTGCAAAGAGCCTCTCTTTGGATTCAAACGCCCAATAGATTGACCCCGAAAGCACGTTCGCTTTTTTTGCGATCTTTGATATCGATGCCGCCGTGTATCCTTGCTCGGCAAACACCTCGCGTGCGGCCGCCAAGATCCGGTCGCGAGCGAGGTGCGGATCGACGTTTTTTTTTATTTTTTCGTTTGCATTAGGCATAAATCTTCTTTCTGAGTTTGTTTCAGCCCTCCATGATAACTGGGTTTTCCAGTCTGATCGGGGTGAATGGCGACGCGGTGCAAATCGCGCAGGGGCGCCTCGGCGGGTGCATCGAGGGTGCTGCGATCCAGCGGGAGCGCTGCATGCATGAGCGACGCCTCCTGGCGCGAACGGAACCAGGCTGGGCCGACGGCGCACGCGGGGACCGCATCGAAACCCAGTCTACTCGAACATGCGAGACGATGTGTCTGCCAGCCCGCCGTTGCCGTCGAAATCGCCTGGCAAGGCAGCTACGCGAGCGCGGGCCGATCCTGCCGGCGCAAACCGGACGACGCTCGCGGCGTAACCGCGCAACCGGCGTGGCTCGTCAGTGTTCGTCAGGCGCCACCAGCCCCGAGCGCTGCTGCCGGCCCCACGAGTGCCCGCCGCGCAGGAAGTGCAGCCAGCCGAGCAGCGCGCCGGTATGGCGAATCAGCTGGAACGTGAAGGGCTCGGCAAGCGCCGCCGCCATGGCCATCCACAGACTCGAGCTGGGGCGCTCGCCGGTCCAGCGGCGGTACAGGTGGATACACCAGAGATAGAACGCCAGGTCGACGGCGGTTTTCAGGCCGATCACGCTGAAAATCGACACCACGATCGCGCGGTGCCCGCCGAACAGAAAGCCGAGCAGCAGCGCGAACGCGGTCAAGCCGTAGATCGGCTGCATCGTATCGATCGCCTTGACCGGCAGCATCAGCATCCCGAGCGTGCCGTAGCGCGGATTGCCGGTCATGTCGCGATTCCAGTACTGAGTCTGCAGAAAGCCGGCGAACCAGCGGCGCCGCTGCCGCAGAAAGCTGCCGAGCGTGCCGGGCGCGTCCGTGCGCGCATGCGCGTCGCCGACCACGCGCACCGCCCAGCCGAGCCCGTGATCCACCGAATGGCGGCGCAGCCGGTGAATCAACTCGTAGTCCTCCACCAGACACTGTGGGTCGAAGCCGCCTACCGCCAGCAGCGCATCGCGCCTGAACGCGGCGAACGCGCCCGACACCAGCAGCAGGCTGTCGGCGCGCATCCACGCAAAGCGCGCGATGAAGTTGCGCATGTACTCGTAGGTCTGGAACCACTGAAACAGGCGGCCCGACAGCGACTTGCCGCAGACCGGCACGAGAATGCCGGCCGCCGCGACGAGCTTCGGCTCGCTCGCGAACGCGGCGCGCATCGCGTAGGTGGCGTCGTCATCGAGCAGCGTGTCGGCGTCGACGGTCATCACGGTGTCTGTCGTCATCACGGTGATCGCTGCGTTCAGCGCGCGCGCCTTGCCGCTATGCGGCACGCGCAGCCAGTACAGATTGGGATAGAGCGAACTGGGCGCGCTCAGTTTGCCGTCCGCGGCCGGGGTCAGGCCGAAGCGCTCCGTGAGCAGCGCGCGCGTGTTGTCGGTGGAGCCGTCGTCGGCGATCACGATCTGCATCAGGCCGTGCACCTGCCGCAGCAACGCGGCAAGCGTCACGGGCAGCACGGCGGCTTCGTCATGCGCGGCGACGATCACGCCCATGGCCGGCAAGCTGCGCGTCTCCGAGGCCGGATCGAGCGGCGCCGCGGGGCGCAGGAGCGGCAACGTCTTCAGTGTGACGAAGGCCAGCAACAAGGTGTCGTAGGCCACATACGCGAGGCCGGTGGACCACGCCACCACGCCATGCAAAAAGAACGCCCGGGCGAACAGCAGTAGCCATACCACGACGACACTCAGGTGAATCAGCGTGCTCGGCAGCGGGGCGGGGCGCGGCAGAATGCGCGGCGATATGAGCGCGAGTGCCCGTTCCAGTGATCTCTTCAAAATGGCTGCTGAATCTGTCGATACCGCGTTGATAAAAGGCCTGCGTCAAAAGGAACAGCGACGCCCGTCACGGCACCATGCGTTTGAGCACCGACTTGCGATCGATCCATTGATGCTTGAGCGCACCGCCCACATGCATCAGAAGCATGGCGTAGAGCGCATAGCCGAGCCACGCATGCGGGGCGCCGAAGCGATCGTGCAAGCTTTCCTTCAGCGCCGGATCGAGACGCGTCACGTAGCCGATGCGCGGCCACGGGAACAGGTTGAACAGGCGCATCGGATGAG
The DNA here is from genome assembly GCF_902833905.1 of Paraburkholderia tuberum STM678. Taxonomy (GTDB): domain Bacteria; phylum Pseudomonadota; class Gammaproteobacteria; order Burkholderiales; family Burkholderiaceae; genus Paraburkholderia; species Paraburkholderia tuberum. Next base: position 21,017 of record NZ_CADFGP010000082.1, on the reverse strand, counting down.
TCGCCGCGTCTTTCCAGGCCGAATCGTGCAACCAGCCCGACAGCGGCAAGCCGATCATGAGCAGATACAGCACGAAATGCGCGACGTGCGCGGCCGCCGTTCCCAAGCCGGAAAGTCGGCCGGCAACGGCGGCGGCCGGTGCGACACGCGCCACAAGATGCGCAACAGCACGAGGCAGAGCACGGTGATGCCGATCGATTTGTGAGTATCGATCACCGGACGCACCCAGTCGTCAGGCAGCGAATCCGCGCTGAGCCCCAACACGACATTGCCGATCACCAGCACCGCGATGATCCAGTGCAGCAGCATCGCCGTGTGGGTGTAGCGCCACGAAGCCTGCGCAGTGCTCGACTGCGCAAGCGGGACAGGGGCCGGAGTGGTCATCGATGATTCCGTCCGGACATGAAGGCGATCCTGCACAACCTGTTTAAAACGGCGTCGTCGAAATAGTGCCTGCATCTATAAATTGACCCCGATAGAACGTTCGCTTTTTGCCATTATTGATATAGAGGCCGCCGTGTATCCTTGCTCGGCAAACACCTCACACGCGTCCGCCAAGATGCGGTCGCGAGCGAGGTGCGGATCGACGGTTTTTTCGTTGTTCCCTCTGCATTAGGCATCAATCTTCTTTCTGAGCTTGTTTCAGTCCTCCACGATAACTGGATTTTCCAGTCTGCCTATGCCTTCAATTTCTACCGACATGGGCTTGCCTGAGCGTCGGATATCCCAATGAGCCAGCATGAGATACTTGCCACCGATCCGCGGCTGCATCGCAGTGCCGCAATGCAGCACATCGCCTGGTTCAAGCGTCATGTATTTGGACGCGTGGGCGATAATCCTTTGTACCGAGAATGTCAAATTAGCCGTTGAATCTTCGAAGACAAGATCATCGCCGTCGAAGGAGTTGATCGTCAGCCGATTGGGGTCCTGAATTTCATCGCGCGTGACGATCCAAGGCCCCATCGGACCAAAGGTATCGGCACCTTTGGACAATGTGTGATACGTCAGATAGATCGAGCGCTCGTGCTCCTCGTCTCGTACGTGACGCCAGGTCAAAAGTTCCCGGTAGCCGCCACGGACCACCCCGGGAAGAACAATCTCCAGGCTGTCTTGTTCTTTCAGCCCGGGTGAGGTCACGTCATTCACGATGGTGTAGCCAAAGACGTGGTCGAGTGCCTGCGACTCCGCAATCATCTTGCCGCCGCGCCCAATCACTACCCCAAGCTCTGGCTCGGGGTGAGTCAGACCGAACTCTTCTCGCACGATTACGGGTCGTCCGCAACCTATCAGCGAGCTGGCAGGCTTGAGAAAGAAGGCGGGATTTGCAAACGGCCGAAATGCCAACTCTTGTCCCATCCGATTATTGATGGCGACGCCGATGATCTTACCAGGTCGAGAAAGCGGAGGGCACCACGAGACCTGGTTCAATGGAATTGGCTGGACTCCCAACAATGCCGCCGTGATCGTCTCCTGTCTCAAGCGATGATCGGCCATCGCTGCAATGAGCGCCTCAAGGGATTCCGGTGCTTGCGCACCCAATGCATCCTTGAGATCCACGACACCTGCGTCACACACGACGCCATAAGTCCGCCGCTGAGCGGTCTCAAAACTACAGAACTTCATCTCGGAACCTCCACGTTGCTTGACCAGTAGAAGTTGCCATGATACCGTGCCTTGGTTGATCGATCAAGCAAGAGACAAATTTTTGTTCTCGGGCCGCCCGGCAAAAGGGATTAGATGGCGGCGCGAGCTGCCCTGGAGTGAGTAAATGGATTTCATGATGGTGTGCGCGTCGCACTCTCCCCTCTTGGACTTCCCTGCAAAGCAGAGTCGTTCGGTGCACAACGTTCTCGAGGCACTCGAGGCTCAGCGCGCGCGCATCGCTTCGTTCGCACCTGATCTGGTGATCCTCTTTGGCGTCGATCACTATGGGGGGCAGCAAATGAATTGCATGCCGTCGTTCTGTGTCGCGGTGCAAGCGACGGCGCTTGCTGATGTGGGGGGGACGCCGGGCCATCTCAACGTCCCCAGGGACCTGGCGGTGCAGGCGGTAAAGTCGATACGAGGGCAGGGTGTCGATACGACCGTTTCATACGCCATGGAGGTCGACCACGGCTTCTCGCAGGCACTGCAGTACCTGACCGGCGGGCTAGCCGTCTATCCTGTCCTGCCGATCTTCGTGAACTGCATCCAACCGCCATTCAGCCCCTATTCGCGCGCCCGAGCCTTGGGGGAGGCGGTCGGCAACTTTGCGCGCTCGCTGCCTCAGGCTCGCGTGCTCTTTATCGGCACCGGCGGGCTGGCCCACGACCCGATCCGGCTGTTTCCTCCGATCGACTCGGTGAAGGACCGATGGAAGCCCTATATCCTGCATGGCAAGGCACAAACGCAGGTGACGCAACAAGCCTGGATCGACTACGAGATCAAAGCCCACCGAACCATTGCCAAAGTCCTCGCTAGCGTCCTCATGCCAGCAAAACTGGCCGGGCTCAACGACGGCTGGGACAAGGCATTCATGGAGGCGTACTGCTCCGGTCGATTGGACCAGTTCGACGACTGGGATCCCGAGCAGGTGATGGCCAAGGCAGGAATTGGAGCAGTGGAAACGCAATCCTGGGTCGCCGCCGCAGCCGCCATGCATGTCGCAACAGGTGCTGTACCTCGCAAGGTATTTCAGGCGGTATCCAAAGAAATTGGCATTGGGTTTGGCATTGCGCAAGCCGGTCCAGCAAATGGGCGCAGTGCCTGCGCCCCCCAGCTTTGAACTGCTTCGGATCGGAGCCAGAGATCGCAGACAGTTTTTGATGGATAGGAATGCGAAGATAAGTCTCCGCACCGATTTGAAAAGAGTGCGCGGATCTCATCGCGGCTGCGGGCGTGCTTCGGCAAGCACCCATCGGACAAGCGGGATACACGCATGCAGACCGCTTCGGCATTCCGAAAAAGAAGCCTGCAAAAGGCATCGGGTCCATACATGCACGGTCAGCGCGATTTTCCCAAACCACGTGCTACCCCTGCTGCGTAGGTGTAAACGACAGTGTTGTCATGATGACGACACTGTCACCATGTGAACCGCATAAACGATCATTGCGTCGTGCGATGGGTGACGCGCATGCCGCATGCAACACAAATGCCGGCCGACGGGAGACAGCCATGAACCGATACCTGAATGTGTTGCCCCGCGCCCGCGCGACTTCGGGGATCGGATTTCACGGCAACGTCCAATTGCGCAGACATGACTGCGTGCTCACCATCGAAATTGAATATTGGAACGGTCGCCCGGCTTGTGTGGGTCATATCCCCTATCGGTGCGGGCAGGCTTGCGCCGAACGAAGGCCCGACAACCTATCGTGCGCGGCATCGCCCACCGCTGCTGGAGAAAATCATGGCGAACACGATGCGGCTAACCAGATATGCAACCTTGCCCGGGCTGCTGTTGCCGCTCAGTTCATGCGACCGATTGCAAGACCGGTTCATTGAGTCCCGCTCGGTGCGAGCGAGAACGCCATGCGCAACATCGAGGTCAGCCACGTACCCCTAAAGGCGGTTTGCGGAGCATTCATCCCAGCGGCTTCCAGAGCTTTCATCACGCACTGGCCTGTAGAAACGCTGGTCCAGAGCACTTGGTTGCCCAGCTAACGCGCCCGCCACGCTTCTTACAACCACGAGAAACACATGTTTTCCGGAGCCGATGGATGGCTCCGGTGGGCCACCGGTTGCCGTAGTTCTACAACAAAGAGGAGGAGACACAGATGTTGCATCGTTCCATTTATCTTGGCTTGGCGGCGGTAAGCAGCCTTACCGCTATGGTTGCGCATGCAGGGGAAGATTTCGACGTGAGGTACAACATTGCCGGCAGCATTGGTGGTGAAATGTTCACGCCCCCCGATACCACAGGGCTTGCCGTCGGTGTTGCCGCGACCTACATGGACATTCAGAAAGTGACCGGCAACGACGGTAATACGCTCACAGCCTCCATTCCGGGCGGAACCGTGCCCCTGCCCGCGCCGAAGCCTGCGGCGCTGTATCCCTCCTATGGCCCCAGCACTGCCCAGGTCGACTCCACAGGCACGTTCAAACTCTTCGACCTCGCCTTGGGCTATATCACTAGCGGCACCTACGGCGGCGGTCACCTGGTTTTCAGTGGCCTCCTGCCGTACGGCACCCAGACAAAGACGACTCAAGTCAACGCTTCAACGCCCGCTCTGCAGTGGAATCCGGCGGTTCCGGCCGCAACGCAAAGCGCTGTGGCGACCCAGTTCGGCGCATCATATCAAGGCAACCTTGCTAGCCAGGGAGCAAGTGCATCCGGCGACGTGTCGGGGATCGGCGACCTTGAATTGCAGGCTGGCTGGCTCTATACCGCCGAGCAGCTTCGTGTTGTGGCAGGCGCTTCACTTGTGCTGCCGACGGGCCAGTATAACGCGTCCAACCCGTCCGCCCCAGACATCGGCTTCGGCAATTTCTACACGGTGCGGCCGGCTGTCGAGGTGGCGTACCTACCGACCCCGAAGACTGCGCTCGCAGTAAAGCTGAGCATGGGTTTCAACACCAGGAATCGGGACGACAACGTGCGCAGCGGCAATTGGGTGGGTCTGGAAGGGGCGGCAGCATACAAGACTTTCATCGGAGTATTCGGGCTACATACCGTCTTCGTTCAGCAGGTTCAGGACGATTCCAACAACCCTTGGGGTTCGAGTCGGTATCAAACGCTGAATGCCGGTGGGTTCTTTACCACCAAAGTGCCGGTCCTGAATGCTGCGCTGACGTTTCAGTACATGGCGACGGTCAGGTCACGTAATGCAAGGGCAGGCAGCTTCAGTCAAATACGGCTGATCAAGGTCTTTTGACAGCGAGTAGCGATAGGGATCTCAAACGGGACTAACGTGACTTGCCCGTGCGGCTGTCTGCGCGCCCGTATCGGCGAGGACTCAGCGAGAAGCCCGGCTACCCGCCAGCGTGCTCGCGGTCAAACGAGATGTCCATCGGTCTTTGTCTGCAAGGTACAAACGACATTTGTGTCATGATGGCAATATCGTCATTTTTATATAGGGGCACGATGCTGCGCTCGCTCGATACGCTCGACCCGGCCGTGAATGTCAACACGAACCTGATCCCGCGCGCAGACGCCGCGCCGTTCGTAAATTCCGACAACAGCTTTCGAATATATTTCCAGTAGCACCGAGGACGTCATGAATCTGCATCGAAGACAACTATTGATAGGCGCCGGCATTGCGGTTGCCGGCGCAATGATAGGTGCCCGTGCTTTGGGCAAAGCTAAGCGTCCGCGCGCTCACTTTGGTGCGCGCCGCGCCCGGCAGCCGAACATCTTGCTGGTTGTCACCGACCAGGAGAGACACGGTTCATTGCTTCCCCAAGGCCTCCATCTACCTCATCGAGATCGGCTGTATGAACGCGCGATGAGATTCTCGGGCATGAACGGAGTAACCGGCCTTTGCTCGATGGCGCGCGGGAACATTTACACTGGACTTCACTATCAATACAACGGTGTCTACGAGAACGTGCCTGTTCCATTTGCGCACGACCTCTATAAGTCGGTTCCCACGCTGGGCACCATGTTGCAGGATGCCGGTTACGAAACCGCCTATTTCGGGAAGTGGCATCTGAGCCACCTACCGTCCCAGCCGGTCGGAACCGATCGGATGCGGGCCCTATTGGCCAGCTATGGTTTCGCCATCAGCGACCAGGATCGAGAATTCGACGGCGCCCTCGCCGGGTTCGATGCCGATCGCGGCATCGCGGAGAAGGCCGCGCAGTTCATCGGCAGCCGACGAAACGCCCGCCAACCGTGGTTTGCGGCCGTCAACTTCGTCAACCCGCACGACATCATGTATTTCCTGGCGACGCAGCGCCAGTTCGAGACCTATGTCCAGTTGCCGATCGGCGGCGTGTCGCTCAAGCCCGCGCCCGACGATCCGCTCTTTCGGCAGAACCTCGGCTTCGACCTGCCAGCCAATTTCGGCAAGGATGCCGACAGTGGGCGGGTGTCTGCGCACAAGCTCTTCGAGTTGGACTATGACATGGGGCTCGGACGCATTCCGCTCGATGATCGCGACGCCTGGCGGAACTACCAGAATTACTACTTCAATTGCCTGCGAGACGTGGATCGCAACATCGGCATCGTTTATGACGCGCTGGATGCCTCCGGAGGGTGGAACGACACAGTGGTCGTCTTTGTGAGCGATCACGGAGAGCTAAGTGGGGCGCACGCGCTGCGAGGCAAAGGCAACGTCATCTATCGCGAGAACTGCTGCCTGCCGTTTGCAGTCTGGCATCCCGATATGCCCGCTGGCGGGGACACCGCTGCCCTTGCCAGTCACATCGACATCGCGCCAACCCTCCTTTCATTCGCCGGGATCAATGAGGTCGAGCGACGTGCGGCGTATCCGCAGCTGCAGGGAGTGGACTTGTCGGAGGCAATCCATGCCAGCGACCGCGGAACGACGGGCAGTGGCCGCAAAGGCGTTCTGTATCAGTGGGACAGCCGCATCTACGGCGTGCCCCCCCAGGCGATCCAGGAGGTGACCTCGGCGCACGGCGCCCTGTCGAGGACACTTTTCATGACCAAGGGTCTGCTGCTGGAAAGCATGAAAACGAGGAGCGGAATGCGGGGTGTGTTCGACGGGCGGTACAAGTTTGCCCGCTACTTTCGGCCTACTGAACACAATACGCCGCGTTCGTTTGCCGAGCTCGTGCGATTCAACGATCTGGAGCTGTACGACACCTTGGCCGACCCGCTGGAGCAGACCAATCTGGCCGCCCGGCCGGGAAACGAGGCGCTGCTTTGGAAAATGGCCATGTTGTGCAACGAATTGATTGCCCTGGAGATCGGCGAGGATCGTGCGCAAATGCTGCCTGGTCCCCAGCTGCTGTGGAACGTAGGTTGACACCCACAACCGAGTGCCCCGTCAGGGTGATTAATGTCACAAAGAGCCGGTCGGAACCGGCGAAACGGATAAGCGGAGTTCCTAGTGGAAACAATTGCGCAGATGAGCGCTCGACCCGATGGGTGCGTTGATCCGTTGCGGGGGACAGTCGGAGCGCTGCCGTCGGTCGTCGACGTGCTGGTCGTCGGCTTTGGGCCAGTAGGCGCCGCGCTAGCCAATTTGCTCGCGAGTCATGGCGTGCAGGTCCTGGTCATCGACAAGGCAACCGACATCTTCATGGCGCCGCGGGCCATCGCGCTGGACAACGAGGCACTGCGTATCTTGCAACTGGCGGGCGTGGCCGAAGGCGATTTCGAGACGCTGGCCATACCCTATGTGCGGATGCGCTCGCCGGCGCTGGGCGAGTTCGGCAAGGCCAACACGCTGGGTAGCCTGGACGGTCACCCGAAGCTCGTGACGTTCTATCAGCCGGACCTCGAGCGGTGCCTGCGCAGCCGGCTGGCGGGGTGTGGCCACGTGCAGACCGCCCTCGGGGTTTCGCTCAGCGGATTCCAGGCAGGGCAAGAGTTTGTCGTCGCGTCGCTGGACCTGGGTCAGGGGCGTACGCATTCGGTCCAGGCCGGCTACCTGGTCGGCGCAGATGGTGCCAGCTCGCTCGTGCGCCAACTGATCGGGCAGGAGTTCAAAGGCAAGACCTTCGTCGAGGACTGGCTGATCGTCGATGCCCGCAACGTCCCACGCCCGATCGACCATGTCGAGTTCAATTGCGATCACCGGCGGCCGACTCCGCATATGCCCGCACCCGGCGGGCGTGAGCGCTGGGAATTCATGCTGCGGCCCGGGGAGACGCGCGAGGACATGGAGTCCGAGGCGCGCATTCGCGAGCTGCTCGCTCCGTGGGGCAGCGTTGACGACATGGTCATCGAGCGCAAGGCTGTTTACCGCTTTCACGCCAGGACGGTGAACGCGTTCAGCCAAGGACGCGTTTTCCTGGCGGGCGATGCCGCGCACATCACGCCGCCATTCGTCGGGCAGGGACTGGTCGCCGGGCTGCGCGATGCCGCCAATCTGTCCTGGAAGCTCGCCTGGGTCATTCGCGGGCGCGCCGCTGCGCAGATTCTGGAGACCTACGATCAGGAACGGCGTCCCCATGTGAAGGCGATGATCAACTTCGCGAAGTTGATGGGGAAATTGGTGATGCCGCGCAATGGCGGTCTCGCGCTGTTCACACACGGCTTGATGCGTATGGTGCGGCTCGTGCCACAGCTGCGCGCGCATTTCGAAGAACTGGGCCTCAAGCCGAAGAACGCCTATTCGCGCGGGCTCTTCGTCAAGGGCCGGACACGGACCAGGCTGGTGCGCGGCGCCGTCATTGCTCAGGGCTGGGTGCGCGGTTGCGACGGCACAACCTGCCTGAGCGACAACGTACTCGGCAAGGGCCTCACGCTGATCGGGTTCGGCAGCGACGCGGGCGCTGCGCTCGATAACGAGACGGCCACCGCGTTTGCCGCTGCCGGCGGCACTGTCGTTCAGATCGCGCATCGCGGGCAGCGGCTGCATCTTGCGCCAGGCGGCAGCTGGGAGGACCTGGACGGCGTCTTCCTTCCTCGCGTCGTATCGGTCGGCTGGGCCGCCGTGATCCGCCCTGACCGGACGATCCTCCACGACGGACCGGCGACCGAAGCGAGCCGGCTGGTGCGCGAGAGCCTGGCCTTGCTTGGCGCGCCGATCAGCGCCCCCGTCGGCGCGCCTGCGCCCTCTGTCGCACTTACCGTACCCTCCGCCTGAGGCTTCCCCCATGAACCTGACCACTGTACAACCGGCTCGCCATCCGCGCCCGACGACGAAAGCGTCGGCGCTGGCGTACCTGATTTTTGATCGCCCCGACCTCGCAAAAGCCGAGCAGTTTTTGAACGACTTCGGGCTTCGTACCGTGTCGCGCGACAGCGAGCGGCTGTTCCTGCGGGGCACCGGAGCCGCGCCTTTCTGCTACGTGGCTCGCAAGGCGGCGAAGGCCCGTTTCGTCGGCTTCGGCTTGCGCGTGAACAGCAGGGCCGATCTTGAGGCGCTTTCGCGCGTGCCCGGTGCATCGGACGTGGAGTCGTCGAAGTGGCCAGGCGGCGGCTACCGTGTGGGCCTGGTCGACCCGTCGGGTTTCCGCGTCGACGCAATATTCGGCCAGGCGCCGGCGTCAGCGCTACCTCATCGGCCGCCGCTGCCGTTGAACTCCGTGGACGCCGCAGTGCGCATCAACGGGACGCAGCGCCCGCCGGTGGGGGCGCCGGACGTCATCCGCCTCGGGCACGTCGTGCTCGAACTGGCCGACTTTCAGCAGACCTGCGCGTGGTACACGCAGCACTTCGGGTTCATCCCAAGCGACGTGCAGGTGCTTCCTGACGGCTCGCCCGCGGTCACCTTCATGCGGCTCGATCTCGGCACCACGCCCGCGGACCACCACTCGCTCGCGTTGGCCCAAGGCTTCGCACCGCTCTACAGCCATAGCGCATACGAGGTGGTGGACGCCGATGCGGTCGGGATGGGACAACGCGTGCTGCGCGAGCAAGGCTGGACGCACGCCTGGGGTATCGGGCGACACATCCTCGGCAGCCAGGTGTTCGACTATTGGCAGGACCCGTGGGGCGACAAGCACGAGCACTACTGCGACGGCGACCTGTTCACCGAAGACGCACCGTTGGGGGTGCATGCCGTCAGCCGCGAAGCGATGTCACAGTGGGGGCCGACCATGCCGCGCAGCTTCACCAAACCCAGGTTCACGCCGGCCAGTGTGGCAGCGCTCATCCGCAACCTCCGGCACAGTCCCGACGTGACGGTGGAGAAGCTGAAAACGCTCGCCAAGCTGTTCGCCTGACGCGAGCCATTTGCAAAGCCATTCGAGGCGTATTTATGTCACTGAACGTTCTGCATTACAAGCATCAAGGCCGCGCCCAGTGGGGCGTCGTCCGCAAGGGCATCGTCACGCCGATTCCGGGCGAGTTCGAGACGACGGCCGACTTCATCCGCATGAACCATATCGAGACGCTGTCCGCGTTGACCGGGCCGGCGATTCCCGAGTCCGAAGTGGAGTGGCTCTCGCCCGTCACGCGTAATCAGCAGTTCGTCTGTCAAGGCGCGAACTACCGCCAGCACATGATCGAATCGGGCATGGACCCGGATGCGAAGACGTTCAACATGATCTTCACGAAGGCGACGAGCTGTGTCGTCCCGGCCGACTCGCCCGTCGTGCGGCCCCAGGAGGTGCGCTTTCTCGACTACGAGATCGAACTGGGTCTGGTGATGAAGCGCGACATCACGTCCCGTCAGTCGATCACCGATGCGAATCTGCACGAGTACATCGCAGGCGCGGTGATCGTGAACGACTACTCGGCCCGCGACATCCAGATCCCGCAGATGCAGTTCTATAAAGGCAAGAGCTACCGCACTTTCGGCCCGGTCGGCCCTTACCTGTGTCTGCTCGAGTCGCGCGACATCCCGACGCTGCGACGACTCGATCTGACGCTGACCGTCAACGGCGCCGTACGCCAGAATGACTCGACGGCCAACCTCGTCTATGGTCCCGCGGAGACGCTGACCGAGCTGTCGGGTGTGCATGACCTGTATGTCGGCGACCTGCTCTCGACGGGCACGCCGTCCGGCTGTGCGCTCAGCGTTCCGTCCCCGGGCAAACAGAAGATTGCCGCACTGCTGCCTGAAGCAGTCAAGTGGAGGATGTTCATGAATGTGCAAGCGGGCAGGAGTCAGTATCTGAAGGCCGGCGACCTCGTCGAAGCGCGTATCGCCAGCCCCGACGGGCTGATCGATCTCGGCGTGCAGCGCAATCGCATCGTCGGAGAGGCAGCATGAAAGGGATCGCAAGCCAGGCGGACGTCCTTGCGATCGAAGCGCAAGGAGTGCCGGCGGATCTGCCCGCGAGCACCTACGAGATGATCTGCCGCGGTGCGGCCGTCGATCCGTCAGCGCCCGCGCTCTCGTTCTTTCTGCGTGCCGACGATCACCGGAAGGCGGAGTGCTGGACCTACCGGGAGCTCCTCCGTGACATCACTCGAACCGCGAATCTGTTTGCGCGCCTGGGCGTGCGCAGCGACTCCGTGGTGGCCTATGTGCTGCCGAATCTGCCGGAAACCCATTTTGTCATCTGGGGCGGGGAGGCGGCCGGCATCGTCTGCGCCATCAATCCCCTGCTGGAGGGCACTGCCATTGCCGACCTGCTCAATGCATCGGGGGCCAAGGTGCTCGTGACGCTGGCCCCGTTCCCGGGGACCGACCTTTGGCCTAAAGTGCAGGCCGTCCTTGACCGGGTGAACTCCCTGCAGCATCTGGTGCTCGTCGATCTCGCAGACCGCGTGCGAGGCCCGAAGCGGCTCGCGGCCCGGTTCCTGCAACGCCGTGAGTGTTCGAGGCTGCATGGCGGCGGCGGTGTTCGCAGCGCCGTTCCTTCGCACGTCGCGATCCATGATTTCGGCAGTGCGATCGCCCGGGAGTCCGGGGCCGCACTGGACAGCCGGCGCCGCTTCAGCGCCCACGAGTCGTCCTCCTATTTTTGTACCGGCGGCACCACCGGGTTGCCGAAGATCGCCATGCGCCGCCACCGCAATGAGGTCGCCAACGCCTGGAGCGTCGGCCAATTGTTCGGCGACAGCATCGGCCCGGGCAAGACGGTGTTCTGCGGGCTGCCGCTCTTTCATGTCAATGCCGTTCTGGCGACGGGGCTCGTGCCGTTCTCGCGGGGCGCACACGTGGTGCTCGGTACACCGCAGGGTTATCGCGGCGAAGGCGTCGTCAAGCGTTTCTGGGAAATCGTCGAACACCACCGCATCAACTTTTTCAGCGGTGTCCCTACGCTCTACGCGTCGTTGCTCGACGTTCCCGTGGGCGGTCGCGATATCGGTTCGCTCGAATACGGCCTGTGCGGCGCGGCGCCGATGCCGGTCGAGGTGTTCCGTGTCTTCCAGGCGCGCACGGGCATCAGGATTCTCGAGGGCTACGGGCTCACCGAGGGGGTTTGCGTGAGCAGCGTCAATCCGCCGCTCGGAGAGCGCCGGCTGGGGTCGATCGGGCTGCGTATTCCAGGGCAGGCGATGAAGGCCGTCATCGTCGACGACACCGGCCGATATGTCCGCGACTGCGTCGCGAACGAAGCCGGGATTCTCGTGATCTCCGGCCCGAACGTCTTTGCCGGTTATGCGCAGCCCGAGCAGAACAGGGGGCTCTGGCTGGATCTGGGCGATGGCAAGCGCTGGCTCAATACGGGAGACCTGGGGTGCTGCGATGCCGACGGCTATTTCCGGCTCACCGGCCGCAAGAAGGACTTGATCATTCGGGGCGGCCACAACATCGATCCCGCGACGATCGAGGAACCGCTTCACCGCCACCCCGCAGTCCAGATCGCCGCGGCGATCGGGCGGCCCGACGCGCACGCCGGAGAGTTGCCGGTGGCTTACGTCCAGCTCAAGCCCGGCGCAAGCGCCACCGAGCAGGAACTGGCGGAGTTCGTGCGCCGCGAGATCAGCGAGCGGGCCGCACTGCCCAAGCAGATCCGGATCGTGGATGCGATGCCGCTCACTGCCGTCGGCAAGATATTCAAGCCGGAGCTGAAGCGGCGCGAAACGGCCGACGCGCTACGCTCGGCGCTCGTCGAAGCCGGCATTGCGGGCGCCCGCGTGAGCGTCGACGAGAACAAGTCGAGCGGCATCTCCCTGCATATCGAACTTCCGGAAGCTGCGCTTGAAGCGAGGGCCAGTGCGGTAGTGGGGCGGTTCCCGTTTCCCTTCTCGATCGCGGCAGCCGCAGAGGCGGTGCGGGTGGGCAACAGGAAGACGGCAGGCGCGGACAATGAGGGCGGCCGATAGTCGGGTCGACAGGAAGCCATACAGGTTTGTGGTGATATGAACGAAGACCTTTTGGAGGCATTTCTAGCCATGACTTCTGCGGGAAAGAAAGCATTGGAGCCGCCCCTAGGGTGGAGAAGCCTGCGCGCACCTCGGTTGAGCCCACTGCGCCGGGACCAACTCCCGTTGATTCCGCGCGTGATGTTGAGGATCTTGGGAAAACGCGCACGCGTCAATGCACCCAATCTCTTCTTGACGTTGATGCGGCACCGGCGGCTCATCCGTCCCTGGCGGAAGTTCGCCTCGACGCTGATGCCTTACGGGACGCTGAGCCGCATTGACTGTGAACTGGCCATCTTGCGCGTTGCGTGGAACTGCCGAAGCAAATACGAGTGGTTTCAGCATGTCAGCATCGGGCTGGGCGCCGGCTTGAGCCCGACCGACATCGCGAGGGTCGCCGAAGGCCCTGATTCGCCCGCATGGAGCGCACACCACGCGGCCGTGCTCAGAGCGGCGGATGAAATCCATCATGACCGGGTCATTGCCGATGCAACGTGGAGGCAACTTGCCGAGCAGTACGACGACAAGAAGCTGATTGAACTCTGCATGTTGATCGGCCACTACGAGATGTTGGCGTCTGTGCTCAATTCACTGGGGATCCAGGTGGAAGAATCGCTTGACAAGCGCGTCCTCGCCGCCGGTATTGGCGGCCCCGTGAACGATGACCGAGCCCAAAGCGCGCGATCGGCGCGAGCCCAATGAACGCGGGGCGGCAGCGCTGACACCCCGTCAGTGGCTTCAGGCTGTCACGCCGCGCCTCCTGACGGTGTTCTCCTCCGCAGTGGCCGGTTGGTTGAGCACCTCTGACATCAGGCCCGTTGGGAAACTCGCGAGCGTCGGGAGCGCTCGTGTCGCTAGCCGATCGGCAGTTTTGCCCGGCAGGCCGAGCGCGCGAAGTGCTGCCGCTGCACTTTGTTCGGCGAAATCCGGATCGCAGCCCGGCTGCAACATTGAATGCGTTGCGCCGAGGACGGCGCCGGCGACAACGTTGAGCGCCAGCGCAAGCGGCATTGGCCTGAAGCGGTTTGTTCGTATGCCGTTGGCCAGATCCCGTCGCGCGAAATCGAGCAGAAGCCCCGGTCCTTGCGCATCGGGCCAGCTCACGCGCACGAGGAAGCTGGCAACGACCGGGTAGTGCAGAGCGAGTCGCGACACCAGACGAATGCCGCAGGCGATTCGTTCAGCCGGGTCTTCGGATTGCAGGACGACCGGCTCGGCGAAAGCAATCAGCTCGTTTGCGACCGTCCCGGCCAGTTCCCGGATCAGCGCTTCCGGAGAGGCAAAGTATTTGTAGAACGTTCCCCGGGAGACTTCCGCGGCAGAGATCACATCATCGATCGACGTCGATGCGGGGCCTTTCTCCGCCACGAGACGAAGTGCGCTCTTCAGCAAGCGCGCCCGCATGCGCTCTCGGCGCTCTGCTGCGACGCGTGGGCGATGGTCAAGGGTTTTCATTCACACGATTGTACGCTGTCCGTACTCGATCAAACGACGATCCTGTCATGATGACTACAAGATCACTCGGACACGCGCGAAAACCACGCCAACCCCGCCACGATGGCACGGGCCGCATGACGTGCCGTTGACGTCATTCATACGTCGGGCTCGGACCAGCGCGAGGCGTGTTTTTTTCAACCGCCAGGCGCCCAACCGGAGGCGACGGCACTGGAGTAGCAGCGTTCCGGATGCATTGTCGAACAGGTATGAGTGTCGGTATTGTCATTATGACATATATGTTATTATGTGCGCGCGCACTGTTCGCCATGTCGGTCGAACAGTGCGCTGCGGAGGAAGCAGGCCTGCTCCCATCCTGTGAGCTCCTTGTCTTCCCACCTGCAACGGTTAGTTCAGCCGCCATCGAGCGACGCCATCGAGCGCGCGTTTGCATTGAAGGCTAATTGACTCTCAGAAGGATTTCCTATGGCAGGCTCATGCAAGACCATTGCGATCTATGGCGGCGGAATCGGCGGTGCATTGCTCGCGCGGCGCCTGAGCAAAGACTGCAATGTCACGCTGATCGATCCGCTCGACTACTTCGAAGTACCGATGTCGGTGCCGCGAAGCCTCGTCGATCCTGAATTTGCCGAACCCGCGATGATCCCGTTCGCCGTCGCGTTGCCAAACGTCACGCGCGTCCGGGCGCGGCTTGTCGAATGGACCGCGAACGGGGGCAGGATTGCCGACGCGGACGGCCTGAGGAGCCTGGTGCGCGCCGATGTTTCCGTGCTTGCGACGGGCAGTCGTTTCTCCAGTTCGCTGATGCGATCGGAGGGCGAGACGATGGACGAGCGCAAAGCGTTCTATCGTCGCTTTCATGCGAGGTTGCTGGCCGCGGACAGGATCCTTATCGTCGGCGGCGGCCCCATCGGAATCGAAGTGGCGGGCGAGATCAGCGAAGCCTTCCCGCAAAAGCGCGTCACGGTCATCGAGGCAGGTGCACGAATCCTTGGCGGAACGTCTTTGCGACTGTCCGAGCATGCCCGAGGAGTTCTCGCGGCGCGCGGGGTGACGATCGTGACTGATGAGCGCCTTGCCGATGGCGCTGCGCCGTTACACGAGACTCTCGCACCCGCCGGGGAGGCGCTGACGAACCGTGGACGGTCGATCCGGTATGACCTCCTGATCTCGTGCATCGGCGGCCGGCCCAACACCGACTTCATGCGCTCTCAGTTCGGGCATCTGCTCGATTCAATGGGGCGCATCCGCGTCGACGGCCACCTGCGCGTGGCTGACGAGGATCGCGTCTTCGCACTGGGCGACATCACCGATCTGGCGGAGAACAAGATGGCTTGGCATATCCACGGGCAAGTCATCGTCGCCGAATCTAATATCCGTGCGGTACTGTCGGGCGGAGCCGGACCGCTGAAGGTCTATCGTCCGAAGACCAACGTCCCGACCATGGTGGTGACTCTCGGTAGTCGCGAGGGCGTCGCGCATCTGCCGGTGCTTGGCTTGGTGACAACGCCGTGGGTCAACAGGATGGCGAAATCGGCGCACATGCTTGTTCCGAAATTTCGCAAGGCGCTCGGGCTTGTCCAGGGCTAAGGACGGCCGGCGGGCCACCGTCGCTACCAGCGGTCTGCGGCGGGAAGTGCGCGGAGCTGATTCCGGGACTGGTAACACTTGACGCCGCATCGTTGCGAAGTCCGCCGGGCATGGCGGCAAGGCAGGCTTGCGCCGCCTGTACGCAGGTCCGCCGTCCGGATGCCGTGGCCAGCAACACTTCGTCAGCAGCCGGCGCAGCAACCTCTGACGCGCTCGGCCGCTTTCGGGGAATCCACGTAGTGACATAGTCGTCACCGTGACGATAATGACACTATGCAGCGCGTGGCATGCTAATCCGCCAGCAAGGCGCCAATGTCATGAGTTAGAAATTCGCATTCAAAGCTCTCGCCATGCTCACCCGCACACACCGAAACCCCGCATACACATACTGATAATGCGGCTGAAACCAGTTGCGAAATTCCGGCCGCAGCATGCACAGCGCGGTACGCGCCGAGCCGCCCTTCAGCACGTAGTGCTGCCCATCGAAGAAGTTGGCCGAATAGCCGGGATAGAACGGAAACGCTTCGAAGCCCGGCAGCGCTTCGAAAAGCGTCGAGGTCCATTCCCAGCCGTTGCCGAACTGACCTTCCGCGCCGAACGTGCTGACGTTGTCCGGATGCGCGTCGACGGGCCGTGGATCCCAACTGCGGAAATCGAAGTTCCCCGATGCCGCTTGCGGCGCACCGTGCGCCGCGCGTTGCCATTGCGCCTCGGTCGGCAGGGTTTTGCCGGCCCAGCGCGCGTAGGCGCTCGCTTCGGCGTGGCTCACGTAGACGGGCCAGTCGAGCGGCAAGGGCACGTCGTCGAACATCGTGCGCAGCGTCCATGCGGGGCGACCGTCTTGCGCCGTGCGTTGCGACCAGCCAGCGGGATGCTCGATGCGCTCCGCTTCCTTCCATGCCCAGTCCTTCGGCGACCACCACTTCGGCTCGCGATAACCGCCGTCTTCGATGAACTCGAGGAACGCACCGTTCGTGACCATGTATCGATCGATCTCGAACGCGGGCACGTCCACGCTCATTTCGCCGAACTCATTATCCCAGCCGAAGCGGCCGGCCTCGCGCGGCATGCCGAGCACGGCCGTGCCGGCCGGCACGCTAACCATCGACGACAACGCGTCGCGCTGCTCATCGCTCGTCACCACCGGCTCGCGCAACGCGGTGTTCTTCTGCGCGAGAGGCAACTGATGGAGCATGTACGCGAGCGTTTCCGCATGCATCAACCGATGCTCGATCGCGACGTTCAGCAGCTGCACGGCCGCCTCGTCGTGCGCCGGGCTGCCGAGTTCGTGGAGCGCGGTGTCGATCTGCCGGCGCGCGCGCGTCGCGTACTCGCGCACGGCGGCGAGCGACGGCCAATCGCCGGGTTGATCGGTGGGAAAGCCGCCGTCTACCGGATCGATGCCGAAGGCGAACAACTGGTCGAGTTCCGGCGCGAAAGCCGGCAGATCGAACAGACGCTGGTCGAGCAGATTGCGATCGAACGCTTCGAGATGGCCGATGTAGAACACGACGCGGTGACGCTCGCGGATCGGCCGTTCATAGAGGTAGTCGGGTTTGACGATCGCAAACAGGTCGTCGGTGACTTGACGCGCGTCGAGCAGGCGCTGCACGAGCGGATGATGCGGGACAGGGTCGCGATTCATTGGGGCCGGGTCTCCATGCAACACGGTTGCCGTGGGGGGACGGTCTGAAAACTCTACCCGCTCGCAGGCGGCGTGCCAAGACTAACAGCGCGACCGTCCAGGCCACTCTGGCCGCTAGATCTGCCGCAAGCCTTGGAGATCGACGATGTGAATGTGCTTGCCCCGCGTGTCGATCAGGCCGCGTTTTTGAAATCTTGACAGGGTACGGCTGACCGTTTCGAGCGTCATGCCGAGGTAGCTGCCCATGTCCTCGCGCGTCATTCGCAGATTGAATTCCGACCACGAGTAGCCGCGCTGCGCATTGCGCTGTGACATGTCCAGCAGGAAGGCGGCGACGCGTTCGTCGGCGGACAGCGAGCCGAGCACCATCATCTGCGCGGCTTCGCTGACGATCTGCGCGCCCAGTAGCTTGTGCATGCGCTCCTGGATCGAACTGATTTCGCGACACAGCAGCTTCAGCGCGCTATAGGGAACGATGCACACCGTGCTGTCTTCCAGCGCGACGGCGCTGCACGCATGGAGGTCCGCGCTGATGCCGTCGAGCCCGAGCGGCTCGCCGGCCAGACGCAGCCCGGTGACCTGCTCGCGGCCGTCGCGGTGGACCATCACGGTCTTCATCGAGCCGGAGCGCACCGCGTAGATATTGTCGAAGCGGTCGCCGCTGCGATACAGCGCTTCGCCGCGCGGCACCGAGCGCGCCGAACAGATCAGCGTTTCGAGCTTCGGCAGTTCCTCCGCCGACAGCCCCTGCGGCATGCAGATCTCACGCATCGAACAGCTGGAGCAGCGCGCGGCGGTACGTGCGGCTGCGCGTGCCGCCACGGCCTCGCGGTTGCCGGCGGAGCGGGTCGAGGAACGGGTCACAGCAGTAGGATTCAGCATGTTCGATTATTGGTAGTGGTGAAATTGTCCCACCCGCTATGACCCGCAACTGGCGGCAAAGTGACGCGTTCGCTGCTCGGTAGTCCGAGCAACGGCGGTGCTCTGACGAAGGTGAGAAGGTGAGTCGCCGCGGCCTATATCGACGTCGCCCGTCGACGCGTAGCGTGGCTCGATTCCGGCAAGGCAGGGCGTGGCGTGCCGCCCTGCGCCTGATGAAAGAGTCAGGCGGGTTCCTTGTCGGTGCCCGCGGCGGACGGTACCAGCAGAACCGGAAGAGTGGCCTGGCGCACGCAGCGTTCAGCGACGCTGCCGAGAATCAGCCGCTGAAAGCCACGCCGGCCGTGCGTGCCCATCACGAGCAGGTCGGCGTTGAATTCGGCGGCGGCCTGCAGCACGATCTCGGCGACATCGCCGAGCGACGAAGCCTCGGAGACCGCCGGGTCGCCCTTCACACCTTGCTCGGCCATCACTTTCGAAAACTCGGCACGCAGCTCCTGGCCTTCCTCGATCAGGCGGTTGCGCAGGATCGACGGGTCGTAGCCGGGCGCCTCGAAGTACATCGGGGTGTTTTCGACGACATAAAATGGCCGCAACACCGCGCCATTCGATTTGGCGAGATCGAGCGCCGCTTCGAACGCACGGCGCGAGGTATTGCTGCCGTCGACCGCTACAAGGATGCGTGTGTACATATCGGCTCCGCGTCAAAAATGCGTCTGCCACATTGCTAACCGCGGCAAGTTTATTGATCTTTTATACCAATGAAGCTTAGATGATTGCCCGAAAAGATGCACCGGACCAGGATGTAAATCAAACATTTGCCAAATATTCCGGCGCGGCGCGGACAAAATGGCGGACCCGGCGGCGTGCGCGAAGCAGCCTGGCATGCTTACAACCCGTAAAACTTTGCTGAAGCCGAAACAGGGTTGGCCTTACAATCAAGCCATATTCAGACAAGCTGGCCAGACCGCTGATGAACGATCGAAAAACCAAGGGCTTACCCGACCAGATCTACGGCGACATTCTCAACCGCATCCTCGAAGGCGAGTACAAGGAAGGCGAGCGATTGCCGACCGAGCACGCGCTGGCGGAACGTTTCGCCACGTCCCGGCCGACCGTGCGCGAAGCGCTCGCGCGATTGCGGGCCGACGGCATCATCTCGACGCGGCACGGCTCTGGCACGACCGTCGCGCGGCGCCCCGATCCGGACGTACGCCGCTTCGCGCCGCTCGAAACGCTGTCCGATATCCGCCGCTGCTATGAGTTTCGCATCGTGACCGAGGCGGGCGCGGCCGCGCAGGCAGCGCTGAAGGCCGACGCCGACGACATCGCCGCGATCCAGCACGCGTGGGACGAGCTCGAGCGCATCATCGAGGCGCAGGGGATCGGCGCGAAGGATGACTTCCTGTTTCATCAGGCGGTCGCGCGCGCGTCGAAGAATCCGTTTTTCATCACGGTGATGTCGTTCATCGAGGAGCAGATCCTGTTCAGCATGAACCTGTCGCGCAATCTGTCGCTCGTCAAGACGGTGGAGCGGCAGCGGCTGGTGCAGGCCGAGCACATGGCGGTGCTCGACGCAATCCGCCGCAAGGACGCGGCGGGCGCGGGGGCCGCAATGCGCGCGCATCTCGAGAACGCGCTGGAACGGATGTTCGGTTCCTGAGTCCGCGCGCGGGTGAAGGCGTCGCGACTTTTGTCAGGCCGCGCTTCGGCGCGGCTCAAGCAGCGACGGCGACCGGCCCGAACAGCGAGGTCAGCGTTTTCGCGCTCACCGCGACGTCGAGCGCGACGGCCCGCTCGATGCCAATCTGCAGCGGCGGCCCGAGCCGGCTGATGTCGAGGCCGGCACGGCGCAGCATGCGCTCAATCGGCGTGGTGGTCACCGTGACGTAATGCGTGATGCCCATGCGCTGCGCGAAGCGCATCACTTCCTGAATTGCGCGGATTGTCATATCCGTGAAACCAAACGACTGTTCCTCACCGCCGGTTTCGATCGCCCAGCGGCTCAGTTCCCAGATATGTCGCCCGACCGGCGCGGCCGCGCCATGCAGTAGCTGCGGGAAGGTGTCTTTCAGCATGTTCGGACCTTCGGTCGGCATCAGGCGCCAACAGCCGCGCAGCCGTTCGTCTTCGCCCTGAATCAGCATGTAGTACGGCCCGAGCGCGTCGTAGCCGTCTATCTCCATTCCCGCGATGGTCGGAATTTCCCAGCCGAGCCGGCCGTGAAAGACCCGGGCGCGCAAGCGGTACATCTCGTTGATCAGTTCGTTGTCGAATTCCTGCCGGAGTCCAATTCGGATCGTGGTTTGCATGACGTTCTCCTGTACGCGTTGGGGGGCTGCCAGATACGCAGGAAAACTTATGCATTCTGAATCTTTGCGCCACCTACCTACCTGGATAGGTGTGGATGCTTATCGGGTATATCAGAATTCAGACACGTCTTCGCCCCCAACCTACAAGGGTCCAAAATGGAACTCCTCGACAATCACTGGCAACCGCAAACCCACCTCCAGGCCATAGCGTTATACATAAGTCCTTAGCCGAGCCCGTCGCGGAGCGCGCGTAGCGTGTCAGCGGCAGCGAGTACCTGATCGAGCCCTCGCCAGATGGTCTTGGCACCCGGTTCACCGTCGC
>NZ_CADFGP010000081.1 GCF_902833905.1 Paraburkholderia tuberum STM678 | reverse complement strand
CATCGTATCAATCCCTGGATCAGCCCCCTCCCTTTCTCTTCAAGCACTTACCCGCGTCTTCTCCTCCATGTAGGCTTAAGTAAGTGCCATTCGTTCTAGGGAAGCCATGACATGAAAAACGAACTTTCGGTCACCCTCGTATCCGCCGGCTGCACAATCAGCGGCGACCTGATCGTCGATCACGGCATCAGCTATTTCGGCCTGCTCGACGGAGGTCTCATTTCCACGCAAGGCCTGCTGCACGTCGGCGACGGTGGCCTGATCAAAGGCAATGTCCAGGGCGACCACGTGCGCATCGACGGACGCGTCGACGGCAACGTCCATGCTCGCGGCACGCTGGAAATCAACGGACACGTCTCGGGCGACATCATGTACTGCGGCACGATCCGTCTCGGACCCCGAGCAGCGCTCAACGGCACGCTCAAGCGCGTGGCGCGCATGCTGACGGTGGAACCGGCAACCAGCGAGAGCGCGAATCCGGAGCTTACTGCCACAGACCGGGCTGCGGCCGCGCCAGAGCGCGCGGAATCGAACGTGACCGAATTCTCGCGCGCGAAGGCCTAAAACCGACGACATTTTCCAGGCTGCATAAAGGTAAAAACCAATGAAGTTGCGCGATTTAATAAAGTGGGCTGCGGTAGCCGTTTCGATAGCTATGCCCCTAACGGTGGTAAGTATGGTTTCGGCCTATGTCGATAACGGCTCGGCCATGGTTAGAGCCTCGCTCATCGAAATTGATGTCGTGCGGCTCGCCCAGCTCGCTGGGGACATCCGTATCCTTCCACCTACGGATGCATCGGCTTTGCTGGCCAGACACGGCCTGAGTTCGTCCGAAGCTTTGCAGGACAGGATCAAGCTCGCGCAAACCACCTTTGCGCAGACCCACGCGGACCTGGAAAACACAGCGCGCCGCGTCTGGCGCAACACAGCAATCGGTTTCTTTTGCGTAGCGATTAGCAGCTGGCTCGCAGTGACGCTGGCTATCGTGTTGCCACGCAAACGCGCGGGCGGTTCCGCCGCTGCGGCGTAACGCTCATTCCAAAAACCAGCGTGAGTTACCACACCCGCGACTGGGAAGCCGCAGCACAGGAAGCCGCCTTCGACGGGCTCTGCTTCTGCATGCTCAGCGACGGCCGCTTCATCAACCGGCAGGCAATGTCCGACAACACGCCTTACCGGAGCCGCTTCACGCTGGCCTCTGATTTTTTCGAGCAGCACATTGCTTCAACGATTCCAGAGCCGCATGCCTCGCGGACATGACGGTCAGCCCTATCTCACATTGAAACGGAGAACCACGATGCAATTGATGCGCAAGGCACTTTTCGCAACGGCTATCGCTGCAGGCCTCATCGCCGGCGCACACGCGGCGCCGATCGCGCAGACGCTCGACGTAACCTGGTAGAAAGACGGAAAAGTGATCGACGGCGGTCGACACATCGTAGCCGATGGGGCCGGAGTCTCGACCTACCTGCACCGCAGCGGGCAAGAAGTTGGTTACGTGACGTGCCAAACGACAGCGGAAGGTAAGGAGCTTGTTCCATCAAGCGTTTTCGTTGGCCGCTCGCTGCTTATCAAGCCGGTCCTCATTGACCTCGATAAGCTTCAACTCTCAGTGTCCGCGATCGACACCGCGTTCGACGGCAAGCGCAAGACCGGGAATGCAGACTGCGCATCAGAGGTCGTCGATACACACGGCTACGCTGCGTCGGACATACCCGTCGAGTTGAACGGGACGCAGACAGTCGAAGTGCCGATGAAGGATCCGCATTACCGCCTCGTGCTTAGCCTTCACCGCGAAGCGATTTGAGCGAAGCGGGAAAAGGAAAAGGAACCGCTGGCTCCCTTTTTTCGGCTGTCTTGCCGTTTCTCCGACTTCTCACCCCGTTGCAGACTAGCGTAGCGCCCGCATGCAGAAAAACTGGGTTGGGGTTTATACTGACGCCGTCTCCTCCATGTCCTCCATCATGGATTCAGGTCCGCCTCGCGCGGGCCTTTTTCTTTGCGCGTCGCCGCGGCACCGCGCGGCCGCCGAAGCTCACTTGCTGAAGTCCGCTGAGTCGGTCCAGCCATCACTGGCCAGCACGAGAGTCCGGGTTCCCTTGGCGTGGTCAGCCATCCGCGCGTTGAGCCCATAGACCTTCCGGACGTTGTCGTCTTTCGCCCACGCCGGCACGTCGACCGGACTGAACGTGAACGAGACTTCGGAAATGGTATGCCCAAGCGCATTGCTGGGTTCGGAGAAGCGCGCTACCTCGTCGACCTTGTAGTGGCCCGCGCACATCGTAAGTTCGTCGGGGCTCACCAGCGCCTTTTTCCCGGCGTCAGTCAGTGAATAAGTCTTTGTCGGCGCGGTGTACTCGCCCCCGAGCCAGCCGCGTTTCTTCGCTGTCCCATCGGAGACCGACAGCAGGCCCGCATGGACCAGCACGTCCAGCGGACGGGTCGCTGACGCGTTGTTCTGCTCGACTCCGACCTCAAGGCTCGCGATCGTCGGCTTTGGCTGCAGGGCGACGACCAGCGGGTACTGCCGGTTGTTTTCGGCCATCACAAACGGCTGTACCGGAATGCACTCTCTTGCAAAGTGGGCGTTGAGCGCCTTCTCGAAATTGCCATTGTTCGCATCCTTTGCAGAGCCGCAGGCTGCGAGCGCGACGACGATGGACATGGCAGCGGGAGTGGCAAACTTTCTGATCATTGCTGTTTCTCTTTCTTCCGAAATCGGTGGCGTGGCCACGGTGGATGGGTGTAGCACGTGCTTTCGCGCCGTTGAGCGTTGCCGCCTTCAGGCAGCTTGCGCGGGCTGCTCGATCTGCGCCTCAGCGACAAATCGTGAGGCGAAGTTTTTAGCCGTACCGGAAAGCATCAGCGTCTCGCGCGCGCGAGTCATCGCGACGTAGAACAGCCGCCGCTCTTCGGGCTCGGTGGATTTGGCGTCGGGGACGATGGTGTCTTCGGACCGCGCGATCCAGACGTGATCCCACTCAAGCCCCTTCGAACTGTGCATCGTCGTGAGGACCAGCGCGTCCGGTGCGGGCTCGTTGTTGTCCTGCCGCAGGAACAGCAACCGCTCGGCGAAGGTGCCGTTCAGTCGTGAGAGCACGTCATAGGTCGCCTGAATGGTGCGGATGCCGTTTTCCTTTTTCGTGTACTTGAGCAGCCACTCGTTCACGCCTGACAGCACCAACGAATAGAACTTCCGCTCGCAGAGCCCGCGCCACTCGGCAAGCCGCTTCATGAATTCGCGGTAGTTCGTCGCTACGTCTTCTGGCATGCCGAGTTCAACGAGCTCCGCCCGCGGCTTCTGGACGAGTTCCGCGCCCATGCTTGCGTGCAGCGCACGAAGATGGTCCGCATGAAGGCCAGAGTGCGCCAGTACAGCGTCAAGACCGGTCGCCTTCACGCCCTCAATGATCTCCAGCAGATTGCACAGCAGCGCGCCTTCAGGACGATTGAGGACCGATGCGCCTGACGCGCGGTGATACTTGACGCCATACGAGCGGCAGACCGCCTCGAGCGGGTCAAGGATACGGTTAGTGCGCGCGAGCACCGCGCAGGTTTTTCCATTGCGCAGCAGCGGCGCCAGCGCCTCGATGGCGGCCTCGGCTTCCACGTATTCGTCGGCGTGGCGCGAAGCCTCGACCCGGCCGCCCAGGCCTTTTTCCGCCCGCAGGACCTTGGGGATGCGGTCAGGATTGTTGCGAATCACCCTGTCAGCCGCCGCGAGGATCTCGGCGCGGCACCGATAGTTGCTCCCAAGCACGACCGGCTTCGCCTCGAATTCCTTGATGAAGGATTCCATGCCGCGATAGCCGAGTGCCTCGCGGAACGCGTAGATGCTCTGATCGTCGTCGCCCACGACCGTCACGACCGATCCGGCTTTTGCGTGAAGCTCGATCCAGCGGTACTGCAGCGGGTCAGTGTCCTGAAACTCGTCGACCAGCAGGTAGGCGAACGGGTACGGCAGGATCGTGCCGTTCTGCATGCCCTCAACGGCGAGCCGCAGCATGTCCTGAAAATCGATCTTGCCGTTGCGCGCCAGCGCTTCCTGATAGGCGCTGTACAACTGGCCGTCGGCGCTGTTGACATCGCACCGGCCGAAATTCGTCTTGATCTTCTCGATCGTCGGGATGACGTCCTCGGCCTTTCCTTCAAGCCCAAGGTCCTGCATGACGCGGATCAGCAGTCCCAGTCTGTCGCCATCGCTCGCAATGTCGAGCGAGCGGCCGCCGGGACGCTGAAGCTGCTTGTACGCGAGTGAATGGAAAGTGCCTGCGATCAGGCGCTTTTTCACCGCCTTGCCTGCCACCGTCAGAATCCGTTCACGCAACTCGACCGCTGCATCCTTCGAGAACGTCACCGCGCCAACGACCGCCGCCCCTTCCTGCAGGAGTAGCGCGGCCTTGGTGGCGATCGTCTTTGTCTTGCCCGCGCCGGGGCATGCAATCGCCACGCAGTTCTGGCGCAACTGGGCGACTTCCCGCTGCTGCGGATTGAGTTCGTCCAGCATGTCGCCCCCTTACAGGCCGCGGACCGTGGTCATCAGCCGCAGGTGCGTCATGTAACCGCGAACGCCCAGCGGGTTCACCTTCTTCAGGAAGTGCACCGTTTCGTCATCGACGTCAGACTGGTCACGAATGCCGTTCCAGACCATGAAATCAAACTGATCCATCACCTTGTCGAACTTCATGATCGCCGACAGAACGCGCATCGAGAAACGCGAATACACCTCGACGGTCATGTCCAGCGCCGGCATCGGGATCGACGGCTCGAAAACGAACTCGCCGCCCTCGCGAAGCTCGGCTTCCTTCTTCTCGCGAAAGCCCACGGCCACGCGCAACGCCTCGTCGACATACTCCTCGATCGACTTGATCTGCTTTTCAAAGAAGCTGTTGACCGAGTTCTTGTCACTCTCGCCGAATGTCGAGTCGCCGAAACGCTGCATGTTCACGCTCATGCGGTTAAGGTACGGCCACCATTGCTCAAACAGCGGCTTCAGGCGTGTGTGATTCAGGCGCACCTGCGCGGGCACTACTGCCGCGCCGGAAAGCTGACGCTCCATCAACTGCCGGCCGATCTCACGGCGACGCTTGATGATGGAGATACGCTCGCTCGCAGGAAGATCGCGGAACGCCTTGCGGGTCTTCGCTACTTCGGCGCGCTTCATGTTGGCGTCGTCGGGCGAGATGACACCCTCTTTCTGCAGACGGTCGGCGTCCGCTTCCATCTGACTCAGTTCACGCTCGATCTCGCCTTCGCCTTCTTCGGCGCCATCAAGCCTTGGCTCGTGGTCGGCATGTGAAGCTTGCGCGAGTACGCTCGCATCGGACGCTGCCAGAGCGCCTGCCGTTTCAGCTTTGTCGAGTTCGGTTTCTGCCACAGTGCTCATGCGCGTTTCTCCCAGGTCGGACCAGTGTCCGTTTGATCGTTGGTAATTGGGTGCGCGCCACGCGTCCCCACAGCACAATTGTTGCGGCGTGGCGGGGCGCGAAACTCCCGAAACACGCGTTATTTCAGACGGCTTTTAAGGCGAAGCCCAGCTTTCGGCCACAGACAACAGGCGACAGGAGACATCCGCCTGCTAGCGGATTAGCAGTCGAGCGGAATGCACGCTGAAATGGGAGGGAAAACGGTGAAAGCAGGTCGGAAACCCCAACCTGCTTCTCGGAGAATTTATCGTGCCGACTGGAACGACTCGGCGGCCTTCCAGAGCAGTGCGCCAAGCAGCGCCGCAACCACAAGCCAGTAGCCGGCAAGCACCGGTACCGGCGCGAGCAGCACGCCGAACAGCGTGCCCGTAACGATCAGCAGTCCGTGGCCTGCGAGATGGAAAGAAAGCGGGCTAACGAAGCCGGCCGCGGCGGCCTTGATCTTCCTGCGCGCAGTACCGTCGATGAACATGCCGAGCGCGAAGCACAGTGTGCCCCCGATCCACATCTTCATCACCATCGCACGGAACATCGCCCTGTACGCGAGCAGCCAGAAGTTTTCGGTCCACGTGTGGGCGAAGGTTGA
This sequence comes from Paraburkholderia tuberum STM678, assembly GCF_902833905.1. Lineage (GTDB taxonomy): Bacteria > Pseudomonadota > Gammaproteobacteria > Burkholderiales > Burkholderiaceae > Paraburkholderia > Paraburkholderia tuberum. Next base: position 20,180 of record NZ_CADFGP010000081.1, on the reverse strand, counting down.
CATGCCGCCGTCGTTGAGACCGCCGACATTGCCCGACGCCGCCAGCGTGCGGTGAAGGAGGCCGTTGTCCACGAACGACCGCTTGAACAGTTCGTTAGCCGAGCGCACCGCGGCGTCTGCTCTGTCCTGTCCGACCGACGCGACAAGCGACTCAGTCTCGACGTCCGGCACCTCGAACAGTTTCCTGTCCGGTATCGCGGGCATTACAGCGATCGACAGGACGGGCACAAGCAGGAACCAGACTTTCAGGTGCGATCCGAACCGGCTAGCCATGGATCAGCCTCGCGACGACGAGAAGCGGGATCGAGGTAATCGCCAGCAATCCACCCCAAAACAGATGGGGGCGGTTCACGACGATTGAGGCGAGCGCGTAGCAGCGGGCTCCCGCGCCCCAGGTGAATTCTTCTGGCGGGGTCGCGTCCGGCTCGTCAAACGCGCTGGCAGTGTTGAGCGCGCGCCGGGCCATGTCCGAATCAACCCGCGACAACTTCGCTATTATCGTAACGGTGAGCGACATCGTATTCCTCAAAGTAGCGACGGAACGCCTCGCCCTGCAGCACGCGCGACGCCAGTTGGAAAGCTGCGGTGCGCTCGGTGATGTGTTCCGGGCAGCGCTCATCGACCATTTCCAGCTCGCTGTTCTGATGCCGCTCTTCAAATGCCGGAATAGGCTCGAGCATGGGCGACCAGACGCTGACCTTGTCACCCCGGCGGGCCACATAACGACGCGCATAGAGCGACTTGGCCGGCTCAAACAGTCCCTGCATGAAAGCCACGTGCTGATCCCCCGTGCGCTTAGCCCGCTTGAAACTTGCCAGCGCCGACTCAATCATTTCTGCCGCAAGCGGCCCTGAGTCTCCAACGAAGCGCTCGCCAATGAAATCGGCAACCCGCGAGCACGCAAGCTCCAGATCCGGCGCAACGTTGAACACGGGAATCAGCTTGTGCGAGAGCTTGTGATCGCGAATGATGTTTTTGAAAACAGCGGACATATTGTGTAGTTCAGCCTTCGATAATAGGAATTCGGCCCTGGTAGACGGCACCGCCGGAGATGCGCATGAAATATTGCAGGTTCGGCAAACGATGAATCAGCGGCATGGGAATCAGTGGCACCTTCTCAAGCTGAAGCGTGCGTGACTGGGATCCACTGAATTCCATTGCATGCGACTCGGTCGTGGTGTTCGTGCTATTCGAGATGTTCACCACCCGAATCGCTGTCTCCCCCACCTTGTCCGAGAACCACTTGGCGGTATCGCTATCTTCAAGTCTAAGGATGACCTGGTTGTTCAGGTTGCCCAAAACCTGCAGCATTTTGGCGGCGTTTCCGAGTTTGGCTTCGAGGTCGGCACGCGCCTGGAATGCGACAAACGCCTTGAACCCCGCGCCCCGTCCCTTGTTCAGGATCTGGATCACCTGTTCGTTGATCGCTTCGGCAATCTCGTCAATGATCAGAACGACATCGGGCTTTTCCGCGTAGAAGTTGTAGATTGAGCCGCAGACCGCCGCGACGTCCGACAGCGCCATCGAGGCAATCGCTTTCTGGACGATGTTGTTCGAGAGCGAGTCGAGGCCCATGTACAGCACGGCCTTCTGCTTGATGATCTTGTCGATGTCCCAGATCTCGCGCTCGTCCTCGAAATCGTCCGCCTTTGGCGCGAGCATCAGCCCCGTCTCACCCGTGGCAAGCATCTGTAGCAGCGGGAGCGCAGACGCGATGATCCGCATGTAGTGCTCGCGGTCGTGCGTGTGTGTAGCAATCAGCCCGTCGATGGTTTCGTGTCCGCGATCCTGCGCCGCAAAGCGGTCCATGTAGAGCTTGGCCATTCCATCGACGAGCGAAACGTCGTTCTTTCGAACGGAGTCCTTGACCGTCTGGGCGACCGTCAACTCCTCCCAGTTCGACAGTCCGTTTTCGAGAAAGAAGCGGCGCAGCGAGCGATCCAGCAACGTGCCGATGCCAGACTGCGCGTATTTCAGGATCGAGCGCAGATTCGGCTTGTCGCCCACGTACAGTTCGCCCTTCACCGCGCGGTCAATGAACAGGAACGCGAAGTCGCGGAACGGCCCCTCTTCCATCAACTGAGCGATGCGCGACGGGATTTCCGACGGCTGCGACCAGTTCTCAAGCGGGTTCAGGCGGATCGACTCATGCGGCTTAGCCTGATTGAAGTACAGGAATTTGCGACCGGCGCGTGCGCACTCCTTCTCGACACGCTTTTTCCACTCGTCGTCGTTTTTGGGGTCGACGATGATGAGCACGTCTTTGGGGTTGTGGATAACCTGCGTTGAGATCACCTCATACGTGCGGGTCTTGCCCGCGCCGGTCGTGCCGCCAACGAGCGTATGGCCGCCCATCGCCTTGTAGTGAAACGGCACGCGGACCTTTTTCGGCTCCATGCCGTGAATCCACGAGGAACCCTGCGGCATGCGATCGCGGATACTGTCGCCCGGTGCGAAAAGACGTTCGATACGCGCTTCGGTCTTTCGACCCAGTTCCGTCTTGTTCAGCCACTTCGGCAACGACGGGATGTCCGTCACGGGCATACGAAGGATGTCGTGTGCGATCTGTGTGTGCTTCTGGGTCCACTCAAAGCCCGTCCCCAGATACATCGAGTCCTCGCGCTCGCGCATCCTGCGCTGCAGATCCAGCAGCTTGCTGATGTGGATCTTGCTAAGCCACTTCGTTGAGATCGCCATGCGGAAGCTGAGCGCCCGCCACACCTGAACCGCGCGAACGGCCAGCATCGCGAGGCAGGCCAGCGCAAACGCCCATCCATAGGGCATGCCGGACGCGAAAATGCCAACGATCGCAAGCGGCCAGACAATGAGCGGGCGAAATTCGTAGATCGGGCGGAAATGGTTGATGTAGTTCATGCCGCAGGCCGCTCCATGATGAGACGGCCTGCACGTTCTACGATGCAGATGTCGTTGCCCGCTGCACGCAACAGGAGGGTGCGCTTCCTCAACTGCTCAACGAGCGTGTCACTCGTTATCCCGTAGCCGCCAATCAGACGCTTCTGCACGGCCAACCCCTTTTCTTCCCACGTCACTTTGGCCTTCCCTGCTGCAACGTCGCCGGCGAGCGCGCGGAAGAACTCCCTGAGCATCGCCGACCCCGGGCCCAGGATCTCCGTTAGCTCCTCCTCGGTCGGTCCGGTACGCGTTTGCCGGGCGGCTGACGGGGTTCCCCCCGCCATCCGCGACGGGTCAACCGCAGGCGCGGCTGTGACGGCAGGTTCAACGGGTCCAGTCGCGGCCGCCGTGGCGGCCTGTGCTTCGCTCCGCTCCAACGCATCGAGCAACGACTGGGAAAGCTGTGGGCCGCCCGGCACCGCGCCTGGTATGGGAGCAGCGGCCGGTGCTGGCGGTGACGCCGCCGCCTGTGCGACAGGAGAAGCGGCTACCTCTGCCGCCGACGCCGACGGTGTCACCGCTGTGGCACCCTTGTCCTGTGCGGGCGCGGCCGGCGCGACCTGTGGCTGAAGTTCAAGCGCGACGTGCACGGCGGACGGCACGTCGAACTTTACCGGGGCGAAGACACCACGCTGCGCCTTGCGCTCGAACTCGACGGCAACGTCCATCGCCTGGCGCACCACCTTGTGCACCAGCGCCTCGAAGCCCTGCGGACTTCTTTCGGGGTTGATCGCGCCGAAGAGATCAGCCAGTACAGCGTTATCAAGCCCGGACAGCAGTTCGGGCGTGATGACAGTCTGCGCGAACATTGCCGTACGCATGCGCTCGCTTTTCAGCGGAGCCGGTCGACGGTGGACCGCGTAGTCGCCGTCGCCGATCCAGTTGCCGAAAGCGCCATGGGCCGCCGGACTCCACGGGGTGTGATCCGCAATACGGACCATCTCGAAGTGCCTGCACGGCTCGTCGAGCGACGAACAGGCCGCAGCGAGGAATACCGCATAGATGTATTGCGGCTCCAGCCGTCGGCGTTTATCCGACGTCATGTCGGCGGCAAACTTCTGGCCACCCGCGAGGCGCATGGCGTAGAACGTCGCCTCGATAGTCGCGCGGAAGGCGCCACCCGGCTCCGCATGCAATTCAGGCGTAAGCGGCATGGACGAGAACCAGACGGCGCATCGGCGAAGCACTGAAAGCCATTTCCGCTCAAAGTCGGCTTCTGTGCTCTCGTTGGCGCACTGGCGTATGAGCTCGATACGCCTGGCATGCGTAATCAGCAAGTCGCTCGCTAAAGCTGGGCGATGGGAGGCGGTCATGGGATGAAGCTCCGGGCGAGCTTGAGGGCTCCGGTACCCGTCGCGCCAGCGCCACTGCCGAACATGCCGGCGAGCTTCGGGATCTCAAACGAAAGCAGCAGGATGAAAACTGCAAGATCGAATGCGTACGCGCCGGTCGTCGTCGCGCCGCTGACATTCGTGGCCTTCTGGACCGCCGTCGCAATATTGGAACCGAGCAGCCTGATCAGGACCGCGACCATGACAACGTACATGCCAGAATGGATCATCCAGTCAAGCCATTTCATGAAGTAGTTTCGTGTGTAGCTCGAAAATCCAAGCGCGATCGCGATCGGCCCGAGAACGATCCCCACTGCCGCCTGAATCTGGCCAACAGCGCTGTAGTAGGCAAAGACGATCGAGGCGATGAGTACGACGACGAACGCCAGGAATAGTCCGATACCATCAACCACGGTACCAGTCAGATCCGTAAGGAGCTTGATACTGACGAAGCGGGTCTTCACCGCATCGAACATCGTGCCAGCCAGGGTCGCCAACTGTGTCGGAATGCTGTTACTGGACCCGCCCGATACGTGCGTCGCAAGCTGCTCGAACCACGTCCAGAACCCGGCTGCTGACGTGGAATAGCCCAGATACAGCGCGACGAAGATGCCCAGCACCGCCACTTCTTCGAACAGGTTGACCCATGCCGAAATCGGATGATGCGTTCCAGAGAAGCGGACGCCCACGAGGACAAGCGAGATGACGCCCAGCCCCCACGCAAACTTGTTCGCCTCGTCCATCACGCTTGCGCTAGCTGCTACAGCAGCGGGAATGATGCCTCCGAGCAGGCCCTGAATCTGGCTGACCGCGTCGGTCGAGCCTTTCCCGAAGTCCCCGTCGGCGCTTGTCAGAGGCTTCGCGCTCGTCGACGATCCCGTAGCTGGGGAACCGGTCGACAGCGTCGAGCCGTCCGGAAGGGTCATGTTGTCGTCTGCGAACGCAGCGGGCGCTGCCAGTGTGGTGACAAGCAGGCAGACCGTGAGCAACAGCCAGCGCAGCCGCTTGAGAGAAAAAATGGCCACGGTTCACTGCCCCAGTACTTTGGACGAACCTATCGTCGCGTTGTAGGTCGCGCGCTGTTGATCCAGTTGAGCCTGCAATGCCGCCTTGGCAGTGTTGTTTGCCTGGTCGCTCGACGCTGTTTGCGCCTTAGTCACACTATCTGCCGCCTGCTTTGACGCCATCATCTGCAACATGTCGCTGTTCTGGCTCGCGACAATGTCCAGCAGGTGTGTCGTGAGTTGCGCTGTCGCTTCCGCAGTCGGCGACATGTTCAGCTGGTCCTGGATTTCCTGACGGCGCTTGGCAAGGGTGCTCACGTGTGAAATGACGTCGTTGCCCATCTGGAACATCTGCTTGGCCGTCTGGTCGTTGTTGCTGATGAGCGTGCTCTGGTCAGAAAACCACTGCGCCGGTGTCTTGCCGGACTGCGTGATGAGCGCCTGAACCTTTGTGGCGTATTCAGCGTTGGATTGCAGACCGCCATACAGGGACTTCAGTGTGTCGGTGTACTTAGTCAGGCTACTGATGTCGTTCGTGATCGAGGTAGCCTGCGCGAGCATCGCGGCGGGATTCAGGTTGGTCGCCTGCTTCAACTGGTTCAACATCATCTGATACTGATAGACCAGGTTGGTATCCTGATACACCTCGCCCTTGACCGCGCCGAGCGCAGTCATTGTGTTCTGGACCAGGTTGGTGGGATCGATAACGGCAAGCTGGGCGTGGACCTGTTGCATGAGACCGAAGGTCAGCGCGGCCGTCGCCGTCGCAGTGCGGAGCAGTGTTTTGATCATGGTGAGAATTTCCGGGAGTAAGACTGACGTTATGCGTTTGCGAGGACGTCGCGCACATACGCGTCCTGCCAGTTGTCGACGCCCGACTTCACGTGCTTGTCGAGAATGGCCTGCGCGCGACCATCTGAGCGCAGATAGGCAAGCGATTCCTTCGGGAAGCTCGCCTGCAGCATGCGCGTCTGCGTCGACGTCACCCACAGGTAGTCTCGATTGGGCACCGCGTTCGAGATCATCCTGATCTGGTGCTCGGTCAGACCGAAAATGTCCCGATACAGCGTCTGATTGTTGATCGCGTCGCTGTTGGGCAGGTAGATGATGTTCGGGATGTTCTCCTTCATGATCTCGAAGTTGGCCACGCGCGCTAGCTGACCGAGCGACTGCGTCGCCATTAGCAACGCGGCGTTCAGCTTACGGATGGTCACCGCCCAAATTTCGAGCCGAGCATAGAACTTCGGGTAAGTGAAGAAGAACCCGGCCTCTTCGATTTCGATCACGGTGTAGCGCTTGCCGTCGAGAATCTGCGCGATCCGATAGAACGCGTAATCCATGAACAGAGCCGCGGCCACCGGGAAGTTCTGGAACAGATCGCCCATCTCGATCGAGAGGTCGTCGGACAACGCGAAGCCGTCGTCGACATGGTCGAAGAACCTGCCGTTTTTCTGCCCTTCGGTCCAGACGGCCAGCCGCTCGCGGAGATCGTCTGGCAGCAGGGTAATCAGGCCAGTCAGCCGCCACTTCTCGCGCCCATAGGCTTTCGCAAGGGTACGGATGCGCTCGAAGATAATTGTTTCCTGCTGGGGCGTGCAGGTGTAATCCTCGCCCTCGATCACGAGCTTGACCCACTCGGCGACGTACGACCAGTGTTTCTCCTCACCGATCAGGGAGAGCGGATTGACTGACGTTGCCGCCTCGAAGCGGCCCGTCGCGTCGATGAACCGTCCGCCACCGAGCAGCGTCGGGATGCGCGTCGAGCGGTCCTTGTCGAACCGGATGCGGCGCGCGCCATGTCGCCCAGTCTGCGACATCAGGTAGTTCAGCAGCACGGATTTACCCGCGCCAATCGGGCCAACTACGAGCAAATGAGCCTTGCCGCCCGGGTGATGCAGGTCAACGTTTTGCAACGTGCGATGACGAGTGGGCAGACACGTGAGCGGCCCCGTCTTTCGGCCGGACTGTTGTGTCAGCCACTCATTGATGGTTGAGCCCTCGCCTACGCTGCACAACGGGGCAATATCCGAGACGGCGGGCGTTTCAACGAATTGCAGGCGCTTCTGCTGGTCCCAGCGCCCTGGCAACGTCGAACTCCAAGCCGCGAAAAGGTTATCTTTCTCGGCAATGACGCCGAAGCCGGCATTGCCAATGACACCGACGACCTGGCGCGTCGCGTCTTCACATTCTTCGGGGGTGCTGCCGTAGACGATGATCGAGATATTTGCGAAACCGTACTGCTGGCCTTCTGCCTCCAGCTTGGCGAGCGCCTCGCTCGCCTCCTTCGCCAGTTGCTCCCGGCCTTCGTCGTTTTTCTGCTCTTCCTTCGTGGCCCACTGCTTGATGATCGCGACCGGGTTGAAGGCGGCAGCCTTGTAGAAACCGCGGATCTTGCGGATGTACGCGCTCGCGCGCGAGGTGTCGAGGAAGCGGAACATCACACAAACGTCGAGTTCCGCATCGACCTGCGACAGCACATCGAGCGCCGCCTCCTGGAAACCCATCCATTCCTTCACACCGATGATTCGCGCATACACCTTGCCGTGAGCCGACTCAAACATCAGCTGCTCGGCGCCGATGGTGACCTGCGTTTCCGTCAGGTGTGTGTCCAGCATCGTGACCGGGTAGCGCATGCGACGCTTCGGCGTGCTCGGATTTGCACGCTGATGCAGGAACGAAAGGGCGTTCTGCAGTTGTAGCCGCTTCATTTTCAGGCGGGTCACACCGCCCGTGAAGCCGTCGATGAGCGCTTCGAAGCGCTTGATCTCGTTTTGCAGCTTGGTGAGGTCAAACACAAAGGCGCTCCGGGCAAGCACCATGTCCTTGGCGGCCTCAAACATCGCGACGGCTACATTCTTGCCGCCAACGGTCATGTGGTAACCGATCTTGTCGAAAACACGCGAGAGGCCTGTTTCTGGCGTGAACGCGAGTGCGAGCGAATGCGAGTTGCGGAAGTACTTCCCGCTACCGATGTTCGCCTGGTTCACCGCATCGACTCTCGCATCCGCCTCGTTGCCGAACTCACCGTCGATGCCGCCCCGGATGCGCCGGTGCGATACCCGCCACCACGCGGTGACACGGTGGTCGAAATTGCGGCACGCGTGATCGAGGTTGTCGCGCGCGGCCGTGATGTCGCCCGGATTCGGTGTGTCTGCGTCGATGCCATCGAACTCGAACACGGTGACGAGCGAGCCGTCTTTGTCGAGCACTAGCTCGGGCGTGACGAGTGTCATCCACGGCGCAATTTCCTGCACCGCGCGCTTGGTGAACGGCATTTTCAGCATGAAAGGTCCTGATCGAAACCGTAGGGGCGTCTGAAGCGCGCACTGAACTTGCCGTGAGGCTCAGGCGCATACACGTCGGGGTAGCGGTTATAGATGAGCATCACCATTCGCCACCACGGATCTTTCGAGCTACGCCAGCGAAGGTAAAAGTGGACGATGACGCCGAGCGCAAGGAACGATGGCGTCCAGCTCGTGTAGGTGAGCAATGCCGTCAGGGTGCCGTTCAGAATCGCCAGCATCCGGTCCGCCCCGCCCATCTGGCGGGGCAGCGAGAGCCCGCGGCTGACCTTGTGCTGGCGCATATCAGCAGGCTGCGGTCATGTGGAAGTGATCGCGCATGATCGGCACGGCGACCGATGCGATACCGAGCCCGATCAGCACCACCGAAAACGTCTTCGCGATATTGCTTTCCGAGTTCGCCACCGCAACGCCACCGAGCGTGATCAGCACGATGCCGATGCCGTACAGATAGGGGCCGCTGATCAGGTTGCTGATCGTGCAGATGATGTCCGTCAGGCCGGTGAGCGACGAGTAGTCGCCAGCGGCCATTGCTGCGGCGGACGCCACGCTCAGCAGCGCGCCGACAATGAGTGGCTTGCCCGGTCGCAGCTTCTTCGCGACCGTTGCGGCTGTGCTGAAAAACTTTCCTTGCTTCATTTCCTGCTCCCGTTAAAAAACCCGTCGTAGGTCATAGTCGTTGTTGCGAAAGCCCCGGATTTCGAGGATTTCGGAGACATGGCGCATCTCGCGCGTGCGTTTGAAATGCACCACATAGTTGAAACAGTCGGCGATGTTTTTGCGCATGTCGTCCAGCTCCCAGCGGGAACCGGGCGGGATACCAAGCATCGCGAGGCTTTCGAGACGGCTGAGTGCCGTGCGCGCGTTGTTCGAGTGAAGAGAGGCAAGGCCACCGTCGTGGCCAGTGTTGAGCGCCTGGAGAAGGTCGTAGCCTTCGCCACCACGGACTTCACCAACGATGATGCGGTCAGGACGAAAACGCAGGCACAGCGCAACGAGAAGTTGTGTCGTGACGTTCGTATCGGCGTTGGACAACAGGCGGACGCGGTTTGGAACCTGAACCTTCAGTTCCATCGTGTCCTCGATCGTGATCACGCGCTGGTCTTCGGGGATTGCCCCAACCAGCGCGTTGAGAAACGTCGTCTTGCCCGCCGAGGTGCCGCCGGCGACGAGAACGTTCTTACGCGAGTGCACCAGCGCCTTGAGCGCCCGCATGAGCGCCTCGTCCTGAATGCCTTCCTCGAAAGTGATTGCTTCGGCCTCTTCCGGGCGCGCATTTGCCGCAGAGAACGCGCCCATGCTCACGTAGTCCTCGAGCGTCATCTTCGTCTCGCGATGCTTACGGATGCTCAGCGCGTGCCCGTCGATGGCGGTGGGATTCATCACGGCCGCGATACGCAGATTCTTGTGGCCCGCGTTGATGATTCCCTTGTCGCTGCCGGCGTGCGCCGACTTGTCTACCGACGACGCCAGCGAATGGATTGCCCCTTCCAGATGCTCGGGCCGCAGATCCACGTTCACGCGCGACATCACACCCCGGTGCTCGATCCATACGTTGCGGTGATCATTGACCATAATTTCCGCGAGGTCGGGCGCATCGAGCAGTTCTTTGAGCGGGTTCAGCGCCTCGAAAAACATCGCGACGGCCTCCGCCTTCAGCGGTTGAAGCTTCAGTAACGGGTTGTCGTCAAGGTCGTGCATGCGAGGCTTTGTGGGCGGTCTAACATGCGACTATTGTTCTCGCTGGCCCCGCTGGACGGGCTTCAAAAGGGCCACAAAATCACACGGCTTTCCCGGTGTGCGCCAATCGCAACCGGTCATGGTCTGGTCGTGGTGGTAGCACCGGATCTGGTTGCGCACAGCCGTTCGCGACGGCGCCGTATAACGCGTTACGGGTCTATCCGAAGAAAGACCCCAAAAAAGGTATAGCTTTCCGCCGCACGGTGACTGACTTTCGCGATTCCTGCGGCGCAGTGGACGAAAAAAAACCCGGCACAAGGCCGGGTTGGGTTGAAGAAGATCTAAAGCGATCAACAGATGACCTCGACGGTTTCGCCGAATGGCGCCCGGCGTGCCCGCGTGAGCGGCGTGGTCGACGCCCACAGCACCGGGTAATGCGGCGAGGTCGCCGGAAACGATCCGACCATGTCCGTCAGATAGACGAGAAACGCCGGGTTCAGACCATCGGCCGCCACGCGGTTAAACGGATCGGTGAACGCTGTTCCGCCTCCACCGCGCACGGGTTTGATCTCCGGCGAGTCGCCACGCTCGAAGACCTGCACCTGTGTGACCCGCGTATCGCAGTCCATCACGATCAACCGGGCGGGCTTGAGCGTGTGGAACACCGACAGGATCTCCGCATCGAACTGGGCCTGCGTCTCGTCAAACACTGAGCCGCTGGAGTCCCTCACGAAAACCGCGTCGCCAACTGCTGGCGTATGCAGCGAGGGCAGGTAGAACCCAAGATGCAGATACCGGCGGTTCGGCGTGGCGAAGCTGTAATCGGTTGGCGATGACTGCTGCGCGAAGCGGTGAAGCACCGCGCGCCAGTCAACTACCGGCCGTACCGCATCGCCTGCCATTGCCTGAAGGTCACCGGGCAGCTTGCCGCGCATCTGCGCAGCCTTGGCGGCCTGCACGACGGCGACTTTCCACTCGGCTTCCTTCACCGGTTTGTCCGCGCCCTGGTACTGCCGGACCTCGCCGCAGGACGAACCCGGTTCGGTTACCGGGTCGTTGGGCCCGCCCAACCGCGACGGTGGCTGTGACCCGCCACCGTTGCCGTCCGGCTGCTTCCCTGGCTTCTCTCCGGCCTTGTCGCCCGGCTTGTCACCCTGCCCCTTCCCGTCGGGCCCCGACGACTGGCCATCAGGTTGCGGCTGCGGTTGCGAGTCAGGCTTTGGCTGCTTCTGCTTCGCCTCCTGGGTCAGCACGCCGTAGATCTCCTCGGCGGACTTTCCGTTGAAGCGCGCAGCGTTGAGCATGCCCTTTGGCAAAACAAACCCAGACGACAGCACGATCGGATTGATCGCGTAGTCGCAGGCCTCATTCCAGCGACGATCCTCGCGCGGCCCCCGACGCCAGCAATGACCGTTGGCCACGTGCAGCACCTCATGCGCAAGCACACCGCGCAGTTCGAGGTCGGTCAACGAATCGATGTAGACGGGGTTGTAACCAAACGACTCCCCGTCCACCCAGCACGTCTTCGCAGAGCGGTCTTCGACCATTCTGAGGCGTAGCGCCAGCGCACCAAAGAAGGGCTGCGACAGGACTAGCTCCGTCCGCTGTCTGGAAATGCGCGGATGGACCGCGCCATTGCCCTGTAACGTCACAGTGCGATCCATACAGCCCCCTTAAGCGACGAGCCGCAACTGGTTGCCCGTCTCGGCCCGCTCGATCTCCGTTTCCGGGGCGATGCCCATGAAAGCGGCCATGAGCCCTTCGATCTCCTGTGCCTTGCTGGCCACCTGGGAACGCAGGACGCGCGACTCTTTCAGGTCCGCACCCGTGTGAACGGCAAGATGTGTCTTTGCCTGTTCAAGGATGTGCGTGAGCTTCGGATCGTTGGCGAAGTTCAGCTTCGGCAGCAACGCGCACAGATCGCGCACGTTGTTGGCCACGTCGAGCCGCACATTGCCGGTCGCATACAGCCGGGAAGCCATCTGCGATACCGCCTCGTACAGGCGCTCCACCAAATCCTCGTTCGCCGTGGTGATCGAGGCGAGCACATGCTGGTCGAGTTCGCTTTTCAGCGTCGTCAGTACGTTTTCCGGCAGATCGACGCCAAACTGGCTCGCGTCCGGAAACGGCAGCACCGCCATCTTCACGCCAAACTTCGTGTGCAGTTCCGCGAGGGTCGGGTAATCCGCCTCGTTGAACAGCCCATTGAGTTCTGCGCGGGCGAGCTCCTTCAGGTTCAGGTAGTCGGTGAGGAACACGGACACCGCCAGATCGAACTCGTCTTTTAACGAGCGCATCTTGTCGGCGAACTCCATGTACACCATCGTCGGGAGCAGGCGAACTCCAAGCTGGTCGTACTTCAGCGAGTGATCATAGAAGTAGCCCCGGATGCGGCTCGCGATCGTGAGCACTTCCTTGTAGCTTGGCGCGTGCTCGGGCAACAGGCGCTTGTTGAATCTGCCGATGCCCTTCGCATGGTGTCGGTTTTCGACCTCTTCGGTAGCCTTGCCGTCGAATCGACGGGCAACCCACGTGGAGATCGTGACCGAGCACAGCATGACTTTCGACTGGATGTTAGAGATGTTCATGAGAAAACTCCGGTAGAGAAATGGAATGGATGAGGCAAAGAAAATGGCCCTGGGCGTCGGAAGACGCTTCAGGGCCAAGGGGTTGAACTGCTTCGGGAAAAAGTTGGTGGCTTAATCGCCTTTGATGATCTTGCCGATCTCACCGCCCTGCGCCCGGATAAAGGCGTAGGAGTTGGCGACAGCCGGTGAGCGTTGCAGTGAGTCACGCACGAGCAGAGCAGCGAACTCGCGGTGTCCAGCTTCGATCATCCGCTCGGTGTACGTCACCACGCGATCGAAGTTTCCCTCGGTTGCGCGAGCCGCCAACGCCGTTGAAATGGCATAGAGCGCCGACGTCTTTTTAGGGATCGGGGCTGAGTCCGGCGTCGCAAGGATGGCGTCCGGATTCGGCAGTTCGCGATAGATCTGCAGGAAGCTGACAAGCTCCGTTGCCGCGCCTTCGCCGACCGATCCCGCGTAGGAGATATGCTCAAGATGCTTTGGCACCACGCCCATCGTCTTTGCGACGAATCCCCAGCTTCGGGGACTCGGCACGTTTTCGATGTCACGCGACGTCTTCTGCACCGACAGCAGATCCTGACGAAAGCGCAGGAACGCAATCAGCTCCGGCGGCACGTCTGCTCGATTGGCCCAGGCGGACCAGTCGTCGATGGTTGGCTCCAGCTCTACAACCGTGGCAAAGCGCGAAATCACGGGATCAAGAATTCCCGTCACCCCGGCGTTGTCGGTGCGGCGGTTGGTGGCCGCGAGAAACGTGACGTGGGATGGCAGAACGTGCTCACCGACGCGGCGCGCCAGCAGCAGCTGCATCTTCGCTGCCTGAACCGCGGGCGAGGCCTGCCCCAGATCGTCCAGGAACCAGATGAGCGGGCGTCTCGCCGTCATCGCGCGTTCCAGGTCACCGAACGGCAGGAACTTCGCAGTCGCCCCATCGGCAGAAGGAAACGGCAACCCTTTCGAGTCGGTCGGATCCTCAACGACGGGATGGCTGATGAGCAGGTCGTGATTGGTGTCGCGAGCGGTCTGCTCGACGATGTCGCTCTTGCCGATACCCGGGCGACCGGTGATGAGCACCGGCAGGCGCTTCGGTACGTACAGCGAGAGCAGTTCGGTCAGTTGTGCGGGCGTGACTTTCATGATGGCTTTCCAGAAAAGAGAAAGCCCCGGAAAGACTACGCCCGAAGGGACGTGGTCCCTCAGGGGCGATAAATAGATGCCGACGTGTCGGCGGGTCGATGCGTCAATGACGCGGGTGAAGTCCTCAGTGTAGGGAGCGACCAACCGGCCCGCCCCCCGAATCGTCGCTTTTTTATATGGCCTTAGCTTCGCCGCCCCGGCAGCAGGCGAAAAAAAACCCGGCACGAGGCCGGGTTGTCGAAAAGAACGCTTATTAGACGTGGTGCGCCACATTCGCCCGCGCGTAGACAGTCGGATGGATGCTTGCGGCCGCACGCGCCGCTTGATGCGCTTCCACAACCCGCTCGCGAGCCTGCTGGGAGCCGGCCGCTTCCCACTCAGCCTGACCGGCTTCATCGAAGCCCGCCAACGCAAAAATCGCGCGTCGCCGCGCGGCAGCACGCACGCCGAGCAGCTTGGCGCCGAACACTTCGCGCACCGTCTGCTTTGAGACGCGATTACGTTCGTCCGGGCAGTCCATGATGTCCAGCAGGTACCGCACATCGCCGCCGTCAATCGCCCTGGAAATTTCGTTTCCGAAAGCGAAGGTCTCGCGTCCATGCTCCAACTGCGCGATCTGCATCTGGAGATCGAACGTCCGTTGCGACATCCGGCCCGCCTCGCGCTCCCTGCGAAGGCGTGCCATCTCGGTATCCCGCCGCTTGTCCGCCATGTTCGTTCGATACACCTCGGCGAACTTCGAGACAGGCGCTCCAAGCGGCTGCGGCGTCGCGTACCGCTCAGGCAGGCTGTACGCCTCAACGAGACCGTGGCGGAACAGCAGATCATCGACTTCTGCGTACGTCGGCTTGTTCGGAGCCAGCCGCATGACCATCGCGAGCAGCGCTGCATTGCCCGAATGAATGCCGCCTTTCTCGCGCGACATCACGCTCACTAACACTCGAGCCTTGTCAGGAGACATCGCGCCTCGTAGCTCGGGGACGTCTATCAGTGCCCGGCCCCACGTCACATCGGTCGTGAACCTGTCGGGCAGCTCACGATATTCCGCGAGCACCGCCTCAGGAACTGGCCACCCTTCAACAAGCGCATACGCTACATGCACTTCATGCCGGCCGTTGAGATGCCGGGTGCGGCCATACTCCGGGCCCGCGTAACGAAACCCGAACCGGCGCTCGCACTCGTACTGCAGCAGCTCATGCAAACCAAGGTGGCCTCGCCCATCGGCCGCCGCGTCGATCTGCTCCGACGAAAAGATGAGCCGGGGATGCGACGTGAGGTCGAAAGCGTCATACAGCAGCTTCCAGTGCGAGCGACGGATCTGCCATGCTGCCTGCACAACGCCGTTCGGACGGAAGTATGCACCGTCGATCTCGTCAATCATCGAGAGGAACAGGTCCTGGGCGGCGCCCGGTCGGCGCACCGTCAATGTCCCGTTGTAACGGGTGACGGCAACGGGCTGACCGCCATGCATAAGCACGATGTCAGAGGATTCAACGGAGAGAAGGCGAGTGTCGGTTCTGAAGACTGCCAGCACTTCAAGCAGCGTACCGATGGATAGGGAAAGACCAGCGAAGGAAAGTTGATACACGATTGCTCCGGGCAAAAAGAAGCGGGCAATCGTTCCCTTGTCGGGTCGAGTGCCCGCAGAGGGTTGAATTGATGGTTGCGCCTTACGACGCGAAAAAGTCGGGGTTACGCGACGTCGATCGCGCGTGCAATAAAGCGCGCCAGCTCCCACGCCTGATCTGCAACGAACACCTTTGCGCGCAGGAGCGGCATCACGGCATATCCGCGGCCGACAACGTCCGGTATTTCCGTGCGGCTGATCCAGTCGACATGAACAATCCAGCCTTCGGATTTGCCGATGTCAACCGAGACGGCCACGCGATTCCAGACGCTGTGTGCAGGCCAGACTCTGTCCATCCGCGCACCGCTGGTCGCTTCGTTGGCATCGTCCAGCATGTTTGCAGTCACGAGCCACTCCGGCTCAAGCTCCGTACTGCGCAACACCTTGCAGAGCATCGAACAGACTTCTCCAACGGTCTTGCCTTCCACATCAAGTCGCTCGCGGCGCGGGATGTTTCCCATTTCCAGCAGCGACCGAAGCGACGAAGCCCTCGACAACGCCTGAGGCGATTGCAACGGGCTCCTGAAAACCGGCCGGCTTCACAAATGCATGATTCATTTCTGGTCTCACAAAAGAAAAAACGCGCCCGAAGGCGCGCTCAGTGGTCTAAAAAAGGCGAAAAAAAACCGCACCCATAAGGGTACGGCTCCTACTTCTGGGACGCGGCCTTACGCCACGTCGTCAATCACGTTTGCCCCACGCGCGCTCACGATCGCGCTTGATGCCGTTGTTATTTGTCCAGAGAAAGAATGCTGCAATGGACACGCCCACAACGAGAGTGATGAGGTTTGCAACCATTTCAATCTCCTTTCATTCCAACGAAGCCAACGTACCACAATAGTATCGCAACTACGGCCAGAATCCCTGTGCCGGCCGCCGTTGTGAAGTCCAGACTGGATGCTGCATGGACATATCCGACCAATCCGCCAACGGACGCAGCTGAGAGCGTATGCAGGTAGCGCGCATTCTGCTGCCGCTGGTCCTTCGTCGGGTCTAACACTTGCCGGAAGCCTGATCGTGGTTCCAGGGGGATGACGACTTTCCGCAATCCGCTTGAATCCATCGTGACCGGCAGCCTCGAACCGTTGTATTCCAGTACAAACGATGGCGAGCACTCGTTTTCGTCCATCGTCTGCATAAGTGCATGAAGACGCGGCGGCAGATGCACCTGCCCCGTTTCCGGATCGAGTGTCACCCGTTCCGTAATCGTCGTGCCGCCCGTGTACTCGACCTTGACCTCCGCGAGTTTCATCGGCGACCTCCTGAAGAGGTGTCGATGCCCCCGGCGAGACGCAGCCCATCGAGAAACGACTCATAACCAATTGTCGTCTCGATCTGCTCGAGCGGCACATGGTTCTCACCGCCACCAGTGAGGTCTGAGCAACCGCGGCGCGTACGAAAGCTTAGCGCCACCGGCTTCTGGCAAGGACGGTCCAGCACGTCGACAAATAACGTCTCGGTGCGAAGAGACACGCGGCCCGGAAAATTGCGGCGCGCGGGTTGAACAACAATTTCATGGGCGCGAAGACGAAGATCCTGCGCAACACGTCGAAGGACGCGCGTAGCCTGCTGCTGTAGTGCAGCATTGGTGCCAGCGCCGGCGGATCGGCGATCCGCATAAAACAGCCTGGGAAATTTCATGGTTGAGTCTCGGAAGGCGAGACAGCTCCCTTGCGGGGGCTGCCCCGCAAGGGAAAAACGCGTCCAGTTCGGACGCGGACAAATGATTTCGACTGCTACATCGTCTCGCTAACGTGGCCTGCTGACGAAGCGCGACTTGTAGGCGTCAAGCTCAGGTCTGAGGCGAGCGAATCTCGCGTCACCGTCGCCGTCACTAAGACGTCCCACATCCGCAAAATAATGCGGGCGCGCGCCGGTCGGGTCGAAGTCGGGATGCGCGACGATCGCTGCGAACTCGCGAACGTCGCCAGCCTGTGCGGCAACTTCCACCGGACGCATTCCGTAAAAATTCACTGCGTTGACCGCGTCGGTCTCCGGGTTCCATCCCGAAGTCCGACCGTGGGTAATCAGTTCATAGCCATTCATAACAACTCCTGGAGGATTCAGAGAAAGAAGGGGTTCAAGCGGCAGATAAAAGCTTCAGTGCGTTATCCGGTAACCGGACCCGCTGGAGATCAGATAAACGTGTTGGCCGGGGGCAAACTGCTGGTCGTCAACCTGCGACACGACAACGGTCTGGCCGTTTGCGCGACGCAGGAAGACCTCGATGCCACTGTGGCGTGACATCGCAGCGCTGACGTGTTGCGAGATGAAGCCTGCAGCAGCGCCAGAGAGCGCCCCCGAGATATAGCGGCCGCGCCCGTTACCGATGATCTGCGAGCCAAGAAACGCGCTCGCCGCAGAACTGACAATCGAGGTCAGCCCTGACGAATCTGAACTGGACTCGATCGTGATCTGGCGGACGCGGACGATGGTCGCCTCCTCCATCTGGCCGATGTGCTGCACGTCGTAACGCTGGTACGTATTCGGCGAGCCGAAATCCGCACTCGCGCAAGCGGTCAGAAATGAGAGAAGAACGACGCTAATAATGAGCTTGAACATGATTGCCTCAACGAGATGAAGGGCGACCATCCCGTCAGGGAGGTTGCCCTGACGGGGAAAGAAAACGTGGATCAGTTATGACGCAAGACGGGTGAGGTAATGCAGATCGACCCGACCATTGCTGACGAGCTCGCGCTCAGCGTCGAACGCGAAGTCGTAGTCAAACTTCACTGTTGCCGTCCCGTCGCTCCAGAGATAGAGAATGGAGCCACTGAACGTCCTGATAGGCAAAGTCGCGACAGCTTGCGCGAGAACACGCTGGTTTTCGCGAAAGCCCCACTTTTCCGAGACCCTGACAGGGCCTGCGGAAACTGCCAGAACTCGTGCGAGCGCTTCGGAAATGATGACTTGCTGTGTCATGGTGCGGCTCCTGAAAACAGGGAGCCGTTCCCATTAGGGAGGAGGCTCCCAGATGGGTACATGAAATAAGACGGACGAGAGATCCGCCGTCAGCTACGGCTTGCAACGAACGATGGGAAAGCCCATCGCGAAGGGAAAAAGGCCGACGCGAACGTCAGCCTTTTCGATAGACCGTTCAGGTGAACGGCGTGGAGAGAAAAATGAACGGTCCTGGAGAGGATCGTGTCGAGGTCGATGCGCAGTAGCGCAGGGAATGAAGCCAGTCTATCGGCACAAGGCACGGGCCACGCCCGCAATGCTCCAGATTTCCACCCGTCTCTCGCTGGCCGCGTCACACAACGGTCGAAAAAAAGGCCAGCCCAAAGGCTGGCCTGAAGAGTTCGTCTTTCCGAGGGTGGTCATTACGAACAAGAGAGAGACTTCATTGTATCGACGTGACCGAGCGCCAACCCTCCGAAAAGACGCCTCATTCGGGGCCGATTCGCTTTCGCCGGAATGGGCACTGGCGACACCTTGACTTTGCGCTGCAACTGCGAAGATGAACCACGATCACTTCCACTGCGCGCCATGTCCCTCCAGATCATCGACCTCTCGTCGCTCCGCGAACGCCTCACCAGCCGGGCCACGCGTGTCCAGCGAACCGTCGCCAGCACCGCAGAAGTGAACGCGCTTCGGCGCGCTTGTTGGCATCGACGTCGAACACACTTCAGCGGAGTCGGTTCTTCTGCGCTACGACGCGCTGCTTGCCGAGAGCGCCGCTCGCGGCGCGACGCAAGGTGCGCGTGAGTTGCCGCTCCTGGCGGCCTTTGCTTTCTGACGACCGTGGGCGGTTATCGCCGCCCCACTCATTTTCCAACGAACCAAAAGGGGTAATCCTCCATGCGCAACGACGCAACCACGTCACTCATCGCTCTCTGCATTCTGGGCGTCCTCGCATTTTTACTCTGGCTCTCGCGCAGTCTTGGCGCCAGTTTTTCGTCCGTATGCACTGCGGCCATGCCGGTCCTCTTCTGCGCCGTCATAGCGCTTCTCGCGTGGCGCTTCCTTGACGATTTCGGCTTCCCACTGCTTGCGGGTTTTCTCGTGGTCAGTTGGCCCGCGGTCTGGCCGGTGCTCGATAGCATCGCGAGCGGGAGGCGTGACGCCGATACGTTCTTCCATCCAATGAGCGAACCGCTCGTCAGCAGTGACTGGCTGAAATGGGGAGTCGAGGCCCTGTTTGTTGGGCTACTCGCCCTGGCGATCTACCTGCGCCGTCGTCGACGTTACTGGTAAGAAGAAAAGCGCCGCCCCTTTCGGGTGCGGCGCTTGTCGTCAGAGATTAGGCAAGTTCGAGAATCATCTGGGCGAGGTCCGTGCATGGCGTCGTATGGACCGCCTGCGTCGACGCTGCGTCTTCCGGTACGGTCCACGTCACCTGCTGGCTGCGCAGATTGCACAGTTTGTACATCGCGGAGCCGCGCGGCTCGACCGGCACATTGCCAAACCGGAAACTGAACCGTTCAGGCGCATGGCCCTCGCCGTCAGCAAGCCCGAGGTAGCCTGCGAGCTCGTCGGCAACACGCGCGCAATAGTCCTCTAGACCGAATGGCACTTACTTAAGCCTACATGGAGGAGAAGACGCGGGTAAGTGCTTGAAGAGAAAGGGAGGGGGCTGATCCAGGGATTGATACGAT
>NZ_CADFGP010000080.1 GCF_902833905.1 Paraburkholderia tuberum STM678 | reverse complement strand
ACACCTCTGGAATTCGTTTGGCAGACCCGTTTCTTTCAGAAATGGATAGTTGCGTCCATCCCACGGAACGCTGGCCCCTTCCGAACAAAGCTTTGGTGGGGCAGGTGATCGCTAATAGGAGTTCAGCCGGAACATCGTTAGGCCATCCAGTACGTGAATGCGGAGACTTGCCGCCGATGTTGCAGACCGAGCCGTGCAACGTGCGAAGCCCGCGATGCATGAAAAGCCAACAACATCGCTTAGTCGACCCATTCATGAGCGTTGACGTAGGCAAAGGTCACCATCACCTCGTAGCCCTCGGCCGAACCCGAAAGCGTTGGTACAGCAAAGCGCTGGCCCGACGATGAGGCCAAGCTGTGCACTCATCTCCGAACTGAAGACGTTCGGTGAACTTTTGTTCGTCGTAGATCACCCTCACCATCGAAGCATTGTCCGTGACAGTCGCTCCTGACCTTGGTGTCCTAGTCACATCCTTACCAGCCTGGCTATGCGCCGCATTGCCGACCTGCTCGATGGCAATGCCAAGATTGATGCGCGCGATGTCGCTGTCATTGCTATAGCTGCGCGCTCAATGCCGCTTACACTGCGCTGCCTCCGACTGGCTGACGTACTGCTCGCCGAAATCACCATGCTGTGCGGCCGCCACAACCCACGCTGCATGCAGAGGTGTGGAAAGAGGACGCTCGGTTCATCGTCAAGGCCGAGCTCATATGCGGCTTCATGCCGGGACCCGTACGTAGGCGCCTGGTACGTTCCGCGGTGAAGGCCGAGCCTCAAGGGTTCACTCCACAACTACAGGTTCCGGTGGCTCAATGCGGATGCACCACGCAACGAACTGGAAGATGCTTCGGGCCGCTCACGAAGCTGGACGCAACGAATTCGATTTCGCCCGCCAGTTCAATAAGCCGCAACCTCGGGACCAGTTCCTCAAACAAGATGCGCATTTCCATGTTCGCGAGATGCTGACCCAGGCACACGTGGGCGCCGACGCCGAAAGCGAGATGCCGGTTCGGTTTGCGGTCGATATTGAATGCGAACGGCTCAGGGAAGACTTGCTCGTCACGATTTGCCGAGCCGTAGCAGAGCATCAGCCAATCGCCCTTGCGGATTGTCCGACCCCGGACGTTGGTGTCGGCAGTCGCTGTACGCATGAAATGACGCACCGGCGATGCGTAGCGAAGGGTTTCGTCGATAAACTGCGGAATCAGCGAACGATCCGCCTGTAGTCGCGGCAGTAGCTCAGGGAAGCGGCTCAACGCCCACATCGCGACCGATATGGACGACGAAACCGTATCATGTCCTGCTGCGGCGATGATCACGTAATAGCCGAGACGGGTCGCTTCATCGATAGGCTGTCCATTGATCACCGCGTTGGCCAGCAAGCTTGCGATATCGTTACGTGGGTTCTTCCGGCGGTCTTCGGTCAGGCGGTCGAAATAATCCTTGAAGTCGGCCACAATGGACAGCAGAGCCTTGCCCATCGCACCGCCCGCATCGCCTTGGCGCTGCACTTCGCGCTTGTATTCGGCATCCTCGCTTCCGAACATCTCCTGAGTCAGCGTCAACATGCGCAGGGAATCTTCCTGCGGAACGCCGAGAATATCCATGATCACGTTCAGTGGGAAATGCAATGCAAAGTCATTCGCAAAATCGATCACTTGCCCGCTGTGATGCAACAGCTTCGCGATCGTCATATTTGCCAGCGATCGAATGCGGTCGTCAAGCTCGAGAATGCTGTTCGGCATGAACCACGACTGTGTCAGCGCACGTAGACTCTTGTGCTCGTCGCCGTCAACGTGCACGAGCGATCGGACGATGTTTGGACTACCGGTGGTGGAAATGACATGCTCAATCGACGCTCTTGGCCTGCAGACGACAGAATAGTCGCCGTTGCGGAACAAGACATTATCTCGTGAGATCATGGAGACGTCGGCGTGTTTCGTGACCACCCAGAACGGATCATGTCCGTCCGCCATCGCGCGCCCGACAGGGTTGTTTGCACGCGCCCAAGTATAGGTTTCATGGAGACGATCGAGGTTGGTATAGGACTGCGGATCAACCAGATGGTTTGCTATGTCTTTCGGTAGGTCGTAATTTGGCATGCTCATGATATTGATAGTGCGGTTTGTTGGTGGACGGGCAGCACCGTCTAGGCAAGTGAAGGGCGCCTCTTCCCGCCCCATTCCGCCATCGGGCTCCCCGCGGACTCAATGACTGGTCTCAACTTTTGACGGCCGCTCGCTCGCGTGTACTGAGATCCTTTCCACGGGCTTTGAAGTAGCATTCATGTATAGAGCTTGCTGTCATCCGATATCTGCAGATCGGTCCCCCGTTGGCGTGGGCACTGCAGCGTTCGCATCGGTAATGTGGGTGAACTGGCGTGACGCACGTCGATATCCGCTCTTCGTATTCCTTCATAGTATCCGCGGTCTCCCTGTGTACCCTTAATCTAGGTCAACTCTTTTTGGTTAAGTGATCGCTCAGGTGGCCCTTGAGGGATACTGTTTGTCGGGCCAGTACGCAACAATCTGAGTCGGCCCCAGAGGAGGCGAAGCTTGAGCAGTTTGTGTTCGTGACCAAGATGCGCTGGCGCATCGAGCGCGATTATTAGGAGACCTGAAACAGGAGTTCGCGCTCGGTCATTACGAGGGGCGCGACTGGCGTGGCTTTCACCACTACGCCAGACTGAGTACCACTGCATATGGGTTTATGCTGGCTCAGCGACTCAGGATGGGATCAGATGAAGGCGATAAAAAAACTTCCTTGAACGCACGCTGCCTGTCCTTCCCCCGGATTACATCCCACGGGGCAGTCCAGCGCGCACAACGCCACGTTCCTGATTTGTTACCACGTTGCGTATCCTGCTTGGACTACGCCTCATACAAAGATGGCACTCTTCCTGTGCGGAAATAGACTACACAACTAATTATGTGATGCAGTAAGACTTAAGCCTGATGCGATCGGTTTTTTCGCTTCGTTCGCTCCCGCACAAACAGTCGTTTCGTCGAATTGATTGAACATCTACTGCAGCCGCTTCATCGATGCAGATACCCGGACGTCGGGTGTGGACG
Organism: Paraburkholderia tuberum STM678; assembly: GCF_902833905.1. Lineage (GTDB taxonomy): Bacteria > Pseudomonadota > Gammaproteobacteria > Burkholderiales > Burkholderiaceae > Paraburkholderia > Paraburkholderia tuberum. The sequence continues at coordinate 23,308 of NZ_CADFGP010000080.1, read as the reverse complement.
TTTGCATTCGTAGCCCATCTGGCTGTCACTGTCAACTTGAGACCGCTGCCAGATAGAATGTCGGGATGAAGAAGAACAAATCACCGTACCACGGCTTTCATTTCCCGGCGGCGATCATCAGTTGCGCGGTTCGTTGGTGTTGATATGACTTTGCATGTCAATCACGACATTGGTTTTCAGGTTGTTGCATCGACGCATGAATTTCCTGAGGGCGGCGCAGCAGTATGTCTCGACGGTGGATCACACTTCTATGAGCGAAACTCTGTCAAGACCGCCTATGCCAGAGGTCGGGTGCACATTCGTCAGTTCGCGCACATCTCGCCGAACAGCATCGCCTGGTGACCGAGGCGTTGGGGCGAAGTGGACCTCCTGAATCTTCCAGTGTTAGCAATCGTGGGGAAGATGGCGTATCGGAGAAGCCGGAAGCATCTACCAGGTGACGAACTAAACGGCTCGCTCCGGACCGAACTCGGCCAGATGTTATCTATGGCCGGAACCTGTCCGTGGCCATCAAACTCACCAACCTGGTAAGGCCGCGTAGCTGCCGGCGTGGTCGCCCGTCGATACGCGGCAGCCCTTTAAGGTGCGAGGCGCCGGCAGCGCCTGCTGCCGTGCCGAAGCCGCTCAAAAATTCCACCTTTACGCGCGGTGACAGCGACCGGATAGCGCGGTTTGAGTTGACCCGGTTCGACGGATAGACTTGCAGTCGAGTCTAATGCGGTGCACGCCCGAACAGGTCACCTCGGTGAGCGTTGACATGTCGCCGGCGTTCATCAAGGGCGTGGGCGAACATCTGCTCAATGCGCGGCTGACATTCGACAAGTTTCACGTCGTCGCCCACGCGTCCAAGGCGCTCGATACGGTCCGCCGCCAGCAGCAGAAAGCCGATTCGGAACTCAAGGGGATGGGCTGGACGCTGCTCAAGGACGTGAACAAACTGAATCTGGCGCAATTGACCGACCTCGAGGCGCTGGTCAGGCAGTACGCCACCAAACGCACCGCCCGCGCCTAGCTGTATCGCGAGCAACTGCGCGAGATTCTCGAGCGCAAGCAAATCCATGTTGTTTTCGCGATGTTGCGGCAGTGGTGCACCAACGTCATGCGCTCGAAAGTCGAGCCGATGAAGGACGTGGCACGTCTGATTTGCCGGCACTTCGATGGCATCGTCGCCTGGACTCAGACCCGCCAGACCAACGGCTTCATCGAGGCCATCAAGGCTGGTTTCAAGCTGCCAAGCGCAAGGTTCACGGTTACACGCGCTTCACGACGATGCGCACCGTCCTCTTTCTCATCGCCGGCAAGCTCGATTTCTCCAGCTTCAACCCGGATGCCTCGTAAGCCCCGTTACCCACTGCATTTTGAAAAGAGCCAAAATTTCCGAGGAGGGCATCGAGGTTCCGCGGGTCGATGAGCAACCTCCGCCCGGGATAAGTGCTTGTGAAAATCGAGCCAAGGGCGGCCTGCTGATCGTCTTCGGACCGTAGCGATAGAGCGAGCTGCCGGGACAATTGACGGCGTCGTACTGACCACTGAGCTGCAACGTCAGCGATCTTCGAACGGCGACGTAGCGAAAAGTATTTCGTCGACTGACGGCGACAGACCAGTCCTGGTCAGTAACAAACCATCGCACCACACACGTTCGACGCGTCCCCACGCACAGGCTGAAGCAGCGTCCGGGAAGAAACCTCGTCCGTGATAGTTGGCGCTCGTGTTGCAGAGCAACGGAATACCCGTCAGTTTTTCGTATTCGACCAGAAGTTGCGCCACCGGATGCTCGGAAGTTCTTGAAATGGTCTGCAATCGGGCAGATCCGTCGAGATGCACGATGGCAGGGATCTTTTCTCGCCATTCAGCGCGCGTCTGATGATCGAACAACATATAGGGATCAGGGCTCCCCGGGCTAAAAATGGTCGGCGCACGATCCTCAAGGCAAATTGGCGCCACGGGACGGAAGTGCTCTCGAAACTTGATGTCGTTGAGATGATCCTTCATTGTGGGCAAAGTCGCGGCGGCCAGAATGCTTCTACCCCCCAATGCTCGTGGTCCGAGCTCGGCCCGGCCGGCAAGGAAAACGACGGGCTTGCTACTGGCGAGTATGCTGGCGAGTTCTGCAATGGAGCAAGTAGACGCCGTCCATCCGGGCGGTACTTGGCAACCTTTTAAGGCCGGTCCGCTATATACTGACCACTCCAGCGGCACGAAGCCCTTCTCGGCTGCCAGCGCGCAACAAGCGGCGCCAATCGCAGACCCGCTATCGTTGTGAAACGGCGGCACCCAGATTGCGTCGAACAAACCGCTCGCGCGCAGGGCGCTGTTCCATTTGATATTGAGTCCGCATCCGCCAGCGATGCACAAATTTTTCGGCCCCGCAATCGAATGGCGCTGCAGCGCGATACCCATTTCATGAACGAGAAGACGCTCGAGGAATACATGGAACGAGGCGAGTACGTCTTCGGGCGGCTTGGCTTCCAGTCGCAGCGCGCTTGCTTCGAAGAACTCTCCTACAGCCGCTAGTGACGCGTCCGCGCTGTGGATGTTCTCGCGATAAGCTTGCGCACGCTCCGTGTCGCCAGCAAAGCGTGCCTGATAAAGCTCGCGAAATACCTCAACGATATCTTCGTCAACGGAGCCCAGCGCGATGTAAGCCATCAGCTTGCCGGCCACACCCAGATCCCACCGGGCGCCGCCCGGCTTCTTATAAGGACCAAAGTGATGACCCGCCGCAGCGTAGATGTGACCTATCACGGGGAACAGGCAGTCAACATGGCGGGCGTGGTGGCGTTCTACATGATAGAGGCGTGGGACGATGCCACCATCCCACACCAAACAGAATGCAGGTTGCCCGCTTTGGGCAAAGGGACTGGTGCAGTACGCGGAGGCCACATGGCCTGACACGTGAGGATAGCTTTTATAAGGGGATGGTCGGCGGAATCTGTGGGTGAATTAGTGTGCGCGGCTAGCCAAGTGAAGCTCGATTCAGATACTGATAGAGCTTGCGACACGTTGCATCAAAGGAATTTTGTGCGGGCTCGGAGATAGCTGGCCAGATGAGGGGGCCGCCGTCTTCCTCGATGAGTTTGTCCAGGAGGGTTGCCACGGGGAGAGTAAGGAGATTGGGATCTTCATGGCAGCGTCGGATTATTTCGCCGCCGAGCATCCAAATGTGATCGCGGTGCCGAAGCAATGTGTTGCGTGCGTATCCCAAGGTTAGAAGATGCTCAAGGAAAGGTGTGAGTATTGCCACGATTGCCTGTCCAGTTGGGGATACCCCGCTTTCGCGGACAGTTCTGCAATTGAATTCTAGGCCGGTGGCTGACCTCCATTTGAGATGATTCTGCGGGTTGTCCACGGCCGGGCAGCGGGTCGCCTGTCACGACCATGACGCTGCCCGGCGGTGGGCAACCCGCAGTGGACAATGTCGCTGTTTTTGCAGCGTGCAGCTGTTCGTAGGCGATGGGCGAGCGATACTTCAGGCTGCTATGGAGGCGGGCGGTGTTGTACCAGCCTTCGATGAATGAGAAGATCTCACGCCGGGCCTGCTCATGTGTATCGAAGTGAGTGCGCGCCAGCAGCTCGCACTCCAGGGTAGCGAAGAATGACTCGCACATGGCGTTGGAGTTCGCAGACAACTGCGCCCGTGAGTGACGTTGAAAGCCGACGTTTTCAGGTAACTCATCCGTACCATCCCCTTCATTTGCAAGAATTCGAACTGGTCCTTCACGCCCGGAACTGGCATGAGGACAGGGTTTGGTTTCACGACGCGAATGGCCGACTGCGGGCGCTGCCCGCCAGCTGGACGAGCGTCGTCGGCGAGGACCCATTCAACGTGGTCGCCGCCGGACGCGCCTTGTTTCGTGTGGAAGAACTGCTTGAACTGGGGCGTTTGATCGCGACGCTGGAGCCATGACAACGCAAGCACTGTAAAGCCAAATACGCCGCATGTGTAAATGCAATTACGCCTGACGTCGCCTTGTATTACGATCCGCTGTGCCAGAGATAATGCTTTGCTTTCCGGATTAAATCGATGATATTTCATAAATCGGCCTTGTATATCCTGACGTTTTGTACATAATTGTATTTACACTGACTTGCCCGCCTTCCTTGGAGTTCGTGCATGGCGACAGACCGACGCAAAGAGGACAAGCACCGCGCGCTGCGGGAACAGGCGAGCCTCAATCCGCGCTCCGATGCCGTGACTCATCCGCTGTTTCGCGACGGCGACTTCTTCGACCCGCACGATCTGCTGCAGGTCAAGTACGAGATGCTGCGCGCGGTGCACATCGACAAGTGGTCCATCAGCGAAGCCGCCAAGGCGTTCGGCTTCTCGCGGCCATCGGTCTATCAGGCCCAGGCGGCCTTCGAGGACGCGGGTCTGGCCGGTTTGATCCCCCACAAGACGGGCCCGCACAGCGGCCACAAACTGACACCGGCGGTGATGGAGTTTTTGAACCGGGCGCGGGTTGCCGAGCCGGCTGTGCGAGCGGAGCGACTGGCCAGCCTGGTGCACCAGAACTTCGGCGTACAGGTTCATCCGCGCAGTATCGAACGGCAGTTCCTGCGCCAAAAAAAACCGTAACGAAAACGTCTGTGTCATTGCCGGAGCGTGCGCTGTGCAATGACGGACTGGTCTCGCGTTATGAAGATCTGAGACAACAGGCACTTGGACTGCCGTGCGAGATTCCTCGCGGTCAGGGCCTCGTGCTGTTGATGCGCAGCGGCATGAGAGCGTGGATGCAGGCATGGGCGCAGTGCGCGACCACGGTTGTACGGCGGCAGCCGCCGCCGCCGGGTGAGGCAGAGATCGTCCCCTTCAAGCTGCATCAGGAGGCGACGATGATTCTGGCTTCAATGCTTCTATATGGGCGTCAGGAGGCAACAGCATGAAGAGCGATCCTCACCAGAAGGTCCAGGCGAGTCATCTGAAGCGCAACGCCTATCTGTATATCCGGCAATCCACATTGCGCCAGGTGTTCGAGAACACCGAGAGCACCAAGCGCCAATACGCTCTGCGCCAACGGGCCGTCGCCCTGGGGTGGTCCGAGGACCGCATTATTGTGATCGATAGCGACCTCGGCCAGTCGGGCGCTTCGTCGGCGGACCGGGAAGGCTTCCAGCGCCTGGTCGCCGAAGTCGGCGTGGGGCATGCCGGCATCGTGCTTGGACTGGAAGTATCGCGCCTGGCGCGCAACTCCACCGACTGGCACCGGTTACTCGAGATCTGCGCAATCACCGACACTTTGATCCTTGATGAGGATGGCGTATACGATCCTGCCCATTTCAACGACCGGCTGTTACTGGGGCTGAAGGGCACCATGAGCGAGGCCGAATTGCATGTGCTGCGCGCACGACTGCAAGGAGGAATCCTAAGCAAGGCGAGGCGCGGTGAGTTGCAGATGTGCCTGCCCGTCGGCTTCGTGTATAACGCCACGGGCACGGTCGTTCTCGATCCGGACCAGCAGGTCCAGCACTGTCTGAGGTGGCTGTTCGACACCTTCCGCGGTACGGGATCGGCGATGGCCACCGCACGCGCTGCGCATCACCTCGAGCTGGCGTTTCCGCGACGGTGCTGCAAAGGTCCACACAAAGGCGAACTGCTGTGGGGCAGTCTCGGTCACAGCCAGGTGGTGCGCATTCTGCACAACCCGAGGTATGCCGGCGCGTTCGTCTACGGTCGCACGCATACGCGCAGGACAGTCGATGGACGCACGCGTGTGATTCGCGCCCCGCGAGACCAGTGGGATACGCTGATTCCGGGTGCCCATGCCGGTTATCTGTCCTGGGAAGAGTACGAGCAGAACCAGAAGCGTTTGCATGAGAGCGCACAGGTGATCGGAGCCGACCGGCGCCGTGGCGCGCCGCGTGAGGGTCCAGCACTTCTTCAGGGACTCGTGGTCTGTGGTCGATGCGGGAACCGCATGACGGTCCGTTATCACAGCCGCCAGGGCGGCTTGTGTCCCGAGTACATCTGCCAGCGCGAAGGCATCGAACAGGCCGAACCGGTCTGCCAGCGCATCCACGGCGCGGCCATCGATGAGGCCATTGGCGAACTGCTCGTCGAAGCGCTCAATCCGCTTGCCATTGAGGTGAGCCTGGCGGTTCAGCACGAACTCCAGTCCCGCATCGAAGAAGCCGACCGTCTGCGTCACAAGCAGGTGGAGCGTGCCCAGTATGAAGCCGATCTGGCGCAGCGTCGCTACATGCGCGTCGACCCCGAGAACCGGCTGGTTGCTGACTCACTCGAAGCGGACTGGAACCATAAGCTTCGAGCGCTGACTGAGGCTAACGAGGACTATCGGCGTCGCCGCGAACAGGACGCGCGCATTCTGACGGACGAGCAGCGCGCCGTCATCGTCTCGCTGGCGTCCAACTTCCCCCGGCTATGGCGCGATCCCGCCACGCCCGACCGGGAACGCAAACGCATGATGAGGCTGCTTCTGGAAGACGTCACCCTGAACCGCGACCAGCAGGTTACCGCACACATCCGCTTCAAGGGCGGCGCTCACCGGACCCTCAGGCTGCCGTTGCCGCTGAAATCGTGGCAACGATGGATCACCCCCGCCGCGGTGATCGAGGAGATTGACGCATTGCTCAATCACCATACTGTCCTGCAGATCGCGAATATACTGAACGAACGTGGTACGCCGTCGGGCACGGGTAGGCCCTTCAATGCAAAAATGGTCGCGCGCCTGCAGCGTAACTACTGTCTGAAGCCACGCTATGACCGGTTGCGCGAAGCGGGTCTCCTGACGCTGCAGGAGATGGCCGACGCGCTGCACGTCACGCCGACGAGCGTAAAGATATGGAACCGTCGCGGACTCATCCGCGGTCACGCCTACAGCGACAAGAACGAGTGCCTGTACGACCCACCGGGCAATAACGCGCCCAGAAAGGCGATGGGCGTCAAGCTGTCCTGCCGGCGTCGCCACCCCGACGTCGTTTCTGATCGCCGCGAGGAGGTGTAGTGTGAAGCGCAAGCCTTGTCAAAGCAGTCTCCCGCCGACCCCATGGACGGCCGTACTCCCGCTTCGTGACAGTGGCGCCCAAAGGCGATTGACGTGTACTGGGCGGATTCAACCGGTCGTCGCAACACTAGATTATTGAACAGATTTTAGGTATTCGTCCAAGGCCTCCGCAGGCGTCTTCCAGCCGAGTGTTTTCCGGGGCCTGGTATTCAATGTGTTAGCAACGGCCTGGATCTCGCGAGCACTCCACCGGGACAGGTCTGTGCCCTTTGGAAAGTATTGTCGTAGAAGGCCATTGGTGTTTTCGTTCGTACCACGCTGCCATGGGCTGTGCGGGTCAGCGAAGAACACCTTCACGCCGGACTCGATCGTGAAGCGGGCGTGATCGGACAGTTCCTTGCCACGATCCCAGGTCAATGATCGCCACAACTGAGCAGGCAAGTCCGCCACGGTCTTCTTGAGTGCGTTGGCCATCGTAACAGCTCCGTAGCCGGCCAGCGCAGGCCCGTTTTTCGTGCGTGGAATTAGCCCATAGCCTTTCTCGCGAGGTAAGTGCACGAGCATCGTAAAGCGGCTTGATCTTTCCACCAACGTCCCGATGGCTGATCGGTTTAAGCCGATAATCAGGTCGCCCTCCCAATGGCCTGGCACAGCACGATCTTGCACCTCTGCAGGCCGGCTGGAAATCATCACCTCCTCGCTGACGTGCGCCCACGCCTTGGCACGCGCTCTCGCTCGGGGAACGCGCAACGCGCGCCCGGTGCGAAGGCAACCCACCAGCTCGCGCTTGAGCGCACCGCGCCCTTGAATATAGAGCGCTTGATAAATGGCTTCGTGAGAGATGCGCATAGATTCATCATCCGGGAAATCAGCTTGCAATCGATTGGCAATCTGTTCAGGTGACCAGCCGTTGACCCACTTTCGGTCACCGCGATGTGGTTTATTGCGCCCCTTGAACGGTGCCTGCCTGGGCCCCGCAATTTCACGACCATCAGCGTCATGTACCTTGCCCTCAAGGCGCTCCTGTACGTATTGGCGCAGCCGTGCGTTCGTCGCCAGCTTCGCTGGCTTTGGTCGTTTGGCGAACCGTTCCGCCTTCCACTGCGCGACCGAAGCACGATACTCGAGGCACCCACCACGGGTTGCCGCATTGCGTGTGAGTTCCCGCGAAACGGTTGACGGACTGCGTCCAAGACGCCGGGCAATTTCGCGTACCCCAAGACCTTGTACCGAGAGCAACGCTATATCTTCCCGCTCAGCGAACGACAAGTATCGACCAGCGATAGGTTTCGACATGAATAGTGGCATGCCGCCACGATAGCGGAACCAGCGCGAGCCTACCGCTTGAGATACGCCTACCGCCTCCGCTGCTTTCTCGCTTGTAATGCCCGTTGCGATCTGTTGCCAAAACCGACGCTCCATCACATGTCCAAGTGATGGCGCACCCGGCGAGTACATCGCTTCTCGCCCTGTCAACCGATACACCTGCTTTGCACTTCGTCCCATGCAACACCTCCTCGATCAAAGGTGTTGCAACGACCGGTTGAATCCGCCCTGACAGCCTTGATCGGAATGTAGAATCACACCGTCATGGCGTCGTTGCTGCAACGCCATGTCCAGCGCGCGTAACATCAATTCGGTGTACAGATGGTTAGACATGGCCCAGCCGATGATGCGACGGCTGAACACATCCAGCACGACCGCCAGGTAGAGGAAACCTTCGCCCGTGGGTACATAGGTCGCATCCGCGACCCACAGCACGTTTGTCGCGTCGGCACAGAAGTGCCGGCGCACCAGATCCGGCGCACGCCGGGCGCCTGCGCGAGGCCGTGTGGTGCGCGGCCAGCGCCGCCGGCTTGCCCCGCACAGACCCGCCATACGCATGAGGCGCGCCACCCGCTTGCGCCCCACGTGTACACCCTCGCGCGCGAGCTGCGCATGGATACGCGGTGCCCCATACGTGCCGCGCGAGCTCGCATGTAGCGTGCAGATGCGCGCGAGCAGTTGCGCATCGCTGCGTGTGTGCATCCCGGGCTCTCGCATCAGCCACGTGTAATAGCCGCTCGTCGAGACGCCGAGCAGCCGTGCCATCATCGCAATGGGCCAGCGGGCCCGGTTCGCTTTCATGAATCCGTACCGCTCTTCGGTGGAATGGATCCCGTCTCCCTCGCGAACCAGGCTGCCGCGTGAGAGAGTATGTCGCGCTCCATCTTCAGTTGCCGGACTTCACGACGCAACCGTGCGAGCTCCTGCCGTTCGGCTGTGGTCAGACCGTCATGCCGCACGCCGGTGTCGCGATCAGCCTGTGCCACCCAGTTGTAGATGGTCTGTGCGGTCGGCTCGAACTCCTTTTCCAGTTCTTCCGGCCTGCGTCCAGCCTTCACCAGCTCGACCATTTGCGCCCGAAATTCCGCCGGGTACGGGGTACGATGCTTGCCCATAATCGGCACCTCCTTCTCCAAAGGATAGATGTCCGTTTTTCTGGGTCAACTTCAGACATCGAGGAACTGGACAAGTCGCAAGTTGTGCAGATTCCGTTTGACCCGCTCACCGGGCTCAAGGCGTTCGTCGTGGCGAACGCGCTTTCGACGCTGGGCGCACCCAAACAGATTATCTCGCCGCTTGTGCAGCACCTCCCCAAGTTGTGGGAGCTCTATCACGGGTTCGGTATGACGACCCTCGAACTCAATCCAATCCGGATGCGCGAGGATAGCAAGGGACGGCTGACACCCGTCGCCTGTGACTTCAAATGCGGCTTCGACCGTGATGACCCGCGCTGGCAGCGCCTTGACCTGCCCGCGCATCTCTTCGCAGTCGACTATTCAGACTTCGAACAGGAAATCAACCAGCTTCGCACGTATCAGGGGCAGAGCGACGTCTACGTCATTAACGCGAAGGGCAGCATTCTCGCTCCGACGTTCGGTGGCGGCGCGAACTCCCTTGTCACGCAAATGCTCGGAGACGACGCCATCATCTCGTCAGACTTCGGCGGCAATCCACCCTACGAAAAGATGAAGGAAGTTGCCCGCATCTGCTTCAAGCACTGGATTGAGCAGAGCAATGTGCTGTTCATCATTGGTGGAAAGTCGAACAACACGGATATTTTCGAAACATTTCGCGCAATGGCCGACGCGTTACGCGAGCACTTCAGTCAGCACGGCCCAACGCCGCTCTATGTGCTGGTCGGCCGTGGCGGTCCGAATCTGGTTCGCGGAATGGGAGCATTGCGCGACACGCTCGATTCGCTGGGATTGCCGTACACCTTCTTCGGCTTTGACTCGGACATGAGCGAGGTGGTCCTGTACGCGAAGCAGGTTGACCAATGGATGAAAGCAGGCGGCCGTGAGCAGATTGCCGCGAAGCTGGGAATTGCGGTCAAACAGGCTGCCTGAGCATCTCATCGACTGAGGAGAATCATCATGTACAAGCAGGGCATTGGCGATTTTAAATACTTCGTAGGAATTAGTTCGTTATCCCAAGTTGCCACAAAGGACGACCGCGTTTGCGTGCTCAACATTCTGGGCGGCGAGTCGAGCGATGTCACGCCCGTCGGTCATGCCTATTCCGGTGGCAACGTGGTGTTTGGTACGGCTCCGGGAAAGCGCGGACAGGTACTGGAAACGGCACTTGGAAGCGTGCCGGTCTACAACAACGTTCTCGAAGGACTGAACGATGGCCACAGGTTCAACTGCGGCGTCATCTACCTCCCTCCTTCCGCTGCACGGGACGGCGTGGCCGAGCTTATCCGCGTCAACCCGGAACTGAAGAAGATTTTCATCGTCACCGAAAAGCTGGCCGTCAGTGACTCGCGCGAAATCCGCGCGATGGGTCAGTCCAACGGGGTCGACATTTTTGGCGGCAACAGCCTCGGCGTAGCTGACGCCTGGAACCAGGTGCGTATCGGCGGAGCGCTGGGCGGCGACAATCCTGAAGAGGCATTGCGGCGTGGCTCGATTGCCTTGTTTTCCAACTCGGGCAACTTCACGACTACCATCGCAACCTACCTGCGGATGGCCGGATGGGGCACGACTACAGCCATCTCAAGTGGCAAAGACGTCTACATTCAATTCGCGGCGCCCGAGTTCGCTGCGGCCCTGGCAAACGACGCGCGAAGCAAGGCGGCCGTTCTTTATGTCGAACCGGGCGGCTACTACGAGCTCGACGCCAACTTTACGAAGCCGGTGGTTGCGTGCGTCGTGGGTCGCTGGAAGTCAAAGCTGACCCGTGCTGTCGGACACACGGGTGCTATGTCCGGAGGCGCGGACGACGCCGCATCGAAAGAACAATGGTTTCTCGATAGATTCGGGGTGTCAAGTGTGTTCACACCGGACAATCCGGCCGTGTCGGCAAAGGGTGCGCTTGTCACGAACATCGCGCACATACCCGCAGCACTCACGGCTGTGATGCGTGAAAACGCCTGCAGGCCAGATTTCGAGCCGGAAGGTAACCTCGCATTAAAACCGTGGTTTAGCAGTCACCGCGGATTGAGCCTGCCGCAGGCGCTGGATTTGCCTGTCGTGCAGGCCACGGCCCCATACGATGCCCAGATTGCCGCGCTCGACAAACAGGTTGGAGCTGTACCACCGCGACAGTCGATGAAGGATGCTTCTGGCGCGTCGCAGATGGACCCAAAGTCGCAGGTGACCAGTCTCTACGGCGTTTCGATGCTTGATGCGGCGCAGTACCCCCTTGAGACAAACGTAAGCCTCGCGCTGCTCCACGAACCCGGCGGGATGAACGACCGCGCGCTAATCAATGTCGCTGTGAGTGCGTTCCTGAACCTGTATGGACATCCCGCACTTGGGGCTGCCCAGGCGGCACGGGATGCCGGTAATGCACCAAACACTGTCCTTGCAGCGGCGGCGAGTATCATCGGGCCCCGAGGGCAAGCCGGGCCTCGCCAGGCGGTCCGCGCTCTAATCGACGCCTTTGCCCCGGTGAAGCTCGAGAACGCGATGGATGAGAGTTTCGACTTTTCGCGCGCCGAAGTCACCGACCTCAGCCTGTTCGTCGGCAGTGAACCGGATTTGCGGGCCCGCGCAATCCTGGCGGGACTCAAAGCTCGCGACGTGAAGTCGACATTCGTGCAATATGTTGAAAGCCTGCCCGGCGAGCCGACTACCGATGGCGTATTGGCAGCCATTTGCGTGACGCTCGCATGGGGACCGCTCATGCGCAAACGCATTTCACGCCTTTCGGCTGAGAGCCTTCCGTGGTGGATACAACTTTTCGGCTCCCTGATAGGCGCTTCAGTGCCCTCGGACCAGCACGGTCCGGACAGCTTCTGCGGCGTCGAAACGAAGACAGTCCTGGAGGAGCGTTCGCTTGGTGAAACCGCCTTCAGCGCGTTGTTTGGATTGTCGCCAGGCACGAGCGACTTGTTTTCCTTCCAATTGCTGGTCGGTCTGCTGCTGTCAAATGGACCCGGAACGATTTCCGCACAGGGTGCAAAAGGTGCGGTCTCTGCCGATGGTCCCGAAGACCCCGAGCGCGTCCAACTCAACAAGGCGTTAATCGGCTTCCTTACGCACAGTGGTTACACACATGGCGGCAATGGATTTGAGGGAATTGCGTTTCTGCTGGACCAGTTCGCGCATAGCGGACTGACTGACCCCGGCAATCCTGCGCACGGGCTGGATTTGAAAGCACTAGCGATGACGTACGTCGAAAGTTACGCCAAATACAAATCGAGCAAGAAAACGAGCGGCAGCCTGGACATCCAGAAAATCCCTGGCGTGAATCATCCGGTGTTTAAAGATAAACCCGTCAATCACGACCCGCGTGAAATGTTCGTGCGGCAATTGTTCGCCGAGCGCGACGAATACAACATCTTCCACGACTTTTACCGGACGTTGGTCCAAAGCCTGTTCGACGCGGGGGTTTCGCGAAACGTTTACTGCGTCAACGTCGATGCGGTGATTGCCGCGTTACTGCTCAAGATGCTCTGGCAGCCGTATCGTGACGGAACGTATTCGCGCAACGCTTTGGAGACGGCCGCCTTTACCATCTTTCTTTATCCTCGCATGCTCGGTTGCGCGGCTGAAATCGATGACCATATGAACCGCGGAAGGAACATGGATACACGTACACCAGCGTCGGAGTGTCGTTTCGTTGCGTAGCGGAATGACCCGGAAGCGCACGAAGTCTTTCCGCGCTGCCGGGTTCATGCCCACAACTATCAGTTGTCTCCGCACGGGATTGGGGGTGCGAGTCGTGCACGCTTTTCCGAACAACCCGAGCCTATGTGGCGATTATTCGTTGGCCTTGCTCAACTACGACGCGTTTCGCTTCGCGAGGCTTCTCCTCTTTAGGTTGCGGTGATCATAGACGTTCGCTGTCTCGGAAGTGTGCTTTACCCGGACCTGAAACATGCGCGATACCGAACATAAGGTTTAACGCGATCATTTAGCAATTTCATCAGTGACGTCTCCTGCAAGGCGGAACGGATGCAGCGTCAAGACCATTGCTTCGGCTCATCTATTGTTGACGATCTGGGTCGTGTTGTCGAACGACCGAATGTGGCCGGGTGCCGACTCATGCGCCTGGCATACATGCTTCGCCCTCGCGCGGCTGCGTTCGGCAGCACGCGACCCGTTGCTGCCGGTCGAGTCGTCGCGGTTCCAAGGGCAGGTATCGGAGCGATTCTGACGCTCATTTTGAAACCTTTTCCGAAAAAGATTGAGGTGGTGTTTCAGTTGCGACGAAAGCCGTCGCGTTGCGCCAAGGTGTGTCGCTGGTTGCCAGCCTGATTTCCCCTTTTGGCGCAAAATGCCAGATGCACCTGGCGCAGCTTCATGCTCGAAATGGCGCGATGTCTGGTCGGATCAACGGATGCGGCGAAGGCTCGCTGGGCGCTTCGTCAATGGAGGCATTTCCAACGTGATCCGCAAGAACCACTTCGTAATCGCCGGCGCGTCGCCGATCGCGCAGCGGGGGCACCATCAAGGCGACATAGAGGCCAAAACGTCATGGTCATGTCTTGCGCAAGCGCGTGAATACGAACGCGTTGTGCTTCTTTCGTTTCCCACTGCTGTGACGCCAGTCGGTCGCTTTGTTGATAAAATCATGTCCGGCAACACCTCTGTTTCTTCAAGTGAAATCACCCAGGAACCGCCAAAGAGCGCGCGTTGCCCGGCACTACGATATCGCGCCGCCATCAAGATCCTGAACCCCTTAATGCACGAACTCCGGCAGGAGACCCAAAGATGAAGGGCGCATCCAAAGAGGAGAAGTCCATCCCGATCGGCGCGCTCAATTCGCTGCCCGTCGTCATGCTCGAACACGGTGTGGACCCATGGGCGCTTCTTGAGTCCTTCGGTGTCACCCGAGAGGCGATGGCTTCGCCGTTGACTCCTCTCGCCACGGTAACGCATGGTCGGATCCTGGAAGCCGCAGCAAAGCGGATGCGCTGCGAACACGTAGGATTGCTCCTCGGCCAACGTGCGACGCTCGATAATGTGGGGCCATTGCGTTTCCTTGTCCTCAATGCGCCAACAGTGCGTGAGGCGATCGAAAGCCTTATTCGTTTCTGCGGACTCTGGTATCGGGGATTGCACGTTCGGATGACTGAAGACGAAGGCTACGCCTGCATGTCGGTTTCGATCGACCCAAACATTCCTGGTGCGCGGCATTTGCTCACGGCGTACCTCGCGGCAAATGTCCGGATTCTGGAGTTGATCCTCGGTCGGGCGTGGCGGCCGACTCTCGTACGGATCGCGTTCCCCAAGCCAAAAGCGAGCGCCTTGTACGAGCAATATTTCCAGGCGCCGGTCTGGTTTGGCCAGGCTCAATACGAGGTCCTGTTTCCACAGTTGCTGCTCGACCAGCCAAGGTCTAGTCACGACCGGCAACTTGCGCGTTTCCTTTATCAGCACATGAGTGAGCTGCGGGATCGCCAGGGCGGAGACTTCAGCTCTCGTGTCAGAGAGGTGATCGAAAAGCTATTACCTGATGGCTGTACGTCGCAGAAAGTCGCTGAGTTCTTCGCGGTACATCGGTTCACGCTCTATCGCCACCTTGACGAACTTGGCAGCAGCTATGACTCAATGCTTGAAGACGTCAGGCGCAATCTGGCAGATCAGTTGCTGGGCCAGACGGATATCCAGATCGCCGAAGTGGCGACGCGGCTGGGGTATGAGAATCAAGGGAACTTTACGCGGGCCTTCAGGCGGTGGTACGGCTGTACTCCCAGCGAGTGGCGCAAGTCCAGGGCACGCGTTCGGGCTGGCTCCGTCGACGCGCCGTGAACCGCACCTACGCCCGAAGCCAATCCGGGATAATCAGCTTCACACGTTGAATACGATACCTGCGGTTCAAGTCTGCCTCTGCTGAAGCTCGCGCGGCATTGGTGCCGCGCCGTGCGACGGGCGACGAAACAACCGGCCTGCCGAGGCATGTCGCGCGAGCCGGTTTCTCAACCGGTCAGAAGTTATGACGCAATCCGATATTGACCGCCGCCGTGCCCATTCCCGGCGCGACCAGTGCGCCATAGGTAATGCCTTGAGTCATAACGCCGTGGTTATTGACCCAACCCACCTGCGCATAGGCGACGGTTGACTTGGAAAGGCTGTAGTCAGCACCGGCCGCCACTTCGAGCGAAGTGTTCTTTGAATCGTTTCTGTCCTTGATGTAGTAGAGACCACTCGAGACATTGAACGCCGGCGTGAACCGGTAGCCGAGGCCGACTGAATACAGATCGAGACTCGTACCGCCATTCGGATTCAGCGCACTGCGCGGAGCCGGATTCGCGCCATTGCTATATGACGCCGAAACCGAGAAGTCCTTGATCGTGTAGAGCGCGCCAACGTACCAGTAGCGGTTATTGTTCAGCCCAGTCGCGGGCACCGCCGTCGCGGCCGTGGACGACACCGTCGTGAACGGATTCGTATCGTGTCCGCTATAGTACAGCGCAGCGAGCCTCAGACCATAGCCCGAGTATTTCAGCACCGCCGACTCGCGCGTGCCGCCCTGAAAATGTCCCGCGACACCGCCCGGCGCATATTCCAGATCAGCGCTGATGCCGTAGAAGTTCGGCGATCTGTAGACAATCGCGTTACTGTCGTACAACGCGCCGATGGGTCCATTGGTGCTGGTGCCAGGCCAGCCCGCCGCTGAGTTCAGGCCGATCCAGGCACCCAGAATACTGCCGAAATACTGTGCGTGGCGAGCGTCCGTCTCCCCCATCGCATAGATCATTGGCGCAATCTGCCGACCCGCATTGATCGAGCCAAACGGGCCACTTACGCCGGCTGTCGCGATCTGGTTGAAGAACCCCGGGACGCCCGCCGTGTCCGACTGACCGGTCTTCCCGGTGCCAGTGTCGAACGTGCCTTGCAGCCTGAAGTTTGCCGCGTAACCGCCACCGAGATCCTCGGTTCCCTTCATACCCCAGACACTTGAATAGATGCCGCCGTCCTTGAAGCGATAGACCGCCCCGAGGTTCCGCAGCGCATTCGCGACCGACGCCGCCGCAGCGGGCGGCAGACGAGTACCCGGCGGAAGCCCCGTCAACGTCGAAGGGTTGGCGCTAACGACTGCCGCGGAGGTGCTCTGATACAGCAGGCCCGAGTCAAGGACTCCATACAGCGTCACTGACGAGTCCGCGTAAGCCGAGTTCCCGATCACGGCCATAGCGGCTGCAGCTACCCATTTCAACTTCATACAGTCTCCTGATTGTCAATTGCATTGGCAAATCTACAACTGCCTGCGTTCGAGACTGCTCGCGCCATACGCGTCACATGGCGCCGCAATCCTTCTCTTAAGGCCGGTTCGCGCTCTATATATTTCGGATGTCTAAGTTGCTCACCTACGCCGGTCAAGATGAGACAAGCGCTGACCCCGGCTGTTACGGCGACTTCGAACGGACGCCCGTCCTACCCTTTCCAAACGGACCCGAGCACTCCGCACGGGCCGTGTTATCGGAAATATGAATGACAACAGGCTTTACTGGCGTTCACGAAGCCGGGCGGCCGGTATGCCGGCGAGCAGCGCGACGGTGCCGATCAGCAACATGCAGCCGATGACATCAAACGCAACATACAGGCTGCCAGTACGCGCTTTGATCGCAGCAACCGTGATGGGACTCAGTACTGCCGCCAGCGAACCGATGCTGCTGACGAGCGCAATGCCGCCCGCCGCAGCCCTTGCGCTGAAAAACGCTGGCGGGATCGTCCAGAAGAGCGGTACCGCGGCCAGGCATGCGGCTGCGCCAATGGTCATGAAGACAGTCGAGAGCAACACGTTGGCTTGCAGCACATGCATCAACCCGAACGAGACCGCGGATGTCAGCATCGTCGCGGCGAGGTGCCAGCGGCGTTCGAGCCGCCGGTCCGAACTCCGTCCCAGCAGATACATCGAGGCCAGCGCGAGGAGGTAGGGGCCACTCGCTATCAAGCCAATGCGGTGCAAATCGGTGATGCCGCCCTCTTGCAGCAATGAAGGCATCCAGTACGCAACCGTGTTGGTCCCCGAATAGAGCGCAAAAAACACAATGCCGGGGACATAGGCCCGCGGGTCCCGCACGACCAGTCCGAATGACTGGCTTTCGTGCGTGCGCGAGTCCTGATCCAGCCGAAGGTACTCGGCCACAATGACCTTTTGGCGATCGGTAAGCCACGTGACGTGCGAAGGACTGTCGTCGAGCCAAAACCACGCGAATACGCCAAGCGCAATAGCGGGCAGTCCTTCGAGGACGAAGAGCACTTGCCAGCCCTTCATGTCGTACCAGCCTTCGAGACCGGTCATGATCGCACCGGCGAGCGGCCCGCTGACCATCCCGGCGACAAATCCCGACATGAAGAAGATTGCGGTCACGCGCCCCCGTTTCCATGACGGAAACCAGTAAGTGAGGTAAAGGATCACGCCCGGAAAGAACCCTGCTTCCGCGACGCCCAGGGCGAAGCGGGCGATATACAGACGCGCCGGTGTGTTGACGAAGCAGGTCAGCGCGGTGACCATGCCCCACAGCACCATGATGCGCGTGAGCGTCGCGCGCGCACCGACGCGCTGCATGTACAGGTTACCGGGTATTTCGAACAGGATATAGCCGACAAAGAACGCGGTGGCGCCAAACGCATAGGCTGTATCGCTCAGACCGAGATCGCGCGCCATGCGCAACTTGGCAAACGAAATGTTGATCCGGTCGATCGAATTGACCGCATAGGCGAGAAACAGAAACGGCAGCAGGCGCCATGCAATCCTGCGGTATGTCTGCCGCACTTCGGGTGACGTGCGCGACTCGCCCATTGCTGCGGCCTGGGGCTGCAAAACGCTATCACTCATGGTGTCTTCTCCTCTGAACAAGGCGGCTCGCGTGACTGTGCGCCGCTACCATCACAGCATTTGATGCGTCGGCGTCTGGGCGCTGGACATCGGGTTATCGCAGGCTCCGCCCTGCTGCTTCGCAGGCGCAGACACGGAGCCTGCACGTCCGGTTAACCTCGTTCTCATCGGCGAGTTCGTTCGTATTCTTCAAATTCCGCCTGAAGCAGCGGCACGCCGAGCTCGCAGGCTTCGATCCCCTGGAGGCTCACGATCTTCAGCACTTCGAGAATCTGCTCCCGGCTTGCACCCAACTCGAGTGCTGCGCGGATGTGACGGCGTGTGCCATGCGCATACAGATGGGTGATGGCGGCATCACCGGCGATGCACAGAAACTCGATCCATAGCGGCGGCAAAATGTTGTCGGTCCACAACCCCAGTCCCATCGCGAGAAATTTCTCAAGGTACTGCGGGTCCCAGCGATAAATCGTTTCCCACAACGGGTTGAACATACCGTTCGCGCGCACCTTATCGCACACAGGCGTGGCCGAAGCGGGAGCGGCTTCGTCGGCAATACCCGCGTGCGCCAGTTCTTCGGCGAGAATCGGCACCCCCAGCGCGCAGGCATGAATGCCGATCACGCTTGCGAGCTTGAACACCTCCATGATCTGCGCGCGGGTCACGCCCAGGTGTAACGCATCGCGCACGTGGCGGCGAACGCCGGGACCATACAGATGGGTCGCCGTCACATCGATGTTCAGCCGGACGAGTGCAGCCAGTTGTGGCTCGAGGACGTCGCTCGTCTGCGTGCTCTGGCCGAGCTTCATGAAGGACTCGGTCCATGTGGGGTCCCACTGGGCGAGCGGGTCCAGCGTGGCGTCCACGAGGCCCGCGGCGCGCATCACGTCGTAGTTAGGTGTTGGTTGTTTTGCGGTCATTTGACTGTGTGTACTGGAAGATGGAGGTTGCCGCGCCGCGCGACTTTTTCAGCCGATCAATCGCGCACCGGCTTGCCGATAACCGAGCGGCCGCCCCGCTCCTGGGCCAGGACTCCGGCCGATGCGCTCGTGGTTTAGCCGTGGCCCGGCACCGTAAAGCCGCGCTGGGCGGATTTGCGGTTCGGAGCCATACCGAGGGCCGCAACCGTCTCATCGGCGCTCTGATACCACTCGCCGATCTTGTAGATGCGCTTCGCATCTTCGCCGTTGGCGACATCGCGCCCCAGTTCGCGAGCGATCCGCACGGTCTGCTCGATCTGCTGGACAGACGTCATGCGTTCGCCCTTGCGTCCCCACAGGTTGTCTTCGATCCCGACCCGCACGTGCAGACCCATCGCAATTGCCATCGCGTTCATCGGCAAGACCGCGCGCATTGCGCTCTCGATGGTCAGCACCGAGCCGTCGGGCGTACGACGCACGAACTCGATCAGGTCGGCGGGATGCAGACCCGCTGCGCCGCCGCCGATTGCGACGTAGTTGAGAATCAGCGGACCGGTGTACAGGCCGCGCCGGATCAGCCGTTCGACGCTCTCAAGTTGATGGACATGGCCCAGCATGAAATGCGGCTGGATGCGCGCTTCCGAAAGACGCCGCAAGTGTTCGATAAAGAACGACGGCTTCGCATCGACGACCATTTCCGAATACGCTTTGAAGTACTCAGGCTTTTCAAGGATGGTGCCGGCGACGTCGTCGGGTGTGAGCAACTCGCAAATGTTCATCTGGCTGGAGTTGATCGTGATGGTGACCTGGTCGGGCTTCGGGTTGAGCTCCGCGAGCATGTGTCGCGTATCGTAGTCGAGCCACTGCGCGTCCTTCCCTTCGCCTTCCGGCGCAAACGAAATCGAACCGCCAACCTGCAGAACCATCTTGGGCACCGCTTCGCGCAGCAGGCCCAGCATCTCGTTGAACTTGGAGAGGCGCTTCGAGCCCTTGCCGTCTTCTTCCCGCACGTGCACGTGAAGGACGGTGGCGCCCGCGTTATAGCAATCGACGGCTTTCTGGATCTGGGCATCCATGCTCACCGGAATGTCGTCCGAGTCGGTCGGCAGCCATTGCGGTCCGTACGGCGCAACCTGGATCACGAGTTTTTCCTGAACTTCGGGGAAAAGGCTATCGTCGAGAAAATTCATAAGCATCTCCAGTAGTAAGGGATGACCGGCCGCGTGGGCTGATCCGTCCATTCAACTTTAAGGAAATGCAGGTCCCCCCATTTATCATGTCGTCATGTGGTTTTATCATCCTGTCACAGCAAGCATCGGGACTTACCCTCTTCGCATGTCCGCATTTGCGGACGATTGCTAACTCGTGCGCTTGCTTTCCGTAGGCCGGATGCGAGTACGCAGTCATTGCGCGCGGCGCCAGAAAGATACTGCGGTGCAGTGTCGCAGAACGTGCACGGACCGGGCGCCGGGCAATGGCTCGGTGCCGGGGGCATCGTTCAGGCTTGAGAGGCGGGAGGTCGATGCGAAGAAGAACGATGCGGTGCGGTGTCGCCGGTATGCCCTGGTAGATGTGACGAGTGCATCGCGCACGTCATTGGCGGTTTCATTGACGATTCTTCGAATTCGCCCGAGCGAGCATGATCAGATGACGCCGGCGGCCTTCAACTCGCACAACCGCTCAGCGGACACATCGAGCAACTCACCCAGTACTTCAGACGTTCCTTCGCTCAATGGCGGGGGGATGCGACGCACCGGCAAGCGCTTGCCGTCGAAGCGGTATGGCGGCGCAAATACATCGATCGCGCCGGCCACTGGATGCGGATGCGACGTCACGAGTCCGGCATCGCGGGCGCGTTTTGACGTCAATGCTTCGTGCAAACCCAATACTTCACCGCAAGGGATATTCGAACGGACCAACCGATCAAGCAGGCTTTCACGCGTGCGATTAGCAAGTTCGCGATTGACTTCAGGAAGAAGCGCATCGCGATGCTTTGACCGGTCGAGGTTGGTCTGGAATCGCGGATCGGCTGCGAGGTCCGGTCGCTCGATAACATCGCAGCAAAAGCGGGAGAACTGCGCGTTGTTGCCGACCGTGATCACGAGCGGGCCGTCGGCAGCGTCGAACACACCGTAAGGAACAATCGACGGATGCGCGTTGCCGTAGCGCGGCGGATCGCCGCCCATCAGCAAGGCTTCGAGGCCGTAGTACGCGGTGATCATCAATCCACAATCGAACAGTGCCATCTCGATCGAGCGGCCCTGGCCTGTGCGTTGCCGCTGATACAGCGCGGCCAGTATCGCCTGCGCTGAGTACATGCCGGTGAACAGGTCCACGACCGCCACGCCAAACTTCAACGGCGGCTGATTCGCCTCACCATTGATACCCATCAGGCCCGCCTCCCCCTGAACGACGAGGTCGTAGCCCGGACGCGTTGCTTCAGCACCGGTGTGGTCGTATCCGGAAATCGAGCAGTAAATCAGGTCTTCGCGATCGGCACGCAGATCGTCATAGCCAAGCCCAAGCTTCGCTGCACCACCGACCTTGAAATTCTGGATGACGATGTCGCATTCTCTTGCCAATGCGCGCGCCAATTCAGCACCTTCTATCGACTGCAAGTTGAGGCTGACGGAACGTTTGTTCCGGTTGACGCTATTGAAATAGGCCGTTTCGGAAGTACCGACTCGCAACCCCCAGTCACGCGTGTCGTCCCCCCTTTCCGGATGTTCGACCTTGATGACCTCGGCGCCCAGATCGGCCAGCACCATGGCGCACCAAGGTCCTGCAAGAATGCGGGAAAGGTCCAGGACGCGCACGCCCGCTAGCGGTAGTGCCATTTCGTCAGTCTGCAAGGTATTTCTCCGTGTTGAGTCGTGTACGACGGCGTTCGTAGATACGTCACAAGACGACAAGTAAAGGATGACTCTCCAGACCGGCCGAGCATACAGCTCCGGAATTTCGGCGCGGCAGCCGTCGTAGGTTCCGATTTCAGACAACAGCGGTCAAATGACCGAGCCGCCGTTCGGGCTGAGCACCTGACCTACCAGGTAGTGTTCACCCGCCAGATAGACGACAGTCGACGCGTACTCTTCCACAGTACCAAAGCGGCCTAGCGGGCAGCTCTGCCACAGTCGATTGCGGCCTTCGCCACCGATTTTGTCGAGATAGTCGTTAAATGCCGGGGTGGCCACGCCGCCCGGCGCCATCGCGTTGACGAAGATATTCGCGCCGGCCACTTCGAATGCAACCGACTTCGTGAATGCAATCACCGCTCCCTTGGTAGCGCAGTAATGCGGGCTATGCGCGCTCTTGATCGACAGTCCAGCAATCGACGCGATATTGATGATCTTCCCGTCGCGCTGCGGCTCCATCAGCTTCAACGCCTCCCGTGTGCAATAAAAGACGCCGTGGACATTGACGCCCCAATAACGGTGCCACTCCTCATCGTCAATCTCACTCGTGAACCCCAGCGACTGGCGCGGTACGGGCGTTTGCATGTACGCATACAGCTTGTTGCGACGCTCTGTGTCAATTGGACGATTAGGAGTCAGCGCTGCATTGTTGACCAGAATGTGCAGTGTCCCAAAGCGCGCGACGACCTGCGTGAACAGATTGCTCACCTCCGAACTGGACGAAACATCGCATCGCAAGGCGAGGCATTCGGCACCGCATGCTTCGACTTCGGCGCGGGCTTCTTCCAGCGACTGATCGTTGACATCGCAAATCACCACGCGTGCGCCTTCTTTGGCCAGCGCTTCCGCACAAGCCTTGCCGAGGCCAGGCCCCGCGCCGGTAACGAGTGCCACTTTGTCTCTAAGTTTCATCAAGCAACCTCTTAAAGGGTAATAAGGCGATCAATGCTGCAACAGCCTTGTCGCAATGGGAAACCGCGCCGGACAGGCGTCGCGTCTCGATTCAGTGTAAGGACGCAGCTGATTTCCCGTTATTCTTCTCGTCACGCATTTTTATCTTTTCGTCACTTTGGATTTACACGACACATCTTCCGGGCATTGAACCGATCAGAGATAGGCGGTTTCAAAGGTGAAGCGCAACAGCGGGTTAATCTTACTGTGTCACAAAATAAGTGGGGAATCTATCTGCCGCTCGGGAAGAGAGCCATCGTTGCATGAGCCGCATTCCAAGCAGGAT
>NZ_CADFGP010000079.1 GCF_902833905.1 Paraburkholderia tuberum STM678 | reverse complement strand
TCTCATCGCGATCGCCCGAAGTCTGTATTATTTAATACTACCAGGTATTACCTTGCTGCAAATCAATTTTTGTGACACAGTAAGATTAGGACTTACTCGGGAAGACTTGGCTCAAGCAATAGGAGTGCGGCAGGAAACGATTAGCCGGTTTGAAAGAGGCATTGTGCTGCCGCCGCGTCAACATCTGATCCAGCTGGCAGATGTCTTTGATATTCCACTTGACAACTTCGTTCGTCGAACAACCAACCGTGCTTCGGACGACGGGCTTGAGATCACGATGATTTTAAAAAAACTCAACCCTGAAAGCTGAGAATTTGTTCGGCGTTGGGTGATAGAGATGTGCGAGCAATTGGTACGCAAGCGGTAAGGAACTGGCCTCAACCAGTTTTCGATCGATGCTGCAACACCGGTCTTGCACGTTTAATCACGGGCGCATTCGACCGAATTTCCCCCAGAACTCTCAGTGCTTGTATCAGACAGATGCCAATGCATTGATCGAGGGTAACGATCTTGCCTGATCTGGGTCATTGAGATGCGGCACGGCGACAAAGCGGGCACAAGTGATCGTTAACAATTTCCTCACACGAGTCGAGAAGAGGCGACTGTCCGCCGTTACGTACGTTTTGGGGGGGCCGGGAAGTTCTGGTGCGAACCAACGTTGCCAGACGCGTACAGCACGCGACGCAGAAAGTAAAACGAAATTATTCGGTAAACTACGATGCGCCGTAATGGTGCAGTTCGGTGCTTAAGTTGCAGAAGGGAAGCAATTAACTCAGAAGTTAAAGATTAATGGTTGCCACACCAGGCGCGATCTGGAACGCGCTCATGATCTGCGGGCCGAGCGGCATCATCACCATGAAGTCCATGATGATCGTGAACTGCGTGAGCGCGAGCAGCCACAACAAACGACGCTCGTGCCGTGCGGTGATTGAGTACATCGGTTGATTTCCTTTTGTCGTTGTTCGAAGTACGCCGCTAATGCCGCGAGCCACGCGAGCAGAAGCTCAGTCGTCGATCGTTTCGTGGACCGCGACCGCGCCCTGTTTCCAGTAGCTGGCCGCGCGAATCCGCGTTTTGTCGACGCCGCGTTCGCCGCACAGATGTTGACGCACCGCGCGGATCGTCGCCGCTTCGCCAGCGGCCCACACATAGCCTTCACCGTTCACCGGCAGCCAGGTATCGCGCACCGCGTGCAACAGCGCTTCGCTGCGCGCGCCGGTCCGGGTGTCGGCTTCGCTGCGATAGCACCAGACGAGGTGCAGCTCGGCCTGCGTCGTGAACTCGATGCGCGCCGACGGATCGGCGACCTCGATCACCGCGGCGACGCGCGTGCCGGCCGGCAACTCTTCGAGACGGCGCGCGATCGCGGGCAGCGCGGTGTCGTCGCCGATCAGCAGATGCCAGTCGAAGCCGGTCGGAATCACCAGCGAACCGCGCGGGCCGCCGACGCCCAGATACTGGCCCGCCTGCGCCTGCGCGGCCCACGTCGCCGCGGGGCCCGCGTCGTGCATCGCGAACTCGATGTCGAGCTCGCGGGCGTCGCGATCGAAACGGCGCGGCGTGAAATCGCGCGCGGTCGGCCGCTTGCCTTCCGGGAACACCGGGCCGTCGGGGCCGGCTTGCGGCAGCGTAGGTTTGTCGGCGCCGGGGTCGGGGAAGAAGACCTTGATGTGATCGTCGAACGAGGCTGAGACGAAGTCGTCCAGATCGGCGCCGGTGAAGGTCACGCGAATCAGGTGCGGCGTCAGCGCGCGCACCTGCTTGACCTGCAGCAGACGAAACTTCAACGGATGCCGTACGCGATGCACGGCGAGATCAGGGCGAGTGTTTTGCTCTTGCATGTGGGCGATGCTCCAGTTCGGTTCGGGAGGACGCGCGGGTCGCCTCGTGGACGGGCGCGCGTTGTCAGGCGGTCGGCTCGCTGTCGTTGCCGGGCTTTGCGATGTCGCCACGGTTGCCGCCTTCGATTTCTTTGGCCGCGCGCATCAGGATCGCTGCGATGCGGCGCTGTTCGTCGGCCGGCGCGTTGTCCCGGCGCAGCAGCGCGTTCTTCAGCGTGCGGCGCGCTTCATTCAGCTCGGGCACCCAGCCGCCTTCGCTGACGTCGGCCGGCTCCTCGCCGGCAAACGCGCGGCGCACCGAATCCATCTTGCGTGCGATATGCGAGAGTCGCGCGAGCATCAGCTCGACGCGCTCGCGGTTCGCGGCCAGATATTCGCGGCCCGCATCCGCCAGCTCATAGCGCTTGCGGTTGCCTTCGAGCTGCACGGTGACGTAGCCGAGTTCTTCGAGATAGGTCAGCGCTGGATAGACCATGCCGGGGCTCGGGCTGTAGAAGCCGTTCGAGCGCGTTTCGAGCGCCTTGATCAACTCGTAGCCGTGACTCGGCTGCGCTTCGATCAGCGATAGCAGCAGCAGTTGCAGATCGTCGGAGCTGAATTTGCGGCCACGCGGGAAACCATCGCCGTCGCCGCCGAAGCCGCCGGGGCCGCCGCCGAAACCACCGTATCCGCCCGGACCACCGAAACCACCGCCGAAGCGCGAGCCACGGCCGCCCAAGCGCCACTCGTGATGGCGGCCAAAGGCGTGACGCAAAACGTGCAGCAGGTAGTGGTGGCGGGCGCCGGAGGAAGCGCATGCTTCGGCGGCGCCCAGGTCGGCGACTTCGCTCGTCTGCGGCGACGGAAGGCGGAAACCGGCATGAAAACGGTCGCGCGCGCCGCGCGGACCGCAAAAATGATGAGGATGACGCATCTGGGACTCTCCTATGAGTGTCGTAAGATGCATCTTACGATATATATCTTAAGATTGTCTGTCAAACTCTTTTTGCGGTGGGCAGATCGTTGAGCGCGGCGACGGCGTCCGTGCTGCCGTTCATCTGCACGTTGTATTCCTTCGTGCCGATCTTCGCGGTGCCGCCCGGCAGGATCAGGTTTTGCGCATTGACGGCGTTGACCACGTCGATTCGCGCAGCTCGGGCTTCGCGTGTGCATTGCGGATCTGGGTGAGGACCGCCTGACGCATGCGACGCAGGCGATTGCCAGCGTGGCTGCTGAAGGCGCGAAGGAGGTACTGGCCGTCGAGACGGACGTCAGCCCCCGCGCTGCTCGAGTGGCTCGCGGCAATCAACCAGTTGATCGACTTTCAGGAAGCACTGAACCGGCAGGGCAGCGCCGAGGCACGCCAGATAAGCGTCGATTTCCGCTTGATGATGCTCGCGCTGACCGGGCTTGCGTGCGTGATCGGTCTTGGCGTTGCGGTGCTTGTCGTGCGCAACATAGGCCGGTCGCTCGGTACCGAGCCGCGAGAGCTGATCGCGTTCGCCGATGCGATCCGGCGCGGCGATCTTTCCCAGTGCGCCGACTTGCGCACCGGCGATACGGGTAGCGTGATGGCGACTGTCGTGCGGATGAGAGAAGCGCTCGCGGACATCGTGGGACAGGTGCGCGATGGCGCCGATGCAGTCGCCGACATGAGTCACGCGATTGCCGCCGGCAATGCCGATCTTGGCGCGCGCACCGAGCTCCAGGCCAGCGCGCTCGAGCAGGCCACCGGCGCACTCAAGGAATTCGACGCGAGCGTGGCCACCAACGCTGCGAACGCGGGACACGCGGACGAGCTTGCCAGGCACGCCTCGGAAACGGCTGGGGAAGGCGGCATGGCGGTCGGCCGGGTGGTGGAGACGATGCATGGGATACGGGCGTCGTCGGCGCGCATCGCGGAGATCATCTCGGTCATCGACGGGATCGCGTTCCAGACCAACATCCTCGCGCTGAATGCGGCGGTCGAGGCCGCGCGGGCAGGTAGCCAGGGACGTGGTTTTGCCGTGGTGGCGGGCGAGGTCAGAGTCCTCGCGCAACCCGGCGCTTTCGCTCGCCAGCAGCTACTCGTGAGCGCGTGGCGGCATAACCCGATTTTCAATTCAATCGAAATCGTCCGCGCTGCAGGCGCGCGGACATCGATACGTTTCTGTCGGCTGTAAAGGCGTATTTCGCTCGCGGCTGATGTCCGTGCGATGCCGGTTTTTTCATCGCGTGTTGACATGGCGCGTTCGGGTCGGACAATAATCTCAGCCCCGACACTCGCCAACTCAGGTTCCAAGCGTGAACGACATCACCGGCATTCCCCCCTCGCGGGCTGATCATGTCTATGTCAGTGTCCGCGAAGATATCTTCGATATGCGCCTGCTGCCCGGCGACCGCGTGACGGAAGGCAGCATCGCCGAGCGCTTCGGCGTGTCCCGCACGCCTGCGCGCGAGGCCTTGCAGCGCCTGCAAAGTGACGGCCTGATGCGCGGCTATGTGCGCGGCGGCTGGGAAGTCGTGCCGGTCGATTTCAAGCGCTTCGAAGACCTGTACGAAATGCGCAAGCTGATTGAAACCTTTGCGGTCTCGAAGCTTGCGAGTGCCGAAGGAGAGCTCTCCGAAGGCGTCGCACAGATGCTCGGTCAGCTCGAACAAATCTGGAAGATCCCGCCTGCTCACCGTCGGCGTGACGGCCGCGAGATGGTCGCGCTCGACGAAGCATTTCATCACGCCCTCGTGCAGGCCGCCGATAACGCCGAGCTGACCAATGCGATGCAGCGCGTGACCGATCGCATCCGGGTCGTGCGGCGGCTCGATCTCGTGTATGGCGACTGCATCGACGAAACCTACGGCGAACATGTCGCGATCCTCGATGCGATTCGTTGTCGCGAAACGGATCGTAGCGTTGCGTTGATCGCGCGCCATATCGAGGGTAGCCGCGTTGCGGTGCGCACCTTGACGGGCGAGCGCCTGCAACGCGCACGCACTGCAATGGGGCCGAATGCGGTCCCCTATGCACCACCCAGGTTGCGGGGCACCAGGTAGCGACATCGCCGCGCGTACCGAGCCGTGCGAAACCCTATCTGGCGCGCATGAGCGGGCGACTCGCGTGCTGGCATGCTTCTCGCGTTAGTGATGGGTATGTATACAAGCAAAAGCCCCGTCCAATATGTCATCTAGTTTTCTGAATCCGACGCGCGGCGCGAGGGGCATGGCCGTCGCGCCGAATGCGCTCGCGGCGCGCTGCAGTTTCTCGCTCGACGAGGGCAGCCCCAATCGCAAAGCGCCGTGTTTTCACGCATCGCGAATTTCGGCTGGAACCCGCAGGCGGCGATCGACGCGCCTCGCTGGCTGCTCGGCCGCACATGGGACCAATCGACCGGCACGCTCAAGCTCGAGCCACGCTTCGCCGCGCACACGGCAGCAACGCTCAGCGCGTTCTGGCACGAGGTCGAGATGATGGCGCCTTACGATGACGCGATGGGGCATGCCGGCGCAATCGTTCGGCACCCTGATGGGTTAATCGAAGCGGGCTACGATCCGCGCAGTGACGGGGCCGCTGCGGGCCGGTAGACACCGCGCGCTTTTTCTCAAACGACTTGCCGTTCCGGCCGTTCAGGCCCGGAGGACGGCGCACGTCTCGCGCATGCCGGCTGGCATGCGCTCAGGAAACGGAGAACACCATGAACACACGCTTGCAACCGATCGCGCCGCGTATCGAGAATGTCTCGACGTCCGCCACGCATAACCGCTGGATTCAACTTGGACTGGGTCTCGTCTGCATGATGGCGATCTCGAGTCCGCAATATGTCTGGACGTTGATGACCAAACCGCTCGCCGCGAAATTGGGCATCGCGTTGCCTGAACTGCAGGTGACGTTCGCGCTGCTGATCATTCTGCAGACGTTTTTTTCGCCGTTTCAAGGCAAGCTGATCGACCGCTTCGGTCCGCGCACGCTGATCTCGTTCGGCACAGTGATGTCCGGCCTGAGCTGGGTGTTCGCATCGCAGGTCCAGAGTGCGCCGATGCTCTATCTGACGTATGGCGTGATCGGCGGCCTTGGCACGGGCATCGTATATGTTGGCGTTGTCGGGCTGATGGTGCGCTGGTTCCCCGCGCAGCGAGGCTTCGCGGCGGGCGCCGTCGCCGCCGGCTATGGCATGGGCGCGATCGTCACGACGTTTCCGATCGCAGCGTCGTTGCAGGCGCGCGGTGTCGAGGCGACGCTGTGGATGTTCGGCACCGCGTTCGCGGTGGTAGGGCTGCTCGCATCGCAGGGCTTGCGTGTGCCGCCCGTGCATGATGCCGCCGGCGCGAATGTGAATGAGGCCGGTTCGCCGGTGGCGAATCTGCGCCCGTCACAGACGCTCAGGACGCCGATCTTCTGGCTGATGTTCGCCATGATGACGATGATGTCGACCTCCGGTCTGATGGTCACGTCGCAAATGGCCACCTTCGCCGCCGATTTCGGCGTGACCAAAGTGCTCGTGTTCGGCATGGCGGCGCTTCCGCTTGCGTTGACGATCGACCGCTTCACGAACGGGCTCACGCGACCGCTGTTCGGCTGGGTGTCCGACAAAGTCGGCCGCGAAAACACGATGTTCTTCGCGTTCGCCCTGGAAGGCGTCGCGATGGCGCTGTGGCTGTTCACGCGCGATAACGCGGTGCTGTTCGTGTTGCTCTCGGGCGTGGTGTTCTTCGGCTGGGGCGAAATCTTCTCGCTGTTCCCGGCGACGCTGACCGACACGTTCGGCACGCGGCATGCCACGGAAAACTATGGCTGGCTCTACATTTCGCAGGGCATCGGCTCGATCCTGGGCGGCCCGCTGGCGGCGTTGATGCACCAGCACGCGGGTAGCTGGCTGCCGGTGTTCGGCGCGGCGATCACGCTTGACATCGTTACCGCATTGCTCGCGATTGCGGTTCTCAAGCCGATGCGCCGCCGTTTTCTTGCCGCACCGCGCGGC
The DNA here is from genome assembly GCF_902833905.1 of Paraburkholderia tuberum STM678. Classification (GTDB taxonomy): domain Bacteria; phylum Pseudomonadota; class Gammaproteobacteria; order Burkholderiales; family Burkholderiaceae; genus Paraburkholderia; species Paraburkholderia tuberum. The sequence continues at coordinate 20,956 of NZ_CADFGP010000079.1, read as the reverse complement.
GTTTGACGGCAAGTGGGCGCTCGTTCGTTGTACGACTAATTGCCTGGTGGCGCGCGCCCTTCATGCGCGCGTCGCGCAGACCGTCACAGTCACACCTCTTCTAACAGGCGTCGTTCAGCCGCCGTCGGTCTTGTACGTTGAAGCGGGCTCACTCGCGGATGTTCCAGTGACGCTTCGAAATGACTGAAACGTCATCCAGGAGCCATGTCGTGTTAACGACCGAATTCCGATAATGACAGCCGAGATCATTCCGTCCGCTCGAAACTTCAACGAGGCTCCAAAACAGCAATCGATGCAGTACTCAAAGAGCAATTGATGTTGGCGCGAGTCTCCATGCTGAGCGGCTCGCGGCTTGATTGTCGCCGGATATGTTTTTGGATCGCCGCCGCGATAGTCTCGATCCCACATATTCAATCTTCACGCTTCCGTCGCGTCGGTCCGCTCGTTCGCGCAGAAGAAACTCGCGGAACACCGCCGATGGCTTGGAGCTGCAGTTCGGCACCAATATGCTTGGCCACTACACACTCTCGGCGCTGCTCATGCCCGCTCTCGAACTTGCCGCGACTGAATCGCCTGACCGGCCACGCATCGTGACGATTGCTTCCATCGCGCACAAGCAGGGGGAGTTCGCGAACCTGTTCAGGATCGGTGTCCAGGCTTACCCCGAGATGGACGGCAAGATAGGGATCTGCGTCAATCCGGCAAGCGCCCGGAATGGAGATGCAGCAGTTTCCAGCCGCCCTCGCGTTTGACCCAGATTTCAGTTATGAGCGCGCGAATGTTGAGCTCAGATCCATCGGTCCTGCGCACCAGGGATTGCTCGAGATGGCCCGTCGTGATCACGGTGTCTGGCAGGAACCTATATGCGAGCGGTTGCGGACGCACGATTTGATGCACCTTGATCTTCTCGGTAAGGAAGGACAGATACTCCGACTTGCCATGAACGTAGCCAGCTGAATGGACGAACGTCAGATCGTCGTCGAGTAGCGACGCGAGTTTGAGCAGGTCTCCAGCCACCGTGGCGTCGCAGCGCTGTTGTTCCAACGCCTCGACGGCGGCCTGAACGGACGCATCTTTCATCGTAAATCCCCCAAAAATACTGCATGGATATCTCTTGTCAGAGACGGTGCCGGCCGCGTCGTGGCTCGATTCGGCTCAACGCAACAGTTCGCCGCGCAGTTCATCTGTCTTCGAAGGCAACCCGGCCCGAGACTTTCCCGTCGGCAACCCATAGCTCGCAAGCAGCGCGACCGTGCATGCGGCGATGACATACCAGGCTGGCGCTGCCAAGGAGCCGGTCATGCGAATCAGCATGGTCGCCAGCAAGGGCGCAAAGCCGCTGAATACGACAACGGCCAGGTTGTAAGCCAGCGCGATTCCGCTGAATCTGACCTGGACAGGGAATTGGTCGGCGAGCACCGACGCCCATGTCCCGCTTGCCAGTGAAAAAACCACGCCGGCAAGCACAAACAGCACTACCGGATTGACGGTATGTCTCGCCAGCGCTTCATAGAACGGGTAGCTCAATGCGATCAGCAGCGCCGCTGACGCTCGAAGCAGGTACCGGCGTGGAATCTTGTCCCCGAGCCAGCCTGCGGCGAGGAGGCCGAGGGAACTGACGATCAGATAAGCGTTCTGGGCAATTGCCGCGGTCCGTGGTGCATAGTGCAGCTGCTGGACGAGGTAGGCGGGCATGTGGCCATAAAGTATGCCGTTGACGCCGGCCATCACGGCGATCGCCAGTGCCCCCGTCGCGACCGCTTTGCCATGACGTCGCAAGGTCTCGCGAAACGGCTGTTTCACGACAGCTCCTTGCATCCTCTTGAACTCGGGCGACTCGTCCAGATTACGGCGCATCAGGTAGGAAGCGATCCCGCAAACGCCGCCGAAAAGAAACGCGATCCTCCAGCCATACGCCGCCGCGTCCGTGGCGGACAGGTAGGTCTGGATGCCGAGGTTGACGAATGTGGCCAGCAAAACACCCAGGTTCACCGCGCAGATAATAATGCCCGCGGCGAGCCCCGCCCGATGCGGCGCGGCTTCCACTGCATAGGTAATCGCGCCGGGCATTTCTCCGCCGACGCAAAAACCCTGAAGCATGCGCAGCAGGATCAACAGGATCGATGCGGTCATGCCCCAGCTCTGAAAGTTGGGCAGCAGACCAAGACAGATCGTCGCGGTCGTGACCACAATGATTGAGCCGAGAAACACTGGACGCCGGCCATACCGGTCGCCCCAGCTACTGAGCACAATTCCGCCGAGCGGTCGGATCACGTACCCGATTGCGAGCACGGAGAAAGTAGCCAGCATGCTGACCAGCGACGACGAGTTCGGGAAAAACTGGGCCGCGATGTTATGGGCAAAAAAGCCGTAGACGATGAAGTCGTAAAACTCCAGCGAGCCGCCAAGGCTTGCGATGAGAATCATCTTCCACTGCGACGGGGACAAGCCGGATGGCTGTGAACGGTCGGCGCCGCCGACCGGGTTGTGGGATATTCCCATGACTCCTCCAATTTGATTATCGGATTCTTTGTCCGATGGTCTATGTGCGTCGACCGCGAGACATCTCGCGTGACAACGGGGGGTGCGGGCTCACATGGCCACAGCACCTTCGGTTTGCAAGCGGGGTACGGCGTGGTGCAGAAGGTTTTGCAAGGATTCACCGTCCTGCGCGACGCCGTACACATACCGGTCGGGGCGTACAAGCACCGCTGGAGCGTTGATCGACTCCAACCACTCGCGAACAGCCGCTCCATCGCTGGCCACAATCCCGACGCCCGCTTGCGCAGCGCTATTGGCGACGTCGGGGCATTCACGGAGCAATTCCGGTCGCGCAAGCAGCGCAAACCGATAGCCGACCACGTCGTCCACGAGTTGTCCGTCCAGCAGGCGGGGTTGCGGTGCAATATGCCCGGCCACGCCCGATGGTTCATCGATCCATGCGCCCGGGCCAAGCCTGGGTTGTGGGGTCACAAAATTGCGAATCGCTGCGCTCATTTCTTCATCACGGACTTCGGCCAGGTCTGACCTCGTCGTTTGAATGACTGAGCCGAGTTGTACCGCCGTTTCGATAAATAAGCGCACGTGCGGCGAGCGTTCGGATTCGTAGCTGTCGAGGAGGGTATCGGGCGCTTCGCCATGAATGACGGCACCAAGCTTCCACGCGAGATTCGACGCGTCGCGAATGCCGGCTCCCATCCCCTGGCCCATAAAGGGTGGCGTCTGATGTGCGGCATCGCCTGCAAGCAGCAGTCGGCCACGGCGCCAACCGTTCGCCACGACCGAGTGAAATGTATATATGGCAGAACGTTCGAGGCGCGCATCGGCCGGAGAAATCCAGCGAGCGAGTTTGTCCCACAGCCATTCGGGGGACGTGAGTTGCGTCACGTCATCACCGGGCATCACCATGATTTCCCAGCGGCGCCGATTTCCGGGACCACGCGTGTAAGTGGTCGGGCGCGCCGGGTCGCAGTATTGGACCGAGTAGTCGCCAAGATCGGGCCGCGGTGCGTCGAGCAATACGTCGACCACAACCCAGCGTTCATGCGATTTCAGATCGGTCAATTCGGTGCCCATGAAGCGTCGCGCAATCGAGCGCGCACCGTCGCAGCCGACTACATATCTCGCGGTGGTACGTCCAAGTTTGCCGCAGCACGTATCCTCGAAGCGCAACTGGACGCCATCGCTCGCCTCGTCAAGCGCGAACACTTCGTGGCGCAACCGGACGTCAACGCTCGATTGCTGCGCAAGACGCTCGCGTAACGCATTCTCGAGATCGGGCTGATGGAACTTGTAACTCGCGCTCCACCCCTGTGGTCCGATACAGGTTGGCCGTTGCCAGTCGATCAGCAACCTGCCTTCCCCGTTCACGAATTTCATGCCGGGACCCACGAACAGCTTGGGTAGCAGCTTGTCGGTTAAACCGAGGGTTTGGAACACTCGCATGCATTCACCGTCGAAATGCACCGCGCGAGGAAGCGCGAAAATCTCCTTGTCTCTCTCCAGCACCAGCACCCGCAAGCCTTCGATTGCCAGCAGGTTCGCGAGCGTCGCCCCGGTGGGCCCGAGACCGATAACGGCCACGTCGTAGTCGCACGCGTGCGTCGAAATAGTTTTCTCTAACATGTCTTGTTCCGCCAGATAGACGCCGAGCGCACACGAACGCGCCCGGCTACGACTTTTACGCTTCGTCGGCGATTGGATTGGACAGAACGCCGATCCGATCAACCTCCACTTCCGCCACGTCGCCGGCCTTCATGAACAGCGGCGGATTGCGCTTCGCGCCGACGCCGCCAGGCGTGCCGGTCACGATCACGTCTCCCGGCGAGAGCGGGGTGAACGTCGACAGGTAGGCAATCTGTTTGGCAATGCCGTGAATCAGCATCTGCGTCGTCGCGCGTTGCACTTCCTGTCCATTCAGGCGGGTGACGAGCGTCATCACCGCGTTGGGTTCGATCTCGTCGCTCGTCACCATCCACGGTCCGAACGCGCCGGTGCGATAGAAATTTTTGCCCGGGCCCCACTGGCCCGTATGAAGCTGCCAGTCGCGCACGGAACCGTCGTTGTAGCAGGCGTAGCCAGCGATGTGATTCCACGCGTCGGCCTCGGCGATGCGTCGTCCACCGCGCCCGATGATGACGGCAATCTCACCCTCATAGTCGAACTTCTGCGACTCAGGCGGACGCAGCATCGGCTGGCCATGGCCCACCTGGGAAGCCGGCACCCGCATGAAGATGACCGGATGCTCGGTGGTTTCGCGGTTGGTTTCCTTGACGTGGTCTGCGTAGTTGAGTCCCACGCAAAAGATTTGTTCAGGGTTCGGGATCACAGGCAGCAGCGTGACTTCCGACAGCGGGTAGTCGCCCTGCGCGCCATCGGCGGCCTGCGCGGCCTCGCGGAATGCGTCGGCGGCAATCAGTGCCTTCAGATCGGCATAACGGCCGCCGAGACGTTTGCCAAGGTCGAACACGGTTTCATCGCGAACGATGCCGAACGATGAGCCAAGGTGGGTGGAGAAGCTGGCGAGTTTCATTGATGCTCCGGGTAGATAAAAAGTAGGTAGGATCAACGCCATGATTCGTAAAAAACCCGTGCATTTATCTTATGGTGAGAATATACTAAATTTATCTAATGTCACAACGTGTTTTTTCTTATGGTTTATCACTACTTGGAGACGGGCATGGACGGTATGAAGAAAGCGAGGGCAGGGCTGTCGCTCAGTCACATGGGCTTCTATGTGAGCGACATGGCGCGCGTGGAGGACTTTTATACGCGGGTGATGGAATTCACCGTGACGGATCGGGGTTCGCTGCAGACGCCGCACGGCGCTGTGCAGTTGGTATTCTTGAGCCGCGATCCCGCGGTGCATCACCAGATCGTGCTCGCGAGCGGCCGCCCCGAGCACTTGGCGTTCAATCCGATCAACCAGATTTCGTTCACAGCCGACAGCCTTGCCACGTTGAGGCGGTTTCATCGGCAGTTCATTGCGGAAGGCCTGCAGGAAATCAACCCCGTCACCCACGGCAATTCGGTTTCGATCTATGCGCGCGATCCCGAGGGCAATCGCCTCGAGCTCTACATCGACACGCCGTGGTACGTCGACCAGCCGATGCGGGTGCCGGTGGACTTCGGCTTGCCCGATGCTGAACTGATGGCGGCTGTCGAACGCCACGCAAGAACGCTATCGGGATTCAGGCCGCGAAGTGTCTGGCAAACCGAAATGGCCGAGCGCATGGGGCTTGCATAAGCGTGGCGCTGCGTGGCTCGCGTGCGACTGTTTCCGCGCGGTGGTCGTTGAAGGCGTCAATGGCGATCTTGCCAGTGGATATAATTCCGTTCACACACGAGGAGGCGCAGCGCAATAGATGTCGAGCATTACGAGACTTTTATCCATACTCGAGCTGTTTTCGGAGGCGAAGCCGTTCCTGTCCGTCGAAGACGTTGCCGCCGAACTCGATTGCTCAACTCCAACGGCTTATCGCTATGTACGCGAGCTCCTGGATGCTGGCTTGCTCATCCGGTTTGCAGGAGGAGACTATGGTCTCGGCCCTCGCATCATCAAGCTTGACTACCACCTGCGCATGTCGGATCCGCTGCTTGCGGTCGGGCAGCCGATCATGCGTGAGTTGAGCGAACACTCCGGCTTCGATGTGGTGATGTCGCGCTGGTACGGTAACGAACTCGTGGACACGCATCGTGAGACTCACGGCGCGGCGCTTGACCTCCGGTACGGCCGGGGCCGTCCTCGCCCCCTGTTTCTCGGCGCCGCTCCAAAAGCGATCCTGTCTACCTTTCCGAAGGCCAAGCTCGCGGTCCTGTTCGATCAGTATGCTGACGAGATCGCGCAAAGCGGCCTTGGGGCGACACTCGACGAGTTTCGCGCGTCGCTGCTCAAAATCCGGCGTGCCGGTTTTTATCTGTCGAGGGGCGAACTGGAAAGCAGCGTTTCTGCACTGGCGTCGCCGCTATTTACGGACGACTCCAGTGAAGCAGTCGGTTCGCTTGCGGTGATCGTGCCGACCCAGCGACTCGAATTTGCCAATCTGGACCGTCTTGTCGAATCGATCCGGGAGGCAGCGGCGCGAATCTCGCAGCGTACGCGTGCGTTGGTTGAAAGTCGGAGGACCGGAGCCATCACGTCGTCGCACACCGTTGCGCGAGGCAAGCGGTCCGCATGATGGCCGTCACGTGAACGTCATTCGATCGCGCTCGCGCACTTGAACCTCGGTGGGTTCGGGGGAAGCGGCACTTCCGACAAACGAACTGGTAGCACGAACGCGTAGACCGACGTCGTCAGGAGAGGGCCGTCTTGAAGCCGCAAAAAGGCGGTTGGTCACTTGCGACCCTGCGGGATGCGGCTCTGAAGTGTCGACAGACAAGACGTGCAATCCGGAGCGCCGTCGGAGCGAAAACGCGATCTCCGCCTTCGATTCAAATTTCATTATCCAATCGCCTGGCCGCTTCACAAAACAATCCCAAATGAGAAGACCTTTCTTGCCGCCCCGCGTACTGAAAAGCCTGCTCGGCTTCAACGACGGCCCGTGGCGGTGGTCGGCCGGCGTCGGAGGGGGCGTCGCCATGGGCGTGCCTCTGAGCGCGTTCATGCTGGCCGGCCACCCGTCACTCGGGCTCATCACTTCTCTCGGCGCCTTCACGGCTCTCTACGGCTCGACGCTGCGCCTGGGCGACCGGCTCCAGGCCTTGCCGTTCGTCGCGGCGGGTTTCGTGGCTGCCTCCACGCTGGGCGTACTGTGCGCGACGAATGCGTGGCTGACCATCGCCTGCCTCGTCGCCGTGGCTGCGCTCGCCAGCATCATTCTGCTCGGTGTCGGAATGGGCCCGCCCGGGCCGATGCAGTTCGTGCTGGTCGCCGGTGTCAGCGGTCATCTGGCCGCTTCCGCGCGTTTCAGCGGTTCGCCCCTTGGCGTCTTTATGATCCCCTCTCTGGTCGCGGTCGGCGCGCTCAGTGCGTACTTGCTCGTGATCGCACCCCTCGCGCTGCCGCTTGTGCACCAGCGCAAGGGCGAAGCGTCCAGCTTGCGCATGCGGTTTCCTCCCAGCTTGCTCGACGGGGAAAAGGCCACGATCGCCGCGAGGGTGATCGTTGCGGTCGCCAGCGCCGGCTTGCTGAGCCTGTCTTTTGGGGAGCACCGTGCCTACTGGACGGTTATGGTCGCGGGTGCGGTGCTGCAGGGCAGCCACGTCTCGCGCTCAAGTGCCATTCGGGCCGTGCATCGCGTTGTGGGCACGGTCTTGGGCGCGGCTGTCTTTGGCTTGATCCAGCTCGTCGACCCGAAAGGCCTCTGGCTCGTCGGGGTCCTCGCGCTGCTCCAGTTCGCGATCGAAGTCGTGGCCGCGCGGCACTACGCCCTGGCCCTGACCTTCATTACCCCAACCGCGTTGACCATCTCAGCGGTGGGCGGGACGAGCGCTCCCCTCGCCCTCGTCGGCGAGCGGATCGTGGACACGTTCCTTGGGGCGGTCATCGCCATGGTAGTTCTCTTGGGCAGCGAATGCGTCAGGGGACGACGCGCACGATAAGCAGGTGGAGGATTCTGGGCTTGTCGCGAAGGGCATTGGGTCTTGCTGATTACTTTCCGATCATGTTCAGCGCCGTGTCCCGCACCGCGCGCTTGAACCTGGTCTGATCTTCAGGAAGTGACGAGAAAGCCCGCAGCATATGGTGGTAAGCCACGGTATTGCTGATGGCGTTCATCAGCATGGAAAACATGACCTCGGGGTGGTGCGGTTTCAATTCCTTCGCCCTCGATGCATCTTCGAGCAAAGGCACGAACACGTCGTGATAGGGGCGCACCAGACGCCCGATGAGTATGTTGAAGCGCTCGCCTTCTTCGGTCGCGGCAGTCGAAAAAAACATACCAAGGTCGGGTTCGTCGAAAACCTGATCGATGAAAAGAACCACTGCGTGTTCGACACGCTCACGCGCACCTAGCGTGGCCGAGCGCAACCTGGCTGTGGCGTCGATCATTGGCGCAGCCTGATCCGCGATCTGCTCTACCACCGCAACCCATAGCGCTTGTTTCGACCCGAAATGATGCGCGATCAGCGCCGGGTCGACACCCGCGTCGCGCGCGATTTCCCGCACGCTGGTAGCGTCGAATCCACGCTTTGCGAAGGTGCGCCGGGCATGTCGCAGGAGGACGTCGGCACCGACGGAAGCGCTGTACGCGGGTCGTCCGCGGGTACGCTTTTTCTCGATCAGCCTGGCAGGTCCTGACGTTACGTCGTTCATTTGGGTGTGAGTTGTGGATCGTCAATTCAGCCGAAGTTTAACTGACGGCGCGTGAGAGGCTGAGGAGGGCCACGGTTTGACGGAGCTCGTGCTTTAGGCTACGATGTGATTTATTCATCACGCGTTGAATTGATTATGTCACAACCAAAACGGATTGTCATCGTTGGCGGCGGGATTGCGGGAATTTTGCTGGCTACCCGACTCGGCGACCTGTTAGGGCGTAGCGGCCGGGCCAGCGTCACGCTGATCGACAGCAGCCCGACGCACATATGGAAGCCGATGCTGCACACTATTGCAGCCGGCACGCGCGATGTTCAGCAGCAGCAGGTGATCTACCTCGCCCATGCCCGCGATCACGGCTTCACCTATCAGCCCGGCGCAATGCACGGGCTCGATCGAAGCCGGCGGCTGGTCCAGCTCGACGAGCTCAGGACGCCGGAAGGTGAAGTAGTGCTCGGTCCGCGAACAGTCGGATACGACGTGCTTGTGCTGTCGCTGGGTAGCCGGGCGAACGATTTCGGCGTGCCGGGCGTGAAAGAGCACTGCCATTTCATCGACAGTCAAAAACAGGCCGAAGCGTTCAACGCCGCGTTGCGAGCGCGCGTATTTCGAAGCGTCGCGAAGGACGAACCACTGCGTGTGGCGATCGTCGGCGCGGGTGCAACGGGTGTTGAGCTGTCCGCTGAACTGAGCCGCTTGCTTGACGTTGCGTCGAGTTACGGAGACCCGACTGTGCGAGAGCGGCTGAGTCTGACGCTGCTCGAAAGCGGCCCGCGCGTGCTCGGGGCGTTTGCGCCGGAGATATCGGCATCGAGTCAGTCGCAGCTCGAGCATATCGGTTTTCGCGTGCTGACTTCGGCGCGTGTTACCGCGGCAGAGGCGAATGGTTTTCGCCACGGCGACGGCACGCTTGCCGAGGCCGATCTGATGGTCTGGGCAGCGGGCGTCAAGGCGCCGGATTTCATGAACAATCTCGACGGACTCGAAACGAACCGGTCCAACCAGATCGTCGTCGGAGCGAGTCTGCAGTCTTCGCGTGACGATCACGTGTTCGCGCTTGGCGATTGCGCAAGCCTGACACTTGCCGGTCACGAACGGCAACTTGCACCGACCGCGCAGGTCGCCACGCAGCAGGCCGAGCATCTCGCGCGTCACCTTCCGGGGTGGCTTGCAGGCAAGCCACTTGCCGATTTCCGTTTCCGCGATTTCGGTTCGCTCGTCTCGCTGAGCGACTACAACGCGTTCGGCACGCTTGGGCGCTTCGGACTCTTTCGTGGCGGTTTCGTGCGCGGACGTTTCGCTCAACTGAGTCACGCCATGCTCTACCGGCGCCATCAGCAGGCTCTCCATGGCTTTCGAAAGGCGACGCTGCTGTGGACAGCGGAACAGATCAACGGTCTCGTCCAACCGAAGATCCGCCTGACCTGAAAGTGGCGCCGAACCCTTTGCAGACCCTGTCGGTTTCCTGGTGCGACTCGTGCAGCGGTCGCTGTGATTACCAGCCCTGACGGGTGTTCATCGCGAAGGGGCCGGGGACGTGCGTGTTGAGCGGTCATCCGATTGAGGCGGGCGACGCCGTGTACTCTCCCAGAGCAGGCGATCCGCCGCCGCGAAACGCAGGCGCAATGATGGTCGCGGCTTCCGTTAATGTCCAACTGTGACCTTGCGCGCGTTTATATTCTCGGGGACGCGGTTTCGAATCGACATGCCAGAAGCAAGCGAGGCATCGGGGACGAAACAACGAGCCATGTGGAAATTAATAGGTATTCCTATATGTGCGACATTGCCTATCACGAAGCGACATCGCTATATGCGGCGTTTTGCCGATGAGAAGCTGACGCGCACAAGGATCGAACCAATTGTTGCGGCGAGGGGGACAGTGTTTTACGGCCAGCAAGGACACCGATGCATGGACCAAGGCGCTACTATTGCCCGTGCTCTGTACAACGATGCAAAGCACAGGGCCACTCGAATCCGACACGCTGTGATAAGGCAGAGGCGCGGTGTGCAGCACAGCACCTCTGGTGCGCATGCGTGGGTTTTAAAGACGCGACCTCATTTGACGTCACTACTGGAGAGATAGTTGAAAATCGAACAAATCCGCAAAGATGCTTTTGCGATGCCCGTCCACAATCCTTCCTACCCCCGCCCGCCGTTTCGCTTCCTTGATCGCGAGTACTTCATCATTTCGTACGAGACCGACATGGACGCTTTGCGCGCCGTGGTGCCGGAACCACTGACAGTCGCAAGCCCCCTCGTGCATTACGAATTCATTCGCATGCCAGACTCGTCGGGATTCGGCGATTACACGGAAAGCGGCCAGGTTATCTCGGTAAGAGATGATGCCGGCGCGCCAGGCAGCTACACACACGCGATGTATCTCGACGACGAAGGCCCGATTGCCGGTGGTCGTGAGATTTGGGGCTTCCCCAAGAAGCTGGCGAGTCCGAAATTGCGTGTTGACGGCAACGACACGCTGCTTGGAACGCTCGACTATGGCACCCAGCGCATTGCCACGGGCACGATGGGCTACAAGTACGAGCCACTTGACCTCGAGGTCGAGCGCAAGAAGCTGGCGGACACGCCGAACTATCTACTGAAAGTCATTCCGCACGTCGACGGTTCAGCCCGCATCTGCGAGCTCGTGCGCTACTTCCTGCGGGATGTCACGGTGCTCGGCGCGTGGGGCGGTCCGGCCGCGCTTGAGCTGCACCCCCATGCCTTGGCTCCGGTGGCGGATTTGCCGGTGCGCAAAATCGTCGGCGCGCGGCACGTTATCGCCAATCTCACGCTCGACATCGGGGAGGTGGCTTTCGATTACCTCGCCGAGGCGCCGGCACTCAAGCTTGCCGCGAATCAGTAAGCACCCTCTGACATATTAAGGAAAAGGCATGTCCGTAAAAGACAAGGTCGCGCTCGTGACGGGCGCTGCAAGTGGTATCGGTGAACAGTGCGCACGCAAGCTCGCGGCGCTCGGCGCGTCGGTGGTAATCGCGGACCTGAACCTCAAGGCTGCTGAGAGCGTGGCCGAGAGCATCCGCAAGGAGGGTGGCAAAGCGCTGCCTGTATCAATGGACGTGACGAGCGAAGAAGCGGTCAACGCCGGCATCCAGCAGGCTGTCGACAGGCTTGGCAGCATCGATGTGCTGGTCTCGAACGCGGGCATCCAGATTGTCAACCCGATTGAAGATTATGCTTTCTCCGACTGGAAAAAAATGCTCGCAATCCATCTGGACGGCGCGTTCCTCACGACCAAAGCTGCGGTCAGGCACATGTACGCTGCGGGCAACGGTGGATCGATTATCTATATGGGCTCGGTCCACTCGCACGAAGCGTCGAAGCTGAAGGCTGCCTACGTGACGGCCAAGCATGGACTGCTCGGTCTCGCACGCGTGGTAGCCAAGGAAGGTGGTTCGCGCGGTGTACGGGCCAATGTCGTGTGTCCGGGGTTCGTGCGCACGCCGCTTGTCGACAGGCAGATTCCGGAGCAGGCGATAGCGTTGGGCATTTCGGAAGCAGACGTCGTCAAGAACGTGATGTTGAAGGAAACGGTCGACGGCGAATTCACGACGGTGGAAGACGTCGCCAACACCGTGGCATTCCTCGCCGGCTTCGAATCGTCCGCATTGACGGGCCAGTCCATTATCGTCAGCCACGGCTGGTCGATGCACTAAGGAGCCGCCCAGTGCGTCAAGATCAAGAAACATCAGGCACACCTCGCAAGACTTTCAAGCTTCCGGCCTATGACGAGGTCGCTCTCGTGCTACAGGGTGGCGGCGCGCTGGGCTCCTATCAGGCCGGCGTCTACGAAGGCCTCGAGGAAGCTGGCATTCATCCGGACTGGATTTCCGGCATCTCCATCGGCGCGCTTAACACAGCCATCATCGCGGGCAACGCTCCGGGCAAGCGTACCGAGGCATTGCATGGATTCTGGAACACCATCTGCCAGCCGGCGGACATGCTTGGGAACCTTGGCGCGTGGCTACCCCGCGCCGCGGGCATGCACGACCTGTCGCGCAAGTGGTCGAGCTGCTGGGCGGCAGGCCGCGCACTCACCGAAGGGCAGCGAGGCTTTTTCTCGCCGCGCCTTCCGGTGCCCATCCCAGGGATGGGCAAGCGCTCGCCAGAAGAAGTGAGCTTTTACGATACCACCGCGCTTCGGGCGACCCTTCTGCAATTCGCCGATTTCGACAGAATCAACGACGGCGATATTCGCGTCTCCGTCGGCGCGGTCAACGTGCGCACGGGTAACCTGGTCTACTTCGACAACACCCAGATGCGCCTTTCGCCAGAGCACTTCATGGCCTCGGGTGCGCTCCCTCCGGGCTTTCCTGCCGTCGAGATTGATGGCGAATATTACTGGGACGGCGGTCTGGTGTCGAACACGCCATTGACCGAGGTTGTAAGCGACCCGCAGCACAAGGACACCCTGGTCTTCCAGGTTGACCTGTGGAGTTCGAGCGGCGGCCTCCCGGGCGACATGCTGGATGTGTCCGAGCGCGCCAAGGACATCCAGTATTCCAGCCGGACCCGCGCTATCACCGCGATGCTCGGGTCGAACCAGCGTCATGCACAGCTCATCAAGGAGCTACTGAAGCATGTGCCGCCGGGCCTGGAGAAGCAGCATCCGCTCATCCGGGAGGCACGGGAAGTTGCCGATGGCAGTACGGTCAATGTTGTGCACCTCATATACAAGAACAAGGCGTATGAGGGGCACTATAAGGATTACGAATTCAGCATCGACACGATGAGCGAGCACTGGCAGACGGGCCTGGACGACATTCGCGCGTCGTTTGAGCATCCGGACTGGTTTGCGATACCGAATCACGATTCGGGATTCGTGACGCACGACGTGCATCGTCCCGGGGGCGCGCCTCACGCGGCGCGACTGGAGGGCGCTACCAAGCCAGCGCATTACTCGCGCAGGCGCCATAAAGCGGGCGTCGCGCAAGCACATCTCGAAGTGGCAGCGCCGAAGTCCGCCCCACCTGGGGAAACGACGAAGGAAGCTGTGCAGGATGCGACCGGCCGCTAGCCATCGTGGGGCCGGCCGGGTTCAGGTTGGCCGGTCCCTTTCCACGCTAGCCAAAGGGGCGCTGCCGCAGGTGAGTTCGGCTGCGCGTCCAGTAGCGCAAGCGACTACCGAAGCCAAGCAGAAGCGCGGAGAGTCGGAACAGATGATTTCCCGCGCGAGCCAGCAGGCCGTCAGCAAGGTGGCGGCGCATTGCTGACGGTGGCGGCATTGAGCAACCCGACGGCAGCTTCCTGCATCTGCGAACTCACACTCCCGACCCTGAAAAGACCTTCAACTTTCTCGTTAGCAGAGTGTCGCTGGACGCCCTTGGTGGAATTCATCGATCAAGCTCGGCGAGTCTTCCGCAAGACGATCATCGAATGACCAAGCTACTCGCTGACGAGAAACTTTCCGCAAGCCGGGCTCGAGCCGATGCGCTCATCCGGCACCCCCTGACCGGCCACCGGCTATCCAGTCCAGTCGCGCGTGCAAAGGTCCGACTCAAGCAAGCCGACGGGGTAGGCCGTACTGGATTCGAACCAGTGACCAACGGATTAAAAGTCCGCTGCTCTACCAGCTGAGCTAACGGCCCGTCTCGCCCGATGTCCACCGCGACCAGGGCACTTCTTGCCTGTTGGGCCTAGCCGATATCGATCGTGCGGCTAGTGAATCGCGCCGGCTCCGTTTTTGGCACAGTCAACGTGAGCACCCCATTGTCAAACTTTGCCAGGGCGTGATCGGGGTCGGCGTTTTCCGGCATCGGGATTGTGCGCATGAAGCTTCCATAGGCGCGCTCGAGCCGGTAGCAGCCGTCTTCCTCGCTGCGCACGTCCTGTTTCTTTTCGCCGCGCAACACGATCGCCCCGTCCTCGACGCTCACACTCAGGTCTTCGCGCTCCATCCCGGGCAGCTCGGCGGTCACGCGCAACACCTGCCCTTCGTCGACCACGTCGATGCGCGGCTGGAAGCGCGATGAACTGAAGTCGCCAAACCATCGTTCGAGGGCGCCGCGACCTGCAAACGGGTCATGGAAGAACTCTTCCAAAGCACGCCACGGTTCCCGTGTGAACAATCGCGGAATGTCAGGCCACGAGTCACGCCACTGTTCGCTCGCCGGGGGGCTTTCCGAGGTGTCCGCATCGGACTTGCGAGCCGCCCCGCGTAGGAACTTGAAGGGATTCCACTTTTTCGGGTCGGTGTTCATCGTATCCTCCTCTACAGTCTGGCCGAAGAACCGGATTCCTGTCATTGCGCTGAAGTCGCGACTCTGCCCTCGACATTCCGGACTGCATCTGCGGAACGCCGTCACGGCCGCCTCGCGATCCGCGGCGCGTCCTGAGCTCACGTACCGGCACCGCGCCGTATGCTGAGCGTGCGTCCGCGCCAGCATTCATGTATGACGTCCGCATCCAGGCCTCCGCAGTCAGTAGGTGGCGGCCAGACGACCGCCACCGGTTTTCTCCCTGTCGTTGCTGCCCACCTGCCGACTTCAGTCCGTCCGCACCTCGATCCGGCGCGGCCGGGCTTCGTCGCGGCGCGGTATCGTCAGTTTCAGCACGCCGTCCTTCAGGTTCGCATCGATTTTCGTTGCGTCGAAGTCAGCCCCAAGAGCGAACGCCCGCGCGAAATGCGGCTGGCGGATCTCCGCATGTTGCAGGCGCAGCCCCGCCGGCGTGGGCACCACCGCCTCGGCCTCGATGTACAGGTTGCCATCGTGTACCTTCACATCAAGGCGGTCCTTTGTAACGCCGGGCAGATCGGCCCACAGGGTGATGCCCTGGCTGTCCTCGAAGATGTCCACGGGCGGCGTTAGCGTGATCGGGCGTTGCGACTGCTCGTCTTCGCGACGGGCCAGCGCCGTTTCATCTTTGCTGGCAAGTTCTGTGGTGTCGTTCATGATGTCCTCCTCAGTTCTGCGACCGGTTTCATTGAACAGTGATGGCCCGCGGCTTCGACGTCTCCCGCTTGCCGATGCTCACGGTCAGGCAACCATTGGTGTACTGCGCCGTGACCTTGTCAGGGTCCGCATGCTGCGGCAGTTCAATGACGCGCCGGAAGGAGCCGACGAACCGCTCCTGCGCATAAGTACGCAGGTCGTCGCCGGCCGCTTCCGGCTGTCCCGTCTGGCGCTCGCCGCTGATGGTCAGCAGCCCTTTGTCGATGGATACGTCGAGATGCGCCGGATCGATACCGGGCGCGAACGCAACGATCTCGATAGAGTCGTCGGTCGAACCGATGTTGACCTGCGGGAAGGCGCCCAGGCGCCCCGAGCGGATGCTGGACGGGAAACCGCCGAAGAGACTCGCCATCTGCCGTTGCAGACGGTCGAACTCGCTGAAAAGGTCGGTCCCGAAGTAGAGATCACTCATGATCGTTTCCTCCTTGGATGCAGCAGGAAAACGAACCGGCATACGCGCTCCAGTCCGTCTGCCATGCTGCGGCAAACAAATCGAAACACGCAGCGCGCCGGAATGCCGGCGCGACTGCCTGAGCGATATTCAAGATAGGACTGAAAACAGAAATTTCAAGTGGGCCATGGCGACTTTTTGTTCTTGAATTTGGATTGCCGCACCCCTACGTTCACGACACCCTGCAACACCATGCGAGGACACCATGGAATTCGAATACGATTGGCTCACTCTTGGGCGTCACCGTATCCGGTTGCGCTCAACAAAGGGGTTCCCGACTGAGACGATGCGCACGGCGGTCGAAGTCATCCGGCTGGCGATCGACAGCAACATGAGCGCCCGGGCGCGGCTGGTTGAAGTGGTGTTCCGGCAGGAGTCCGCTTACGAGATTGCTGTCGGCACCACGTTCGCCGATGACCGGCTATGCGCGCCCCAGCTGGAAGCGGCGATCGCGACGGTGCTGGGCCTGCAGCCCGCGCAGATCACTATTTTCGTGACCGTGGTCACCCAGGAAGAGGTCGATCTGCACTTTGGTGTCTACGAAAGGATGCTGGCTGAAAAGCTCGGCGTGGTGCCGCTGATCCAGTGACGTAGCGGCAGGCAAGGAGCGGGGGATCGGCAAGGGCGAACTGCGCGCCTGCCGGTGCGGACGGCGGCGGCGCCTTTGCTGCAATGCAATGAGGAGTATCCGACCGGATTCGGCCGCCCTCGTTGCGGAGCATCCTGCAGCCGGATGCGGGAGGGTCTCGAAGAGCGTGTCATATCCCTGATAGCGCATTCGAACGCAGATTGTTCGCCGCCTGGATTCGATCAATCGGCTTCCGGAACGGCGCGACACAACTGATAAGACGCCCGCATGCGTCAAATTTATGGCGATTGTCGACGATGTAGCCTACGTCGTCGAGGGTTCCCTTGTGGCCGGTCAGCCTCGCCGACTTCGTCCAGGATGTTCAGCGCGCGATCAACGAGGGGCTCGACGACGCGCCGCACTTTATCAATATCGTGATCGGCGCCAATGCGTTCCAGGGCGCGTTGCCCTCCACGCCCCGGCTGTTGCAGACGATGATCGATCATCTGCCCCGCAACGCCGTCTTCAACGTCAGCGCTATCGGCGCGGCGCAGTTGCCTGCCGCGATGAACTCGCTGTTGCTGGGAGGGGACGTGCGCGTCGGACTCGAAGACAACCTCTACTAACAGACAAGGTCAGTTGGCCACCAATGTTCACCTGGTCGAGCGGCTTGTTCGCCTGGTCCGCGAGATGGGTTACGAGCCGGCCACGCCGGCTGAAGCACGGAAGATCATTGGGCTGCGGCCGTTGCGCGAAACAATCCACGCTGCCTGCCAGGAGGGCTAACCGATGACAACGCGAGCCGTCAACGTCGCCGTCGTCGGCACTGATGTCATTGGCGCGGGTTGGGGGCACACTTCCTGGCTCATGGTTTCGCCGTCACGGCGACCGATCCCAGCCAGGGGGCCGCGTCGCGCCTGCGCAACTGGATCGACGATAGTTGGCCTGTAGTGGAGAGGCGCGGGCTTGCAGACGGCGCCTCGCGGGACAAGTTGACGTTCACGCCTGACGTGGGCTCCGCGGTAGCCGGGAGGAACGATGCTTGCTGCTCCCGCGGCGGATCAACCGAAGGAGCGTGATAGGGCCGAAGGGCACAAACCGGGCGAGAAGGTTCAGACGCGTGGCATCTACAAGGTGGTGAGAGAAGGCGACGCCGGTTCCGGCTTCGAAGTGACATGCGTCGAAGGCGGGCATTTTCCACCCGCAGCGGCAACGGTGCGCACTACGAGTTGGTTCACGGCGCGGCGCAGGGAAGGAGACGTACTATGAGAAATCGGCCTGGAACACAGTCAATACTTCCCGCTCTGGTGATTTTGCTCGCCGGCTGTGTCGCTGGCGGCATGCCGTATACCGGGCCGCACCTCACTCCGACGGAGTGCCGCGACCTGGCGGCGCTCAAGACAAACGCGCCCCCTACGATGGCGCAGCACCAAAGCGAACTCGCTGCCTTGAGGAAAGCGGGCTACGACCCGTCACCGTGGTCTGATGATCCGTATTACCCGGATGATCTACAAGCGGCACAGCGCCTGGTCGACTATTGGTTCCAAACGGAGTGCCAGCACCTTCAACCCGGCTGAGATAGAGAGATCGAGGACTGACCCGGATGTCACTGCGCGGCCAGAAGCGGCCGATCGATCAAGTGCGGTAATGGCCATTCGGGTGTCGGCTCCAGTCAGCTTTGCGCCGTCTGGTTCGAATCCCCGGGGCTTTCCTGGTAGGAAAGTATGCGTCGGCGATCTGATTCAACACGTTGCCTTCTCGACATCGTTGCTCGACCGGTTTGTCAGGATGGCGCTCGTAATAATGTGAAAGAGATGATCCCCGCGTGGCGCGAATCCGGGTTGGCCGTCGAGCCAGCCGAGCGCCGACATCAGGGCGAACAGGTCGACCCCATCCATATCGGCGCGCGCCGTTCCCTCGGCCTGAGCACGGCGCAGTAGTCGCGCGCCCGCTGAACGCAGCGCTGTGCTCGAAGCGTGAAGCGCGGAGTCAGGGTCCGCGTGCGCGGTCGCGAACAAGGCGCAAATGCCGCTATAGCTACGAACGAATGCAACCCCTTCGCGAAACCAGGACACCAGCGCTTCGTCAGGCGGATTCGACGTTTCTAGTTTGGCTGCCTGCTGTATCAGTTCGTCCACGTTCATACGCAGCAACGCTTCGAACAAGGCTTCTCGTGTCGGGAAATGGCGAAACAGTGTGGCCAACCCGACGTCGGCCCGGCGGGCGATATCTCGCATGGACGCATCGGCGCCATGCTCGGTGACGACGTCACGCGCGACCGCAAGTAGATGGCTGTAATTTTTTCTGGCGTCGGCTCGCATAAATCGCCTTGACAATCGGATCGGTGATCCGTATAAAATGAAGCTGTATCTGGATCAGTGATCCACAAGATACAGCACATCCGTGCAAATGGGAACCGAGACGCTGTCCGACACCACGAAAGGAGATGTCATGGGAAAGCTTGAGGGTAAGGTTGCAGTCATCACGGGGGGATCGAGCGGCATGGCGCTGGCGAGCGCCAAGCGGTTCGTCGAAGAAGGCGCCTATGTTTTCATCACGGGCCGGAGGCAGGAGGTGCTCGACGAAGCCGTCAAGCAGATTGGCCGGAACGTGACCGGCGTGCGCAGCGACGCGGCCAATCTCGACGACCTCGACCGCCTGTTCGATACAGTCAGGCGTGAAAAGGGCAAGATCGACATCCTGTTCGCGAGCGCTGGCATGGGCGAAGCCGTTCCACTGGGCGAGATTACCGAGCAGGACTTCGATGCGACCTTCGGCCTGAATACGCGCGGCACGCTGTTTACGGTTCAGAAGGCGTTGCCGTTGTTCAACGATGGCGGATCGATCTTCATGACCGGGTCGGTTGCTTCGGTGAAAGGTTTTCCTGGTTACGGCGTGTATGCGGCGAGCAAGGCGGCGTTGCGCTCATTCGCACGCACTTGGCTCAACGAACTGAAGGGCAGGAATATCCGGGTGAACGTGCTGAGCCCGGGGCCGATCGCCACACCGATGCAGGACCAGGTTCTCACCGAGGAGGCGAAGCGGATGTTCGAATCCCTGATCCCGCGGGGAAAGATGGGTCGTCCTGAGGAAATTGCGACGGTCGCGCTGTTTCTTGCTTCAGATGATTCGAGCTTCGTGAATGGGGTGGAATTGTCTGTCGACGGCGGCTTCTCGGCTATCTGAAATCGCGCCGAAAAGCTGGATTGGTTTCGGTGATTGTCCAGCGGGTATTGTCACGTCTGCTCGCGCTGTCGTCGCTGCAAACGGCGTTGAAGGCGCTCGGCTCCGCGTGTCTGCTGTGGCTCGCGTGGCGCATCGCGCGCAGCGGGCCGCCTAACGCGGGCAACGCTCCCGCGCGCCCGGTTGCCAATAATCACCATGGATCCGTGGTTGATCAAAACGTCACCTGAATGGAGAGTTCACATGAGCTATTCGATTATTGGTTTTGGCGCGGTAGGCCAGGCACTCGCTCGAGCGTTTGCAAGAAAGAACATCGACGTAACGGTCGCCAGCCGGCGCCCTCCCGAGACGTTGATGCAGCAGGCACGAGCGATCGGCCCTACCGTCGTCCCCAGGACGCTGCAGGATGCAATCGCGTCCGACACGATCTTCCTGGCGGTTCCTTTCTGGGAGCACCGCGAGGTCGCGAAGCAGATCAAGAGTTGGAAGGGCAAGACGGTCATCGACGCGACAAATGCTTACGGCGTTCCCGTCGAAGAGCTACAAGGTCTGCCGTCCTCCGCAGTTGTCGCTAAGGCGTTTCCCGGGTCCAGGTTCGTCAAGGGTTTTAACCATCTGCCCGCCGCCGTTCTGGCCGCTGATCCGAGTGTGAATGGCGGCAGCCGCGTCGTGTTTTTGTCGAGCGATGACGAAAGTGCGGTGGCACCGGTCGCGGCTCTGGCTGAACAACTCGGTTTCGCGCCGATTGCGCTAGGACCGCTCAAGGATGGCGGTTCGCTCGTCCAGGCCAGGGGGAATACCTGGGCTCAACTGATCTTCAAGGATCTCGTCAAGTTCAAATAGCGGCGCGTCACGGCAAAGTCACGTCCGCCCAGCATTTCCGAGCGAGTCCAGCTACCGAACTCGAGCCTTCGGTAGGCGCGCCGGTGCATCCCTTGAGGGAATGGCACTTACTTAAGCCTACATGGAGGAGAAGACGCGGGTAAGTGCTTGAAGAGAAAGGGAGGGGGCTGATCCAGGGATTGATACGA
>NZ_CADFGP010000078.1 GCF_902833905.1 Paraburkholderia tuberum STM678 | reverse complement strand
ACGAAACGAAGCTCGCTGGAGCAATCCAGTCGTCAGGAAACGCCGGATACGTGATCCGTACGTCCGGTGTTGTGGGAGGACGGCGGGGGCAACCCCGCCTCCTACCCGATTTGTTATGGGTGCACAACAAAGTTTGCGGTAAGTGAGGGAGAGCGGTTCAGATGCAACAAAGTCTGCGGCGACGCGTATTCTTATTGTGCAATGCGCCAATTTTAATGGTCACAGATTGGAGCTCTGCCTCGGCGATGCAAACCGGAGCGCTTTGTCTCAACGCCGAGATTCACGAGCGCGAATGCGGATTTCCACGAGTGGTTCAACCAAGTCATACGCTTGGGGCGACTCAATTGCGCTATCGCGCAATTGCTTGAGAACTCCAGAGGTAAAGGTCCGTGCAGAGGTGGCGGTTCGTGTCGCTGCCTTCAGGGTCAGCCATCCGTAAGTGACGGCATAGTCATCGGGGCTGCGAAGTATCTCGGATTTTATCCAAGACTGCCCTAACGCAGTCCAGTTGGGACTATGGCGATGCGCGCGAGCGGCATTTTTTTGGAGTGACAAAAGTTTTGCCACCGAGCTCAGAATCATCTCCTGTACTATTTCCAATAAGCGCTACGATGTCATCCCAGAATCCCGCTGGGAGTTCCGGTTCTACATCGTCGTCCATATAGTTTTCGTTAATTTTTGACGCGGCGAAAGCGGCGCGGAGGAACGCGTTCGCGTGGCCTTGTGTAGTTGCGAGAAGAATATCTCGATGGGGAAAGAGGTTGCCGCACGGCCAAGTATGGGCATAGTCGTCCCATTCTTGACCACTGACGGGATACGACTCGTTGAACAGCGCTGAAGCATCGATCGGGAATCCATACTCGGTTGATTTGAGTGCATTGAGCAAACCATCGCACAGCTCGGCAACCCGTTCCGGGGCGAAACTGCAGGCGGCCGCAAGTGCTGCATGAACAACGCGCGCGCTATTTTCGCCGTCGAGCGTAGTGCCGCTCAGAATTGCATCGTAGCCAGATAAAATCGGGAGCATCAGCAGAGCGAACTGTGATATCGCACCGCGCGAGGTCGATATTCAGAAGTAGGTTCTGTGATGGGCGTGCGCTCTGACGCTCTCTCTTTTCCAGTTGGCGGAGGTAATCGATTGCCTCGTCGAATTTTCGCACTTCAGCAGCCACACAAGCAGATTCCCATTGGAACCTCGGGATTAGGTCGCTACTGTTCCAACCGCGCAACAATGCGTATCGTTCCTCTGCCGGAGAGTCGGAGCATCGCAACTCGTTAAGAACTTCTAGGCGAATGCGCTGACTGGTCGGGTGAAGAGAAAGCAGCCTCTCGATTTCTCGGCGCCTCTGTTCGCGATTTTCAGCGTCTCCAGGCCACAAACCACGTGCGCGTGCCTCGGCAGCCAAAAGCGGTACGGAATCAGCCGTCGTAACGGCCTTAAGGCGCGGCCAAATCGCCTCCATGTGTGCACTACGATTTTTGTCACCATAGCGAGTACGAATCAACTCGCTCAGAAGGCCTACACCATCTGCGTCAAGCTCTTCGCCAAGCGACATGAGGCGATTGAATGCCTCTTCGTCGTGGCCAAGCATCCATTCACAGTACGCTACCTTCGATGCGATCCTCGGCTCAGATGCATCGAGCTTGTAATAACCCAAGGCAGCCTGTTCATACTGATGTTCTACCGGGCGGCGATGCACAGCCTCTTCGGCTACATCGACCTACGGCTTATGCGGTGGGCTCGACGAAAGTACAGGAGGCTGCGGCAGCGCAAGCGATGTAGTGCGGAATGGCTACGCAAGATGAATTTCGCCCACCCCAGGTTGTTTGTCCACTGGCGTGTCGTAGGGGTATCGGTTGGATAACGGGAGCCGAATGAGTCGAGAGGCTCACGTTCGGTTCTGCGAGAGGCTCGGGGTGCAACTCCCCGGGTCTACTCACCTCATCACAGCAACGAACGGACGCTCGTCGTGAACGCACACTAGAGGAAACTGCTCAAGCCACGATTGGCACGGCGCGCTCGACCTTGGAAGGGGGGCTCAGCCAGCCACGATGATCCCGCCGGTCTCGGGTGGGCATCCTTTTGTTTTCGGAGTGTCCTATATTCGCGGCAGGTGATACCGATCACCAACCTCGCTGCCGCGGCGGGCCGTCCGGGCCGGTTGCGGAACGCGCACGCTGCCCATTACTGAGTTCTCACGCTTGACCCCGGGCTTCGCTTTCGCGGTGCCGACCCTGTGAATCGATTGACGTTTTAAGTTTCGCTTAAGTTTCGATCTCTACGGTTACCCCTCCGAAGACACGGTCGCCCCGAAGGCATGCGGACAGATGTTAGGCAAGCGCACCGACAGCGGTATCCGAACAAGCCCGAGCTTCGCGACGCGTGCGTAGCGCGAATGAGCGTGGCGGGCCTGGCCATGCAAAGTTGGCATCGGGTCCGGCCTCTCTTCATTCGTGACGGCACGCGAGCCGAGTCGCCGTCGTTCAATATCACCGCTTCCCGCCGTTCCTTCATGAGTTTTCCCACATTCGAAGTGCCGGCAGCATGCACCGGCAAACTCCTGTTTTTCCGTTCGACCCCTTGCGTCCACGCGACGGATGCGCCGGCGCTTTGCTCGCCGCCACTCCCGCTGCCACGGACCGGGCGCGCCCGGCTCGCGCAGCAGGCAATACGTCCGGCCGATGTTTCGTGAGCGTCGGGACATGCGTGCGTGCATCCTGATCCTGGTTTTGTTCTCCTTATTCGCCGGTCCCGCGATGGCGCGCGCCCGTCATATCAAACGCGTCGTGGCGAAACCCGCGGTGCTCGCGCGCGCTGCGATGGTCGTCGATCTGACGACCGGGCGCGCGCTGTATATGAAGCATGCGGATCAGCGCCTCCCGATTGCGTCGTTGACCAAACTTGTGACCGCAATGGTGGTGATCGACTCGAAACGCTCGCTGGTCAAGCCGTCACGCATCACGGACGCCGATGTCGACCGCTTGAAGTGGTCGCGCTCGCGCCTGCCGGTCGGCTCGCTGCTGCTGCGTCGAACGATGCTGCATATCGCGCTGATGTCGTCGGAGAATCGCGCGGCATTTGCGCTGAGCCGTGATTATTCGGGCGGACGTGCCGGCTTTGTCAAAGCGATGAATCGCAAGGCGCGGCGTCTGCATATGACTCACAGCCATTTCGTCGATCCGACCGGACTGTCGCCGCAGAACGTATCGAGCGCGCGCGATCTGGTGAAACTCGCAAGCGCCGCGTACCGGTATCCGAAGATACAAGCGTATTCGACGTCCCATAGGCAAGTCGTTCTTGGCGGCGACGGCCCGCTGATGTATCACAACACCGATCCGCTCGTGCATCGCGCGTCATGGCACGTTGCGCTGCAGAAAACAGGCTTTACGAACGAGGCCGGTCATTGCCTGATCGTGATGACGCCGGTGAGCGGACACATGATGGTGATCGTGCTGCTCGGCGCTCCGAATCCGCACGCGCACTTTCAGGACGCGATCGAGCTGCGGCGCTGGATCCGAACCATGCGCCACCGCTGAGCGCGCAACGCGCTGGGGCGTTGCGTCCGTCGCCGAGGTTGCGTTTCGCAACGCCCACCGTTGACTGATTTGCGCGGTTTTGCGCGGCGGCCTCAAAGCTCGGGTCGGCGATCGAACCGTTATTCCAGCGGTGTGTCAATGAAACAAGTTTCGCGAGCTAGCGACGGCAGGTGGATTTTGCCGCACGCCCGGATTGCGATGTTGTTGAAGGATCGAACGCTGGTCGCTGACTATGTTAGGTGCCTGACGTTCGCAGCTTCGCGGTATCCGAATCTTCGATCGACCACGTGACGTTATCGGCTTCCCGCCGAGTGATGGCTAATTTGACAGAGCGTCAAGGAAAGAATGCGAGTGTCGGCTAGGACAACGGGCACGAGATCGGCGGCAGGCTATCGCATGAAGCCAGATATCTGCTGGTTGCAGGCGCGGTGATCGGGGGAGGGCTAACGGTCATCGCCAACGCACCCAGTCCGGCCGAGATCATCCTTGTGCGACGGGGATTTTCTGACGAATCCGTCAGTGCCCTCTGGCTGCTGGCCAGCCCCATTCTTCCGACCGCTACGGCGTGTGTATTCTGCAGACGCCTTGCCAATCGCGCTGACGCGCTCGGACAAGCATGACTACCAGTAAAGTCGTTAAAAGCTTCGAGTGCAACGGCAGCCAGCGTGCGCTTTATGGGCGTCGCTCTCTAGGCCTAAGTGAAAAGGAAACGACGTGCTTCTTCCAGACACCACAGGAAGCCGTGACAGGAATCCACACATACTTTTGTCGAAGCTTGGCGACTGCAGGCATATCTACCGTTGCATCGAGTGTTGCCGATTGCCCTGATTCTTGCGCGCCTCTGCCGGGCAATACCTTTGCGTGTAACGCATTGCCCGCCGAGACGATAATTGAATCGTAGCGCTGACCGGTTCGAACCCATTGGTCGAACGCCGCGATGCAATTTACGACCGCTTCGCGAACATGGATGCGTCTGAGAAAGGCGTAGTCGGCTAGTGGTGAGGGTTTCGGTTGAGCATAAGCCAGGTGATAGGTCCAGCAACATACGACGAGAAAAAAAAGACTGGTGATAACCTTCATTCGGTAGCAAGCCCGCAGGGGGCACTTATCAATAGGGCAACAAACCGTGAGTATACACGCAGCCTTAAACCGGCTTTCTGCACGCTTTGCCCGAAGCGGGGATGCCCACGACAATTACGCAGCAGTGCTGCGAGTCGGGATTGCCGGAGCGGAGCGATACTCGCATCACCGCCGAACGAGAAGGAACTGGATGCTTGCCGCGGCATTTGGATGCGCCATGCTCACATCGTGCTCACGAACGCATGATGTGTTTGAAGGTGCACCCATTTACTCGGGCGCGACTGAGCTGGACGACAGATCACATCTATATGTCGTTTGTGAAAGGCTGTGTGCGGTAGAGATCGAGCGCAGAGGGGCTCGTGCTAGTATTTCGGAGATCCTAGGCTCAGATGCTTCCTCGTACTGCCCATGTTGGCGGTCGTTCCCGTCCAGGCGGCGAAGGTCATCTTCTCTGAAGTCACTCAATGCGTTTCCGCTCCAGGTCCATCAATTTTTCTCCAATTTCGACTAGACCACATGCGCTGCCGCGTTGGCGTTCGCACGCGCTGGGAGCGGCTTTCTCATTGGGATTTCTCGTCCTCGCTGCGCGAGCGGCGTGGGTGCAGGGGATCAACGATAGGTTTTATCAGAAGCAGGGGGAACTTCGACAGGTGCGCGAGTTCAGCATTCATGCGACGCGTGGACGCATTCTCGACCGCGACGGGAGAGCGCTGGCGGTCAGCCTTCCGACGCGCACGTTATGGCTGGATGCGGACGGCACGGACACGGTCTCGTCCGACCAGGCATCTGCACTGGGTAAGTTGCTCGACATTGACGCGGACCGGATCGGCGCAATGGCGGCGTCCCACAAATCATTTGTCTACCTCAAGCGGCAGGTGCCCCTGGATGTTGCGCAGCGGGCGATGCTTCTCGATGTGCCGGGCGTTTATGCCCAACCAGATTACCGTCGCTACTATCCGGAAGGCAGCATTGTGGCGCATGTCACCGGTTTCGCTGGCGTCGACGGTAATGGTCTGGAGGGCATTGAAAAAGTCGATAATCGCCTACTGACCGGTGGCAATGGCAGGCGCCGCGTGCTGCGAAACGCTCAAGGGCAGGTCATCGATACGCTTGCGCTGCAACGTCCCATCGCCGGCAAGGACGTGACGCTCAGCATCGATGAGCCCGTCCAGTACGCAACCTTCAAAGCCTTGCGTGATGCCGTTGAGCGCACCGATGCACATTCAGGCTCGGCGATCGTTCTGGACGCACACACTGGCGAGATTCTTGCAATGGCAAACTGGCCGAGTTTCGATCCGAACACCCGCCGCAGAAGAACGGGCGAGGCGATGCGCAACTACGCTGTCACCGATGTGTTCGAGCCGGGCTCGGTCATGAAGCCCCTGACGATCGCACTGGCGTTGCAACGCAATGAGGTATCGCCTCGCTCCGTGGTACCGACCAACGGTGGAAGGCTGCGACTCGACGGGGCCGTGATTCACGACGACAAGAACTTCGGCACTTTGACGGTTAGCGGCGTCGTGCAGAAGTCAAGCAACGTGGGCACGACAAAAATCGCGCTGCTGATGAAGCCACACGACATGTGGAACAACTTCCGTGCTGTCGGGCTGGGTCGGGCGCCGCGCGCGGGGTTGCCGGGCGCAGCAACCGGCACGCTGCGTCCTTACCAGAACTGGCGGCGGATCGAGCAGGCAACGATGTCATACGGCTACGGTCTGTCCGCGTCGTTGCTGCAACTGGCGCAAATGTACACGGTGTTCGGCAATGAAGGTCTGTTTGTACCCGCTACGATTCATCCGCGACATGGTATGCCGGCGCATGGTCGACGCATTTATTCGCCACGCGTCGCGGCGGAAGTGCTCACCATGCTTGAGTCCGTGGTGTCCGAGGACGGTACAGCACCACAGGCAGCCGTACCGGGCTATACGGCCGCAGGCAAGACCGGAACCGCATATCGTTGGACCGCGCGCGGCTACGACCGCAGTCAGTATCGGGCGTCGTTCGTTGGGATTGTCCCGGCACAACATCCGAGGGTGATCATCGCGGTGTCGATCGACCGGCCCCACGTGGGCTCGCATTTCGGCGGCGCAGTCGCAGGACCTGCCTTCTCGGATATCGCGGCGAAGACCATGAATCTTCTGGGCGTGACGCCTGATGACCCTGGCGCACAATTTGTGCAGGACAATCCAGGGCCGGTCACATAGACGATATGCTCGAGATCGCGTCTCACGCGCTGTCGTTAGCGGTCGACGCCTGGCAATCCTTTTGTCGTAACTGGCCACCGCATACGGACCGTTTTCATTCTTCCTTGACGCCTGCTGCCCGACGGATAATCCAGCCAACCGTGAGCCCCTGACCCAGGATCGACGAAACGACCACACAGTACGTCAACGCGAGGACGATGTCGCGCCCCGGTCCAGGCTGAATCGATAGTGCCAGTGCAACGGAAATGCCACCACGCAGCCCGCCCCATGTAAGCACACTCCACGCTCCTTTCGGTAGCCGGGACGCCCGCCCAAGCAGCATGACAGGCAGTCCCACCGACACCAGCCGCGCGAGCAGTGCGACAAGTGCCGCACCGGCGCCAGCGAGTAGTATCCTGCCGGGGAACTCGACGAGCAGAACCTCCATGCCGATCAATACAAAAAGAACGGCATTCAGAATCTCATCGATCAACTCCCAGAACATGTCCACGTATCGCCGGGTCGTCTCGGACATCGCGTCGGCGCGGCCGCGGTTGCCGATCATCACGCCCGCAACCACCATGGCGAGTGGCCCGGAGACATGCAGATGATTAGCGAGCGCGTAGCCGCCGATCACCGATGCGAGCGTCATCAGGACTTCGACCTGGTAATGGTCGACGCTTTTGAGCAGCCGATATGTCAGATAGCCTACGACGCCGCCGAATAGCAGGCCGCCGCCGGCTTCCAGGATAAATGCAGCCAACCCCGTCTGGACGGATGGAGTGACGCCCGTGCTGGCCATCGTGAGCAGCAGAGAGAAAAGCACGACCCCGACGCCGTCGTTGAAGAGCGACTCTCCAGTAATGACCACCTTCAGGCCTTCGGGCGCGCCTGCGGACTTCAGGATGCCCATCACCGCGACGGGGTCCGTCGGCGAAATCAGGGCGCCGAACAGCAGGCAGAAGGGCAGCGCGAGTTCGACTCCGCAAAGGGGGAGCAGTTTCCACATCGCGAATCCGATCAGCAGCGTGGAGGTCGCCGTACTGAGCACAGCCAGACTGATGATCTGGGTCCGGAAAGCCTTCAGCTTGCGTAAATCCACATGCATCGCGCCGGCGAACAGCAAAAGCGACAGCATGCCTTGCAGAAGCACCTCACTGAAATTGATCGAGTTGACGAGATGCTCTTCTGCAACGCGCAAACCGTGCGCGACGCCAAGCTTGTCCAGTCCAACGATCGCAAGGGAGAGTCCGAGCGCCGTTACCATGACGCCGATCGTCGTCGGAAGCCTCAGAAAGCGGTGATTCACATACGCCAGTAGCGCGGTGACGACCAGACAGATGGCAATGATGTCGAGCATGCGGCGTGGTGGGGGATGAAGGTTCTGGGCTGGATTGAGCGGACCAGCGGCGGTGGATCATGTGATCGGATTCGCACGGGAAATCTATGTTGAATTTTCTGCATCCGGACTCCAGCCGTGCCTTGGGACACGGGAGTATGCGCGGTTGCCAAACAGGTCATCCGGCAGACGCGTGGGGCAGCCAGGCGTCTGAAATCCTGTCCCAAGCATTAACCCGAACACGCTCAGGAACGGCCCGGGCGGTATTCGGAAGCGTTTATTGTGCCTCTCGAGTAGCCAATTCCGCATGCGGTGCGAACGATGACCTCTTTGCACCGTCCTCCGCCTGTTGCTTGTTCACGACGTGGAGCGTGCGCGTCGGGAAAGCGAATTCAATACCCCGTCTACCAAATTGCGTCATCAACTCGAGATTGATTCTCTGCTGTATGTCCATGTACAGGTTGTAGGCGGGATCGGTGACGTAATACACGACTTCGAAATCGAGCGAGCTGTCGCCGAACCCCTTGAAATGCGCACGATCAAAGCGGGTCTTTCCGGCGGATTCGACTGCCTTCTGTACCATGGCAGGAACGGCGCGCAATTGCTCCGGACTCGCATCGTATGTCACCCTGAAATTGAACAGAATGCGCCGCTCGGCCATTCGCTTGTAGTTGTGAATCGTGTTTTTCAGCAGTTCGGTATTGCTGCAAACGATCTGTTCTCCACTCAGACTCCGGATGCGCGTGGTCTTGAGTCCGATGTGCTCGATGCTCCCGGCAATCTCACCGAAGACGATGAAGTCGCCAATCTCGAATGGCTTGTCGAGTCCGATGGCCAGCGATGCGAAAAGATCACTCAGAATGCTTTGTACCGCGAGTGCGACGGCAACGCCACCCACACCCAGGCTCGCGACAAACGCGGTGATGTTCACGCCCATGTTGGCGAGCACCGCCAGCATAAGAACGGACCACAGCAGCGCGCGCAACGTCCACGACAGCATGGTCGTGATGACCGGATTGTGGGCGAGCCTCTCTGTCGCTTCCAGCCGCCTCTCGGTCCATAGCGTCACGCCACGGTTTATCCACAGGGCCAGCTGAAAACCGATGATGAGAAACCAGAGATGGCCAAGACGGGCGTCCCACCTGTCCGGCAATGTCAGAAACTTCGTGCCGACCAGCGCTGCTGCCGCGAGTAGCGTAAGCCGGTGCGTGCCTTCAATGACCTGAACCAGCATATCGTCGAGACGGGTTGACGTTCGCTGGGACAGCATCGAAAGGCGCGTGATGGCGAACTTCAGCAGATAGATCAACGCCAGGTAGCTGACGATGGTCGCGATCGCCGCATAGACCCACTCGCTGGCAGGGATACCCAGAAACGCGTTCAGGTCGAGCCACTTTTTCATCGATTTTCCTCCCCAATTGAATCCGCGTGACGGAACTCATAGACGTGAGCGGTGTAAGCGCTCGTACCGGTCAGTCAGGCCTCCAGGAAGATAGTTCCCCAATCAGCTCGAGTCGGTGGCATGGATGCGCATTCCCCGTTGACTCGATCTGGCGCGGCCCGGGCGCTCGTCCGGCTCACCTCTTTAGAAATCCAGTGTCGTGCATTTCCTGAGAAACCCGATGCATTCAGGCTGGTTTGGCCAGCACGACGAAGCCGTTGTACTCGTCAAGCTGCTCTCGCCGCTCAGCCATGTCGGTCTCCATCGTCAAGTATGCGGAACCGCCGTGCGCGGCTCAGTCCCAGTTTTCGTCGCACCATTTGATAGCCCACGCTTTCGCGCAAGATATGGCATCGGCCTCGTCGGCGAACGAATCGATATCACCTGAATCATGCGTTTCGACGCGGTCTTCCGCGTTGCCCGGTCCGCGACTGATTCTGGCTCTCGCAACGTAACGACCATCGTTAGCGCGGTGCGCCCGGCAATCGATGTGAAATGTTCCATATTCGTACTGCATCGCGGCACCTCAACATTCGTTTGTTACATCAGTTGTCACGCAATCAGTCTGAGAGTTATCGTCAGAAGTGGTGTATGGGGATGAGGCGGGGATTTGAGAAGGCGGTGGCGGTTAGCTGAGAATGTTGCTTGTCGAGAGTAACGAACCAGCGAACCGGAATCCACCACCATGAAGAAGCTTACGGAAGAAACGAACGACGGTAAAGGAGCAGCAGGCGTCGGCAGCCTTGATGAGCTGATCCAGCAAGGCGCGCGGCAGATCATCCAGCAAGCGATCGAGGCAGAATTGGCGACATTGCTCGAACAGTACGGGAACGTGAAGACGCTCGACGGCCGGCGCGCCGTGGTGCGCAACGGCTATCTGCCGGCGCGTGAGGTCGTCACGGCGATCGGTCCGGTTCCGGTCAAGGTACCGAAGGTACGCGACCGCTCAGGTTCGGGAGTGAAGTTCAATTCGAACATTGTGCCGCCATACATCCGCAAGTCACCACGTGTGTCGGCGGCGTTGCCGTGGCTCTATCTGCGCGGCGTATCGAGCGGCAACATGAGTGAGGCGCTCAGCGTGCTCCTGGGTGAACAGGCTAAAG
This sequence comes from Paraburkholderia tuberum STM678, assembly GCF_902833905.1. GTDB lineage: Bacteria > Pseudomonadota > Gammaproteobacteria > Burkholderiales > Burkholderiaceae > Paraburkholderia > Paraburkholderia tuberum. The sequence goes on along the minus strand of NZ_CADFGP010000078.1, from coordinate 17,198 downwards.
GGCTTTCACCGAACGTGGTCAGCCGCCTGAAGGCGCAATGGGCCGAGGAGCACCTGCTATGGAACCGGCGTGACCTGTCAGGCGCGCGCTGGTTTTACTGGTGGGCCGACGGCATTCATACCGGACCGCGCACTGACGATTCTGACGGCCAGTGGCTGCTGGTCATCATCGGCGTGAAGCCGGATGGAACGAAGGAGCGCGTGGCGATCGCCGACGGCTATCGCGAATCGAAGGACGCATGGCGCGACGTGTTGCTTGTTCTGTGCCGGATCGGGAGACTCTGACGGCGACGGTTCGCATCCTGAAAGCGGCCCGCGAAAAGAACCGGCCCGAGTAGGTGTGAAAAGTGGGGAGATTCTGCATCGGCAAGAATTTCCCCTATTTTTCTGGACTCCAAGCCTTAGCCCACCTTATATCGGAACCACTTCCGATCGCCTTGATTGGCGAGGTGGGGCGTCACGGCATCAAATGCTCGGCCCGAACGGTGAACCCTGCATGAAGCAAGTCGAAATCGACCGCAAACCGGTACGCATCCTTCTTCGCGCCCAACTCGGGTATCACGCCATGCCAGAAGAGTGTCGCCGGCCGATCGACAAGTTCTGGGAGCCAGCACGGCGCCTCGTCTTGCTTCACTGCCAGACGCAGAGGCACCGTTGCCTCTCCGGCCGAGAACTTCTTTCTGCTTTTCACTAGAATCCACTGCTTCCATCTCTCTACAGTCGCGGCGCCGAAAATGATCTGTCGGTAGGGATCAAGCGAGTTTACGTCGTCAGAAGCCCCACCAAGGAATCTAAAGGCACTCTTGTAGGTCAGTTCCTGATTGCCAATTGTCAGTGCTCGTTGGTCTCGTTCTTTTGGCGCAATCCGGATCCAGGCGTCAACAACTTCTTCCAGCGTGCCCGGGTATAGCGCTGGAATATGTCGCACCGCCCGGGACAGCTGCAAGAGTTCTTCTTTTGTTGGGGCGCGGGACTTTTGCTTTAGCGCAGGCTGTGGCCCCAGCAGGTTGGGTATTGGCTTCTCCCTGACTTGCACAGGTTTGCGCTTCGGTGCACCGGGAATTATGGAGGACTCTGACGAAGGCGCCTCATCCGGACATCCGCTGACGTGTCTGGGGCGAGCGGCGAAATATGTATTTTTCCACGTTCGGGTGTGAACGTTCGTTAGGCAGATCTCGTGCGGACAGTAGAAAACCCAGTCCTCGGTAGCCCTTACTGCACGTGCGTACTCTACCGTGATCATCTTTTCGAGTTCCCAACACAACGCTTCGGTCATCAACTCGTCACGCATACTTCCCCCGAATTTCTCACAAAGTCAAAAAAAACATTCGCCGCTTCACTACAACTATATAGGGAGTGAGGTTGAGTGACCGAAAGCGGCCGCACTGAGATCGACGACCTCACATCGTCTGTCGAACCAAGTCCCACCCATGAACAGCCCTCACCCTTCGAAATCGTATTTCAGACGTGTGCGGAGCCTCTTCGACCGCTCAAGGTTCGCGCACAGCGGACACCAGTGCCCCCTCAGTACGACCACGGCCTTCGTGGTCCAGATGTGCCCCAGCCGGCACTGCCACTTCAGCGGGTGCTTCGCGGACGTGTACTGCTCCGACAGGCAGCGCCCGCCGTGCCTGCCTGCAATCTCCCGCATCCTCCCGATGCCCAGCCGGCGTCGTTCGCGAAAGCACCTCATGCACCAGTGCTGCTTCGCGTTTTGTGCCGTCGACTCCCATTCGTGTCCCTTTGCACAAAGCCAGCGCAACGGCTGACGCTGGTTTTCGTAGGTCTGGGACAGACACTCGCCCACCCCGCGCCTCGGCTGCTTGGTGGACCTCGGCCAGCGAATGGCTCCGCTGCTGCACGGCGCAGGCCGGACACCACGAGCCTTTCCTGATGTTGCTCGCAATCGCAAACCAGCGGTGCCCCTGGGCGCACTCCCACTCCAGCGGAGTGTTATTGTTGACGTACTGCGTCGACAGACAACGCCCGCCGCGCGCGGTGGCAATCGACTGCATCTCTTCGATCGTCAACCGTCGGGTCATCCCGTTACTCCGGCTGGCGCAGGTTGCACATCACCAGCGTGTTGAGCATCAGTCATATCTGCTGAAGATCGAGCGCGTAGTCCCCGAGCTGCGTGTCGCCCGGCACGGCCTCGCCACGCGCCGCCCCCGCCCGCTGCGATGCACCCAGCAGCAGCGAGTTGGTCGCAATCGCGACGTACCCCGCCGCCGTATTCGTGCTATCCGCGAGCATCAGCGCACGCAGCACCGGCGACGTGGCCGTGGGGATGACGCCAATCTGCTGCGTCGCCCGGTCCAGGTACTGCCCCGACAGCCAGACGTGATAGAGCGGGCTGCCGATCCCCGCCTTCGCATCGGGCATGGCGCTGGCGCTTGCCCGTTCGAAAGCCGCCGCCTGGCCCACCGGCACGCGCGGCAGTTTCGAGCGCAGCACCAGCAGGTCTTTCGCGATGTCGGTCGCGCCGCTCGTCCGCAACTGCTGGCACATGGGTGCCGCGTCGCTGGCGACCGCAGTCTGCGCAACCAGCAGGAACGGCAGCGCTGCCGCTGCCAGACAGGAAAATCGCCTCTTCATGTTCATTTGTGATCCAGATCGATTTCCAGCGTGCGATCGGCTGCCACCAGCCTCACCGGATCGGTCTTCTTCCATTGCGATTTCGGCACCAGCACAGACCACTCGGCATCGGCGCGTATCAGGGAAGAACGCCGCCACGCCGACGTAGTTCGCCGCGTCATCCAGCCTCCTCATCATGTACCGCCGTCACCCGCCATTTTGCCGATCGACATTTCTGTCCCGATTGCAGTACGGATGCCATGAACCGTAAAGGTCTGTTCACTATCCGCTCCGGCATCTCCGGGCTCGCGCATCCATATTTCCGCAGTCAGGCCGTCTTTACCGTAATCGCCAAACCAGTCGACCATGCGGCCGAGATAGCATTTGTTTCCAACCTTGATCGGCATGTCCCCGACGATCTCGTACGAGTAATGTCCCGGACCGTAGCTGTAGTATTCCTCGCGGTCATCGCCCTTGACCGTTGACGGAATCGGACAGAGTGGCGTGCGGGAACCGGCATCGCGCGCTGCCTCGTCACCCACGGAATGCAGGGCGTTTGTGAGCGCTGTATGCAACCTGCTCTCGAGCGTTACTGTCTTGTGCCCATCATCCTTTTTCTGCACGACCGGTACCGACAACTGGTAGCGATACCGCACCGTCAATACTGGCACCTCACCGACGACGGTAAGCGGCCTGATGAGATAAACATCATCCACGCCATATTCGCTGTCGCGATAGGCTGCGTAGACGCGACCGCGCAGGCGAATCCAGTCGCCGGACTGATTCGCACCCCGACCATTTAGCGTATAGAGACAGGATTGCCCGGTGCCATCATCGCCATCGCCGTCGAGGCTGTCATCGCCGTCACGCTGGTAATTACCTTCAAACCTGCCGCCCTTACGACTTAATGTATTGATACAACTGAAAAGTCCAGTGCCCCCTGAATACGTGTCGATCACGAGATCGCGCGGGCCGTCGCCGTCAAGGTTGATCAGCAGATACGATGCCGTTCCGTTTTCGCCGCCACCGTCGATACCCGAGGCCTGCAGGGCCTTCCATTCGTCTGGCGTCACACCCTTGGGGCGGACCGTGGGGAATTTCGCCCGGTCAAGGCCATCGCCCCCCACGTTGTCGAAACTGGTCACCCCAGTTTTGATGCGCAATTGCTCAATCACCTTGTCGAGGGGAAACGTGGGTTCGCGCTGACGCTCCGCCTCGACGAGTGCGCGTAAATCTCCCAGGGCTGCCATATCCTGGGCATCCGGCCGGTACGCGACCGCATCGACGAGCCGTGCCTGGAGGTCAGCGATGCGGGACTGATAGCGCTGATCGATACAATCGGCATTGGCGCCACATTGGTCGCGGGCCTTTAACCAAGCCAGTTGTGCCGCGCGCAACGCCACGCGCTGCTGTGGCAAAGCTCCCAGCAGCCTGCCATACACGTGCGACAGCCTGCCATCCGCTTGCCGCAGACCTTCTAACGTACATACAGTCTGCTCTGCGGAGCTCGTCGCACGCGCACAGTCGAGCCCGGCTGCGATGGCACTTATACTGGAACTGGCAAGCACCAGCGACATGACTGTAGAAATGAGTAGCCTGCGCTTCCCGTTCCCAACAGAATGCCTGTTCTTCCCACGGCCACCTCGGGCGAACGACGCAATGGCGTCGTTCATTGTGTAGGCCTCACTGGCTGCCCGGGTACAACTCTTCATTGCGTGATCTCCATCCGGTTGGCAATGACAACGAGCCTCACCGGATCAGTCTTCTTCCACTGTGATTTCGGCACGAGCACCGACCATTCGCTATTGGCCGTATCGTGGAAGAACGCCGCCACGCCCACGTAGTTCGCTGCGTCGCCGATCGGCTCCGAAATCTTCAGCGTCTGCCCCGCGCCCAGCGTCACGTCCCGGCTCCAGAGCGTCGCGGCCTTCAGCGCCTCGTTACCCGCGAGCAGTTGCGCGTAGGTCGCGGTTACGAAAGGCCTGTCGTCCTTCAACTGGTAAATGCGCAGCACGACCGGAAGCGACGCGCCGCGCGCGTCCTCGTTCAGTGCACCGCGTGCCGTCACCACCAGGTTCATCTGTTTGACCTTCGTCTCGAACACTGCACGCGTGACATCCACGGTGCCGTCCTTTACCGACTGCCAGGTGCCGCACCCGCTGACCGCCAGCGCGAAGACCACACCGGTCACGCATCGTCTGATCCAGGTCTTCATCAGAAAGGCGCTCCTTCGAAATCGGTGCGCGGGTAGACCGTCTCCTGGCCGTCGATGGTCAGCACAAGCTGCATGGAACATTGCAGGCTCGCATAGCGCCCCAGGAAATGGCTCAGCACGTCGCCAAACAGCACGGCGTCGCCCGGCCCGTCGAATCCGTTCGCGTCAAGGTCAACGTGGATGCGCGCCACCCGCAGCAGGAGACCTCGCTGAAGCACCCGGCCCCGGGAGAAGTGCACGGTCCGGATCGCATCGATGCGCCGCGGTATCGCATCGTCCGGCGTCCAGTCGTAGAGTTCGAGCACCTCTCGCAGGACCTCCGCGCTTTCGGTCAGCATGCGATTGAATTCGTTCGCTCCGTTCGCGGTGAAGTGGCCCAGCACGCGCCAGTCGTAACCCGGAAAATAGCGCGGCGGATACTGCGGCAGGCTCGGTGAAGTGAGGTTGCGTACCGAGGCGATGCCGGTAAAACCCGACACCGTCTCGGTGATGGTCGCCTCAGTGAGTGCCAGTCGAGGCAACCGTCCATTGTTCGCAAGCGCACGCACCGTCAGATGGCGGTCGGGCTGCGGACGGTCTTCATCGTGATGCGCATCGCGGTGCGTCCCGGCCCAGAGCTGCCCCGCCAGCGTCACCCATAGTTCGCGCCCCAGCACGCCATAGCGCGTCGCAGTATGGAAATACCGTTCGGGCTTCTCGTAGCGCAGCATCCAGCCACGATGCCGGAAGGTCGTGAACGCCCGGTAGCTGTGCTGTGCGCCGCCTTCCGGGTCGGTTGCGGTCACCGCGATCACGTCGAAGGGCTCGACGTGATCCGCGTTGGCGGTCGCCGCCCGCACGCGGTGCCCGGTGTCGTACCAGTCGGCGGGCTGCAGGGGTAGCGCATCGACCTCGAACAGGTTGATGACGGGCGTGCAGAACAACCGGAAGCTCTCCCGCGTTACCGGCTGGTCGCCGGGCATGCGCCCTTCCAGTTCGATCTCGAAGGTCAATTGCGCCTCGCCCGCTGGCACCACCTTGCTGTCGAAACCGCACAGGTCAACGAAGTGGAATTTCTGTGGGAATACGAAGTACTCCAGCAACGTCTGCTCGCGGTCGACCTCCTCATTCCGCTTGGCGTCCATGATCGGCCACAGCCGCGTCGACGGGCCGAACCCCGCCGGCTCGAAGCGCAGCCCGCCCAGCGTCTGCAGCTCGCCATTGCGCACCGAAGGCACGCGCAGGCCAACCGCCGCGACCTGGCGCGTGAGTGCTGCGTACAGCGCGGCGGCGGCGGCCCGATCGCCATGCAGGTACAGGCGGATGCGCGACAGGTCCGTGTGCTCGCGCTGATCCCCGAACCAGAGGCCGAACGTCAGGCGGATGACCGTGCGCCCGTCGGCACGCATCGTCACCGCCGCGTCCTCGACCGAGAGCGGCAGCAGGTCGACCGCCTGCGTCGTGCGGAACGGGCACTGCACCCCGGCGGGACCGATAGGCGCCGAGCGCACCACGGCCCCGGCGGGGATCTGCGCCGTTTTCAGGTCCCGGCGGTTCAGAGGCATGCATTCGATGACCGACAGAGACGGGATCGCCCGCGCCATGTGTTCATAGACGTTGTCGAGCATCCCTTCGGTCAGCTCCGGCATCGCATCGTCGAGCGTGTGGCGTAGCCGCGCCACAAGCATCGCGAAGCCTTCGTTAACCGCGCGGACCTGGTCCCCTTCCTGACCGTACTGCATGCCCAGGCGCCGTGCGGCGTCGGGGTGGTCGCGTACGAACTCGCGACCGGCTTCGCGCAGATAGCGCATCTCCGCGTCGTAATACCTGAGGAACGGATTGCCTTCGGCCTGCATCTGCTTCCACGGTGCGGTCATGGTTGTAACTCCGGGGGCAACGGCGGCAGCATCGGCGCAGCTCCCGCCTTGCCGACAACAAAAATCCTTTCGGGCATCTGGAAACCGCGCAGCTTCAGCAGTTCGAGCGGACCTGCTCCAACCTGGGTTCGCAGCAGGTAACGCAACGGCTCGCCATTCGCGTCGTTCCATGTGAGCTGGTAGCGGGTACTGTCGAGCTGCTTCACCTCGGCTTTCGCCAGCAGCCGGAGAAACGCCCAGTCGCCCGCCGAATCGAACGCCTGCCTCAGGCCCGCGTTGAGTGTCTGCCACGTCAGGCCCGCATGCCCATTCAGGCCGTCACCGGGCCAGGCAAGCGGCGTCCAGCTTTCCTGCTGGTTGAAATAGACGATCTGCTTGCCGTCGACCGACAGTTCCGAGCGCGTGACGTCCGGCGTCGGCAAGGCCATCATCTCGAAGCGCTCGTTGGCATCGCCCTTTATGTAGAGTTGCGCGCCGACCGTCGAGAGCTGGCGCAGGCCTGCAAGGAACTTCGGATCGAACTGGAGTGCCTGTGGTGCCAGTTCGTTCGGTGTCCAGTGATCGCCTTCGAGCTTGAGTACGCCCGCGAGTTGCGTCGAGATGAAACGGGCGACCAGGCCGGTGTCGGGACGCACGAAGCGCCCGAGTTCGGCGAAAGACGCATCAGCCTGCGTGTCGAAAAACGGATAGCGTCCGCTCATCGTGGCATTGAACGGTGCGGCGACGCTCGCGCGCCACGCCTCGTTCAGGCTGGCCGCCGCCGGTTGCAGGATCGTCTGCCACGCGGCTTCGAGCGGCTGCGCAAACACCGCGTTGCCAAAGCCTGCCCATGCGGAGCCGAGACTTGCGGCTGTCAGCGCCGCGTCATCGCGCGCCTGCGACAGCTCCGAGAGCTTGCCCTGGAAGACCGCCTGCGCGAGCGAGCGCGCCATCGCCTGCGCATCGGGACTCCCCGCGATCTGCTGAAGCTTCAGTCGCATCGTCGTGACCGCAGTGAGATAGCGGGACAGGCTTACGCCGCTGAGCGCGACATTCGCCGACGTGTTGCCCTTGACGTTACCCGAGGCCGGGGGAGTGCCAGTCTCGCCCATCAATGCGAGTACCGGGCCAAATGATTTGTCCAGCGGACTGACGGCCGGTGCGTTCGCGTCGTCGCTGCCAATCAGGCTTTGCGCCTTGCGCACCAGCGTGTCGGTCAACGCCTGCGAGGGTCGTCCCGCCTGCGCCTGATACTGCACCGACTTCATCAGCGCGATCAGCGGCGAGGTCTGCGCGTCGGCGAGACGGGCGAGTTGATCGATCGCGCCGTTCAGGTTCGATGCCGGTTGCCACTGGAGACTGTTGAGCATGGTCTGCCAGGCGGCGGTGTACTCCGCGAAGTAGCGCGCTGTCAGTCGCTGCTTCAGTTCTTCGGCCGCCCGCTTCTCGTCAATTGCGGCGCTGGTGCGGATCGCACCCTGTGCGAGGGTGTTACCGATGGTCTGCGATGGTTGCGCGCCGGTCAGCACCCAGTCGCCGCTGACGCGTCGCTCGCGCGCCGCCCTGTCGATCGCGTCCGCAATCATGCCGTCCCATGCGGCCCGCGTGTAGATGCCTGGCACCGTCTGGGACGTATTGAAAAGCCCCTGCGCGTCCGCACCGTTGAGCAACGTCTGGAGTGATGCGTCCGCGTACTTGCCTTTGACCTCGTCGAGGATGCTCCGGTACACCGTGTCGTCGGCCGATGCGAGGCCCATCTGCGTCACCAGCATGTTGCGGGTCGTGCTCACGAGGCTCTGGTCGGGTGTGATGCGCCATTCGGGGTGGGCCTTCAGGTCGTCGGCGTAAAACGCAGCGAGTCGGCGGCCCGTGTCGTCGCGCTCGCCCTCGGGCATGTCCACCGGGCGTCGCCACAACGCGACAAGCGAGCGGCGCAGAAATGCGGCGTCGGCACGGGCCGGGTCTCCAAGCATCAGGTAGGTTTTGAGCGCGTTGTAGGTGCTGCCACGCGTATCCTGCGACTGCAGCGCGTCGGCGCGGGCCTCGCCTGCGGCCTTTAGCAGGTCCGTGATCGTTCGCACCACGGGCTCCTGCAGGTTATGCGTCGCGGCGATCCGGTACGGCTGCCAGAGCGCCGCAAGGATGTCGTCGTTGCGCGAAAGACCCGCGCGCAGGTACCACGGCGCGCCGTGCTGCTGGCGGTATTCGAGCCGTTCCATCAGTTGCTGGAGCGCGAGCTGGGCGCGCCAGGAGTCGGCGGTTTGCGGCTTTGTCTCAACAGCGGTTTGCGCTGTCTGATTTGCTTCGCGTGCTAGCTGCTGGTTGCCGACGAAGGAGACCGTCATCCACACGCACCAGACAATCGCCGCGGCTATGACGAGCATCGCGAGCGCGTTACGCCAGTAGAAGCCGACGCGCCGCCCCCGGTAGTTAGACGATCCGCCCGCGATCTCGCGCCATACCGGCAGCAACGCGGCGGGCTGTGCGCGCATGTCCGTTACTGCTGGCGGCGCGTCGACAGGCTCGCCGGGCGTCCCGTCGCCGTTGGTAACCGGTACCGGTACGACGGTCGGCCCCGGAAAGACCGGCGCGAACATGACGCCCGCGAGCGACGCGCGCAGCCAGTGCGACGCAGCCAGCCCCCGCAGGCCCTCGACAATGCGCTCACCATGGTCGCCGACATACTTCGAGATTTCCATCAGCCAGGTCACCCGGAGGTTATTCCGGGTGCAAAGGTGTACGCCCGCGTCCGCAGACCGCTGCTCGACCTCGTGCAGCAGATCCGGCAACCTGGCGGCGGCTTCCTGTGCCTGCCTGCGCGAATCGTTCGGCATGAAGGTGCCGACCGCGTCGAAGCGCTCCGACGGGCTACCGTGCGCCTCGACCGGATGCAGGAACGTAATGGGCGCGGCCCATCTGAGCGCGGTAGCAAGCGTGGAGAGCGTGCGGGGCAGGCTCGTATCCGCTTCGTCGACGCACGCAACGTGTACCAGGCCGTCGACCGGATAACGGTGGCGCAACCGCCGGATCTGCCCGAGCCACTTCTCCGCTTCAATGCCCTCCGGTGCCGAATGAACGAGGACAGTCTCGCCGACGTGCATGACGCCCGCCTGTTTGAGGCCGGGCGCAACCTGCTCGACCCGCTCGTCCGTACCATTCACCATCAACCAGCGCAGGCGGCTGCGCCAGAACCTGCCGTGCGCGACGCGTAGCTCCTCGGCCATCCGTTGCAGCCGCGCATCGCGTTTCGCGGCGGCCGCTGCGTCCGTTGTCTTGCCGGACTCCTTCCCGTTGTCCCGCCGGAACACGACGCCCGCAACGTAGTGCGCGCCTACCCGCGTTGCAAAAACATGGAGTAGTACGACCAGGAGCAGAAGGCCGAGAATCCAGAGGCTGAACGTCTTTTTGGCATCGAGGGTAGTCGCATTGACGATTTCGCCAAAGACCCATACGACGACAAGCGCAACGGCGGCCATCAATACGGCAAATGCGGGAATCGCCCAGGTCAGTAGCGAGCGGGCCGGAGGCGACGGCGGAACGACACTCTCGGGGGTTACGACAGGTTCGGTACTCATGAGGTTTGCGGATGGGCTTGCAGGATAGTCGCCTGGGAGGCGGTCGGTGTACGGCTCAGGATGAGTTGGGGGGCGTCTGCCCCATGTTCGGCTACCGCAGCAACGGCAATCCAGCTAGCCGCCCGGCCTGCGTGGCCGAGGATGGTGTCGGGCATGCGCCGCGCCTCGAACTTCGTCAATGGTTCCAGCCCGGCTCGTCGGGATGCCTGGGTGACACGCGTCTGTTCCTGTGCATCGAAACCGGTCAGCCACGCGTGCTTCAGCAATGACGGCGTAACGCGCCCCCATAGCAGCGAGAGCGCGAGACCCTCGGCCAATTCCTGCGGCGGCACGGCGACCGGTCGGTGAAGCGTCGCGCGGGGCGTTACCGCTTCGGGCAACGCTACCGCCTGGCGCAGGAACAGCAGGGCGACACCACCCTCCGCGCTATCCTCGGGCGGCTTGTCATGCAACTGGACCGCAACGACCAGCAGCGGACGCTTTTCTTCCGCATCGAGCCATGCGTCGACCGGCATCAGTCCGTCGTCGGCGGCGACCGCCTTGCAGTCCGGCAGATAGAGGTTCATTGCGCCGATGACCGTCTGTAGCTGTTTCAGCGCATCGCCCGGGCCTGCCGGGTCGGCGACAACCAGTCGCACGGCGGGCGTCAACCCGGCCCGTAGCAGAGGCCGGATAGTGCGTACAAGGGGAGCCAGCAGTTGCGCATAGAGTCTGCCCGTGCGATCAACCGGGACCTGTTGCAGTACCTGGGCGAGTAGCGGATCAGCCAGGTCCGTATCGGTATTGTCAGGCAGCCGCGTATGTCTTGCGGTAGCGGTGCCATCCCTGAGCGGCTGCGCCTTGAGTACCGGTGTTCCTTCCGTAATCGTCGACGAGAGCGCTCCGTCCGCGACGGCGAGCCGGTAGCTATAGTCCAGCACGCGTACGGCCTCCTGCCCGCGTTCGATGAGGCGACGACGGCGTTGTTCGCGATGATCGTTGTAAAACATCGCGTGCAGGTAGGCACCCTCGTACCCCGCGCGGGTCAGTATGGCGATTATCAGAAACAGGACATTGGGAAGGCCCGCGACCGGTAGCCAGAATATCGCGCCCCGCGCCGGCTGGTTATGCGGCCAGAGCAGGAGGATTGCGCCGTCGACAACGATAACGCAAGCGACCCATACGAGGATCCATACGCGTATCCCTGGTCCGCGCGGAGGATAGGATTTTGGCGGTCCGAGCTGTTTCAGGTCAACCGGCATCGATGTGCGACTCCTCTGTGCCGGTCGTACGCGACGCCGTGAGCGAGGAGTATCCGCGCGCCTGGCGCGGGCAATATTCAACAATCTGCATAGGCGCGATTACGTGCAGGATACCGACGTCGTCTGTGAAGGAATCAATACCGGCGGCGGATCGCACCGGCACAGGCAGAGATCATCGGCGAGCGCGGGGCGTTTGCCGGCGGGACCTCTCTCGTTCGCCCGCTCGCCAGTGCAGCCAATTCGCCCGTAGGTGCGGCACTTCGGGCACCAGACCTGGTCGTCCTCATAGGCGGCAATCCGGCCATCGAGCATGTCCTTGCGCGCGGGCGTTTCGACCTGACCGCCGACGTTCGTCTCGTCGCCGTTGCGGATATACGGCCTTCTACTCATAGCGCTCTAACTCTCTCAGAATTGACGCTTTTTGAGCGTATAGGCATACAGCGCGTATTGGGTATTGGTCTGCGAATCGAACCAGCCACCCTGCATCATCCCGTCGTCAATGTCTTTCCACGATTTACCGGAATCCTGGCTATAGAACGTAATGTTGTGCGGTGCCCCCGCTCGGCTTGAGTCTTCCGCATTAACCAGGAGTACGCCACGTTTGCCGACGCTCAGACCGCCAACGCTGTAACGCTTGTCGAATGTGTGCAACTGCTCGACGGTCGGATTCTTGTAGCTCGGCCATGTCGATATCGAGCCCGTCCTGTCGCCCTTATCGTTGGGGTCGTCGTAATTCCTCGAAGGCCCGAGGCGCGACAGTGCGTAGACCGAATAGGTACGGCCAGGCAGTTCATCAACCGAAACAAGCTGCCTGACTACCTGATCTGGCAATACGACGTCCTGCTCGAAGTGTGCGTCGTCCCAACGCAGGCGGTACACAACGCTGGAAAGGCGTATATCGCCGAGCATCCCGACGTAATAGGCGACACGTAGTACGCCATCGGGGCCGAGGTTGACGGCGTCGAATGTCTTGCGCGGATCGCGGTAGTCGGTTGCCATCGGCGGCAGGGCAATCTCCTGCCACGTGTGACCACCGTCAGCGGTGCGCCACACATGCGGACCCCAACCGATCGCGTAGCCGCGTAGCGAATCAAGGAAGAGCAGTCGATTGATATTTTGTTCCTCCGGCCACTTCAATTGCGTCCAAGTCTTGCCTCCATCAGCGGAACGCCATAGTTTCGCGATGTGCGGCGCAAGGCCCTTCTCCGAATCGGCCGCCTTGTAGTCCATCCAGTCGGTAGCAATGTAGTGCGTAGTCCAGTCCTTCGAACTCCACCATGCGTTGTTCTGCGCCTGCTGCTGGAAGGAGCGTGTTAGACCACCGTCCAAGGTCCCACGGAAAAAATTGACCGTTGACCGGTTGAGCCTTTCGCTTGAGTCATTCATCCACGGCTCGGTTGGCTCAGCAAGTTCCGGATTCTTTCGCTCACTCCTTGGCTTGAATGTGATTTCTGGTCCGAGAGATTCAAGGGCCATCACCTCATTGCCTCGAAGGCGGAATGGTTCGTCGAAATTAGAGTTGTTGTTCTTTGTGACGGTTTCCCAGCCAGGTGTTGTCATTGCCTGATATCCATAGGTTGCAGCAGCCACAAGTACCAGGCCGCCGAGAAGCAAACTCCCGCGCTTGTGGTTGCGCATATTATTTCGCCATCAGACGGCCGAGCGCCTTGCCAATGGGATCGTCCATGTCAGAATCGTTAATCATCTGCGGCAGGACCACCTTGCCGCTGTCGACAGCCTGCTCCCATGTACGGCCATCTCCCCATTCCTGGATGTTTGGCTGCATGGTGAGCTTCGCGAGATCCCATGAGGGCAGAGACGCGAGCCCGCCGTCGAGATAGGCCAGCGGGTGCGTCTTGAACGCGAACGTCTGGAAAGTGTCCTCGACTAGTTCTAACTCGAATTGCTTGACCTCCATCGTAAAGCTGCCATTGCCGGGCTTCCGGCTGCGCATCTGGATCACGTTTCCTCGCATATTCTGGCTGAGTCCGTCTTCCATATTGCTTTGCAGATACCATCGCGCGTTGTCCAACCAATCCTTTCCCGCATCGCTCAATCTCGGTTTCAACTTAGCGCCATAGGTTGAACAGTAGTAGTAGCCATAACTGACGTAGTACGACGGTGGCTTATGTCCGCAGCCGATATGGCGCATCATGAAGTTGCTGTGGCGAGACCAGTCCGAGTCGGTGCAGTTCGGTGGGATTAGCTGCTCGCGACGATGAAGGAGACGGTGAACAAGCTCCTTGTCCGTCCACGGGTCCCACGACGTCGCGAAAGCCTTTACCGTTTGCCACGCGCTGGCGGTACTGACTTTCTCGACGGTCTCCGTATAGGCGCACCCGAGCGGCCGATAGTAATACTCGCAAGTACCGGTGATCGAATCGGCTGCCGGGGTTACGTGCAAATCGCATCTCGTTTTGTCGGCCTTGGCCCTCTGGGTATAGCCTGCCGGCGACATAAAGGAGCGAAAAACGCCTGTAACGTTGGTATTGTCGTTTTCAGCCATGGCTCAATGATCCAGAAGTTTGAGAACTGCGTCCAGTGGAACGTGGCTTTGCGCGAGCGACGTCTCGCCTTTTTCGTTGGTGACGCCCTCGGCGATCAGCTTGCCCTCGGAGAACAACTGATATTTCGCGTTGCTCGCGGGAATCTGCGTACCGCTCCAGTTCACAACAAACGCCTGATTGAATGCACCGCCCGAGTTAAGCAACGCGGGTATCGCCGCCGAGACACTTTGCGGCCCGAGCTTCGCGTAGGATGCCGAATGGATTGTCCGGTCGCCCTGAGTACCGTCCTCGATGCCAGACGGCGTGATGCGGAGATAGGACCCGCCACAGACGAACAGAATTTCCTCCTTCGCCGTCACCGTAACTCGTCCGTTGACGCTCGAAATACTCATTCCGTCGTGCGATACCAGGCTTATTTCGCCTTGCTGCGCCTGTACGTCAACCTTTCCGTTTGCCGCCAGCGCCTTGATACCGTTTTGCAACGCGAACAGCGAGACGCTCCGGCCCGACGCCACCGTAAAACTATGACCGGTGCTGAAGTCCGTATTCCCGCCGGAGGTCGCAGCAATATGCTCACCGCCGCCGAGCTGGATAGATTCCGGCGTTACCAGGCCAATTCCCTTGGGAGCCGACAGCAGAATAACCGCCTGCTTCAGATCGCGGAACGCGCTTTCGAGTTGCTGCTGTTGCGCCTTGAGTTCGGACAGTTCCGCCGTCGCTTGCTGCGCCTGCTCGCGAAGGGAGGCCACTTCAGCCTGGGAGGCTTCGAGCTGCCGTATGGCCGCTTCCATCTCAAGGTGCGGCGTATCGGCTCCTGCCTCCGCATCCGCCGAGAGGAACAGTCCCTTCGCCGCACGCATCGTGCCCCAGCCCTGGGTCGTCATTTCGGACCCTTCACCCCGCAGCAGCTTCTTGCTGTTGAGCAGATAGCCCTGGTTGAAGGCCGTCTGGCTGTAGACCGTCGCTATGCGGGCGCTCTCCTTTCCTTGCAGATCGTTGAACACCACCTCCGCACCGAGCAGCGGGGAACGCCAGATGGCATAGCTAAACAGCGACTGGTCTCCGCGCACCACGTCCGGGTGGGCGTAGTCGTGCATGGCCCCCGCTATGTAGATGCGGTCCACGTCGCGATTTTCGGCGTCGAGCAGGACCTCGGTCCCCGGCAGCAGGGGCGAGTGGAAGCCGCCCTGGTAGGACGATGACGGACGCAGCAGGCGCAGCTTCAGCAGCTTGTTGTCGGTGTTGCCCGAGCCCTGCAGGAACTTCGGCAGCACGCTATAACGCCCGTGGTCGTCCATGTCGCCGTAGGGGGCGGAGTCGCTCGTCGTGACCACGCCCACAGCGGGACCAGGCAGAAAACGCCAGTCCCGCTCAAAGTCAAACCTGGGCCGGTAGGTCAGGTTCGCCGGCATCGCCTTGAAGCGCGTATAGGCCGGCTTGGTGCGGCTGCCCTTCATCTTGAACGAAGTGATCACGAAGCCGTATTCGGCGCTCGGCATCTTCGCATTGGTGAGCTTCATTACCACGCCCGCCGCGATGCCCTTGGCGTCGGTCCTGCCCGCCAGCGTCGCCTGACGCGCGATCTGCTCCTCGCGCCGGGTCTGTGCGAACGTTTCGGCCTGCGCTGGCGTCAGATGGCCTTCGACGCTGCGACTGATCTGCCCGAACGATGAGCGGTCATCCGTCTCGATGGAGACATTCGCCGTGGCGCGAAGGGGATCGTCCGGCGTGCAGTAGTTGCGCTCCCACAGTTCGATGGTGGCCGGCACCAGCGCGCGCTGCTCATGCACGGCCTGGGCCGCTTCGTGCCAGCTCGCGTGCAGGCCCGAGGCATCCAGCAGCGGCACGTCGACCGAGCGGATATAGGCGCGCGGATTGTTGGCGAACACGATGGTGTCGAGCTTGCCGTCCTTGCCGCGTCCCTGCTTGTAGAACCAGAAAACGCCGAGGCGGCGGCAATGGCGGGCGATGAAATTCCAGAGCGACTCCTCCAGCATCACCACCTGTTCCATCTTCTCCTGCAGCCCTTCGATCTGGAATTCGACATCGAAGGCATCGAAATTCTTGCGGTCGACCAGCGCCTGGGTGATCAGCTCCTGCAAAGTCACATCTTTAAATGTGTCGCTTTTGATAATGCGTTTGCAGAGGGCCACAAAGCGCGGCTCGATGCGCATCTGGTAAGCCGACTCGTCGCGACTCGTGCGGATGCGCTTCCAGCTCGTCACCACGCCGTTGAAGGTGGCGGCGTCGTGACTGACGGGCTGCACGTAGCTCACCGAGGGCACCGCCGCCTGCTCGTCGATCTGCAGGCCCGCGCGACGGCCCACGTACTGCTTGCCGTCGATCTCCAGCCGTGGCGACGTAACCGTGACGTCGACGCGGTAGTCCTTGCAGAAGCCACCGCTGGCCTTGAAATCGAGCACGTCGAGGTCATGGGGCTGGGAGCCGATCCAGATCCTGAGGTGCTGGGTCAGGCGCGCGCTCGGATGGCTGAGCGCGGCGGTAAAGTTTTTCGTGACAGCATTCATCCACACATCCCTGTATGGTTAAAGAAACGNTCAGCAACCTTCAACCGAAAAAATCTAGGGCGGTACCCGCTGCCCGTCAATCACTCCACTCACCCTGTGCGAAATTGCCAACGATTTTGTGAATGATCGTTAAATCGGAATCCTTTGCTTTTTCGAGATGGAAATGCGTGATAAACGGGTGCAGCAACACCTAATGGCGAACGACGCATGCGAGTCGATCGCGCTCGGGAAACGGTCAGCCCTGCTGCTCGTGATAGCGCAGTGTGGTAGAGAGAAGCGTGGCGTCGCCGCGAGCGCGCGCCTCCAGAAGTTCGGCGATGCGCTCAATCATGACCAGCATCTCCTCGCGCGTTTCGTTCGGGTCGGGTCGGGAGGCACATGATTTATCTGATGGACGCGCGTGACAACATATGCAGACACAATATGCAAAACGAATAAACGTCTGCTTCTCGCCGTGCAATTGAAAAAGGCGGCATCAAGCCGCCTTCATTGGATTGCTGACAGAGCCAGTTAGTGCTTCGTCGTGGTCGTGCCAGGAGTCGCAAGTCTGTCCTGAACGCTTTGCGCCGCATCGGCCAGCAGGTCCGCCGCATCGCGGGGAGTAAGACGACGGTCCGGAATACCCTTGGCGTCGAGCGCCAGAACCGTGAACAGTTCATGATCGCAATTGTTCATGCGCCTGTAGTCCTCGCCGATATGGATCATGACCTCAAGCAGATTCCGC
>NZ_CADFGP010000077.1 GCF_902833905.1 Paraburkholderia tuberum STM678 | reverse complement strand
TCGGTGCCGGTGACTTCGCAAATCTTTACGCTTGCCTATTTCATCGGTCTGTTCGGATGCCCTTCCCTATGTGGCGTTCTGATTCACGTTTTCGGCGCCGATGCAATGCTCGTCGTCCTGCTAGGCGCCGTACTCGCCAATGTCGTGCTATCGGCGTCATGCGCATGAAGGCGCATTTCGCCGCCTGACTTCTCCTTGAAAACTCCGTTCTTTAACGAGGTGGTTCGTATGCTGAATGAAACGCAAAAATCCAAGTGGCAACGAAGATGGATATCTAAAAGTAGAGGGCTTTTTCTATCCGGTCACCCGCGAAAAGATTTCTGCTCTGGTCAACGATGTCTCGCGCTGGGAAATCAGCGACAACAAATGGATGATGTGGTTCGAGAAGACCGAGGACGACCGCAGGATCGTTTCAAAGGTAGAGAGCTTTTGGGACTTCAACAACGAGCTGCGCGACCTGTTGCTGGCCGACAAGCGCATCCAGACGGCCGTCGAATCGCTTCTCGATGAAGATACCCGCATGCTCAAGGAACTGCTCATCTTCAAGTACCCGGACAGCGGCGGCTACCGTCCGCATCAGGACATCTATCACACCCCGCACAACATTCCTGAACGCATGGTGCATGCCGTGGTCGCCATCGGCATCGATGATTCCGATCCGGACAACGGCGGCCTGTTCTTCAGTCCGGGCAACCATCAGAAAGGTGTGTTTCCGATGGACGCCGGCGGCGTGATTCATCCGGAAGTGGCCGAGACGTTCAAGTGGGAACCCGTGCCCTGGAAGGCCGGCGACATCTTCGTCTTCGACGACTACGCGCCGCACTATTCGCAGCCCAACAAAAGTAACCGTTCGCGCCGCGTGCTCTATCTGGTGTTCCAGCGCGCCTCGACTGGTGGCCCCACGCGTACGGAATACAACAAACTGAAGCGTGCCTACAACCCACCCGAAGGAAAGGAATCGGATATCCACGATCTGAAGCCGCCAAATGGCATTTTCTATCGCACCTAAGGAAACACTGATTTATTTGGTGCGACCGTCATCGCAGATGTGATCGAGGGCGTTGTGGAAGAAATTCACGGGACGGACGATCGACGATGAAGCGGCAGATCAGCTTTGCGGAAGCGGAAAGCGCGGGCAAGAAACGTGTGACGAGACGCCAGCGCTTTCTGGCCGAAATGGAGCGCGTCGTGCCTTGGTCGCGCTTGCTGGCGGCGATCGAGCCGCACTACCCGAAGGGCGGGCGAGGTCGGCCGCCGATCGGCCTGGAGCGTATGCTGCGCATCTACTTTCTGCAGCAGTGGTACGGTCTGTCGGACGAAGGTCTGGAAGATGCGTTGTATGACAGCATCGCGCTGCGCGCCTTCGCCGGTATCGACCTGGCGCTCGAGAATGTGCCGGATGCGACCACCTTGCTGAAGTTCCGTCGCCTGCTGGTCGAGCATGATCTGACGCGCAACTTGTTCGACGAGATCGGCATCTCGCTGTGCGAGCGCGGGCTGATGATGAAGGAAGGTACGCTGGTCGACGCGACGATCATCGAAGCGCCACCGTCGACCAGGAACGCCGGGAAGAGCCGCGACCCGGAGATGCATCAGACGAAGAAGGGAAACGAATGGCACTTTGGGATGAAGGCCCACATCGGTGTCGACGCCGATTCGGGGCTGGTGCATACCGTGGTTGGCACGTCGGCCAACGTGTCGGATGTGTCGCAGGCCCATGCCCTGCTGCACGGACATGAGCAAGAAGCGTTCGGCGACGCGGGCTACATCGGCGTGGACAAACGCGACGAAATGAAGGGCAAGCCGGTGAAGTGGCGCGTGGCGGCCAAGCGCGGAAAGATCAAGGCGATGCAGGACGGTCCGCTGAAGGACCTGGTGGTTGCGGTCGAGCGAACCAAGGCGCAGATTCGCGCGCGGGTCGAGCATCCGTTTCATATTGTCAAGAACCTGTTCCATCATCGCAAGGTGCGCTACAAGGGGCTGGCCAAGAACACGGCGCAACTGTTCAGTCTGTTCGCCTTGGCGAACCTGGTGATTGCGCGAAATCTATTGCAGCCGGTTCATGGGGGCAATCCGTCATGTGTGTGAAAGATGCGATAAGTGAGGCTCGCTCCAGAGCCAAATTCACCGAAACCGATCCTCATTTACTTCGTCATCCAGAAAAAATCCGCGCCATCCCATCTGCAAGCTCGGCAGCCCGGTCAATTAATCAGCGCTTCCCTAATGTAATTCACCGGAGAATGTGCGTGTACACAAAGCAGATTGACCCATCCATGATGCGGCCGGAATACGGCGTTCTTGTTTGCCGGCTGCTCGAACATCTGCCCGCTGGCCTGACAAAAGCGTTCGGCACATCGATTGTTGAGGTCGTGCCGGCGGCCGCTGTCAATCTGCACTCCCATTCCGAGCATGAACTGTGGGTACTCATTTCAGGCAAGGGAGTCTTCGAGGTGAATGGCCAGGCGCGGCCAGTGGCAGATTCAACGCTGCTCTATATCGAGCCGAATCAGGAGCACGCGATTCGCAATGCCGACCCGGCAGCGAGCCTGAAATTTCTATCGATATGGTGGGACTAACTTGACCACACGCACCTTTTTCGTTTGCCCCGCACCGCCCTGCCCGAACGGCAAGCTGCATCTCGGCCATATCGGCGGGGTCTATCTGCTCACCGATCTTTTCGTTCGCTTTCAACGCATGAGAGGTCACCGCGCCTACCACGTCACAGGTGCGGACGAGCATGGCACCTATACGGTAGTGAAGGCGCGCAAGCTCGGTCGTCCGATTGACGAAGTCGCGCAGTTGCATATTGACGAGATAATGGATTGCTTGCGGGCAATGCACATCGAGCCCGATGTCTTCATCGGAACAACGGACGCTACGCACAAGCAGAACAGTCTGAAGATCTTTCGCGAGCTGGAAGCTGCAGGCTACATTGATGTGCGTGATGGCCCAGCGAAGACATCCACTGCGCCGCCCTCTACCGCAAACAAGTCGACGAGCGCTTTTCAGCATGGCACTACGTCACTGATTTCGCTCAGGATCCGTCCGTTATATAGGCAGACACCCCCTTCGCGCGTGTCTCGGAACCAGTCAATTTCTGTGCGTTCTGTACGATCAGCACGGCATCGCTCTGCAGCCGATATCAACATCAAGACCTACCCGATGTAAACGGTATGGGATTCCGACCAAAATCGAAACAGGAGAGCAAGTGAAGAAACTGCTGATCGTATCGATCGCCGTCGTGCTGATAGGCTATCTCTGCATCAGCGGCATTGCGTACATACACGACAAGGACTATGCGGAAAGAGCGGCCGCGAGACTGGCCGCGTCCCCACAAGCGTACGGCATCCGCAAAGTGTTAGATCGAAACGCGTGCTATTACTGCCACTCGACGAAAACTGTCCTGCCCAACTATGCCGCGCTACCAGGCATTCGTCAGCTAGCCGAGCACGACATACAGACGGGCCTCGCCTACTTCCGCATCGACAGCCTGTACGCGGCGCTCGGAAGTGGCGTACCGGCCCCCGAAGCCGATCTTGCAAAGCTGGAAACCGTTGTGAACGAACGCACCATGCCACCAAAGCTGTTTCGCTTCGTACACTGGACCACCGGCTTGAGCGCTGACGATCAACGCGCGCTTCTCGACTGGATCGCGTCACAGCGACACAGCGCATATGCGACGCCCGGCGTTGCACCAGAGTTCGCTAACGAGCCGGTACAACCGTTGCCACATTCCTTGCCGACTGACGCGGGCAAGGTCGCGCTCGGGAACCAGCTTTTCAACGATGTCAGACTATCGGCGGACAACACGATATCGTGTGCGAGCTGCCACAACCTAGCGATCGGTGGCGTAGATGGAAAAAAGGTTTCGTCCGGCGTGGGCGGCCAGTTGGGTGCAATCAACGCACCGACAGTGTTCAACTCGGCACTCAACCGCACGCAGTTCTGGGACGGTCGCGCCGCCACGCTGCAGGAACAGGCCGGCGGCCCACCGCTGAATCCGGTCGAAATGGCGTCCACGTCATGGAGTGAGATCATCGATAAGCTGAAACAGGACTCATCGCTGACGCAACAGTTCTTGCGGGTGTACCCGGACGGTTGGTCAGGCGAGAACATCACAGACGCGATCGCCGAATATGAGACGACACTGCTAACGCCGAGTCGCTTCGATGCTTACCTGCGCGGCGACAGGGATGTGCTGAATAGCGAGGAACTGCGGGGCTACCAGTTATTCAAGGCAAACCATTGCGCGACCTGCCACGTTGGCAAGAATCTGGGCGGGCAGTCGTTCGAACGGATGGGCCTCGCGGCCGACTACTTCGCCGCGCGGGGCCACGCGCGCACCGACGCGGACAACGGCCGCGCCAACGTTACGAAAGATCCGCTCGATCGCCATGCGTTCAAGACGCCGACGCTGCGCAACGTTGAGCTGACCGCGCCCTATTTCCACGACGGCAGCCGCATCGATCTGCGCGAAGCTGTACGTGACATGGCGACATATCAGGTCGGCAAACAATTGGCGGAATCGGACATTGACGCAATCGTCGCGTTCCTGAGGACGCTAACGGGTACGCACCAACCCGCCGCGACATCCGTACGGCCACGCGACTACCCGTGAATCTGAACGACGGCCGCGAGGTCAACAGCACGACGTACAGCTTCGACGGGCTGTCCGACGGCAAGGAGCATTGTGCGGTGACAACTGGCGGCATCGTGTGAAGGGCGAGAAGGTCCTGCCGCCTGATCCTGAGTTGCTCTCGCCCATCTGCCCGGACGGCCGCAACGTCTGTCCGCCGGAAGATGTTGGCGGCGTACCCGGCAATATCGATCTCCTCGACGCGATCATCGATCCCGCTTATCAGGAACATCGTGAAGGGCCGCTCCAAGAGTGAAATTGCCACTCGAATACCTCGTGCCGACAGTGTTCAACGACTGCTTCTGGCCGATCTCGGTCCGACGCCGATCGGTCCCACCGGGGGGTGCCGCCTTCCTTGCTGTTAGCAGCGGGCGACACGAACGACTGCGGGGCTGTCGCTACAGCCCGCAGGCCGGGGCGTCCGTTGC
This sequence comes from Paraburkholderia tuberum STM678, assembly GCF_902833905.1. Taxonomy (GTDB): domain Bacteria; phylum Pseudomonadota; class Gammaproteobacteria; order Burkholderiales; family Burkholderiaceae; genus Paraburkholderia; species Paraburkholderia tuberum. Next base: position 23,161 of record NZ_CADFGP010000077.1, on the reverse strand, counting down.
GAGACCCATCCTTGGCGCTCGTCGCGAACCAATTCGCCCTAAATGTAGTGCGTGCGTTGCCGTTATACAGTCGTTTGCCACGGCTCGCGGCTCCTCCCTGTAACGGCTTACTATGCTGGTTCGCAACGATTTGCATGACGGCGTTGTTCCGCCTACCGTACCCACGGTCGACGAATTAGCACCGACAACGGCCAACACTGAATGTCAGGCGTTGGTAAGGCTTGCGCGGGCTCATTTCGGCGTCGCAACTTCTCTCGTCGCCTTATCGACCCCTTGGGGCAAAGGCCAAAAGCAGTGGACGGCGTCTTGCCTGACGCGCTGCCTCCGGACCTGACAGGTGTGTCGTCACAAGCATGCTCAATGATGGACAGGATGGTCATCGTGCCGGATACGCACGACGACGAGCGCTTTCGCGGCGGGCCTTCCGATCTCACGGTGCGATTGCCACGCTTCTACGCTGCCTGTGCGCTGACGGACGCCACCGGACGCCATCTTGGCGCGCTATACCTGCTGGATGATTTGCCCCGCGCGCTAGATGACGCGCAACGGAGGTTTCTGTACGAACTGGCTGGGGTGATCGCCCGCGGGCTTGAACGTACGGATGTGCTCACGGACCTAAGCGACCGCGTGAAAGCACTGGAGGAACGCGCGGAACTGATGACGCTGGCGCTTGACGGTAGCGGAACCGGCGTCTGGGACCGCAATGTTGCCAGCGGCGAAATTCATTACTCGCCTGCATGGAAAGCGATCCTCGGCTACGAGTCCCACGAGCTTGGCAACAGGATCGAAGACGCCTATCTGCGTTTGCATCCAGACGACCTTGCTTACGTCAGCGCAGCGATGCAGGCGCACTTTGAAAGCAGATCCGACAGCTACGCGGTCGAGCACCGGATCCGATGCAAGGACGGCAGCTACAAGTGGATCTGCAGCCGCGGCAAGGTGGTCGAGCGCGACGGCAACGGGCGAGCGCTGCGCATGGTCGGTACGACGACCGATATTACAGCGTTGCGGGAAACGGCCGGGCAGCTCCAGCAGTCCGTCGAACTGGTCACGAACCTGACCGACGAGGTGCCGGGCCTCGTCTTCCAATACAGGTGGATGCCCGATGGACGCTCCTTCTTCTCCTATGCAAGCGACGGTATCCGCGACATTTTCGAATTGATGCCACAGCAGCTCGCGACAACCGCAGAAGCCATCGACGCACTGGTCGATCGGCGTGATCTGGCCGCGTACCGCCAGTCGCTCAGGCAATCTGCCGCAAGCCTATCGCCGTGGCACCTCGAATTTCGGGTGCAACTGCCCCGACAAGGCTTGCGCTGGCGGCAAGGGGATGCGCGGCCGCAACGGCTGGCTGACGGCAGCCCATTGTGGCACGGCTTCATCACGGACGTGACCGAGCGCAAGCAGATCGAGGCTGAACTGCAGGAACTCGCGACTATCGACTTCCTCACGCAGTTGCCTAATCGCCGGTACTTCATGAAGCAGAGCGAGGCCGAGTTGGCGCGCATCCGCAGCACCGACAACGACGTGGCCGCGATTGTGATGTTTGATCTGGACTACTTCAAGGCGCTCAACGACCGATGGGGGCATGCAGTTGGCGATCTTGCGCTCGCGCATTTCGCCATGCTTCTACGTGCCGAAATGCGGGTCGGTGACATCGTTGGGCGCTTGGGCGGCGAGGAATTTGCAATGGTGCTGCCGAATACGGGTCTCGACGCTGCGATCAAGGTCGCCCGGCGCGTCCAGCAGCGTGCATTTCGAACCCCCTTGATTCATGGCGACGTGCGCATCGAGCTGTCCGTCAGTATTGGCGTCGACATTATGCGAGCGACCGATGCAGGGATCCACCAGCCGTTGTCGCGTGGCGACAAGGCGCTGTATCGAGCAAAGGAGCGGGGCCGCAATCGAATCGAGGTTTCTCTGGACTAGCTCAGCCTGCGGCGCGTTCCGATAAATACCTTATGCGCGATGCAATGGTCCGCCATGTCCACTTATGGATCAACCCGGTCCGATTACGAACTTCCGTAGAGCAGAGATTTTTTTGATTGGCGATCGCGGCTGCTGACGCGTGAACAGGCCGGACGGGGCCCCTCCGCGATCGCCAATCAAAAAAATGTTTGTGCTAAACCGCTCCGCAGGCGCTGGCGTCTATGGGCATTGAATGAACGGCGGGGTGATTCGCGATGCCCGCGCACGTGTGTCGGACGGCGGAGCCGGGCGATCGGGGAGAGCCCGTCGCGCGAAGGCAGCGGAAATGCGGGCGTCGATGGGCAAGGTATGCGGAGTTTCGCGGCATTGTGTTGTGGCAGGGAATCGGAAGCACGAGTCCGGTCGCGTTGGTCGCATCGGGGACGGCCAACGTGATGGAGGACGGTGCGGATGCCGGTCAGTCCACATGGATCGGCTCAGGGGGAGCACGCGGGAGGATGCCAGGCACACCGCCTTCGATGTGGACCATGTGGCCCTTGCCGCACACGGGGCAGTCGCGCAGTGACCTGCCGGTGAGCCGCAGATAACGGTCACGGTAGTCTTCGCCGATGGCGGGTGACGCGGCGTCGGGCGGCTCGACGCCGAGCAGCCGCCGGCAGGTGGCCAGTCGCGCTGCCCGGTGGCAGTTGGCGAGCCACCCGTAGCTGCGGATGCGCTTGAAGCCGTCGGGCAGCACGTGCAGGAGGAAGCGGCGCATGAACTCGTCGGCCGTGAGCGTCATGGTGCTGTGCCGGGCTTCGTGCCGGTAGTCCTTCCAGCGGAAAAGCACTGAATCGCCATCGAAGCGGAGCAGCCGGTCGTTCGAGATGGCGACGCGATGCGTGTAGCGGCCCAGGTAATCGAGCACCTGCCGGGCGCCGCCGAAGGGCGGTTTCGCGTAGACCACCCACTCCGCCTGGGCGGTGGGCGCAAGCCACGCGGCGAACGCCCGGGGATCCCGCAGGGGTTCGAGCTGGCCATGGAAACGCAGCCCGCCGGCATCGAACGCGCAGCGCAACTGGTCGAGAAAGAGCCGCCGGAAGAGGCGCGAGAGCACGCGCACGGGCAGGAAGAAGCCGGAACGGCAGGCGACCCAGCGTTTGCCGTCCGGGGCGATGCCGCCGCCCGGTACGACGCAGTGCACGTGCGGATGGTGCTGCAGGTTCTGCCCCCACGTGTGCAGGACCGTCATGAAGCCGATCTCCGCACCCAGGTGTTTCGGGTCGGCGGCGATCGTGCGTAGCGTCGCGGCGCTGGTGCGGAACAGCATGTCATAGACAACACGTTTGTTCTGGTACGCAAGTGTCGCGATGGGTTCGGGCAGCGTGAAGACCAGGTGGAAGTAGTCAACCTCGGGGAGCAGTTCGGCCTGCCGGCGTTCGAGCCACTGCGCACGGGCGAGCGACTGGCATTTCGGACAGCAGCGATGCCGGCATGAGTCGTAGGCAATGCGCTGATGGCCGCACGCATCACACTGCTCGACATGTCCGCCGAGCGCGGCGGTGCGGCACAGCTCGATCGCGCTCATCGCGCGCCGCTGGGCACGACTGAGTGCACCGGCATGGGTGCGCCGGTACTGCGGGCCGCAGCGGCGGAAGATGTCCGCCACCTCGAGCGCCGGTCGCATCGCCGGCTTCAGAAGTACTCGGGCGCAGTCGGCTGCGGTGGAACGGGTGCGGGATGCGGCAGCAGGTCGAAGGGACTGGTGGTCGCACACACGGTGCTCGTGGTCAGTTTGAGGTACCGGAAATGTGCTGCAGCACATTTGGCAGAGGGTTTTTTGGTTGGCGAGCGCGGCTACAAGTCTATGCACAAGATCCGATGAAGTCAGGCCGCGATCGGTAACTAAAAAACCGTTTGTGCTGAACCGCTCCGCAGGCGGTTGCCGGTATGGGCATTGAATGGCCACCGAGGTCATTCAATGCGTGCCCCCCGCGTTCGCCGGGCGCCGGGCAACGATGAAGTGCAGTGGATGAGTGCGTGAGGGTGATGGCGAGCGTTGAGTTGGCGAGGTCAAGGGTGCCGATGGCGGGCGTTCCCCTCCGGCAAAGGCTCGATGAAGCAAGGCCGGGCGCGTTGCCATCCGGAATGCATGGAAACGTGATCGGTCGTGATGCGAACGCGGATCAGTGAACATGGTGAGCGAGTGGCGGCGCACGGGGCAGTACACCGGGCAGGAAGGTTTCGACGCAGACCATGTGGCCCCTGCCGCAGACGGGGCAATCGCGCAGGGACTTGCCGGTGAGTCGCTGGTAACGGTCGCGGTAGTCTTCCATCGGGTCGGGTATTTCGTGCGCGGGCGCCTCGACGCCGAGCAGCCGGCGGCAGGTGGCCAGGCGCGCCGCCCGGTGGCAATTGGCCAGCAGGCCGTAGCTGCGGATGTGTTGGAAGCCGCTCGGCAGCACATGCAGCAGGAAGCGGCGGATGAATTCGTCGGCCTCGAGCGTCATGGTCTTCGTTGCAGCGGGGTGTTTATAGTCTTTCCACTGGAAGGTGACGCGGCCATCGTCGAACTTGACCAGCCGGTGGTTGGAGATGGCGACACGGTGGGTGTAGCGGCCCAGATAGTCGAGTACGTGCCGGGCGTCGCCAAAGGGGGGCTTCGCATAGACGACCCACTCGGCCTGTTTGGCCGGCGCGAGAAAGGCGGCGAATGCCTGAACGTCGGCGAGCGGTTCAAGCTGGCCGTAGAAATGCAGTGCACCGGTGTCGAAGGCATGACGCAGCTGGGCGAGAAACAGACGACGGAACAGCCGTGAGAGCACCCGCACGGGCAGGAAGAAGCCGGGACGGCAGGCGATCCAGCGCTCGCCGTCCGGGGCGATGCCGCCGCCCGGCACCACGCAGTGCACGTGCGGATGGTGTTGCAGGTTCTGCCCCCACGTGTGCAGGACCGTGATGAAGCCGATCTCGGCGCCCAGGTGTCTGGGGTCGGCGGCGATCGTGCGCAGGGTTTCGGCGCTGGTGCGGAACAGGATGTCATAGAGCAGTTTCTTGTTCTGGTAGGCGAGCGCCGCGATGGGCTCGGGCAACGTGAAGACCACATGGAAGTACTCGACCTCGGGCAGCAGTTCAGCCTGCCGGTGTTCGAGCCATTGCGCGCGGGCGAGCGACTGGCACTTCGGGCAGGCTCGATGCCGGCACGAGTTGTAGGTGATGCGCTGGTGACCGCAGGCGTCGCACTGTTCGAGATGGCCGCCAAGGGCCACGGTGCGGCACAGTTCAATCGCGCTCATCGCACGGCGCTGGGCACGACTGAGCCCGTCGGCGTGCCTCTGCCGGTACTTCGGGCCGCAGCGGCGGAAGATGTCCGCCACCTCGAGTGGCGCACGCATGACGGTGTTCAGAAATAGTCGGGCGGACTCGGCGGAGGCTGCACGGGCTCAACGTGCGGCAGCAGATCAAAGGGGCTGGAGGTTTCACAGATGGTGCTGGTTGCCACTTTCAGGTACTTGGCCGTGGTCGAAAGGCTGCGATGACCCATCAGCAGCTGGATCCTGCGCACATCGGTGCCGGTCTCCAGCAGATGCGTGGCGAACGCGTGCCGCAGCGAATGCGGGGTGATGGGTTTCTGGATGCCGCTGCGCTGCCGTGCGAGGTTGCACGCCCGTGCCACGGCAAACCGGGTGATGGGCTGGCCCGGGATGTCGCCCGGGAAGAGCCACTCCCGGGGGTGAGCGTCGTGCCAGTACAGTCGCAGGATTTCGAGCAGCCGTGGCGAGAGCATTACATAGCGGTCCTTACGGTTTTTACCCTGGTTCACGCGGATCACCATGCGCTGGCTGTCGATGTCGGTGAGCTTCAGATGCACGACTTCTGACACCCGCAGCCCGGCGGCGTACGCGGTCATCAGGATGGTGCGCTGCTTGAGGCTGGCGACCGACTCGAAGAAGGCGGTGATCTCCTCCAGGCTCAGGACGACCGGGAGTCTGAACGGCTTCCTGGGCAACGGAAAGTCCTCGTCGCTCCAGGGTCGCTTGAGCGTCACGCGGTAGAGGAAGCGCAGTGCGCCGATCGTTGGACCGAGGCTGCCGGGGGCCAGCTTGCGCTCCTCGCGAAGATGGACGAGCCACGCGCGGATCTCTTCGGGGCCGAGTAGTTCAGGCGAGCGCCGGAAATGCCGGGCGAAACTGGCAACCTGCAGCAGATAGGACTTCTGGGTGTTGTCTGCGAGATTGCGGATCTGCATGTCGTGCAGCATGCGTTGGCGGAGCAGTGTCATGGCGGACCTCCGGGGAACAGTGGATGACATGCCCGGTCGGGCACCTCCATGCTGCTCCTGGCCGCCTGCTCGTCCCTTCCCCGTGGCCCGGCATCTGACAACCGTCCTGATGGAACGCCAGGCACTGACCTCCGCTTCCCTTCCACTACCGCGTCAGCGGTTTAGTACTAACGGTATTACCGACAGTAGATCGTTATGTAGAGTAGCAACGTCAAACGCATCGTGAGAAGGCATCAGGTTTGAACAACTGCACATAAAATTTCATGATGGGCTCCTGGCGGCCATCGGGATCGCCTTTGTGAGGAGCTCGATCATGGAGAAGTCAACCCATCAAGTTTCAAGCCACCTGCCGTTGCAGCAGTTCGTTGCTGGTGCCGTGGGCGAACTGGAGAGGCTTCATTACAGCAGACGAACGCTCGCGCGCTATCGCGCAGTCTGGCGACATCTCATCGCGTTTTGTCACGAGATGAGCCTGGAAGATCAGTATTCGTACGAGCTGGCTGAACAGTTTCGCACTGCGTATCAGATGTATGAGGGTGAGTGCCTGAACTCACGGCAGGGGTGGCGACGGCATATCGTGTTTGCCCTCAAGGTTCTGGAGGATTTTGCGCGTGACGGACACATTGAGCGTACCGTCACCGACATGCAGAAGATCCAGGTCCCGGCGCCCATGAGCACGACATTGCGCGACTATGAACTGTACTGTCGAGATCGTCGTCATCTTCGCACAACGACCCTTCGCGAGCGGATGCGGGAGATCGCGATATTCGCGGATTTCCTTGGTTCAAGGAATATCACGTTTTTTGACCAGATGCAGCCGGCCGATCTCTGCGCATTTGTGACCTCGCAACATCGCCTGGCGGCCAAGTCCGTCTCACGGATCGTTTCCGATGTGCGTGGTTTTCTGCGCTTTCTTCTGCTGCGAGGAATTCTGCAGCAGGATCTCAGCCATGTATTGCCGGTGGTCCACGTTCCCCGCGATGCGACTGTTCCATCGGTCTGGGATCCGGAACTTGTGATCAGGTTGCTCGAAGTCGTCGATAGAACCTCGCCCAAAGGCAAGCGCGATTACGCGATCCTTCTGCTTGCCTGTCGCCTCGGATTGAGAGCGAGCGACATTCGGACACTAACCATCGACGATCTGAAGTGGGAAACGGCCACAATAGAGGTTAAGCAGTCGAAGACCCTCGCACCTCTTTGTTTGCCATTACCGGAAGAAGTCGGCGAAGCCCTGATTGACTATCTGAGATCGGGCCGTCCTCAATCGGGTCATCGAGAAGTGTTTCTCACGTTGAATGCGCCTTTCCAACCCTTCTTGGAGGCTACTAACCTGCATCACATCGTCAAGCATTGGAAGGCCCTCGCCGGGATTCGTTTCCGGACTCCACAACGCCATGGTTTGCACTCGCTACGCCACACACTCGCGACACGACTGCTTCATGAACAGACGCCGTTTCAAGTCATCAGCGACATCCTGGGGCATGCGACGACGGCCTCGACGTTGATCTACGCGAAGACCGACGTGGAAACCCTGCGCACTGCCGCGTTGAACACCGAGGAGATGCGCCATGTCTAGTAGCGCATTCAAGGGGCAGTTCCGGAGCGTTGTCGGCTCACTTATGGAACAGTTCGTCCAAGAGAAACGGGCGTGTGGTTATCGATATGATGAGCAAGCCCGCTTGCTGGCATGCTTTGACCGCTTCCTGAGCGATGAAGCGCTATCCGAATGCGTGCTGCCGCGCTCGATCAGCCGCAAGTGGCTCGCCAAACAGCCCCACGAGAGTAAGAGCACCCACGATCATCGTATCTGCGCAGTTCGCCAATTTTCCCTGTTCATGTGCCGGCTGGGATATTCTGCTGACGTGCCGGATCGATCGCTGACGGCAAAGCGCTCTGACAGTTTCTCGCCACGCATTCTGACCCACGCCGAGATTCAGCGGCTGTTCCAGGCGGCTGACCAGCTTACACCGACCGCACGATCCCCAATGCGGCATCTCATTATGCCGGAAGTGCTCCGGCTCCTGTATGGCTGCGGCCTGAGGGTGGGCGAGGTGCTGCACCTGCGCGTGGCCGACGTTGACCTTGTTCGGGGAATCCTGACGGTGCGTGAGGGCAAATTTCGAAAGGACAGGCTCGTTCCCCCAGCCTTGCCCCTGGTACAGCGCCTTCGAACCTACGCGCAAGTCATGGGCGATCGCCCGTCCGATGCCTACTTCTTCCCTTCGCCATCCGACGGCCCGTTGAGCCACCCAGCCGTCTACTGGCTGTACCGGGAGCTGCTGTTGCGCTGCGGGGTCCCGCATGCCGGCAGGGGCAAGGGGCCGCGCTTACATGATCTGAGACATGTTTTTGCCGTCCATGCGTTGCTGCGGTGGTGCCAGGAGGGAGCCGACCTCAATGCGAAGCTCCCGGTGCTGGCGACCTACATGGGCCATCGCTCCCTCGCTGGAACGCAGCGCTATTTGCATCTGATCGCCGAGCTGTTTCCGGAGATCACGGCGCGCACCAGCGCTGCCTTCGGTGATGTCATCCCGCGGAGGAACGGATCATGAAACCGACGGATTTCTCCGTGCTCGTGACCAGCTTCCTGACGCACCATCTGGCCGCGCAGCGCAACCTAAGCCCCAACACGATCAAGGCCTATCGCGACGTGTTCACCCTGCTGCTGCGATTCTGTCGAGACGTGCAGGGAATCGCACTGGAGCGTCTGTCTCTGGCACAGATCGACGTACCGCTGGTCGAGGCATTCCTTGATCACCTGGCCAATGACCGGCACGTTTCGGTCAGCACACTGAATCATCGTCTCGCGGCGTTGCACGCGTTCTTCCGATACGTACAATCGGAAGAACCCGAGCGCCTGCTCCAGTGTCAGCAGATCCTCGCGATCCCGCTACGGCGACAGCCGCGCGCCAGTGTCGGTTACCTCTCCAAGGAATACCTTGCACAGCTTCTCGCACAACCGGACCTGCATACGTCTGAGGGCCGCCGGGATGCAGTGATGTTGAGCGTACTTTATGATACCGGTGCCCGGGTACAGGAGTTGATTGACCTGAACGCCGGGGACGTGCGCGTGGATCCTCCATCGCAGGTGCGGCTCATGGGAAAGGGCCGAAAGCTGCGCGCCGTGCCCCTGATGGACTCGACCGTCGAACTGCTACGCCAGTATCGACGCGATAACAACCTCGATCGCCCTGAACATGCCGACAAACCACTCTTCCAGAACCGGCAAGGCACACGGTTATCGCGCTCGGGTGTGCGTTATCTTCTGCAAAAGTATGTGATTCCTGTACGGCGAAGTCACCCCGAATTCACGCAGCGGGTGAGTCCTCACAGCCTGAGGCACACAAAGGGAATGCACCTGCTGCAAAGTGGCGTCCCGCTCGAGATCATCCGCGACTTCCTGGGGCACGTCGATGTGAAGACAACTGAGATCTATGCTCGCGCAAATCTTGAGATGAAGCGCAAGGCTCTCGAGAAAGCCACCGACGGTGCACCGCTTCCAAAGATCCCATCCTGGCAGCAGAACAAAACGCTGCTCGAATGGCTGCATTCGCTGTAGGACTGCGGAGGTTACGCACGCCGTTTTTTGGAATGCGGGCCTCCACATCCTGCCCAAACTTTTATGTAGAGTTCCGACGACGGGAAACCTTTGCTATCGCGAGCGGGATTCAACACTGCACATAACAACTTTCGGCCGGTAATACCGCGCCGTGGTCGCCATGCTGCGATGTCCCATCAGCAACTGGATCCGGCGGACATCGGCACCGGTTTCGAGCAGGTGCGTGGCGAACGCGTGCCTCAGCGAATGGGGTGTAACGGGTTTCGTGATGCCGCTACGCTCACGTGCAAGCTGGCATGCGTCGCCCACGGCATGGCGGCTGATGGGCCGCCCCGGAATGCTGCCTGGAAAGAGCCAGTCCCGCGGGTGGGCGTCCTGCCAGTACAGTCGCAGGACCTCAAGCAGACGCGGCGAGAGCATTACGTAGCGATCCTTACGGCCTTTGCCCTGGCACACGCGAATCATCATCCGTTGGCTGTCGATATCGGTGACCTTCAGTTGCACGACTTCGGAGACACGCAGGCCGGCCGCATAGGCCGTCATCAGGATGGCACGCTGCTTCAGGCTGGGAATCGACTCGAAGAAACGCGTGACTTCATCGAAGCTGAGGATGACCGGAAGCTTCACGGGCCGCCTGGGCAAGGGAAAGTCCTCGTCGCTCCAGTCGCGTCTGAGCGAGATTCGATACAGGAAGCGCAGCGCGCCGACGGCCAGTTGCACGCTCGCTGGCGCTAGCTTGCGTTCGTTGGTCAGGTGGATGATCCAGGCTCGAATCTCGTCGGGGCCGAGCACCTCCGGTGAACGCTGGAAGTGTCGGGCGAAACCGGAAACCTGCACGAGATAGGTCTTCTGCGTGTTGAGCGCAAGGTTGCGGATTTGCATGTCGTGCAGCATGCGTTGGCGCAGCGGCGTCATGGCGAGCCTCCTGGAACAGTGGATCGAATGCCCGGTCGGGCATCTCTATCCTGCTCCTGGTGGCCTTCCCGCCAATTCGCTGTTTTGGCATCAGGTAACCGCACGAGGCGAACGCGAGGCACTGACCCTTGCTCTTCTCCCACTACCGCATCAGCGGTTTAGTACAGGGCCGATTATGCCAAGTCGTTGATTATGGAAAGTAGCTGGCCGGCGCCCCCCCCAGAGAGCCGATGGGCAGCGGCCAGTTCGAATTCCAGCCTTTGCATAATTACAGTGCCTTCAGGAAGTTGATCAGCGAGTCCGGTGCCCGATAGCGCTGAATTCCGGTCTGCGGTTCGTGAAGCCTGGCCAGAGCACGTTCCTTCATGTTGAGATCGGCTTCGACATAGTGGTGCGTCGTGATGGGGCTCTCATGTCCGAGCCATAGTGCAATGACGCTGATGTCGACACCTGCCTGAAGTAAATGCATGGCGGTGGCGTGACGGACGGTATGAGGCGATACATGTCGCTTTGCAAGGCTGGGGCAGGTTCCGGCTGCGTTCCCGGTAGCCAGTGTTAGCCTCAATGCAACATTGGCTCTCGTCATTGCATGGCCATTCCGGTTCGGAAACAGCGGCGATGTGGGTTGGAATTCAGGATTTACCTTCAGCCATGCCCGTATCGTCTTCGCAGTTGACCGCCACAACGGGACGCTGCGCTGCTTTCGTCCTTTGCCACGCAAATGGACGCAGGCAGAACCCTCGTCCAGGACCACGTCGCCAACTTTTACCCCGATGATCTCCGAGACACGCGCTCCGGTGTTGTACATCAGCAGGAACAGCGTATGATCGCGTTGGCTTAGCCAGGAATCATCTGGCTTACCGATCACAGCCAGCATCTCTTCGCGCGACAGATAGCTAATACCACTGTGTTAAAAAAATAAGGCATTATTCGCTTGTCTTCAAGAAGATTATGAGGAGTGCGATGGAATGTCATTCAGAGCGGTTCGAGGAGTACGTGTCCCTGATGGCTCAGTCGCTGGGGCACGCTGATCGTATCGAGCCATTTCGTGGCTACTGCACGGGGTTGATGTTGCCGGTCAGGCGCAAGAGCGTTGAGCCCATGGCTGCGCATCTGTCACCGGACCGGGTGCGCTCGGAACACCAGCGTCTGCATCACTTTGTAGCAGATGCACCGTGGTCAGATCAGGCGGTGCTTGATACAGTGCGCAGTTACGCGCTTGAGCGGATCAGCCGCCGTGCGGGACCACCTGAGGCGCTGATCATTGACGATACCGGCTTTCCGAAGAAGGGCAAGCACTCGGTGGGGGTCGCCCGGCAGTACTGCGGCCAGTTGGGCAAGCAAGACAACTGCCAGGTGGCGGTCAGCGTCTCGCTCGCAAATGAATGCTTCAGTCTGCCGGTCCGCTATCAGCTGTACCTGCCGCAAAGCTGGGCCGATGACGCGGACCGGCGTAAGGCTGCAAAAGTGCCTGAAGCGCTTGAGTTCGTCACCAAGCCGATGCTGGCGCTGCAACTGCTTGAAAACCTCGCAGAGGTGGAATGCCTGCCGCAACTGGTTCTGGCAGATGCCGGTTACGGGGCGAGCACCGGGTTCCGCGAGCAGCTCGCGGAGATGGGCTTCACGTATGTGGTCGGGGTGACAGGCGCGGGCAGCCTGCAGATGCAAGCTCAGGCGCCGCTGCAGGCAAAAGAGCTGGCCATGCGGTTGCCGTCGCGGCGCTTTCGCACCGTCACATGGCGAGAAGGCACCAACGCCGCCTTGTCGTCGCGCTTTGCGGCAATACGGGTGCACTGCGCCTCCCGCGCAGCCCAGCCATCTGAGACCGCCGAGGAACAATGGTTGCTCGTCGAGTGGCTTAGCGCAGAAGTCGAGCCGACCAAATACTTCCTCAGCACGTTGCCGGTTGATACGCCGATCAAGGAACTCGTGCGACTTGCAAAACTGCGCTGGCGCATTGAGCGCGATTATCAGGAGCTCAAGCAGGAACTCGGTCTGGGCCACTTCGAGGGGCGCAGCTGGCGCGGCTTTCATCACCACGCGACGCTGTGCATAGCCGCTTATGGCTTTCTCGTCACCGAACGCCTGGTGGCGCAAAAAAAAACTCAAGCCCATCGGCTACCCCGCGAAGTGCCTTCCTTACCCGAGAGCTTCCGGCCCCGGGGCGCCCCTGCGTAAGCAGCGCCACGTGCCGGACTCCATTACAACGCTGCGACTGGAGCTTGCTGCCGCGCTGCTTGCCCGTCTCGAACGGTGCCCGTGCTGCGGCCGGAAAATCGAGTAGTTTGTTAACACAGTGGTACTAGAACCTTTGCGATACCCTTCAACACGTTCCCTTCGTAGATCGGCTCATATCGTTGCCAGTCACCCGCCACCACGACGAGCTTGATCGACGGTGTATCCATGAAGTGATCAAAGGCGAAGTTTGCGTATCGCTCACACCCCGGAAAAATCTCTGCCCCGGAACCCGGAAATACCTTTCCCCTGAACGGAGGACACCCACCCAGCGTAGCAACTATGCCGGGAACATGCGTCTCAGCTGAGACGCCGTCTACAATTGGCTGGACCATGTTGGAGAACGAGTCGCCCCACAGCATGATCGTCGGATTAGCGCCCGACGGCATGCCGCCCAAACTGCAAAAATCGCCTGGCGAATGCTTGGTGCCATCCACGTCCCGTTGACACTCATACGAGCGCGGTCCCTCGCTCTTCATGGCCGTCGACGCGGCGCGGAGGTACGGCGGTAGCCTGCCTTGCAGGCCGTCCGTTTTGTTGAGAACCGCAGTGAAGGCGAAGCCCGAGGCGACGCAAGCCGCCAGCAAGACAGTGATGGGAACATTGCCCAACCGCTTTCGCCCCGGTTGCTCGACACATGTGTAGGAAAGCCATCCAGCCGCGATCGAAACAAGAATCAGAAGCGCCACCTGGAGGGGCGACGGCTCGGCACCCGCACGCTCTCGAAACATGAGCAGGATCGGCCAGTGCCATAGATAAACCGAATAGGAAATTGCGCCGAGAAACTGAAGCGGCCCGCTAGAAAGAACCGTCGTCAGGAAACCTTCACTCGCATAGATGATGAGCGCAGTTCCCGCGACAGGAAGGATCGCTCGCCAACCGGGATAGGGATCGTCCGCGCGAAGATCGAATACCGCGGCCAACAACAGGGCCGCGCCCGCAACCGCCACGACGTTTGCAGCGCCGCGACGCGGTCTGGCCGGGAGCAGAGCCACCACCGAACCAGCCATGAACTCCCACGCGCGGCCCCATAGCAGGTAAAAGGCGCTCGGCTGATGCGCAGGCGTATGGACGACACACCATGCCAGCGACGATAGAGCGACAACGCCAAACACCAGCCATCCCGCCACCTTCCGCCGCGCCCCGGCCGCTGGCCAGAACAGCGCGCATGTGATCGCGAACATGAGGTAGAACTGAGACTCAACAGCGAGCGACCACGTATGCAAAAGAATGTTCGAACGCGCATCGGGCGCGAAATATCCGCCCGCGTCGCCGAGGAACGCGTAGTTCGACCGGAACAAAAGCGCCGCCGTGCCGTTCCGAACAAGCCTGCTGAAGTCATCGGGCAGGTAGAACAGCGTCGCCCATATCCAGGATCCGATCACCGTCACCAGAAGGGCAGGAAATATCCGGCGAAGACGGTTCAACATGAATTGAACGGCGGAGTATTGGCGCTTTTGGAGCCTGCCATGTGCGATCGACGTTAGCAGGAAGCCCGAGATGACGAAAAACACGTCTACGCCGACATATCCACCGTCGAAATACCTGACGCCATAGTGAAAGAGAACAACTGCTATAACCGCAATCGCGCGCAGGCCGTTTATGTCTTTTCTAAATTCCATACCTGGCGGTTGGGCCAGCTAGTGCCGCCCGAACTGAATGCATTCTAAGTAGTTGCGCAGGGCGCTCCCTCATGCCGTCACGCGCTCGACAAAACCCAACAGTTTAACGGCTTCCCGGGTAGCCCCACCGTTCTGCTGCATCAGGACCGCATTGCGTTGCCTCGATCTTCAGCCCAGATTGTTAGCGATTCGAGCTGCTATGTCGACTGGCCGCTCCTGGCCGCACTGAGACAAAGCGGCGCCGTGCTCAAGAGGCGCGCGAGACCGTGGCGGCCGCCCAGTGGCGGTATTCATCACGCCACGGAAACCGCGGTAGGGTGCTGGGTGAATAGCCAGGGTGACGGGTCTCCATGCGCCCCACTCCGTACCGCAAGTTATGGAGGGCTTGCCGCGCGTCTGAGAGCGTTCGTGAAAGACGGTTCGTCGGTCGGCGGCCATGAGCCCGTGATGAAGGCGATCAACGCGCGCGTTGACCGTCGTGCGAATCTAGATGCGCAAGGCAGGCCCATTCGCAGATGATTTCGGATGCTGTCGACCGGAGCACCATATCGCGCGGCGCCAGAGAAATTGGTAGTGGCCTCCCTCGCTGAGCGCCCCAGCGGACTCCGCGTCAGTGTCTGATAACGCAGACGGCTACGATTTCGTATCCGGGGTCGGCGTGCTCGTTTGCCGCTTTTTTCCGCTTCCTCATACGAAGGAAGGACGTGGCATTTTCGATCGCCGATACCATGCCGATGTCGCCGTCCTCGGCGGTTCAGAGGAACTGCTCACCGGTCTTCACCACGTAGACGGACATCATGTCACCCTCCATGGTTTGCATGGGTAGCTTCCAGTCTGGCAGGCGGGAAGGGTTGCGGGCGGTTCGCTGAGTCCTTCCCGTAACGCCTCCCCGAAGGCACTTCCGCCTCGATTGTCCGTGCGTCATTCCGCGATTAGTACGCAACCCGGCAGTCAAATTTCGCAGATCCAGTTCCGGACGATTCAGCATTCCAATGTCGCGAGCGCTTCTGGCAGCAGACGTTCGCGATGCGGGGCTAACATCGGTTAGTCATCGAACTTGATTTCGTACGATCACCATCGGCCGCGGTCCCAAGCGGCATGGCCGCCGGACTACGATGCTAATCCGAAACCACGGATCACCGGCGCTTGGTCTGACGCTCGATAAAAAGGGGGCGGCCCACTACAGGGCCGGGTGGTATACTGCTTGCGTCGGTTCTAGGCTTCTCTCATGCCCGTCGTCCCTCGGAGTTCGCGTTCCACGGGCGGCACTTGATTCCCGTCTACTGCTGGTCAGCTCTCTCCTCGTTCCAGAGGAAGCGATATTCCCTCTCCGGACGCCGATTCCGCTAGCTGCGCCGCTGCGATAGTTGCTCCATCCCGAGCTCCGCGGCGCGCTGCGTCGCCATTTCGTTTGCGGCAATCGCCCATTTGCCACACGCTGGGCGGTCCCCGGCTACCTCTCGTCATGGCTCACACCTTTGGACTACATCATGAGCGAGTACGTCAGAACTTACAGAGGGTTGGAGATCTATCCCCTCGTCTATTCCCACATTCCCCGGGAGGCCGTTGGGTCATTCGACTATGATGCCGGCTTTGACGCTGCCGTCAGGATATGCCGCCGAGGCACCGACGGCACACTGACGGCCAGCCGCGTATTTCGGATCCCACATCGTGCGCCGTTTGGCGATGCGGGCGAGGCGCGCAGGGCATCCAACGACTATGCGGAGCGCCTGATTGATGGCGAGGTTGACGGGCAGTCTATGCGTGATCTATGAGCGAACGGCGATACGGTCCAATGCGCGAGGAAACGTGAATGCAGCATCTATGCTAGGCGAGAAGAGCTATGAGGTCGTCGCCTCGTCCCGCCGGACGATAAATGGCGCCGTGCCGACCTTGAAGGTGACCCGCCTTTACGACAAGCGGGTTATCTATCCGTTTTGCGGTTGCCCGGACATGCCTCTATTCGACGATCCACAGAGCGCGAAGAATTTTGCCGAGGTGTACGGCTGGCAACTCGTGAAGGGCGATATTGCGGTTCCAGAGTGATCTGAGGGATCACCGTCGAGAGCCGCCGATTACGCTTTTCGGGTTGCATCGAGATAAGGCCAAACGGGCAGGAAAATTTCATGGATTCTCACTGCTGCTAACGGCTATCCGATTGCATACGTTTCGCAGGATACGATGGTGACGAGCCCGAGCGGTTTTTTCTTCCCGAGAGAGGCGACTATTCTTCGTGACGAGCCAGCACGTCCTCATTGACGAGCCGAGCGGCCATTACCCTAACCGCATCGAAATCGAACCGCACGTCGATCCGGCGAACCTCGGTGCTTCCACGTTGATTTCAGTCCCGCTTTATGTCGACCGGCCGGGCAACCGTGCGGCAGGCACGCGATGCTAATTGCGAGCGCCTCGGCGTATTTTTGAGTCAACCCATGCCTGCCGAAAGGGGCGTTGCGTCGTACACTGTCAAATTCGACATAAAAGGAGACCATCGTGAGCAAAGCCCATGACGCCAAGAAGACGGAAAAGAAAGTCGCCACGAGAACGCCGAAGGAAAAGAAGGACGCGAAGAAGCTGAAGGAGGCTTCGAAGCGTCAGTGATCTTGCAGTGCCACGAGCGCTGCTAAATAGCCGCGGCACACGGTGGCACGATCGAGGTGAGATCGGACGAACAAGAGATGTCTTCATAGTGCGCCTGCCGCGGCAGCAGTTACCCGGCGAGCGCTCAACCAAGGAAAAAATTGACTACCGTAATTCTGAAACCCGACGAGCCCGTGGAAGTTGCAATACGCCGTTTCCGTCGCGCGATCGAGCGCACCGGCTTGATTCCGGAGCTTCGTGCCCGGACAGCCTACGAAAAACCTACCGCAGAACGCAAGCGCAAAAAAGCTGCTGCAGCGGCACGCCTGCGCAAGCAGATCAAACGGTCGTTGCCGCCGAAAAAGCGGTACTGACCGGGAACTGCCGGGCAGCTATGCTGAAGCGGCCGTCTAGTGCCCAGGCAGGTGTCCCGCGTCACCTCCGCATGGGGAACCGGCTCTGATCTGCACCCAGTGGCCGGTTGAATCCGCCTTCGCATACCGGCCACTTGATCTTCTGCGATCGATAGACAGCTTCGGGTCGGGTGCTGTCCGCCGGGCTCGTCGACGCAGCCGGCAACAATGAAGCCGCCTCGATGCTCAAGCGTGACGTCGACAACCTGGCCGCGTACTTCGGGCGATTTGCCCCGCAAATACTCACCGCAAATTATGGCACGGAGATCTGGACGCTCTTCGAAGCAGGCCGGCTGCATGTCGATGCCGAACTGAGCGGCCGCATCGAGGTCGACACGCGACGTGTGGACCTCGATGGCGTGCTGCAGGAACTCGAAGAGACACGTTTTGAGGAGGACGCGCGAGTGCGGCGACAGCAGGAACTGAGCGCAGGCCGGTAACCGTGCTCAATGTCCCCCGAAGATCGTCCGAATGTGAAGGTCTTCGAGGATGTCGCCGCTCGGCCACGAACTGTCGTTCGCCGCATCGGAATGGGGGCCAGTCGAGTGACCGTTGGGCCCCCAAGTAGCCGACGTACGCGTCGCCGACGTCGCCGCTCCTTATCGACGACTGCTTCGTGTGGCGAGTGAATGCTCTGCGCGTGAGTCACTATTCGAGACAACGCGCCCGCTAGTTCCGGATGCGCTCTACCATGTTAAGACCCTTCCTGAAACAGGGATGGAAGTGGACCTCATCGAAACGTGGTTCGTGCGTATCAGCAAAAGAGTAATAGACCTTCGCGCCGCCTCCAGACCCCCCAGCGACGTAATCACCAACAACTCCGATCTCGTAAAGTACGAGAAGCAGCTCGATCTCGGGATGCTTGTGAGACATGATCTCGTTCAGCCACGTTTCATTGATCGCGACTTCCAAAAGAAGCGTCTCCAACTTATCGACGATCTCTGTCTTTTTATAAGAGTATTTGTGTCGATTGAAAATGGCCTTCCAGGTGTTGAACAAAGTCAGGAGATTGGGGTACTGGTTTGAGTACTCGCTGCACACGTCTTGCAGCTTCCATGACGAGTAGATGATCTCTGAGTTCTTTGGCGCCGTGTCGCTCGGCTTGTCATCGCTCACAGACTCCGTGTAGTTACGCGCAAGCTGTATCAGCTCGCGAGGGCGAGACAGAGTCCTTTCGATCAGCCAGTTGTCAGCGTAGGTGGTTCCAACCATCTCGGGAAAGACCGAATGAAAAAGATCTATCGCTGGCTCGGCCTCATGCTCGCGTCGGTTATAAGCGATACGTTCGTTAAGCATGGAGATGAGCCCGTTCTTGTCCCACCTGATCCGTTCAATGTTCCGATACTTGTCTGCATGCTGCGTCTTAGAAACAAGGATCGAGTAGACGTCCTCGCGAAGGAAAACGCAGCAGTACAGGTTCGGAATCTTGGCGGAGATGTACGCGGACGCAGACAGCAGGCCTAGCAGAAGGTTGTTGGCGAGTTCAGAGTTATCCCACCCTTGGTCAAGATCGTCTATGAGAACGACAAACTGTTTGCCTGTTTTTGCAATCTCGGACGTGTGATGTTCCAAAGCATCCGCTTCCGCGGCCGCCCGAAGCTCCTTCTCAAGGGCAAGTCCGAACTCGCCCAGCTTTCCAGCTTTCGCCTTGATCGACGTGAGAATTTCAGTGATGTTCTCCGCAATGTCCTTCGACGACTTCCGAATCTCTCGTGCAACGCCTCTGGCGAACTCGAAGCTGCCGCGGGCGAACGTGTACTTGGGGTGCGCTCAGGATTCGGACAAAATCGTACGCTAGCGGTCCGGAAAGCCTTGTCGCGTAAGGCTTCTTCTCCCCGCACATGTCGACAAACACCAGCAATCAGCGACGAAGATAAGCGCTTGATTTTATTGGTTGTGCAGTGCGGCTAACGTACGATTTACTCCATTTCCTGACGGCACCCCGATACCGAGTAACAATCTCAACGGCACCGCCGAACGTTAGTCGATAAATCGGCTAACCTCAAACTGGTGGAGGTCAACATGCATTTTTCCTCCGTCGATTAATGCGGCGATTTCCTGTCCAAACACCGGCGCGAATTTGAATCCGTGTCCCGACAAACCCGCAGCGACAATCAGCCCTTCGATGCGCGGATCAACGCCCACGATCGGATTCCCATCGGGGGTATCGTCGAAAAATGACACCCTACTGCCAACCGGCGACGCACCCGAGAGTCGGGAAAAACGCTGCGCGGCACGTTCGCAATATCGCCGGATCACGTCACCGTTCATCTGGCGGCGAAGCGCGTCCGGATCGACCGGGCAACTGTCGTCCGGAGGGAGGGAGCCGATCATATAGACGCCAGGGCTATCCAGCCGCAGATAGAAACCGAGCCCCCTTTCGCTGTACCCGGGCAACCGCGCTTCGTCCACCTGCGCCCCAATCCTGCAGATGGCCACGCTTTGCCTCGACGCGGAAATCGGCAGATTGGCGCCGCAAGTCGCAGCGAGAGACGCCGCCCAAGGACCTGCGGCATTGACCACGACTGGGGAGTCGATTCTGCCGCGATCGGTTTCCACGCCGGTCACCCGCCCGTTGACTGCGTTAATGCGGCGCGCGGCCCGGTGCTCGTCGATGACCGCACCGAACCGCCGAGCGCCCTGTGCGAAAGACCGCGCTGTCGCGCGTGCATCGCAGTAGCCGGCATCCGGCTCGAATACCGCGCCAGCGAGACCGTCAACCTCGAGGTCGGCCATCAAAGCTCGCATCTGCGTTGGCGAATAGAGCTCAATGCCGATGCCATCCGATTGCTGCTGATGCACCTGTCCGCCGGTGTGCTCCCACTCGGCTTGGGCCACGCCAGTCAGAAAACCGGTACGCTGGTAGCCGCAGTCGCCGTCGAACGTCTCGGCCCATTGCCGGTAGGCTCGCAAGCCGCGCGCCGCGAGTCGAGCCAACGCGGGGTTCGCATAGTACTGACGGACAATGCCTGGGGAATCGCCGGAAGAACCCGACGCGATTGTCCCGCGCTCGAGCAGTCTTACCGTCAGACCGGCACTCGCGAGATGCCACGCGACGCTGCTACCGGTCGAGCCGCCGCCTATCACCACAACGTCGGCAGTCTCACTCATGGCTTTCCACTCCGTCTAGCGAGAGGCTGACTGGCAGGCATGGACGGAGCGATTCCAGCGATAGCGGTGAGAACCATGCGCGGCAGTTACCTTGCGCATGCGGTGTCGACGCGCAGAGCATATCGTGCCGCAACGGCATCCCTTCATGTCCAAGCCCGCGCCACAGTTCGGCAGCCAGCCGGGGCATGACTGGCGCGGCAAAATACGCGAGGCCTTTGAGCCAACCGTATGCCTCTTCTGGACTTCCGAGATCGACCCGGGGCAGGCCGACCCATGCAAGCAGCACGGCACACGCAGCGCGCGCGGAGACGGCATCGAGTCGAAATGCGTGATCCAACGTACTCGACGACGCCTCGAAGCGCTCGGCCACTGAAGCCGAAATGGACCACTCGCGCTGCGGACCTCGCGTCAGCGTCTCCCAGGCGGCGTAGATCCGTGCTTGCATCATGCCTGCCAGGTCATCGTTGACGAAGCGGATGAAGTCGCCCACGTCGAAGTTGGTCGTCTGCTCTTCCGGGCTCTCGCGAGCCAGAAAGTAACGCACTGCATCGCTTGACGCAGGTGTCATGTCGACGATATCGGCAGCCCAAACGACATGCAGCCTGCTAGTCGAGAACTTGGAGCCCTGAAGGTTATAGAAGTAGTTCGTCAGCACGTGATCGAACGGCTGACGCTCCGGCAACGCGTTCATCACCGCAACCGAGCCCGCCAACAGCAGGACGGCATTGTCGATGCCAAAGCTGACCAGCGTCGTCACGTCGCTGCCGTGGATCATCGGATGAGCTTCGCCGCCTGCCATCTGCGCGTAGCGCTCGCCGCACGTTAAGCCATACTCCCATCCGGCCTCGAACAGTACCCTGGGATTTCCCCAGCGGTCCGCCGACCAGGCGACGCCCCAATCGCCGGGCGCAGTCAACCTGAAAAGGCCACGCTCGCGCGATAAAGACCGCAGCACTACCGCGATGAACTTCTCCGGTGCACCCGCGGATTGCAGCCGCCGCAGAAGTTCCGCTTCATCCGGCACGCGCAGGAAGAGGTTTTCCGTCTCACGCCATTCCAGATCGGCGTCGCCCATCCGTGGCTCGGGATGGAGCATCGACTCAGGACGAAAGTGGGCACCGCAGGCCTCGCAAAAATAACCGGCCGCCGGCGCTTCGCACTGCGGGCATTGGCCTGTCAGCCATGCGCCCGTAAGGTACCGGCCGGTCGCGCGGCTGTACAGCACCTTCTCGGTGATGGTTTCGGTACAACCGCTCGCCACGAGGGTCTCGACAGCGCGCCGTGCGTTATCAGCATGGCTGGCTGCGTACGGCCCTTGCACCAGATCGAGAAAATCATCGACTTCGATATCAAGCGCCGCCAGATCGCGGGCAATCTGCGCATGATAGTCACGACAGACGTCCTCCGGCTGGCGAGTCTCCTGTAGTCCCTTCCAGAGCACGTACGAGTCGAAACCATCGACGGCGGACACGACGCGCACACGATGGCCTTGACTGCGCAGATAGCGGCACAGCATGTCCATCCGCAGATAGGGCCCGGCGATATGGCCGAGATGCAGGCGGCCGTTCGGCGTCGGCGGTATAGGCATTAGGAAAAACTTCCGCCTCGAAGAGTTCACAGTAGTGGTCATGTGTGTGCATTTGAGAGAAACAGGAAGAGGGGAGGCATTTGCCTCATGCTTCGATCAGGCGCAAGGCTTCATCAGCGATGCCCGGCGCCAACCGGAAGCCCGCGCCGCTGCCAGCGCCAGCAAAAACCGCCGCGCGGCTTCGGTCGAGCGAGACCAGCGGTTCCCCTGTGGATGTGTAGGCGTCGCAAAACACCCGGCCACCGCAGCAGACATTGGCCAGCTCCGGCAGATAGCGATGCAAGACGTCTTTGGCCAGGTCACGGTCGCGCTCGCTGATTTCCAAAGCGTGCTTGCGAGGCCGGCAGTCCCATTCGTCGCTGCGAAAGCTGAACAACCATTGGTTGCGGGCGGGCAACGGCGTCAGATAGGCGTCGTCTTGTGGAAAGAATACGGCTGCGGCGTCAGGCTGCGGCGAGTGGTCGACGTGCAACGCGACGACTTTCTTGATCCGCACGTCGTGCGCGTCAGCGAACGTTTCGAAAGGCTCCTCCACGATCCAAGGCCCGACGGCAACCACAGAGCGCGCGGCGTGGAACGCACGACCATCCGCCAGCCGTACCTCGGCGCCCCCAGAAGACGGCCGCATCATCGTCACGGCGGCGCCTTCTACACAACTCACGTGCTCCGAACGCAGACTTGCACTGATCAACGACCTTGCGATAAGCCCTGGATCGTGGCTGACCGCCGTGCCGCCGCGCAACACAATCTGTGCGCCACCGAGATTCGCCGGAACGCCGAGCCTGTTTTCCAACTCCGTCTGTGGGATCGAGTCGCCACCGATCGAGAAGTCGACCGCGCCCGAGCGCACCTCGTCGCTAGTGTAGTGCGTCGTAAATAATGCAACTTAATCGCGATTTGCGAGTCTCCTTCCAGGTGATGAGGGAGAACCCATGAGAATCGCGGCAA
>NZ_CADFGP010000076.1:27676-28385 GCF_902833905.1 Paraburkholderia tuberum STM678 | reverse complement strand
TGACGGGTTGCGTCGCAAGACCGACGCGGACCATGCTCGCGGCAATCGTGTTCGACGAGATGTCGCCGCCGAAGCGACGCAGCAGACCGGCCAGGCGATAGAGCGGCATGCCGAACTGGTACTTGCCGGTGGCGATCCACGCGAGCGCCGATTCACTCAGCAGCCCACGCGGGATGATACGGGGCGGTGCCGGCGTAACCTTGATGCCGAGATCGCAACATGGGCAGGCGTACTTGATACGCTGATGCTGGGTGACTCGCAACTGCTCGGGAATGACATTGAGCTGCTCACTGATCTCGACGCCGATCTCGACGAGCGCGTGTCCGTCGTGATCGCAGAAGCGCTCTGCCTCAGGGAGTTCGTGTCGCACGACATCACGCGGCAGATTGGGATCGAGAGGCTTGCGGTGGCCGCGCTTCTTGCGCTTGTGGGCCGCGACCTCGGTTCCGGGGGTATCTTCCTGCGCGGGAGTGGCGTTCGCGCCGAGCGCTTCGGCTTCGTTGAACAGGCCGAACTGGTCCGAGGCGCGCGCTTCGCTTTTCGCGCCAAACAGTTCGCGACGGTAAGCGCGCAGTCGTTCCTCGGCGAGATCGCGCTCAGCTGTCACGAGGCGCAGTGCGCTGCGAACCTCCTCATGATCGCGCTGAAGCGAACCATAGGCCTCTCGCATCGCGAGCAGTGCCTTGAGTTCGTCGGCGTCGATGATCAC
>NZ_CADFGP010000076.1:0-27255 GCF_902833905.1 Paraburkholderia tuberum STM678 | reverse complement strand
CCCAGCATCTGGACCACGGTGGTCAGTTCGTCGATGCTCGCCTCGCCGAGATCAAACTCGACGCCGTTGGACAGTCGCACATGCAGTGCGAGCGTCAGCGATGGCGATGGCGATGGTGACGGTGACGGTGACGGCGACGGCGACGGCGACGGCGACGGCGGTGCGGTTGGCCGTGCTGGTGGTGCTGCAACGACAGGCACGAATGCCGTGGGCGAGGCGACAGGTGGGGAGCGTTTGCGCGAACCTGGGATGTCAATGGGCGCGCCATCAATCACCGCGAGCGTGCCCTCCAGTACGATTTCCTCCGGGGCATGCGGACGTTCCTGTTCGCCGGTAGCATCATCCTGCGATGCCGGCGAGATGCCTTTCTCGCGCTCCAGCAGGTACTTCGTGATCCACTTGCGTAGCAGGTTGGCGTTGATCCCGTGCTCCTGCGCCAGGCGGGCAACCGACACACCAGAACGCAGCGCTTCCTCAACGAGCGCACGCTTGCCTTTATCGTCGTAACGACGGCGACCGTCGCTGCTGCGTCGAACTACTCTTAACTCTGGATCTTTGTCAGCCATAGGTGTCCACCTCCGAATAGGTGGACACCTATGCTCCTCGCTCCTGTCCCCAGCGGCTAGACGCCGAAAATGGATCGCTTACTCTTGTGTTCACTGATCCAACTTTCTTTACCGCCGCCGGGACGGCAGCGGGTCCGATAACTCGCGTGCGGGCCGCTGCGCTGCAACGCAGTACTAAAGTAACTTCTGTCCGTGCACCTCTCAGAGCGTCTCAACCGGCGCTGAGCGGGAGACGCGCCTACGTGCACACGCCTACCTTGCGGCATCCATCGCAGCCCACGGTGCCGCGATGAGCAGTCGCCTTCGGCTCGTTCCGCGGCCAACGGAGCTCAGATCGCCTTCGATAGCGCAGGAACACGTGCAGAGCGCATGCGAAGCAGCGAACGAAAGTTCGGTGCCCCAGATCGCCACGCACAGAAGTCTCGTGTGCATCGTGGCTTCAATCCAAAACTTGGCGCAGATTGAAAGAAAGCTCCTACGGCACCGCAACCGCGCTGACCGTGAGGCATGTGGTATACGAGCGCGCCCGCGATTTCTGTTCGCATGAGTACCGTACCGCGCAGCGGGGAGCAGCTTGTTTTTCTGATTGACCGCATCCTCTGCAAACCGGAAGAACGAGGATCAAGATTTGACTGCGATGTCGACACTCGGCATTGCAGTCGAATGTCGGGCCACCAGCGTCGCTTCGAAAATCAGTTCCTTATGTGGAAATGAAGTCGTAGTACCTGCTTGATTCCCGATCGCGGAGAACAGCAATGCCGTTGCTTGCTCGCTCATATCACGTACTGGCAGAGCCATAGCGGTCAGCGGCACCGTGGCAACCTGAAACCATTCTGTGTCCCCGTAGCCGACAATTGATACTTGCTTGGGAATGGCAACTCCGCGTTCCCGCAGTGCCAATAGCGCACCTGACATCTGGCGCGGGCTGCCGATGACTAGGCCGGTCAGGTCGGGGCGCATAGAAAGCAACTCATGCACGGCCTGACTGCCGTACTCGGGGGAAGGCGGCCCTAGTCTGATCAGCGCCGAATCGACTTCGCCGCCATGGTCTCGACATGCCGCTCTGAAGCCCGCCAAACGACTTGCGCCAGTACTAGTCGTCTCTAACGTCCCGATGTAGCCGATTTGACGGTGCCCCTGCGCGGCCAGGTGGTCCGTCGCCGTGTGTATGGCACGCTCCTCGTTGACACGTACAGCAAGCCCTCCAAGCTGCGGCTCGTAGCGCAACAACTGCACGCATGGGATGGCTTTCAGCAATCTCCGCGTTGCGACGGTGCTTCTTTCCGAGGGCGCGATCATGACGCCCAGTGCGCGACTCTGTACCAACGCCTCGATTTGTTCCTGCTCGCGGACCGGATCGTCCTCCGAGATACCAAGCATCATCGAGTAGCCATAGAGCGCGCAGTTGTTCGAAAGCACGCGGGCAAGCGCGCTGAAAAACTCGTTCTGTACGTTTGGAACGATCAAGCCGACGAGCCGGCTAGACAGCCCTCGCATCATGCGGGCCCCCGAATTCGGTATATAACCCATTCGAGCGGCTGTTTCCTGCACCTTGATGCGCGTCTGTTCGTTGATCGCCTTATGATTATTCAGCGCACGCGACACGGTCGAATGCGACATGCTCAAGGCGTCCGCGATATCCTTTATTGTGATCATTTCTGAGCGCCGGCAAGTAGATCGGGGTTTTGCACACGTTTTCCGCTGCCACCATTGTAGCAGTGGTTGCATCGCTGACTGGACGCAGTGAACGGCTGACTCCCAACTCACACTTGCACGATGCTGCCCTACTTATAATGGGTAATTCTCGCTTCTTATCGATCTCAATGTTGCGCTCGCCGAGCCCGACCATCCAGGAAAGGCATTGGAGCACCAACCCACCGAAGCCCATCCTTCCTCGATGTCTCTAAAATACGCCCGCAGGCTTTGGGGGGCGAGTTTGGCGCTACCGCTTCAGATGCGGACTTTGACCGCGGATCGAGGCCTTGCCTTCCGGACAAGGCCTTCGTATCCCGGTCATCGACTTGCTTATTCCCCTAACGCTAGTTGACTAGGGAACGCCTCTCTGCGATATGCTTTCCTGCAATGCGCCCGAAGGTCAGAGCTCGTAGGACCGAGACTGCCCCAACATACAGGCCGTAGAGGATGCCTACCGTCTCACCAGCAGCATAAAGCCCAGGAATCACCATGCCGCTGTTATTCACTACCTGCGCATTTGCAGTGGTTTTCAGTCCGCCGTATGTGAACGTAATTGAAGACATAATCGGGTAAGCAAGGAAAGGTCCTTTGTCAATGGGTCTCGCCCAGTTTGACTTCGGCGGCTGCAGCCCTTCGGTTCTCACGCCATCGAGCGTCGACGGTTCAAATGGACCTGGCACGCACGCTTCGTTGTAGGCCGACAGCGTACTCACAAACTTTGCAACCGGAAGCTCCAACTTTTGCGCCAGACCTTCGAGCGAATCAGCACTGACTGGTGGCAGATCCGAACGTACCATGGTACGCCAATTGGGATAATCATTGATCTTCTGATCCAGAATCAGGTAGGCAATACCGTCGCGCTGCTCTGTCACGAATCGACATGGGTCCTCCTGAATTCGCCAGGCCTCGCTCGGTGCCTCGTCCATGAAGCGCACGGCGTCCTTATTGACGATAACTCCCATCGGGAAACAATTGACCAAAGCTTCTTGCATGCAAGAGCGGGCGTCGATCATCTGACGGTGACAGTCAGCGTAGTCGCCGGCAGGAGCGGCGCCAGCGTCAAGGGCCATACGGATGCCCTCACCCTTGTTGTAATATCCTCCGCGTGCGACCGGGCGCATATAGCGTGCTGCGGGACCGATGTGCTGAACAACCATCTGAGGGTTCCCTTCAAATCCTCCACACGCGAGGACCACGGATGCCGCATGAATTTTGATGCCTTCATGATTCGCATCTACAGCCTTGATGCCTACCACGCGTTCGTCGTCGTCCCGCAGGAGACCAACTGCAGTGGTCTCATATAGCACCTCTGCTCCCTTCTTCTTCACAATCGGCGTCAAGGTCTCAATGATTGCAAGCCCGCCCCCGTAGATGCTCATCATTGCCCAATATAGTGGGTAAGGATAATAACTATCGACGACTTTGATTCCGTGGTCTTGCAACCACTTCAGCACTTCCGGAACACCTTCAGCGAACGCATTCAATACTTCCGGGTCGAGGAAGGACAGAGCTTTCACAACACTAGGCCACGTCGAATATTCCCGTGTAGTGGCTTCAATGAAGTCCTGCTGAATGTTGTAACCTGAGTTCCGTGTGAACTCGTCGACAAAATCGTCGGTAACCTCGGTTTCACTTTTTAGTCTCAGCAGTGCTTCAGTCCACCGCGTATTTCCGCCGGACTCTGCTT
Organism: Paraburkholderia tuberum STM678; assembly: GCF_902833905.1. Lineage (GTDB taxonomy): Bacteria > Pseudomonadota > Gammaproteobacteria > Burkholderiales > Burkholderiaceae > Paraburkholderia > Paraburkholderia tuberum. The sequence goes on along the minus strand of NZ_CADFGP010000076.1, from coordinate 23,307 downwards.
CGTTCGCACGCTCGAGCATAACTACGGACTTACCCGCCTCCAGCGAAGTAAGCGCACAGGAAAGGCCAGCCGCGCCGCAGCCGACGATTACGACATCTGCTTGCATCTCTTTCACGATATCTCCTCCAACGCTTTTTGCGTGGTTATTGAGAACCCGCCTAAGTCGGTCAGGTTAATTACTCATTTCCGATCCCATTGCTGAGCCGCGAACAATCATGGGAAAGGCAGCATCCATGAAGCCGGACTTCAGTATTGTGCGATTTTGATGAGTGTGGGTTGCCAGATACCAAATAATCACGAATGTGATCGACGCGCCCCCTCGGCCTAATGTCAACGGAGTCCGTGGCCGATGCGACCGTAGGAAGCGCCAACAGGCAACGTAGGTGCAGCCGCTGGTAGCGCGCACCGTGGGTGGCATTCGAGACACTGTTTGTTAGCTAAGTGCCCCGCTCTGACGCCGCTCTCACACACTGTGCTTTCTGGTTTAGACTCGATACCACCGCGCGTGCTTTACCACTATATCGTTCGAGACGCTAGTGTTCCTGAACCCTTACTGGAGCATGGGCGCCGCATAGTTCTCACCCGCGGCACCTGGCCCCCCATTTGTTTTGACGCCGAGAAAACGGCCAGGGGCAGTTTGGTGTTACTTTTAAAACAACGATAGAGCCGTCAGCAAGGGCGATAACATGTTCGCCGTGGCCTGTGGACCTGCCTAAAACGAGGGACTGGATTCAGGTGCGAAGGCGCCGCACCGCTATGCTCCTTTCTTCGGGGGGCCCTTCCAACTAAGTCTCGCGCGAAACGGGCGAACCGTTTCGTCGAGTAGGTCTATAAACTCGTTCTTGTTCGCCTTTAAAACCTCTATCGACGCACCGAGTCCGATCGCCATAGGCGGTTGGCTAGATGGTGTGGGCAGTTCCATCGCCACCACACCATTTCCCGCTCGCACGGTACTTTCCGTGTATGCGTATCCTTGGCGTCGAATTTGGTCTAACTCTGCAAGCAGCGCAGTAGTGTTCACACGCTGGTCCGGGTCCGGCTCTTCTCCGTTGATCCTGCGAACGATGGCGAGCGCATCTACGTCGGTCTTTTGAGACAAAAGTACCTTACCCAACGCCGCCTTATGCAAGGGGCGAAGCGATCCTGGCTTGATATAAAGAGGAACGGTAGGTTGCGGTTCCTGGATAAGGTGAATGTAGTGGACGTAAATGTCGTTTTGCATCCCTATCAGGACAGTCGCTCCCGTCTTCTCGTGCAATTGCTCAGTGATTCTTGACAGGCTATTGTCGCTGAAAAGCTGGTCGTGGATCCACTCTCCCAGGAATGCGACTCGCATAGTCGGTAGGTAGACGTGTCTCTGGCGGTCGTAGTCGAGATAACCTAGTTTGGTCAAACTTTTCAGAAGCACCGAGGTGCTCGACTGGGGAAAGTCGAGTTCGTCCACAATCTCGCCGACGCTCGCTGAGCGCCGGTTGTGAGCGAAGAATTCCAGGATTTGCAGGACTCGCTTTGCCGACTTAACCGTATCTCTTTCCGTCTTGAGAGATGCAGACTCCGAGTCCTTCTCAGCCTTCCCCGATTGATTAACCATGTCTAACCCAGCCGCTCTCCAGGCCAACGATCCAACGTTAAACAAGCAACCGTTTCAGACAGCCATGCGCTGCTTATCGGGTGCTGCTGCGTTCACGCGCTTCAACCATTCTGCGATCTTCCCCTTAGGCTTGACATAGTCTGAAAACTCCCGCGCATACAGTAAAGCCTCAACCTGCACTGACACTGCGATGTCCGCAAGACTAATTTTCTCGCCCACAAGCCATAACTGTTTTTGTAGCAATGCATCGAGAGCGTCCGCATGCCGTTTTGCGTCCTGTATGACTTGCTCTTGTGGCTTACGCCCAATGCCCTGTGCTGTAGCGATGGCGCTGCCTTTTTCGACCAACAAAGCCGGCAGGGCTTGCCGATCCACGTTAGGCATAGTGGCGGCGAACTCATCTACCACTCGTTCCACGTTTTGTGACCAGCCGATCCGCATCAACACCTCATAGAAGTACAAACTCTCATCAGCCCATTCCTCGATGATGTGTACGATTGCGCGATCGTGTGCGTCCGCTGGAATCACGGCCCGCTCAGGAAACGCCGCATCCAGATAGTACGCGATATCGGTCGAATCCCAAACGACGTCCCTGTCATTACGGATCGCTGGAAACTTGCCGGTCGGACTTACATCCTTGAATTCCGCTACCTTGTCTCGCGGCACCTCCACGATTTCGTAGTGGAGGCCCTTATAACCGAGGATCTTACGGACCTTTGCGCAAAAGGGAGAGGTAGAGAACTGGTAGACGGTAATCATCGTAGCCTCACAGCCGGATAGTGACGCACTTCAATTGTGTATTGTGATGCAGCGCCTCAATACCCTTCTCGCGACCATAGCCGCTATTCTTGTACCCGCCGAACGGGGTCTCGATGCCTGCAGCGAAATAATCGTTAACGGTGACCTGGCCAGCCTCGACAGCCGCAACCATTCTCAAAGCACGACCTATATCGCGCGTCCAGATTCCGGCTGCAAGGCCATATTCACTATCATTGCTGATACGAATAGCGTCGGCTTCATCGTCAAACGGAATAACAACGCCAACTGGACCAAAGATCTCTTCTTGGGCGATGCGAGCCTTTGGATCAATCGATTCGTACAGAGCCGGACCGATGTAGTTGCCAATCCTGCCCGGTGCCTCAGCAGTCGAGCCTGCCAACAAGCGCGCCCCGTCTTTGACAGCCATTTGAAGGGATTCACGGACTCGTTGGTATTGGGCGTCCGTTGTGATTGCGCCCACATCGCTCGGAGCGTCCGCGCCCACTCGCAACGCATTGACCTTAGCGACAAGCAGCTTAACAAAGCGATCGTATGTGGTGCGCTGCACCAAACAGCGCGTTCCCGCCCAGCAAATCTGGCCCGCGTTCCAGGTAAAGCCTCTAACCACTCCGTTGGCAGCAGCTTCCAAGTCCGCATCGTCAAAGACGATATTGGGCGACTTTCCGCCGAGCTCAAGAGTCAGCGGGATAATGCGCTCTGCCGCAATATGCCCAATCTCTCGTCCGGCTCTGACGCTGCCAGTGAAGCTTACCTTCCGAACCAATGGATGCTCCACCAGCGCACGCCCTGCTTCGTGTCCTCGACCAAGGACGACGTTCAGTATTCCCGGAGGAAGTCCGCACTCTTCGACGCACATTTTGGCGAACTCAATCAACGAGCTTGAGGTTTCTTCAGATGGCTTGGAAACGACAGCATTGCCTACGGCCAGCGCAGGCGCCACGGCCCGGCAGGCTTGATTTAGAGGGGCGTTCCAAGGCAGGATCGCACCAATGACGCCGTAAGGCTCCCGTCGTGTGTATGAGTGCAACCCGGCTCCAAGATTAATGACCTCGCCTTGATAATAATTCACCAAGCCGCCATAGAAGTCGAAATACTGAGCACAAACCTCTATCTCAGAGCGCGCCTGCTGCAACTTTTTCCCAGCGTCCGCCGCTTCCATTTCGGCAAACCGGTCAATGTCGCGGCGCAGCATCTGTGCGATCGAAATCATGATGCGGCCGCGCTCCATCGGCCTAAGGTCTCTCCAAGCCGGATACGCTTCATGAGAGCTTTTTACGGCCAGGTCAACATCTGCGGCGTTGCCTGCCGCGACTTCTCCGATAGGCGCACCGGTGGCCGGATTGTTGTTAGGAATGTATGCGTCGGCGGATGGAGCAACCGATCGACCAGCAATATAATGGAGCAAACGTTGGCTAGACATGATGATATGGTCCTCGGGCGAATTGGGAGGAGCAAGCGGGCTCGAAATCCCCTTTGCAAGTTCCAAAGCCGACTTGAGCTCGTTAGAAAGGCTTTGGCGATTATTTATATTGCCGCCTCATCCCGAACACGATCCATTTGAGCGTCACATATCACATATGTGAGGGCCGCCGCCCAGGCAGCCCCCTCGCGGATGCGCTCTCAAGCAGCCAGGTAGCGATGTCGAAGCGCCTCATCAGCATTGAACGCTGCAATATCGTCATCGAAGACGACGCTACCCTGATTTATCACCACCGCCCGCGACGCAACTCCCATACAGAATCGCGTGTTCTGCTCTGCGAGCACCAAGGTCATTCCAGCCTGCCTCAATTGCTGCAGCAAGAGCTGGAGCTGATCCATAACTAATGGCGATAGACCTTGGCTGGGCTCGTCCAGCAACATTATTAAGGGGTTGCCTAACAATGCACGCGCGATCACCAGCATCTGTTGCTGCCCTCCCGATAGGGTGCCGGCGCCCTTTCGTCGTGCATCCCATAGCATCGGAAAGACTGAATAAACGCGTTCAAGAGTCCATTCGCGCACGCCGTCGGCGCCCGCTTTCATCCCGAGCGTAAGATTGGCTTCGACACTCTGGCGACGGAACACTTGCCGATCTTCTGGCACATAGGCTACGCCAAGACGGGCGATGTGCTCTGGGCGACAGCCTCGAGCCGGATGGCCCGACACCTGGATGATGCCGTTGCGCACGTCAGCCAGGCCCATTATTGATTTCAATGTCGTGCTCTTGCCGGCTCCGTTGCGGCCAAGCAATGCGACGGAATCCCCCCGATGCACATCGAAGCTAACACCGAAAAGTGCCCGACTGGCCCCATAGAACGAATCGACGCCCTTAATGTTCAACATATCGTTGGTCGCGCTCACGTCGCTGCCCCCAGCACCGCCGAGTCGGCGATCTCATCACGCTCACCGGTGCTGCCCAGGTACGCTTCGATGACCCTCGTGTCACACCGGACCTGCGCTGGGGGGCCTTGAGTAAGCAAGGCGCCCTGCGCCAACACGACCACATGTTGCGCGATCGAGAACACGATATCCATGTCATGTTCGATGAAGACGACCGTCAGCTTGTGGCTTTCCCACAATTGTTGGATGGTCCGCATCATCTTCCAGCGCTCGTCTGGCCCCATGCCCGCCGTAGGCTCGTCGAGTAGCAATACACGCGGTTCAAGCATCAGAGCGAGCGCAATGTCCAACATTTTCTGGTCACCGTGGCTCAACTCGGAAACGGGACGATGTGCAACGTCGCCTAGATTCACCAGCCCAATTACACGTTGCGCACGTGCTGCTCCCTTCGGAGTGGGACAGGTCCTGAAAAGTCCGAGCAGACCCAAATTGTCTGGATCGCCTACGGCGGATAGCGCTTCGTAAGCAGTCATCGAAGGAAACAGGCTTGCGACCTGGAATGCCCGCGCCAATCCCATTCGCACAATTTTACGCGTGGGTACGCCAGTGATCGGTGCGTTGCCTAGTAAGACCGCCCCGTCGTCCGGCTGCAATGCACCGGCCATCAAATTGAAAAGTGTGGTCTTTCCCGCACCGTTCGGGCCGATAATTGCGGTCAAGGATCCGGACGGGAATTTCAGGGATACGTCCCGTGTGACCTTCTGTCCGCCAAATCGCTTCTCTAAATGTTCAACCTGTAGCGTCCCACCATTCTCTTTTGGCAAAGCTGCAGCAAAAGAGGCCACTCCCTCGCTGCCGTGCGGTGAAATTCCACGCCGCCAATTTTTCAAGATACCCGCAACCTTCCCATAGATAGCGTCGGCTGGACTACGCCGAAGGCCGAGCACTATAACCAACAGCACACTGCCAAGCACCAGACCGGTATGGCCGGAAGATGCGCTCGTCACATAAATGAGACCGTTCAAGATTCCATATCCAATGAGCGGCCCCAGGAAAAGTTGGCTACCGCCAAGCAAGATCGCAAAGATGGCGTCTCCTGATGCCGTCCACGCTGCAAATGTCGGATATGCGCCCGCGACCATGAACGTCGCCAGGCCGCCCGCGACCCCCGCGAACGCACCTGCCATTGTGAAAGCCGCAAGGCGGGCCGAGTATACGTTTACACCAAGGCAAGCCGCACGGTCGGCGTTATCGCGGATCATCTGTAACGTTGTCCCGAATGCGCTCCGTGTGACGTAGCGTAAAAGGATCACCGCCGCAAAGGAAAACGTAGCAATGAACAAGTATCGTTCAGTTCCTGTTGAAATGTCTAACCCCGCCACAGTAAGGCTCGCCGCACGGACCGATAAGCCGGAATCACCACCTGTGTAATTGCTCGCCGCGTTTAAAGTGTTGGCGAATACCATGGCGAAAGCTAACGTGATAAACGAGAAGTATGTGTCTTTCAGTCGAACGCAAAAAATTCCTACTATCAAAGACGCCAACGTGGTTACCAACACGGATAATCCAAACGATCCCGGCACACCATACTCGTTACCGAGGAACCAAGAGAAGCTATAAGCCCCGAGCGCGAAAAACATGGCATGACCGAAAGATACAAGCCCGGTTTTTCCGACCAGAAGGTTTAGCGACATCGCCATCAGGCCATACACTAACGTGTAGCTCACGAAATCCTGCAGCGTGATGCTATGCAAAATGACAGGAATGACCAATAGCAGCACCGCCAATCCGTATTTTACGAGCGTCCGCAAGAAGCTAACTTTTGCCATGTCCTATTCCTCAAGGTCTTTCATGGACTGCGAACAATCCTGTCGGTTTAACACACAGCACAATAAGCATTGAAACGAATGTCAGACCCTCCGTAAATAGAGGCATCGCAATTGAGCCATACGATCGCGTCAAGCCGATGAACAGCGCCGCAAGCAACGCTCCAAAAATCGATCCCATCCCGCCGATAACTGTCACGACGAAGCACTCGATCAGGATGGAAAAGCCAACACCGGGCATCGTTGCGCGCATCGGTGACGCAAGAGATCCCGCCAAGCCGGCAAGACCACAACCTACCGCGACGACAACTGCAGCATACAGTCGAGTATTTATCCCCAGCGCTGCGGCCATCTTGGGAACCTCCGCGACTGCTTGCACCGCGCGACCAAAGCCGGAGCGGTTAATTAGCAGCCAACTCGCGATCCCTACCGTTGCCGAGATTCCGATAAGCACGAGGTAATAAACCGGCACCACACCCCCGCCGAGTTGCACGGGAGGTAACTGCATGGCCTCTGGCATGCCGGTAGACAATGCTGCACTACCCCAGAAGATCTTGACCAAATCATCTGCTATCAAAACGACGCCGTAGCATCCGAGCAGTATCATCAGCGGGTTCGAATCTTTGACACGACTGATAACCGTGCGCTCAAACAAGGCTCCGCTTGCAGCCACCAGGAGCGTCGCGCCGATCACAGCGACGAGAAAGCTCCCGTTCGCACGATAGAACGCGATGGTAAAGTAAGCGCCTAACATATAGAACGTGCCGTGGGCAAAGTTTGTGACCCTCAACACGCCAAACACAAGCGTGAGCCCAGAGGCTGCCAAAAACAACAGGAAGGCGATGACCAATCCAGTCATCGTTTGCGTTACCAGACACGGTGCGCTTAGTAGACACTCGGTCAATGCAGTGAGATCCATTGGCCACACTCCTATTAAACGTAGTTACTACGCTTCAGCCATGCTGTTTCGGATTCCAGAACTTGGTCCCAATTAACCGACTCGAAACTTTTCACGAACGGCTCGGCCGATTGGGCCATTCCAAACCCCAATGGATATCGAATCACTGCGTTATCGGTCGCACGCATGGTCACTTTTCCGTTGAGCCCGTACGGTACTTGCACCGTCGAGCCACGAATGGCCTGAGCCATTTTGTCGACCCGCGGTTCGCCGCCGGTTGCAGTCAATGCATTCACCGCAAGTTGGGCCGCCAATGCAGCTTGCCATGACCAGGTAGTCGGTCTGATTCCGCCACTTGTCTTCACGATTGCGTCGTGCCACGCTCGATTTTCTGCAGTAGGCGGATAGACCATACTGTAACGACTGCCCGTGTATGCAACCGGGGGAATCTGCTTGACTTTGTCGATCACGCCATATTCAGAGAGATCCGGTATGAACACGGCCCGATTACTGAACAACCCATAAAGATTCCCTTGCTCCATCAGCGAGAGAAGATCTCCGCTGAAGCATAGGGAATATATGACGTCGGCTTTCGAGGAGAGCATCTTTGTGACAACCTCCGTGTAATCTGAGGCGCCGAGCTTGGGCCAACTTTGACTGACAACGTTCAGGTTGCTGCCGAAACGTTTGCAATTGTCAACGAACAACTGTGTCACGTCACGCCCGTACTGATAGTCGGGCGAGCAGGTCGCCAATCTCCCATAAGATCGCTCTTTTGCTAAGCGGGTGAACCACAACGCACCGCCCGCCGCGTCATGCACACCCTGTCGTGAAGTACGAAACACGTGCGGGGATCGCTGTTTGGGATCTGCGGTTAAAGCCGAATACTCCGCAGCCGTGTGAAAGAAAAGGACATCGCTAGTTCGAGCCACTTCGTTGACAGCGGCTGCGCCAGCCGAAGTTTCGGCCGCGATAATGATCCGGCATCCGTCCGAGTTCATCAGATTGCGAACATTCTTTACCGACTCCTCGGGCAACGCGCGCGAATCGCGAACAAGCAGTTCCAGCTTCCGACCATTGATCCCGCCAGATGCATTAACTTTGTCGAAAAGGAACTTGACGGCAGCAACGCTGCTAGTACCGGTCAAGGCCACCGGACCGCTGGTTATGCATGACATGCCGACCTTGATACTCCCAGACTGCGCGCGACCGATTAAAGGAGAAGTCGCCAAAACTGCCCCGCTTGCCAAACGTATAAACGAGCGACGAGAAATTTGATGTCCCACGTGTTGTCTCCGAACTGTTGTTTTGACATTCATTGCTGGCACCGCATCGCGCAGCGCCGATCGGAAAGGTTGAGCTTAGTGGCCGACTCCTTTCACTTCGGTCAACAACCCATTGCGCCCTCGACGTGCGCGAGGCTACCGCTTGAATCGGCAACCGCGGCGTAAGTATTGTTCCAGCGAAGCTGCATCACAGCGCTGGCGACATCCCAACCAATCCAGACCGCCGAGCATCGCCATCAGGCTCCAGAGGCTAGCCCGATGTAGACCCGATAAGCCGAGTCGACAACCCATGCTATGAGATATTTAACACGTGTGCAATAGAGTTTTCCCTGACGCTTTTGCGACGCCGATTATTAAGCGCTACGTGCAATGCGCGTCGCAAAGCCATTCTTCTATCTGGCTGCTCCCGGGCAGGTCAAAGCCCGCGTCCGCTCGCTTTTAGATTTGACTGATCAGGACGAAATGTGAAGGGATGCCAACGAATGAATGCAGACCATGCAGATCCGGCACGGACGAAACGGGTGACCGCGTTTTTGCGACTGCTGAGCGCCCACTGCTCACGCTCCGCTGCGCTCCCTGAAAACGACCCCGGACGGCAGAAAATTTAAATTTGAGCGGACGCAGACGCAGAGGTCCGTTCCAGCCCATATGCCATCGGAAGGGGAAAACGTTCTGTGAAGCATGTCGAGAAATCTAACGTTTCCCGCATGCTGTATCGATCGGCTAGCGCTCGGGGCCAGTCCGCGGTGATATTCTGAGGAGCCAAACCCGACGACGTCATAGGCCCGAGGAAAGCAAGGACAGGACGACGCGCTTTTATCGCCCTTCTGTCCTTGTGAGATCGGTGCCTTCTACACTGTAACGCCGTCAAGGGCGTCAACCAGCTCAGGCACAATGGCAAACAGATCGCCGATAAGTCCGTAGTCGGCCACGCTGAAGATTGGTGCTTCCGGATCTTTGTTGATGGCCACGATGACCTTCGAATCTTTCATGCCAGCAAGATGCTGGATTGCTCCGGAGATGCCAACTGCGATGTAAAGCTGGGGCGCGACAATCTTACCTGTCTGTCCGACCTGCCAGTCATTTGGCGCATAGCCTGCGTCGACCGCCGCGCGGCTGGCGCCAAGTGCAGCACCCAGCTTGTCCGCTAGCGGCGCGAGGACTTCGTTGAACTTGTCACTACCGCCGAGCGCTCGTCCACCAGATACGATAATCTTGGCCGAAGCAAGTTCCGGTCGATCGCTCTTCGTACTCTCCTCTTTAACGAACTGAGTTCTGCCATCGCCAGCGACCGCCTCAATAAGCTCGACTGTGGCACTGCCACCGTGAGCCGGAACGGGGTCGAAAGCGGATGTCCGGACGGTGATTACCTTGCGAGCATCGGCACTTTGCACCGTCGCAATAGCGTTGCCGGCGTAGATGGGGCGCTCGAATGTATCATCGCTCACAACTCTGATAATTTCGCTGACCTGCGCGACATCCAGCTTGGCGGCGACACGAGGAGCCACGTTCTTCCCATTAGCCGTCGCAGGAAAAACAAAGTGGGTGTACGCAGGGTCTGCGGCGACCGCGAGAACTTGTGATGCCACGTTTTCGGCCAGGCCGTGAGACAAACTATCTCCATCGGCGTGCAGGACTTTACTTACACCTGCGATCTTTGCAGCCGATGCAGCCACAGTTCCAGCATTAAAGCCCACTACCAGGACGTGGACCTCCACGTTGAAATTCGCAGCCGCCGCTACGGCGCTGAGTGTGACTGACTTGATACCAACACCGTCGTGATCTGCAATGACTAGGATACTCATAACGTTACTCTCAGATGACCTTGGCTTCGTTCTTAAGCTTCTCAATCAGCGTGGCGGCATCTTGTACAACAATGCCGGCGCTGCGCGTGGGCGGCTCGCTAACTTTCAACGTTTTCAGACGAGGGGAGACGTCTACAGACAGGTCTTCCGGACTCACGATTTCGAGCGGCTTCTTCTTCGCTTTCATGATGCTTGGAAGAGTCACATAGCGCGGTTCGTTTAGGCGCAGGTCGGTCGTCACAATCGCCGGAAGAACCAGGCTTAGGGTTTGAAGACCGCCGTCGACCTCTCGTGTAACCGTCGCTCGGCCTTCGCTGACGTCAAGCTTTGATGCAAACGTTGCCTGCGGCAAGTCCGTCAGACTCGCAAGCATCTGCCCCGTTTGATTCGAATCGTCGTCGATTGCCTGCTTACCAAGAATAACGAGTTGAGGCTGCTCTTTCTCGACAATTGCCTTAAGGAGCTTAGCGACTGCAAGAGGCTGAAGTTCCTCGTTTGTTTCTACGAGGATTGCGCGATCAGCGCCAATTGCTAGGGCCGCCCGGAGGGTTTCTTGGCACTGACGCGAACCGCAGGAGACAGCTATCACCTCGGAAGCAAGTCCATTTTCTTTCAGACGAGTGGCTTCTTCCACGGCGATCTCGTCGAAAGGGTTCATAGACATCTTGACGTTCGCAATGTCCACGCCGGAGTGGTCAGATTTTACGCCGACCTTGACGTTGAAGTCGACGACACGCTTCACCGAAACAATGACTTTCATAAAGTAGTATCTCCTTATCGAGAGCCGGCCAGCGCTGCCCGACCGATGAATCCACCGCTCACCAGACCGCTGTCTTCGAGACGGATCGCCTCGTTCCATTTAGCCATTCGCTCGGAGCGGGCGAATGAACCAACCTTCAATTGACCCGCATTCCATCCTGTGGCGAGATGTACGATAGCCGTATCCTCCGTTTCGCCTGAACGAGCGGACACAATGGTCGCAAAGCCCCGCGCTTGCGCCGCGAGCAGTGCCGCGCGCGTCTCGGTAACAGTACCCGCTTGATTCGGCTTTATCAGCACTGCGTTGCAGGCGCCCACGTCTGCGGCATGTTCTACGCGTGCAGCGTTGGTGACCAGATAGTCGTCTCCAACGATCTGTACATTCTTGCCTGCCGAACGCGTGAACTCTATCAGTCCGGCCTCATCATCTTCGGCCAAGGGATCCTCGATGGAAACGATCGGATACTTGTCCAGCCAACCTAGGAGCACCTCTGTCCATGATTGGGAGCCCATGGTGCGGTCGTCTAATGCCAGGCGATAGCTGCCCTCCCGACCGAACTCTGACGCGGCAATATCCAAAGCAATGGCGATCTCCTTGCCGGGCGCGTAGCCTGCGGCCTCGATGGCTTGGACCAATACGTCGAGCGCCTCTTCGTTCGACGAAAAATTCGGCCACCACCCTCCCTCGTCTGCCACACCCATAAGCCCGCTGCGTGAGCCCATTAACTTGCCTGCCGCAGCATATACCTCCGCCGTCATCTCGAGCGCTTGCTGAAAACTTTTTGCGCCTGTCGCGATCACCATGAAATCCTGGATGTCGACACGACGTCCAGCATGAGCGCCGCCACCGAAAATCTGGATCTGCGGAATCGGCAAACATACCGACGTATCGCCTGCCAAATAGCGCCACAATGGCATTTGATGGCTCGCCGCCGCAGCCTGGAGTGCCGCCAGAGAGGTAGCGATCGTGGCGTTTCCGCCTAGACGCGCCTTATTCGGAGATCCATCCAATTCGATCAGGGCGGCGTCAATCCCTTCCTGGTCTGAAACGTCGAACCCCAGCAGACGCGGGGTAATCTCTTCGCGGATGCCCCTTAGCGCCTGCTGTATATCCATTCCGCCAAACCGCCCGCCGCCGTCCCGTAAATCAATTGCCTCCGCGGATCCACGCGATGCGCCGGCGGGCGCAATACCGCGGGCCCAAGCTCCAGAGCTTGTTCCGATCTCGACCTCAACCGTCGGCCGCCCACGTGAGTCCCATACCCGTCGAGCGATAACCTTTTCAATTCGTGCCATGGTAGTGCTCCAAGCAATTCTTCCAGAAAGAATTCAGTTCGTGTAACGTCTTCAGCGGCGTCTTGATTAACGCCAGCGCGACCTCGCGCAACTGTTGCTGCTCGGTCGCTTTAAGGTATTCGACCGGCGATTTTCCATCGATCCTGGCAAGCGTCAAGGCTGGCAACAACGTCACGGCACGCCACTCAAGGTCGAAGGGGGATTCGAACGTAATATGACGAAAATAGGAACGACTTAGCGCATCGAAGCTCGCCAGTAGGGCTGACGCATTCTTTGGATCTCTCCACGCCTTGATCAGGAGGTGATTCAAGACAAACGCCAAGTCGAAGGCCGGGTCGCCATACCATGCGCACTCAGCATCGAGAAGAACGGGCCCATTCGGGCCAAGCAGAACATTTTTCGGGCTAACGTCTCCGTGTACCAGTGCAACCCGATGGTCCCGCGTTCGGCGAACCAGCGCCTCCAGTTGTGGTTGCACCTCTTTATGGATTCGCGCCGCCTCAACAAGATACGGTTCTAACCGTATCGCATAGAAGTTGTCGTCAGTGGCAAACCGTCTCGCTATCTCTGGGTCATTGGCCGTGCGCTCGTGGATCAGACCAAGGATGTCGCCAACCTGACTGGCGGCATTGACGTCAATCTTTCCGTCCAGCAAATCCGACTTCCAGTTGACATACCCTTTGTCGAAATACTCCATTACGAAACTAGCAGTCTGACGGTCCTCTCCAATAACTTTCGGAACGCTGCCCGGCCTGATCTTTGCCACCGTTCGTAGCCACTCGACCTCGTAAAAGGCGCGCTCCAGCGGAACCTCCCACAATTTCTCAACTTTCAGTTGCGGAAGTGCCTGCTTAACGCAGAAGCTACCTTTGCGGACGTCCACCCGCATGATTCCCGAGGATACGCCCCCGGTCAGGGGAGTGACTTGCGGGATTTCGTCCCTGTCCACCAGTCCCATCGCGCTGAGAATGCGCGAAAGCTGCTCTGGCGATGCAAAGAGGTCATTGAATTGCTGCACCATCAAAGTCTCCATGTTTTATCTCTTAAATCTAGCTACGGCAGTCCACGCGTGTTTGTCGAAGAGACAGCCCTGTTCGCTTCCAAACCACGGCTATGACACAGGTTCGCCTGCAGAAGAAAGAATCTCCCGAGCCTGCAATACGACCGGCACGTCAATCATCTGGCCATCGACTGAGACCGCCCCGCCCCCGCTCTCGGAGAATGCAGCTAATACACGGTGTGCCCATGTGATCTGGTCCGCGGTAGGACGAAAGGCGCGATTGACTACTTCGACTTGCGAGGGATGGATACATGCCTTCGCTCCGAATCCAAGGCGCTTGCCGCGTTCAGTCTCGTCCCGCAAACGGTTCTCGTCGCCGATGGCGGTGCAAACGCCATCGATTGGCGCCTGCAACCCGTACAACTTCGACACAAGCACGATATGCGAACGGAAATACAGCAATTCGTCGCCGTCGCCAACTATGCCGAGGTCGACTTGAAAATCGATGGTTCCGAACAAGATGCGCTGGACGCTCTCGGTTTGGCAGAGAGCTTCCAGATTCCGAAACCCTCGTGCCGTCTCGACCAACGGGATGACACACGAAGCTCCTGCCGAACGGACGCGCTCGACTTCTTCGGAACGCTCACATTTAGGCAATATGACACCGCAAACACCCGGCGACCCCACAAGAGTCAGGTCGGCTTCGAAGTGACTCGTCCCAGAGCTGTTGATGCGGACGTAGATCTCACGACCGCTCTTTAGCCATCCGCGCAGGGATTCTCGCGCATCAGCCTTTGCATCGGGGCCGACAGCGTCTTCCAAGTCGACGACTACCGCATGCGCCCCCTTGCCTTTTGCCTTCGCAATAAGTTCGGGGCGATGCCCTGGCACAAACAGGTACGATCGTTTGGGGATGTAAGCCAACTTGGTTTCTCCTGTCTCCATTTTTAAACTATCCTAGCACGCTTTGCACACGTGTGAAATCACATCTGCGATGATTTCCGGATCGTTCCGTCTGGCTGCCCGCGATAGCGTTTTGCGATCTTCGAGCCGTGGCAAGGCGGCCGGAGTTTGGTCAACGCCGCACTGTCTCTTGACGCGCGCCAAGGTTGGCCGTCAGGTCCGACGAAGCTTAGATGCCACGGACTCTCGCCCCGGCGGCCCGCAATCCCGCCCGCTACCCGACGCTTCTTTGTCGGTCCTGCCGGCCGGGCTGGTCTGATGTAAGCGGGTCTCCGGCACCGCCCCCTTTCAAATCCTATTTCAAGGCGTCTAAGGCATATTGCCCCTCGTTTGGTTTCGGAGACTCGGCGCGCGGTGGCGGCGTAGCGCTGCGACACAGTGAATCTGGCAAGGTCGCTAGAACAATGGGAAAGGTACGCCGGAAAGACCATCAACCACCTGATCAAGTCACACGATCTCAGTAATTAACCTCATTGCACACGTGTGCTTATTCGAATACGATGGTCTCAATGGATGAATACAGCGTACTAGGGAACCCATTCTGTTAGAGGGCGACTCGTCCGCAGAACCATTCGTAAACGCAGCCTCCGCAAGCTCATGCCAGCTTGTGAACAAGACCAAAGGATAGGAGACGCATCTTGAGAACGCGTGCCGCAGTGCTCTATGAGGCCGGACAAGAAGGCCCATTTTCGGAGACCAAGCCCCTGAAAATCACCGACTTGGAGCTTGCACCTCCGGGCCCCGGGGAGGTTCTCGTGCGCCTGATTGCTGCCGGACTTTGCCATTCCGACCTTTCGACCATTAGTGGTGTGCGTCCACGTCCGGTCCCGATGGCACTGGGTCACGAGGCAAGCGCGGAAGTTGTCGAAATTGGCGCTGGCGTGGTTGATCTCAAGCCAGGACAAACCGTCGCGTTGGTGTTCGTCCCCAGTTGTGGCCATTGCGTCCCTTGCATGGAGGGCCGTCCTGCGCTGTGCGAGCCTGGAGCCCTAGCTAATGGCAAAGGTACGCTTCTCGGCGGTGATATCAAGCTGAGAGAAAACGGATCTCCAGTGCACCACCATAGCGGCGTGTCGGCTTTCGCTGAATATGCGGTAGTTTCCCGTCGATCCTGCGTTCCAGTTGGCGACAATATCGAACCTGTGCTAGCTGCCGTTTTCGGATGCGCAGTTCTGACCGGGGTTGGTGCTGTGATTAACACCGCACAATTTAAGGCTGGCTGTTCGGCCCTTATTATTGGTATGGGTGGTGTCGGCCTGAGCGCCCTCCTCGGCGCGGCGGCGGCCGGTGCTGAGCCAATCATCGCGGTCGATGTTCACGACGACAAGCTCGAAGTCGCGCGCGCCCTCGGCGCTACTCATACATTCAATGCACAGGACAAGGACGCCATCGCAAAGATTCGGGAGCTAACCAAGGGCGGTGTCGACTACGCCTTCGAGTTTGCCGGATCAGTTCAAGCAATGGAATTCGCATATGGCGCCACCCGCAGAGGTGGCACCACGGTAACAGCAGGTCTTCCCCACCCCGACTCCCGCTGGAACCTCCAGCAGGTCAGCCTGACGGCGGAGGAGAGAACGGTGAAGGGCAGCTACATTGGATCATGCATTCCAGCGAGGGATGTTCCCCGCTACATACGACTTTATGCGGCTGGCAAGCTACCAGTTGACAAATTGATTGGACAGCGACTGTCACTGGACGAGATTAATGAGGGATTCGACAGGCTCGCCGCAGGGCACGGTTTGCGCGATCTGATCGTATTCTGACATAGGCCATCCAAACCGAGGGAGGCTACATGAACCCTTTGCACGACAGCGAGTCCTACACAGATTTCGAGGCGGTGTTACGAAGGTGCGCTCCGAACAGGCTAACCCGAAACGACGGACTCCTGAAATATCTCGAGAAGATTACTCCTTGTCATTCTGAGTTAAATGACATTCTCGCTCGCTTGTCTGCGCTGCTCCTCGCAACGGCCTCTCGTTTGGAGCCTCATGCAACAGAGATGCTAGCGGGCACGCTCTGCTCCTCGATGCAACAGCTATCAGAGCGCCTGCTTACCTTAGGTAACGAAATTCCTAACGTGCATCTCCACCGGGTGCACGAAATTCACCGTTCCTGCGTGAGCATTGCGCCGAAGATTCGAGCCCTTACGCTACAGGTGCGAATCGAGGCTGCCGAGGTGGACGCGCTGCGCAGAGAGATCGTTTCGTTGCACGCCAAGTTTCGCGCGACCTGCGATTTCAAATTTGGACTGAATGCTGTGGATTTTTATGAAGGCTGCAGTTGCGCCCGCTTATGCCTCTGTGTGTCTGAACAAAAAGCCGTCGCAACGGCCGAATCGTAGGCAGGGGACGTTTCTTAACAAAAGAACCTGGGAGACAGCAGATGTCAAAGTATTCGATCTGGGTATTGGAGTATGCGGAGCTTGATCAGTATGCTCGCGGTGCATTGCAGTACGGGGCCTATGAAGGCTCGGTACGCCTACCGTTTTGCTATGTCCTGATAAAAAGCGATGAGCACATAAGCATGGTCGATGTCGGTTATAACCATGCGGATTACGGCGGAGTGCTTGGAAAGAAGTTTGGAATTTCAAATTGGCACTCTCCTCGCGACGTGTTGGAACCGTTCGGTTTAACGCCCAACCAAATCAACACCATCTTTCTGACTCACGCCCACTTCGATCACATGGGCAATCTGCAAGACTTTCCAAACGCGCATTTTTACATCCAGCAAAGAGAGATCTCAGAGTGGATCCGCGCGATGAC
This sequence comes from Paraburkholderia tuberum STM678, assembly GCF_902833905.1. Lineage (GTDB taxonomy): Bacteria > Pseudomonadota > Gammaproteobacteria > Burkholderiales > Burkholderiaceae > Paraburkholderia > Paraburkholderia tuberum. The sequence goes on along the minus strand of NZ_CADFGP010000076.1, from coordinate 6,022 downwards.
GTTGCCTGAAGAATTCAAAGCACTCAATGGCGCCACCGATCCGGGTGACATCCTGAATGCTGTGCGTGCGGCTTGTGAGGGCCGACTACACTACCTCGACGGTGACGCTTCAGATGTAATCCCAGGCATTGATATTCATGCAGCGTTTGACACCCATACATATGGATCAATGTGGATTCATGTCCGCAACGACCTTTCGCCGGAATCTCAAGACGGGTGGATTTTGGCGGGAGACCTCGTCTACGTCTACGAAAACCTTGGCTGCGAGCATCCCGACCAAGTCGAAACAGGTCCCTACGTTCCAGTGGGCTTGGCTACAGGAAGCCAGACACGGCTGATTGAGACTTCGGCAACAATGGTGCGGACGACTAACGGCGAACGACGCCGAGTAATCCCAATCCACGACCGAAGGCTTCCGGACGTCTTTCCCTCACGAAAACTTCAGAACGGTTTGACGATAACGGAAATCTGTCGCGCTGACGGTCAGGACTCGATGGTTCGATAACATCGTCCGCACTTAAGCGCCGACATCAGTCCAGACGTAGATGAATCGAGAGATTCAAGCGGCCAATCATACAGGAGACGAGCATGACGTTCGATGCAGCCGGTCTGTCAAGTGGCGGCGAGCCCGGTCAGCACGCAGGATTCACTGGAGGACTATCCACCATGCTCATCCGGTGAAATCACCTCCGGTGTGCCTGAACTTCCGCCCTCTCGTCTCAATATGCCGGTGGGCGCCCGAGCCGGGTAGCGCGGCGCAGATCCGCGTTCGCTGCCGGCGTTACGTCAACGTTCCAGAATCAGTGGCGACTGGAACTCTCCTCTGTGAGAGTCATTAGATCATGAAACAAAGCACATCTCCGCGTGAGGCGAAGCAGGCAGAGACATTTGACTATGTTGTCGTAGGCGCCGGCTCAGCAGGCTGCGTCTTGGCGCGCGCGCTAACCGAGGACCCTACTTGTACTGTTCTGCTCCTCGAAGCTGGGCCGGATATTGAGACGTTCTGGATCCGCACACCCGCCGGTGTTCCGTTTCTCTTCCACAACAAAGACTTCAACTGGTGTTATTCCACGGAACCTGAGAACAGCGTGGGCGGCAGGTCGGTCTACTTCCCCCGAGGAAAGGTCGTGGGCGGTTCGAGCGCGATCAACGGCATGCTCTATATGCGCGGTGACCGGCAAGATTATGACGACTGGGCGCGCGCCGGCAACCCCGGTTGGGGATACGACGACGTTCTGCCGTACTTCAGGAGAGCGGAAAAGAATGACCGCGGCGCTGACGCGTGGCGAGGCGATCAGGGCCCTCTTCGCGTCTCGTTAGGTCGGCATCAGCATCCCATTACCCAAACCTTCATCGAAACGGCAGCCATTGCCGGCATTGCAACCAATGCGGACTTTGCAGGGGCGAAAATCGATGGGGCCGGATACTGTCAGCACACAATCGGCGACGGCGTACGGAGCTCCGTTGCGCGGGCCTATCTACATCCCGTCCGGTCGCGCGCAAATCTAGCCGTTAGGGGCAATGCGCTTGTCCATCGAGTCGTGATAGAGAATCGCGTCGCGAAGGGAGTAATTTACGAGCGCGATGGCGTCGTTCAGAATGTCCGAGCCCGCCGCGAGGTGATTCTCTCAGCTGGCGTGATAGGCACCCCGCAGATTTTGATGCTCTCTGGAGTCGGTCGGACGAAGGAACTCGCCGACGTTGGCATCCGACCTGTTCATGAATTGTCCGGGGTTGGCCAAAACCTGCAGGACCATTACGCGGTCAACACAGTCTTCGAAGTCAAGCGCGGCTATTCAATGAATCCGGCAATCCGTGGATGGAAGAAATACTTGCACGGTGCGCGGTATCTCCTGGATCGGGGTGGCCCGTTGTCCATGGGTACGTCGCATGCGCAAGCGTTTGTCGCTACGTCCCCTGGTGATCCACGTCCAGATGTTCAAATCAGCTTCCGACCGTGGAGTTTTACGTTCGAAGCAAGTGGCGCACTGCGAGTGCATCCTTTTCCCGGGATCCAGATTGCCGCACTGAAGGTACGTCCTGCATCGCGTGGAACGGTTTCGCTCAAATCGCCGGCTCCTTCTGATGCGCCGCGCATCAGGGCGAATTACCTCTCGGCCAGAGAAGACCAGGAGACGATGATTCGCGCGTTCAAGTTAGTGCGCCGCCTGGCGACGACTGGTGGATTGGCTCAGGCGATTGTTCAGGAAGAATTCCCGGGGCCCGGCGTTGACTCCGATGCAGACATGCTCGAATTCATCAGAGACAACGGTCAATCCATCTATCACCCCGTCGGAACCTGCAAGATGGGCTGCGGAAATGATGCCGTGGTAGATGCGAGGCTCCGCGTGCACGGAATTGGCCAACTCAGGGTGGTTGACGCATCGATCATGCCGAACCTCATCAGCGGCAACACAAACGCTCCCACCATCATGATCGCGGAAAAGGCCGCTGACATGGTTATCGAAGACGCGAAGGCGACCGCCAACCACGAAGCTATCATCCACTAGAAACAAGTGAACATCATGAGAGAAGAACGTCATTACATCAACGGAGAATGGGTCGCCCCTGCAGGAGGTCAGTTCCTCGATGTCGTTAGTCCGGCCACGGGTGAGAAGATCGCTCGCGTAGCGCGCGGAAACGTCGTTGACGTGGACCTCGCAGTGAAAACGGCACAGGATGCATTAGAAGAATGGCGTGGGCGTCGACCCCTCCAGCGCGGCCGCGTATTAATGAGCATTGCGGACATGCTGCGACGCCGCCGACAAGAATTTATCGAGATGGAACGCGCTGAAACAGGAAAGGCACTTGAACAAGCTGCGGGGGAGATTGAGACATCGATCCAATACTTTGAGTTCTACGGCGGACTCGTCAACGCCGTCAACGGCGAGACCATCAATCTCGGCGACGGCTATCATTCGTACACCCGACGCGAACCATACGGTGTGGTGGGCACGATACTTCCGTGGAATGCGCCCTTGAACCAGGCTGCACGAGCCGGAGCACCGGCTTTGGCTGCGGGCAATACCGTGGTAGCCAAACCGTCAGAGGCAACCTCTACCACTTTGCTTTGGATGGCTCGAGCCGCTGTTGAAGAGTGCGGCCTGCCGCCCGGAGTGTTCAACGTTGTAACGGGGCTAGGTCCGGAAGCAGGGGCGGCAATCGTGAAGCACCCTCTTGTTCGGAAGGTCGCCTTCACAGGCTCCGTTCGTGGCGGCTTGGAAGTCTCTCGTCTTGCCGCCGAGCGAGCGCTGCCGCTCACGCTCGAACTGGGGGGCAAATCGCCAAACATCATTTTCGAGGACGCCGATCTGGCTATAGCAGTCCCCGGGGCATTGCGTGCTTTCACTGTCAATTCAGGCCAGATCTGTGTGGCAGGAACCCGGATCCTCGTCCAACGCTCCATCTACGATGAGTTCATCAACCAGATCCGCGAAGCAGCGGCCCACCTCGAAGTTGGCTGCACGACGACGGCGAATCTTGGACCTGTTACGACGCAAGCGCAGTACGACAAGGTGAAGAGCTACTACGAGGTAGCCAAAGCTGACGGAGCGGTGACCGTTTTCGGTGGGAAGTTGCCGGAGCAAGGCGAGTACGGAAGTCCCGGCGGCTGGTTCGTCACTCCGACACTCTACGCGGACGTGTCCAATGACATGCGAGTCGCGAGAGAAGAAGTATTTGGTCCGGTCGGATGTGTTATCCCGTTCGATAAGGAGTCGGATGCGATCCGCATCGCAAACGATACCGATTTCGGCCTGGCGGCCGGAATCTGGACCAAAGATCTGGCACGTGCGCATCGTGTCGCTGCTCAGATCGAAGCCGGCCAAATCTACGTCAATGAATACATGTCTGGTGGCGTAGAGACGCCTCTTGGCGGTTACAAGCTGAGCGGCTACGGGCGTGAAAAAGGCATTGAGGCATTGCATCACTACACGCATCTCAAATGCGTCACTGTGAAACTTTCTTGATGTTTTCGTGGTCATCATTCGAGCCTCGGATGGTGACCACCCACCGACGGGATTTTTCGATTTGGTCGATGGCGAATTAGGCAGCAGCTCGACGAATACAACTTATAGACACACACGACGACGTTAAAGCATCGGGTTCCGTACCCCTGTGTATCTCCGTTGCGCGCGAATCTATTCTCTTCAATTTCTATACCTACACCACGTTGACGTGGGGCCTTTTCATGATCATCGCAAGCGCACCAGTCGATCAATGCGCTGCGTTCAATCAAAGGGAGACATCAGATGGGTAGTTCAAGCACCTCCATGGCAAGAACGACTGCTTACGCGTCCGGAAGCATAGAAGTCGCGATTGACGCAGGCTCCCTTTATGCAAGACTCGACAGGTTACCGGCTACTCGTAGCATCTGGAAACTCATCGTACTATTGAGTCTCGGATTCTTCTTTGAACTTTACGATCTTCTTTACACAGGATACGTTGGACCGGGTCTTGTAAAAAGCGGCATTTTATCGGAGACCACTTACAGTTTCTTTGGGTTTACGGGTGTTGCAAGCTTCATCGCCGCGCTCTTTTCCGGTCTGTTCGTCGGCACGATAGCTTGCGGGTTTCTCGCCGATCGATTCGGCCGCCGGACCGTTTTTACTTATTCGTTGTTGTGGTACACCGCGGCGAATGCCGTGATGGCATTCCAAGAAACCGCTTATGGCCTAAACCTGTGGCGCTTCGTGGCCGGCATCGGGATCGGTGTTGAGCTTGTCACTATTGGCACCTATGTTAGCGAGCTAGCACCGAAACATATCAGGGGGCGTGCGTTCGCCCTTCAGGAGGCGATCGGATTCACGTCTGTCCCCGTGGTAGCCTTACTTTCCTATTTGCTCATCCCTCGTTCGTTTTTCGGACTCGACGGCTGGCGCATCGTAGTACTGATTGGGGCGCACGGAGCGCTGTTTGTCTGGTGGATTCGAAGAGGATTGCCCGAAAGCCCGCGTTGGCTTATACAGAAAGGACGGTTTGAAGAAGCTAATCGCGTGGTCTGCTACCTCGAAGCGAAGGTGACCAAAGATCTGGGGAGTCCGCTGCCTCCACCCGAGGCTGCTACTCCGACTCCTCCCCGAGGTCGTTTCGCTGACATGTTTAGCGGGAAGTACCGGCGCCGAACGCTGATGCTGTCGTTATTCAATCTGTTCCAGACAGTCGGTTACTATGGTTTTACGAATTGGGTTCCGACGTTATTGGTTAAACAGGGAATCACGGTGACTTCGAGTCTTGCATACTCCAGCATCATTGCAATTGCTGCCCCGATTGGACCAATCATCGGTTTTTTTATCGCGGACCGCTTCGAACGCAAATTCGTCATCATGTTCGTTGCCGCAGCAAATATCATTTGTGGAATCTGGTTCAGTCAGGCGCTAGGTGCGGTGTTGTTGATTAGTCTGGGGGTCTGCTTAACGCTTGGGAACAACATCATGTCATACAGTCTTCATCTTTACCAAGCCGAACTCTTTCCAACAAGCTTCCGCGCTCAAGCTATCGGGTTCGTCTATTCGTGGAGCCGTTTTTCAGCGATCTTCACTGCGTTCATAATCGCTGCCATGCTTAGAAATTTTGGAGTTGTCGGTGTGTTCACTTTCATCGCAGGCGCTATGACAATCGTTATCTTCATCGTTGGGCTGCTCGGACCGCGCACAAAGAATCTCTCTCTTGAAGAGCTTTCTCATTGATTCATCTCAAGGCGCCCGACAAGAGCATCACTGGCAGACTGGGTGCGTTCAGGGAGCACGCTTGACTGGCTTCGAATATCCCGTCGCGAATCTCCGCGTCGCTGTTTGTGAAATGGCTTGTTGTGCGCCAGTCAGCTGTGCTTTCCCATAGAAGGCGTTCACTTTTTTTGTTTCAAAAACGGCGCGATCAAATTTGAAGTGCAACACCTTGCTCGTGTAAGGTGTGCCAATGCAAAAAAGAAGTTACCAACAACTGCAGCCTGAAGAACGCATGACGATTGCAAGCATGAAGCAGCAGGGTTCGAGTGTTCGGGCCATGGCCCGAACACTCGGCC
>NZ_CADFGP010000075.1 GCF_902833905.1 Paraburkholderia tuberum STM678 | reverse complement strand
AAGCTCAAACGTGAACAGGTGGTGTTAAAAGCAATGGCCATAGTCGCCGGCATCGGCGTCGTATGCTTTGCATCGAGCCTCGTGTTGCCGACAGTGTCGTTGCGCTTCATTGCTCTGTGTCTGGGCGGCGCCTGTATTCCACTGCTATACCCTTGCTTCTGGTCGCTTCCCCCACGCTTCTTTTCTGGCGCTCGAGCCGCCGCAAGTGTCGCTGCCATCAACTGCATTGGAAACCTTGGAGGGTTCTTCGGACAGAACCTCATGCCGTACGTTGGCAAGGTAACCAACAGTCATGTAGCACCAATGCTCGTTCCGACTGCATGCCTGTTAGCTCTCGCAATCGGTACCATCATTGCGTGGACAGTCGGTGGGCATCGCAAGGCGGCGCTTGCGTCATCAACGGTTCCGCTTTGATGCGGGCCATGACACCCCCAAGCTATTTGCACAGACGCAATGTACCCTCATTTGAGCCGCATGTTCGATTGATTGCAGACTGAGCGCGGTTCAACTTCGCGATGGTTTGAAGCCATCCGGCCCGGCTTGGGAGTGCCGTTCCGGAGCAAGGCTCGAATCGACCGCTCATAGCCCTTTGCGCATCAAATAAGACGGGTTATTTGCGTGCAACCCCATCGGTTGTACGCGGCGAATGGCCGCTGACGAGAAAGCTGGATGTCTCTTCAGGGTCGGCTACGGTCTCCCGCCTAGGGCAATTGGCGGCAGAAAGCGTTGTCGAGAGTCCTTCGTCAACGCGGTGGCTCAAAATTCAATCGGCGCGGATACTCCGCCTGCGTGGGGCTATGATGACCTCGTCGGCTACCGTGGGTGACGGCGCCCCATGAACCGTTTCCTGATCGTTATTGGCACACTGTGCATTCTTGCCGGCCTCGGATGGCACTGGCTCGCGCGCATCCCGTTCGGCCGACTGCCCGGCGACATCCATATCGTCCGCGGTGGATTCAACTTTCACTTCCCGATCGTCACGTGCATCGTGATTTCGGTTGTGGTATCCGTGCTGTTGTGGTTCTTGCGGCGTTGAGCGCGGCTCCGCGTCGGAGCACACAATGGTGACGATCTGTAGGCGCAAATCGGTCGCAAAGCCGCCTACGGAACCCGCGAGGGTGGGCCAGACGGTGCGCGTTTTGCTGCCCACACCAAGGAAGTGAGCCATGCCGTTTGTGCGCACGCTTTCGCACTCGAAAGTAGAAAGGCCAAGCCCGCGGTTCCGAGGAACGCGCGGGCTGTGTCAAGGAAATCCTACGCAACGACACATCCGTAAAGAGGGTATCCGTCACAGGAGGACATGAGGAGTATGTCTGTCTCACATCGGCTGCTATTCCCCCCTCTTTTGCGCCGAGCTGATCAGCACATTTATACCTGCACTGTCTTTGTATGATGATTGCATTGCTCATTGGCGTTTCCTGCTGATACTGCCACCCTTTGGAAGTCTCGCCACAGCTTTGGCATGCGTGCAACGCACGATCGCGGAGCAGAGAACAACTTACGGTATCGCGCGACACAGCCCGGGTCTATAACTCTCTGGAGGGAAGCGTGCAAATCGACAGGCGACCGATATCCCACGCTCCCAACGTCTCCACATCGCTACTGCATCGTAAAGGCACCATGCACAGCTACTGACATCCGCGGAGCGTCGTCGCAGCGCCGCTTCTCACGATGCGTCTTCCTCCAGTAAGAGCACTCGCAAAGACAGCCGTCGACGCTATGTCGCATGGTCACCGGCGCACTGTGCTTAGGATCGGATTGAAGCGCACAAAAGAAGCTCTATAACGCGGTACCTCATCTGCCGCACTACCCGATACCACGGCACACGGACCGATGCCACGACATCAACCAACGTTGAGGGCAATCGGAGTGACATTTTAAAGGAGGGAAACGTGAAATATTCGCCATATTGGCCCGACGGCCTTCCGCATCACCTGTCATCGCCGCAGACTTCGCTGTACGACAACCTCGAAGCCTCTGCCGCCCGCGATCCCGGCAAGACGGCACTTCGCTACTACGGCAGTGCGATAAGTTACGCGCAGTTGCGGCAAGAAGTGGAGGCGCTCGCCGGCTTCCTGCAGCATCAGTGCGGCGTCGCCCGTGGTGATCGCGTCGCGCTCTATATGCAGAACAGCCCGCAATACATCATCGGGTACTACGCAATCTTGCGAGCCAATGCAGTGGTTGTGCCGGTGAATCCGATGAGCATTGCTGCCGAACTTCGGCTCATTATTGAGGACTGCGGTGCCAAGGTCGCGCTGCTGGGTGAGGAACTCTACGACAATGCCCGACCGCTTCTCGGCGATGCGCTCGGGCGTGCGATCGTGGCGCGCTATGCGGACTATCTTGGTGAAGCCACCGACCTGCCGCTTCCGGCCGTGCTTGCCGAGGCCGCCCGCGATTTCGATGTCCAGCCCGAGTTCTCCGCAGCTATCGCACCGAAAGCCGTGCGCTGGCGTGCCGCACTTGCGGCCGCTCAGCAGCCGTCGCCGTACGTCTCATCATCCGAGGACCTCGCGGTGATTCCCTACACGTCGGGCACCACCGGTGCCCCGAAAGGATGTATGCATACGCATCGAAGCGCAAATCATGTAGTTGCCGCCTCAGTGCAGTGGTGTCATTTGTCGTCGGATTCGGTCATCTTATGCTCGATGCCGATGTTTCATGTCACCGGGATGCAACACACGATGAATGTGGCCATCTTCGTCGGGGCGACCATGGTCGTAATGACGCGTTGGGACAGTCACTGTGCCGCGCAACTGATCGAGCGCTATCGCGTAGGGTACTGGAGTGCAATCTCGACGATGATGATTGACTTCATGAGCGTGCCCGATCTCGACCGTTTCGATCTAAGCTCCATCGAGATCGTGGGTGGCGGTGGCGCTGCGATGCCGAGGGCACTGGCGCAGCGCATGGCAGCACGTTTGGCCGCTCCCTACCTGGAGGGCTACGGGTTGTCCGAGACCATCGGGGCGACCCATCTCAACCCTCCGCAGCGCTGCAAGCAGCAGTGTTTGGGTATACCGATTCAGGACACAGAATCGATTGTGGTTGACCCCACAACCTTCGAGGTTCTCGGTACGCGTTTAACGGGAGAAATTCTGATCAGTGGCCCGCAAGTGTTCGAAGGATACTGGGGACGCCCTGACGCCACGCGCGATGCCTTCGTCGAGGTTTCCGGGATACGTTATCTGCGCACTGGCGACCTAGGCTATGTCGACGAGGACGGATTTTTCTTTTTCATCGACCGGTTGAAGCGAATGATTAACGCATCCGGTTATAAGGTATGGCCGGCCGAAGTCGAGACTTTGCTTTTCGAACACCCTGCGATTCAGGAGGCGTGCGTCGTCGCAGCACGCGATGCGCGCAGGGGTGAAGCCGTGAAGGCATTCGTGGTCCTGCGCGCCGGCGCCGAGGTTTCAGAACAGCAAATCATTGCATGGGCACACGATCATATGGCGTCGTACAAGGTACCCCAGATCGTCGAATTCGTCCCCAGGCTGCCCCGGACGGGCAGCGGGAAGGTTCAATGGCGGCTGCTGCAGGAGCGGGAGAATGAGTGCCTACGGCCGTAACTGTGCATGGGCTGGATTAAGCAGCTGCCTTGCAGCATTTGCATAGGGATTTGCAGTCACCTGCTCGGCACATTTGCTGTTCTCAAGACCGGCCATACGCACTGGGCAAGCTTCACGGGTAGATGAATGACACGAATGCCCTTTCATTCGCCGTCTAACGCGACTAAGCGAATGACCGTTGTACCCTTGGAAGCTGCCGTTTAGGTTGCGATGTGTCGAAGGGCCGGTGTGGGTCGCAAGTACTCGTTCGCTTTCCGCGGGACGAGTCATTCGCGACCACCGACCTGTGAATGACAGGAAGGCGCCCCATACCCGTCTGACCGGCACCGATGCTCGAATGACGGCTCAGGCCGATTCGGGTAAGAAGACAGGATGGAACCGGTGTGGCGGAAAAATAACGGCAGACAATATATTTCCCATCAACTCAAGGGGAGTTTGTCATGGGAAGCATTCAAAACCGGGAGCCTTGGAACAAGGCCAAGCTGATCGGTCAGAAGCCGCCGTTGAAGCCAAAAGACGTCTGGGCAATCCGGATTCACCTGCAGAACGCGCATGCGGTTCGCGATCTTGCGTTATTCAATCTTGCGATCGACAGTAAGCTGCGCGGTTGCGATCTCGTCAACCTGCATGTCCGCGACGTGACTCACGGCAATCAGATACTGCCGCGTGCGATGATCATGCAGAGCAAGACTAAACGGCCCGTGCAGTTTGAGGTCACGGAGCCAGCTCGCACTGCCGTTGCTGCATGGATTGAGAAAGCCAAGCTGAGGTCCGATCAGTACCTATTCCCGAGTCGGCTTTCTCGCTCGCCGCACATTTCAACGCGACAATACGCCAGGATGGTTCATCAGTGGGTCGCTGCAATCGGTCTTGATCCGACCGCTTACGGCACGCACACGATGCGCCGGACGAAGGCCACCTTGATCTACAAGCGGACGAAGAATCTTAGAGCCGTTCAACTCCTGCTTGGTCACAGCAAATTGGAAAGCACTGTTCGATATCTCGGGATTGAGGTCGACGATGCCCTCGAAATATCTGAGCAAACTGAAATCTAACATCGGGACGTGGCTGCGCGACAGGTTGCTCGCCGCCAGCCGCGCTTGCGCCACGGCTAAACCGCGCTTTTCGACCAAGTTCCGTCATCCACCGCTAAGTTCGCTGGCTACGTAGCTGGAACGCCCGGTGCACCATGGCCTACCTCGCTTTGTTGCCGGTGGGCGCCGCAAAGCGCAAGCGGCTCTTCACTCGTTCGGCCAGGAAAGAGACCGCCTTGTACGTCCGGTCGGCTATCATGCCTATCCTCTCCGAAGTAGCTCCTTATGATTTCCGTCCGTAATGTCACGCTGCGCCGCGGCGTCAATGTCGTACTCGATAGCGCGTCCGTCACCTTCACCCCCGGCGAAAAGATTGGCCTTGTCGGCCGCAATGGCGCCGGCAAGTCATCCTTCTTCGGCCTTCTCAACGGCACGCTGCACGAAGACGGCGGCGAGTTCTCGATTCCCGCTTCGTGGAAGATGGGCCAGGTCGCGCAGGAGATGCCGGAGACCGAGCAGAGCGCGACGGACTTCGTCATCGAGGGTGACGCCATACTGCTGGCCGCGCAGGCCGAAGTAGCTGCCGCTGAGGTCAGCGACGACGGCATGCGCATGGCCCACGCCTATATGGCCCTGCACGACGCCGGTGCACACGATGCCCCCGCACGTGCCCAGGCGCTGATCCTGGGACTTGGCTTCAGTGCTGCGCAGCTTGGCCAGCCGGTCAACAGCTTCTCCGGCGGCTGGCGCATGCGACTGCAACTGGCGCGCGCCCTCATGTGCCCATCCGACCTGCTGCTGCTCGACGAGCCGACCAACCATCTCGACCTCGACGCGCTGGTCTGGCTGGAAGCCTGGCTCAAGCGCTATCAAGGAACCCTGGTCGTGATCAGCCACGACCGCGAATTCCTCGACGCGGTGACGCAGGTGACGGTGCACGTCGACAACGCCAAGCTCGTGCGTTATGGCGGCAACTACAGCAAGTTTGAAGAGATGCGCGCAGAGCAGCTCCTGTTGCAGCAAGCCGCGGTGGCCCGGCAGGCGGACAAGATCGCCCATCTGCAGAAATTCATCGACCGCTTCAAGGCCAAGGCGTCGAAGGCGAAACAGGCGCAGAGCCGGGTCAAGGCGCTTGAGCGCATGGAGAAGATCGCACCGGTGCTTGCCGATTCGGAGTTCACTTTCGAGTTCAAGGAGCCGCTCAATGTCCCGAACCCGCTGTTGTCGATGCTGGACGCGACCTTCGGCTACCCCGCGCCGACCGGCGCACTGCCGGGCACGCCGCCCACGGTCATCGTGCGGGGCATCAACCGTTCCGTGCTGGCCGGGCAGCGCATCGGCATTCTCGGTGCCAACGGCCAAGGGAAGTCCACGCTGGTGAAGACGGTGGCGCACGCGCTTACGCCGATTACCGGCGAAATCAGCGAAGGCAAAGGCCTGAACATCGGCTACTTCGCCCAGCAGGAACTCGACGTGCTGCGCCCGCTCGACACGCCGATGGAACACATGATCCGCCTTGCCAGGGACACGCCGGTTCAAATGCGCGCCCCCGGCCAGAGTGGAACCGAACAATCGCTTCGCACCTTCCTCGGCACCTTCAACTTCAGTGGCGACATGGTCCATCAGGCGGTTGGCACGATGAGCGGCGGCGAAAAGGCGCGGCTCGTGTTGTGCATGATCGTGTGGCAGCGTCCCAACCTTCTGCTACTCGATGAGCCCACCAACCACCTCGACCTGGCCACACGCGAAGCGCTAGCCATGGCGCTCAACGAATTCGAAGGCACGGTGATGCTGGTCAGTCACGACCGGGCCCTGCTGCGCGCGGTATGTGATGAGTTCTGGCTGGTCACCAAGGGCGGCGTCGAGCCCTTCGACGGGGATCTGGACGATTACCAGCAGTTCCTGCGCGACGAAGCCCGTCGCATGCGCGAGCAGGCTGCCGCAGAGCAGAAGGTCATCGCCTGAGTTATCTCTTGGCGGGTGGCGCGCGTTGCATGGCGGGCGACGCGCGGACGTTCGCCAACGTCTTCAGCATTCGTGCGGACAAGCGCGCTCCAATGCAAGATATCGGCCATGAGCGGTCACTTGCCTGCTGGGTCGTGAAGACTTTCCAACGTCGGCAACGTCACCATGAGCGGCCTTTGCGGTTCTGCGCGCCAGGCGTCTACCACGGCGCGGGGTCTTAATGTCAGCCTGAGGGGGCACGTCCGGTCGGGCGCGCTCGCGACCAATGCGAGCTTCGGCGCTTGAACGTTCTGGGCGCAATTCCGAACGATGCTTTAGCGAAAGGCGTGCATGGAGTCTTCCGTGCGAACGGGCTTGCATCGCTATAGCCAAAGCAGGTCGCATGCTTGGTATGATCCGCTGCGCTTGATGCCGGCCGCTTAACAGACGGTTTCATAAAGACTATTGAGCCCGCTGAACGGTGTTCGCGCAGATCAAGCACCAGCGTTGGATGCGGACCTTGCCCTCGCTGCTCGATCAAGGCGGGGGAGTTCGTAGTAAAAGTTTCTCTCCTGATCCTTTGTATTAGTGGCTTTGATGGAAGCGCAAGACGGCCAATTTAGCCACCTGCGCTCCGTGCTTCGCTATTTCTGGCCGAAGTAGTACGCGTAGGCGCGATCGACGACGCCATCACGCTTGACCGTGTCGAACGCCTTCGCCCAGGCGTCGCGATCGATTTCCGGCGAATCCTTCGACGCGGCGATGTACAGCGCGCGCCTTGCGAGCGTCTTTCCGACGACGAGATTCCCCGGATGCTTCGCCGCACGCCACGCGAATTTCAGTTCGATGTCAGCGCTGTATGCGGCATCCACCTCGCGGGCGGCGACGGCCTCGGTGACGGCGGCCGCGTTGCTGTAGAGCTTGAGATTCGAGAAGCCGCGCTTCTTCAGTTCGGCGTGGCCCGTCGACCCGCCCACGACGCCGATCGCCCGCAACGCGTTGCCCGCATCATAGGAATCGATGGCGGCGGCGCCCGGCTGCGACACGAAGACCTCTTCGATATCCCACACCTTCTGTACCCACATGTAGTTCGGCTCGCGTTCGGCGGTTCGCGAGTACGGGAAGAAGAGGATGTCGTGCCCGGCCCTCGCTTCGGCCTGCGCGTCCTGCCAGCCGACGAATTTCACGGCAATGTCCCGCTTCATCGCGGCGGCCATCTGCCTGACGATGTCGAGGAAGAAGCCGTTGTGGCCGCTGTCGGCATCCGGATGGCGAACGGGGTCGATCGTGTATGGCGCGTTGTCCGCGACCCGGATCTCTTCCGCGTGCGCGGGCAAGGCGTGGCACGCGATCGCGACGGCCGCCGCGCAGGCGCCCGTCGTCGCGTAGATGCGTTTCATCGTCATGGTGTCCCCGCTGATTTCGCCGTGGAGAATTTATAGATCGTCGTCGCCGTGAACCGCTCGCCGGGATTCAGCACGGTCGTCGGCCAGTTGGGTTCGTTCGGCGAATCGTCCGGATGCTCGGCGAGCATCGTGAAGAAGCTGCGGAATCCGTAGATTCTGCCGCCCTTGCCGACGTCGGTGCCGGGCAGTGCGTTGCCCGAGTAGAAGTGAATCGCCGGCTCGGTCGTGTAGATCTCCAGCACCCGGCCGGACGTCGGCTCGTACACGCGCGCGGCGAGCCCTAATTCGCCCGGACGCTTGTTCAGAAACCAGTTGTGGTCGTAGCCGCCTTCGGCAGGCGGGTTCGCGAGCTGCTGGCCTTGTTTCAGCTGATCGTCCTGCGTGTAGATCAGGTCGGCAATGCGCGTCGGCTTCGTGAAGTCGAACGGCGTCCCTTTGACGCTGCGACGCTCGCCGGTCGGGATCAGCTTGACGACCGGCGTGAAGGTATCAGCGTCGATCGTCACCACGTGATTCACGATGCTGTTGCTCGGGTCTCCGCTCAGGTTGAAGCCCGCGTGATTCGAGAAGTTGACGATGGTCTTCCTGTCGGTGACCGAGTCGTACCTGATCTTCAGCGCGTTGTCGTCGGTCAGCGTATAGACGACCTTTAGGCTGCAGTTGCCCGGATATCCTTCTTCGCCGTCCTTGAACACGTAGTTGATCTGCAGCGTGTGATCGTCGAGCTGCTTCGCGTCGAACACACGGAAGCGCGAGCCCTTCTTGCCGCCGTGCAGGTGGTTCGGGCCGTTGTTGATGCTGAGCTGGTACAGCTTGCCGTCCATCGTAAACTGGCCCTTCGCGATTCGGTTCGCATAGCGGCCAATGATCGCGCCGGTGGACGGGTTGTACCTGTTTCCGTCCTCGATCGTGTCGAAGCCCATCACGACGTCGCCCAGATTGCCGTTGCGGTCCGGAACCAGCAGCTCGACGATCTTGCCTCCGTAGTTGCTGATCTTCACGACCATGCCCTGCTTGTTCTTCAGCGTGTAGAGGTCGGTCTGCTTGCCGTCGATCACGCTCTGATAGCCTGCCGGCTTCACGTCGACGTAGGGCGCCGAGGCCGTCGCCAGGGCCGGCAGGCCGGCGAGCAGGATCAGCGCTGCGCACGCACGTAACCTCAACATCGTTCGTCTCCTTTTTTGTCTGTCGATTTGCCCGGCGTGGCGGTCCGGGGGCAGCGCCATTCCGGGCTTCCGGTGAGCGCCTAGTATCAGGAGATCGTCGATAACCGACTAATGAAATTACGCGATATATCGATATCCGTATGTTATCGATCGGCATTGCGCCGAGGTGCGGATCAATCGTCGCAACGGCACTCAGTAACCGCGACCGACGTCGACGACGTTCAGCAGCGGCTCGCCTTTCACGAGCCTTCGCGCGTTCTCCGCGATCTGCTCGGCCATCGTCTTCAGGCTCGCTACCGACCCCATATGCGATCGCGAGGAGTTCCTGCCGCTGCAATGGCGCGCGGCGTCTGACGTGCTCGAGGACGCGTACCGCACGCGGCCGCTGTGGTACGGAGCGCTGTATCGCGAGACGCTGCGCTGCCCCACGCGCCTGGTGACGATCACGCGCACGGGGACGATCGACAGCGCGCCGGACATCGCCGCCGCGCTGTCGGTGCAGGCGACGGTCGTGCATCCGCTGGCCGGCACGACCGACGTGCCGGCTTACGTGCTGCTGGTGTCGACGCCGGACAACTGACCGCCTGGCTGCTCGCCGTCGTCCTCGTGATGGAACAGCGTGAGGAACTGCCGCGCGGGGATGCTGAGCGGCCGGTCGCGCCGAACGAGGCTGCCGTACGACGGCAGCTTCTGCGCAAGCGTGTAGTCGACGATCGCGACGAGCCCGTGCTCCGCGTTGCGCTGCGCGACCGTCAGCGGGATCACGCCGAGCATCTGCGAGCGGTCGACGAGGTTCATCGTCGTCAGCATCGAGCCGGTCTCGATCAGCCCGCGCGGCATCGGCTGGTGATGCATCCGGAACTCGCCCTCGATGACCTCGCGCGCCGGGCTGCCGCCCGGCTGCAGGATCCACGGATACTCGAGCAGCGCGTCGAACCCGACCGGCCCCGCGCCCGCGAGCGGATGGTTGCGGCCGGAGACGACCGCGAGCGCCTCGTCGTCGACCGCGCGGAACACGCAGTCGCTGCCGGCGTCGCGGCCGATCACGACCTCGAGCACGCCTTCCTGCAATTGCGGCATCAGCCGGTCGCTGGTGTCGACCGCGATGTCGATCGCGAGCAGCGGATAGCGCGCCTTCAGCTGCACGAGCGCCTCGGTGAGCCGCCCCGGCGACGCGGCCATGATGCTGCCGATCGCGAGCCGCCCGGCGCTGCCGAGCTGCAGCTCCGCGAGCTCGCGGTTCAGCGCCTCCATGCTGCCCCGGATCCCGCGAAAGTAGCCGAGCACGCGCTCGCCGGCCGGATTCAACACGAGGCCGCGCCCGACGCGATTGAACAGCCGCTGACCGAGCGCGTTCTCGAGTTCGTGCAGCATCTTTGTCGCGGCCGGCTGCGTGAGGCCGAGCCGGTCGGCCGCCGCGTGCAGCGTCGAGCATTCGTCGACCGCGAGCAACAGCGCGATCTGACGCATCCGCAACCGGTTCAGCAGCTGCGGCGTCGAGTCGCGTTTGTCGATCGAGCCCATGTTTGATTACCTCAGGTTATCGATTCATCAAGAGTTTTCAATTTACGGGCACGGTCCGTCTACCTAGCATGAACCCCATATCAGGAACAGCCGGATTCCGGCGAAAAGGAGACGCATTATGCAGACGAAGTCAACGGTCGCGCACCGCGTGGCGCACGCGGGAGAACTGGCATGACGGCCCCGTCGACCTTGCCCGTCATCGCGCTGACGCTCGGCGATCCCGCCGGCATCGGTGCCGAGCTGATCGCGAAGCTGCTCGCGCGCCCCGATGCGACGTCCCGCGCGAACCTGGTGCTGGTCGGCGACCGCTGGCTGTGGGAAGCCGGCCAGCGCGTGGCCGGCGTGCAAGTCGACGTCGAGCCGATCGCGTCGCTCGCCGCCGCGCGCAACCGGCCGTCGATCGCGTGTCCCGCGCTTGTCGAAGTCGACACGATCGACCCGTCACAAGTGAAGGTCGGCGAGGTCTGCGCGGCCGGCGGCCGCTCGGTGCTGACCGTGCTGAACCTGTGCATGGACGCCACGCTCGCCGGCGAGGTCGACGCGATCTGCTTCGCGCCGCTGAACAAGCACGCGATGAAGCTCGGCGGCCTGAAGCACGAGGACGAGCTCCACCACTTCGCCGAATACCTCGGCGTGACCGGCTACTTCTGCGAATTCAACACGCTCGGCGAGCTGTGGACGTCGCGCATCTCGTCGCACGTGCCGCTGAAGGACGCGCCGGGCTACCTGAGCATCGAGCGGATCGAGCAGGCGTCGGAGCTGATCTACCGGTCGCTGCTCGCAAACGGCATCGCGGCGCCGAAGGTCGCGATCACCGCGTTCAATCCGCACGGCGGCGACGGCGGCAGCTGCGGCCGCGAAGAGATCGACATCATCGAGCCCGCGGTGACGAAGCTGCAGGCGCGCGACTGGCCGACCGATGCGCCGTTCCACGGCCCGTTCCCGGCCGACACGATCTTCCTGAAGGCGCAGGCCGGCGATTACCAGGCGATCGTCACGATGTACCACGACCAGGGGCAGATCGCGATCAAGCTGCTCGGGTTCTCGCGCGGCGTGACCGTGCAGGGCGGGCTGCCGGTGCCGATCACGACGCCCGCGCACGGCACCGCGTATGACATTGCAGGCCGCGGCACCGCCGACGTCGGCGCGACTTGGCAGGCCTTGCAGATCGCCTGCCGGATGGGCGCCGCGCGCCGGCAGCAGACGATTTCCGCGTAACGGCCGCCCGGCTGCCCACGCGCTTCACGACGCATCGAAACACATCGAATCTCAGGAGACACTGTAATGAAGATCAAGTCCGTACGCGCCCGAGTCTTCCAATGGAAGGGCAAGACCGTGCCGCCGCAGGGCAATTTCTGCGCGAACGCGATGGACCTGCTGTACGCGCCGCAGGAAACGATGAGCACGTTCCGTTTCCATTCGTGGACGGTCGTCGAAGTCGAGACCGACGACGGGATCGTTGGCTACGGCAACGTCGCGCTCGCACCGCAGGTCGCGAAGGTGATCATCGACCAGTACCTCGCGCCGCTCGTGATCGGCCAGGACCCGTGGGACTACGAATACCTGAACCAGCGGATGTACCGCGCGACGCACGCATGGGGCCGCAAGGGGATCGGGATGGCCGCGATCTCGGGTGTCGACATCGCGATCTGGGACATCCTCGGCAAGAGCGTCGGCAAGCCGGTCTTCAAGCTGCTCGGCGGCCGCACGAAGGAGAAGATTCCGTGCTACTACTCGAAGCTCTATCGCACCGACCTGAAGGAAATGCAGGCTGAGGCGCAGAAATTCCTCGACCAGGGCTTCCGGGCGTTCAAGATGCGCTTCGGCTACGGGCCCGCGCACGGGCAGCAGGGCGTCGTCGAGAACCTGAAGTCGGTCGCCGCGGTCCGTGAAGTGATCGGCTACGACAACGACCTGATGCTCGAGTGCTACATGGGCTGGAACCTCGAGTACGCGAAACGGATTCTGCCGAAGCTCGAGAAGTATCAGCCGCGCTGGCTGGAAGAGCCGGTGATCGCCGACGACATCGACGGCTACGCGGAGCTGAACCAGCTGACGAGCATCCCGATCTCGGGCGGCGAGCACGAGTTCACGCTGTACGGCTTCAAGCAGCTGCTCGACCGCAAGGCGGTGTCGGTGGTCCAGTACGACACGAACCGCGTCGGCGGCATCACGATGGCGCACAAGATCAACGCGCTGTGCGAAGCGTACAGCGTGCCGGTGATCCCGCATGCGGGCCAGATGCACAACTATCACCTGACGATGAGCACGCTCGCGTCGCCGATGAGCGAGTACTTCCCGATGTTCGACGTCGAGGTCGGCAACGAGCTGTTCTATTACATCTTCGACGGCGAGCCGGTCGCCGAGAACGGCTACCTGCAGCTGCGCGACGACGTGCCGGGTCTCGGCCTCACGCTGAAGACCGAGTTCCTCGACCAGTTCGAGATCGTGGAGTGATCATGAAAGCGCGTTACAAAGGCGTGTTCCCAGTCGCGCCGACGATCTTCACCGAGGACGGCGCGCTCGACCTCGACGGCCAGCGCCGCTGCCTCGATTTCATGATCGACGCGGGCTCGCAGGGGATCTGCATCCACGCGAACTATTCGGAGCAGTTCGCGCTAGGCGACGATGAGCGCGGACTGATCACGCGCACGACGCTCGAGCACGTCGCCGGCCGCGTGCCGGTGATCGTCACGACGTCGCACTTCAGCTCACGGATCTGCGCGGAACGCAATCGTCACGCGCAGGCGCTGGGCGCCGCGATGGTGATGGTGATGCCGCCATATCACGGCGCGACGTTCCGTGTGTCCGAAGCGCAGATCCAGGCGTTCTTCGAGGAAGTGACCGGCGGCCTCGACATCCCGCTGATGATCCAGGACGCGCCCGCGAGCGGCACGACACTGTCCGCTCCGTTCCTCGCAAAGCTCGCGCGCCAGATCGAGGCCTTGTCGTACTTCAAGATCGAGACCGCGGGTGCCGCGTCGAAACTGCGCGAGCTTATCGCGCTCGGCGGCGAGGCGATCGAAGGTCCGTGGGACGGCGAGGAGGGGATCACGCTGCTCGCCGATCTCGACGCGGGCGCGACCGGCGCGATGACGGGCGGCGGCTATCCGGACGGGATTCGCCAGATCACCGACGCGTACTTTGCGGGCAACCGTGACGAAGCGTGCGCGCAGTACGCGCGCTGGCTGCCGCTGATCAACTACGAGAATCGCCAGGCAGGCTTCCTGACCGCGAAGGCGCTGATGATGGAGGGCGGCGTGATCGCGTGCGACAAGGCGCGCGCGCCGTGGCCCGAGCTGCATCCGCAGGTTCGCGCTGGGCTGCTCGACGCCGCGCGCTGGCTCGATCCGCTCGTGCTGCGCTGGGGCCGCTGAGGTCCGTTAGCGCGGCACGCGTTTCGCGGTTCCATGTGCGAACCGCGTTTGCCGCGCGGACGGGCAGGCGTCCGCGCAGAGGCGGAACGCACATGCGTTCCGCGCTGGCGGCCGGCTCCGTGCCGGTTCGTCACGGCGTGACAGGCGGTCCATCAGAAGTCCGTCGCTGCCGACCACCAAAACTGGAGACACCATGACTGTGCTGACCCCGGCCAACCCGGCTTACGACACCGGCGAAGCCATTCCACGCCGCCGCTGGCTGCGCGTGATTCCGCCGCTGCTGCTCACGTGCATCATCTCTTACATGGATCGCGTGAACATCGCGTTCGCGATGCCGGGCGGGATGAACGCCGATCTCGGCATGGACGCGACGATGGCCGGTCTGGCCGGCGGGATCTTCTTCTTCGGCTACCTGTTCCTCCAGATTCCCGGCGGCAAGCGCGCGGCGCTCGGCAGCGGCAAGAAATTCATCGCGTGGTCGCTCATCAGTTGGGCCGCGCTGTCGGGGCTGACCGGTCTCGTCACGCATACGTGGGAGCTGCTGACGCTGCGCTTCCTGCTCGGCGTCGCCGAAGGCGGGATGCTGCCCGTCGTGCTGACGATGGTCAGCAACTGGTTCCCCGATCGCGAACGCGGGCGCGCGAACGCGATGGTCATCATGTTCGTGCCGCTCGCCGGGATGATCACCGCGCCGCTGTCCGGCTACATTCTCGCCGCGTACGACTGGCGCCACCTGTTCTTCAGTACGGGCGTGCTGTCGCTGCTGTTCCTGATCGTCTGGATGCTGTTCGCCGACGACGGCCCCGGGACCGCGCGCTGGGTGTCGCCGCGCGAGAAGGCGTACATCCTCGACGCGCTGCGCGAAGAGCAGGAGCGCAAGCGCGCGTCGGGCAAGCCGGACGCGGCGTCGTTCGGCGCGATGATGTGCAACCCGACGATCTGGCTGCTGATCGCGATCAACTTCTGCTACCAGGTCGGCATCTACGGCTACACGATGTGGTTGCCGACGCTGCTGAAGAACCTCACGCACACCGGGATGGGCAAGATCGGCCTGCTCGCGATGCTGCCGTACATCGCGATGATGGTCGGCATGTTCGCGACGTCGTATCTGTCCGACCGGACCGGCAAGCGCCGCCTGTTCGTGCTGCTGCCGCTCGTCGGCTTCGCCGCATGCCTCACGCTGTCGGTGCTGACGCACGAAACGATGCTCGTGTCGTTCGCGTTCCTGATCGGCTGCGGCTTCTTCCTGCAAGCGGCGGCCGGCGTGTTCTGGGCGATTCCGCCGAAGCTCTGCAGCCCTGAGACCGCCGGCAGTGCGCGCGGCCTGATTAACGCGCTCGGCAACCTCGGCGGCTTCTGCGGCCCGTACGCGGTCGGTGTGCTGACCCAGCACGTGAGCTCCGCGGCCGGCGTGTACAGCCTCGCGGTCACGCTCGCGGTGGCCGGCCTGCTCGCGCTGACGCTGCCGAAGCTCTGCGAGGACTGAGAAACCGACTGACGGTTGCGAACGCAACGAACCCACACTCGCCGCGGCACGATATGCGAGCCGCGGCGAAACCTCGAAGGACGGAGATTCACGATGAACGACATTTTGCTGCTGGTGCAGAAATGCGCCCATACCTTCAGCTTCTACGATCTCGAGACGAAAGCGGCGCTCAAGCACATCGTGCTGCCGAGCTTCCCACACGAGTTCACTGTCGACGCGGAGCGCCGCTTCGCGTACGTCGGCATCTTCGGGATCGAAACCGCGTGGACGCGCGGCCAGGACGGCGATCACCGGATCGCCGAGATCGATCTGCACGAGCGCAAACTCACGCGGATCCTCGACCTTTGGCCGTACTACCGGCCGCACGGGATGGCGAGCGACGCCGACGGGCGCCTGTATGCGATGAGCGAGGCGAGCGACATGCTGCTCGTGTTCGATCGTCCGCGCGAGCAGACGGTGCCGAACATGGCGGTGCCATCCGGCGGCGTGAAGACGCACCTCGTCACATTGACGCGCGACGCGAGCCGCGCATACGGCGTGCATCTGCTGTCGAACACGGTCACGCAGTTCGATCCGCGCGATGCGACGGTGACGCCGCGCGCGGTGATGCCGGGGCCGCGCCCCGAAGGCAACGCTCTGTCGAGCGACGAGAAGACGCTTTTCGTCGCAAACCGCGGCGACGACACGCTCGTCCCGATCGACACCGCGACGATGACCTGCGGCCGCCGCGCGAAGACGCGCAGCGATCCGAACCGCATTTACCGGACGAGTTCGGTCGACGGCCGCGACCTGCTGCTGCTGACGAATTCGGGCGAGCAGTCGATCTCGGTGTTCGACGCGGAGCGGCTCGAGGAAATCGAGCGCATCGCGTTGCCGGCGAATCCGACCGCGCTGTCGTTCCATCCGTCGCGGCCCGCCGCGTACGTGTCGTTCCAGGACGATCACGTGCGCGAACTCGACCTGACTGCGTGGCGCTTCGTCAACGAGATGCCGACGCTGCGCGAGCCGGACGCGTCCTATGTGCTCGCAGGCGGTCGCTGATCCGCGCGCGGACGACGCGGCGCTCGCGCTGCCCGATGCGATCGTCGACGCGCACCATCACTTGTGGCGCCTGAACGGCGACGTCCGCTATCCATGGTTGCAGGGCGCGTACGATCCCGAGCACTTCATCCTCGGCGATTACGCGGACCTGCGCAACGACTTCGGCGTCGACGAATTCCGGCGCGCGGCCGGCGGCGCGCCGGTCGTCGCGAGCGTGCACGTCGAGGCGGAGTGCCTGCGCGACGACGCGCTCGCGGAAACGCGCTGGCTGCATGACGTCGTGGTGCGTCATCCGATTCCGTCGGCAGTCGTCGCGTGGGTCGACCTGCTCGCCGACGATGCCGATGAGCGCCTCGCCGAGCAGGCCGCGTATCCGCTCGTGCGCGGCGTGCGCTTCAAGCCGCGCACGTCGGCGACGCCGGACGCCACGGTCGACGGCCCTGGCACGCTGAGCGACCCGCGCTGGCCGCGCGCGCTCGAACGGCTCGCCGCGCATGAGCTGCGCTGGGATCTGCGCGTGCCGTTCTGGCATCTCGACGAAACGGCCGCGCGGCTCGCCGATGCGCCGGCCGTCGACGTCGTGCTCGAACACGCGGGGCTGCCGTGGGACCGTTCGGACACAGGCCTCGCGCGCTGGCGGCGCGGGATGGAGGCGCTCGCCGAGCAGCCGCGCGTGTCGGTGAAGCTGTCCGAATTCGGGCTGCGCGACGCCGCATGGAACGACGCGGAGAATCGCCGGATCATCGGCGACGCGGTCGCGATCTTCGGCGCCGAACGCTGCATGTTCGCGAGCAACTTCCCGGTCGCCGGATTGCGGATCGCGTATCCGGCGCTGGTGCAGACGTTCGCGGCCGCGATGGCGGACCGGCAGCTGAGCGACGCGGCACGCCGCGCGATCTGGCATGACAACGCGATCCGGATCTACCGGATCGATCTCGACGAACCTCGCAAACTGGACACACAGACAGGACGATGATGCAGATCACCGGAGAGATGTTGATTGGCGGCGCCTCGGTACGCGGCGCGGAAGGGACGATGTTCGCGTTCGACCCGGCGCGCGGCACGGCGCTCGAGCTGCCGTTCGGCGCGAGCAGCGCGGACGACGTCGATCGCGCGTGCAGGCTCGCGCACGCGGCGTTCGATGCGTTCCGGGCGGCGCCGTTCGAAACGCGCGCGCGCTTTCTCGAGACGATCGCCGAGAACATTCTCGCGCTCGGCGACGCGCTGATCGAGCGCGCGCATCAGGAATCGGCACTGCCGGTCGCGCGGCTCGAAGGCGAGCGCGGGCGGACGGTCGGGCAATTGCGGCTCTTTGCGTCGCACATACGAGACGGGCGCTGGCTCGCCGCGACGATCGATTCCGCGCAGCCCGAGCGCAAGCCGCTGCCGCGTGCCGATCTGCGTCTGCAGAAGATTCCGGTCGGGCCGGTTGCGGTGTTCGGCGCGAGCAATTTCCCGCTTGCGTTCTCGGTCGCGGGCGGCGATACCGCATCCGCGTTCGCGGCCGGGTGCCCGGTCATCGTGAAGGCGCATCCCGCGCATCTCGGCACGTCGGAGCTCGTCGGGCGCGCGATCCAGCAGGCGGTGCGCGCGTGCGGGCTGCCGGAAGGCACGTTCTCGCTCGTGATCGGCGCGGGCAACGCGATCGGCGAGGCGCTCGTCGCGCATCCGGCGATCAAGGCGGTCGGCTTCACCGGCTCGCGCGGCGGCGGCCTCGCGCTGATGGACATCGCCGCGAAGCGTCGTGAGCCGATTCCGGTGTATGCGGAGATGAGCAGCATCAATCCATTCTTTGTGCTGCCGGGCGCGCTCGCGAAGCGCGGCGCGGAGATCGCGCGCGGGTTCGTCGATTCGCTGACGCTCGGCGTCGGGCAGTTCTGCACGAATCCGGGCCTCGTTGTCGTGCTCGACGGGCCAGATACGCAGGTGTTCGTCGATGCGGCTGCGCAGGCGCTCGGGCAGAAGGGCGCGCAGACGATGCTGACCGCTGGCATTGCAGCCGCGTATGCGAACGGCATCGCCGAGCGTGCGGCGGGCGCGAACGTGTGTGCGCTCGCGCGCGGCGCCGACACGGACGCGAAAAGCGCCGCGTGCCCGGCGTTGTTCGCGACGACGCAGCAAGCGTTCGTGTCGGACCCGCAACTCGAGGACGAGATCTTCGGGCCGACGTCGCTGATCGTGATCTGCAGGAACGTCGACGAAATGATCGCGCTCGCGGAGCACGTCGGAGGGCAGCTCACGGCGACGCTGCACGTCGAGGCGGACGACGTCGCGCTCGCGCGGCGCCTGCTGCCGACGCTCGAACGCAAGGCGGGACGGATTCTCGCGAACGGCTATCCGACCGGCGTCGAGGTGTCGCATGCGATGGTGCATGGCGGGCCGTTCCCGGCGACGTCCGATCCGCGCATGACATCGGTCGGCGCGATGGCGATCGAGCGTTTTCTGCGGCCGGTTTGCTATCAGGATCTACCTGCGGAACTGCTGCCGCCCGCGCTGCAAGACGACAACCCGCTCGATCTCTGGCGGGTGCGCGACGGCCGGCTCGGCCACGGCTAA
Organism: Paraburkholderia tuberum STM678; assembly: GCF_902833905.1. Taxonomy (GTDB): domain Bacteria; phylum Pseudomonadota; class Gammaproteobacteria; order Burkholderiales; family Burkholderiaceae; genus Paraburkholderia; species Paraburkholderia tuberum. Next base: position 11,466 of record NZ_CADFGP010000075.1, on the reverse strand, counting down.
CCTGGCACACGATGAATCGCGGATCGCGCCGCATGCGCGCGCGATCCGCGCGTCGCGGCGTGAGCGCGGGATTTTGTCCTGCGGCCTCGCCCGCGCGTCGTCGACTATGATGAGTGCCTGCCAATCGACCATCGTCGAACCTCCCGCCCATGCCGACGTCGAAGCCCACTCCGTTGGTGCCGGCGCCGAGCTTCACGTCCTGACTGACCGCTGTACGCTCCAGACCTGCCGTATGCTTGCGACGGCTGGGACCGTCCGCACCGGGTCGACTTCGGCCGACCGCGTCGGGTCGGCTGTGGCCTTTGGTGGATGGTCGCGTAGCCCACGTCGGCGCAGTCCTATCGCCGACCGCCACCGCAGTTCAATCGGCATGCGTCCGTCGAAGAAGAGTATCCGGCGTATGCTAGAAAAGATTCATGCAATGACCGCTCTTAAGACGGTATGGCAAGAAACCACGGAACTGGTGGGCAGGTTGAACCGCTCGCTACGAGGCTGGGCGAACTACTTCAACGTAGGAACGGACAGACGCGCGTATCGCGCGCTCGACAGCCACACCGCTGCGCGGTTGCGTCTGCGTCGGTGGTTACGCAACAAGTACAAGGTTCGACGTCGCAGGGGCGGGACTTATCCATCCCAGCACCGCTACGAGCACTTCGCTCTCGTGCGTCTGACTGGTCCCTGGTTGTGAACCTGCCGCCAGACGAAAGAGGCGGCAACAGACAAATCGAACCTACCGCTACCGCGCCACGTCTCGATACCGACATGCGACGGATGGCTCGGCCAAACGCAAACAGATTGCGGCGCTAACCTTACTCGTCACACAAGCCCAAGGCCGTTAAGCGCCCTCCTACTAACAACAATCGGGATTGAAACTGGCATCGGGCGCGCCCGGGGAACCGCGGCTGCTTGCTTTCGACGGGCACGCGGGACATGCACGCGGAAACCCACTCAGCGATAGTTAATCGCCCACGCGAAAGGGCTGCTAATCCCATTGGTCAGATACAGGGAGATCCCTGGTTGAACCCGGTCGGTCATTTGCCTAGTATTTTAACATCATACGTATGATGTAGAGGCAAAACATGGAAACGCTTCATCGGCAGGTCCTGAACCAGATGGGCGAACAGATCTGTTCAGGCAAGTTCGCGCCGGGCGACATCCTTCCGGCTGAGCCCGTGCTCGCCGAGCAAATGCAGGTCAGTCGCATCACGATTCGCGAGACGATGAAGTCGCTGTCGGCGAAAGGCATGCTCCAGGTGCGCCGCCGTTACGGCACGATCGTGCTGCCGCGTTCGCAATGGCAACTGTTCGACCCGGACGTGATCACGTGGCGCGCGCGGGCGGGGGCGGTTGACGCCGGCCTGATCCAGGACCTGATGGAGTTGCGCCTCATCATCGAACCGAACGCAGCCAAACTCGCCGCCCGGCGCGCGACCGAAGAAGACCGCGTTGCCGTGCGTCGCGCTTTCAAGGCGATGGAACGCGCAGTCGCTGGCCATGGCGAATATGTTCCCGCCGATCTCGCCTTTCACGGCGCAATCCTGAGCGCCTGCCATAACCAGTTTGTCCAGCAGATGCAAAACGCGCTGTCGGCGATTCTGCGGACGAGCTTTGAACTCAGCTCCGAAATCGCCGGTGGTCCGGCGCGTTCGCTGCCGATGCATGAAGCTCTTTGCGTGGCGATCGAAAGGGGCGATGAAGCGGCCGCGGAGGCCGCGGTACTGACGCTGATCGAGCGCGCGGAGAAGGACTTCGAAGACCGCGACAAGCTCAGGCAAACCGCCAACGACCGGCCCGTCTGACGCTTCCTGTTTTCACCATCATCGCGACGCAAGCCCTGTCGCGAGGGGCGCCATTACGCCTCGTTTTTGAACACTGGGAAAGGAACAACGCATGAATCAGCTATTCAATTTGAGCGGGCGCACGGCGCTCGTCACGGGTTCGGCCCGCGGCATCGGCTTTGCGCTTGCCGAGGGACTCGCAACCGCAGGCGCGCGCGTGATCCTTAACGGCACACGCGCCGATACGGTCGCCGACGCGGTCAGCCGGCTGGATGCGAAGGGCTTCAGCGCGCAAGGCCGAGCCTTCGACGTGACGGACGAACAGGCCGTAGCCGATGCGTTCGCCCAATGGGACAAAGACGGCGTGAAGATCGACATCGTCATCAATAACGCCGGCATCCAGTTTCGCAAGCCGCTGGTCGAGCTCGAACTGTCGGACTGGCAGCGCGTGATCGACACCAACCTGACCAGTGCCTTCATCGTATCGAAGCAGGCGGCACAACGGATGATCGCGCGCGGCACGGGCGGCAAGATCGTCAACATCGGCTCGCTCACCAGTGAGGCCGCTCGCGCGACGGTGGGCGCATACACCGCGGCGAAGGGCGGCATCAAGATGCTGACCCGCGCGATGAGCGCCGAGTGGGCCGCATCGAACATCCAGGCGAACGCGATCGGTCCCGGCTACATCCTGACCGATATGAATCAGGCCCTCGTCGAGAACGCCGCCTTCGATGCCTGGGTCAAGAACAGCAACCCGTCGCAACGCTGGGGCAGACCGGAAGAACTCGTCGGCACGGCGGTGTTTCTTGCGTCGCCCGCATCGAGCTACGTCAACGGCCAGATCATCTATGTCGACGGAGGCTGGCTGGCCGTGCTTTGAAAGCAACTCACGAGGGGTCTATCACAACTAGAAGAACGGCACGATCCCCGCTCATCACACAGTGTGTGCCGTCTTTCGCGGCACCGATCGGAGACATCATGGAAAGCGTCAAACCCGTAGCAACCCAGAGATGGTGGTATCTGATGCCTATCATCTTCATCACTTACAGCCTCGCCTATCTCGATCGTGCGAACTACGGTTTCGCCGCGGCCACCGGAATCGACAAGGACCTCGGCATCACGCACGGCATGTCGTCGCTGATCGGCTCACTGTTTTTTCTCGGCTACTGTCTGTTTCAGGTGCCCGGCGCGATCTACGCGCAGCGCAACAGCGTCAAGAAACTGATTTTCTTCAGCCTGATCCTGTGGGGCCTCTGTGCCGCAGCGACGGGCATGGTCAGCAACATTCCAATGCTGATGGTGCTGCGTTTTGTGCTCGGCGTCGTGGAGGCCGCAGTGATGCCGTCGATGCTGATGTATATCAGCCGGTGGTTCACGCGAACAGAACGTTCGCGCGCCAACACGTTCCTGATTCTCGGCAACCCTGTGACGGTGCTGTGGATGTCGGTGGTGTCCGGCTATCTGGTGCACAGCTTCGGCTGGCGCGAGATGTTCGTGATTGAAGGCATACCTGCGCTGGCGTGGGCCGTCGTGTGGTGGTTCACGGTCAAGGACAAGCCGGCTGACGCGCCCTGGATGAGCGAAGCAGAAAAGACCGAACTGCAGGCGCGCCTGAAGGCCGAACAGGCCGACATTGCGCCGGTGCGCGACTACAAGACCGCATTCCGCTCATCGATCGTGCTGAAATGCTGTGCGATCCACGCGCTGTGGAGCGTGGGTGTGTACGGTTTCATCATGTGGCTGCCGTCGATTCTCAAGACGGCTTCGACGATCGATATCGTGTCGGTCGGCTGGCTTGCCGCCGTTCCGTATCTCGCTGCGATCATCCTGATGCTGCTCGCATCATGGCTGTCCGACAAGACCCGCAACCGCAAGCTGTTCGTCTGGCCGCCGCTGCTGATCGGGACGATTGCATTCGTGGGTTCGTACATGATCGGCAGCTCGCACTTCTGGACCTCGTTTGCGTTGCTGGTCGTGGCAGGTGCAACGATGTATGCACCGTATGGACCCTTCTTCGCGCTCGTTCCCGAACTCATCCCGAGCAACGTGCTGGGCGGCGCGATCGGACTCATCAACTCATGCGGCGCAATGGGCGCGTTTCTCGGCTCCTGGATCGTCGGCTATCTGAACGGTGCGACGGGTAGCCCGGCGGCGTCGTACATGTTCATGGCGGGCGCGCTGCTCTGCTCTGTGATTCTGATGATCACCGTGCCTGAGCACTCCGGTCAGCGCTCGAAGCAGGAAGGGCGCCTCGCAGTGAGCCGCTGATAAACCGCCACGCCACGACTCAACATTTGCAATGGCAGGAACAACATGACAACGCTGATCACCGATGTAAAGGTCATCCTGACCGCGCCGGAAGGCATCAACCTGATCGTCGTCAAGGTGGAGACCAATCAGGCTGGACTGTATGGGCTCGGTTGCGCGACGTTTGCGTATCGGCATGTAGCGGTCAAATGTCTGGTCGAGGAGTATTTGCGACCGCTTCTGATCGGCAGGGACGCCGAGGCGATTGAGGAGCTGTGGCAACTGATGCACCAGAACGCGTACTGGCGCAACGGCCCCATCGAGAACAATGCGATCTCGGGCATCGACATGGCTTTATGGGACATCAAGGGCAAAATGGCGGGCATGCCGCTCTATCAACTCTTCGGCGGCAAGTGCAGGGAAGGGGTGCCCATCTATCGCCATGCGGACGGGCGTGATCTCAACGAGTTGTGCGAGAACATCCAGAAGTATCGGGAGCAGGGCATCACGCACATTCGCTGTCAAAGCGGCGGCTACGGCGGAGGCGGCTATGGCAAGGCGCCATTGGGCGCGCCGGCGCGCGCGCCTGAGGGCGTGTATCTCGACAGCAGGAAGTACATGCGCGAGACCCTCAAACTCTTCGACGGCATTCGCAGCAAGGTCGGCTTCGACGTCGAGTTGTGTCACGACGTGCATGAGCGGCTCAAACCTGTCGAAGCGATCCGCTTCGCGTGCGAGCTCGAGCAATACGAGCTGTTCTTCCTTGAAGATGCGATTGCGCTAGAAGAGGGCGAATGGATACGGCAACTGCGCACAAAGACGACGACACCTCTCGCTCAGGGCGAACTCTTCAACAACCCGTATGAATGGCGCTTCATGATCACTGAGCGCCTGATCGACTTTATACGCGTTCACCTGAGCCAGATCGGCGGGATTACTGCCGGACGCAAGCTGCAGATATTCGCCGAACAATTTGGCGTGAGGACAGCCTGGCATGGTCCGGGCGATATGTCGCCGATGGCTCACGCGGCGAACATTCATATCGATCTCGCTGCGCGCAATTTCGGGGTTCAGGAATGGTCGGGCACCGAGCCGCCCAACTTTGTCATCCAAGCCCTGAAGGGTCCGCGGGCGGCATTGCTGGACGTCTTCCCAGGCTTGCCCGAGTTCCGCAACGGGCACGTGTATGCGAACGACAAACCCGGTCTCGGAGTCGATATCGACGAAGCTGAAGCGACAAAGTACCCGTGTGAAAACACCGTGACGACCTGGACCCAAACCCGGTTGAAAGACGGCACCTTGCAGACGCCTTGATTGAGAGCAAGCGCCGGGCGTATTCGTTGTCTGAACGGCTTGGGCATGCTTTACGTCGCAAGCTGGCTATCCTTGGTGGCCTCGGATATACCGATAATGGGAAATCGTAGTAGGCATCGGGGCCACCGATACAGTTCGGGTCATTGGTCGACTTCCGGATTCGGCAGACATCGGCCAGGAACGGCCGATCGAGATGCCGCGCGGGATGGCGGGAGTGCGGCGACGATCAGCCGTTCGCGTTCCAGTACTTACTGCGACCGCAGCGTCCCGCCTACGCGTATCACGAAGGGATTTTTCATGCCATGCTGCATTCGTGACCCATATTCCGGGACTGCTCGACGGGCTTGATTCGCATGATCGCCACATATGCCAGGCTGGTCGGTAGGCCGCGCCTGATCTTCCAGCTGAAGTCAGTCTCAACCGCCACTTCAATGTCGAACTCGTTGATTGCCGTCCAACTTCGCTCGCACCATTTTGCGCACTGTCGGCGATTCGACTCACGCAACCTCCATTCGGTTGACGTGCCACAGATCGATAACGGGTGCACGAGGCTATATGCGGCCCGGTGCCGCGAGGCCATCTCCGGTCTGAGGCTCCTCAATGTCAGTGGCGGGTCCAGTCCCACCAGTCGTGGTGGTCAAGGTTCCGGAGGAGCTGTCGCCGGCGCTGCTCGCGCCGATAGTGGCCGGCCACGAGCATTGATGCGATCACCAGCACAGACGAACCCATCACAATGCCTACCCATGAGTCGCTCATTTCGCTCTCCTCCGCGGTTGCCGTTACCGACCCAGGCGATCTACCGGAGCCCGTCCATCCAGGCCGCAGGCTTCCATCGCCATCCCTGTTGTGCGGTGAACCGGCTGCAGACCAGTTCACCTCCGTCGCCCGGCTGCAAGCCGGGTGGTTCACTGCAGGTGCTGGCCGCCATTGATCGCGATGTTGGCGCCGGTCACGAAAGCCGCCTCACGCGAGCACAGGTACAGAACCAGCGCAGCCACTTCATCCGGCTGCCCGAGGCGGCCGACCGGAATCTGCGGAATGATCCTGCTGTCCAGAATGTCCTGGGGCACTGCTGTGACCATTTTCGTGGCGATATAGCCGGGCGAGATCGTGTTGACCGTGACGCCTTTCTTCGCCACTTCGAGCGCCAGTGATTTCGTGAAGCCGTGCATGCCCGCTTTGGCGGCCGCATAGTTCGTCTGACCGAAACCGCCCTTGTTGCCAATGATCGACGACACGTTGATGATGCGGCCCCAGCCTCGTTCAACCATGCTGTCGCACCACGGCTTCGTCATGTTGAACACCGAGTCGAGATTGGTGCGGATCACCGCATCCCAATTGACTTTGTCGAGTTTCCTGAAGCCCGCATCCCGTGTGATGCCGGCGTTATTGATCAGGATGTCGACTGGGCCGACTTCTGCCTTGATCCGCTCGGCGCATCGTTGGCACGAGTCGTAGTCGGCGACATCGACGGCATACGCGCGGAACTGCCGCCCGTCGGCTTCCATGCGGGCCAGCCAGCTGTCCGCACCGGTATTCTGCGGCGAGCAGGTGACCACGACTGCATAGCCGGCATCGTGCTGTCTGATGCTGATCGCTTCACCGAGTCCGCCCATTCCGCCTGTGACCAGGGCAACCTGTTTCGTCATCTCACCTGTCTCCGGTAAAAGGAGGAGTTCTTCGCTCACGCGGAACGGCGATGCTCGCCTGATGGCCGTCCAGATGCGCCAACATCAACAGGATTCCTTTGTATGACGCAACTGATTGGACTGACTGACGCGGGCGCCGGGCCCGCTTCGGACACTATCGCCTGGTGCCCGCCGACGCTTGCTCGGCAGTGCGCCGGGCAGTCTTCGATGCAGCGGTCGCAACGGCGTCAAAGCTGCTTCCGGCGACCTGCACCGCCTGGTGACTGGTTTTCTGCAGGGATTCGACCAGCGCATGGGTGGCGCCCATCGCCGACTTCCATCCGGAGATGGCAGCTTCGGAACCGGCCGGTGCGCTTCTGGCAACATCCTCGACAAGCGTTTGCACCCGGCGGTGGTACGCCTCGTATTGCGTCTGCGCGACCTGCGCGAATTCGCCCTGGGTGGCTGACATGATCTCGAATAGCTGCCGGCTGTACGACTGCACTTTTTCCGCCGTCGGCGCAACGAGAGCGGCTTGCAGCGCGAGCCCCTCCTGCGGATCCTTGACGGAGAACACTTTCAGCGCGTTCTGCCGGGTTTCGGCCAGCGTCGACTGGATCGTTTTCAGATTCAGTTCGGCCAGCTTTTCAATCCCCTCGACTACCTTTGTGGCCAGCCCGTAAGCGGTATCAAGGTTGGCCTTCCGGGATGCTGCAATCTGCTCCGGGGTCGATAGGTTCATCGCGAAACTCCTGAGGCGACCTGGCACCTTTCCGATCAATCGGATAGCAATGAGGTGCGCGGCGGTCATGTGGACGGACTGGCGGAAAACACGAGCGCAATGCGGACTGCGCCTTGCACGCGTCAGGACAATTAATAGTAGTACTTATCGTACTATTGAGGACCCGCTTATTCCGATGATAAGGAACTGCATTGCTTGCCCCGTGGAGGTGGGCGCTGGATTTTATAGGGCGGACAATGATCCGCTAACGAAAGTCATTAGCCGAACCGCGTGACAGCTTTGAGTATGGAAACGCCGTCGCTGGTTATCTGGGGGCGTTGCTGGCCGGATGGAAGTGTTTCGAGTGCGACGAGTTGGTGTTCGAGCAAAATATCCAGCTCCGCACGATCCAGCCCGAGTTGATCGGGCGCGTCCTTGATCAGCATCAAGGTTGCGAACTCATGGGGGCTCAGCATCTTTGTCTCCTGTTGATAGTGTCAATTTGCCGGAAAGCTCAACCGTTCTCGCGCGACGACCAGAATCGTGTCTCCCGAAATGCGACTTTCACGCATGATTCACGCTAACCGGATGCCGACTGCGCGCCCGGGAGATCATCTTAATGTGTCCCCATCGGCACGATCAATATGTGGGATTTAACATTTTTCTTACAATTGCATTCGAACGGTGGGCCGCCACCTGCACGCATGTGGGCGTGCGCCCCCGCCGGTAAAGGCGTTCGAAGATTTTCAGACGTATGGTTCGACGGCTTGTCGCACGATCGTTCAGGAGGGTAAACGACAGCTCAGTTTGTCTGATAATAGTAGGCACCCCAAATCTGAATTGCAACGTGTTTCCCGCATAACGTACGTCCGTGTCGAGGCGCTTCCGCATTTCGTGGGGCAAGTTGCTGTAGCGCCCAGGCGTCACCAGTCGCCCGTCTGGAGCATCGACACGAACGTTATGATTGCGACCAGAGGCATGCGCGGAGAGGCTCGATCGACAAACCCGGCGTCGACTACCGGCGTCTCATGTTGCGCCGAAAGCCGCCATCCATTAGCTCAAGCTTAATGGCCCTTGTGGGTCGCTATGCAGAGGTTTACATCATAGCGTTATACAGAAGTCATTAGCCGAGCCCTTCGCGGAGCGCGCGTAGCGTGTCAGCGGCAGCGAGTACCTGATCGAGCCCTCGCCAGATGGTCTTGGCGCCCGGCTCACCGTCACTCTTTCGGCCGAGGAAACCACCGATTTGCGCAATCAGCCGCACGACCTCATTCACAGTGGGCGGCGTCGCCGGCATCTTCTTTTTTGCCAGCAGATGGGCGCCACGAATTTCGTCCGGATCGAAGAACAAGGCGGCATCCAGATCCGGGCAGGTTCGGCCTTTGCGCATCAGATACGTCACGCGCCAAGCCACCACCAGGAACAAGGCCAGCGCGCGCTCAATCCGGTCGACAGCGGCCAATTGCAGGGTCTCGACTTCGCAGCCATTCTTGAGGACATGGAAATAGATTTCGATTTCCCATCTCGCCCGGTACCAATTGATCAGTTCGACCGCTTCTTCCTGGGTTGCGACGGCTCGGTTGGTCAGCAAACGCCACTCAATCGGCTTGATGCCAGCGGGCGCCCTGACTTCGCGTGCGATTACGCAGTGAACCTTGATCTTGCCGCGCTCGCCGTCCGCGATCTCGACTTCGCGAGCCCACAGTTGCTGGCGCACGGTGCGACTCTTCTGAGTCTCGCGGGCGCCGGTCACGAAGGTGATTTCACCCAAGGGCTCAGCGCTGGTTGTACTCGCCCACAGCCTGGCGCCGTCGCCGCCGGGCAAACAGCGGTCATGTTTGGCGCGCACCAGCCAGTCCCCCGGCGTGCCCAGCTCGCTGGCCCGGCGCATCATTTGCACCATGTCGGCCTCGCGGTCGGCCACGTACACCAGTCGCGTGTGCGGCATGTCCGGCGCCATTTCCGCCACGCGCTCGTAGCCTTCGACCCAGCGTGTGCTTTCTTTCGGACCAGGACGAACGCCATCGGCATCAAGCTCCTCACGCGCCCACATCCACGCGTCGAGCACGCCCAGCGGTTCGCGTTCGGTCGTCACCGCATAGGTGGGGTGCAAGTACAGCCCGCGCCTTGCTTCGTAGTTCAACGGCCCCAGCCCGTCGATGTCCTGGCCGTTGAAATCAAGCTCGGTCGTGTCCTGGATGCACAGCACCACCGACTGGCTGCGCATGCGTTCCTGCGTGCTCGCCCAATGCGGCTCCAGTATGGCTTCCCAGGCCACATCCGTATTGCGCAAAAAACGGTACGCTGCGCACGTCTCGCTCCAGCTATCGCACGCCCGCGGGATACTGGCCGTCGGATTGGCCGCAAGTCGTTCCATCAATTTCTTTGCCCTCCTGTCCAGGCGGGCGTCGCCAAGGTCCAGCCCCGCAAATTCCTGCTCGATCCACTGCTGTGCAGCCTTCGTCACGCGCCCGCCCAAATTGCAAGAGTAGACGCGATTCGGCCAAAGTTTACAAGCCCAGCCTCCAAGTCATTGAATGTAAACGGCTTGCTGGCGCGGGCGGCGCGGACAACGAAATGTGTATAACGCTATGGCAAGAGGTAGGGCGTTATCCCTAATGATCTGTTCAAATACCAGTACCCGGCAAACCTTAAGTTGAGTATTATTCTCTTCTGCTTCTCTTTCGACGCTATATTCAATCCCGGCAAGTATCCATTCGCTGCCGAAATCGACGAAAACTCCTCCCCCTGAGACTCCCATGATGTCGTCTTGAGTCGGAAATTCTTCGCAAAAAATACTAAACTCATATTCGTCTGCGCGCTTGATTTCGCCATCAAAAAAACGCGTTGCGTCCTCACCAACAAATTTCGATCGAGTCGATGGAAAACCGCCTAAAGTTATTTCTTGCTTGCGGCCAAGCGACTGGCAATCAAGGAGGAGAGGCTTCGGCGCCACTCCCTTCAAAACGATCACAGCAGCATCCCGATCCTGATGGGGAAAGCACAAATCCGACTTTACCTTGCCTAGTTCGACGCCGTTGCGATCGGTAATCGTGTTTTCATTTGCGGAAAGATTGTGCTTGGCTGTAAAAACGTAGCAAAACTCGTCTGTCATGGCGGGAACGAGGATGCCACTTCCCTGATTAACGCGAACAAGATTGTCTTCGAAGTCGCTGTAGTTCATTTGGCTACGGTCGCCCCACTCTGGGCGCTCAAAAGAGCGCAATAATTCTCGAGTTCGTCGGAGTGAAATATTTTTTTCAACAACTCCGGGTAATTGAAAGTAATTTTACTCGATGGACAGTATTTTAATATCCGAGCAATTGTCTGTTTGTCTGGTAGCTGATTTGAGCCGTTGGTAGAAATAATGAAGTTCTGGACTTCGACAAGCGAAAGGAATTCGGGGCAAGTGTTTCCTTTGCTCCCATGATGCGATAGCTTGCATATATCGACGGCCAGTCGATTGCTTTCGGAATACCCAAGAGCGCGAAGACTGTCGGAGACGGTTTGTGATAGAGCGTCGCCGAGCAGTAGTGCGGTCCCCACTTCGGACTTTATGAGGAACGCGATGGAGCTTGCATTGGGGATAGAAGTGTCAGCAGAAAATTCATCGTCTTTCTGCAATTGCTCCAACGTTTCGTGATAGTCGTTGCCTTTATTGGATGGGCGGTTTCAAAGGTGAAGCGCAACAGCGGGTTAATGAACGGAAGCTGAAGTTATCGAAGCGGTTGCGAGCATACGTTCGAACACCTCGAATGGCGAATGAAATACATGCGTA
>NZ_CADFGP010000074.1 GCF_902833905.1 Paraburkholderia tuberum STM678 | reverse complement strand
CTTCCCCTTGCCGGGTGTGCAGAGGACTTTCACCCCCAAGTCATCCGGCTCGCCACCACAGCGGGTCGGACAGCGCCAGTCACGGCGCTACGCGCCATGCCTGGCGCACCAAAAAAAATCCCGCACAGGGGGCGGGATTAAAACAACAGGACGCTGAGGAGACGAGCACGCCCTGCCTGGGACCCACACGCACCGCGGGGATACGCGTGGTTATTTCGACGCTCGCCACGACCGACAACCGTAGTCGACGGTCAACGATCGCGAGCGCTTTGAAATGCCGGGACCGCTTGGGCACCCCTGTGCGCGATCACGCTGCCGCGTGGCACCACGGCGCCGAGCGCCCCGTGTGGAACTCAGGCCGCCTTGCGCGCGAACCCATCGCCCATCACGCTCACCACGTCGTCGACGACCCGAGTGGCGGCCGCGAATCCAGCCGCCAGCACTTCCCGCAGATCGGTCGACGAACGACCGGGCACCGAAGCTACCCGGAAAGCGGTCGACCACTCGTCGCCGATCAGCCGCGTCTTCAACGTGACGCTCGCCACGTACGCGCGCCGCGCCGTGGCACTGCCGACACGGGTGGACATATCGGTCGCGCGCAACGCGTTGACCACGATGTCGAATCCCCGATAACGATAGGTTTGCTCCATGCTCTTCTCCGTCTTCACCCATTGCTACATAACAGCATTTCGCTATGTATCTATGCTGCATCATTCTCGACTCGCATTTGTCAACAATTGTCATATCCTGGGCAATTCCCGGTTAGGGCTTTCCCTGCTCTCGACCTGCCAATTCCGGCGTCAACCATGCTCAATGACGAGCAAAACAGTTTTACTGTGAGATTAGATATATGCTTTACAGATTTTGGAACAATGAATCACAAGGCTCCATGCAATGTGAAGTCATCGGACCGGCAAATTCGGATTACAAATTCATACCGTTTATTCAGATTCGATTGAATAGCCTCGACGAATCAAGCCCCGCGAACCATCTCGAAATAAAAAGCTATATCCCAAAATAAAGACCGGAACTCCTCCGGCGCTTCGGTAGTCCGAACACTGCCATTGCCCATCGTGGCGCCCTCTGGCGAGCCTGGCTCCGCCCGGTTCGCCGTCATCCGCTCGTGGTCCAATAAAAAGTACGCTGCGTCTGGCCGCATCGTCCGCTGCGTTTGAATAAAGCGTCCGTCCCGGTACGTCGCTCGATCGCCAGCGGCAAAGATCGTGTCATTACAGACCGCAGATCGCTTATCGGATTGAATGAGCCTGAATAAGGAATTGCTGGTGAAACATCTCGCTGGTTCAATATCGCAATTGTGTCGGCATTCTCTGCCTGCCTGTTTTATGCCTTGTCGCGCAAGTTACCTCGGTGCCACCGTGATCACGCGTTCGCGCCGCCGCGAAGCGGGGGAGCGTGCACGATGAGCGTCTTCCAGATTGCCGGTGCGCTGTTCGCCATCGTCGCGCTGTTCGGCGTCCTCAATTATCGATTCATCAGGTTGCCCGACACGCTCGGCATCACCGCGGTCGGGCTCGTCGTCTGCGTCGGCATTTCTGCGCTCGGGTTCTACTATCCGGCGATGGCGATCGCCGCGCGCAAGATCGTCGTGCAGATCGATTTTGCCGACATCGTGTTTCACGGCCTGCTAAGTCTGCTGCTGTTCGCCGGCGCGCTGCACGTCGATCTGTCGAAGATGCGCACGCAGCGGCGCGCGGTGCTGATGCTCGCGACGATCGGCGTATTGATTTCGATCGCGGTGGTCGGCTTCGGCTTTTACTACGCGGCGCAATGGCTCGGCCAGCCGGTGAGCCTGCTGTGGTGTCTCGTGTTCGGCGCGCTGATCTCGCCGACCGATCCGATCGCGGTACTCAGCGTGCTCAAGCGCGCGGCGGCGCCCGAAAGCCTCGAAACCAAGATTACCGGCGAATCGCTGTTCAACGACGGCACGGCCGTCGTCGCATTCGTCACGCTAGTCGGACTCGCGACCGGCGCGAACGAGTTTTCCGGGGGCGCGATCGCATTCGATCTGCTGCGCGAAGTCGCCGGAGCGCTCGTGCTCGGCGCGGCGCTCGGCTTCGGCGCGTCGCTGCTGCTGCGAGGTATCGACAGCTATCCAGTCGAAATCCTGATCACACTCGCGCTCGCGACCGGCGGCTATAGTCTCGCCGAAGCGCTGCACGTGTCAGCGCCTCTCGCGGTCGTGATCATGGGGCTCGTGATCGGCAATCACGGCGCGTCGACGTCGATGTCGGAGAAGACGCGCGAGCATCTGTTCAACTTCTGGGACCTGCTCGACGAGTTGCTCAATCTCGTGCTGTTCGGGCTGATCGGACTCGAAATCATTGCGCTGTCGCTGCGCGTCGAGATCGTTTGGCTCGGGCTGGCGGCGATTCCGGTCGTGCTGTTCGCGCGCGGCGTCAGCGTCGCGATTCCGCTGCTCGCGCTGCAGAACTTCCGGCGGCTCAGTCCGCATTCGGCTGTCGTGCTGACGTGGGGCGGACTGCGCGGCGGCATCTCGATTGCGCTCGCGCTGTCGCTGCCGGAGTTTCACGGGCGCGAAATGTTCATCGGCGTCACATATCTCGTCGTGGTATTCAGCCTGCTGATTCAGGCGACGACATTGGGCCCGCTGATCCGTCGGCTCAATATCCCGGCCGCTCACGCAACCGGGCCAGCCCCGCCGGACTCATCGCCTGCACAAAACGCGCGCTAATCGTAAAGTGGATACCTACGCCGATCTGCACCGCGAGATTGGTGAGAAAATCCAAACACAGTCCGAGACCGGCGCGAGCGGCTCTCGCGTCGATTTCGACATTGGATTGGAGCGCCCGATTTAAGCGTTTTCTGAGCAGTGCCGCCGCGATTCTGACCCGGGGCGGCCCACCAGCAGGCGAGACCGATGGCGAGTCGAGCCGCCGCCGTCTCCCTCCGGCCACGGTTCACGCCGCGGCCCTGGCTCGGACTTGAACGAGTCCGCCGCCAGTTTCTGGCTTACTTTTCGCCAGTTTCCGGACCGTCGCGCCTGCCGCGGCGCCGGGCATTTGGCCGTCAATGCCGGTTCTCCCACATACCTGGCAGGCGCGGTTTGTCATCCTGTCGATTCAGGCGTCCGAAGGAGTTCGCCATGTCGGTCTATGTCGATGAAGGGTTCCGGCCCTGTGTGACGGAATGCGCGACGGTCGCGTTCCGCGTGTGCTGCGACGATCGTGCGCAGATTTTTGAAGTTAGCGCCGACGCGCTGGTCGAGTTCTGTGGCGCCGTGAGCCGTCGCAAGCAGGACCTGTTGGTCGCGTTCGAGGATGCGCAGGACGAGATCCTCTCCGTAGCCGCGCAGCGATGGCAGTTCACGCCGAGCGAGCCGGTGCGGCTCGGTCTCGACGAATTCAAATTGGTCAGACATTAGGCGCGAGAAACGCCTTCATGAGCTGGATCGCCGCCCTGCCGATGTACAACGTGACACCCGCGCTCGATCTCGAATGGCGCGAGTGGCTCGACGACGTGCTGCGCCGGGTCAAGCCCGCGTGCCGCATCGTCGAACCGGACGAGGAACTGCACGGCTTCTGGCGGCGCCCGAATCTGCTGATTTCCCAGACCTGCGGTTATCCGCTGATGCAGGGGCTGCACGCGCAGGTGCAATTGGTCGCGACACCCTGTTTCGATGCGCCCGGCTGCGACGGCGCGCATTACTCGAGCGTACTGGTCACGCGCGCCGACGCGCGCTTCGACTCACTCGCCTCGTGCCGAGGCGCACGCGCCGCCTACAACCAGGACGATTCGAACAGCGGCATGAACGCATTTCGTCACGCGGTCGCGCCGCTCGCGCGCGCCGGCATGTTCTTCGGCGCGGTGCTGCGCACGGGCTCGCATCTCGGCTCGCTGCGCGCGGTCGCGGACAATCGCGCGGACGTCGCCGCGATCGACTGCGTGACCTTCGCCTTCGTTTGCGACGTGCTGCCGGAACTCGCGGGGCGCGTGCGCGCGATCGGCATGACCGCCGCCTCGCCGGGCTTGCCGCTGATCGCCGCGGCCAATGTGCCGCCGGCCACGATCGCCGCGTTGCGCGACGCGTTGAACGAGGCGCTGAGCGTCCGCCCCGAGCGCGCAAAACGCCTGCGTTTAAGGGGTTTTTCGACGTTGCCGCTGACCGACTACGCGCGCATCGGCGAGTTGGAAAGCGAAGCGCGCGCCGCGGGCTACGAGCGGCTCGCTTGATTCACCTACTCGCTCATCTGCCACTCGACGCGCTTATTCACCCGCCTGCTGCACCTCCAGCACCAGCAGTTGCGCGCCGTCGGCGACCTGATCGCCGACCGCATACAGCACCTCGGCGACCGTGCCCGCCGCCGGGGCGCCGATCGTATGCTCCATCTTCATCGCTTCCATCACGATCAGCGGCGCGCCCTTCTCGACCACCGCGCCTGGTTCGACCAGCACCGCGATCACTTTGCCCGGCATCGGCGCCGTCAGCCGGCCCTCGCCGTGCTCGGCATCCGCGGCATGCGCGAGCAGGTTCTGCCATTCGAATGCGAGCGTCTCGCCATGGCAGAACACATGGAACCTGTCGCCGTCGACGAATACACGCCCCGTCACGCGCGCATCGCCGATCGTCGCGCGCAATTCATGGGCGCCCGCGCCGACCGACCATGTGAAGTCCTCGCGCACGCCGTCGTGTTCGAGTGTTTGCACGAGCGCTTGCGTGTCTCCGTTGCGCGCGAAAACGACCGTGAACGCGTCGGGGCTGTCGTCGTTGGCGCCGTCGTCGATCACGCGCCAGCCGAGCGTTTGCGTGTAGCCGCTATTGAGCCGCCAGTGCGACAACGCGTCCCACGGCGACGCGCCGTGCGCGGTGCCGCCCTCGCGCGTCAACAATGCGGCGCACGCGAGCGCGAGCGCTTCCTTGAACGGCTTCTGTGCCGGCGCGAACAGTACGTCGTGGTGACGCTCGATCAAACCGGTGTCGAGCTCGCCGCTCGCGAACGGCTCGCTCGCGACGATGCGCCGCAGAAACTCGACGTTCGTGTGCGGCCCGACCACCTCGCAGGCATGCAGCGCACGCGCGAGGCGCGCCAATGCCTCCTCGCGCGTCGCGCCGTGCACGATCAGCTTGGCGATCATCGGATCGTAGAACGGCGTGATCGTGTCGCCCTCGCGCACGCCGCTGTCGATACGCACCGGCGCCTTGCGGCCCGGCTCGCCGAGCCCGGCCGCGTCGATCGCGAACTCGACGCCTTCGGGCATGCGCAGATGCTTGAGCGTGCCGGTGGACGGCAGGAAGCCGCGCGCCGGATGCTCTGCGTAGATGCGCGCCTCGATCGCGTGGCCGTCGAGCTTCAACTGCTGTTGGGTGAGCGGCAAACTCTCGCCCGCGGCAACGCGCAACTGCCATTCGACGAGGTTCTGCCCCGTCACCATCTCGGTCACGGGATGCTCGACCTGCAGCCGCGTGTTCATCTCCATGAAATAGAACTCGCCGGTCGGCGTCATGATGAACTCGACCGTACCCGCGCCAACGTAGTTGACCGCGCGCGCGGCGGCCACGGCCGCTTCGCCCATCGCGCGCTTGACCTCGGCCGAGAGCCCCGGCGCGGGCGCTTCCTCGAGCACTTTCTGATGACGCCGCTGCACCGAACAGTCACGGTCGAACAGATAAACGGCGCCGCCGTGCCGATCGGCGAACACCTGGACCTCGACGTGACGCGGCCGGGTCAGATACTTCTCGATCAGCACGCGATCGTTGCCGAAGCTGCTCGCCGCCTCTCGCTTGCACGACAGCAGCGCGGCCGCGAAGTCCGCGCTGCGCTCGACCACGCGCATGCCCTTGCCGCCGCCGCCCGCGCTCGCCTTCAGCAGCACCGGATAGCCGATCGTGTCCGCCTCGCGCTGCAACAGCTGCGGCTCCTGGTCGTCGCCGTGATAGCCGGGCACGAGCGGCACCGCGGCCGCGTGCATCAGCGCTTTCGCGGCGGCCTTCGAGCCCATCGCGGCAATCGCTTCGACCGGCGGTCCGATAAAGACGATGCCGGCCGCCTGGCACGCATGCGCGAAGTCTTCGTTTTCCGAAAGAAAGCCGTAGCCCGGATGCACGGCCTGCGCGCCGGTCGCGCGCGCGGCTTCGATGATCCGCTCGATGCGCAGATAGCTTTGCGCCGCCGTCGAACCGCCGATATGCACCGCTTCGTCGCAGGCGGCGACGTGTTTCGCGTTGGCGTCGGCGTCCGAATAGACGGCCACGCTCGCGATGCCGAGCCGCTTGCAGGTCGCCGCGACGCGGCACGCAATTTCACCCCGGTTGGCGATCAGGATCTTGTTGAACATGAGTGTCTCGATGAAATGGGCGGTACGGGGCGATGGTTGTTAGCGAAGCATGTCAGTTGCGCCAGCCCGGCGTGCGCTTTTCGAGGAACGACGCCACGCCTTCGCGGCCCTCTGCGCCGGCCCGCGTTTTCGCAATCCGCACGGCGGTGTCCTCGATCAGCGCGTCGCTCAACTCGCGGCCCGCGATGTCCTGCACGAGCCGCTTGCAGGCGCGCACCGCTTGCGGGCCGTTCGCGCACAGCGTCTGCGCGAGCTGCGCGACCGTTGCATCGAGCTGCCCGGCGCTCACCGCTTCGCTGACCAAACCCAGCCGCAACGCGGTCGCGCAGTCGAACGCCTCGGCGGTGAGGAAGTAGCGCCGCGACGCCTGCTCGCCGAGCGCACGAATCACGTATGGCGCGATCGTCGCGGGAATCAGCCCGAGCCGCGCTTCGGACAGGCAGAAGTGTGCGCTTTCGACCGCGACGACGATGTCGCACGCGGCAATCAGGCCCATGCCGCCCGCGTATGCGTCGCCGCTCACGCGCGCGATCACCGGCTTGTTGCAGCGATATACCGCCGACAGCATGCCGGCGAGCCGCATCGCATCGGCGCGGTTCTCGTCGTCCGAGTAGCCGGCCATTTTCTTCATCCAGTTCAGGTCGGCGCCCGCGCAGAACGCCTTGCCGTTCGCGGCGAGCACGACCGCGCGCACGTCGTCGCGCGTGTCGAGCGCGGTGAATGCGGCAGTCAGCTCGGCGATCATCGTTTCGTTGAACGCGTTGCGCACGTCCGGACGATTGAGCGTGACCGTCGCGATCTGGCCGGCAAACTCGACCTTCAGCGTTTCGTATTGCATGCGTAGCACTCCTTGGCCTTGCGTCGTCGCGTCGCGGCGCCGTGGGCCATCACATTCTGAACACGCCGAAACGCGTGTCTTCGATCGGCGCGTTCATCGCCGCCGACAAAGCCAGCCCAAGCACGTCGCGAGTTTGCGCGGGGTCGATCACGCCGTCGTCCCACAACCGCGCGCTCGCGTAGTACGGATGGCCCTGACGCTCGTATTGCTCGCGGATTGGCTGCTTGAACGCCTCTTCTTCCTCCGCGCTCCAGTTGCCGCCCTTCGCTTCGATGCCATCGCGCTTGACGGTGGCGAGCACCGACGCGGCCTGCTCGCCGCCCATCACCGAGATGCGCGCGTTCGGCCACATCCACAGGAAGCGCGGCGAATACGCGCGGCCGCACATGCCGTAGTTGCCCGCGCCGAACGAGCCGCCGATGATCACCGTGAACTTCGGCACCTTCGCGGTCGCGACCGCGGTGACCATCTTCGCGCCGTTTCTCGCGATGCCTTCGTTTTCGTACTTGCGGCCGACCATGAAGCCCGTGATGTTCTGCAGGAACACGAGCGGAATCTTGCGCTGGCAGCACAGCTCGATGAAGTGCGTACCCTTCAGCGCCGACTCGGAAAACAGAATGCCGTTGTTCGCGACGATGCCGACCGGATGCCCCCAGATATGCGCGAAGCCGGTGACGAGCGTGGTGCCGTAGCGCGCCTTGAATTCGTCGAACGCGGAATCGTCGACGATACGCGCGATCACTTCGCGGATATCGAACGGCTTGCGCGTGTCGACCGGAATCACGCCGTAGATGCTCTGGGTGTCGTAGCGCGGCGGCTTCGGCTCCTGCAATACGAGCGGCGCCGGCTTCACGCGGTTCAGATGGCCGACGATGCTGCGCGCGATCCCGAGCGCATGCGCATCGTTCTGCGCAAGGTGATCGACGACGCCCGACAGACGCGTATGCACGTCGCCGCCGCCGAGATCTTCGGCGCTGACCACTTCGCCGGTCGCGGCTTTGACGAGCGGTGGGCCGCCGAGAAAAATCGTCCCCTGGTTCTTGACGATGATCGACTCGTCGCTCATCGCCGGCACATACGCGCCGCCCGCGGTGCACGAGCCCATCACGACCGCGATCTGCGGAATACCCGCGGCCGACAGATTCGCCTGGTTGTAGAAGATGCGGCCGAAGTGATCGCGATCGGGAAATACGTCGTCCTGATTCGGCAGATTCGCGCCACCCGAGTCGACGAGGTACACGCACGGCAAGCGGTTTTCGCTGGCGATTTCCTGCGCGCGCACGTGCTTCTTCACGGTGACCGGATAGTAGGTGCCGCCCTTCACGGTCGCGTCGTTGCAGACGATCACGCACTCCTGTCCCGCGATGCGGCCGATGCCGGTGATCACGCCGGCGCCCGGCGCGTCGTCGTTGTACATGCCGTACGCGGCGAGTTGCGACAGTTCGAGAAACGGCGTGCCCGGATCGAGCAGTTGCGCGATCCGCTCGCGCGGCAGCAGCTTGCCGCGGCTCGTGTGCTTGTCGCGCGCGGCCTGGCCGCCGCCCTGCGCGAGTTGCTCGATCTTCGCGCGCAGATCGGCGACGAGCGCTTCGAGCGCCGCCGCGTTCGCGCGAAAGTCGTCCGAGCGTGGGTTCAGTTTCGATTCGATGATCGGCATGACGTCGCTTCTCCAAAGTGCGGCGTATTGAGGGGGCTCACGCGCGCTTGTATCACAGCGTTTCGGCAAACAGCTCCCGGCCGATCAGCATGCGACGAATCTCGCTCGTGCCCGCGCCAATTTCATAGAGCTTCGCATCGCGCCACAGACGACCGACCGGATACTCGTTGATATAGCCATTGCCGCCGAGAATCTGGATCGCCTCGCCAGCCATCCAGGTCGCCTTTTCGGCCGTGTACAGAATCACGCCCGCGCAGTCCTTGCGGACCTGGCGCACATGGTCGTTGCCGAGCGTGTCGAGTTGGCGGCCCACCGCGTACAGATACGCGCGGCATGCCTGCAGCGTCGTGTACAGATCGGCGACTTTGCCCTGGATCAGCTGGAATTCGCCGATCGACTGGCCGAACTGCTTGCGGTCGTGGATATACGGCACGACCGCGTCCATCACCGCGACCATGATGCCGGTCGGGCCGCCCGCGAGCACCGCGCGTTCGTAGTCGAGACCGCTCATCAGCACGTTGACGCCGCCGTTCAATGCCCCAAGGATATTTTCCTCCGGCACTTCGACGTCCTGGAACACCAGCTCGCCGGTGTGCGAGCCGCGCATGCCGAGCTTGTCGAGCTTCTGCGCGACCGAGAAACCCTTCATGCCCTTCTCGACGATGAACGCGGTGATGCCGCGCGAATTCGCTTCGGGATCGGTCTTTGCATAGACGACCAGGGTGTCGCAGTCGGGGCCGTTGGTGATCCACATCTTGGTGCCGTTCAGCACGTAACGATCGCCCTTCTTCTGGGCGCGCAGCTTCATGCTGACCACGTCCGAGCCCGCGTTCGGCTCGCTCATCGCGAGCGCGCCGACGTGCTCGCCCGACACGAGCTTCGGCAGATACTTGCGCTTTTGCGCCTCGCTGCCGTTGCGATGAATCTGGTTCACGCACAGGTTCGAATGCGCGCCATACGAGAGGCCGACCGAGGCCGAGGCGCGCGAGATTTCCTCCATCGCGACCATGTGCGCGGTGTAGCCCATGTTCGCGCCGCCGTACTCTTCGGAGACCGTCATGCCGAGCACGCCGAGGTCGCCGAACTTGCGCCACAGGTCCATCGGGAACTGATCGGTGCGATCGATTTCCCCGGCGCGCGGCGCGATTTCTTTGGCGGCGAACGACGCAATGCTGTCGCGCAGCATTGCGATCTCTTCGCCGAGCGGGAACTGCAAACCGGGCAGATTGGGCATTGCGGTGTCTCCTGAGTTCGTGGGCGGCCGCTGGTGGAGCGCGAAGCGGCACGCGAAAGCATGTCAACGCGCATTTCACGCCAGATTGACGTATGCGTCAATAGGTATTTCTGAGTGTTACTCAGAAATCTACAAACCCGCATTAGCTGGCCGATTCGGTGCTACGATCGCGCTCATCGGGCACAGACGCAGCGTTCAAACGCCAGCTCGAGCCCCAATCCGCACCAAAAATCTGAATTTTACTCATATGACGGTTGCCGAGAAGGCCGGATTACCTGTCTCGCGTCGCCAGCCGGCCGGGCGCAAGTCGCAGCAGCGCGTGAAGGAGATTCTTCAAGCGGGGCGCGACGTGTTCTCCGAAAAGGGCTACGAACGCGCGACGACCGCGGAAATCGCGCAGCGCCTGGGCGTTTCCGAGGCGACGGTGTTCAGCTACTTTCGCGGCAAGCGCGAGTTGTGCGCTCGTGTCATCGGCGATTGGTACGACGAGATCATCGACGCGATCGAAGCGGGCCTGCCGCGCGACGGCAACGTGCGCCAGCAGTTCGCGTTCATCGTGCGCATGCATCTGCGGCTGATGCTCGTGAATGGTACCGATCTGTGCGCGCTGGTGTTGTCCGAAGGCCGCACGCGGCATCACGAACTGAGCGAAGCGCTGACCGAACTGCAGCGCCGCTACACCGCGCCGTTGATGCGCGTGCTCGCGCAAGGCCAGCAAAGCGGCGAGATTCGCTCCGACATGCCGCTGCGCCTGTTGCGCTCGATGGTGTTCGGCCCGATGGAGCATGTGCTGTGGGACGCAACGCTGACGAACCGGCAGATCGATATCGACGCCACCGCCGATCAGTTGATCGACGTGCTGTGGATCGCGCTGACGCCGCCCGACCTCGCGCTCGGCGCGTTGCAGCGCTTTCGCGTGGAAGTGGCCGCAGCGAGCCGTCGTTTCGACGAAGCCAGCGCCGCGGCCGGCGAAGGCAAGGCCGAGGCCCCCGGCCCGGCAAGCGCCGCGCGCCGCGAGAAAAGCGGCTAATCTACGAGCTTTCCCGCCGCAGCCCGAAGGAGAGCCCAAGTGCCCGCAGCGACAAGCGCGAAGGAAAGCAACAAGCGAAGCGAGAAGTCTGGCGAAGAACGCGGCGACAAACCGCAAGCCGCAAAGAAAGCGCCAACGAAAAAATCAACCGAAACGTCGTCCGGATCCACGTCCGCCGCACGCATTCGCATCGGCATCGGCGGCTGGACCTATGCGCCGTGGCGCGGGCCGTTTTATCCGGAAGACCTGACGCAAAGCCGCGAACTCGAATATGCGAGCCGGCATCTGACGTCGATCGAGATCAACGGCACTCATATGGATTGATTTCCGGCAGCATCCGCCACCGTCCGGTCAGTCTTTTTTTTAATATATTCAATCAGCTACCTTTCTATAGCGTCCATTTTTGGCCGATAACATCCACTTTGAAACGGGTAGCTAGTTGGGTGGCTTGAAACACGTGTGGGTAGCTATAATGGGCAAGTCCACCAGAGGAGCTACGACATGCCCAAACAGCTTCACGTTCTGGACGATATCCAACTCCGCGCCTGGATAAGCAGAGGTGAGCCGGTTGCCAAATCGGACGGTGACGGCCTCACGTTTACGCTGTCAAAGACCGGGACCGCGAGTTGGATTCTTCGCTACCGTCTCGGCGGCAACACCCGGCGCGAGTTGACGCTTGGCAACTACCCGGACATGTCCCTCGCCGCGGCACGCAAGCTCGCCCGGCAGCACCGGGTCAAGATCGATGGCGGCGGCGACCCGGCGCGCGAGAAGCGCATCAAGAAGGCGCGAGCTGCCGCGGACTGGACCTCAATCTGCTGATCGACGACTATCAAGAAAAGATCATGCCCTCGCTGGCCGAGGGGAGCGCCGGCGCTCGCAAGCGACACTTCAAGAAGAGGATCCGCCCCACCCTTGGCCCCCTGTCCGTGTCCGTCGTGACTGCTGCGGATATCGTGCTCATGATCGAACGCGTCAGCAGTTGGTCGATGGCAGAACAGATCCTGTGCTCGGTGTCGCGCCTCTTTTATCACGCGGTCGGCCGACGCCTCATCAACGCGAACCCCTGTGCTGGCATTTCGCTCGAGGCCATCATGGGAGCCAAGCCTCCTCCGAGAAAACGCGTGATGCTAACAGCTGAGGAACTGCACGACATCCTGTCTAAGATAGACCATGCAGCGGGTCGAAGGTACGGTTTGATGTTTCGCTGCCTGCTCGGGACGTGCGTCCGGACCGCCGAGTTGGTTAAGTCGAAAAAGGACGACTTTGACCTCGACAAAGGGACGTGGTGGGTCGTACCGGAAAACGTCAAGACGCGCCACGGAATGCTGATCCCTCTCAGTCCGGCCCTGACCGAATGGGTTCAAGAGTTGATGGAGATGTCAGGGGACTCGGAATACCTGCTGCCAGGGATGTACACGCGCGAGGGGAGTCATATGAGCGTGACCACCCTGTGGGACGTCTTGTCGGGGCTTCAAGACGATCACGTGTTCAACACGCGCTACTTCACGCCACACGACACCCGCAGCACCGCGAAAGGTCAAATGCGCAACCTCGGAGTGTCAAACGAGATTAGCGAACTGGCATTGAACCATAAACGCCGGGGCATCGAAGGAATCTACGACGTGCGCGTAGAGGTTCCGGAACTGCGCGTCGCGCTGCAGTTGTGGTCCGACTATCTAGTGCGTTGCGAGCGAGGGATAACGAACGTCGTGCCGATCACTTCGGCGCGAGCGTGAAATGCTTGCTGGGTCAGGAAAAGCAAAGGAACGCAAGCATCGGTCATCTGATGCTCACATTCTTGGCATGCCCCACTCAATTAACAACCACCTGCTGCAAATCCAACGTTGGGCCTCGCTCGGGTCCCATTGCGGCTGATCGTCACCGTGACCTGATCGGGTTTGGGATCGAGCTCGGCCAGCATGTGGCGCGTGTCGTCGCTCTGCCACTTGGCCGCGGCACCTTCGGTCTCAGGCGCGAAGCTGATCGAGCCGCCCACCTGGATGACCATCTCGGGTACGCGGGCGCGCACACCGGCGATTAGCTCGTTGAACTTCGACAGGCGCTTGCTGCCCTTGCCGTCGAGTTCGCGAACATGCAGGTGCAGCACGGTAGCGCCGGCGTTATAGCAATCCACAGCCTTCTGGATCTGCTGCTCCATCGTGACCGGGATGTCCTCAGGGAAGTCGGACGGCAGCCATCCTGGGGCATAGGGCGCGGCCGTGATGATCAGGGGTTGCTGGTTTTCAGGGTAAAGGGAACCGTCGAGAAAGTTCATGTCATGTTTCCAAAGGCAGGTCGGGAGTAAGGAAAGAAACAACCAGCGCGAGGCCAGTGGCGTGGAGAGAATTTTCTGACGCCGTATCCAAAGGTGCTTGGCACACGGCGCCACGGCGTCTCCTTGACCGCCCCCCCAACTCAGACCGCGGCGCCGGTGCCCAGGGTGCCGGTGAGGGCTGGCGCCACATCCAGCTTCACGTCGGAGATACCGGCCGCATCCGAGTCATAACTGCGCATTGCGATGACAAAAAGCACCGCGGCCAATATGCTGAAGAGAGGAATGACGGTCAGTGCCCACTGCAAACCCCATTGGTCAGACAGGACACCCGCCAGGAACGGACCCACCGCCAGTCCAAGCACGTTTTGAAACAGGGAAAGTACGGCCGCGCCGGTCGAGCGCACACCTGGGTGAATGACGTCCATGGCAACACCGGCAACCAAACCGACGGTGCAGTTCATGAAGAAACCGCCAAGCAGGATCAGCTTGAACTGTGCATTCCCCGTGTATGAGCCGCCAAACGCCACCACGAGAATCACCGATGTGATCAGGCACAACACGGACAGCGCGGACAGTTTGTTGCGCGGTGTGCGAAGTGCCAGGCGGCCCACCACGATGCCCCAGAACGTGCAGCCAAACGCGCTGACCAACACCACCGCCGCGGCCGACTTGGCTGCAGCCTCCGGGGCCATGCCGTGGAAACGGTTCAGGTAGCTGGGCAGCCACGACCACATGGCTGACACCGTAATCAGTTGTGCCGCCGCTCCAACGCAAACCCATAGCAGCGTTCGCGTGCGCGCCATCGTGACAAAGATGTGCTTGAGCGTCCCGCCCAGAGACCGGGTCGCCTGGTTCAAGCCTGGCGTCAGTGCCACCGTCTTGTCGCGCACGAAGAGATAAAGCAGTGCCAGCACGAGCCCAGGTACACCGACCACACCAAAGGCGGCCTTCCAGCCCCACCTCGCCGCGATCATGCCCCCCAACACCACACCGAGTACTGAACCCAGCGATGGAGCAGCGTAGAAGATGCCGAGCGCGGCGCTCCGCAAGCGCTTGGGAAACAGTGTCGAGATAAGGGCTACTCCTACCGAGCCATAGCCGGTTTCACCCACCCCCACCATCGCACGCGCCGCAAACAATTGACTGTAGTTGGTCGTGAACATGCACGAGATCGTGGCAAGGCTCCAGGTGATAGCCATCACCACGATGCTCTTTACACGGCCCATGCGGTCTGCCACCAGCGCTACCGGCAATCCCCCCACCCCCACCACGATGGAAATGATGGAAACCAGGGAACCCAGCTGTTTGTCACTCAGGTTCCATTCGCTCTTGATGTGGGGAAATAGCGAGACGATCACCTGCCGGTCGATAAAATCGAAAAACATGAGCGCGAAGGTCATCGCAAAGGCAAACCAGGCCTGCCGCCTGCTCGTCAGGTAGTCGTCGTTGTTGCCGCCCTCAGGGTCATCGGGTATCACGTGCATGCTTGTCTCCTAACATTTTTGAAATACCGGCCACGGTCCTGACTTCGCGCGCATCAACCCATCACGAAGCGCTGCCCGTCATCGACCGAAAGCGTCGCGCCCGTCATGAAATCGTTCCCCGGCGATGCAAGCAGCAACAACGCACCGTCGAGCGCTTCGGGCGTGCCGAGCCGTCGGCGCGGCAGTCCTTCAACAATCTTCTTGCCGGCCAGCGTCTGAAACAGTGCACGATTGATGTCGGTCTCGATGAAGCCCGGATTGATCGCGTTGACATTGATGCCGTAAGACGCCCATTCGTGAGCCATCGATCGGGTCAGATGCTCGAGCGCCGCCTTGCTCGCGCTATAGATCGACAGATTCGGCGAGTGCGTTTGCGCAGCGAGCGAACAGATGTTGATGATGCGTCCGGGCAGCGCGCTGGCGACCAGCCGTCGCGCGAACGCCGTTGCCGTGAGAAGCGCGGCCTTCGTATTGACGCCAAACACGCGGTCGAACATTTGCGCGTCGACATCGATCAACGCGGCGCGACCGCCCGCTCCAGCATTGTTGACGAGCGCCCAGAGCGGCGCCATGGTTCGCTGGATTTCGTCGAACACGAGAGCAACCGCCTCCTGGTCCGAGACATCGACCGGAAAGTGGCGCGCTACGCCGCCATCCCGCACGATCATGTCTTCTGTCTCGCTCAACGGATCGGCCCGCCTGCCCAGCAGCGCGACCTGCGCGCCGGTTGCGGCTAGCGTGCGCGCCGCCTGGCGGCCCAGGCCTGACCCTGCACCCGTGACGACGACCGTCAGATCTGACAGGTCGAAGTATCGGGCGACAACACTCCTATTCATCGAACTCATGGTTATCCTCAGTTTGGCGTTATGTGCCGTGCCAGGTGCGAGCGCAAGATCTCGCCACCCGTGCCCCTGCGCTGACTTACTGCGAGAAGCTCGAGAGATCCTTCGGTTCGATGCCGTCCTTGTGGCAATGATCAAGATAGCGGCGCATCGCAGTGCGCCAGTTTTCTGTCGCGGCCAAGTTGCCCTTTCCGTCGAGATAAAGCAGCTCGCCAGAGACGACATTGAACGTGACAACTTCACTGTCCGACACGGCAATGGGCGTATGACTCGTGGCGGCAGTCTCGTAGACCACGCTTCCTTCCCTTGCGACCCAATCGTGCTCCAGATACTTCCAGCTACCCCGAACCGTATAGACAATCACGGTGCTGGTGTGGTGATGCGTCGCGAGTTTCGCGCCCGGCGGTATCTTTAACAGGCTGATCGTTTCGCCGCGGACCGGATCGATCTTGAAGTACTTGATTTGCACGTCGTCCGAATACGGCGCGTAAGGCATCCAGGGAAGGTCTTCATCATTGAGACAACCGGTATCGATGGTTTCAAACAACATGTCGCGCATTCCTCATAGAAAATCCCACGCCTTCGATGCGTGGCTCGGGCACTGTCGTCTTCAAATCCCGCAGGCCCGTCCCTTTTTTCCCCGCCAGTGGCACGTGGCGATCGTTCGGTCATGAGAGTTCGCGAATGAACTCTTCGGCCCGCGGCCACTCGCCATGGCCCGAGGCCGGATTCAGATGCCCGACCTCGCCGAGTTCGACGAAGCGACTGCCCCACGCCTGCGCGAACTCGCTGGCGCGATCGAGACGCGTCAGAGGATCGTTGCAGCCGGCCGCAACGATGCTCGGAAACGGCAATCTGCCGCGCGGTATCGGCAGCCAGCCATGCTCTTTCAGTACGTCGATCGCCGGGTAGCCTGCCGGCATGGGCGTCTCGAGATCCGCGGGTGCCGCAAGCAGTGCGCCGCGTACCTCGCGTGTCGCACCCCGGGCCACCCAATGGGCGACCATCATCGCGCCGGCGCTGTGCGCCACGATGATCACGGGCCCCTCGATGGTGGCCAGAGCGCGGTCGATCGCGTCGACGCGGGCCGCGCAGCTCAGCTTGTCGTGCTCAAGCGGGGCGACGCTGCATGCAGGGGGCAACTTCGCGGCCAACAGGGTCTGCCAGTGGTCCGGCACATGCTCACGCAGGCCAGGGACGATGAGAACGGTTGGCGTCATAGAGTTCATGTCGATCATTCAGTAAGGCATGTCACCGATGAGGGTGATGCGTTCCATCTTGCGGTGGCACGGCGGTTAGTCCATCACTGCGCAGTGCTGGGTTGAGCGGTTGCCCCGGAACGCAACGGTGTCTTTCTTCCAACGAAAACGCGCGTGACGTAGTGTGGGTGTGGCGTGACGTAGTGTGGGTGTGACGGGTTTCCCCCGCTTGACATTACATGACAGGGACTTACCATTCTGTGCCAGTCTTCTATTCAGCTCTCAGATGTCGTCACTTGTCCGCGCTGCGAGCCTCACCAACTACAGCGAGGTCGCTCGTGCCGCCGGACTGGACCCGGTGCGGATGCTCCTTGACGCGGGGTTAAGCCCGGGCGTACTGCGCGAGCCGGACCTCATGATTCCGGTCGAGCGTGTCGGGCAACTGCTGCATGCCTCTGCAACCATGTCGGGCAACGAGAGTTTCGGACTGTGCATGGCCGAGTCGCGCCGGTTGTCCAATCTTGGGGCGGTAGGATTGCTGATCCGCGACCAGGCGACGCTGCGCGACTCGCTTGACATGCTGATGCGCTATCAGTCCTTGCTCAACGATGCACTTTCGCTGGCGGTCGAGGAATGCGGTGAACTGGTCATCATTCGCGAAGCGGTCATTGCGGGCAATGCGCATCAGCCGACGCGCCAAAGGGTCGAACTGGCGCTAGGTGTCATGGTGCGGTTGATACGCCAGCTCCTCAAGGCCGACTGGCAACCGCGGCGGGTGTGCTTCGAACATCCGGCGCCGCACGACACGAGTACACACCAACGGTTTTTTGGCGGTTGCGTCGAGTTCAACTATGACTTCAACTGCATCATCTGCGCGAAGGGCGATCTCGACGCACGCAACCCGTCAGCCGATCCCGCGATGGTGCGCTACGCGCAGCAGTTGCTAGACGCGTCTGTCGCGTCGAAGCAGGCGACCGTGCTTGAGGACGTGCGGCGCACGATCTTGCTGCTGTTACCCAGTGGACGCTGCGGCATCGAACAGGTGGCCGAGCACCTCGGCGTGGTGTGCCGCACAGTCCAGCGCCGGCTGGCGGAACAGGGGCAGAGCTTCTCGTCGATCGTCAACGACGTCCGCAAGGAACTCAGCACGCGTCATGTCATCGAGAGCGATCGTCCGTTGACCGAGGTGGCGACCCTACTCGGTTTTTCCGCTCCGAGCGCATTCTCCCGCTGGTATCACACGCAATTCGGTTGCAGCGCCAAGGAGAGCCGGGCGGCGCGCGGCGCAGTGCACAGACAGACAGCACCTGCGCCGGCGAGAAGGGCATAACCCTTTACTAAGCCATGTGTATCGCCGAGGACGGCTGATCCAGCGCGTGAAGGAACCGGGGGTGCTGTAGCCCAGTGTCAACTCGTCCCCTGGCGCTTAGCGAGGCCGCCGTATGACAGCGCTGTATCGATGAACCCCCGCACGCAAGGCGAATGCTCGCGAACACGATACGCCACTGCGAGTTCGACCTGATCTTCGAAGTCGCTTAAAGGTTTGAACACCACGTCGGGTTGGGCGAATCCCTGGATGGATTGAGGCACGAGGGCTACCCCGTAGCCCGCAGACGCCATGCTGACCGCAGTAATGAAATCGTTGACCCGATACTCCGGTTGCGCGTCGAACCCACCGACGCGGCCAAGTCTGGCGAGATCCTCCGCGAAGCCGGCCGCCTCATTGAACTGCGGCGCAATGAATGACATCCTCCGCAACTGGGAAGCCTTCACGGCTTTCGCGCGCACGAGTGGGCTGTCCGCCGGCAGAGCAATCAGCAAGCGTTCGCGCTGAACGACTTTGGCTGTGACCCCGTCGGGATAGTGCGCGCGAGGCCGAATGAAACCGACATCGAGGGTCTCGTCCGACAAACGTTCCAGTTGCGTCGGTGTTTCCATCGCCACGATGTGCATGCGGACGTCCGGGCTCGCCATCCTGAATGCCTTGAGCGTATCGGGCAGCAGCCCGGTCGTAACGGCCGAGCCGATATAGCCGAGCGAAACGTGACCTGCTTCTCCTCTTGCGGCCAGACGCCCGATGCGGTCGGCGCGCTCCAGTTGCCGCAGTGCGGCCTTGGCTTCGAACAGAAAAACGTCGCCTGCATTGGTTAGCGTGATCGCCGCACGTTTGTTGCGGTTGAGCAGCCGTACGCCGAGATCGGTTTCGAGCCTCTTGATCTGCTGGCTGAGCACCGATTGTGCGATATCGAGCCGGTCGGCTGTGCGAGCGAAGTGCAAATCTTCGGCCAATGCGACGAATAGTTTGAGTTGCCGGCTATCGATCATCTTTAATCTCGATTTGCAAATAAAAAAACAGTTTATACGTATTTAACGAATCACAGATAAGGAGTCAAATAACCATACTTTCTTCACAAGGACACATTCATGAGCTCTGTCACCGCATTGCCGATGGCCGCATCGGTCGATTCGCAACTGAAGTTTTCGATCGAGCGTCATCCGCATCACGAACGTCTGCGTCATATCACGGTGCAACGTGACGCGTTGCAGAAATTCTTCTCTTCAGTCAAAGACATCGACCTCCAGAACCTCGAGTACGTACCGTTCATGCGCTTTATGGTTGCGGACGCACTCGAGCGCGCAGTCGGCGACAGTTTCGCCCCGGCCCTTCGGCAACTCGTGCGGGACCGATCCACCGGCGGATTCACGTTAGGCGTCCAGGACGGGACCACCGATCCTCGCGATTTCGTCCTTTTCGGAACGGCAGTCGGGTACCTGCTTGGACCGGCGAATCACGACGCGATGTCCGGCACGTATTACGCGCGCTTCCTCGTGAAGGACACGGACAACAGCGACTCATACCTGCGTCAGGCATACCGCCTGTTCACGCTGCACACAGACGGAACCTTTGTCGAAGAGCCGACCGAATGGCTGCTCATGATGAAGTTCGCGGAAAAGAACGCGCTCGGCGGCGAGTCGCGCTTCATGCATCTCGACGACTGGAGCGAGCGCGACACTTTCCTCAACAATCCACTCGGCACCCGGCCATTTCTCTACAAGGCGCCCGGCTCGAAGAACGTCGATGCGCAAGTCGAACGCCCCGTGTTCTTCCAGACCGAGTATGGCCTGGCGATGTCGTTCATCGATCAATTCGTGCAGCCCCGTTCATCCGCCGAAGCGGTTTATCTGCACGACTTGTCGGCGTCGATGGAAGCGTCCTCCGCGACGCGCGAGGTACCGCTTCCCGTGGGCGACCTCGTGGTCCTCAACAATTATTTCTGGCTGCACGGCCGGGCGCCGTTCAAGAAGGATCCGGCGCTTCATCGTGAACTGATGCGCCAACGCGGAGTGTTCTCAAAATGACAACCGTCCAGCATCACCGCGGCTATGACGCCGACGTCCTTATCGTAGGCGGTGGCATCGTCGGTGTATCGACGGCCACGCAACTGATCGAACGTCATCCGGGACTGAGCGTGCTGCTGCTCGAGAAGGAGGCCTCACTCGCAGCTCACCAGTCCAGTCACAACAGCGGCGTGATCCACGCCGGCGTGTACTACGCGCCGGGAAGCCTCAAGGCCGAGTTCTGCAGGCGAGGTGCCGCCGCGACCTATGAGTTCGCCCGCCGCCATGACGTGCGGGTCGAGCAATGCGGCAAGCTGATCGTCGCGACCGAACACGTCGAAATCGAAAGGCTGAATGCGCTCTACGCACGTTGCGAGCAGAACCGGCTCGAACCACAGATGCTCGATGAGGCGGCGTTGAGGGAACTTGAGCCGCGCATCGCGGGTCGCGCGGCGATCCGCGTGGCGTCGAGCGGCATCGCGGACTATCCGGGCATGACCATGACGATGGCGCGACTCGCGCAGGAGCAAGGCGCGCAGATTCTGCTGAACCAGCGTGTCGACGCGCTCCACGAGGACGAAAACGGCATTACTGTGGAGACCTCGGGCGGCCGCTTCCGGGCAAAGCACGCCATCGTCTGCGCAGGGCTGATGGCGGATCGCCTCGCGAAGATGTGCAATGTCGATCTCGATTTTCGGATCGTGCCGTTTCGCGGCGAATACTATCGGTTGCCGGCGTCGAAGAACGACATCGTGAAGCACCTGATCTATCCGGTGCCAGATCCTGAGCTGCCCTTTCTCGGCGTGCACCTGACGCGCATGATCGGAGGATATATCACGGTGGGTCCAAACGCCGTGCTGGCGCTGGCGCGCGCAGGCTGTGATGGCGGACGGCAGCATGGTGCATGACTTCCTGATCCGTTCGTCACAGCGCAGCCTGCACGTATGCAACGCACCTTCACCGGCGGCGACCTCCGCGTTGCCGATCGGCAGCTATCTCGTCGATGAGTTCGACAAGCGTTTCGATCTTGCTCCACTTACCCGCTCGCACTCGACAGATCAGGCACATGGTCTGGCGACCGGGTAAGCACACGGCCAGGCGACCTTCTGCATAGGAGATCAAAGGAGGCGCCTGCGCATGGCGTGCGCCGTGCGGATGACTTTGGGTCGCGGCCAGTGCGCACGGTGCATACTGCAACTCAAGCTGCGGTATATTGAGCCGGGACAGGAATCTGGGGCTTGACCCATTCAATTCAGAAGCTCGTCAGCCGGGACACTCGCCGCCAGGAGGGAGTTAAGAGATGCTGACGACGGGACTCAGGAGATAGCATGGTTTCCCCGTTCAATATGCCGGACGAGTTCGTCCAGGGTTTCTTCAAATCCGGGCAGAGCCTGCTGCACGCCTTCACCGGCATGAGCGGTGATGCACCCGCCAGCGCAGGAAGCACGCCGGTGCCGGCGTTGGCATTGACCCAGGCGCAAGCCCATTACTGGCAGCAGCAGATGGCCTTGTACATGGGCATGGTCGCGAGCGCTACCGGGAAAGCCCCGGCGCCGACCGTTCAGCCCGAGCGCGGTGACCGGCGGTTCAGCGCGGACGCCTGGAACGACAATGCCTGGTACAGTCTTCTGAAGCAGACATACCTGCTCAACTCGCGCCTGCTCAGCGACATGGTCGAAGCGACGGCCCTCGGTGAGAAGGAAAAGCACAAGCTGCGTTTCTACGCGCGTCAGTTCATCGACTCGATGAGCCCGGCCAACTTCGCCGCCACCAACCCCGAGGCGATGAAAACCGCGCTTCAGACGCGGGGCGAGAGCGTGCGAACCGGTTTCGCCAATCTGCTCGAAGACCTGAAGCGCGGCCGGATCTCGATCACCGATGAAACTGCCTTCGAGGTAGGCCGCAACGTGGCCGTGTCAAAAGGCTCGGTGGTGTTTGAGAACGAACTGTTCCAGCTGATCCAGTACGCACCACTCACCGACGAGGTCGCCGAGCGGCCGCTCGTGATCGTGCCGCCCTGCATCAACAAGTTCTACATCCTCGACCTCCAGCCGGAGAACTCGTTCGTGCGTTTCGCGTGCGAACAGGGGCAGACGGTGTTCCTCGTGTCGTGGCGCGACCCTGACGCGGACCTGGGCCACATCACCTGGGACGACTACATTGAAAAGGGCGCGATCAAGGCGATCGAGGTCGGGCGCGCGATCTGCGGCGCTGACAAGGTCAACGCGGTCGGCTGGTGCGTGGGCGGCACGATCCTGTCGTCAGCGCTCGCGGTGCTGCGCGCGCGCGGCGACGAGCCGGTGGCAAGCCTCACGCTGCTCACGACCATGCTCGATTTCAGCGACCCGGGCGATCTCGGCGTGTTCATTGATGAACAGGGCGTGTCGCAGCGCGAGCAGACCATCGGGCGCGGCGGCATCTATCCGGGCGGCGAACTTGGCTTCGTCTTCCAGACCCTGCGTGCCAACGATCTCATCTGGCCGT
This sequence comes from Paraburkholderia tuberum STM678, assembly GCF_902833905.1. Lineage (GTDB taxonomy): Bacteria > Pseudomonadota > Gammaproteobacteria > Burkholderiales > Burkholderiaceae > Paraburkholderia > Paraburkholderia tuberum. Next base: position 9,059 of record NZ_CADFGP010000074.1, on the reverse strand, counting down.
ATGTCGTCAACAACTACCTGAAGGGCCGTGCGCCGCAGGCCTTCGACCTGTTGTACTGGAATGCCGACGATACCAACCTCCCCGGCCCGATGTACGCCTGGTATCTGCGCAACATGTATCTCGAGAACAACCTGTGCAAGGCAGGGCGGCTCTCGATGTGCGGCACGCCGGTGGACCTTGGGCGGATCGACATGCCGAGCTATATCTTCGGCACGCAGGAAGATCACATTGTTCCGTGGCAGGGCGCGTATCGCTCGACGCAACTGGTGGGCGGCGAGACGCAATTCGTGCTTGGCGCGAGCGGACATATCGCGGGCGTCATCAATCCGGCATCGAAGAACAAGCGCAGCTTCTGGGTCGACGGCACGCTCGGCGATGACCCGCAGGCATGGCTTGCGACGGCGAAGTCGCAGCCGGGAAGCTGGTGGACGCACTGGATTAACTGGCTGAAACCGCATGCGGGCAAGCAGATCAAAGCGCCTAAGCGGGCGGGCAATGCGAAATACAAGCCGATCGAGCCAGCGCCGGGGCGCTACGTCGCGAGGCACCCGCCGGAAGTGATGGGCGCGTGACCGGCAAGGTCCTTTAGGCCCAGCCCTTTCAAGGGCTTCACCATGAAGTCATGTTGCGGGCGAGTTTGCCCGCAACATACGTCAGGATTGGTCCGCCTGCCCTAGTTCGCGCAGATGCGCCTGCGCCTCCTCCGCGCTTTCAAAGATAACGGCCATTGCAGGTGCGGTGCTCCACTTCGTTCACGAACTTGCGCGCGGCGCCCTCCTCGACGATCCCGAGCTTGCCGTTGCCGACGGTGAGCCGCAGCCGGCCAGCAGTGAAGGTTCCGACAAACACAACCTTCTTCGCAGCCTGCGAGATGTTGATGAAGCCGCCCGCGCCGGCGAGCCTGGGCCCGAACCTGCTCACATTCAGGATGGAGTCTCATGAGGAAGTGTTGCGTTAGTGGTGGTTAGCCGAGCTCGCTAACGAGTTCCGGCACGATCGTGAACAGATCGCCCACCAGACCATAATCGGCGACGCTGAAAATCGGCGCTTCCGGGTCCTTGTTGATCGCCACGATGACCTTCGAGTCCTTCATGCCGGCCAAATGCTGGATTGCACCCGAGATACCGACGGCCACGTACAGTTGCGGCGCGACGATCTTGCCGGTCTGGCCGACCTGGTAGTCGTTCGGCACGAAGCCCGCATCGACTGCCGCGCGCGATGCGCCCAGCGCGGCGTTCAGCTTGTCGGCCAGCGGCTCCAGAACCTTCGTGTAGTTCTCGCCGTTGCCCAGACCGCGGCCACCCGAGACGATGATCTTCGCCGAGGTCAGTTCCGGACGGTCCAGCTTCGTCACCTCACGGCTAACGAACTGCGAGATGCCGCTGTCTGCTGCCGCTTCGATCTTCTCCACCGATGCGCTGCCGCCTTCGGCCGCCACGGCGTCGAAACCGGTCGTGCGCACCGTGATGACCTTGATCGGGTCTTGCGATTGCACCGTTGCGATCGCGTTACCGGCGTAGATCGGGCGCTCGAACGTGTCGGCGGAATCCACTGCGGTGATGTCGCTGATCTGCGCGACATCGAGCTTCGCGGCGATGCGCGGCGCGATGTTCTTGCCGTAAGCAGTTGCCGGCGCGAGGATGTGCGTGTAGTCCTTCGCGATGTTCAGCACCGTCGCTTCGATGTTCTCAGCGAGACCTGCTTCAAGTTGCGGCGCGTCGGCGAGCAGCACTTTGCTGGCGCCTTCAATCTTCGCCGCTGCATCGGCCGCAGCCTGTGCGTTGTGCCCTGCCACCAGCACGTGAATATCGCCACCAATCTTCTGCGCCGCTGCAATCGTGTTCAGCGTCGCGGCCTTGATCGACGCGTTGTCGTGTTCTGCAATTACCAGATTCGTCATTTCGTCCGTCTCCCTTACAGCACCTTGGCTTCGGTCTTCAGCTTCTCGACCAGCGTCTTCACGTCCGGCACCTTCACGCCGGCGGAGCGCTTCGGCGGCTCGGCGACTTTCAGCGTCTTCAGACGCGGCGTGACGTCAACACCAAGGTCTTCCGGCTTGACGACTTCCAGCGGCTTTTTCTTGGCCTTCATGATGTTCGGCAGCGTGACGTAACGCGGCTCGTTCAGGCGCAGATCGGTCGTGATCACAGCGGGCAACGTCAGCGACAGCGTTTCGGCGCCGCCATCGACTTCACGCGAAACCGTAGCCTTACCGTCGGCCACGACAACCTTCGAGGCGAATGTGGCTTGCGGCAGATTCGCCAGCGCAGCCAGCATCTGACCAGTCTGGTTCGAATCGTCGTCGATGGCCTGCTTGCCGAGGATGACCAGCCCAGGCTGTTCCTTATCGACCAGCGCCTTCAGCAGCTTGGCGACGGCCAGCGGCTGCAGGTCTTCGTTCGACTCGATCAGGATCGCGCGGTCCGCGCCAATGGCCAGCGCCGTACGCAGTGTTTCCTGCGACTGCGTCACACCGCACGACACGGCGATCACTTCGGTCGCCACACCCGCTTCCCGCAGACGAACGGCTTCTTCAACCGCGATTTCGTCGAACGGGTTCATCGACATTTTCACGTTCGCGATGTCGACACCCATGCCATCCGACTTGACTCGGACTTTCACGTTGTAATCGACCACGCGTTTGACTGGTACCAGAATCTTCATACTGTTCTCTCAAAATGATGACGAGTGTCTGCGTAAGCGTGCAACACTCCCGAAAACCCGCTCAGTTGAACTACGCGTCCCGTCAGACGCGCCAGCACACGCTCCATGTCGTACCCGAGACGAATGGCGATGTCGGTCGGAGGCTTGATCCCGTGGAGAAAAGTCCCGGCATCGGATCACGTAATCAGGGGCGCAATGTTGGGTCCGCGCGCGACGTCAAATGACGCCGTCAGCCTTCAACCGGGAGAGTTGCTCACCGGACAGCCCGAGCAACGTCTGGAGCACGTCGTCCGTGCCCTCCCCCAGTCGAGGCGGCGCGGTTCGTACCGGCAAGCGCGCGCCGTCGAAGCGCCAGGGCGGAGCGAGGACTTGCGTGCTGCCAACCTCGGGATGCGGATGCGCCGTCACGAGCGCGCCATCCCTCGCGCGCTTCGAGGTCAGCGCTTCGTGGAGCCCGAGAACTTCACCGGATGGAATGCCGGCCTGCGTCAAACGGTCGAGCAGACTGCGGCGCTCTCTTCGTCCAATTTCGCGATCGATTTCTGGCACCAGTACCGCCCGATTCGCGGCGCGGCCGATATTGGTCTGAAAGCGATCGTCCTCGGCAAGATCGGGCCGTTCGATTACCTCCCGGCAAAAGCGCTCAAACTGTTTATTGTTGCCGACCGTGATGACGAGCGGCCCATCCGCGGCATCGAACACACCGTAAGGTACGATTGAAGGATGCGCGTTTCCGTAACGCGGCGTGTCTTCGCCCGAGATCAGCGCTTCCACCCCGCAATACGAGGTGATCATCAGTCCGCAATCGAATAGCGCCATTTCAATGTGGTATCCCTTGCCGGTTCGTTGACGCTCGAAGAGCGCCGCCAGAATGGCCTGGGCCGAGTACATCCCGGTGAACATGTCGACTGCGGCAATCCCGAACTTCAACGGGGGCTGGTTGGCCTCGCCGTTGAGCGCCATCAGCCCGGCCTCGCCCTGAACCACCAGATCGTAGCCGGGACGCGCGGCTTCCGGTCCCGTGCGGTCGTAGCCGGAAATCGAGCAGTAGATCAGATCCTCGTGGTCCTGCTTCAGTTGCTCGTAGCCGAGACCCAGCTTCTCCATGCCGCCGAACTTGAAGTTCTGGATCACGACGTCGCTCTTCTGAGCCAGATCCCGCGCGATCTGCTGGCCCTCGGCGGTTTGCAGGTCGAGGCTCACGGAGCGCTTGTTGCGGTTGACGCTATTGAAATAGGCCGTCTCGGTCGATCCGACGCGCAAGCCCCAATCGCGCGTGTCGTCGCCGCGTTTCGGGTGCTCGACCTTGATGACTTCGGCGCCGAGGTCGCCCAGCACCATGCCGCACCACGGGCCCGCCAGTACGCGGGAAAGATCGAGCACGCGTACACCCGCGAGCGGCAGCGATGGATTCAGGTTTGACATAGCAAGTCCGTATTTGCAGGAGTTTCTGGTGAATAGCGAGCGAAGACGCTCTTACTGGCGCGAATGAGCAGTCGGAGCGCAACTCAGGGCTGCGACAGCCCCCTGGCGCCGGCGTCGTGCGAAACGTCCAGCCTGAACATCGAAACGGCGGTTTTCAGGTCGCCTGCCTGTGACTTGAGCGAGCTGGCTGCGGCCGCTGCCTCTTCGACCAGGGCCGCGTTCTGCTGTGCGACTTCGTCCATCTGCGTGACGGCCTGGTTGACCTGGCCGATGCCCTTGCTCTGTTCCTGCGACGCAGCGCTGATTTCACCCATGATGTCGGTCACGCGCCGGATCTCGTGAGTGATCTCGCGCATCTTCGTTCCGGCTTCCTGTACATGGCCGGCGCCTGTCCGCACCCGTTCGACGGAATCGCGGATCAGATCCTTGATTTCCTTGGCTGCCGCCGAAGAACGCTGTGCCAACGAACGCACTTCGGAGGCCACCACCGCAAAACCCCGCCCCTGCTCGCCCGCCCGCGCCGCTTCGACGGCCGCATTCAACGCAAGGATATTCGTCTGGAAGGCGATACCTTCGATGATGCCAACGATATTGGCGATCCTGTCCGAGCTGGCATTGATGCCTTCCATGGTTTCCACCACGCGTGACACCACGGTGCCGCCCTGCTCCGCCACCCGGGCGGCCTGTGCCGCGAGCTGGTTGGCCTGACTCGCATTGTCGGCATTCTGGGTAACGGTAGAGGTCAGTTGCTCCATGCTAGAGGCGGTTTCCTCGAGCGAGGCGGCCTGCTCTTCGGTGCGTTGCGACAGATCCTGGTTACCCGCTGCAATCTGATGAGCGGCGGTGGCAATCGAGTCGGCCGAGATCTTGATCGCGCCGATCGTTTGCATAAGTTGCTCCTGCATGCGCTTCATTGAAAACAGCAGGCTTGAGCGGTCATCTGGGGCGGTCTTCACTACGGCCGGCTTTGCAGCGGTATAGGCGGTAAAGCCCTTACCGTCGTGTTTGATGACCGCGACCATCTCCCTGAAGAGATACACACCGTTCGGATCCTTGTAGTCGACGACATCCATGCCGTTCAGCTCCGCTTTCGCCGGGTGCATCAGGATGTGCGACTGCGAATTGAGGATCATGAAATAGCCATCTTTGCCGAACCGCATGTTCCGGATGCTGTCCATGGCGCGTTTCTGCGCTTCCGCTAAGGGCATCGAGCCGGCTGCCACCTGGTCGCCAAAGGTCTTGACGACACTCAAGGCGAGCTCCGACGCGTGTTTCAGGTCCGCCTTGCGCTCGTCCAGCCGCACCTCTCTCGTCTGATACGCTTCGTAGATCGATATTCCCGCGAGACACAACAGGCTCAGGATCAGCGGCAGCCAGAGCTTCTGGACGAAAGACAGTTTCATATGTTTGTGAACCTTCCAGATCGATAGCCGCGAGCAGGCAAAATCGATGTGCTGCGTTGGTAATGGTCAGCCAGGCTCGCACGCGAGTTCCGGCACCGCCGTGGCAAGACGGAAACGTCACGCGGCAATGCGATCCCGGCCATCGATGCTGTGCAGAGCACAAAGCTCGCCCGGCGTAAGCGGTGTAGCTGGCCCATCAAGGCGAACCACCCGGAACATGGACATCAGAAACCGTCCAGTCGAGGAGGTTCGCCACGCCGGCAGCACGCTCAGCCGCGTCGCGCTTCCGCGATGTGCCACCACCGGCCAATGAGGTACACCGTCAAGGGCAGAACTGCCGCGAGGGGAAGCAGGCGCAACGCGCCTTGAAGACCCACCGAGTCCGCTATCACACCGGTGAAGAAGGGACCCGCTGCGAGGCCTAATATATTGTTGAACAGCGTCAGTGCTGCAAATGCCGAGCCATGGATAGCTGGCGGTGTTGCCCCAGCAATAATCGCGCTACATGTGCCGAACGAACTGGCAAGGAAAAACACCGCGGGCGCAAGGAGCGCGAGCTGCAGATTGCCCGGTGGCAAGCGGAACGCGACCGCCAGCAGGATGCCCAGCACGAGGCAATAACCAATGGCCATGTTCCACCGCTTAAGCGACGAGTCCCGGCTGATCCCGTCGGTGATCACACCGCACAGGAGTTGGCCCATGCCGCTGACAAGGACAAGGCCGGCCGCCGCTACGGCCGCCTTGCTGACAGGCATGTCCCAGTAGCGATTCAGATAGCTGGGCAGCCACACGAAAAGCGTGCCCTGAATGAAGATCTGCAGGGCGCTGCCAAGGTACGCACAAAAGACGGAACGGGACGGAAACAGACCAGAGAAAAGCGCTTGGGGCGTCAGTTTCAGACGCTCGGCCACCGGCGTTCCGCTCGCATTGGCCGCATGCGCACGCGCGAGCCTTTTTTCCGAGACGACGAAGAAGTAAATGATCACCAGCACAAAACCAAAGACCGCCATCAGGCCCATCGACCAGCGCCAGCCAAAGCGAGTCGCAACGACGCCGGAAAGCGAAACACCGAGCACGGACCCAAAGGCAGCGGCAGACGTAAAGCCGCCGGCAATGGTAGAGCGCAGACGCTTTGGAAAGATGCTCATGAGCATCGCGAGTCCGACACTTCCGTAAGCAGCCTCGCCAACACCAACGAAGATGCGCGCGAGAAACATCTCGTTGTAGCTGCTGGCAATCGCGCACCCGAGCGTGGCAACACTCCACAGCACAGCCATCAGTGCAATGCTTTTGACACGTCCCCAACGGTCCGCGATTATGGAAAATGGGAGGGTCAGCACGCCGACCGCCAACGGCACCACGCCGCTAATCGAACCGAGCTTTGTATCGGTCAGCTGCCACTGCACTTTCAAGATCGGAAACAAGGCATTGAGCGCCTGCCGCGACATGTAGTCAGACAGCAAAAGGCAAAACATCAATGCAAATACCACCCAGGCGTAGACTCGGGCGCCACTGGTAGCCGCCGCCGACTCGGCCGGCACTACGTTACTTGTATAAGGGCTCAATTCTGTCTCCTCCAATGATTCTCTAAATTCATATTGAATCGTGCCGCCTGGCGTCGTCTGGCCCGTGTGAAGCAAGACCGCTAAACCGGGACCGGCAGTAGTTTCTGCTGACCGCCAGCATCGCCGAACGCTTTCTTTGTATCGCCGCGCGCGCTTTGGATTTCGACGCTTATTTCAAGCGTCTTGATGACTTGCGGAAGGCGCTCGCCAGCATGAACACCCTCCGTATAAGTGTTGCACCAAAGCCTCCCTTGCGGCTGCGAAGCGCCAGACGACGGATACTGATTTCAGGATAGCACCGAGAATTATTTTTGGCGACATTAATTATTATCCGCACGCGAAACGTCACGCCTGAGCGCAGAAACGAACTGTTTCGAAGCGGCGTAGACCCCAAGCAACGCTAAGGTTCCTAATATTGGGGGCACGACGAAACGATCCTCGATAGGGATTTCTCGCACCGGATCGAGCTGGTCCGGCGCAAGTAAAGTGGAACGTGCGTGGCCTGATCGCGGGATCGGCATGATGCTCTGCGTGTACGCGAATCCGCTGACGCCGGAGCATGATCCCCGCATCGGCGTGTAGCAAACAACCGGAGGTGCTGGTATAGGGTGTCTGCTATTAGGTGAGCGTACCAGCGTCCAGGAGAGGATGGATGAGCGCGAAGCGAAGTCGATTCCGACGACATGACATCCCAACGTGCCGCCACTATGCAGGGAATGTTCCAATCAATTCGTGCCGCATCGCGGCCACGATAGACGGGTCACTGGCAGCGGAAAGCCCACCGCGGCGTTCCAAAAGATGGAACGCCGGGCAATCCGGATTCAACCGTCCAGAGCACGCCGGGAGCGACTCACTCTGTAGAGGCGGCGGCTCCTTCGGCCCGCGCCGCCTTTGGGGCACGTGCGGGTCGACTGTCTGCCGGTTTTGCAACGATTGCGCGAATGGCAGCATCCCTGGCGTCGTCCAGCCGCGAGGCTGCAAGGGAAAGCAGTAGCTTGTTGTCCCGTTTGATCGCGGCCTTCTGCAGCGCGCTCCAGACTTTTAAAGATGTGCGAACCGATTGAGGCTTAGCCACAAATCCTAGCCGGACATATCGCAGGGTTCGCAATGAGATGGAGTGCAGGACATCGACCAGAAGCCGGTTGCGGCACAGATCGACCGTGTTGAAATTCAGGAGGAAGCTTTCCACAGCATAGGCGTCTACCGACTCCTCGGCCGCCTTGATTAGCCTTGGCATATGCGCGTTCAGCAACGCCTCGAGTTCGGACGGGCTTTCGCGCGCCACCTGCTCCAACATCGTGACGTAAAGCACGCTGCGCACACGGAAAATGTCCCGAAGTTCATTCTCGTCGGGCGCCGTAACAATCGCCCCGCGCCTGGCCTGAAACTCAACCAGGCGGTCCCGCTCCAGAATACGCATCGCTTCGCGCACCGGCGCGCGGCTGACGTGCAACACCTCGCTGATATCTTTCTCCAGCAAGCGTTGCCCCGACTTCACCAGGTCAAGCGTAATGACCCCGGCCAGCCGGGCAGCGATCTGCTCGGCAATTGGCACCGAGGCATACGCCCAGTCCTGCCCACGCAGCACCGCCCGCTCGACTGCCAGCATCAGTGAATTCTTGGGCGTAAGGAGCGAGGAAAGATCGGGAAGGTTCTGCGTTTTATTTCGGGCCATGGCGTATAGCGCAATGAATTTTCGTCGAATTTAATCCTTTGACCATTATAGTCTCCAGCATTGTAATGTGGACAACAACTCCCTGGCCAACGGGCGTATCGAGTATACGGTGGGTGCCAAGGGCGACAGCCATGACGACGCGCTGACCGAGGCAATCAAAGATCCATACAAAACCGGACTGCGACCACGGGCTGGAGCCCGAACACCTCGAGCCTCGCGAGGACAGGCAAACGGTTGATATGACTCCGCTTGTCAAGAGGGGATCGGTTTTGGGTTTTGAGCTGCCATCTGAATTTCCTGAGGGCGACGTAGCAGTAAATCTCGACG
>NZ_CADFGP010000073.1 GCF_902833905.1 Paraburkholderia tuberum STM678 | reverse complement strand
ACTAGTCAGTATGACTCCGCGAGGTAGAGGCTGGCCCGCCGCGAGGACTCAAACGCGGGTTAGTATTTCTGCCAGAGCCGCACGGTGTGGACAGGGCCACACCCGGCGATATCCATCACGGAGGCCAGCGTGGAAAAAGATATCACACTGTACGTAGGGCTCGACGTTCACAAGGATTCGATCACGGTTGCCTATGCGCTGGGCACAGGCGAGGTCGAACTGCTCGGCAAGATTGGCACGACGAAGACGGATATTGATCGGCTGTGTACGCGCCTGCAATCGAAGGCGCGGCACATCCGCATCGTCTACGAGGCGGGCCCGTGCGGCTATGGACTTTATCGTCAGCTCGTGCAGAAGGGATTCGACTGCCTGGTGTGCGCGCCGTCGCTGATTCCGAAAAAGCCGGGCGATCGGGTCAAGACTGACCGGCGTGATGCGATCAAGCTGGTGCGGTCGCTGCGCGCCGGCGACCTGTCAGCGGTGTACGTGCCAAGCGTGGAAGACGAAGCATTCCGCGATCTGGCTCGCGCGTGGGTCAGCGCCAAGGACGATCTTAAGCGTGCGCGGCAACGGCTGAAGGCCTTTCTGCTCTTGCATGGCGTGCGCTATGCCGGCCGCGCCGACTGGGGACCTGCGCACCGGCGCTGGCTCAGCGCCTATGCTTTCGACAGCGTCTGGCAGCAACTGGCGTTCGAGGAGTATCGGCGCACGATCGAGGATCGCCTGGCGCAATGCGACCGGCTGGAGGCCGCGTTGCGCGAGGCTGTCGTCAACTGGCGATTCTATCCTGCCGTGCTGGGCCTGCAGACGATGCGCGGCGTGCAGTTCACCACGGCAGTGGGCATGCTCGCTGAGCTCGGGGATCTGTCACGCTTCGCCCACCCGCGCCAGCTGATGGCCTGGCTGGGGGTGACGCCATCCGAACACTCGTCGGGCGACAAGCGCCGTCAGGGCAGCATCACCAAGAACGGCAACAGCTATGCAAGAAAGTTGCTGGTGGAAGCGGCCTGGAGCTACCAGCATCCGGCCCGCGTGAGCCCCGAAATCCAGCGCCGCCACGAAGGCATCCCCAAGCCCATCGTTGACCGCGCCTGGGACGCGCAGATGCGCCTGTGCCGGCGCTACCGGAAGCTCCTCGCGCGCGGCAAGCAGAAGAATATTGCGGTGGTCGCGGTCGCTCGCGAACTCGCCGGTTTCATCTGGGACATCAGCCAGCTCGCCATGTCGCTCTCCGTACGGCCCGAGGTGCGCATGGCGTGACCGAACCCTTGAGCAACAAGTAAATCAACCTCACCACCCGAGCAAGAGTTTCCTGAAAGCGGCGTAGCCCGGCACCCGAGCAACCCGCGAGACGGTTAGGCAACGGATTTGATTCGACTTGCGGCACTAGATAGCGGCAGGCTCGCTGGGCGGACTTCTGTAATGCGGTAACCAACCCGCGGATATCAGCATGATCCACCGTCGAGATTTACTGCTACGTCGCCCTCAGGAAATTCAGATGGCAGCTCAAAACCCAAAACCGATCCCCTCTTGACAAGCGGAGTCATATCAGCCGTCCGGATTCCAGCTTGAATCGCTACGCCCTGCTTCTCATTACCTCGATGCTGCTCGTCGGCAGCAACGTCGGAATCGGTAAATCGATCGTCGCCTTCGTCCCCGTCCCGCTGTTTGCGCTGCTGCGTTTCGTAATCGCGATGGCCGTGTTTTGGCCGCTGCTGCGCGCGACCAAACTGCGCCGCGTCAAACGCGATGAATGGATCAACCTGTTTTTGCAGGCGCTATTCGGCACCTTCGGCTTCACGCTGCCGATGCTGCCGCTCGGCGCCGGCACGCTCGCGCATTTCGACTATCGCGCGGTGCCGTAGAGCGTCTGGATGCTGGTGTTGTGGTACGGGCTGTCGGCCAGCATCTTCTCGTTCTGGCTGTGGATGAAAGGCATCCGTCACGTGCCAGGCAGTCGTGCCGGCGTGTTCAGCGCGGTGCTGCCGGTCGCCGCAGCGTGCCGCCGATCGCATCGTAATTCCGGTGTGGCGGGCGCTGCCCGCCGCAAAGCAGCAGATTCGACCGACGCTGTACAATGGCGCGCCTGACGCGAGTCTCGCGCCCCTTCGGTGGCCGCGCCCCGCACCGCCGTCGGCGCCTGGCCCCCTGTTCCGTCACCCGCGCTTCATCTGACCGTTGCCTATGTCCGCTTCGCGACCCGCCTGCGCCCGTCCGCGCCGCCCCATGCGCGCGCTGCCCCGCCTCGTTTTCATGAGCCGCTGGCTGCAGGTGCCGCTGTACCTCGGGCTGATCGTCGCGCAGGCGGTCTACGTCGTGCTATTCCTGAAGGAAGTCTGGCATCTGGTCACCGACTCGATGAAGCTCGACGAAACGCACACGCACCCCAAACATTTCGAAGGGCCCGCGGCATTGCACGCCGTGGGCGGCATCAAGGTTTCCACTCCCATGAAGGCGCAAGACTGACCGCACCGTGCTGCGATCCGACAACAAGCGCCACTCCCCACTGAGCTAGCCATGACCGTCATCAAACAGGAAGACCTGATTCAGAGCATCGCTGATTCGCTGCAGTACATCAGCTACTACCATCCGCTCGACTACATCGAAGCGCTCGGCCGCGCGTACGAGCTCGAACAGAGCCCCGCAGCGAAGGACGCGATCGCGCAGATCCTGACCAACAGCCGCATGTGCGCCGAAGGCAAGCGCCCGATCTGCCAGGACACCGGCATCGTCACGGTGTTCGTGAAGGTCGGTATGGACGTGCGTTGGGACGGCGCGACGATGAGCGTCACCGACATGATCAACGAAGGCGTACGCCGCGGTTATCTGAATCCGGACAACGTGCTGCGCGCATCGATCGTGAGCCCGCCCGAAGGCGCGCGCAAGAACACCAAGGACAACACGCCGGCCGTGATCCACTACGAGATCGTGCCGGGTAACACCGTCGACGTGCAGGTCGCGGCCAAGGGCGGCGGCTCGGAGAACAAGTCGAAGTTCGCGATGCTGAACCCGTCGGACTCGATCGTCGACTGGATCCTGAAGACCGTGCCGACGATGGGCGCGGGCTGGTGCCCGCCGGGCATGCTCGGCATCGGCATCGGCGGCACCGCTGAGAAAGCGATGGTGATGGCGAAGGAATCGCTGATGGACCCGATCGACATTCAGGACGTGATCGCGCGCGGCCCGAAGGACTGGATCGAAGAGCTGCGCGTCGAGCTGCACGAGAAGGTCAACGCACTCGGTATCGGCGCGCAGGGCCTCGGCGGTCTGTCCACTGTTCTCGACGTGAAGATCATGGCCGCGCCGACGCACGCCGCATCCAAGCCGATCGCGATCATCCCGAACTGCGCGGCGACCCGCCACGCGCACTTCACGCTCGACGGTTCGGGCGTCGCCAAGCTCGAAGCGCCGTCGCTCGACGCATGGCCGAAGGTGCACTGGGAACCGAACACGGAAACCAGCAAGCGCGTCGACCTCAACACGCTGACGCCGGAAGAAGTGGCGGGCTGGAAGCCGGGCCAGACGCTGCTGCTGTCGGGCAAGATGTTGACGGGCCGCGACGCCGCGCACAAGCGCATCGCCGACATGCTCGCGAAGGGCGAGAAGCTGCCGGTCGATTTCACGAACCGCGTGATCTACTACGTCGGCCCGGTCGATCCGGTGCGCGACGAAGCGGTCGGCCCGGCGGGCCCTACCACTGCGACGCGGATGGACAAGTTCACCGAGACGATGCTCGCGCAAACGGGCCTCATTTCGATGATCGGCAAGGCCGAGCGCGGCCCGGTCGCGATCGAGGCGATCAAGAAGCACCAGGCAGCGTATCTGATGGCCGTCGGCGGTGCGGCGTACCTCGTGTCGAAGGCGATCCGCAGCGCGAAGGTGCTCGCGTTCGAAGACCTCGGCATGGAAGCGATCTACGAGTTCGACGTGCAGGACATGCCGGTCACGGTCGCCGTCGATTCGAACGGCACCTCCGTGCACCAGACCGGCCCGAAGGAATGGCAAGCCAAGATCGGCAAGATTCCGGTCGCCACGGCTTGATGAGTCGCGATTAACGCTACTCAGGTCAGTCGAAAAGCCGGGGCCGCGATCCCGGCTTTTTCTTTCCGTGCGTCATGCACGCGCAAGGCGCCGCACGCACGAGGCCGCCAACGCCGCCAACAGTTGTATCGGATCTCTTGGCTTTTTTGGACATGGCGTTTATTGTTGTTGGAAATTCAAGGTTCCCGAAAAAGGAAATAACATGCAAGGCGACAAGAAGGTCATCGAATATCTGAACGCGCAGTTGAAAAACGAACTGACCGCGATCAATCAATATTTCCTGCATGCCCGAATGTACGGCCACTGGGGCCTCGACAAGCTCGGCAAGCACGAGTACGACGAGTCGATCGGCGAAATGAAGCATGCCGACATGCTCATCGAACGGATCTTCATGCTCGACGGTCTGCCGAATCTGCAGGACCTGCACAAGCTGCTGATCGGTGAGGAAACCAAAGAGATCCTCGAATGCGATCTGAAGCTCGAACAGATTTCGCAAGGCACCTGCAAGGAGGCGATTGCCTACTGCGAATCGGTGCGCGATTTCATCTCGCGCGAAATCTTCACGAAGATTCTCGACGACACCGAAGAGCACATCGACTGGCTCGAAACCCAGCTCGATCTGATCGACAAGGTCGGTATCCAGAACTACCAGCAAAGCGCGATGGGCTCGGTCGAGTCCTGATCGAAGCACGCTGAAGCATCCCGCGCGGTAGCGGCACGACGCCTGCCCAGCAGGCATTCGCGCCGGACCGTACCGCACGGGCGATATACTTGCGCGCTTGTTCGCGCCTCACCGTGGTTTCACCCTTTTCGCCGACCGCCACTTCCCGCTCGTTTTTTTCGCCTATGCCCGCCCCTTCGCCGTCCCCGACTGTCCGCAGTGTTGCCGCTGGCGCCGCGTCGCAGGCGCCGATCGGCATTTTCGATTCGGGGCTCGGCGGCCTGTCCGTGCTGCGCGCGGTGCGCGCGCAACTGCCTGACGAGGCGTTGCTGTATGTCGCGGATTCGCTGTACGCGCCCTACGGCGAGCGCGACGACGACTTCATCACCGACCGCACGGTGGCCATCGGCGAATGGCTCGCCGCACAAGGCGCGAAGGCGCTCGTGGTCGCATGCAATACGGCGACCGCGCAGTCGATCGCGCTGGTGCGCGAAAAGCTGCCGATTCCGCTCGTCGGCGTCGAGCCGGGTGTCAAGCCCGCCGCGCTGCAATCGAAAAGCCGCGTCGCCGGCGTGCTGGCGACCCAGGCGACACTGCGCAGCGCCCGCTTTCAGGGGCTGCTCGAACGCTACGCCGCCGACTGCCGCTTTCTGTGCCAGCCCGGCCACGGGCTCGTGCAGGCGGTCGAGCGTTGCGACGTCGGCTCGGCCGAGCTGCAGGCACTGCTGCGCAGCTACCTGGAACCGATGCTCGACGCGGGCGCCGACACGCTGGTGCTCGGCTGCACCCATTACCCCTTTCTCGACGCGGCGATCCGCGACATCGTCGGCGAGCGGCTCGCGCTGATCGACACGAGCGTGGCGATCGCGCGTCAGCTCGAACGCGTGCTCGAGCAGCACGGCCTGCGCGCCGCGGCGTCGGCCGGGGGCACGCCGCTGCCGCGCTTCTATTCCACCGACGACGGCATCCATCAGCAGCAACTCGCCGCCACGCTGCTGCGGATCGAGGCCGCGGTCGAGCAGGTATCGATACCGTCGGGCCGCACGGCCGCATCGGATTCTCGCGCCGCCTAGCGCCGGCAATCGGCGCGCGCCCCGCCCTTCCTGCCGACGAAATCCATTCTAAGAGTCTGGTTTTGTTACAAAAAATCGCACGGGACGCTTGCCAAACGAACCAAACAAAATGATAATAATTCGCATTAACGTTAGCTATCACGCCTGCCATGATCGTCTGTGTCTGCAAATCCGTATCCGACCGCACAATCCGCTCCTCAATTGCGGACGGCATCGACTCGTTCGACGAGTTGCAGTTTGAACTCGGCGTCGCCTCGTGCTGCGGCAAATGCGAGGAATCCGTGCGTGACGTGATGCTGCAAAGCGGCGTGTGCGCGAGCCGTTGCGGCGTGGTCGAGCATCGGCAGGTGCAGAGCGTCGCCGAGGTCGTGCAAGTCGCGTTCTACGAGCGCAAGGCAGCCTGAGCTCAGCTAGCAGGGCCGGTGCAGGCCGTGTCGGTGCGTCTAAAAGCCCCTCTGCTTCACGCACGCTTTATGTAGCGCTCCGATGCGACGTTGAATGTGCCGCACGTCTGCAACACAACCGCAGTACTGTCCGCCGTACTGCGTTATCCCACTGCCGTCAGCAAGCCAGTACTCGTACCAGCCAGCTACCCCGCTCCCCCTTCGAAAGGAGTTCGAGATGGAATTGCTGATTGGTTTCGTGACTACTTTGTTCATTTCGCTGCTGATTTTCCGAACATGACGATGCCCTGTTTGACGCGCCGCCCGCACGGTGCGCTGCCACACTGACCATGCAGGCTCCGCGTCCCGTTTCCGCCCGCGCCACGCTGGCGTCGTCCACCCGACCGAATTCCCGCGCGCTGACAGCCACTGCCATAGTCGCCGCGGTTCACGTCGCTCTGCTCGCCGTGATCATGACGCTGCGTCACGAGCCTGTGCCGGTCGCGCTCGAATCGCACATGATGACCGCCGAACTGCTGCCGCCCGCGCCGCTCGCCGCGCCGGTCGCGCTGCAATCGATCGCTCCGCCGCCGCCCCGGCCAACGCCGCCCGTCCATACAAGACCGAAAGCCCAGCCGAAGCCGACTCCGACGCCCAAGCCGACGCCAACTCCGTTGCCACAGGCCGCTGCGCCATCGCCGACGCCGGTCGCGGCGCCCGATCCGACGCCGGCCGCGCCCGCCGCGCCCGCGACACCGCCCACCGCGGCAGCGCCCGCGATCGGCAAGCCGACGATGGAAATCAGCGCGCCGAAAAACGTGTCGCACCTCGATTGCAATATCAGCCAGCCCGAATACCCGGCTCTATCGCGGCGCCGCGGCGAATCCGGCACCGCGTACGTGCACTTCGTCGTCGGTCTGACCGGCAAGCTCGAGAACATCGATTTGAAGAAAAGCAGCGGCTTTAGCCGTCTCGACGACGCGGCCTTGGCCGCCGTACGCGCGAGCGCCTGCAAACCATATCTCGAGAACGGCGAGCCCGTCAGGGCCGCGTACACCCAGCCTTTCAACTTCAATCTGACCGACTGAAGCAAGCTTTCAAAAACAAGGGATTGCAATGCAAAACTACGGATTGGCACACGTGTGGGCGCAAGGGGATTTCGTGACGCGCGGTATCGCGCTCGCGCTATTGATCATGTCGGTGATGTCGTGGAGCGTGATCGTCGTCAAAGGCTGGAACGTGATGCGCCTGAAGCGCCTGACGAAGAACGCCGAGCAGGCGTTCTGGCATTCGGACGACCTCGCCGACGGCGTGAAGAAGCTCGGCGGCGGCGCCTCGACGCCGCATGACAACCCGTTCCTCGCGCTCGCGCTGTCGGGCCAGGAAGCGGCCGACCATCATCACCAGACGCAGCCGCATCTGCACGACCGCATGGACGTGTCGGACTGGATCACGCGCTGCCTGAAAGACACGATGGACGAAAGCGTCGCGCGCATGCAGAGCGGTCTCGCAATTCTTGCGTCGATCGGCAGCACCGCGCCGTTCGTCGGCCTGTTCGGCACGGTCTGGGGCATCTATCACGCGCTGCTCGCGATCGGCGCGAGCGGCCAGTCGTCGATCGACCAGGTCGCCGGCCCGGTCGGCGAAGCGCTGATCATGACCGCGTTTGGTCTGTTCGTCGCGATTCCGGCCGTGCTCGGCTACAACGCGCTGACGCGCGCCAACAAGGCGATCGTCGCGAAGCTGAGCCGCTTCGCGCACGGGCTGCATGCGTTCTTCGTGACCGGTGCCCGTCTGTCGTCGACCAGGCGCGGCGACGGCCTGCGTCTCGCAACCCGCGCCAACTGATCGACGAGGCATTCCAATGGCAATGAGCCCTTTCGCCGGAGACGATGACGACGGCCTGATGAACGAGATCAACATGACGCCGCTCGTCGACGTGATGCTGGTTCTGCTGATCGTCTTTATGGTGACAATTCCGGTGATCCGTCACGCGGTCAAGATCGATCTGCCGCACGCGAGCAGTCAGAGGGAAGACACGAAGCCCGCGCAGGTGACGGTGTCGATCGACGCGGACGGCAACGTGCTGTGGGACAGCACCAAGGTCGACGATGCGGCGCTCGCCGCGAAGATCGCCGCGGCCGCGCAGGCGAGCCCGCAGCCGGAGTTGCATCTCGATGCGGACCGCAAGGTGCCGTACGAGAAGGTCGCTCAGGTGATGTCGGCCGCGCAGGCTGGCGGACTGACGAAGATTGGTTTCGTCACGCAGCCCAAAGCGAAGTAAACGGTAACGTGGCACGCGGAGCGGCGCGCTCGTCCACGGGAACACCCCTTTTAAACAGGGCCAAAAAGTAAAAGGCCTTCATCGTCGGATGAAGGCCTTTTTTTGTGCGCACTTGGCGCCTTCGGGCGGCGGGATCATTTGCCATCGGCCGAAGACTGATAGCTTTTATCACCGCATGCGAGGGCCGTGGTCGACACGGACAACGCGGTCAGCCCTATCAGGCCCGCTATGATAGCGGCCATGAGTTTTCGCATAGGACACTCCTTAGCGAAAGGGATTTCACTATATGCCTGTGTGTGCGCGCATTCAAGCAAACGACCATTGAAAGTAATCATGACAGGCCGCGCTTAAATGCTAAAAACGATTTGCGAAGCGCGCTAGCGGCCCGCGGCGCACCGTGCCCCCTCAAGTTGCCACAGAGCCTCATGAAACCGCCGCCGACGCAGCGGAGGACGCCCTCGCCACCGATCCCTGCTCCGCCGCTTTTTCGGCGCGCTCAGGACACTCGCCGATGATGTGCTTGCCCTCATCCGGATCGAGCATCTCGACCAGATAATCGACGAACGCGCGCACGGCCGGCACCATCCCCTGACGCGACACGAACACCGCGTACAACTGCGGCGTCGGAAAACTCCAGCCCGGCATCACGGGCGACAGTTGCCCCGCTCTCAACGCGGCTCCATACATCATCTCCGGCAAGGCGGCGATGCCGACGCCGGCGAGCACCGCCTCGCGAATCGTCATCAGATCGGCGGTCACGAGGCGCGGCTCGTGTTCGTGAGCATGGCGCGTGCCGTCGGGCGAGATCAGGTTGTACACGTGGCGGCCGTCGCTCGTCGGCACGTCGAGTGTTTCGAAGCGGTTCAGGTCGCCCGGCGTCAGCGGCGGCGCATTCTGCTGCAGCAGGCTCGGCGCGCCGACCAGCATCTGCTCGGTGCGCCACAGCGGCCGCACGACGATGTTCGCGTTTTCCGGCGGATCCGAACGCACGCGCAGTGCGACGTCGATCGAATCCTCGAACAGATCGACCACGCGATTCGTCACACGCATCACGACGCGCACCTCCGGAAAGCGGTGCATGAATTCCGGCAGGATCGTCGACAGAATCGTCTGCGAGATCGTAACCGGCACGCTGACGCGCACCGTGCCGCGCGGCGACGAGCGCAGCTGCTGCACGACATTGACCGCCGCCTGCGCTTCGCTGAGCATCGCTTGACAGTGCTGGTAGAACAGCTGCCCGGCTTCGGTCAGTGCGAGCTTGCGAGTGGAACGCTGCAACAGGCGCACGCCAAGCGACGCTTCCAGCTCCGTGAGCCGACGCGACAGGCGCGACTTCGAGATGCCCAGCACCCGCTCGGCGGCCGAAAATCCGCCATGTTCGACGACCTGCGAAAAGTACATGAGGTCGTTCAGATTGTGTGAATCGATCTTCATCTCATCGTTCCATGAATAGAACAATCCATTGCTGAGGGACGGCTGGCACCGCCAAAAACGGTCCCTATAATAGCCCCATGTTTCAGAAATCGCGCTATTCCCCATTTTTTCGAGGTGATATTGATGACTACGTCACGCACGATCGAACGCACGTTCCCGTCGGTTCGCACAGTGGAGGGCGGCGGATTCATCGTTCATCGACCGTTTCCGACGCGTCTGCTGATGGACTTCGATCCGTTCCTGCTGCTCGACGAAATGGGGCCGGTCGACTATGCGCCAGGCGAGGCGATCGGCGCGCCCGATCATCCGCATCGCGGCTTCGAGACGGTCACCTATGTGCTCGAGGGCCAGTTCGGCCACAAGGATTCGGCGGGCCATTCCGGCACGCTGCACGCCGGTGACGTGCAATGGATGACCGCGGGCGCGGGCGTCGTGCATAGCGAAATGCCGGACCCGGAATTCACGCGCACCGGCGGTCGCGTGCACGGCCTGCAGCTATGGGTGAACCTGCCGCGTCGCGACAAGATGATCGCGCCGCGCTACCAGGAAATTCCGTCGACACGCATTCCGGCCGCGACGTCCGAAGACGGTCAGGTGCGCGTGAAGGTCATCGCGGGCGAAGCGCTCGGCGTCAAGGCCGCGATCGAAACGCGCACGCCGATCCTGTATCAGCATTTCTCGTTGCAGCCGGGCGCGACGATCCGCCAGCCGGTACCGGCCGACTATCGCGTGTTCGCGTATGGGCTGTCCGGCAAGGGCGTGTATGGCGAAGGCGACGCGCGCGCGGACATCGACGCGCGCACGATGGTGGTGTTCGCCAACGACGGCGACGCGGTGACCATCACGGCCGGCGACGAACCACTCGAAGTACTGCTGCTCGGCGGCGTGCCGCTGAAGGAGCCGGTGGTGCGCTATGGCCCGTTCGTGATGAATACCGAAGACGAGATCCGTCAGGCGGTGATCGACTATCAGGCCGGGCGGATGGGCGCGATCACGCACTGACAGACGAGCGCGTGCCGCGCGTTTGTCACGCCTGTCGGCGCGAGGCGAAGCTTGCCACCAGCCACGCGCGCCGCCAAATCATCCGCCACGGGCCGCGAACGCCGCTAAATTCGTTCACAATAACGGCTCATGTCGCGCGGCCCGCGTTGATTTCGACAGTCCGCGGCGCGCGACGCTATTAGATCCCTAGCAGAGGAGCCGCGCATGGCAGAGCCCACCGTCACCGCCCACATCGGTTCGACGAATTTCCAGGTCGTATTCGATGACGGCAAGCACACCTGGCTTGCCGACGAACCCGAATCGCTAGGCGGCGGCGACCGCGGCCCGACGCCGGTCTCGCTGCTGCTGTCGAGCCTCGGCGCTTGTACGTCGATCACGCTAAAGATGTACGCGCAGCGCAAAGGCTGGCCGCTCGCGGGCGTACGCGTCAAACTGTCGATGGAAACCGGCGACGCAGGCTCGACGATCGACCGTCAGATCATGCTCGATGGCGAACTCTCCGACGAGCAGCGGGAACGGCTTTTGCAAATTGCCAATGCGTGCCCCGTGCACAAGATCCTCACGCACACGATCTCGATCCGCTCCTCGCTCGCGGTCGCTTAACAGTCGCAGCAAACGCGCATAGGACGGTCGGACGCCGTCCGTTCGGGTCACGGGTATTGCAATATTTTCATAGGACGCAGTCGTCTTGAATTTCGAACACCTTATTCAGATCAACGATCCGTTGAATCCCTTCGTCGAATCGATGACCCGCGAGCAGCTGTGGGAAGGGCTCGTGCTGCGCGCCGAGCAGCCGCAACTGTTCGTGATTGGTCTCGACAGCTGCACGATCCTGTCGCGCGACGGCAATGTGCTCGAGCGTGAGTTGCACTACGGCCAGGCCACCGTGCGCGATCGCGTCACGCTGCAGGAAAGCGAAAGCGTGCGCTACGACATCCTGCCGACCGCCGAGCACGTCGGCGGCTCACTGACGATGACGATCGAGCAGCCCGATGAGCTGCAGTTGTTCCTACGCTTCGAGTACGCGACCACGCTGCCCGTCTCGACCGACCAGGACGCCGTGCAGACGCAGGAGATCGTCAAGTCCGCGTATCGCGAGAACGATATCGATACGGTGCGGCTGATCCGCCAGTACGTCGCGGCCGGGCAGGAACCGGGACCGTTGCACTGACGTACCGCGCGGGCGCCCTGCCCGCGCTTTCGCGGGGCCATGTCAGAATGGCTTCCAGAATCGCCATCTAGACGCACTTTCATTCAGCTATCAAAAGTCGGATCCGATCAATTTCTCGATCTTGTAAATAGGAATGGTTATCATTTAGAATAATCACATCGAATCGACGAACAAGCTAAAACGAATGACCGATATGACCCGCTCCTCCACGCTCAGCCTGCGCCGCTCGGCGGCCGCGCTAACCAGCCGCCCGAAATCGTCGACGACGGCCGCGCCCGCGGCGAAGCCCGGCGCGCAACGCACCGCCGGCCAGAGCGAGACGTCGGAACGGGTCGTGCGCAGCGACGCGCTGCTGCAAGGCCATAGTCACATCAGCATCGTGCACAACGGCGACACGTATCAACTGCGTGCGACGCGCCTCGGCAAGCTGATCCTGACGAAGTAGCAAGGCAACACGAGGTAAGTACCGGGTATTGTGGGGACCACCTCCCAGAGAGGTGTTAGGCATTAGCCAGCCACGACGGTTTGCACGCGAGAACTAGACCCCTTCGTGCAGACACCAAGCCAGCCGTCGCAGCAAGCCAGGCCGCTTTTTTGGTTCTCGCTCGAAAGCCGATGCGCGCAACGGCGTACATCGCTGAAAATGATAAAGCCGTGGGATGTCACCATCCCACGGCTTTTCGTTTGCGCCTGCGTTCGCACCGGACACAGGCTGAAGACTTACTTCGAGGCCCAGCCCCAGAACATCAGCCACCACGCGCTATTGACGACCGCCAGCGCCGCGACGAACCACAGCATCGCCAGCGCGCGTTGCACGAAGCGCTCGCTGTAGCGGCGCGTGACGAGCCACGCGAGCCATGCGCTCCACGCGCTCGCAATCACGAGAATTGCGATGCGCAGATCCGACGCCCACCACAGCGACACGTGCTCGGCGCGCAGCAGCGACAGCGTCGTCGCCGACAAACCAAGGAATACGCCCGCGCCCGCGATCGGAATCAGCCCCTGCGTCAAGTGATGCAGACGCGTTGCGTCGAAGCGCCCGAGCATGCGCGTCGCGCCCGTCAGCAACAGCAGCAGCACGGTGCCGTAGACAAGCGCCGTCGACAGGATATAGCCGATCAGCAGCGAGCCGTCGAGCCACGAGAACACGTCGTTCTGGTCGGGGTAATGCGTGAACAGGAACCACGGCGCGTTGGTGTCGAGCGGCCACGTGATGTCGCGATCGACGAGCCACGTCGCGGCGAACATCTTCAGGTCGATGAACCAGCGCGACGCGGTCCAGTGGAACGCGCCGATCGCGATGCCGAGCAGGCCATACAGGATCAGCGCGGTGTCCCACGGGTTCGCGTTCTTGTCGCCCAACTGCACGACTTCGGTCGACGGCTTGCGCCACGTCAGCGCGATCGCATCGCGGTGTCCGCTGCAGCGGCCGCACATATGGCAGTCCGCCGCGCCCTTCATGTTGCGCAACGGCACGAGCGGCGCGCAGTTGATCGGAATCACGCGATGCCCATGCTCGCCGTTCGTGTACGAGCGGCGCCACGCGTCTTCGTCGACCTTGTAGTGAAACGGCGCGAGCCGTGACAGAAGCGAAAAAACCCCGTTGACCGGGCACAGGTATTTGCACCAGACGCGCTTCTCGCGTCCGTATAGCAGACCGATCACGATTGCCGCGAAGGTCGAGCCGCCGAGCACCAGCAACACCGCTTTCGGATACTGGTAGACGCTCACCATCTGCCCGTAGATCGTCGTGATGCCGAACGCGACGAACGGCCAGCCGCCCCAGCGCATCCAATGCGGAATCGCGCGGCCGCAGCCGAATTTGCTCGCGAATTCGGCGAGCGCGCCCTCCGGACACAGCACGCCGCACCAGACGCGGCCGAGCATCACCATCGACAGCAACACGAACGGCCACCAGATGCCCCAGAACACGAACTGCGCGGCGAGCGTCAGGTTGTTCCACAGATGCGCGGTGTCGTCCGGCAGCGGCATCAGCGCGGGCACGACGATCAGGAACGCATACACCGCGACCACGACCCACTGGATGCCGCGAATCACCGCGCCGTGGCGCTGCATCCATTGGCCGGCCGCCGCGAGGCGACCCGGCCGGGAAGCCATCACGGCGCTCATGCCGCGCGCCCTGCCGTCTGCTGCGCGGGCTTGCGACTGGCGCGGCGCACGAGCAGATAAACGACGGCCCAATACACGGCATAGGCGAGCAGATTCATCAGCGCCGGATGCGCGCGGTAGCCGGTCAGCGTCGCGACGAGCGAACCGAAGGTGCTCGAGTCATCGAGAATCGCCGACGAATTCCACAGCTGGTCGACGAGCGTCGGCAGGATTTCCTTGTCGATCAGCTTGTCGACGCCGGTCTGGAACAGCCCCGCGCCGAGGAACAGCAGCATGATTTCGGTGACGCGAAAAAAGAGCCGCCACGAGATGATCTTGCCGCCGAGCTGCAACACGTAGAAGGTCAGGAACGCAAGCGCGAGACCGATCACGACAGCGAGCATCTGACTGCCGTCGACATGACCCGACTGGCCAAAGCCGAGGCCGTACAGGAAGATCACGGTTTCGCTGCCTTCGCGCGCGATCGCCAGTGCGACCAGCAGCGCCACGCCCCACCAGTTCGAATCGCGCTGGCTCTTTTGCAGCGACTGTTCCATGTCGCGCTTCAGCGTGCGGCCGTGCTGCTTCATCCATAGCACCATCTGCACGATCAGCACGCAGGCGATGAGCACCATCGCGGTCTGGAAGTAATCCTGCGCGTCACCGGAGAGCACCTCGGTGAAGCCGACCAGCGCCGCGCCGAGCGCCACCGCCGCGATCACGCCGGCCGCCACGCCGCCCCACAGGTACGGCAAGCCGCGGCGGGCGTCGTCGTCGCCATTTTTCAACCACGCGTACAGGATGCCGACGACCAGCAGCGCCTCGACGCTCTCCCGCCACACGACGAACAGAATCTGACCCATTCAAGCTCTCCCTTCGATCCTTCTACTGCCCGCATCCGTTGCCTCGCGCGACCGACAGCGCCCGCTTGCCGTGGCGAGTTCGCGTTCGCATTCGATCGAGACCACTGCTTACTTCGCGACGATCACGCCCTGCGCCTGCTGGTGAAAGTCGTCGAAAAACTTGTATTCGCCCGGCTCCAGCGGAGCGATCACGACGAACGAATCGGCGCCCGGCGCCAGAACCTTCTCTTTACGCAACTGCACGCTTTCGAATTCGGCCGCGCCCTTGCCGGTGTTGCGTACTTCGATCTTGATACGCTGGCCTGCCGGCACTTCGATGCGGGCCGGGTTCAGTTTGCCGTCGTTCATTTCGAGCTTGAAGGTCGGCAGGTCGGCTGCATGAGCCGTGGCCGCCAGGCAAAACGTGACGGCAAGCATCGCGATCTTTCGGTTTATTCTCATTGCCCTTTCCGGAAAACGCGACGCGCCAATGCCAGATATGACTCCGACTGTCCGCGCGCCGTCTGCTGCATTCACTGATACGTTGAGCGACCGCATTGGCACCGCGCGCCGATCAGTAACCGCCCTTCTTGCCGATGCCAGCGAAGGTGAAGTCGTATTCGAGCGTGATTGGCTTGAACCACGGACCGACGCCGGTTTCCTTGTCGACGTGACGGCCGAACGCCATGTGGCCCATTTGCATCGGCGGTTCGACGATCAGCTTCAGGTGATACTTGCCCGGGCCTTGCAGCTTGACGTTGTCGCCGTAGTGCGGACCATCGTTCGCGACCATCGGCATCAGGTCGCCTTTCAACGGCTGGTTCGAGCCGGCCTTCGTCAGTTCGTAGTGCACCTGCAGATACGGCATCCAGTCGCCTTCGGCGAAACCGGTCGGATTGTTCTTGACCGCGTGGATGTCGGACTCGAGGTGGATGTCCGAATCCGACGCCTTGCGCATCATGCCTTCGGGTTCCATCGTGACCGGCTGCAGGTAGACCGCGCCGATTTCCATGCCGCCCTGGATCTGCTGCTTGCCAATCGGATATTCGGCGGCCGAGACCGACAGCGCCGCGACAGCAGCTACCGCTGCCGCGCCACCGCGCACAAACGAAGAAATCCGCATTGAAGCTCCTTGTTTTGATCAGACTGGGAATCGATTTCGTTGAATGTCGTTGAAACACTGCGCTCGCAAGTCAGATGTAAATTTAAATGCGAACCATTCTCAATATTGGGGCGAGTTTATCATCGATCGTTGACGAGAACAAACCTGTCAGCACGCTCTGCCTGATGTCAGCAGGGTCTTAAGGCTCGCTTAAGAAACCTTCGTGCGACGGGGAAACAGGGACGGAATTCGTCACGGCCAAGTTGGCCGCGCCGACGGCTGCAGCGGGAGCTAAAGCGCCGGCCGATGTGAACAGGCGCGGCAAATGGCCGCGCCCTTTCGTGGTGGACAAAAGCGGTGGAGGGACGCCAGCTATTCGACGCCCGACACGTGGTCGCCGACGTTCGCGCCGAACACGCGCTGACGCAGCAGCGCTAGCTGGTCGCGGGTCTGCGCGGCCTTCTCGAATTCGAGATTCTTCGCGTGCTCCATCATCTGCTTTTCGAGGCGCTTGAGCTCCTTGGCGAGCTGCTTCTCGGACATGTCCTCGAACTTCGCGCGAGTCTGCTGCTCCTTCAACTCGGCACGCGCTTCGTCGATGTTGTACACGCCATCGATGATGTCGCGAATCCGTTTCACGACGCCGCGCGGCGTAATGCCGTGCGCGGCGTTGAACGCGATCTGCTTCGTACGGCGCCGCTCGGTTTCGTCGATCGCGCGACGCATCGAGTCCGTGATGTTGTCTCCGTACAGAATCGCCTTGCCGTTCACGTTACGCGCCGCCCGGCCGATGGTCTGGATCAGCGAACGCTCGGCGCGCAGGAAGCCTTCCTTGTCCGCGTCGAGAATCGCGACGAGCGACACCTCGGGAATATCGAGCCCCTCGCGCAGCAGGTTGATCCCGACCAGCACGTCGAACGCGCCGAGACGCAGATCGCGGATGATCTCGACGCGCTCGACCGTGTCGATGTCGCTGTGCAGATAGCGCACCTTGATGCCGTGGTCGGCCAGGAACTCGGTGAGCTGCTCGGCCATCCGTTTGGTCAGCGTCGTGACCAGCACGCGGTCGCCGGCCTTGATGCGCTCGTTGATCTCGCCAAGCACGTCGTCGACCTGGCTGCGCGCCGGCCGCACCTCGATTTCAGGGTCGACGAGGCCGGTCGGACGCACAAGCTGTTCGGCGACCTGCCCCGCGGTCCTCTTCTCGTAATCGGCGGGCGTCGCCGACACGAACACGACCTGGCGCATCTTGCGCTCGAACTCGTTGAACTTGAGCGGCCGGTTGTCGAGCGCCGACGGCAGCCGGAAGCCGTAGTCGACGAGGTTTTCCTTGCGCGCGCGGTCGCCGTTGTACATGCCGTTCAGCTGGCCAATCAGCACGTGCGATTCGTCGAGCATCATGATCGCGTCGGGCGGCAGGTAATCGACGAGCGTCGGCGGCGGCTCGCCCGGCGCCGCGCCCGAGAAGTGCCGCGAATAGTTCTCGATGCCCTTGCAGAAACCGAGCTCCTGCAGCATTTCGAGGTCAAAGCGGGTGCGCTGCTCGAGGCGCTGCGCCTCGACGAGCTTGCCTTGGCTATAGAAGAATTCGAGGCGCTCGCGCAGCTCGGCCTTGATCGTTTCGACGGCGCGCAGCACGGTATCGCGCGGCGTCACGTAGTGCGACGACGGATACACGGTAAAGCGCGGAATTTTCTGTCGCACGCGGCCGGTGAGCGGATCGAATAGCTGCAGTGTTTCGATTTCGTCGTCGAACAGCTCGACGCGCACCGCCATCTCGGCGTGCTCGGCCGGGAAGATATCGATGGTGTCGCCGCGCACGCGGAACGAGCCGCGCTGGAAGTCGGCTTCGTTGCGGCTGTACTGCATCGCGATCAGCCGCGCGATGACGTCGCGCTGGCCGAGCCGGTCGCCGGTGCGCAGCGTCAGGATCATCTGGTGGTATTCGGACGGATTGCCGATACCGTAAATCGCCGACACCGTCGCGACGATCACCACGTCGCGCCGCTCCATCAGGCTCTTGGTCGCCGACAGCCGCATCTGCTCGATATGCTCGTTGATCGACGAGTCTTTCTCGATGAACAGATCGCGCTGCGGCACATACGCTTCCGGCTGGTAGTAGTCGTAGTACGAAACGAAGTACTCGACCGCGTTGCGCGGAAAGAACTCGCGGAACTCCGAATACAGCTGCGCGGCGAGCGTCTTGTTCGGCGCGAACACGATCGCCGGGCGGCCGAGCCGCGCGATCGTGTTGGCCATCGTGAAAGTCTTGCCGGAGCCGGTCACGCCGAGCAGCGTCTGGAACGCGAGACCGTCGCCGACGCCTTCGACGAGCGTGTCGATCGCCGTGGGCTGGTCGCCGGCGGGCGGATACGGCTGGTAGAGCTTGAACGGTGAACCTTCGAACGCGATGAATTTTGATTCGTCGAGCGTATCGTCGGCTTCAGTCAGATGGTGTTCGGACATGAGGGGCGGCACCGGGCCTTGGGCAAAGAATCATTCTAACGGGTTGTGGAAAGCGAAGATCGAGCGGGCTTACGTAGGGCGGCCCTGGGCGCCGGTGTGTTATGGCGCTTTGCGGACTTGCGCGCCCTGACGGGGTTTACCGCGAACTCCCATCCCGGGCTGTGTCCTCCACGCCACTCGTCATCGTGGCGCAGTCAGCGCCAATGGGCAGCGCACCTCGGCCTGTTCGCGCCGTCGACATCGCCACGCCCCGCTCGAATTCCTTACGGCCACATGGCTCTCCAGTGCCTGTTTTTCAAGCAAATAATCGCCTTTTGCCCGTCTGGTCGTCCGAAAAAAGCGCCCGGATTCGTTACAATGCGAAGTTGCGCTCGCTCGCCGCTGTCCATAGGCCGTCCCCGATTTTCGCGTTTCGTCGAACTCACGCCCACCCGCGAAACGCCGCCGACGCCCAAGATGAGGCCGCTCGCGCGCGAAGCCGCCCTCTTTTCACTACTGCTGCCCACCCATCATGTCTCTGTTCTCCGCCGTCGAACTTGCTCCCCGCGACCCGATTCTGGGCCTGAACGAAGCTTTCAACGCCGATACGCGCGCCACCAAGGTCAACCTCGGCGTTGGCGTGTACTTCAATGAAGAAGGCAAGATTCCGCTGCTGCGCGCCGTGCGCGAGGCGGAAAAGGCCCGCGTCGAAGCCGCGCTGCCGCGTGGCTATCTGCCGATCGAAGGTATCGCCGCTTACGATGCCGCCGTGCAAAAGCTGCTGCTCGGCAACGACTCGCCGCTGATCGCGGCCGGCCGCGTCGTCACGGCGCAGGCGCTGGGCGGCACGGGAGCGCTGAAGATCGGCGCCGACTTCCTGAAGCGCGTGAATCCGAATAGCAAGGTCGCGATCAGCGATCCGAGCTGGGAAAATCACCGCGCGCTGTTTGAAGGCGCGGGCTTCGTCGTCGAATCGTATCCGTACTATGACGCGCAGACGCACGGCGTGAACTTCGACGGCATGTTGAGCGCGCTGAACAGCTATGAGGCGGGCACGATCGTCGTGCTGCACGCGTGCTGCCATAACCCGACCGGCGTCGACCTGAGCGTCGAGCAGTGGAAGCAGGTCGTCGAGGTCGTCAAGGCGCGCAACCTCGTGCCGTTCCTCGATATCGCCTACCAGGGCTTCGGCGACAACATCGAAGCGGACGCGGCAGCCGTGCGTCTGTTCGCGGCGCAGGAACTGAACGTGTTCGTGTCTTCGTCGTTCTCGAAGTCGTTCTCGCTGTACGGCGAGCGCGTCGGCGCACTGTCGATCATCACCGCGAGCAAGGAAGAAGCGGCGCGCGTGCTGTCGCAACTGAAACGCGTGATCCGCACCAACTACTCGAACCCGCCGACGCACGGCGGCTCGGTAGTCGCGGCCGTGCTCGCATCGCCGGAACTGCGCGCGACGTGGGAAAGCGAACTGGGCGAAATGCGCGAGCGCATCCGCGCGATGCGCAATGGTCTCGTCGAGCGTCTGAAGGCAAGCGGCGTTGATCGTGACTTCAGCTTCGTGAACGCCCAGCGCGGCATGTTCTCGTACTCGGGTCTGACGGCACCGCAAGTGGACCGTCTGCGCGAAGAGTTCGGTATCTATGCGGTCAGCACGGGCCGCATCTGCGTGGCTGCGCTCAATACGCGCAACCTCGACGTCGTCGCCACCGCGATTGCTCACGTGCTGAAGTAAGGCGATTCACAGCGCGGAGGTTTGCCGTGCAAGTGCAGCAGGTTCGCCGCTGCCACCGCCTGTAAAAACGGCGCCCTTTTCTGAAAGGGCGCCGTTTTTTTATTTTCTGACGGTTCGGCCTTGGTTGGCGCAGCGTCGGGGCTCTCCGCGAGGAATCAGCGCGAATCCCGATGAATATCGTGCGTGACGAACCCGGCATCGTTTTCCGGCATATCGAGCCAGTCGGGCTGCTCGAGAGAACGGAGAATATCTTCGAGACCGCTTCGCCAATGCTCGCGCATCGTCGACAGACCGAATTGAAAGTCCTTGTAGTGTCCTTCGTATTCCTTGTGCCGGTAGATCAGGTGAATCACGTTGTAGCGCTTTGAACACGACAGATCTTCGGCCAGCTTGCACCACGGATCGTCGCGTTGGTCTTCTGGCACACGGTCCAGCACCTCGCGCAGTACGTGGCGGAAACGCTGCGAGCGCTGCAGCATGTCGGTCACGAGACGCGTACGGCTCGAATACTGGATGTCTTTCATGCGGCCCTGCACGTCGGTGAGGTTGTCCGGCACCGGCCCGATCGCACTCCATAGGTCGACCTGAAACGCGAGCGTGTCGCGACGCGGCGTGGACTGGAGCATCTCGTAGAGCGGCGTATTCGACATCAGGCCGCCGTCCCAGTAGAACTGACCGTCGATCTCGACGGCCGCGAAGCCCGGCGGCAACGCGCCAGACGCTATGAAATGCTCGGGCCTGAGCGTGGTGTGGGTATTGTCGAAGTACGCGAAATTGCCCGTGCCGCAATTCACCGCGCCCACCGACACGCGTATTTCGCCGGAATTAATCCGGTCGAAATCACACAGCGACTCGAGCGTGGCCTTCAGCGGCGTGGTGTCGTAGTAGCTCGCCAATTGCGGCGGACCGGACACCGTGGGCAACGGCGGTGGGAAACGCGGCACGAAAAAGCCCTTTTGCCCTTCGACGATCGCGCTCATTGCCTGCGCTGCCGTAAATGCCTTGCGCACCGCTTCGCTCGAATTGAACAGAAGGTGCTCGATCGGAGCCGGCAAGGGCGCCCCGAACGCCGGCTGGCAGATCGTCTCCCAGAATTGCAGCAGACGCTCGACGCGTCGTTCCGGTGGATTGCCCGCAATGATCGCCGTATTCAGTGCACCGATCGAGATGCCCGCGATCCAGTTCGGTTCGATGCCGGCTTCGTAAAGTCCCTGAAAGACGCCGGCCTGATAGGCGCCGAGCGCGCCGCCGCCTTGCAGCATCAGCGCGACGGTTTCGTAGTTGGGCAACCGGAGATGCCGGCGCGGGCGGGCGGCGACCGACGGACCCGCGCCCTCCCCGTCGCCCGACACGCCCACCCGCGCCCGCTTCAGATTGCGTTGCGCCATGGGCCGCCCCTTAGTGCATGTACCAGCCGTGGCTCACGACGAACGACTGGCCGGTCAGCGCCGCGCTCGGGAATGTCGACAGGAACAGCACGGTCTGCGCGACGTCTTCGACCGTCGTGAAGATACCGTCGACGGTACCGCCCAGCATCACGCGCTTGATCACTTCCTCTTCGCTGATGCCGAATTCTTTCGCCTGCTCGGGAATCTGCTTGTCGACGAGCGGCGTGCGCACGAAGCCCGGACACACGACGTGCGAACGCACGTTATGCGCAGCGCCCTCCTTGGCAAGCACGCGCGACAGGCCCAGCAGAGCGTGCTTCGCGGTCACGTACGCCGACTTCAGCGGCGAGGCGAGATGCGAGTGGACCGAGCCCATGTAAATCACGACGCCGCCGCGATTGTCCTTGTACATGTGCTTGAGCGCGGCCTTGGTGGTCAGGAACGCGCCATCCACGTGAATGGCCTGCATCTTCTTCCAGTCCGAGAACGAATAGTTTTCGATCGGATTGACGATCTGGATGCCGGCGTTGGAAACGAGAATGTCGATCGAACCGAATTCCTCGGCGACCTTGTCGATCCCCTGGTTGACGGCATCTTCGTTCGTCACGTCCATTGCCACGCCGATTGCCTTACCGCCGCCCTTTCTGATTTCTTCAGCCACGGCGTTCGCACCGTCCTGGTTCAGGTCGGCGATCGCGACCGCAGCACCCGCGGCCGACAGAGTCAACGCGATCTGTTTGCCGATGCCGCTCGCGGCACCAGTGACGACGGCAACTTTGCCGTTCAGATTCGAGTTCAGAGACGACATCCAGAACCTCCATGCAGTTGATGAGCAATGAGACCACGAGACCGCGCGCGGCGAGAAGTCGGCCAAACGGTATAGACCGTTCGGCGGATGCAGCGCGGCGGCCGACTTCGCTATTGTGCATGAACCCTGTGAACGACATAGGTAAAACGCACATCGAACCGTATCTCTTTAAACTGGACGCTTTCGGGCTGAATCCGGGCTCCGTTCCCGTGGCATCACCAACCAGGAGACATGCATGAATTATCGACGTCTGGGCCGCTCGGGCCTGCAAGTGAGCGAGTTGTCCATCGGCTCATGGGTCACGTACGGCAACCAGGTGGATCACCGCGCCGCGCGCGAATCGCTTGCCGCGGCGCGCGACGCGGGCGTCAATTTCTTCGACAACGCCGAAGTCTACGCGGGCGGCAAATCCGAGGAGATCATGGGCCATGCGTTGAAGGAGCTCGCGTGGCCGCGCGTGAGCTACGTCGTGTCGACGAAATTCTTCTGGGGACTCAACGAAGCGCCGAACCAGTACCACACGCTGAACCGCAAGTACCTGATGAACGCGATCGACGCGTCGCTGAAGCGCCTGCAGCTCGACTATGTGGACCTCGTGTTCTGTCATCGTCCGGACCCGAACACGCCGGTCGAGGAAACGGTGTGGGCAATGAGCGACATGATCGCGCGCGGCAAGGCGCTGTACTGGGGCACCTCGGAATGGAGCGCCGACGAGATTCGCGCCGCCTATGAAATCGCCGAGCGGCATCATCTGCACAAGCCGGTCATGGAGCAGCCGCAATACAACCTGTTTCACCGCAAACGCGTCGAGCAGGAATACAAGCGGCTCTACGAGGACATCGGCCTCGGCCTGACCACGTGGAGCCCACTCGCATCGGGTCTGCTCACCGGCAAATATCGTGACGGCGTGCCAGCCGACAGTCGCGCGCAGTTGCAGGGTTATGACTGGCTGCGCCAGCAGCTCACGGACCCGACCCGGAACAGCGTGGTCGGCCAGCTCGGCGCGGTCGCCGACGAGCTCGGCTGCACGGTCGGTCAGCTCGCGATCGCGTGGATTTTGAAGAATCCGAATGTCAGCACGGTGATCACGGGCGCCTCGCGGGTCGAACAGATCGGCGAAAACATGCAGTCCGCCGAGGTGGCCGAGCGCATCACACCGGAGATAAAGCAGCGGATCGAGGAGATCATCGGCGACGCGCACGAGTAATCGCGCGCGCAGCGCCACGCACCGGGTGGCTAACCGGTCACGCGCGGTCGCGTACAATACGCGACCGCGCGTCGCCGGCTCCTTCGGGCCAGCCTGCGCTCTCTCAGCGTCCTCTCATCATGCTCAGCTACCGCCACGCCTTTCATGCCGGCAATCACGCCGACGTTCTGAAACACGCCGTCGTGTTGCAGCTCCTGCGCTACCTTGGCCAGAAGGACAAGGCCTACTGGTATATCGACACCCACGCGGGCGCCGGCGTTTACTCGCTGAAGGAAGGCTACGCGACGAAGTCCGGCGAGTTCGAGACGGGTATTGCGAAACTGTGGGGCCGCAACGATCTGCCGCCGCTGTTCGCCGAATACGTCGATGAAGTCAGCGCGCTCAATGGCGATGGCCAGTTGCATTTTTATCCGGGCTCGCCGTATCTTGCGTGGCGACAACTGCGCGCGCAGGATCGTATGCGGCTCTTCGAATTGCACAGCACCGAAATCGACGTGCTGCGCCACAATTTTCGCGACGCGGGCCGACGCGCAATGCTGTATGCGGGCGACGGCTTCGACGGAATTCTCACGCTGTTGCCGCCCGCGCCGCGCCGCGCGCTGATCCTGCTCGACCCGTCGTATGAAGACAAGCGCGATTACGGGCGCACGCTGCGCTGTGTCGAGGAGAGTCTGAAGCGGTTTCCGACCGGCACGTACGCGGTCTGGTATCCGCAGGTCAAGCGCCCTGAGTCGCAGCGCTTTCCCGATCAACTGAAGCAGTTGCAGAAGGACAACTGGCTGCACGTCAGCCTGACCGTCAGCAATCCGCCGGAAGACGGCTATGGGCTGTTCGGTAGCGGTATGTTCATCCTGAATCCGCCGTATACGCTCGCCAAGACGCTGAAGGATCAGATGCCATGGCTCGTCAAAACGCTCGGCGAGGACAAGGCTGCGACGTTCAAGGTCGAATATCGCGGCAATTGAACGTGATGAGCGGCGCGTGAGCGTGCCGCGCGCGGTTCCCCGTCACCTGTCTTGCGCAACCCGATCTCCGCATACGCTCACTTGAACTGCGCGGCCGCCTTGCTCGCGAACTGGTTCGTATAGGTAGCACTCAGATCGATCTTCTTCGGATCGAGCCGGCTATCGAACGACGACAACGCGCGCAGCGACGTCGCCGGGCCATCAGCGGGCATCAGTCCGTCCGGCGAATACGCGTCGCGCACGTTGTGAAAGGCGTCGAGATAGAGCGTCGGGTCGCCCAACAGATAGGCTTGCGGCACCATCTTCAGCAGATCCGCGTCGCTCGCAGTCTGCAGCCAATGATTCGCATGCACGATCGCGTTGGTCAGCGCCTGCGTTGTCTTCGGATTTTTCTGGATGAAGCTTTCGGCCGCGTAAAGCGTCGCCGCGGGCATCATGCCGCCGAACACCTCCTGCGTACCTTTCACCGTGCGCGTATCGACAAGCACCTTGATGGCGCCGCTACGCGTGAGCTTGGTCATCATTGGATCGACATTGGACAGCGCGTCGATCTGGCCACTGCCCACCGCGGCCAGCACCGTCGCGCCGCTGCCGACGCCGATCGCCGAAATGTCGCTGCGCTGCACGCCGGCCTTGCGCAACGCAACGGTGAGCACGAGATCCGTCGACGAACCCGGTGCGCTCACGCCGACCTTCGCGCCTTTGAAGTCCGCGAGCGACTTGATCTGATCGGCCTTCGACTTCACCACGCCGATCACGATCTGCGGTGCGCGGCCCATCAACACGAACGCGCGATAGTGCTGACCCTTCGCCTGCATGAACAACGTGTGCTCGAACGCGCCCGCGCCGACTTCGGCGCTGCCGCCCACCACCGCTTCGAGCGCTTTCGAGCCGCCCGCGAAATCTTCGAGCGTGACGTTCAGGCCTTCGTCCTTGAAGTAGCCGAGCTGCTGTGCGGCGAGGACCGGCAGATAGTACAGGCCAGGTAAGCCGCCGACGGCCATCGTCAGTGTCGGCATTTCCGGCGTGTCCTTCGCGAACCCATCGCCGGGCAACGCGGCCAGTGCGAGCAGCATCACGCAGGCGCGCGTCGCACGCTGCATCCATTGATTGAGCATGGTGACGTCTCCTTGTTGTGTTTTCCGTTCGAAGCAGTGACGCAGGCGCACTTGCCGAGATCGAAGCTCACGGCGTCGAGGCGCGCAACGATTGTCGTCGGACGGTTTCACGGACGCCATGCGCCCAAACCCGAATGAGATTGTCGGGTGCGAGGCAAGCTGGCGTATGGGGGAGAAACGGGACCGCGCAGAAGCACCGACGACGATCTCTCGCGCCGTCGGTGCCTATTGCGGAAGGGGCACCGCTCGAGGCACCGGCCGCGGCACGCCACCACCCGCCGGCAATTGGATATACGGCGCGACCACGAACGGCGGCGACGATTCCGGAGGCAGCTCGACCGGTGCCGCGATCGGCGGCGCGGCGACGATCGGCTCCGGCGCAGGCGGCGAGCTCAGCAGTACGGTACCGCTCTGGCCATTATTGACGCCGCCAAGCGTATCGAGGATCACGGGAGGACGCCCGTTATCGGACACCGCGAATGCGTCCGACGCGGCGCAGAGGGCGGCGAGCGTCGCCATGGCGGCCGCGGCCATCACGGCTCGGAAAGTTTGCAGCGAACGGACGGAGGACATGGACAGCCCGATTGGTTATGAATGCCGTCTTGCGCGAAAAACGCCCTACATTACCGCGGGCCGCGTTACGAAGCTAGTCGATATTCGCCATCAGCAGCTTTCTTGCGCCGTTCACTCGAAAAAACGTCGAAGGCACACGCGGATTTCGATGTCCAGATACGACAAAGCCCCGCTTTGACGGGGCTCGACATTGGTACTGCACGGCCGCGCAAAAGCAGGCGCCGCCAGGTCAAACTCAAAGCGGAAACTTACAGCGAATAGCCGTTGGTTTCGAGCGAACGGATGCGCTGTTCGAGCTGAACGATATCCGACGACGAGGCGAGATATGCCTCACGACGGCTACGTTCCGCGGTTTCGAACCAGGTGCTGAGCTTCTCAAGAATGAATGCAAACATGATGTTCTCCAAGGAGCAGATCGAATCCCCGGTGATTTGACATCGGGGATTTCCCGTAAAAGGGTTAACCCGCATTATAGCCCTAAGGTACAACCTGAACAGTGAAATGCCCGCATGGTGTGCATTCCGTTTTGGAATAGTGCACTGTAAAGGTGCAATGCAGTTCCTGATTTTATTGGGATTCATCGAGGCGTCCTTTCAGTGGACGTCATTTTCGCAATTTTTATGCGCACTTTCGGTGCACGAATCGCTCGACCTTAAGAATCGGCAGGCCGGGTTGCACTTCGATTAGCCGCTAAAGCGGACGGCAACCTCGTCCCGATACAAGATCGGTGTCCGCCAGTCGCTCGATAATCGGACAATCTGGCCGGTCATCACCATGGCAATGATCGGCCAGATGCGCGAGAGTGTCGCGCATGTCCGTGAGTTCGGCGATGCGGCGATCGAGTTCGGCGACATGTTCGAGCGCGATCCGCTTTACTTCGGCACTTGCACGCGAGCGGTCGTGCCATAGAGCAAGCAGCCGCCGGATATCCTCGACCAGAAATCCGAGCCGGCGAGCCTGGCGAATAAAGCGCAAGGAATGCACTTCCTGCGGGCCATACACGCGATAACCGGCACTCGTGCGCGCCTTCGCAGTCAATAGGCCGACACTTTCGTAGTAGCGGATCATTTTTGCCGTAACGCCCGACACGCGGGCCGCTTCGCCTATGTTCATGACTGTTTCCTCAAGGTTGCGGCTGAACTCCAATCGATCCTACACCTTCCCATGGTGGGAAGGTCAGCTACCCAAACAAGGTACGGCAGGCATAATTCGACTATCCGCAATCTGATTCCGCCGAGGTCTTTGCAATGACAATCGAACTCCATGTAGAAGGCATGAGCTGCCAGCACTGCGTTGCCGCTGTCACGAGCGCGATTCGCGAGCACGACGCCGCCGCGCAGGTTCAGGTGGATCTCGCGACCGGCCGCGTGCTCGTGGAGTCGGCGCAACCCGTCGATGCGCTGAAGGCCGCGATTGACGAGGCCGGATACACGGTCACGTCTGTGCGCTGAGGGTGCGGCGCATGTTCAAGGTTGCCGTAATAGGTGGTTCCGGATTGCTCGGCCGCGCGCTCAACGACGAACTCGCGCGCCAGACCGGCTGGCAGACCGTCTCCACCGCATATAGCCGAACGTCTCCGCGAATGGTCGCGTTGGATGTTCGCGATAGCGTCGCGGTCGAGCGTTTCATCGACCGCGTAGCGCCGGATGCCGTCGTGATTGCCGCGGCGGAGCGCCATCCCGATGTATGCGAGCGCGATCCGGCGCTTGCTCGCGCGCTGAACGTCGATGCCGTGCGAATGATCGCCGGGGCGGCGAACCGACACGGCGCGTGGACACTGTCGATCTCGACCGACTACGTGTTCGACGGCACGCACCCGCCCTATCGTCACGACAGCACACCTGCGCCACTGAACGCGTACGGACAGAGCAAGCTCGAAGGCGAGCGAGCGCTGACCGACACGGCCGAGGGCGGATGCGTGCTGCGTCTGCCGCTGCTATATGGTCCGATCGTCAGTTGGTCGGAATCGGCCGTGACTAGCCTCGTGCCGGCGATTGCAGCGGCGGCGGCGCCGGGGGCCCAGGCTGCCAGGATGGACGCTTGGGCGATCCGCTATCCTACGTTCACGCCCGATGTCGCTTTCGTGATCCGACAGATGCTCGAGCGGCACGCGCGCGGCGAAACGGTCTCTGGCATCGTGCAATGGTCGGGCGACGAACCGATGAACAAGTACGAGATCGCCGTGCGCCTGGCAGAAGCGTTGCAACTCGACGCGCGTCTGACGCCCCAGCGCACACCCACCGACGCGACGCCGCGCCCGCACAACTGTCATCTGGCATCGAGCCGTTTAGAGGTACTCGGAATCGGTCGACGCACGCCTTTCGATATGGCGATCCGGGAGGTGCTGGCCGCGTTTCCGTGGCAGGGACAGGCAACTTCCGTATGATCCGGCGCCTTGCGTGCGTGCGGTAAGCGGCTGGCAAACCCCCGTTGACGAACGGTGAATCAGGCGACAGCGGTAAGAGGTTGCCAGTTATGTGGCAGCAATGCGGCGATGTCGCTTGCCCTGTGGGTGGGAGGCCGTGTCCCGATGTCTTTCAGATATGCGTGGGGTTCGTGACCGTTGAGTTCGTTGGCCAGCGCGCAGCGACCCGGCGAACAATCCGCGTTTGGCTGGAGCTGGAATCCGAGGGCGGAAGCACGTCGCCTGAGGGCTGCGATGCTGCGCTGGCGCTGCTGTTCCTCATAGCGCTGCTGCCCCTGGTCGACGAAGGCTTCGCCGCGCGTGAGCATGAAGTACAACCATGCGGGCAAGCTTGTGGGCGACCGCGGTATTGGCGCGCGGCTTGTCCATGCGTGAGCACAGCCGGCGGTAGAACGCGCCGAGCGCCGAGTCGCTGCGCGACAGGCTCATGGCTGCCATTTTCAGCGCCTGCCGGGCGCGGTTGGCGGAGGGTCGTGTGCCGGAAGCCAGCGTCAAGCACTTCTGTTCGTGGCGGGGCACAGGCGCAGCCACGAACAGAAGTGCTTGACGCTGGCAAAGCGGCTCAGATCCGGGCCGATCTCGGAGAGGATCGTCATCACGGTGGCCACGGACAGGCCGTTGATGCGCGTCAGGCCCACGCCCGCCCAGCGCGCGAGCGCGGTACGCGCGTCGAACCGGGGGCGTTCTTCTGGCGTTTCTTGTCCGGCCCGGCCAGCTGGACGTCGTGACGCCCCAGGGGGACCAGCAGCGCCCCGGTCTTCGCATCGCACTCGAGGATGCGCTCGGCGAGACTGTCGAACATTGCGAGCGCCTGCGCGAGCACGAACAGGTGCTCCTCGCGCCAGTTGCCGGTCAGCGCCCTGATGATGTCTTCGGTACTGGCCTTGACGAGACTGTGTGAGGGTGACCCGTTTGCGTGGACGGTTAAGCAGTTGAATTTTGACTAGTAAAACATCCCGTAAATAGCTTTAATAATTATCGGGCTGCAAATAAGGCTGCAGGAGCGTGACGACGAGCTCGGTCATCTCGTCGAGCGAACCCGTGCCCGGCAGCGGTTCCCATCGGCCGGTGTGGCTGCGAAAGGCGGCACTATAACGATTGCGGCCGAGGTCGGTGAGGCGCGCCACAACCGTCGGTTCCTCATCATCGAGACGTTTGATCAGCAGGTGCCGACCATACGCTTGTGTGACGATCTGCTCGTGGCCGAGCAGCCCGCGCAGTCGACGCTCAAGTTCGCTCGCGTAATGTTTAGTGGGTATGGCTGGCATGTCAGTCTCTCGATTACGATGCGCCAGTTTGCAGCGGATAGCCCCTGAAAGTCCATTTGAAGGGGCGTGCTGCCTGATTATGCGCGCGGACAAACTGCTCGGTACGCTCGCGCAGGTGCGCGGTGCTGGTATGGCTGGCGTGGCGTAGCACCCGGCGCGTGTAACGGGCGAACCAGAGCTCGATCTGATTAACCCAGCTCGCGTGCAGCGGGGTGAAGTGGAAATGAAACCGCTCGTCGTGCCGTGCATTGAATGCCTGCCAGACGGCCTGGGCGCGATGCGTATTGAGGTTGTCCCAAATCACATGCACCTGCTGGCTCGGGTACGCAGCCGCCACGCGCTCCATGAAGGCGACCAGGTCGTCCTGGGTGCGACGCTCGCGACAATCTGCCAGCACCTGCCCGGTATGTACATCCAGCGCAGCAATCAGCGCCTGGGTGCCGTGGCGAATATATTCAAACTCCCTACGACGCAGCCGTCCCGGCGCCGGCGCACGCCCCGGGTGCTTACGTTCGATGGCTTGAATGCCAGTCTTCTCGTCGATGCTGAGTACCACCGCGTTTCGAGGGACCTTGCGGTAGAACCTGCAAATCACATTGACCTTCTCACGAAAGGCCGGGTCGGGACTGTGTAGCCATTGCTTGACCCGGTGCGGTCGAACGTCACCGGCCTGCAAAATGCGCTGCACATGACTGCGGCTGATCTGTTCGACAATGCCGCGCCCGATCGCGCGCGCTACGATCTCGTCCAGCGTTGGCGTAACCCGTCCCTCGGGTTCGTGTGCTTCACATGCCAACGCGATCAACTGCAGTCGCGTTTCTTGCGTGATGCGAGGACGACGGCCGCTGCGCTCACCCTCGCGCAGGCCCTGCGCACCGTGCTGTGCGATGCGCTTGCGCCACGTGCAGACCGTCTGCACCGATATGCGCAGTTCCCGAGCAATCACCGTATTCGCGTGTCCTTCGTGCGCCCACAGCGCGATGCGTGCCCGCATCACATCTCGCTGCGTCGCGGTCTTCCGCTCGATCAGCGACAGTAGTTCTTCTCGTTCTTTCTTCGCCAACTTCACTGGCGTTGCATGACGACCTTGGCTCATCCCGAAATGATAGCCAAGACAATTATTTAATCAAGCTATTTACGGGATGTTGTACTAGGCTAGTTCCCTCCGGTTTGAGCCGTGCCACGAGTTGTCCACGGTCGGCCGGCGGGTCGCCTGTCACGACCACGACGCCGGCCGGCGGTGGACAACTCGTCCGTGACGCGGATTCGGTTTTGTTCTTCGTGAAGTTGCTCGTAGCGGATCGGCGCGCAGTAACCGATGCTGCTATGACGACGGCTGATGTTGTACCAACCTTCGATCCACGAGAACAGCGCTTGTCGTGCTTGTTCACGCGTATTGAAGCGGATACGCGCAAGCAATTCGCATTCGAGTGTCGCGAAGAAGCTCTCGCATATGGCGTTGTCGAAGCAATCGCCGACCGAGCCCATCGAGGGGCGCACGCCGGCGTCACGGCAGCGGCGGCCGAAGGCAATGGACGTGTATTGGGCGGATTCAACCGGTCGTAGGTGAAATCTGAAACCCAGAGCTGGTTCGGCCGTGCGGCCTTGAACTGGCGATTGACCCGATCCAGCGGGCGCGGGGCTATGGCATCAGGAACAGTCGTGCGAACACGTTTGCCTCGCATCACGCCGCGCAAACCCAGTTGCTTCATCAACCGTTCGACCGTGCAGCGCGCCACCGCGATACGCTCCCGGTTCATCTGCTTCCAGACTTTATCCGCACCGTAGACCTGCATGTTGGCCTGCCACACGCGCTTGATCTCCGCCCGCAGACGTTCATCGCGGATTGCGCGAACACCGCGCCGCGACGGATCACGAAGCAGCGCGGCATGTCGCCGGTAGCCCGACGGGGCAATCCGCAAGACCTTGCAGATCGGCTCGACCCCGAAGGTATCGCGATGCTGATCGATGAAGGCCTTCAGGACTTCAGGCGGCGGTCGAGCTCCGCCTGGGCGAAAAACGCACTCGCCAGCTTCAGAATCTCGTTGGCACGGCGCAGTTCCTTGTTCTCGCGCTCCAGTGCCTTGAGGCGTTCGCGTTCCGACGTAGTCACGCCCTCACGCTCCCCGCTATCCACTTCCTCTCGCTTGATCCACCCCAGCAATGTCTGGCTCGTGCAACCGATCTTGGGGGCGATGGATTCGATCGCCGCCCACTGCGACGGATACTCGCCGCGATGCTCCTGCACCATGCGCACTGCACGTTCCCGGACTTCAGCAGAAAACTTGTTCGACTTGTTCATGGCTCCATTTTCTCAAGAGTTGGAGCCTCCACCAAATCCGGGGCGGTTCATACTGATACGCATAAGACCATCCGATATAGTAAGAGAGTCCTTGTGTCCTTAGATACGTGCGGGAGGCTAGCGTCGAGCGCGGGAACGCCACCGAGCAGCGCTCGGGACGAGCTAGACGCTTGTTTGTGCGCAGGTCGTATGCGCAAAAACGCGTCGATCAACAGGCTACTTTTGGCAGTGGCTGGCAACGGCGTCCGACCACGCTTGTTGTTCGTGCTCGGTCGAGCATGTTGCTGTTGATTTGGGCCGCGTAAACGCAAAAACCCCACCGCGGCGGGTGGGGTTTCTGACTGGGGGGGAGCCTGACGATTACCTACTTTCACACGGGCAATCCGCACTATCATCGGCGTGGAGTCGTTTCACGGTCCTGTTCGGGATGGGAAGGGGTG
>NZ_CADFGP010000072.1 GCF_902833905.1 Paraburkholderia tuberum STM678 | reverse complement strand
GCGCGAGCCTACCGCTTGAGATACGCCTACCGCCTCCGCTGCTTTCTCGCTTGTAATGCCCGTTGCGATCTGTTGCCAATACCGACGCTCCATCACATGTCCAAGTGATGGCGCACCCGGCGAGTACATCGCTTCTCGCCCTGTCAACCGATACACCTGCTTTGCACTTCGTCCCATGCAACACCTCCTCGATCAAAGGTGTTGCAACGACCGGTTGAATCCGCCCTGGCTACCCCGGTCGCTGTGCACGATTACGCCGGCTTCCGGGTGGCGCCGGAACCACGCCATACGCAGTGCGTCCGTGACCAGCTCAGCCTTCATGTGCGGCTGCATCGACCAGCCCACCACCTGCCGGCTGAACAGGTCGATGATGACCGCGAGGTACACCCACCCCTCGGCTGTCGCCAGATAGGTGATATCGCTCGTCCAGACCTGGTTCGGTGCAGTGGCGGTGAAATTGCGCTCCAGCAGATTCGGCGCCACCGGCAAATCGTGGTTCGAGTTCGTCGTTGCGATGTACTTGCGCTTGTGGCGAGCGCGAATGCCATGCTGCGCCATCAGCTTGCGAACCCGCTCCTTGCCCACGCGCACGCCACGCGCGAGCAGTTCCTTCCACATGCGCGGCCAGCCGTACTCGCCCTTGACCTGCGCGTGAATCGCCTTGATGTTTGCGAGCAGTGCATCGTCGCTCACGCGGCTTCGGTGCGGCCTGCCCTGCGCGGCGCGTTGCCGGCGCTGATGATATCCGCTGGGGCTGACCTCCAGCACTTCGCACAGCACCGAGACCGGCCAGTGGCGTCGATTGCGCTCAATGAATGCGTACTTCACATCGATTCCCTGGCGAAGTACGCAGCGGCTTTTTTTAAAATATCTCGCTCCATCTTCAGGCGAGCTACCTCCGCACGCAGCCGGGCCAGCTCCATCTGTTCCGGGCTTACTGGCTTTGTCCCAGCTCCCGCAAGCTTGCCTTCCCGCTCTGCCTTCACCCAGTTGTACAGCGTCTGTTCAACCACACCCAGTGTCGCCGCCACTGCTGCCATGCTTTGCCCGGCCTTGACCAGTCGCACCGCTTCCAGCTTGAATTCGAGCGTGTACTGTGCCCGCTTTGCCTTGCCTGTCATCGTTCTTCTCCTTGCGTGAGTTTACCTGCTCAGCAAGGGATTCGTTTTTCGGGGGCAAGCTCACACTTTCGAAATGTCAGGCCATGAAAATTCGTCCGGACCCTGACTTCCAAAGCGACATGAGCAAGCTAATTATCGGATGTCGCGAATACGTTTAATAATATAAGAAGTGCAGAAAGCGATGGACATGCTGGCTGAAGCGCCGGAACAGGCGGCAATCCCGAGCGACACCGCGCCGGAGGTCGTCATCGCGGACCGTGGATACAAGGATGTCATGATCGGCCGCGTGAAGGTCTACTACCTGGGCTTGCGGCGAGGCATTGCACGCTAGACCGATTAAAGGATTAGGCGCCGGAATTTTTCTTGAGAGCATCGAGCGTCTGATCGTCCAGCTCGGCAGTGACGTTCAACCCGTTGGCGCGCTGAAAGGCAATCACGGCAATGCGAGTCCCGTCACCAAGCACGCCGTCGACACCGTGCGTGTCAAAGCCCAAGTACGTAAGACGCGCCTGTGCTGTCCGCAATTCAATGCTCGGTGTACCCTGAATCAAATATAGTTGCTGATAATGCAGCAGCTTATCGTCGTAAGCATTTTTCCTGTAGTCCTGCCCGTTGTAGAAGAAGGCAACGCGCGCCCAAATCTTCCTTTGGAATGCCGACGCAAGAGAATCATTGTTCATGATGAAGCGCCGAGCTCCATCGAGCTGAGCATCTTCATTGACGACGAAGGCCTTCACCATGTCTTCGGCGCTCCCATAGCGTAGCTTCGCTGCATTGAATCCCATTAGTTGCGGCAAACCCCACGACGCGCTTTCGAGTGCCGCCTGCCTGTTGAGCTGCATCGCGCGTGCAAGACGGTCGTACTCGTCCGCTCCTCCGCTGTAGCCGCCCGGCTTACTGGAGCTGATGTCGGGGTTCGACGCATCAAAGCGGCCGCCCGTACGGGTGTGAAAGACATGCCGCTCGAAAAGAATCTTTGGGCGGCGATCCGCGAGAAAACCAAAACCTTTGGTTTCCACCGTTACCAGCGCCCATAGCGAAGATGCGTCAACTCTCAGCTCGCTGACAACAGCGTCGAATCCTTTTTGCGTCAGAGGCGACGCTGCGCCGACAAACATACTGTTCATAACGGGCTCCGTCATAGTGCGATGGTCAGCGGCTTGTCCTCGTCGTCAATCGAGAGGTTCTCGTGCAGCTCGTTTCGCACTACTTCCCCTCCGCGCCGGCCGGTTGCGACGATCGCATGATCTCTTCCGGGATCGACGCCCAGTTCGACGAATCCATCCTCAGGTACGACCATCTCCACTTCGTCCACCGTGAGTCGCAGCGTGCCCGCGTCCAGCGTGTCAACGCCTTCGATTGCGAGGCGCGCATTGACGGTCGGCACGCTTTTCGCTTCGTCCGCGTCTGCATCCACCGGCGCGGGCGCGAGCGCAATGGCCTGCGCAGACCGGTCCGTGTTATTGCCGGCGGCGCTCGACCCCGTGGTCGCCCCTGCGGCACCCGCGTCATGCTCCGCGGCTGTGCCGGTTTGATCGCCCGGCGCACCGCTCAGCGACACTTTGAGGTTCGGATTGTGATCAAATGTGTCGATCATCTGGCTGAACCGCTTCGCCCATTGCTTCGTTTCGTCTTCCGCCAGCCATTCGATCTTGATGACAAAATCGCGCAGAATCGACATGAAAGGCACGGGTGTCTCCTTGCCCATCACGGCACCTTGCGCCTCTGCCATGGCTTGCGCCCAGGTAAAGCGAAAGTCCGCCAGCAGAACTTCGAGCCTCGCTTGCGATTGACGGAAGCGAATCCACGAACCGGACGCATCGAAGAACTGGTCGAAGACCACGAGCGCGCCCGCAATGGCCAATAAGACATAGCCTATCTCCGCTAGGGAAGCGCTGATTTATTCAGCTCGGTGGTCATCGTTGGCGTAGCTGAGGACGTTATAGAAGGCAACTCACGGAACAGACTCACACTGATGAAGAGGCAGATCGGCTTCGCCGAAGCGGAAATTGCAGGCAAGAAGCGAGTGACGAGGCGCCAACGCT
This sequence comes from Paraburkholderia tuberum STM678, assembly GCF_902833905.1. Classification (GTDB taxonomy): domain Bacteria; phylum Pseudomonadota; class Gammaproteobacteria; order Burkholderiales; family Burkholderiaceae; genus Paraburkholderia; species Paraburkholderia tuberum. The sequence goes on along the minus strand of NZ_CADFGP010000072.1, from coordinate 29,895 downwards.
TCCTCGCCGAGATGGAGAAGGTCGTTCCGTGGCAGCGCTTGCTGTCGGCAATCGAGCCGCACTATCCGAAGGGCACGCGAGGCCGCCCGCCGATTGGCCTGGAGCGAATGCTGCGAATCTACTTCCTGCAACAGTGGTACGGGCTGTCGGACGAAGGACTGGAAGACGCGCTGTATGACAGCATCGCGCTGCGAGCCTTCGCCGGCATCGATCTGGCAGTTGAGAACGTGCCTGATGCGACCACGCTGTTGAAATTCCGGCGCCTGCTGATCGAACACGAACTGACACGGAAGTTGTTCGACGAGATTGGCATCTCGCTGTGCGAGCGTGGGCTGATGATGAAGGAAGGCACGCTGGTTGACGCAACGATCATTGAAGCGCCGCCGTCGACCAAGAACGCCGGGAAGAGTCGTGACCCGGAAATGCATCAGACGAAGAAGGGAAACGAATGGCACTTTGGAATGAAAGCCCACATTGGCGTCGATGCCGATTCGGGCCTGATCCACAGTGTGGTTGGCACATCGGCCAACGTGTCGGATGTATCGCAAGCGCATGCCCTGCTGCACGGACATGAAGAGCAGGCGTTCGCCGACGCGGGCTACATTGGCGTAGACAAGCGCGAGGAAATGGCGGGCAAGACCGTGAAGTGGCACGTCGCTGCCAAGCGGGGAAAGATCAAGGCGATGCAGGACGGGGCGCTGAAGAACCTGGTGATCGCGGTCGAGCGAACCAAGGCGCAGATCCGGTCGCGGGTTGAGCATCCATTCCATATCGTCAAGAACCTGTTTCACCATCGCAAGACGCGATACAAGGGCTTGGCCAAGAACACCGCGCAACTGTTCAGCCTGTTCGCTCTTGCGAATCTGGTGATTGCGCGAAATCTGTCGCGATCGGTCCATGGGAGCAATCCGTCATGCGTATAAAAAATGCGAGCAGGGAGCCTCGTTTGCGCGTCCAATTCACCGAGTTGAGCATCGATTCGCTTCGTCATCCGGAAAATTCGACGGCATCTCGTCTGCAACTTGGGCAGTTGGTCCATTGATCAGCGCTTCCCTAGCGGCAACGCAGCGATTATGTCGAGCCAAGTTGAAGGGGCGTTCGGCGTCTTGCCGACTGCGGCGATCTTGACTAGAAACGTAAGCAGGATGGGTGCGAGCGTTCCGAGTGCAAACAGCAGTAGTGACGTGAAGCGGATCCGCTTGGCGACGGCAGCGCGCTCAGCGGCCTTTGCGTCGTACCAGTCGATCCGGTCGGTCGCGTGTGTGACGGCCGTCGAGAACAACTGGCCCAAGGTCGCCTCCCACGCAGCCTCCTGGTATTGATCCGGCCGGGCGGGAAATTGCCGGTATGCGCCACCGTGTGCTTCATTCGGAGTAGCCATGATGTTCTCGCGATGAACCTGCTATACGCATCGGTGAGCAGTTTGCAGAGCTCGTCGTTGCGAGTTGCCAGACTTTTTCTTCATCACGGTGTCGAGTTGAGATGAAGACATCAAAGAACTCAGGAATACTCGCTTTCTCTTCGGCCACGATAACCCCCGTAACGACTGCGTGTTCCTGGCGCTTCCAAATGCATGCACGGCACCTCCTGCGGAGATATCACGGGGTGGAGAGCCCGCGCCGCGAACGCCTCATGTCCCGTCGCTTTGTATGCCCGATTGCGTGGCCAGCCAGTCGGCCACCGCGACGAGCCGCGCGTGTTGAGCCTCGTCCGCGACCAGCCGCGTGGCCACGCGCATATCGTCCAGCACACTCTTGATCTTCCACCGCGTGACATCTTCGCGGGCCACCTTTTGCGCGAGGTCCTCGGCGAGATCCGTGTTACCGTCGTCGAAGGCGAGGGCTAGCCACGTCGGCCTTAGCCATTCGTCCGTGATGCCATGCCGGAATGCGCGGTCGCAGGCAGCCTTCGCGAGCGCCAACGCGGTTTGCGCGAGCTTCAAGTCTCCGTCGCGATTGCGCTCTCGGTACAGACGCGGAAGATTCGACGCGCAGTAGAACTCGTTCAGGTCAAGATCCATGCCCCGCTCGTAGTAGTCGATTGCCTGGTCGCGCAACCTCGACCGCGTTTTCGGATCGTCGGTCTTCTGGTACAGCCGTTTGTACCGGCCTCCCAGCAAGCCGAAACGTTCTGCCGACGGCCCGGCTGTCGCCACCAAAGCCTCTAGTAGAACGATCGCAGTTTGCACGTCGCCCGTCTCCGAAACGGCGAACGCGCGCTGGGTCTGCACCTCGGGCTTGTCGCGGTATTCCCGCGGCAGCTTGTCGATGAAGTCGAGCAGCTTGCTCCAGTCGGCCTTTTCCTCGATCGAATCACGCAGTAGCAGCAGCAACGCGAACACCACGCTCCCAATCAAGGGCGGCACACCGTGCTCCTTCACCAATTCCTGCGCCGCCTCCATGCGCTCATTCCTGGGTAACTGGCGCACGTTGCGCACGGCGGACTGGAACACAGCGAGCTCCATCATGTGCTGCTTCATCGTAGATGCGAGGGCCGGATCCGGGTTGCCCGGGAAGCCGCTGATTGCCTTGAACATCGGCGATTCGCCGTCCGTGAGCGTACTGATGCCGGGCATGATGCACTCTTTAATGTGCTGCGCGGTGTCTTTGTCGATATCGCCGTTCGAGAGCGGATAGCGTACCGTGCGCATCTGCGCCACGTCGAAGAGCGGCTGCGACCAGTCCGCCGCGAGCAGCACGCAGCCCGTCTGCCTGGCCGCGTGCCGGATGCCGACCTCGTAGTAGACGTTCCCATTGGGGATGGTCATGTCGGCGAGCACGAGGTCCGCGTAGAAGATGCGCTCGAGCATCTGCGTGATAATCATCGAGCCTGTGTCCTGATCCGCGCGCACGGGCTCGTAGCCCAGCGCCTCGATCACGGGTACATAGGCCAGGTCCCATAATGCATTGAAGTCGATCTCACCCGGAGCGTGCGCGGGGTCGGCCTGCGTCCGCTTGCGCCCGTAGGGCATGATGACGAAGCAAAACGGTTTGGGCATGATAGGCTCACTATGTCGATCCGAGCGGATGGATGGGCTGCTCGGCAACGCCGCCGGCCGCGGTGACAGCCTCGTACATATGGCCGGCGCCGCCCGGCCCGTCACCCGCCTGGCCGTCCCAGACGCAAATGAAATGAACCTTTTGTGCCCCGCGCCCCAGCGCACGTTTGAGCATCCGCAGGTTGTTGCGCTCGTAGGGCGATGCCTGACGTTCCGCGTCCGTGCGGGGTTCGGGCAGCACGAAAGTGCGCGCGTACTCATGCGCCCGCGCGGCTTCGAAGCGCGCGTGCCAGTCCGAGTTCGCAAAGTCGACCGAGTCCTTCACGAAAACCTGCGGCTCGAAGGGCAGATAAAGATCGAGATGCGCGCCGCGCCCGAGCATGAGTTCCGCGAAGATCAGGTCGCCGCCGCATGCACCGCCGCAGATGGCGAGGTCGGCGCTGCCAGCCTGGAGATCGTCGAGCACTGCAGTCATGTCTTTCGTCACCGCGCCTTCCCGTTCGGGCGGGAAGCGCGGCTGCGGTCGGTCGGGGCGGTCGATCATGTGCCCACTGAAGAGAAAGACATGCTTCGGTGAAAAGTTTTCAGTCACCCTGGCGCTCCTTGTCGATGTCCGCCGAATGGCGTCCCAAGCGCTGCGTGCTCAATAGTTCCATTCAGGTTCTTCACCAGCTGGCAACGCACTGAGCATCTGTTCCGCAATTCCTTGCAGCCCGGGCCATTTCCCGCCGATCATGGGGCCGAACCACTCAAGATAACGAAGGATCTGGCGCCGGGTGGAAAACACGTGAAACGATGATGCACCCGCCAGCTCAACCAAGCTGCGGCAAGCGTGGATCGCCTTGTCCGTCGATGCTCGGTCAGGAGGGAGTGGAACATCCTTCAGCCAGGGTTCGATCAGGCTCAGCTCGGCGATATTGCCGTGGGCCCAGGCGCGGTCGTAAATGGAACCGTTCTCGGCGTCGTTCTGCGATTGGGCGTCCGCCGTGATCCACAAAGGCCTTACCTTGGATTCCGCCCAGTCCGAAAGCGGCAGCCGGCCCAAAGACCGCAGGAACAACGTGAGCGACACATATTGCACGAGCTCCCAAGGATGCGATCGGTTCAGCAGATAGGCTTGCCAATACCAGGTTCGCGCGTGCTCAAGCTTGTCCAGCACTTCGTTGCTGCCTTTCTTCGTCGTGTGGGTAGCGAATTTGAGCGATTGGTAGAGCATGTGCGCTTCGCGCTTCTCGGTGCTCGCAAGCTGCGCCAGAATCCGGGCCCTATGGGCAGGATACGCTTCATTCGCCGCTTCGAGCCGCTCCTTGGCATAGGCAACTTTTGTCTGCACGTGGCGGAGCATCTCCTGACGTTTGTCCTCGTCGAGTGCATGATGACGCTCACTGGTGTTGGATTCCCGGTCGGAAAACGCCACCATGACACGATCCGACACACGCAATGCAGTATTGATGCTGCCCATGGCCTGCTGAATGCACGCGTTGGCCAGCTGATCGTCGAAATTGGGCGGCAGCGATGCATACGCGACGATACTCGCCCAGTCGTGCTGGTCCTTGAACCAGGCGTGCAGCCTCCTGCGCAGGCCGACCAGCAGTTTGCGCGGGTCTTCGCCCCAGAGCAGGCCCTGATAGAGATCCTGCACGAGCATCACCGAGCCGCCGAACGACAACGGGTACTGGCTCGCGATCACGAGCGGAATGCCTGCCTCGTGCAACGCATGTCCGACACTCGCCCCGACACCCGTCACGCCGCCACCATTGCCGCCGTTGCAGCTCGCGAGCGTCACGACGGCGGGCCGCACGAACTTGCCAGCCTTGTCGCGGCACGGCGTGCGCAGGATGCTCGCGAGCCGGGCACCGGAGACGACCTCATAGCCATTCGGTTCTGTATGCGAGATCAGCGCGACGCCGAACCGCTGGTCGTAGCCGCCCGGCAAATCTACGCCATGCGCGAGGATGTGGACATGCGTGTAATCGTTGGCCGCGCAGGCGCGCTCAAGGCTCGCGACTGTCGCGTCTGGTAGCACGGACAGCCGGTCCTCGACGATCTCGAGCCGCTCGTCGTCGTCAAGATCGTCAGACAGCGGGAGCCATGGCGCGAGCGCCTCGCGCAGCGCGAGCAGATGCGCGCCGGCCGGCACTTCCTCGAACCCAGGCGGGGAGGCATAGGCGAACAGTATGCGCGGCTTGCTCGGCCAGCGGACGAACTCCTCAGGCACGCGCCGCGTCTCGCGTGTGATGCAGAGGGGTTGCTGTGTCTGCAGGGCAAGCGGGTGGCCTTCGCCGGGACAGCCGCCGGGCGCGGTCGCGAGCTCGAAGGGCAGGAGCGCGAGCTCAGAGGCGGACAGGATCAGCCGCAAGTGCGTGACCGGCTCCTCGCTCGTGGCGTCGGCGCTGCGGCGGTTGAGGTCGGCGGTCAGGCCGGGAATTTCGCCGAGCAGCTTGCCCAGCACCGCTGCAGTGTCGCTGAGCTGAAATTCGCGCACCTCCGGTCCGAGCTGGTAGCTGAGCGCGCGCAGCCGGTGGAGCATCTGATTGTGCTCGAACGGCACATGCAGCGTCACCGCGCTATGGTTTTCGCACAGCGCGATATAGGCCGTGAGCGGTGAGAGCAACTGGTTGTGCGATGGGCCCTGACGGAGCAGTTCGAGTGTGATCTTGCGCATCGTCAGTTATCCCGAAGGCTGTTGCTAGTGGTATGGAGTGTGAACTCGTTTTCCGCGTGCTTGACCACCTGCCGCAACTCGGCTTTCGCGCCGTTGCCGCCGTCCTTCTTCCATATGGCCACGACCGTGCATGGGTGCATGACCAGTGATCCGGAGCGAAAGCTGTCGAGCGTCGACATGTCGCCACCGTTGAGCACGTCAAAAACCTCCTCAAACTTTCGCGGATCGCTCCGTGTCTCGGAATCGATGCGGATCAGCCGCGCCCAGGTCCCGCTGTTGAAGTACCGCCCCTTGCCGTTTCGGCGGCGTAACGCGCGCGCGAGATGCGTGTGTCCCGCGACAATGATGTCGATCTCCGGGCCGATCTCCTTATCGAGCAGCTCGGCGGTTTCGTCACGCGCCGTGATGTCGAAGCTCCGATCCTTGTCGAGCTTTTCGAGCGCCTCGCGCAATACTTCGCTCGTCGGCGCGTCGCGCGACCACTTGACCAGCGCGGTCACCATGTCAAGCCGCTTACCCTGCTCGTTCGCGACGAACGCGAGTGGATCGACGCCTTGGCGAACCAGGGCATCGGCCACCGCGAGCATGGCGCGTCCATCACGCTCCTGGCGCGAAGCGGGCAGCTCCACCGGATTGAGCAGGCCGCCGGGCACGGGCACGGGCTGCACCGGATCTCCGGCCGGCAGTTCCTTTATTCCCAGCATGCCGCCCGGCTTGTACATGCCGGCCCAGGCGCGCGCGAGCCCCACGTTGGCCAGCCTGATCGCGCTGTTGAAGTCGAGCATAGCCTCGGGCGCGCAGGCCGCAAGCGTCGGCACGACGCCCTCCGCTTCCGGCTTGAGCAGATCGACGAACGGATACTTGCGCTTGATCGAATTCATCACGTCGATAACCATGCGCGTGCCGGCGTTGGGAATCCACGGGTCGACAGTGCGCCTCAACTGCTTGTCCCGGCCGATTTGCCTTATCTTCTCGAAGTCAGCCGGATTCCATCGATCCACCTCGTTGCCATGCACGCACAATACGGACTGGCCACCGACGTCGCAGTGCACGCCCGAACCGTCGAACACGAAATGCAGGCGCGCGTGCGCTCCGCTCGAGAGAGGCGCGTCCTTCGTCAGGATCTGCTTGAGGCGCTCGCGCACCCAGGGCAGCGCGAGCTCCAGATCGTGATTGCCAAGGTTCACGATCAGGCGACGCCTGGCCTGCTGGAGAAAGACCGGGAACGCATCGAACACTGGCCTGAACGTGGGGTCCTGCAACGCGATGCGCTCGAGCTTCGCAACCGCGCCGTCCGGGTCGAAGTAGGTGGCGTTCGGTTCAGCGAGGAAATCGATAAAGTCGCCGTTGATGACAAGCGCGATCTCCTTTTCGGGATCGCGTCTTGCGAGGTCGTTGATCAGCCACGCGAGTTCGCTGGCGGAGCCGAAGATCTGGAAGCCCGGGGTGCCGCCGAGATGGAGATCGGAAATGACGTAAACCTGATCGACGCTGTGCATCGGAATCAATTCGGCCTCCCCCTGTCCAAGTCCATCAATGCGCGGCGCGGGACGCGTGCCCGGATGCAGGCGCGATCGCGCCTGCACGACCTCGCGCCGCGCCATTCTCGCTCTTTTTGTAAGAAGATAGGTGACGCGAATCGCGCCCTGGAAGGCGATGTGTTGCCGAGTGTGCGGCCTCGCACATTGGAAGCGCACTTCCGTCCCGGATGCCGACGGAATCGACGCGGCAGGTCGCAGGCTTCGTCGAGTGTGTTCGCTGAAATGGTGTCAGGCGCCAACTATTTTGAATCGAATAGGGTACGCACCCGGCTCCTTAGCGACGAAGCCTCTATGCCGAATGCTTCATCGTCAAAGATATGCTGAAAACCCAGGTCCCGGAGTTCGGCTGCCGTGTCATTGACGGGCTCGGTCTGCGCGCTGCTCGCAACGAACGGAGAACGAACGTCCTTCGGCTGCCGCATGATGATCGCGATGGTGTCGTCTTGACGTGACATCTCCCGGATTACCTGGATCTCGTGATCCACGCCGGCGTTCCCCAAGGTGCTTCCCGCCGGAAGCAGCAGAATCACGACAGCCGCCTCTGCGATAAGTGAAAACGCCACCCTGCGCCACTCGACGTCCGTGACGAAGAGCTTTGTCGGCAGCGTCGGTGGTTTTGGGTCGAGCACGTTCAGAACCGTCAGCGGGTTAATATCCTGAGGGAGTACGGTGCACGCTTTATCTACGAGATGGGTTTCTTTCGGGTCCAAACTGAACATTCGCCACTTCACCCTCGGGTCCTCGGACGCGTCGACCACGCCATGAAACGACTCTGGCATCTCGTGGATCGCCACGTCCATCGAGAATGCACGAAGTATTAGCGTGAATTGCGCTTTACCCGCGAGCCGGTTCGCAATGAGCGCTTTTGCGCCGCTGGACGAACAGGTGATCTTGTCTCTCGCAATCATGTCCTCCGCGGAGGGACGCATACCGTTTATCCTGGCGAGAGCCAGCTGGTAGCGAACTGAGTCTAATTCGGGAACTCCCTCGTCTTCGAGTTTGCGGAGTTCACGGCTCGGTTCACGCATCAACATGTCGAACAGCGCAATGGCGCGATCCGGCGAGTAGTCTGCAAGCTCGGAAATAAAGTGGGCGAGGAACGTTCGTCGTTCCACCGGATCGCGCGCCAGCTCCGACGAGCTGGCGTAAGCGCGCGCGATGTGCTGCACTCGAGACATATTGGTCGCGATCTGATCAATTGCCCATTCCGGGCCATGCAAAGAGGCAGTCTTTACTAGTCGGACGATCAACCGTGGCAAGCGTCGACGCTGCAGTGCTTCGAACTCGAGTGGAAGTTCGTTGAGCGCCGCCTCGATCTCGCTCGAAGCAGGCGCGTCAGCGTCTCTCCACCGCAGGATCATCCGCAGTGCTTCAAGCATGATCGGCGCAGACTTGGCCACGATACCGGAAGCCAACAAGGTCAGAGCCGCCTTTCGTTGAAATCGCAGGGTTTCATCAACCGTGAAATCAAAGTTGACGCATCCGGCCCACGGAATAAACGTCAGGTTCATCAACCGCTGGCCGGTGATCGCCTGATGCAAACCCGCTATCGCGAATTGTTGATGGGTGATCAGGCGTTCGCCTCGATCGACCAGTACGTCGGGATAAATAGCGATAGGCTCCCCGGAAACCGAGCGCTTCAATAAGATGAAAATTGATTGAACCTGGAAGGGAAAACGGCAACTAGTACAACTCTCGTCTCCACGAATATTTCTTTTAAAGTTTGCAAAACGGGGGGAATCGGCATCCTCATGAATGACCACCGGTAGCGTGATTTCTAGCATCGCCTGGCAGCGAGGGCACGCAATATCGGCAATTCCGAAAGTCGACGCCCCCTCGGTTTCCAAACGCATCGTCCCGGTCGACCGATCATCGGTTTCAGGCATCAGGAGCAAACTCACGACATCGATCGGCTTCGCCTTATCGGGAAGTTGCAAAACGTCATGCCGGAAACGCTTGAAGTAGGCCCTCTCCAGTCTCACGATGCCGAGGTTGGCCGATATTTGGGCCTGGACACGTTGCGCAATATTGGCCACGCCATCACGTCCCAAGAACTCGAGTTCGTCGAGCGCCGCTTCCAGGGACTTGACGTACTCGGATAACGCAACGCTTTCGAGCACGTTCAACTCGCGAAGTGCACAGTCGAGTGCCTTGCGGGCGCGACCCAATGAAACGTCTAGCCCGTGATGTGCAGCCAGTATCGTCATGCTCACCAAGTTGGCATTCGCAGTGACGTATGGCTCGCCGCTGCTGAACTCAATGGCTTCCTCGAGCAAGGCGATAGAGCGATCGAACAGGTCAAACTCGTGAAAATCCCGAAGCCGACGCCCAAGTGCCACGGCAAGCATCCTGATGGCGGACTCTGCCAACTCCGTGTTCTTCGCCGCTCGAGCTTCTGCGATGGAGCGTTCAAACGCCTCACAGGCCTCAGCAAGACTCTTCTGATCGGTTTCGGGTGCCGGGCTTTGTTGATTCAGGTGAGAAAACCTTGTATCGCCAGTCAGACTGACTCCGACCAGCTTGTAGGCAACGGAACTCAATTCATGTTTGCCTGATTCAAACGCCAGCAATGCGGCTGCTCGCGCATACGATCGAACGCGAGACAAGACCTCGGCATCTTTTTCCGGAGATAAGCCTCGTTCCACTTTCATCCAAGCGTTCGCGCGCAAGAGTTGGGTCTGCGCCCCGGCCGACATGTCTCTCGACCGTTCGCGCGCGGCATCCAGTACATCCATATAAAAATCGTAGCGAACGGCGGCACCCTCGTTGTAGCCACGTGGCAACAGATCTATCGCCCGGATCAATCGGCACGCGCAGTCGAACATGCCGTCTTCGTTGCGAAGCTGCTGAAACGTGTCGAACGCCCGATCGAGGTAAATTGCGCTGTCACGCGCACGCTCGATCGACCCCGCTGACGGGCGAAGCTCAGCGAGCGAAGCCGCAACGAGGTTTGCGTTCGCCCACGCATCCGGATCCGCGAGCGGATCGTAGGCTGCCATGAACTCGTTGATCTGGCGCCACGCTGCATCGAAGGTTCGCTCTGCCTGATCGAGCGGCTCCTGCGCTGCTCGCAAGCGACTCAATCCTATTTGAGAGAGATATAGCGAAGCGTCCGCGGCCTGCTGGACTGCACCGGTCACGCGGTAGCTGTCGTGCGCAGTCGTGAAAAGCACCTCTAGTCGGCGCAGTGCGTCCTCGTCCTCAGGAAAACCCTCACCCCGAATAACAAACATGCCCGCGTTGTAGCCCAGCGGACCGCATCTGCGAGGATCGCCTTGTATTTCAGGATCCGCGAGCGCATCCGCACAAGCGTGAAGGGCGTCGCCCAGTTGTTTCCCGGTCAAGCCGCGCGATACCTGTATGTAGGCTTCCGCGCGCAAGTGGAGGAACTCTGATCGGAGTTGAGCGAGATCGATGCGCGCGAGCCAGGCGATGCCGGCATCGGCATGGGCCAGGATTGGCGCAAGCCGTTCGACACTCCGCTCGACGTTCACGCGAAGCAGGGCACGCGCCGCATAATAGTGAAGTCCGACGCATACCTCTGGGCACTGCGAGTAGTCATGGTCCGCGAGCGTCCGCTGGATTTTCTCGATCAACCCCCACAAAGACGGCCCATCTCCCGCGGAGTTCGCCTCCTTAAGAAGAGTCAGGCCGATGTCACGAGGACTCGTCGCGCCCATTCCTTTCCCCTTGGACACAGATCACGAGATCAGTTTAGGCGTACATATGTCGCGATGCCAGACAGTGCGTTGCCCGGATACGCATTCATACGCAATCCTCAGACCTATCGAACAGCGGTCTTCATCCATCCGTCGAGACCGCGACATTCTCCCCACGCTCGAATGTCATCTTCCGATGCCGACAACGTGCCTCACACCGGCCCGGGTGCATCGAGGCCAGCTCTTTCACTTCTATTTCGACGATGCAGGCGTGTTGCGCTCGACGCAAAAGAGCCCGGACCCGCTTCATGGTCACCTCGACGATAATCCGTCGAAGTGAGCGGCATGGACGCCAGGCGCGTTGCAATGCGATCGCGAAGCGGTGGCGCGCGAAAAGCGTTCAATCGCTAATGGTTATCCTGCGGATGATTGCGGTCTTCATTGCCGGCGCGCGCCTCGCCGCCGTGCTCACCGGACGGACCGCCCGGGTGCACGGGCGCCTGGCCGATTCTCAGGAAATAGATATGGCCCGTCGCATCCCCTATGAGAAGTAAATTCGTATCAACCATCAACGCGCCCCTCGGACTTCCTTCACAGACGTAGCGGCCCGTCTCTTCCCCATCTTCAAGCCGCCACACCCGCAATGTGTGATCTGCCGACCACGACAGCGCCTGCCCGTCCGGCAGCAGCAGCGCGCCCTCCACCGTGCTCTTGTGGCCGGTGAGCGTCCGGCTTGCGCCCGTCGTCAGGTCCCATATCCGCAGCGTGTGATCCGCCGACCACAACAGCGCCTGCCCGTCCGGCAGCAGTAGCGCGCCCTTCACCGCCTTTTCGTGCCAGGTAAGCGCCCGACTTGCGCCCGTCGCCAGGTCCCACACGCGCAGCGTGCGATCCGCCGACCACGACAGCACCTGCCCGTCCGGCAGCAACACCGCGCCCCGCACCGGGCCTTTGTGGCCGGTCAGCGTCCGGCTTGCACCCGTCTCCAGGTCCCATATCCGCAGCGTGTCCGCCGACCACGACAGCACCTGCCCGTCTGGCAGCAGCAGCGCCCCCCCAACCGGCTTTTCGTGCCAGGTGAGCGCCCGACTTGCGCTCGTCGCCAGATCCCACATTCGCAGCGTGCGATCCGCCGACCACGACAGCGCCTGCCCGTCAGGCAGCAGCAGCGCGCCCTCCACCACGTCTTCGTGCCCGGTGAGCGCCCGACTCGCGCCCGTCGCCAGGTCCCACACTCGCAGCGTGCGATCCGCCGACCATGACAGCGCTTGTCCGTCCGGCAGCAGCAGCGCGCCTTCCACCGCCCCATTGTGGCCGGTGAGCGTCCGGCTTGCGCCCGTCGCGAGGTCCCATATCCGTAGCGTGCGATCCGCCGACCACGACATCGCGTGTCCGTCCGGCAGCGCCAGCGTCCCCTCCACGGCATCTTCGTGCCCGGCAGGCGCCTCGCTTACGCCGGTCGCCAGGTCCCACACCCTCAACGTGTGATCCGCCGACCACGACAACGCGTGCCCATCCGGCAGCAGCAGCGCGCCCTCCACCGCGCCTTCGTGGCCGTTGAGCATCCGACTCTCGCCCGTCGCCAAGTCCCACACCCGCAGCGTCCGATCCGACGACCACCCGCCACCGGACCACGACAGCGCCTGTCCGTCCGGCAGCAGCAGCGCACCCGCCACCGCGTTTTTGTGCCCGGTGAGCGCCCTACTCGCGCCCGTCGCCAGGTCCCACACCCGCAGCGTGCGATCCGCCGACCATGACAGCGCTTGTCCGTCCGGCAGCGACATCGCCCCCACGACAGCGTCTTCGTGCCCGGTAAGCGTCCGACTCGCGCCCGTCGAGAAATCCCATATCCGCAGCGTGTACGCCTTCCAGGCTCCCGACCACGACAGCACCCGCCCATCCGGCAGCAGCAGCGCGCCCCCCACCGCCTCTGTGTGGGCGTAGAGCGCCTTAGCTGCGGCGATCACCCGGTCTGCGACAGTCACCCGGTTTGCGCCCGTCGCCAGGTTCCATACATGCAGAGTGTCAACCGGCGGGCCCCACAGCCCCGCCGACCAAGCCCCCGACCATGACAGCACCAGGTCGTCCGGCAGCAGCAATGCGCCCCGCACCGGGCCCTGGTGGGCGGTGAGCGCCCGGCTTTCGCCCGTCGCCAGGTTCCATATCCGCAGCATGTCCGCAGACCACGTTAGCGCCTGCCCGTCGAGTAGCAGCAGCGCGCCCACCACCGCCTCTTTGTGGCCGGTGAGCACCCGGCTAGCGCCGGTCGCCAGGTCCCATATTCGCAGCGTGCGATCCGCTGACCACGAAAGCGCCTGTCCGTCCGGCAGCAGCAGCGCGCCGCCCACCGCGTCTTTGTGGCCAGTGAGCGTCCGACTCGTGCCCGTCGCCAAGTCCCATATCCGCAGCGTGTGATCCGCCGACCACCACAGCATCTGTCCGTCCGGCAGCAGCAGCGCCCCCCCCACCGCGTCTTTGTGGCCAGTGAGCGTCCGGCTTGCACCCGTCGCCAAATCCCATATCCGCAGCGTGTGATCCGCCGACCACGACAACGCCTGCCCGTCCGGTAGCAGCAGCGCGCCCCGCACCGTGCTTTGGTGTCCAACGAGCGTGAGCCGGAGCGCACCGCCCACGGGATCAAGCCTCGGGAAAAGCGCCCCCAACCTTTGGCGTGCCAGGCGTGGCGCGATCCTTTGAAGCAAGTCGTCAAGATCGTGCGCAAGGCCCGGCCGAAAGCGGCCAAAGAGCTGGTTTTCAAGCTGATCGGGATACGGGGCGAGCACGTGGGCAGACTTACGCAGTGCGTCGGCAAGCAATTCGACTGCTCGATCCTCCTTGCGGCTTGCTGTCTTATCTTCGTCTTGCTGCATGCTGAGGCGTTCGCAGTCCCCGATGATCGCAGCAACGCCGACCGCTGTGAGCTTGGCATGCAACCAGCCTGGATCGAACAGACAGTCACGCAAGCGTTCAGGTTGGCCTGCCTCGACGCAATGCCAGCCGAACCATCGCCAGGCATAGGAGTGATCGGACGGGATTCGAGCCGGAACGCCCCATGAATCGATCAAGCGCTGGTGAACGGCGGAGCGATTGCCCGCTAGGGCTGCCAATCCCGCCCGCACCACGTCATGCAGACGCACCGTATTTTCTTGCCGATTCCACGTAATGACATGCATCTGGTCGAGGGGACGCAGGAAATCTTCTTCAATCGTGAATTGGTCATTCCCCCACAGCTCAACGATAGCCCGCACCGGAATCGCGGTGTGCCCCGGGAAAATACCCAGCTCGTAGGCTCTAGGGCCGACTGCAGTCTGGCCCTCCTCTATCCCGATCTGCAACGTCAGCCGTACGGCCTGGTTGCGGCTCTCGGCATTCCGTACGTCCAAACCAAAGACACCGCGCCTGGACAGTAACTGGGTCACATGTTGATAGGCTGCCTCGATAGCTCCACGCGCATGGAACTCCTCGATGAGACGTGCGTTGGCCAACTCGAGTAACAGCGCCCAATTACCCAGCCTATCGGCAAGCTCACGAAAGCGAACGTCGTCCCTCGCAACCGGCAGATCACGCGCCAGCAGCGCAGCCGCCTGCTCCTTCGTCATCTCGTCGACGGGCACCGTCTGGGCCGTCGGAATCAACTGCTTGATGCGGGACGTGTACAGCAAACGGGCTGTACCCAACTCGCTAAAGGGTTTCAGATGAAGCGCATTCCATACGTCATCAACCACCAGCAGAACACCGCGCCTCGCGATTCGCTCGCTAACGGCGCGTCGCACGTCTTCCGCCGACATGAATGCGCTGTCCATGTCCCGAGCATCGGAACACAGCGCGTGGTACCACTCGGTGAGGCGAGCCTGAATATCAGGCGCCTGACCCAGCTCGGTCCAAAGCACCCCGCCGGGAAACGCGGCAATGATCTCAGGGTCGTGACATACGGCCGAAGCCAAGGTGGTTTTGCCGAAACCGCCCGCTCCTTGGATCGCCGCAGTGATCGCGACCGCCTGGTGTGACGTCCCGGACAGCAAGTTCCTTTTGATGTCAGCGGTCTCGCGTGCCCGAGCCACGAAGCCCACTGGCATGGGCGGAACGAGAAAGGGGCGCTTGACCGCACCGCTACGCAGGATGGCAGCCAACACGTCGGTGGCTAGCTGCTGCGAGTCGGCGAAGAACTGCCGCGTTTTTTCCGTGCCGAGTTCAGCGCGCAATGCCGTGATGCGCTTGCCGCTTTCGCCGTTTCCGGTCCAGTCGTCCCGATAACACTCAGGCCACTGCTCTCGGGTCGACTCGTCGCTCAGGAATAGCAACGTCGGAATGTGTCGCGTGAGAGCCCGGCGGTACTCCAGCTCGGTGATAGAAAGACCTGCCTCGTTCCCGTGCGCGATAGGAGGAACGAAGCCATAGCGCCAGCCGAAGACGCCGACATAGAGATCCGACTGAGCCACGTCCCTCAGGCAGAGATCCATGGGCCGGTCGTCGGCGGCGGTGTACGCCTCCATGCGTGCGACCTGGAGGCCGCCTTTTTCCAGCGCCTTGAATACGGCGTCGCGATAGTCCTTGAGGTCCACGTAGGTGGAGGAGAGATAAACGCGCAGGGCCATGGTGTGCGGCTCCGGAATGTGCGTGAACTTTCTCTTCTATAGCTCGTTCGGCGCGTAATAGCAAAGGCATCCCCTCGACAAAGGGCACGCCAACAACCATTTTCCGACTTGACAGTAAGTGACTCGATCCGCCCCACCGCGCTCAACGACGCAACTCAGCTTTCTCATCCGGCTACTCGACAGTGCAGCCGGCCGGGCTAATAGCGCCCGTTGCTGCCGTAGAACGCAATAAATCCGTCAATCCGGAATGCTTGTAAAGGCGGGTGTATTCACGCAGAAACTCAAAGCCTTTCGGCTTTCCCACGCCACCCAGAAGCCATCTGGCCCAAGCGAATTTCTCAATAGTTCCAGGCGGCATGTAAGTTTGGCCCCTGTCGTCCGGCTGACCAGATTCGGGTTCGATAGTGATCGGCGTCCCGTTGGCAATAAGCATCATATTCATGCGGGTGCACACAATACTATCAACACACCCCCGGGCTATAGATGCCCCGTTATAACCTTTTGAGGATGCGAAGCAATTGTACGCTTCCAAGGAATATGTTTCATAGTAGTAGGCATCCGCTTGGCGGGCAGCGGTAGCGGGAGAGCCTTCCCAACAGTTTTCCTTCCGCGGGATGCAATCGTTAGGTGTATCTGCTCGTGTAGAGGGTCTGACAGCGCAGGCGATGTTGCCCTGTTTGCCTTGCGGCGCCCGACTTTACAACAGGCGCCGTTCACCATTCCGATCGATAAGGACACGACTCAGACGCGCCGCCTTTGCCTTTACCTCGCCGGCTGGTCGTGCAACTGATGTTGCATCGAGTCGAGGCCGGCGCGCGTCAAGCAAGTTGTCGCCTCACTCATGCAGCCAGAGGCTGTTTATTTGCGCTGATCGACGCCATCTCGACGACTGAGTCGCGTTCGGGGTTAAGCGTCACGGCACCAACCGGTGTCCAGTTGCGCGTGTGGCGCGACCAGCGGGCCGGATTGCGCTCGCGGGCCCTCTCGTACAGTGCATGCCGAGCGGCGAGAAGCGCACGATCGTCACCGGCGTGACGCTGCGCAGGCGTCACGTAGCGGATGCCACTATGACGATGCTCGAAGTTGTACCACTGCACGAAGCCGGCAGCCCAGGTGCGAGCAGCGTTCAGGTCCTCGAAGCCTGTGACCGGAAACTCCGGCCGGTACTTCGCGGTTCGGAACAGCGCCTCGGCATAGGCGTTGTCGTCGCTGACCCGGGGGCGCGAGTACGACGGCTTGATGCCCAGCCAGTGCAGCATCGCCAGCACGGTCGTGGCCTTCAGCGTCGCCCCGTTATCGCCGTGCAGCACCGGCCGGGCCTCAAGGGCGGCAATGCCTTCGGAGAGCGCCGTACGACGTACGAGATGAGCAGCGTGTTCGGCCGCGTCGCTGTCGTGCACCTCCCAGCCGACAATCTTGCGGCTGTACAGGTCCAGAATCAGGTACAGGTGGAACCATCGCCCTGTGACCGTTGCCGGCAAATAGGTCATGTCCCAGCACCACACCTGGCGCGGCGCGGTTGCAACGTGCGTGGTCGGCGGCCGGCCGCTCGAAGGAGTTCTGGCACGGCCACGGCGCCTCATCTGCCCATGCTCGCGCAGCACGCGTGCAAAGGTCGATTCGCTGGCGATATACACGCCTTCGTCAGCCAGCATCGGCACGATGCGCGCCGGTGGCATGTCGGCAAAGCGCGGCTCGCTGGCTACGCGCAGCACGTTTTCCCGCTCCTGCGGGCTCAAGGTGTGCGCGGGCAGCAGGCGCATCGCGCCGGGCCTGGCGTCGCCAGTGACGAGCCCTTGATTGGCCCTCCAGCGCTGCAGGGTACGCACGTCGATTCCGGCCACCTCGCAGGCCAGGCGCAACCGTGCGCCAGCCAGTCTTGCCGAATCGATTTCCCGGGCCAGGAACTGGCGATCTTCGAGGCCGATCATTCGTCCTCGCCCTTGTCCGTGTTGAAGATCGCCCCGAGTTTTTTTGAAAGAACCAGCAATGCGGCTGCCTCGGCCAGTGCTTTCTCCTTGCGCCGCAGTTCGCGTTCCAGTTCCTTGATGCGACGCTGGTCCTGCTTCGTCTGCTGTGGACTCGCACGGGCCTCTTCGGGCTCGGCCAGCGCCTGCGTGGCCGCTTGCCGCCACTGCGCCAGTTCCTGCGGATACACGCCATGCTCGCGGCACCACGCATTGCGGGCCGTCTCGTCCATCGCTGCCGTGCTCAACACCGCTTCGAAACGCGCGGCCGCTGTCCATGCCCGCTCGCGAGCGGGCATGGACAGCGCATCACTGCGCCAGCGCTCCAGCGTCTGCGCGCCCACACCGATCTCTCGCGCAACCTCTTCCACTGATGCGCTCTCCGGCGGCAGCAACCGCGCCACTGCCCTGTCCTTGAATGTCTTTCCGTAACGCGCCAACTTGTTCTCTCTTTATCGCCCCCAGATTCCAATTTTATCCAGGCGACAACCATTGTGACGCGGGGGGAGGCGTCTCGGTCTTCAGAACTAGTCGTACTGTGTCATAAAATACTCACAGCAAAGCGATACCTGGTACTATTGAATAATACAGACTCCAGGCGATCGCGATGAAAGAAGATGTCGACGAATTTGACGCGTATCTGAATCATCTGGCGCAGGCGTTAGGGCACGCCGATCGCCATGCCGGCCTCAAGGGCTACTGTTCGGGCCTGGTATTGCCGCTGTCACGCAAGAGCGTCGAGCCGATGGCCGCGCATATTGACCCACTTCACGCGAGTGCGAAGCACCAGTCACTCCACCACTTTGTGGCCAAGGCAGAATGGTCTGATCGTGCGCTCCTGCAGCGGGTACGCGAATGGGTGATGCCCGCGTTAGGCGCGCACGCTGCTGAAGAGGCCGGCTACTACTGGATTATTGACGACACCGGTTTTCCAAAGAAGGGGCGTCATTCGGTCGGGGTGGCACGCCAGTACTGTGGGCAGCTCGGCAAGTCAGTACGACTCCGTGGCAGCGAGGCTGGCCGCCGTGGGGAAGTGAAGCGCGGGGTAGTCGTACCTTTCGTGCAAAATCTGGCGCTTCGCTCCGAAAAGCAGTGACTTTTCAATAGTTTGCTAGATCCAGCTGGGCGTAACGGACGCGGAAACGGCAAGCCTTACTGGGCGCGACTCTCCGGGAGACTACCGCCAGATTTTGCACGGGAAGGACGAATACCCCGACGAGGCGCAACTGCCAAAGCTGGAGGCCGACGACGCGGGCGACCGCTGGACATTGCACGTGCTTGGCAAGCGGCGCAAGCCGCGCGCAATACCGTTGCCCGCGGTCTGCGTGCCGATCCTGCAAACCTACCGGCAGCTGCGCGGCCTGCCGCCGCAACCCGTTCCTTTCGAGCATGCGGCGCTGATCCACGGGCTCAAGGGCGGTGCGCTCAGGGAATCGGGCCTGTACGACGAGGTGAAGTCGATCTTTGCGGCCGCCGCCGACGATCTCGAAAAGGTCGATCACGCCGGTGCTGCGCGTCTTCGGCAGGCCTCGCCCCACTGGCTGCGACACGGCTATGCGCGTGCGCTCGTCGTCGACCACAAGGTGCCGCTGCCAGCCGCGCAGGCGCTGCTTGGTCACGCGTCCATACAGACAACCGCTGCCTACGCAAAAACCGACATGACTCAGTTGCGCGCATTCGTGGACCAGACGTTTACTGGGCGTTAAACACGGTTTGGGGTGCGCTCCAGGTGCCGACTTTTTTGTACCGCGACACCTACCTGCGAGTGCGGACCCAGTGGCACCAGTCGTGATGATCCAGATTCCTGAGCAACTGCTCGCGACGATGTTCGCGTCGATAATGTCCAGCCACACCGATCGCGGCGATGACCAGCACCAGGGTACCGACCGCAATGCCAATCCATGACGTGCTCATTTTTGCCTCCTTCGTCACTCAGGCTTCGAGACATTCACTGGTCCGCTTGCCGGCAAAAACGGTTGCCGCCACAACGCTGGTCTGTGCGCCGCCTCATCCCGGGCCGGTCGAGCCTTGCTGCCAGCCGGTTAGCCAATGCGCGCAACGGCGTCCAGGACCGCCCTGCCGTTCGGCGTGATGCGCGGACACTGTCGGCCTGTCAAAAGTGGTTCCAGTGTCACCAGCCGCAGGTCAAGGAGGGTGCGAAGTTCCAGGCGGTCCGGTTCGATCTGGTCGGGCGCATCCCTGACGACCATCAGCGTTGTAAATTCGTGCGGACTGAGCACGGATGCCTCCTGGGCGAACTCAGAGATACAGGGTGCGACGGCTCTGCCGCACGTTCATCTTTCCAGTCATAAACTCAGGACTTCGAAGCGTATCGGTTCGCCGCGTCGTACTGCGACTGTGCGGCCTGCATCCATTTCGACTGGGTCTCGCGCACGATGTCACAGAAGCGACCTGCGTACGACAGGATGTGCGCTGACGCAAGCCGCAACCCGCTTGCGTGTTGCACGAGCAGTTCCTCGGGCGTCTTGCAGGAGAGGACTTCCTGGTACAGTTTCGCGCTCTCAGCGCCCGCGCCTCTGGCTGTGGCCAGGTTCAATTCAACCAGTTTGCGATAGCCGTCGAACGTCTGCCCCGTCAGCGTGAACAGGGTAGCAATGTATGCCTTGTGCGACGTGATCAACTGCTCGGGCATAAGTGTGCTCATTCATTCTCTCCTTGTTTTTTCCGACGAGCGCCTGACCAGTGTCAGGCGGAAGATCGGTGTTTTCTGGGTGCGGCCCACGACCTCGTACCTGACGGAGCAAAGAGTGTTTTGCTCATTTAGATAAAACATTCTAACTTTGTTAAATCGGCGTTCGGAATGCTTCTTTATAGGTAAATACCCTATCGCCGAACGTCACTCCGAAACGATCGCGTCGCTGAAGTTTGAGGACGTTGCACAGGAAAGGCGGCGCACCGGACGCTATGCGTTCGAAAGGCATGAATACATGCATTTCCTTCCATCGGCCCGACGCGTTCCGAGCAGGGTCACCGGGTTGCATGCTGTCTGGATCAGTGCCGATGTGCGAAGCTATTGCTTCAATTCGATTGAGGCCGCGTGGACATCCGACGCGTCGCCGTCCGCTACGCTGAGGTGTGGAACGCTGTCCTCGTGTGTACCATCGTATGGGCTACACACGGGGAAGGCCCTGCCCAGGGCCGTTGTCAACGCAACGAATGATTCTGGGGGATCCGGTGAGAGAAAGAGGATCGACGGAAATTGGCGCAGCCCTATGAATTGTCCGACAGCCCCAACGAAAGGCTGAACAGCGCCAGCTCGCCCAACGAACGCGACTTGCGCGTGATGAATGACTGCGGGTGCAATGTCAGCGGCCGGTATGAATGGGAACAACACCGTGATATCCGCGGGGACGCGCAGCTTGCAGCTGGCACCAAAGCGCATGCGCAGCTCACCGACCAACGGCTCGGCCGCAGGAATCCTGGCAACCAACGCCGACCCGGACATAGGGGAACCCTCGCAACTGGCGAATCAGTGTTGCCATTCCCGCGCAACGCACGAACCCGACCGGGAAAACACACAAGGGTTACCGACGCGGCTGTGGAATTATCGATCTCTTTTCCTGATTTCCCGTCCGGCGTAAGCAGCCAGAAAAGCGCCAATGAGCATTGCTGCCATCGCAAGCGATTCATCGAGGCGACTGCCGGGTTGCATTGATTTCGCATAGATCCAGAGGCCGATTCCGATCAACATCAGGAACAGGCCCAGAATCAGCCCCCAAACCGGCCCTGCCGAACGGGACCGCAATCTGTGAGACATTTTCATTGTCGTACCCCGCGATACACTGGTTATTCCCTGCCTGTGCTTCATGACGCCCGCGACCCTGCACTCCCTTTTCAAGGTAGGCGGCTTCAACTCTGACTTCAAGCGGCGATCAGGCTCGCGCTTTCCCTCGAGCCAGTCTGCCAAAACACCGGAAGTGCGAATCACGCACGCGAAGCAGGTCGGTGATGCGCAGGCGCGATGCTAGCCGCGCTCGTTGTGACCCAGATCCTCGATCAAACGGCGTCCAGCGGAAAAGCCGCCCATCACGGCGTCGACCTCGTTCCTGAACAGGTGGCCATCCGCTTCTCCGAGCCGCAAGGACGTAAAACATGAAACGGGCTGACCGGCCTTTGTGATCGTCACGACGGCCACGTACCCGAGTCCGTCATGCGGTTTACCGGGTTCGGCCAGACCGGGATGCGCCTCGGCACTGACCTCAACTTCGAAACCAAGGTAGTCGTAGATGCGGTTCATATGACACTTCCAGAGATCATCGGCCCTGGTGGGAGTTGCGGAAGCCGGTTGCATACGTTTGCTAGCCTCACGCACCAGCATATGCCTGCGCGAACGGTTCTTTTTGGTGTTTCCTGTGCGCGCCGATCCAATGGTGCGTGCGGCAGCCTTCGTCAACCATCACATCGGTTCGACATTGCCAACCGTCCGTGGCACGCGTGTGACGCAGAGGCGCGGTGTCTCGTGGATCTACGCCGGATTTTCATTTCGGCGCCATGGTCATGCCTTCGCCCGCGGGCGTCCCTGCCAGGTTAGTTGGCGTCGCCATCTGAATCGGTCCACGCGGAAACAGCAGTTCGACAATACCGCGTGTAGGAACGCTGGCCGAAGGGGTGGCGATCTTCGACGGCACAAACCAACGGCATCGCGCAATTTCATTGCCGGGCTGTGCGACCGCGTCGGCCGGCACCTCAACCAGAAAGACATCGTGCAGCGTGCCCAGACCACCAAACCGGAAGAGATAGATCAACTCCGTCGCAACAAGTCCCGTCTCTTCTTCAAGCTCGCGCCGCGCGGCATCAACAGGCGCCTCGTCGCGCCTGATCCTGCCACCGGGCAGCGCCCATCGCGAGCGTGCCCTCGCGACCAGCAGAACGCGGCCATTACGGATACACAGCACCGTTGCCCTGTCTTTCATAACAGTCTGACCTCTTATGCGAGGCGCCGATTTTATGACGACGACCCAGACGATGAAGCGGCGCGATCAGAAATTGGGGGCCTCTGAAGAGACATTCGCAGCAAGCAGCAAATCCGCTCGGCGTGGCCGGCAACGGAATGTCGATGTGCACTTCGCACACCATGTACGTCACAAAAATGTCACAATTGTGCGTTTTCGAAGTGCGGAACCGTCCGCTATCGGAATCTCAATTGCAATAAGAGCGCTTGCCACGTATTACTGCAAGGTTCTTCGAGATCTGCGCGCGGCCGACGCCAGGTCAGGCATGAAGGCCGCAGGCACGGCAAGTCAATGGAGCATGCGATGACACAGACGTACGAATACAACGGATTCACCGTGCAGGTCGCAGTCGAATCCGGTCTCCGCAGCCGCCCGACAGAACGCGCTTCGGCGCATCCGGGCTATGTCGCGGTTGTTCGGATTTGCGAAGCAGGCAGTGCAGTGCCCAGATTGTCGCCACTCAGACTGGGTGAAGCAGGCGGCCACCCGTTCGATAGCGAGGCCGACGCCCTGAATGGCGGATATATCGCCGCGTGCACGATCGTGGACGACCTTTTCGGGCAGGACATTGCAGGCTCTTTCGTCATGCCACTGCGGCAGTCGGCGGCAATGCCACCTTCGCCGGGGGTATTGTTGTCCTTCGGCAAACGCGCGCAACGGCCCGAAAATGAGCAAGCCCGTTGGGCGTGATTCCGGGGCACCTGATCCCGGACGCGACCCGCTCCAGCGGAATCAACTGAGTTCTACGGGTATGCGAAGAAGCCCGGCAATCATCCCGGGGCCGCTCACGATCGTTGCGGCTTCGTGCCCCTGTTGTCCGGTTCTCAACCATCCAGGGCTTCGTGCTCAAGTCGCTCGCGCGAAACGTGGCGTACATCTGTGCCCTTGACAACGTAAATGACGAGCTCCGCCAGATTCTTCGCGTGATCCCCGATCCGTTCGATGGCCGATGCCATGAACAGGTAGTCGAGCGCAGAAGAGATGATGCCAGGATTCTCAGCCATGTACGTTGGCAGCTTGCGCACGAAAGCGCGGTACCGGTCATCGATCGCCTCATCGTCCCGCATGATCCGGGCTGCCGCAACCGGATCGAGTCGGGCGAATGCCGCGAGCGCGTTACGGAGGATGGTTGCCGCCATCTGACCGGATGACTGGATCTCCGCAATATTCACGTTTCTGCCCGCACCGTTTTTCGCGATCCGGCGCGTGCGCTTCGCGATCTTGCGTGCCTCATCGCCGGCACGCTCGAGATTGGTAATGCCCTTTGAGATGGCCATCAATCGACGCAGGTCGGATGCGGTGGGCTGGCGCCGCGCGATGATGTTGCCGCATTCGGCATCGATTTCGATTTCCATCGCATTGAGTCGATGCTCTTCCTCAACCACCTTCCCGACCAGGTCCATGTCGAAGCGGCTGAGCGCCTCCATCGCATCGGTCAGTTGCGACTCAACCAGTCCCCCCATCTCGAAAAACCGGGACGACAGGTGTTCAAGGTCAGCGTCGAACCCGCTGGAAAGGTGCCTGTCTGACATGGAAAACTCCTTCTGTTCAAAACAAGATAAACTGTTTGTACCGTTTGTCAAACCTCACCGCAACCATGAAACCACAGGCCACCCGGAGCAGAAGCGGCAAACGACCGTATGCGCACACGGATGCAATTGCCAGTGAGGCAGCTACAGACAGGGAGGCGGTCAATACGCCGGAAGTTCAACGTTCGGCGACGAACGCACGGACGGCAACGCCCGTTGAAGCGCCTCCCCCGTGCGTCGTCCGGCATCGCAGGAAGCAGGTCGGGCGGGAAAAGGTTGTGCGGGACACCTTCACGATGCCACGGGCAGACTACGAAAAGATAGCGGTGCTCAAACAGCGGTGCCTCGATGCGGGCGTTGACGTGAAAAAGAGCGAGCTCCTGCGGGCGGCCCTGCTTCTGCTGGAGTCCGAACCGACGAAACGCCTGCTCGCGGCCGTCACGGCGGTCGAGCCGGTCAAGACTGGCCGGCCACCCAAATCGAAGTGAACCGCGCGGGGCCTCATGGTCGCGCCGTAAATCGGCAAAAACCGCGGCTTGCGAGAGGAAGTCTCGCTTGCCCTGTCCGGGCGCCGGGGTTTAGCCATTAACGGTTCAGGCTCCGATGCGAACGTGCAGGCAACGCGCGACACGCCCGTACGAAGAGTCACATGACGGGTCGCCTGGCACGGAGGGCTCTGAATCATGACATTAACGTTCACGCTGATCGATCTGGCTGGATCCGTTGCCCTGCTGCTGTGGGGTACCCACATGGTGCAGACCGGCGTCCAGCGCGTATTCGGTGCCAGCCTTCGCTCACTGCTCGGTCGGGCCCTGCGCGGGCGACTGGGCGCCTTCCTGGCCGGGATGGGCGTCACCGCAGTCTTGCAAAGCAGTACAGCAACGGGACTCATGACGGCCGGCTTCGCGGCAGGCGGCCTGGTGGAGCTGGTCCCCGCGCTCGCCGTCATGCTCGGCGCGAACGTCGGCACGACAGTGATTGTGCAGGTGCTGTCGTTCGATGTGGCAGCGGCCTCGCCGGCGCTGATCCTCGTCGGCGTGCTGATGTTCCGGAAGGCGTCAACCACACGGGCACACGATCTGGGCCGCGTCCTGATTGGCCTGGGCCTGATGCTGCTCGCGCTGCACCAGTTGCTCGGGATAATGACGGACTACGAGGACGCACCCAGTCTGCGCATGCTGCTGGGCGCCGCCTCCACCGTGCCGCTGGTGGATGTGCTGCTGGCGGCGGGACTGACCTGGGCCGCGCATTCAAGCGTGGCGATCATCCTGCTCATCATGTCGCTGTGTGCGCAGAACGTGGTGCCGCCCGATGCCGCGTTCGCACTGGTGCTGGGCGCGAATCTCGGCACTGCCATCAATCCGCTGGTGGAGGGGACCACCGCGGGCGATCCGGCGTCGAAGCGGTTGCCCGTGGGCAATCTGCTTTCGCGGGCCGTGGGCGTCGTGATGACGCTCGCCGCGCTCGGACCGCTTGGCCGGCTCATGGTCACGATTGAACCGGACAATGCCAGGGTGGTGGCCGATTTTCATACGATGTTCAACCTGGTGCTTGCCTGCCTGTTTCTGCCGGTACTGTCTCCGTATGCGCGCCTGCTGCGCCGCCTGCTGCCCGAGCGCGCAGACCCCGCCGACCCGTCGCGTCCACTGTATCTGGATCCGGCCGCCCGGCAGATTCCGATGGTGGCGCTCGGCCATGCGGCACGTGAGGCACTGCGCCTGGCCGATGTGCTCGGCCAGATGCTGGCGGGTGCCCGCGCGGCGCTGGTGGAGGGCGACCGGAAACTGATTGTGGAAACCCGCCGGCGCGATGACATCCTGGACCACCTGAATACCGCGATCAAGACGTACCTGACGTCACTCGATCCCGAACAGTTTGCTGAGGACGATCATCGGCGGCTGCATGAGATCCTGACCTTCGTGATCAACATCGAGCAGGCGGGCGATGTGGTGGATCTGAACCTGCTCCCGCACGCCACCAAGCGCGTGAAGCGCGGACTCGCATTTTCGAAGGAAGGGGAAACGGAACTGCTGGTTATGATGGACCGCCTGATGGCCAATCTGCGTACCGCTGCGTCGCTGTTCGTGACGGAGGATCCACGTACGGCACGCATGCTGGCTGACGAGAAGGTGGCCTTCAGGGAAGCCGAATCCGCTGCGACAGCTTCGCACTTTGAGCGGCTGCGCTCGGGTCGCATCGACACCGCCCAGACCAGCGCACTGCATCTCGATGTGCTCCGTGACCTGAAGCTGATCAATTCGCATATCGTGGCCGCGGCCGCGTACCCGGTCCTCGAGCGCACCGGAGCCCTATTGCCCAGCCGGATTGCTTCGAACGAGATGTAGTCCGAAATAAGTGGGCTCAGGCCGCACCGTATGGTCAGACAGGCGGCGGGGAAAACGCGCCAACGTGAGGGCATCACGAGTGCAAGGTTCAGCCTCGCGACAACACGCGATGAGTTCGACACCGACGAACCAGTTGAACCGGCGAGTTCCCTTCAGCGCTGTCCGTCAAGGAAAGAATGCGCATCGCGGGCATCAGCTGGAGCCAGTGCGCTTCGAAGGGAACGGGATGCTGGAATTCAGGCCCGGCATGAGTCGCTCCGCGTAGTCGGCAATCGGAAAGTCGAAGGTGCCGCGCAAATTGATGCCTTCGAGTGAGGTCGGTGCAATGCTGCGCAGAAGGTGTGTTGGTACTGCCTGGTTTCCAGGCTGCCCGATCGTGTCCAACGCGCTCTGCATGTGCAGGGTGTTCCATGCCATGACGGCGTTGGTCAGCAGCGTCAGTGCGGACGACACCGCGATCATCGAATGGCGGTGACGGGTGAGTTCAACCGGTATCTTGCCCTGATGGATCGCGCGCTGCACGTTGTGAACCGCTTCGCCACGATTGAGCGCGTGCTGCAGTTCGCCGCGAAACGCCGGCACGGTAAAGTAGTCGATCAGGAAAATCGACCGGAAAAGCTGTCCGAGCTGCACACCTCCCTCATAGAGCGGCTGGCCGCGTGCCGCCGAACCAAAGCGCGTCAGCGCCTGAACGGCGGTGCAGCGGCCACTCTGCACGGAGGCGGCAACCCGCACGAACTCGTCCCAGACTGCTTCGATCACTTCGGGTTTTACGTCACGGTCGACCACTGCTTCAAGTTCGTCCGATATCACATGCCCGACTGGCACGTGAAGCCGACGATCCCGCAGATGCGCAAGCCGTGGGCAGAGGTCGAAACCAAGCGCTCGGGCAAGCCCCATCGAGAAATCGGTATACCCGTGCGTGTCAACGGCGAGCAAGGTCACGTCATCGGTGCTGTTCTGGCGGATCACGCCTTCGATCGCGACGCCGGCCTGGCGCTCATTCAGCACGATGGGCTGGTCGTAGAAAATGCCCCAGCGGTCCCTTACATGCGTGTACACACCGATCGAAGCGGTGCGGCGCCGCGGATCGGCACGTGCCTGCCAGACCGTTCGTGTAGTTTCCAGCGACATCATGTCCGATGAGGCCAGGTCCGCGCGTCCCCAGTGCTGCGCAATCGGGTGCCGGTGCATGAACTCGAGCACCGCGTCGGCGGCCTGACGCAGCATCCGTTCATCGGCGATACGGTTCATCATCTGCCGGATTGCGCTCGCGGACAGCTCCGGGACCATGCGCGCGAAATCGGCGGCTGACATCGACGTACCGTGCGCGAGGACGGCGGCATAGACCATCAGCAGCTCGCCGCGCGAGCGCGGTTCGCGACCGAGCAGAACCCAGCTAAAACGCACGGCGCTATCGATCTCGAGAATGATCCGCGGCAGCTGTCCGTCGGGTTGTCGCTCGAGAATCGCGCGGCGCAACGCTTCCAGCGCGGCATCGTGGGGCTGGGCACTGAGAGGACCGATGTGGACCGCGTCGTCGACACGTACCTCGCCGCTTGCGACCGCTTCGCGCAGACGCCTGAGGCCGGCGTCCAGATGTTCGATGACCGGCGCGAGGTAGTCTTTCGGGTCCTGCGGCAGTTCCAGATGGCCGTAGTAGTGGTTGCGCTTCGCCTGCCATTCGTCGTCGGGAATCAGCAACGTCGCCTGACTGCGAAACTCGAAGCTGTGCGCGACGAAGACCGATCCGTTACGCAAGGCGACGCGTAGCGCGAAAAGCGTTGCCCATTCGAAGGCGAGCAGCGCCTGGCTACGGTCTTCGCTTTCGATCATGCATTGCCAGGCCTTGCCCAGATGGATCGGGGTATCGGCGGGCAGCTCGTTCGATTTACCTGCGTACAGTTCGCGCAGCAAAGCGAGCGACTCGATGACGGGATGCGTAGTCTGCGCCTCGAATGGCAATGACAGCAGTTTTGCGAGCATGGCCCGGGCCATGCGCCGCTTTGCAACCAGTTGTGCACGCATTTGGCTCGTACGGCTCGGTGTGTCCTGCTTCAGCGCCGCGTCGGCCAGCGCACAGAGCTGCTCGACCATTTCGTCGCGTGTGAAGTCGGCGTCCGTGGCGATTGTCTTGACGGCTGTTGCCAGATCGCGTATTTGGGCCCTGAGATCAGGCCGTGTCGCAGCGACCCTGCTGCTGGCTTCGTTGATCGCCTTGCGGATCCAGCGGCCCAGCATCGACAGCAGCTGGTCGGTGGTCGTGCAGAGCGCATACCGCATGAAACAGGCGACTTCGAGCCGGCGGGTCTCCTGCTGGATGCGACGGCTGACGGACGGCTTTCGATTAGCGCAGCGCCGCGCGAAGTGCCGCACCGCTGCCTCGTTGCATTCCGCGGGCCAGTCGAGATGTACATTGAGTTCGACGAGCCGATCGATCTTGCGGAACAGCTCGTTCATCTGATGCGTTGAATTGCGCAGCGGGACCGACCACAACCATTGCTGCAGGCTGGCGAACGAGCCATGCGGCTGCGCCAGTAACGAACCCCACCGATCGAGTGCCGCCTCGCCGAAGGCCTGCAGCAGACTCGCTCCCAAAGCAGTCTCGACATCGCGGGCGGCCTGCACGAGCAACGGCTTGAGCGCGCGGTCCCGCTGGATCAGGACGCGATGCTCGTAAAGCCAGCGTTTGAGCTCCTGCATCAGATCGGCGCGGTTCGGGCGTCCCGACAGCCTTTCCTTCAGCCAGCGCACGACATAGCGGCGCTGGTGTTCGGCCATCGGTACAAAGCCGAGCGCCCGGTAGGCGAGCGCCTGATGATCGAACAGTGTGCGCTCACGGGTTTCGTAAAGAGTGCGAAGTGTTCCCAGATCTGGCGGCTCGATGCCGAGGTGCCTGCCGAGGTGACTCCACAAGATCTGCGGCACATACTGGTATGCGTCGAGCGTCGTGCCGCTCATGCGCACGAAGCCGATGTGCAGCGCTAGCGCGAGCCGGTACAGCGGACCCCGGCGGGCGTTGATCAGCACGCGCTCCTTGGCCGAGAACGTGAAGAACGTGGCGAGCTCAAACTCGCTCAGGTCGCGCGGGATTCGCCGTGTGCCCAGGTAA
Organism: Paraburkholderia tuberum STM678; assembly: GCF_902833905.1. Lineage (GTDB taxonomy): Bacteria > Pseudomonadota > Gammaproteobacteria > Burkholderiales > Burkholderiaceae > Paraburkholderia > Paraburkholderia tuberum. Next base: position 511 of record NZ_CADFGP010000072.1, on the reverse strand, counting down.
GCCAGTCGCCAGTGTTCCATCGCCGTCCGCTCCACAAACGAAAGAGGGACCGACCAGCGTAGCGGGAAAATATCGGCAACGCAACTGACAATCGTCGGAACACGGCGTGGTGCGGCTGGCAGCGAACCCGAAACAGCAACTCCTTGATTTGGTGAGAAATATTATCGGGGCAGGTCGCAACGCCTTGTCGCAGCTAGATCATGTTGCCGTCGTAATCTGCATGGAAGTCACCGGGATACCTATACGCGCATCTACCGCACGTTTCGTCGCTGGCAGGCCGATGGTTGCATCGATGCCATCTTTTCGGGCTCGGTGCAGCAACTTCATCAGGACCAGCTGCTTGACCTTTCGGTCATCCACGGCGACGGCACCACGACGGCGGCGAAGAAAGGTGGCGACAATCTCGAGTATAGCGGGCACAAGCATCTGAAGGGCGACAAGGTGGTGGCCTTGTGCGATCGCAACTGCAACGTCATTGCTCCATTCATCAGCGCTCCCGGCAACCGCAACG
>NZ_CADFGP010000071.1 GCF_902833905.1 Paraburkholderia tuberum STM678 | reverse complement strand
CACCCTTGCCGTTCAGCTAGCACTTCCCCTTGCCGGGTGTGCAGAGGACTTTCACCCCCAAGTCATCCGGCTCGCCACCACAGCGGGTCGGACAGCGCCAGTCACGGCGCTACGCGCCATGCCTGGCGCACCAAACAGAAAGGGCAGCGCGAGCTGCCCTTTTTTGTCGCCTGCGCTTGTGCGCCCGCTGGTTCGCACGCCGCGCGAAGCCTTCAGCCGGAAGGAGCACGCCGCGCTTTCGCGACACTGTGTTACAGCTTGTGCATTGACGTTGCCGGGCGTTACCGGCCGTGACGTGCATCGCACGGCACGACTACAATGCCGGATGCTCGAAACGGGCCCTCGCGCCCTGACCTGCCGGGCCGCTCCGGCTGCATCGTTTATCCAGACTCCACACACCGCATGAGACCTGTCGTTCGCCTCACCGCCTCTGCGACCAGTGCGTTGCCGCGCTGGCTGCTGCTGGCCATCTGTATCGTCTACGCCTCGTTCGGCCTGTTCGGCCGCGATCCGTGGAAGAACGAGGACGCAGCCGGCTTTGGTGTGATGTGGACGATGGCGAACGGCGGAGCGCACGATTGGCTGCTGCCGAATCTGGTCGGCAAATATCTGACCGAGGACGGCCCGCTCGGCTACTGGCTCGGCGCGAGCGCGATCCGCGTCCTCGCACCGTGGGTCGACGCGAGCAACGCGTCGCGCGTGTTCACGGGCCTGCTGTTCTGCGCGGGCTGTGCGTTCGTCTGGTACGCGGCGTATCTGCTCGGCCGGCGTCCCGAAGTGCAGCCATTCAAATATGCGTTCGGCGGCGAGCCGGAACCGCGCGACTATGGCCGCACGCTCGCCGATGGCGCACTGCTGATCCTGCTCGCGTGCTTCGGCCTCGCCGAGCGCGGTCACGAGACCACGCCGCAGCTCGCGCAGTTCGTCTGCATCGCGATGCTCGTGTACGGCCTCGTGCGCATGATCGACAAGCCGATTCAGGGCGCGCTGATCTGGGGTCTCGCGATCGGCCTCGTCACACTCGCGAGCAGCCCGGTGCTGGTCGGCGCGCTGCTGCTCGGCACGCTCGCGATGACGCTGATCGTACGCGAAACGCGATTGCGCTGGCTGCTGCTCGCGGGTCTGCCCGTGGCGCTCGTGCTCGCGGTGTCGTGGCCGATCATCGCGCTCTCCGCGTTCCCGGACGACGCTGCCTGGTATCTGAACCAGTGGCTGCACGTGAGCCTGAGTTCGTTCGCGGGCCCGCCCGGCTCGGTCGCCGCGTATGCGCTGAAAAACCTGCCGCTCTTCACGTGGCCCGCCTGGCCACTCGCGCTGTGGTCGTGGTTCAGCTGGCAGGGACTGCGGCGCGCGCCGCACGTGGCGATTCCGCTGTCGGTGATCGGGCCGCTGTTCGTGCTCGTCGTGCTGCAAAGCCATCAGTCGAACCGACTCTACATGCTGCTCCTGCCGCCGCTCGCGGTACTCGCCACTTTCGCGCTGCCGACGCTCAAGCGCGGCGCGATCAACGCGATCGACTGGTTCGCGCTGCTGAGCTTCACGATCCTCGGCAGCTTCGTATGGCTCGTGTATGTGGCAGGCCTGACGGGCTTCCCGCATCCGCTCGCGCGCAATCTCGCGCGACTCGCGCCCGGCTTCGTGCCGCAGTTCAAGATTCTGTCGTTCGTGTGCGCGGTCGCGGTGACCGTGTGCTGGTTCCTGCTGGTGCGCTGGCGCCTCGCGCGTCATCCGAAGGTGCTGTGGCGCAGCGTCGTGCTGTCGAGCGCCGGCACCACGCTGATGTGGGTGTTGCTGATGACGCTGTGGCTGCCGGTCGTCAACTACAGCCGGACCTATCGCGACGTCGCGCAGCAGATCGCCGCCCATTTGCCCGATGACTACACGTGCATCGCGCCGGTGCGCCTAGGCAATGCGCAGATCGCGACATTCGCGTATTTCGGCGACATGCATTTCTCGTTCGACCAGGACTGCGACGTGATCCTGCGTCAGGACTCGCAGGACTACGGCAACCCGAGCGCGATGCCCGACTACGTCTGGAAGCTCGTGTGGGAAGGCCGCCGCGCCGCTGACCGCGACGAGCGCTTCCGCCTGTACGTGCGCATCGACCGTCCCAAGCCGCCGCCCGGCAAGCGCCGCAACTGGCACAAGAAGCGCGACTGACCATGTTCGCCGACGTACGGAAGATCGCCGCGCTCGCGTGGCCCGTATTGATCGGCCAGTTGGCCATCATCGCGTTCGGCGTGATCGACACGGCGATGGTCGGGCGTTACTCGGCCGTCGATCTGGCCGCGCTCGGCCTCGGCTCGTCGATCTACGTCTCGGTCTATATCGGCCTGACCGGCATCCTGACCGCACTGCAGCCGATCACCGCGCAGCTGTACGGCGCGCGTCGCTACGGCGAGATCGGCGAAGAGGTCCGCCAGTCATGGTGGCTTGCCGCCGCGCTGACCGTGATCGGCTTTCTGATCCTGTTCTTCCCCGGACCGCTGCTGGCGTTGTCGCGGGTGCCCGACGCGCTGCACGAGCGCACGCTCGCGTACCTGCGGATTCTCGCGTTCGGGCTGCCCGCCGGCCTCGCCTTCCGGGTCTACGGCTCCGTTGCCAATGCGCTCGCCAAACCGCGGCTCGTGATGTTCCTGCAGATCGCCGCGCTGCTGCTGAAAATTCCGCTCAATACCTGGTTCATTTTCGGCGGCCTCGGCGTGCCCGCGCTGGGCGGTCCGGGCTGCGCGCTCGCGAGCACGCTGCTCAACTGGGCACTCGCGGCGCTCGGCATGCTGCTGCTCGCGCGCGTCGACGATTTCAAGGCACTCGGCATCTTCACGCACTTCTGCTGGCCGGTCTGGAAGCGCCAAGCCGCGCAACTGCGGCTCGGTATTCCAATGGGGCTGTCGTATCTGATCGAGGTCACGTCGTACACCTTCATGGCGCTTTTCATCGCGCGTTTCGGCACGACGACGCTCGCCGGGCACCAGATCGCCGGCAACGTCGGCGCGGTGCTCTATATGACGCCACTGTCGATCGGCATCGCGTCGTCGACGCTGGTCGCGCAGGCGCTCGGCGCGCATCGGCCGCAGGCGGCGCGCACGCTGTCGCGTCACGGCATCGCGATGGCGGTTGTGATCGCGTGCTGCTATGGCGCGCTCGTGCTCGTGCTGCGGCCGTATATCGTCGACGGCTATACGACGAACGCGCAGGTGGCGGCGAAGGCGTTGCCGCTGGTGCTGATCGTCGCCTGCTACCACCTGTTCGACGCGTTGCAGATCTCGACCGCGTTCGTGCTGCGCGCCTACAAGATCGCGGTCGTGCCGACCATTATCTATGCGGTGGCGCTGTGGGGAGTCGGGCTCGGCGGCGGCTATGCGCTCGGCTTCGATACGACCGGCCTCACGCCGCCCTGGCTGACCGGCGCGCGCGGCTTCTGGGTCGCCAATACCGCAAGTCTCGCGATTGCCGGGCTCGGCTTGCTCGTGTACTGGCGATTCGTGAGCCAGCGCTATTTGCGCGAGGCTGCGGCGGTGCTGGTTGATTCGGCTGTTTGAGGGGATGGAGGGTTGCGAAGGCCACGAATAGCACCGACCGGACCGTCAGTTGCGCCCAAGCCGGGGTGAGAGTCGAGCTGTTCTGCATCCGCCTTTCCTTCCCCACGCAGCTCAGCCCGCTCACGCCGCGTATGCGGCCTGCCCCTCCCGATCCTTGGCCTCGAAAATTTCCCGCGCCGCGAACAGCGCATTGAGCGCGGCCGGAAAGCCCGCATAAAGCGCCATCTGCATGAACACCTCGACGATCTGCTCGCGCGTGCAGCCGACGTTCAGCGCCGCCTCGATATGTACCTTCAGCTGCGGCTGCGCGCAGCCGAGGGTCGCGAGCGACGCGATCGTCGCAATCTCACGCGTGCGCAGATCGAGCTGCGGCCGGCTGTAGATATCGCCGAAGCCGAATTCAATCAACAGGCGTCCGAATTCCGGCGCGACGGGCGCGAGCGCGGCGATTACCTGCTCGCCCGCCGAACCGTCGATTTCCCTGAGCTTGTCCCAGCCCCGCGCGTAGCGGTCGTTGTGTGCGTAGTCCATTGCGAGTCCTTATCGGGATGTGAGGGCGACGAGGCTTCGTCGTCCTGTCGTGCCGGATCGGGCTCAAGCGCGCCGCTCGTGGCCGCCTCGTAGTACGCGATCTTGTCGTCGATCGCGCCGAGGTTGCTCTGCAGATCGGCGATCCGCGCGAGCAGCGCGGTGCGATGCGCAACCAGCAGGTCGCGGCGTGCGCGCATCGTCGGATGGCCTTGCGCGCGCAGCGCGGCGATCTGCTGCATGCCGGAGATCGACATGCCCGTTGCCTTCAGACGCATCACGAAGCGCAACCAGTCGAGATCGGCCGGCGAGTACAGCCGGTGCCCCGTCTGCGTGCGTCCGACCGGCCGGATCAGGCCGGCCTGTTCGTAATAGCGCAACGTGTGCGTGGACACGCCGATCGTTTCGGCGACCTGACCGATGGTGAGCGCGGTTGAGTGTTTCGACATGACGGACTCAGGTTAGGACTTCGAGTGCACTCTAAGTCAAGCGTCGGACGCTGTCATTCCTTTGCGTTGCTCATTCTTTATCGCAGACGAGTTATCGCGATCGATATCGACCGATAAATTCACCGGCACTGCATGCCGCCAAAAGCTTTAAATATTGTGTGGTGGATTTACTTGTCATCAATCGATCGGTATAAATCGTCCGCTATCTCAAATCGGGCCTGCGATTTGTCCTATGCTTAAACGCAGCGCCCGCTGACAGGATAGGTCGTCCGTTCCCGGCTAACTTTTTGCCCTCAATGGAGTGCTTGCCATGCTGAAGAAGCTTTTCATGCTTTGCGTCGCTGTGGCTTTGTCGCTGTCGGCCGGATTTGCCGCGGCCGTGGAAGTGAATACCGCCGATCAGGCCACGCTCGAATCGGTCAAGGGCATCGGCCCCGTGCATGCGAAAGCGATTCTCGACGAACGCGCCAAAAACGGCCCGTTCAAGAACGCCGACGATCTCGCCGCGCGTGTGAAGGGCATCGGCCAGAAATCGGTCGAGAACCTCGAAGCGGCCGGACTGACGATCAACGGCTCGTCGGCACCGCCGACCGGCGCGAAGACGTCCACCAAGCCGGCCACGAAGACCACACCGGCGGCTCCCGCGGCAACCACCGCCGCCGCGCCCGCTGCCACGACGGCAGCGCCGGCCGCGGCTGCCCCCGCCTCGGCCGCGAAGCCGTCGAAGTCGAAGAAGAAGGACAAGGCCGCAGCATCCGAAGCGGCAGCCGCTTCGGCTCCGGCCGTCGCGGCTAGCGCACCGGCCGACGCGTCCGGCACCAAGGCTTCGAAGAAGAAAGCGAAGAAGAGCAAGGCGGCATCCGCCGCGGCTGCGTCCGGCGCTTGAGCCCGGCGGGGCTGCCGCCCTTGCGTTTCACCGCGACGCGCAACCGCGCGTCGACGTCACCCGCCCGGCCGTCATACGCGCCGGCATTGAAGAGAGACCGTCATGAGCCTACTCGACACCATCGGTTCCCTGCTTGGCAAATCGCCAGAAGGCGGCGGCCAGCAAGCGCTGATCGCCGCCGCGCTCGAATTCGTCAACAACCAGCCTGGTGGCCTGAACGGCCTGATCCAGCGCTTCCAGGAAAAGGGCCTCGGCGACGTCGTGTCGTCGTGGGTCGGCAATGGCGAAAACCAGCCGATCGCACCCGACGCGCTGCATAACGTGCTGGGCTCGGAAGCCGTGACCGGTCTCGCCGCCAAGGCCGGCGTCCAGCCGGATCAGGTGACGGGTCTGCTGTCGCAGATCCTGCCGCACGTCGTCAACGCGGCCACGCCGGAAGGCGAAGTGCCGGCCGATGGCAAGCTGAACGCGACCACGGTGCTCGGCGCGCTCGGCGGCCTGTCGGCGCTGCTCGGCAACAAGGGCAACGCTTAAGCACGCTGTGCGCCATGCGCTGGCGGCTTGCAGAGACCTTCGCTCCACGGTGATGCCACCGGTTTGAAATCGGCGGCCAAAAGAAAACCGGCAACGAAGTCACCTTCGTTGCCGGTTTCTTAACGTTGGCGGGAACGACTCGCCTGCCGTCGTCCCTTCGCATCATCAAGCCATCGCCTTCAGTGCACGACGCGCTCGAACAGCAGCTTGCCGTCGTCCACTTCGACCGGAATCACATCCTTCGGACCGAACTTGCCGGCCAGAATCAGCTTCGCGATCGGGTTCTCGATCTCCTGCTGGATCGCGCGCTTCAGCGGCCGCGCACCGAACAGCGGGTCGTAGCCGACCTTGCCGATGTGCTCGAGCGCCGCGTCCGACACCACCAGCTGCATGTCGAGCTTCGCGAGCCGCTCGTGCAGACGCTGCAGCTGGATCCGCGCGATCGACTGGATGTTCGAGCGATCGAGCGCATGGAACACGACGACGTCGTCGATCCGGTTCAGGAACTCGGGCCGGAAGTGCAGCTTCACCTCTTCCCACACGGCGTCCTTCACGGCTTCCTGCGGCTCGCCGACCATCGCCTGGATCACCTGCGAACCGAGGTTCGAGGTCATCACGATCACGGTGTTCTTGAAGTCGACGGTGCGGCCCTGGCCATCGGTCATGCGGCCGTCGTCGAGCACCTGCAGCAGCACGTTGAACACGTCCGGATGCGCCTTCTCGATTTCGTCGAGCAGGATCACGCTATACGGCTTGCGGCGCACGGCCTCGGTCAGATAACCGCCCTCCTCGTAGCCGACGTAACCCGGCGGCGCGCCGATCAGACGCGCGACGCTGTGCTTCTCCATGAACTCGCTCATGTCGATACGGATGAGATGCTCTTCCGAATCGAACAGGAACGACGCCAACGCCTTGCACAGCTCGGTCTTGCCGACGCCGGTCGGCCCGAGGAACAGGAACGAGCCATACGGACGGTTCGGGTCCGACAGACCCGCGCGCGAGCGGCGAATCGCATCGGCGACCGCGCTGATCGCCTCGTCCTGGCCGACCACGCGCTCATGCAGCTTCGACTCGATCTGCAGCAGCTTTTCGCGCTCGCCCTGCATCATGCGCGACACCGGAATGCCGGTGGCCCGCGACACGACCTCGGCGATTTCTTCCGCGCCGACCTGCGTGCGCAACAGACGCGGACGCTTCGGACTGTTCTGCTCCTCGGCCTCGGCGCGCGTGACTTCCTTCAGTTGCGCCTCGAGACCCGGCAGCTTGCCGTACTGCAACTCGGCCACCTTCTCGAGCTTGCCCTCACGCTGCAGACGCACGATTTCCGCACGCGTCTTCTCGATCTCTTCCTTCAGTTGCGCGCTACCCTGCACCGCCGCTTTTTCCGCGGTCCAGATTTCATCGAGGTCCGAATATTCGCGGTTGAGCCGCTCGATTTCCTCTTCGATCAGCTGCAGACGCTTCTGCGACGCTTCGTCCTTCTCCTTCTTCACCGCTTCGCGTTCGATCTTCAGCTGGATCAGACGACGGTCGAGCCGATCCATCTCCTCCGGCTTCGAGTCGATTTCCATCTTGATCTTCGACGCGGCTTCGTCGATCAGATCGATCGCCTTGTCGGGCAGGAAGCGGTCCGTGATGTAACGATGCGACAGCTCGGCGGCCGCGACGATCGCCGGGTCGGTGATGTCGACGCCGTGGTGCAGCTCATAGCGCTCCTGCAGACCGCGCAGGATCGCGATGGTCGCCTCGACCGACGGCTCGTCCACCAGCACCTTCTGGAAACGGCGCTCGAGCGCGGCATCCTTTTCGATGTACTTGCGGTATTCGTCGAGCGTGGTCGCGCCGACGCAATGCAGTTCGCCGCGCGAGAGCGCCGGCTTCAGCATGTTGCCAGCGTCCATCGCGCCTTCGGCCTTGCCGGCGCCGACCATCGTGTGAATCTCGTCGATGAAGACGATGGTTTGCCCTTCGTCCTTCGCGATGTCGTTGAGCACCGCCTTCAGGCGCTCCTCGAACTCGCCGCGATACTTGGCGCCCGCGAGCAGCGCGGCCATGTCGAGCGACAGCACGCGCTTGTTCTTCAGCGTTTCCGGCACTTCGCCGTTGACGATGCGCTGCGCGAGCCCCTCGACGATCGCGGTCTTGCCGACGCCCGGCTCGCCGATCAGCACCGGGTTGTTCTTGGTGCGGCGCTGCAGGATCTGAATGGAACGGCGGATTTCGTCGTCGCGGCCGATCACGGGGTCGAGCTTGCCTGCGCGGGCGCGCTCGGTCAGGTCGATCGTGTATTTCTTCAGCGCTTCGCGCTGGCTTTCGGCGTCCTGGCTATGCACCTGCGAGCCGCCGCGCACCGCGGCGATCGCGGTTTCGAGCGCCTTGCGCGACAACCCATGCTCGCGCGCGAGACGGCCGGCCTCGCCTTTGTCGTCGGCGACCGCGAGCAGGAACATTTCGCTCGCGACGAACGTGTCGTTGAGCTTCTGCGCTTCCTTATCGGCCTGGTTCAACAGACCGGTCAGTTCGCGGCCGATCTGCACGTTGCCATCGGTGCCTTGCACTTGGGGCAGCCGCGTGACCGCGTCGTTCAGTGCGGTTTGTAGAGGTTGTACATGCACGCCGGCGCGCGACAGCAGCGAGCGAGCGGAGCCGTCCTGCTGCGCGACGAGTGCCGCGAGCACGTGGACGGGTTCGATGTACTGATTGTCGTGGCCAACCGCCAGACTCTGGGCGTCCGCGAGCGCTTCCTGGAATTTAGTGGTGAGTTTGTCGATTCTCATCAAGAGACCTCCAATTTCGATTACCACCAAAATGAGGCGTTTTATTAGGGTTTCAAGCGCTTTTTTGGCCTCGGCCGCAACTATTTGACATTTGAGCGCAAGAACTGCCGCGATCCTTCCCCTGTGGTGCGGCCGGGCGGGTTTGCGCACCCGGGAGCCGGCCGGATGTTCTAGTTCTTGCGGCCCAGCGTCGCCGGACTGCCGCCGCGCGTGCTATCCGATACCACCGTAATCGGCAGCGGCACCATCTGAATCGTGGAGCCTAACCCGAGCAACGCCGCGAGCGGACTTTTCGGTTGCGCGACTTCGCCGATCGTAAAACGATCGAGCTCGGCGAGAAAAGCGAGGTTCGCCGCCTGCAACGCGCCACGCAGCCGGCACTGCGTCGTGATGACGCAAGGCCGCTGTTGGCCCTGCCGGTCCGGCAGACAGCCGACCAGCGCAAAGTCGCTTTCCGTGACCCGCACCACGTCGCCGACGCTCAGCGACAGCGATTGCGCGCCGAGCCGCAAGCCGCCGTTGCGGCCGCGCACGGTTTCGACCCAGCCGAGCTCGCCCAACTGCTGCACGACCTTCATCAGATGGTTCTTCGAGATGCCGTAGGCTTGCGAAATGTCCTGAATCGTCGATAATCCGTCGCCCCGCACCGCGAGGTACAGCAGCACGCGCAGCGCGTAATCCGTATAGTCGGTAAGTCTCATAGGTCCCGGTATAGCTTGAAAGGCTGCGAGCAAGCGCCTTGAACGTCCCGATAACCGCGTCGAGGCAAGGGTTGCCGGGAACGAGCGCTACGCCCTGGCATGACTGGCTGGCATGAGTGGCCGGCGGGCGTCGTTCCCCGAATCGCGCTGCAATACTGTTTCGGATAGCAATAGTAGCTTTTTCCGCATCAACCGTTTGTTAGAAAAACGGGGGGGTCAAGGTTCAGTTCAGCCGTCATCGGCAACCGCAATTTTCTGGAATCCGCATGAATCCGTCTTTCCCCGCCGCGCCGCCGGTCGAACGCGCGGCCGAACCCACCGACGCCAATATCCGCGACCTCGTCTATGGCTTTTACGATCGCGTGCGTGCCGACCCGCTGCTCGGTCCGGTCTTCGACGCGAAGCTCGCGGGCCGCTGGGACGACCATCTGCCGAAGATGTGCACATTCTGGAGCAGCCTCGTGCTCGGCGCGAAGCAGTATCGCGGCAACGTGCAGCAGGCGCATCAGCCGCTCGAAGGCATCGAGCCGCAGCATTTCAGCCGCTGGCTGTATCTGTTCCTCGATACGGTCGAATCGCGCTATCGGCCGGCCGCGGCGGTCCGTTTCATGGAGCCGGCGCTGCGGATTGCGCAGAGTCTGCAACTGAGCCGTTTCGGCTGGGATTACAAGATCCCGCCGGAGCAGCAGGCGCTGCTCGAGCGGGTGGCGCCGAAGCGTCGGCCGCGAGTTGGCGACGTTGACGACGATGGCGAGCATCCGTCGCGGCCGGCTGGGGAGCCGTTCCCGGTGCCGATCACCGGACGCTCGCGGGACGAGTGAACGTCGGCCGGCGCCGACGCTCCTGACACAAGGAGGCCGCGTGCGCCGTCGCAACTCCGCGGCCCGCGACTCGTTTACTCCGGAGTCCGATTTCCCGAATCGATTCCCCAGCGCGCGAGCGCGGCATCGTCGGTCACGCGCGCGTCGACCCAGCGCTCGCCCGCGTCGGTTTTCTCCTTCTTCCAGAATGGCGCTTCGGTCTTCAGATAGTCCATCACGAATTCACACGACGCAAACGCGTCGCCGCGATGCGCGGCCGTCGTCGCAACGAGCACGATCTGATCGAGCGGATACAGCTTGCCGACGCGATGCACGATCAGCACCTCGATGCCAGGCCAGCGTTCGCGCGCACGCTCGACGATCGCCTCGAGCGACTTCTCCGTCATGCCCGGATAATGCTCGAGCTCCATCGTCTCGACCGCGCTGCCCTCGTTGAGATCGCGCACGGTGCCGACGAAGCACGCGAGCGCGCCGATCCTCGGATTGCGCGCGCGCAGCGCGGCCACCTCGGCGCTGAGGTCGAAGTCTTCGGTCTGGACGCGAACGGGCATGGACAGCTCCTGAGGGCTTTTGTCGCTAGCGTGAACGTGATGTGCGAGAGCGCGGTTCAGCCGCCGGTGACGGGCGGAAAGAACGCGACCTCGCAGCCCTCGGTGATGCGGGTGCTCGCGCCGGTCATCACGTGGTTGCAGGCCATGCGCAGCGCGCGGCCTTCGGCGAGCGTCTCGGCCCAGATGCCGCCACGCACGCGCAGCCACGCGCGCACATCGCCGACGGTCGCGATGCCGTCGGGCACCTCGACGCTTTCGTCGGACGTATTGAGCGCTTCACGCACGCTCGCAAAATATCGGAGTTCAATCTTCATCGGGATACCGTCGGTCTATGCCGCGCATGCCGCGGATGACCGGCCTCAGTTCAACAGTTCGGAAAACGGAATGAAGCGCACGGTTTCGCCGGCGCTGATCGCGTGGTTCGGCGGATTGTCGACCAGACCGTCGCCCCACACGGTCGACGTCAACACGGCCGAACTCTGATTGGCAAACAGATCGAGCCCTCCCGCCACGTTGACGCGCGCGCGCAGGAACTCGTTGCGGCGATCGGCCTTGCCCTGCGTGAAGTCCGCGCGCAGCGACAGCGCGCGCGGCGCGACCGCCTGCACGCCGGCCAGCCGCAGTACGAACGGACGCACGAACAGCAGGAACGTCACGAAGCTCGACACCGGATTGCCGGGCAGGCCGATGAAAAACGTTTCGGCCGGCTCGCCCCCATTTGCACCACCCGCACCACCCGCACCACCCGCACCACGCCGCACCGCGCCGAACGCGAGCGGCTTGCCCGGCTTCATGGCGATCTGCCACATCGACAGACGCCCTTCGGCCTCCACCGCCGGCTTCACGTGATCCTCCTCGCCGACCGACACGCCGCCGCAGGTGAGAATCAGATCGTGCGCCTCGGCGGCTTCGCGCAGCGTCGCGCGGGTCGCGTCGAGTTGATCGGCGACGATGCCATAGTCGGTCACGTCGCAGCCGAGCTTCTCGAGCAGGCCGCGCAGCGTGAAGCGATTCGAGTTGTAGATCGCGCCGGGCTTCAGCGGCTCGCCGGGCATCGTCAGTTCGTCGCCGGTGAAGAATACGGCGACTTTCACGCGGCGGCGCACCTCGAGCCGCGCGCATCCGACCGACGCGGCAAGCCCCAACGCCTGCGGCGTGAGCCGCGTGCCGGCCGGCAGGATCACCGAGCCCGCGCGAATATCGGCGCCCTGTGCGGTGATCCACTCGCCCGCCTGCGGACGATGCACGATCGTCACCTCGTCGCCAGCCGCCTCGGTCTGCTCCTGCATCACGACCGCGTCCGCGCCGGCGGGCACCGTCGCGCCGGTGAAGATGCGTGCCGCGCTGTTGGGCGCGAGCGGCGTCGGCGCATGGCCGGCCGGAATGCGTTGCGAGACCGGCAGGCGCCTGCCGTGCGCGAGATCGGCGATGCGGACCGCGTAGCCGTCCATCGCGCTCGTGTTCATCGGCGGCACGTCGAGCGGCGACGTGACGTCGGTGGCGAGCACGCGATTCAGCGCGTCGAGCGTCGGCAGCGTTTCGATATCGTCGAGCGCGCGCGCGGCGTCGAGCAGGATCGCCAGCGCATCGGCAGTGGCGAGCATCGGAGCGCGGGGCGTGGGTGTGGACATCTGGAGGGTGGAAGCCGCAGGTTAAAAGAACATTGTAGCGGCCGATGCCGTTAGCCTGGGCGGCCGGGCGTTATGGGGAGCTGTTTGTGTTTTTCGATGCGTGGCCGCGGAGGGTGCGGCCAGCGTTTTCTCGTAGTGCGGGCGTGGGCGTCGATCAACGTGAAGCGACACGCGGCATCCCGCGTGAGCCGTAAAACGGCCCACGCGGCCCGCTCGCCCTTATTCGCCGGTATTCGCGACGATGAAGTCCTTCACCCGCTGCGCATCCGCGGGCACGACCTCGAAGCGCTGCGGCAGCGACTCGAGCCCCGAGAACGCCGCCGGCCGCTCCGGCTCGCGTAGCAGCGCCTCGCGGATCGTCTCGCCGAACTTGATCGGCTGCGCGGTCTCGAGCACGATCATCGGAATGCCGGACTGCAGATGCTCGCGCGCGACCTTCACGCCGTCGGCCGTGTGCGTGTCGATCATCGTGTCGTAACGCTGGAACACGTCGCGGATCGTGTCGACGCGGGTGTCGTGGCTGCTGCTGCCCGACACGAAACCGAACTCCCTTACGCGCGCGAAGTCGCCACTTGCCGCGAGATCGAAACCGCCCTTCTCCTCGACGTCGCGGAACAGTTGCAGCACGCGCGCCGGATCGCGGCCGAGCAGGTCGTACACGAAGCGCTCGAAGTTCGATGCCTTCGAGATGTCCATGCTCGGGCTGCTCGTGTGATACGTCTCGGCCGCCTTGCGTACGCGGTAAATACCAGTGCGGAAGAACTCGTCGAGCACGTCGTTCTCGTTGGTCGCGACGACGAGCTTCTCGATCGGCAGACCCATCATGCGCGCGATATGACCCGCGCACACGTTGCCGAAGTTGCCCGACGGCACCGTGAACGACACGCGCTCGGCGTTCGACTTCGTCGCGGCAAAGTAGCCCTTGAAGTAATAGACGACCTGCGCGACGACCCGCGCCCAGTTGATCGAGTTGACCGTGCCGATCTTGTACTTCGCCTTGAACGCGTGATCGTTCGACACCGCCTTCACGATGTCCTGCGCGTCGTCGAACACGCCTTGCACCGCGAGGTTGAAGATGTTCGGGTCTTGCAGGCTGTACATCTGCGCGGTCTGGAACGCGCTCATCTTTTTGTACGGCGACAGCATGAACACGCGGATGCCCTTCTTGCCGCGCATCGCGTATTCAGCGGCGCTGCCGGTGTCGCCCGACGTCGCGCCGAGAATGTTCAGCGTTTCGCCATGCTTCGCGAGCGCGTACTCGAACAGGTTGCCGATCAGCTGCATTGCCATGTCCTTGAACGCGAGCGTCGGACCGTTCGACAGTTCGAGCAGCGACAGCGGCGCGCCGTCTTCGACGCCGAGCGTCTTCAGCGGCGTGATCTGCGCGGCGCTTTCGTCGTCGCGCACGTTGCAGTAGGTCGCCGCCGTATAGGTCTTGCGCGTCAGTGCGCGCAGGTCGTCGGCGGGAATGTCGTCGCAGAACTTCGACAGGATCTCGAAGGCGAGATCCGCGTACGGCAGCGTGCGCCAGCGCGTGAGTTCATCCGGGGTAACGCGCGGATAGTCGGCCGGCAGATACAGGCCGCCGTCTTTCGCGAGACCGCCGAGCAGGATCTCGGAGAAGGTATGGCGCTCGCCGGTTCCGGCGCCGCGCGTGGAGAGGTAGTTCATAGTTCGGCCTAGTTCAGCGCTTCCATGCGCAGCTTCGTGACTTGCGAGACGACGGTCTCGAGCGCCTCGATCGACCTGATCGCGGCATTGACCTGCTTTTCGACCGTCTCGTGCGTGATCAGCAGAATGTCGGTTTCGCCCTTGCCGTTCGCGTCGACGAGCTCCGATTCCTTTTGCAGCAGCGCATCGATCGAAATGCCGGTGTCCGCCAGAATGCGCGTGATGTCGGCGAGCACGCCGGTCACGTCGGCGACGCGCAGGCGCAGGTAGTAGCCGCTCGTGACTTCTTCGATCGGCAGGATCGGGGTGTTCGACAGGCTGTCCGGCTGGAATGCCAGATGCGGCACGCGGTGCTCGGGGTCGGCCGTGTGCAGACGCGTCACGTCGACAAGATCGGCGACCACGGCGGAAGCCGTCGGCTCGGCGCCCGCGCCCTTGCCGTAGTACAGCGTCGTGCCGACCGCGTCGCCATGCACGACGACCGCGTTCATCGCGCCTTCCACATTCGCAAGCAGGCGCTTTTCCGGAATCAACGTGGGGTGCACGCGCAGCTCGATGCCCTTGTCGGTGCGGCGCGTGATGCCGAGCAGCTTGATGCGGTAGCCGAGCTCCTCGGCGTATTTGATGTCGATCGCGGCGAGCTTGCTGATGCCTTCGACGTACGCGCGGTCGAACTGCACCGGCACGCCGAACGCGATCGCGCTCATGATCGTCGCTTTGTGCGCCGCGTCGACGCCCTCGATGTCGAAGGTCGGGTCGGCTTCCGCGTAGCCGAGCTCCTGCGCGGCCTTCAGCGCGGTCGCGAAATCGAGCCCACGGTCACGCATCTCCGACAGGATGTAGTTCGTCGTGCCGTTGATGATGCCCGCGATGTACTGGATGCGGTTCGCCGTCAGCCCTTCGCGCAGTGCCTTGATGATCGGAATGCCACCCGCCACCGCCGACTCGAACGCGACCATCACGCCGTTCGCGCGCGCCGCCTCGAAAATCTCCGTGCCATGCACCGCGAGCAGCGCCTTGTTGGCGGTGACCACGTGCTTGCCGTTGTTGATCGCGCGCAGCACGAGGTCGCGCGCGATGCCGGTGCCGCCGATCATTTCCGCGACGATCGCGATCGAAGGATCGTCGACGACCGCGTTGAAGTCATCGGTCAGCGCCACGCTGCCGGCTTCGCCGCCGAGCGCCGCGGTCGCCTTGGCCGGGTTGCGCACGGCAATGCGCGCAATCTCGATGCCGCGACCCGCGCGACGTTTGATTTCTTCCTGATTGCGGCGCAGTACCGTGAAGGTCCCGCTGCCTACCGTGCCGAAGCCCAGCAGTCCAACTTTGATCGGTTCCATGCAGCGTGTGTTTCTAGTAGAGGGTTGAAAAGGGTGTCGGGGGTGGCACGAGCGGCGCGCCTCATTTGACACATCAGGCGCCACATCGTACGCGACCCCGGCTCAGGCTGTGTGACGTTTGCGGTAGCCGTCGAGGAAGCGCGCGATCCGGTTGATCGAATCCGCGAGGTCGTCGACGTTCGGCAGGAACACGACACGGAAGTGATCCGGCGTCTTCCAGTTGAAGCCAGTGCCCTGCACGAGCAGCACGCGCTCTTCGAGCAGCAGGTCGAGGATGAACTGCTGGTCGTTCTGGATCGGATACACCTTCGGGTCGAGGCGCGGGAACATGTACAGCGCCGCCTCGGGCTTCACGCAGCTCACGCCGGGGATCGCCGTCAGCATGTCGTAGGCGAGCTCGCGCTGCTTGTACAGGCGCCCGCCCGGCACGATCAGGTCGTTGATGCTCTGATAGCCGCCGAGCGCGGTCTGGATCGCGTACTGGCCGGGCACGTTCGGGCACAGCCGCATCGACGCGAGGATGCCGAGCCCTTCCAGATAGTCTTTCGCGAGCCGGCGGTTCTCGCCGGTCAGGCCCGAAATGGCCATCCAGCCGGCGCGATAGCCGCACGAGCGGTAGCTCTTCGACAGGCTGTTGAACGTGACGGTCAGCACGTCTTCGGACAGCGACGCCAGCGACGTGTGCGTCTTGCCGTCGTAGACGATCTTGTCGTACACCTCGTCGGCGAAGATCACGAGGCCGTGCTGGCGCGCGATCTCGATCAGGCCGAGCAGCAGTTCGTCCGAGTACAGCGCGCCGGTCGGGTTGTTCGGGTTGATCACGACCAGCGCGCGCGTGTTCGGCGTGATTTTCGCGCGGATGTCATCGAGGTCGGGCATCCAGCTATTCGACTCGTCGCAGATGTAGTGCACCGGCGTGCCGCCCGCGAGGCTCACGCCGGCGGTCCACAGCGGGTAATCGGGCGCGGGCAGCAGCACTTCGTCGCCGTCGTTGACGAGGCCCTGGAGCGCCATCACGATCAGCTCGGACGCGCCGTTGCCGAGGTAGACGTCGTCCAGTTCGACGCCGTGCACGCCCTTTTTCTGCGTGTAGTGCATGATCGCCTTGCGCGCGGCGAACACGCCCTTCGAGTCGGAGTAGCCCGACGAGCTGGGCAGGTTCAGGATCATGTCCTGAATGATCTCGTCCGGCGCCTCGAAGCCGAACGGTGCCAGATTGCCGATGTTCAGCTTGATGATGCGGTGACCCTCTTCTTCGAGCCGCTTCGCATGTTCGAGGACGGGCCCGCGAATGTCGTAGCAGACATTCAACAACTTGTTGGATTTGAGAATCGGTTTCACGGCGGGCACTTCATCCTGGTTGATGGCTGGGGCAAACCTTGGGCAAACGGGGCCTGGCTGACGACGCCGGGCCGCTCTGATTCACCGCTACGGGGAATTCGGACGCGGCGGCGACGGCGGCCAGCCGCGAAATGGGTCGAACTGTCGAGCGGCCGCGGCTTTCCGGGTTCCGGCGTGGAAAAAAACGCAGCGAAAGCGGGCGATGCCAACCCAGGTGGCCGGTGGGCCACGCCGATGTGCCCAGCGCGGCTTGTGGCGGCACTTGAGCGAGGGGCGCCGCAAGGCGGCTAAAAAGTTATAATTTAGCGGATTTTGGCCGACTTCCGCAATGCACCACCGCATCGGCAAGCCTTTTCGGCCTTCTCGTGTGTGACACGCGTCGAACCGCGCGGCCTGTGCGACGTGCAGCCAGGCCGGCAACACGCATGACGTCTCACGACGACTTCGGAAAACCAATTTGAAATTACATCAGGATTCCAGCGGCGCGCTCAATACCGTTACCGGCTACGGCGCCGACTACGTCGAAATCAATCTGGTGCGTCACGCGGGCAGTATTCTCGTGCTGCCGGACGCGCCGGTCATTCCCTGGCCCGTCTCGTCGTTCGAGCAGTTGAGCGCCGAGCATTTCGCGATGCTGGTCGACGCCGCGCCCGAAGTGGTCGTGTTCGGCAGCGGCGAGCGGCTGCGCTTTCCGCACCCGCGCCTGACCGCCGCGCTGACCGCGAAACGCATCGGCGTAGAAACGATGGACTTCAAGGCCGCCTGCCGCACCTACAACATTCTGATGGCCGAGGGCCGCAAGGTCGCGGCCGCGTTGCTGATCGAGGCCTGAGCGTGCCTGGCGCCGGCGCGCCCGGCCGGCCCGGTTCTGGCCCCCCGCGTCGCGCCCGTGCGCGCGCCGTCGATAACAAGAAGGGTTGATATTTCATGAACGATACGCCGTCGAGGCTACCGCTCAATCGCACCGCGATCCTGTTGCTGGTGCTGGTTCTCGCCGTGATCTGGTTCGTGCCGCTCGGCTGGCGCCATCTGCTGCCGAGCGACGAAGGCCGCTACGCCGAAATGGCGCGCGAAATGTTCCTGACCGGCGACTGGATCACGCCGCGCTACAACGGCTACAAGTACTTCGAGAAGCCGCCGCTGCAAACCTGGGCGAACGCGCTGACGTTCGCGTGGTTCGGCATCGGCGAATGGCAGGCGCGTCTCTACACCGCGCTGACGGGCTTCGCCGGCGTGCTGCTGATCGGCTTTACCGGCGCCCGCGTGTTCAACGCGGCGACCGGCGTGTTCGCGGCACTCGTGCTCGCCTGTTCGCCGTACTGGAACCTGATGGGCCACTTCAATACGCTCGACATGGGCCTGTCGCTCTGGATGGCGCTCACGCTGTGCGCGCTGCTGCTCGCCCAGCGCCCGAACCTGCGGCCCCCATGCGTGCGCGGCTGGATGTGGGTGTGCTGGGCGTCGATGGCGCTGGCGGTGCTCTCGAAGGGCCTGGTTGGGCTGATCCTGCCGGGCGCGGTGCTGGTGCTCTACACGCTGATCGCGCGCGACTGGGCGCTGTGGAAGCGTCTGCATCTGGTGAGCGGGCTGATCGTTTTTCTCGCGATCGTGACGCCGTGGTTCGTCCTCGTGCAGCAGCGCAATCCGGAATTCCTGAACTTCTTCTTCGTCGTTCAGCAGTTCAAGCGCTATCTGACGCCCGAGCAGAATCGCCCCGGCGCGTTCTACTACTTCGTGCCAGTACTGCTGGTGGGCTTCCTGCCGTGGCTGTCGGTAACCGTGCAAAGCGTGCGCCACGCGTGGCGCCAGCCGCGTCAGCCGAACGGCTTCGCGCCGGTCACGCTGATGCTCACGTGGATCGTCTTCATTTTCCTGTTCTTCAGCGCGTCGCACTCGAAGCTGCTGTCCTACACGCTGCCGATCGCGCCGCCGATCGCGATGCTGATCGGCATGTATCTGCCGCTCGTCACGCGCGAGCAGCTGCGCCGGCATCTGGCGGGCTACGCGCTGTTTTTCGTGGTCGCCGCGTTCGCGGCGCTGTTCCTGCCGCGCTTCGGCACTGCGCGCAATCCGGCCGAGCTGTATGCCGAATACCGCGTGTGGGTGCTCGCCGCGCTAGCCGTCGCGTTCGTGCTCACGCTGTTCGCGCTGTGGCTGAACCGCCGCGGCCAGGGCGGCGTGGGCGCCAACGCGCGAGTCGGTCTCGGCAGCCTCGCCGCGTTCGGCGCGGGCTGGCTGCTGCTCGGCACCATCGCGGGCACCGGCCACGACGTGTTCGGGCGCCTGAGTTCCGGCGCGCCGCTCGCGCCCGCGATCAAGGCCGAACTCGCGAAGCTGCCGCCCGACACGCCGTTCTACTCGGTCGGCGTGCTCGATCACACGCTGCCGTTCTACGTCGGCCACACGATGATCATGGTCGCGCACCCGGACGAGCTCGCATTCGGCGTGTCCGTCGAGCCGCAAAAATGGGTGCCGACGGTCGACGCGTGGATCGAGCGCTGGAAGGCCGATCGCTACGCGCTCGCGCTGATCCCGCCGCCGACCTACGACCGCCTCGTCAAGCAAGGCGTGCCGATGCAGGTGATCGCGCGCGATCCGCGCCGCGTGGTGGTGATGAAGCCGCTCGCCGACGCGGCTGCCGCCGCCCCGGCCGCAGCGGCGGCGGCAGCACCCGCTACCCCCGCTACCCCCGCTAACGCCGCCTCGGCAGTCGTGGAAGTGAGGCCCGCGGCATCGGCCACGCCGGCCCCCGTCTCCACGCCCGCGGCAAAGCCCTAACCCTTTCGAGAACCAGACCGTTCGATGAACCCGATTTCCCTGTTCTGCATCCTGGCCGGCGTCACGCTGAATGCCGGCGCGCAGCTGCTGCTCAAGGCCGGCACGAATGCCGTTGGACACTTCGAATTCACCCGTGCGAACATCCTGCCCATCGGCTTCAAGCTGGCAACCCAGCCGCCGATCATCGGCGGACTCGCCTGCTACGTGATCAGCGTGGCGGTGTGGATCATCGGGCTCTCGCGCGTGGACGTGTCGATCGCCTATCCGATGCTGTCACTGGGCTACGTCGTCAACGCGATCGCCGCGTGGTACCTGTTCGGCGAAGTGATGTCGGTGCAGAAGCTGGTCGGCATCGGCATCATTCTCGTCGGCGTGGTCGTGCTCGCGCGCAGCTAGGCGCGGCGCCCCGCGTAGGAACCGGCGCGGCACACGCGCCGCCTAAGCGTGACGTAAGGTAGGCCGCGGTAAGCTGAGCGGTTGCGTTTTTTAAGCCGCGGCCTTGGGTTTGCGGGTAGTTTGTGGTTTACTTCGCGCCCGTCGGGCCGCGCCCCTTTCAATCGAGCGATGCATTCATGAGCCAGTCACAAGTCCCGTTTTTGCCGTTTGTCAAACCCGAGATCGACGAGGAAACGATCCAGGGCGTCGCCGACGTGCTGCGTTCCGGCTGGATCACCACCGGCCCGCAGAACCAGAAGTTCGAGGCCGCGCTGTCCGAGTTCTGCGGCGGCCGCCCGGTGCGCACCTTCAATTCCGGTACCGCGACGCTCGAAATCGGCCTGCGCATCGCCGGCGTCGGTCCCGGCGACGAAGTGATCACAACGCCGGCCACCTGGGTGTCGACCTGCAACGTGATCCTCGAAACCGGCGCGACGCCAGTGTTCGCCGACATCGACCCGATCACGCGCAACATCGATCTCGACCTGCTCGAAAAAGCGATCACGCCGCGCACCAAGGCGTTGCTGCCGGTGTTCCTGTCGGGCCTGCCGGTCGACATGGACCGTCTGTACGGGATCGCCCGCGCGCACGAGCTGCGCGTGATCGAAGACGCCGCGCAGGCATTCGGCTCCACCTGGAACGGCGAGCGCATCGGCAAGCTCGGCGACATCGTGTCGTTCAGCTTCCACGCGAACAAGAACCTGACCTCGGTCGAAGGCGGCGCGCTGGTGCTGAACAACGAGGAAGAAGCGGTGCTCGCGCAGAAGTACCGGCTGCAGGGCATCACGCGCACCGGCTTCGACGGCATGGACTGCGACGTGCTCGGCGGCAAGTACAACCTGACCGACGTCGCCGCGCGTGTCGGCCTCGGCCAGCTGCCGCATCTCGAGCGCTTCATCGCGCAGCGCAAGAAGCTCGTGCGCGCGTACTTCGCGCAACTCGAAGGCGGCGCGGCCGTTCAGCTCGGCGTCGGCCTGCCGCCCGCGGACTTCGAAAACAGCAACTGGCACATGTTCCAGATCACGCTGCCGCTCGAAAAACTGTCGATCGACCGCGCCGGCTTCATGGGCGAGCTGAAGGAGCGCGGCATCGGCTCGGGCGTGCACTACCCGGCGCTGCACCTGTTTTCCCTGTACCGCGCGCGCGGCTTCAAGGAAGGCATGTTCCCGCACGCGGAGCGCTTCGGCGCCACCACCGTCACGCTGCCACTCTTCACGCTGATGAACGAAGGCGACGTCGAGCGCGTGTGCCGCGCGGTCAACGAAATTTGCGAACACTACGGAAAATAAGCGGACATGACTTATTCGGAACATCGCGCCGTCGCACCGGAAGTGTCGATCATCATTCCGGTGTACAACGAGGAAGCCGGACTGGGCGCGCTGTTCGCGCGCCTCTATCCGGCGCTCGACGCGCTCGGCACCGGTTATGAAGTGATCTTCATCAACGACGGCAGCCGCGACAAATCCGCGGCGCTGCTCGCCGGGCAGTTCCGCGCGCGCCCCGACACCACGCGCGTGATCCTGCTGAACGGCAACTACGGCCAGCACATGGCGATTCTCGCGGGCTTCGAGCAGTCGCGCGGCGACATCGTGATCACGCTCGACGCCGACCTGCAGAATCCGCCCGAGGAAATCGGCAAGCTCGTCGCGAAGATGCGCGAAGGTTTCGACTACGTCGGCACGATCCGTCGGCAGCGCCAGGACAGCCTGTGGCGCCGCAAGGCGTCGCGCGCGATGAATCATCTGCGCGAGCGCATCACGCGCATCAAGATGACCGACCAGGGCTGCATGCTGCGCGCCTACAGCCGCCATATCGTCGATACGATCAACCGCTGCGGCGAAATCAACACGTTCATCCCGGCGCTCGCGTACACGTTCGCGCAGAATCCGGTGGAAATCGAGGTCGCGCACGAGGAACGCTTCGCCGGTGAGTCGAAGTACTCGCTGTACTCGCTGATCCGTCTGAATTTCGACCTCGTCACCGGCTTCTCGGTGGTGCCGCTGCAATGGCTGTCGTTCATCGGCGTGATCCTGTCGCTAGGGTCCGCGGCGCTGTTCGTCCTGCTGCTGATTCGCCGTTTCGTCATCGGCGCGGAAGTGCAAGGTGTGTTCACGCTGTTCGCCATCACGTTCTTCCTGCTCGGCGTGATCATCTTCGCGCTCGGCCTGCTCGGTGAATACATCGGCCGGATCTATCAGCAGGTGCGTGCGCGGCCGCGTTATCTGGTGCAGACCATTCTCGAGCAACGCGACGGCGGGGCCGTCGCCGAAGCGCCGCGTCAGACCGTCGTGCAAGGCGTGCAGCCGGTGCCGGTCGCCGACCAGGGACACCATCCATGAAGCCGCGCGCCGTCGTATTCGCGTATCACAACGTCGGCGTGCGCTGCCTGCAGGTGCTGCTCGCGCGCGGCGTCGAGGTCGCGCTCGTCGTGACCCACGAAGACAACCCGAGCGAGAACATCTGGTTCGGCAGCGTCGCATCGGTGGCAGCCGGGCACGGCATTGCCGTCGTCACGCCGGCCGATCCGAAGAGCCCCGAACTGCGCGCCGCGGTGAGCGCCGCGCGGCCGGACTTCATCTTCTCGTTCTACTACCGCCACATGTTGCCGCTCGACCTGCTCGCGATCGCCGCACGGGGCGCTTACAACATGCACGGCTCGCTGTTGCCGAAGTATCGCGGCCGCGTGCCGACCAACTGGGCGGTGCTCAACGGCGAAAACGAAACCGGCGCAACGCTGCACGAAATGGCCGCGAAGCCCGACGCCGGCGCGATCATTGCGCAAACACCGGTGCCGATCCTGCCCGACGACACCGCCGCGCAGGTCTTCGACAAGGTCACGGTCGCCGCCGAGCAAACGCTGTGGCGCGTGCTGCCGGCGCTGCTCGCGGGCGAGGCGCCGCATCTGCCGAACGATCTCGCGCATGGCAGCTACTACGGCGGGCGCAAACCGGAAGACGGCCGCATCGACTGGAATCAGTCCGCGCAACAGGTCTACAACCTGATCCGCGCGGTCGCGCCGCCGTATCCGGGCGCTTTCACCGAGCTGAACGGACGCCGTTTCATCGTCGCGCGCGCGCGTCTGGCCGCGCCCGGCGCGCTCCGCTCGGATTTGCCCCTGGGCCTGCACGTAAGCGATAATGCCGTTTTCGCGATCTGCGGCGACGGCCGCGCGATCAACATCCACGAATTGCGGCATCAGCACGACGGCGGCGAGTCTGCCGTCAGTCCGGCGGAATTCGCCCAGCTCATCCAATCTCATTCATGAAAAAAGTCCTGATTCTGGGTGTGAATGGCTTCATCGGCCATCACCTGTCCAAACGCATTCTCGAAACCACCGACTGGGAAGTGTTCGGGATGGACATGCAGACCGAACGTCTCGGCGACCTCGTCAATCATGAGCGGATGCACTTCTTCGAAGGCGACATCACGATCAACAAGGAATGGGTCGAATATCACGTCAAGAAGTGCGATGTGATTCTGCCGCTCGTCGCGATCGCCACGCCCGC
Organism: Paraburkholderia tuberum STM678; assembly: GCF_902833905.1. Lineage (GTDB taxonomy): Bacteria > Pseudomonadota > Gammaproteobacteria > Burkholderiales > Burkholderiaceae > Paraburkholderia > Paraburkholderia tuberum. Next base: position 10,265 of record NZ_CADFGP010000071.1, on the reverse strand, counting down.
AACGTATGTGAAGCAGCCGCTGCGCGTGTTCGAACTCGACTTCGAGGCGAACCTGCCGATCGTGCGTTCAGCCGTCAAGTACGGCAAGCATCTGGTGTTTCCGTCGACCTCCGAGGTCTACGGCATGTGCACGGACGAGCAGTTCGATCCGGAAGAATCGCAGCTGTCGTACGGCCCGATCAACAAGCCGCGCTGGATCTACGCGTGCTCGAAGCAGCTGATGGACCGCGTGATCTGGGGCTACGGCATGGAAGGCCTGAACTTCACGCTGTTTCGTCCGTTCAACTGGATCGGCCCGGGCCTCGACTCGATCTACACGCCGAAGGAAGGTAGCTCGCGCGTGGTCACGCAGTTCCTCGGCCACATCGTGCGCGGCGAGAACATCAGCCTCGTCGATGGCGGCGCGCAGAAGCGCGCGTTCACGGACATCGACGACGGCATCAGCGCGCTGATGAAGATCATCGAGAACAAGAACGGCGTCGCCACCGGCAAGATCTACAACATCGGCAACCCGATCAACAACTTCTCGGTGCGTGAGCTCGCGCACAAGATGCTGGCACTCGCGGCCGAATTCCCCGAATACGCGGACTTGGCCAGGAAAGTGCAACTGGTCGAAACGTCGTCGGGCGCGTACTACGGCAACGGCTATCAGGACGTGCAGAACCGCGTGCCGAAGATCGACAATACGAAGCAGGAACTCAGCTGGGCACCCACGTCGACTTTCGACGAAGCGCTGCGCAAGATTTTCGAAGCGTATCGCGGCCACGTCGCGGAAGCCCGCGCACTCGTCGAACAGCAATAAGGGCGCGTCCTTGGCTCGCATCGTCCTGAAGATCGACGTCGACACGCTGCGCGGCACCCGCGAAGGCGTGCCGAATCTCGCGCGCATCTTCGACCGCTTCAAGGCGCGCGCCACCTTCCTGTTCAGCCTCGGGCCCGACCACACCGGTTGGGCGATGCGCCGCGTGCTGCGGCCGGGCTTTCTGAAGAAGGTGTCGCGCACGTCGGTGGTCGAGCATTACGGCCTCAGGCAGTTGATGTACGGCGTGCTGCTGCCCGGTCCGGACATCGGCGCGAAGGCCGCGGCCGAGATGCGCGCGATCCACGAAGCCGGCTTCGAGTGCGGCATCCATACGTGGGATCACGTGTACTGGCAGGACAACGTGCGCGCCAAAGATCGCGCGTGGACCGTCGCGCAGATGCAGCGGAGCCACGCGCGGTTCATCGAGATATTCGGCGCGCCGCCCGTCACGCACGGCGCCGCGGGCTGGCAGATGAACGGCCACGCGTTCGAGCAGATCGACGCGTGGGGCATGCGCTACGCTTCCGACGGCCGCGGCCACTCGCCATATCTGCCGGTGGTCGACGGCAGGACGCTGAAGCACGTGCAGATGCCGACCACGCTCCCGACGCTCGACGAAGTGCTCGGTGTCGATGGTGTCGATACGCACAACGTCGCCGCGTGGATGCTGAAACGAACTGAAAAAAATCCGCACGACCAGGTGTTCACGCTGCACGCGGAACTCGAAGGACAGAAACTCGCGCCGGTTTTCGAACAGTTGCTCGAAGGCTGGCGCGCCCAGGGCCACACGTTCGCGACGATGGGCGATTACTACGCCACGCTAGACCGCGACACGCTGCCATCGTACCCTGTCGCGTGGGGCGAGATTCCGGGACGCTCCGGCGAACTGATCGTCCAGCCCTGAAGGCCCGCGACGCGGGAGCCGTTAGAAGGCGCGCCGCTTGTTGCCCGCCCGTTGCCGGCCTGTTGCCCGCCTGTCACCCGCTTCCTTGCCGGGTCTGACGATCGGACAACCGCGCGCCGACCGTATTCCCGAACAACAACAACCTCGACGACAGACCGGCCGACGCCGCGGCACCTAGCGACGCCAGCCCCAACAACCGGAGAACCTCGTGTCCATCGCAGTCGACCAACCCATCCCCGACTTCACCGCCGCCGCGACGGGCGGCGAAATCACGCTGTCAAAGCTGCGGGGCAAGAAGGTGGTGCTGTATTTCTATCCGAAGGACAACACGCCGGGCTGCACGACCGAAGGGTTGCAGTTCCGCGATCTGTATCCGAAGTTCAAGAAAGCCGGCGCGGAAGTGATCGGCGTGTCGCGCGACAGCCTGCGTTCGCATGACAACTTCAAGGCTAAGCTCGAACTACCCTTCCCGCTGATTTCCGACCCGGAAGAAACGCTGTGCGCCCTCTTCGCCGTCATTAAAATGAAGAAAATGTATGGCAAAGAGGTACGGGGAATCGAGCGCTCCACGTTCCTCATCGACGCCGATGGCGTGCTGCGCCACGAGTGGCGCGGCGTTAAAGTGCCGGGCCACGTCGACGACATTCTGGAGGCTGTACAAGCGCTTTGATGCGCGTTATATTGGCCCGCAATGAGTGCCTGTCCACCCCACATTGTTCTCCGCTGCGCCAGCCCTGACGGCCGCCTGACCGGATCCACCGGTGCCGTTCGGAGCGTGAGGCGCAACGTGAGCATCATCGTCGAGCCGCTTGCCCCGAATGCCGGGGCGGCGGCTTTTTTAATTGCGCGCGACCGTTCGTTCATCGGTTCACGCGCTTCCGTCAAGGAGCCTATCGAAAACCAGGCGAACCGGCATCTCTAGACCGAATGCGCGCCTCCTCGCGCAAACTCGATGTCCCATGAGGGCATCGTCAGAATGCGACGGGCGGCGCACGATATGTGACCCGATCATTTCGAGGGAAACCATGCCTTTGCCTACTCCCCCCAACAAGCTCGGCAATCTTTTGTCGCCTGACGAATACAAGGCCAAAGCCGTCACGCCCGCGCGCTCCGCCGCGAAAAAACAGGCGCGTGAAGGGGAATCCGCAGAGTCGGCCGATTACGGCCGCGTCAATGTCGCCACACCGATGGCGCACGCTGCCAACGCCGCCACCACGTTGTGGCCCGTGCCCGCCGTCGAGTCGCCGCCCGCCGCGCAACCCGCGCCCGCGCGCGGCCGCAAGGCGAGGCAGACCGCCGCGCTGTTGCAGCCGGTTCCGTCCGCACGCCCGCAGTTCGAAGCCGACGCGACAGAAGCGCAGCCGATCGTCGCACGCGCGCCTGCCGCGAAGCAGCGGACGGACGAAACAGCCGCCGCGCCCGCCGCAGCGAGCCCTGCCGCCACGCGCAAGAAACGTGGCGCGGGCGCCACGCCAGCCGAGGTGCAGAAGCTTTTCGTGCTCGACACCAACGTGCTGATGCACGATCCGAGCTGCCTGTTCCGCTTCGAGGAGCACGACGTCTATCTGCCGATGATGACGTTGGAAGAGCTCGACAACCACAAGAAGGGAATGTCGGAAGTCGCGCGTAACGCGCGTCAGGTGAGCCGCACGCTCGACGCGCTCGTCGCGAACGCGGGCGACATGGCCGACGGCATTTCGCTCGCGCGTCTGGGCAGCCGCGAGGCCTCCGGGCGGCTGTACTTCCAGACCCGCCTGACCGCGATCGAGCCGGTCGAAGGTCTGCCCGAAGGCAAGGCCGACAACCAGATCCTCGGCGTCGTGCGCGCGCTGCAGCGCGATCGCGCGGATCGCCAGGTCGTGCTGGTGTCGAAAGACATCAACATGCGCATCAAGGCGCATGCGCTCGGTCTGCCCGCCGAAGACTACTTCAACGACCAGGTGCTCGAGGACAGCGACCTGCTGTACACGGGCATCCGCGCCCTGCCGCAAGACTTCTGGACCAGGCACGCGAAGGGCATGGAAAGCTGGCAGGACACGAAAACCGGCACCACGTACTACCGCGTGACGGGTCCGCTGTGCGCATCGATGCTGGTCAACGAGTTCGTTTATCTGGAGCCGCAGAACGGCGAGCCCGCGTTTCATGCGCTGGTGCGCGAACTGAACGGCAAGACCGCGCTGCTGCAAACGCTGCGTGACTACGGCCACCACAAGAACAACGTGTGGGGCATCACGGCGCGCAATCGCGAGCAGAACTTCGCGCTGAACCTGCTGATGAATCCGGACATCGACTTCGTCACGCTGCTCGGCCAGGCCGGCACCGGCAAGACGCTGGTCGCACTCGCGGCGGGTCTCGCGCAGGTGCTCGACGACAAGCGCTACAACGAGATCATCGTGACGCGCGCGACGGTGCCGGTCGGCGAAGACATCGGCTTTCTGCCGGGCACCGAAGAGGAAAAGATGCAGCCGTGGATGGGTGCGTTCGACGACAACCTCGAAGTGCTGCAGAAAACCGACGACGCCGCCGGCGAATGGGGCCGCGCCGCGACCCAGGAGCTGATCCGCTCGCGCCTGAAGATCAAGAGCATGAACTTCATGCGCGGCCGCACGTTCGTCGACAAGTATCTGATCATCGACGAGGCGCAGAACCTGACGCCGAAGCAGATGAAGACGCTCGTCACGCGCGCCGGTCCGGGCACGAAGATCATCTGCCTTGGCAACATCGCGCAGATCGATACGCCTTACCTGACCGAGGGCAGTTCGGGCCTGACCTATGTGGTCGATCGCTTCAAGGGCTGGGCGCACAGCGGACACGTGACGCTCGCGCGCGGCGAGCGCTCGCGCCTCGCTGACTACGCGTCGGAGATTCTCTAGAGGTTCGCCGGTTTTTTCCGGCTTTTGATCGCAGGCCGCGTCCGGTTCGTTCCGGACGCGGCTTTTTTATTGCGCCGGCGTTCCACGCAGGCAACATTTAGCGCACAAACTTCAAGTAATTTATCAACAATTCTTGCCGCGGCCTTGTTGGGCGGCTACCATCCCGACATCCTCAGTGAGTAAATGGGCGCTTACCGCCCGTGCCGTCTTCATGCGCCGACTCGCCTTATCGCTGCTGCCCGTCCTGCTGCTCGCCGCCTGTGCCGGCGCGCCGCAGAAGACGTCGCGCGGGTCAGGCGGCAGCGTCGTCGCGAACGGCGCCTATCGCGCGCCGCCGCCCGGCTTTCCCCACTTCGTCGATCACAGCATCGGCCGCGAGGAAATCTCCATTCAGGCGATGAGTCTCGTCGGCGTGCCCTACCGGTGGGGCGGCAATACGCCCGACAGCGGCTTCGATTGCAGCGGGCTCGTGCGGTACGTCGTGCTGCGCGCGGCGTCGGTGAACCTGCCGCGCACGACGGCCGAGATGAGCGGGCGCGGCGAGTCGATCGAACCGGACGAAATCGCGCCAGGCGATCTGATCTTTTTCAACACGACGGGGCGCGCGCATTCGCACGTCGGCATCTACGTGGGCAAGCTGCGCTTCGTCAACGCGCCATCGACGGGCGGCACCGTGCGGCTCGACTATCTGACCAATCCCTACTGGGCGAAGCGCTTCGACGGCATCCGCCGGATGGCGGGACCGGCGGCGCCGTTCGATACGCCGAGCTATCAGGCTGCGGCGCCGCAAACCGAGCGAGGTGCTGCGGTCGCGGCGACGGGCACGGCAACAACCGTGGCAGTTCCGGCAGCGTCGATCTACGCGGGCCCGACGGCGCTGTCCAGCGCGTCGTCGATGGCAACGGCCCGGCCGGTCGCGAGCGCGACGCCGGCGACCCGTGCAGGCGGCGGCACGCCCGTCGTGCAAGCCGATCAATTCGAGCCGCCGCCGTCGGGCCTCGGCGCCGCGCAGCTGCAGGCACGCTCAGCGGGCGCCGTGGCAGCGACGATGGTCCCCGCGGCTCAGACGAGCACGTATGAAAGCGGCGCTCGTTCGCCCGCTCAACCGATGCAGTCCGCGACGACCGCCCGCACCCTTGCCCAACCTTCACCCGACCCGATCGACGCCGCCGCCGATGCATTCGAACCGCCGCCACCCGCCTCCATCGCGGAACGCCAGGCCCGGCAGATGCAGCAGACCGAAGGCACTGGATCCGTGCAGCTCATGCGTGCGTCGACGGCTTCCCACGGCGTGCCCGCACCCACGCAAAGCAGCGACGACCCGATTGCCCGTTTCGCAAACGGCAACTTCTGACGCCGTGATCTGCTATCGTCATCGATATTCTTTCGACGGCGGGTAACGACCATGGAACTCGGGCTCAGAAATAAGGTGGTGCTCATCACCGGCGGCAGCAAAGGCATCGGTTTCGCCTGCGCGCGCGCCTTCGCACAGGAAGGCGCGAAGGTCGCGATCGTGTCGCGCGACCCCGCCAACCTTGCGCGCGCCTACGAACAGCTGAAACAGGAAGGATTCCACGTGCACCGCACGCGCGCCGACCTGCACGAAGCGCACAGCGCCGCCGATATCGTCGAGGAAGTCAGCACCGCCGTGGGCCCGATCGACGTACTGATCAACAGTGCCGGCGCCGCGCGCCGGTACGACCCCGAGACGCTCGATGCCGACGCATTCCGCGCGACGATGGAAGCGAAGTATTTCCCGTATATCTATCCGCAGCAGGAAGTGCTGCGCCGTATGGCCGAGCGCGCGAAAGCCAACGGCGGTGCCGAGCCGGGCACGATCGTCAATATCATCGGCATGGGCGGCAAGGTCGCGAGCGACATCCATATCGCAGGCGGCGCGGCCAACGCGGCGCTGATGCTCGCGACCGTCGGCCTCGCGCACTACTACGCGCGCTATGGCATCCGCATCAACGCGATCAATCCGGGCTCGACGCTGACCGAGCGCGTCGAGGAAGCGGTCCGGCTGGAAGCGGCGCAGCAAGGCATCGGCAACGACGAAGCGCTGGCGCGCGGCCAGGCCCGGATGCCGCTCGGGCGCTATGCAAAGCCGGAGGAAATCGCCGACGTGGCGCTGTTCCTCGCGAGCCGCCGCGCGAGCTATGTGACGGGCGCGATCATTCCGATGGATGGTGCGAATGCGCCGCTGATCTGAACGCGTCGTGCAACGCGCTTTTTAGTCGAACTGCGTAGGGACACCGGTGCGATGCCATGGGCGGCATGTCGCCGAAGCCCGCGCGTGCTGTTCAGCTAAACTCAGCCGACCCCGGCAGCGCAGGTCTGCATCGCATGGTGATTACAGGAAGTGGTGGCCCAGCCACCAGGCCCCGCCGGACAGCACCGCGGAAGCCGGGATCGTCAGAATCCAGGCCCAGACGATGTTGCCGGCGACACCCCAGCGCACCGCGCTCAGCTTCTGCGTCGCGCCGACTCCGACGATCGCGCCGGTGATCGTATGCGTGGTAGAGACGGGAATGCCGAGCGCCGAGGCGGTAAAAAGCGTGATCGCTCCGCCCGCCTCCGCGCAGAAGCCGCCGACCGGCTTCAATTTCGTGATTTTCTGGCCCATCGTGCGCACGATGCGCCAGCCACCGAACAGCGTACCGAGACCCATCGACAGATAGCAGCCGCCGATCACCCACAGCGGCGGCGCGTCCGCCTTCATCGACGCGAAGCCGGTGGCGATCAGTAGCATCCAGATGATGCCGATGGTTTTCTGCGCGTCGTTGCCACCGTGACCCAGGCTGTACAGGCCAGCGGAGAACAATTGCAGACGCCTGAAGCGACGGTCGACCTTGCTAGGCGGCGTGCGGAAGTAGAGCCACGACACCAGCAGCATGAAAAACGAGCCGAGCACGAAGCCGAGCAGCGGTGAAATGAAGATGAACGCGACGGTCTTCATCAGGCCATCCCAGTTCAGCGATCCCCAGCCCGACTTCGCGAGCGCCGCACCCACGAGGCCGCCGATCAGCGCGTGCGACGAACTGGACGGAATGCCGTAGACCCAGGTGATCACGTTCCACGCGATCGCGCCGACCAACGCGCCGAAGATCACGTAGTGGTCGACGATGTCCGGGTCGATCGTGCCCTTGCCGACGGTCGCGGCCACCTTCAGGTGAAACACGAAATACGCGATGACGTTGAACGCCGCCGCGAACGCCACCGCCTGCTGTGGCTTCAGCACGCCGGTCGACACGACCGTGGCGATCGAATTCGCCGCGTCGTGAAAACCGTTCATGAAGTCGAACACCAAAGCAATGGCAACCAGGCCGGTGACGACCCAGATAGCGAGTTGTATCGATTGCATTATGCGTTTTCCAGCACGATGCCTTCGATGATGTTGGCCACATCCTCACACTTGTCCGTGATCGTTTCGAGCAGCTCGTAGATCGCCTTGAGCTTGATCAGGACCTTGACGTCGTCTTCCTCGCGGAACAGCTTCGACATCGCCGCGCGCAGCACGCTGTCGGCTTCCGATTCGAGCCGGTCGATGTCCTCGCAGGCCTTCAGGATCTGGCTCGCCTGCTTCATGTCCGACAGCAGGCTGACCGCGAACTGCACGCGCTCGCAGGTTGCCGTGCAGATATGCGCGAGCTGGCTCGCCTCCGACGTGACCGCTTGCACGTCGTACAGCGAGATCGCGGTGGCGACGTCCTCCATCAGGTCGAGGATGTCGTCCATCGTCGTGATCAGCTTGTGGATCTCGTCGCGGTCGAGCGGCGTGATGAAGGTCTTGTGCAGCAGGTCGATGGCTTCGTGCGTGAGCTTGTCGGCCGCTTTCTCGGCCTTTTGTACGTTCTGCTTGTGGGTTTCGGCGTCCTGCAGATTGTCGATCAGGAGTTCGAGTTCGCGGCTTGCCGAGATGATGCACGTTGCGTGCGAATTGAAGATTTCAAAGAACTTGCCCTCGGTGGGCATGAATCGACCGAACATTGGGATCCTGGAAATGGGTCACGTTATGGCTGACATAAAAGCGCCATATTGTACCGTTCCGCCATCGTTGCCGCACTCGCGACAGCGCCGTTACAACAGCCCACGGCGCCTTGCGTCACTCGCCGCCGTAGAAGTTCTGCGCGCCCGCAAAGTTGTCGAACTTCGTGTATTGGCCGTGGAACGTGAGCCGAACGGGACCGATCGGACCGTTCCGCTGCTTGCCGATGATGATCTCCGCAGTGCCCTTGTCGGGGCTGTCCGGGTTGTACACTTCGTCGCGGTAGATGAACAGGATCACGTCGGCGTCCTGTTCGATAGCGCCCGATTCGCGCAGGTCCGACATGATTGGCCGCTTGTTGGGCCGCTGCTCGAGACCGCGGTTCAGCTGCGACAACGCGATCACCGGCACGTCGAGCTCCTTCGCGAGGCTCTTCAACGAACGCGAGATTTCCGAGATCTCGGTCGCGCGGTTTTCGCCCGACGACGAGCCGCTCATCAGCTGCAGATAGTCGATGATGATCAGTCCGAGCTTGCCGCACTGGCGCGATAGCCGGCGCGCGCGCGAGCGCAGTTCCATCGGGTTCAGACCGCCGGTTTCGTCGATGAAGATCTGTGCCTCGCTCATTTTCTGCACCGCATGCGTGAGCTTCGGCCAATCCTCGTCGGTCAGACGCCCGGTTCGCATGCGATGCTGATCGAGCCGGCCGACCGAGCCCAGCATACGCATCGTGAGCTGCGTGCCCGGCATTTCCATCGAGAACACCGCGACGGGTAGTCCGTACTCGACCGCGACGTATTCGCCGACGTTCATCGAAAACGCCGTCTTACCCATCGACGGACGGCCCGCGACGATGATCAGCTCGCCGCCGTGCATGCCCGAGGTCATACGATCCAGATCGACGAAGCCGGTCGGCGTGCCGGTCACGTCGCTCGGATTGGCGGTGTGATAGAGCGTGTCGATCCGCTCGACCACCTGGGTCAGCAGCGGCCCGATCTCGAGAAAGCCCTGGGTGCCGCGCGCGCCGTCTTCGGCGATCGAGAACACCTTCGATTCCGCTTCGTCCAGCAATTGCCGGACTTCCTTGCCTTGCGGGTTGAACGCGTCGGCGGAGATTTCATCGGCGACGGACACGAGCCGGCGCAGCACCGCGCGGTCGCGCACGATTTCCGCATAGCGGCGGATGTTGGCCGCGCTCGGCGTGTTCTGCGCGAGCGCGTTCAGGTAAGCGAGGCCGCCGACCTCTTCCGCCTTGCCCGAGGTGCCGAGCGCTTCGTAGACGGTGACCACGTCGGCCGGCCGCGTGGCCGCAATCAGCTTGCCGATGTGCTCGAAGATGATGCGGTGGTCGTAGCGGTAGAAGTCGCTTTGCGCGAGGAAGTCGGCGATGCGGTCCCAGGCCGCGTTATCGAGCAGCAGGCCGCCCAGCACCGATTGCTCGGCTTCGATCGAATGCGGCGGGACTTTCAGCGACTCGAGTTGGGGATCTTTGGACGGTGCGTTCATGGGGAGGAATTATCGGGCAATCCGGCGACGGCTGCGAGCGGAAAAAACGCAAATACGGGGATATCCGAGAGATAGTCGGGCAATCGGGTAGGAGGCGGGGTTGCCCCCGCCGTCCTCCCACAACACCGGACGTACGGATCACGTATCCGGCGTTTCCTGACGACTGGATTGCTCCAGCGAGCTTCGTTTCGT
>NZ_CADFGP010000070.1 GCF_902833905.1 Paraburkholderia tuberum STM678 | reverse complement strand
TCGACCTCAAAATCGATTGACCAAGATCGGAAGGTTGCCTAACCTATGCCGCACCCGCCGTCCCAACCGTCAACTGTCTTCGGGACATCGCCATTAGCGCATCGGCCTGAGGCAGCAAGCGCAAATACCGGAGGTCATTTTTTTGATCTCGGACCGCGGACATCTCAGCGCGCAGACCAAAAACGCCAGGCAGTTTGGCACTTTGGATGTTTCTTAGGCGGCCTCCACCACTGTTCGCATTGATGGCGGTGAGAGTGTTATCGTGCTGCGCTTTGTCAGTCGTTCCGGGCAGTGAGTTCGTGCTCCGGGGGCAAAGCGACGCTAGCGGAAAAAACGGACAGCGTCAGCGCTTCAATGGACACCGCTAGCAACATTCGCGATCTGCAACAGCAACTGCACTTGGTGACGGATAATAGCGGCTACATCATTTTGAGCACAATTTTTGGAATTTCCCCATGGAAATTAAAGTCAATTTTCTCGATAAGCTGCGTCTTGAAGCCAAGTTCGATGACTTCACGGTAGTGGCCGACCAGCCTATCCGTTATAAGGGCGATGGCTCGGCGCCTGGTCCGTTCGATTATTTTCTGGCCTCATCGGCTTTGTGTGCAGCTTACTTTGTGAAGTTGTACTGCGTAAATCGCAATATTCCTACCGAAAATATCCGCCTGTCGCAGAATAATATCGTTGATCCGGAAAACCGGTACCAACAGATTTTCAAGATTCAGGTTGAGTTGCCGTCGGATATCTCGGAAGTGGACCGCCGAGGTATTTTGCGCTTCATCGACCGTTGTACGGTGAAAAAAGTGGTGCAAGCCGGGCCCGAGTTTGTGATTGAAGAGGTAGAAAACCTGGATGCCGATGCTCAGTCGTTGCTGACGTTGAAGTCGGCTTCTGATGCCAGCACCTATATTGCGGGCAAGGATTTGCCGTTGGAGCAAACCATCGCCAATATGTCGGGCGTTCTGGCGGGCTTGGGCATGAAGATAGAGATCGCTTCGTGGCGCAATATCGTTCCAAATGTGTGGTCGCTTCATATTCGCGATGCGCACTCGCCGATGTGTTTTACCAATGGCAAGGGAGCGACAAAAGAAAGCGCGTTGGCGTCAGCGTTGGGAGAGTTTATCGAGCGACTGAATTGCAACCATTTCTATGGCGGTGCATTTTGGGGCGAAGACATCGCCAATGCGGAGTTTGTGCATTACCCGAATGAGCGCTGGTTCAAGCCTGGCCCTAAGGATTTGCTGCCGGCTGAAATTCTGGATGAGTACTGCCTCGAAATTTATAATCCCGATGGCGAGTTGTATGGCTCGCGTCTATACGACACCAACTCCGGCAATGTGGAGCGCGGCATCTGTTCGCTGCCGTTTGTGCGGCAGTCGGACGGCGAAGTGGTGTATTTTCCGTCCAACCTGATCGAGAACCTGTTCGTCAGCAATGGCATGAGTGCCGGTAATACGCTGGCCGAAGCACAGGTGCAATGTCTGTCCGAAATTTTCGAACGGGCGGTAAAGCGCGAAATTCTGGAAGGCGAAATCGCTTTGCCTGATGTGCCGCACGAAGTGCTGGCGAAATACCCTGGCATTCTGGCCGGAATTCATGGATTGGAAGAGCAGGGCTTTCCGGTGCTGGTAAAGGATGCGTCGCTGGGTGGGACCTACCCGGTGATGTGCGTCACCTTGATGAACCCGCGCACAGGCGGTGTCTTTGCCTCGTTCGGCGCGCACCCGAGCTTCGAGGTGGCGCTGGAACGGAGTCTGACGGAATTACTGCAGGGGCGTAGTTTTGAAGGCCTGAACGATTTACCTCAGCCCACCTTTGTCAGTAACGCCGTGACTGAACCAAACAATTTTGTTGAGCACTTCATTGATTCCAGCGGTGTGGTGTCGTGGCGCTTTTTCAGCGCCAAAGCGAATTACGAGTTTGTTGAGTGGGATTTTTCTGGCCAGGGTGAAAACTCCAATGCCGAGGAAGCAGCAACCTTGTTCGGCATTCTCGAAGACATGGGCAAAGAGGTGTACACGGCGGTGTATGACCAACTGGGTGCCGTAGCCTGTCGGATTTTGGTGCCCGATTATTCGGAAGTTTACCCGGTAGAGGATTTGATCTGGGATAACACAAACAAGGCGCTATTGTTCCGCGCGGATATTTTGAACTTGCATCGACTGGACAATGCCTCCCTGGCAGCACTGCTTGAGCGGTTGGAGAACAGTGAGCTGGACGAGCACTCCGATATTGCCACTTTGATCGGCATCGAATTTGACGAGAATACGGACTGGGGGCAGCTAACAGTTCTCGAGTTGAAACTGTTGATTCATCTCGCTTTGAAGCAATTTGAGGAAGGGCAGGAGCTGGTCGGAGCTTTTCTGCAGTACAACGACAACACGGTCGAGCGCGGATTGTTTTACCAGGCCTTGAATGTGGTCCTGGAGGTGATGCTCGATGACGACCTTGAACTGGACGACTACGTGGTCAACTTCCGTCGAATGTTTGGCAACGCCCGCATGGACGCGGTACTTGGGACAGTGGACGGCAGCGTGCGCTTCTTTGGGCTAACGCCAACGAGTATGAAGCTGGAGGGTCTCGACAGGCACCACCGCCTGATCGACAGCTACAAAAAATTGCATAAGGCGCGGGCCAATGCGGCGGCTACTGCGAAGTAGGGTTGTGAGTCATGGCTGGACGCGATGATACCGCTCATCCCCCGCTCAAAAAACACCCCGTTCGATACCTGAGCGACCATCTGTGCCGGCGTGCATCAATGTTGATGCCGCCGACGTTGATGGCCGGATACAAAGGCAGATCGAGGGCCTTCGGTAGTCCCCCGTTTTTAACGGCGCTCAGAAGTAGAGCTTTCCGCTTCGGGCAACGATGTAATGTCGCTATTTCGGGCGGGCAGTATGACCGACCATAGTCCGCTATCTCACCCGCCCCGCTGATGAGATGTTGGGCGCCGCCCACCTTGTCACGACCGGAGCGGATATGTTTGTAGTCGCTATTTCTGCCGTTCAGGTTCACACGTTCTAAATCTTGCGCCGAGTCCACTGATGTTCGGTGGATCGGAACCTGTGCATGTTGGATCGTTTCGTAGAACCCATACGACGATTCGCGCGAACGCGTCGCCGATGTTCGCCGTGCCGAGGCGTGTACGTGCCCTCCCAAGGTGTCCCTGACGGGTGGTCACCTGATATGCAGAGCGCCGGCCGGGTTGATCGGCGGATCGTCCACGATCCGTGGCGCGGCATCGACTGGCTGCTTGTGCCGCCGATATCTTGCATTGGAGCGCGCTTGTCCGCACGAATGCTGAAGACGTTGGCGAACGTCCGCGCGTCGCCCGCCATGCAATGGCCGCCGCCCGCCTGGAGGTAACTCAGGCGATGACCTTCTGCTCCGCGGCAGCCTGCTCGCGCATGCGACGGGCTTCGTCGCGCAGGAACTGCTGGTAGTCGTCCAGATCGCCGTCGAAGGGCTCGACGCCACCCTTGGTGACGAGCCAGAACTCGTCACATACCGCGCGCAGCAGGGACCGGTCGTGACTGACCAGCAACACTGTGCCTTCGAATTCGTTGAGTGCCATGCCTAGCGCTTCGCGTGTGGCCAGGTCGAGGTGGTTGGTAGGCTCGTCGAGCAGCAACAGGTTGGGGCGCTGCCACACGATCATGCACAACACGAGCCGCGCCTTTTCGCCGCCGCTCATCGTGCCGACCGCCTGATGGCCCATGTCACCACTGAAGTTGAAGGTGCCGAGGAAGGTGCGAAGCGATTGTTCGATGCCACTCTGGCCGGGGGCACGCAGGTGCGCTGGCGTGTCCCTGGCAAGGCGGATCATGTGTTCCAACGGTGTGTCGAGAGGACGCAGCACGTCCAGCTCCTGCTGTGCAAAGTAGCCGATGTTCAGGCCTTTGCCTTCGCTGATTTCGCCGGCAATCGGCGCCAGTGCGTGCGCCACCGTCTTCACCAGCGTGGACTTGCCTTGGCCCTTGCCAGCACCCCCGTCGACGGAGTAGGATTAAATCCTGTCAGCTTGGAGAGCGCCATGCGTACCACACAGCAGTTCAGCATTACCCTGCCCAACGAGATGGCCGAGCTCATCCGCACCAAGGTCGCCAGCGGCGAATACGCTTCTGAAAGCGAGGTGATCCGCGACGGGTTACGCACCCTCGCGGCCCGCGACAGGGCCATCGAGGCCTGGTTGCGTGATGAGGTGGTGCCTGCGGCCGAAGCGTTGCGCGCGGAGCCCGCGCGCGCGCTCACGCCCGAGCAGGTGCGCGCTCACCTGGCGAAGAAGCGCTCGGGCGCCGCATGAACTACCGGGTGCAGTTTGCCCCGGAAGCGCGGGACCAGCTTGAGGACATCGAACGGTTTATCTGTGAAGCGGGTTCGCCCATCACGGCGGCCCGATACGTCGACGCCATCGTGAGTTTCTGCCTGCGCCTGCAGACGTTCCCTGAGCGCGGCGTGCCGCGCAATGATCTGTTGCCTGGCCTGCGCGTGACCCACTACCGGCAGCGCGCAGTGATTGCTTACCTTGTGGACCCCGAGGTGGTGTCAATCGTTGGCGTGTTCTACGGCGGACAGGCGTGGGAACCGTCTTTTGTGGATCCGACGGAACACGATCACTGATGACGCGCACGCACCGTGGTCGCTGACGCGGGCGGTCGGCGCGCAATGATCGACTCAGTCGATGAGCACCGCAGAAAATTGAGAAGCACGATCAAATGGATTAATCTCGTCAGCCTGACCAGCAAACTGTTCTGAACCCGACGGATGCAGCTCGACATTTTCAACGACAGCCGCGACGTGATGCTGCGCAACGATGTCCTGTCCGCGTTGCAGCAGTACGATGCCGCGGGCGGGCGGCGCGCGCTGCAGGCCCTTGCGAACGAATATCCAGACGACGACGCCGTGATGTATTTCGGGGCGATCGTCAATGCCCTCGAGGGCCGATCGACGGTACCGTTTGATCGTCACGATGCCGCCCTGCAGGCTCGGCAGGCCCTATCTCAAGAAGTCCAGCCCGCAGTCGCGCGCGCGTTCCCGGGGCAGGGCGGGGCGACCTGGCTCGCACCGCTCTGGGCAGAACTGGCCGGACGCGCCGCTGCGCTGCCTTTCCGAGCGGACCACGCGGATGCACACGCGGCGCCGCTCTTCCTGCTTGCTGCGAGGTGGGCCGAGGCCACTGATTCGATATCTCGCATCGCGTCGTGGCGACGGATTCCAGCGCCGCTGTGCTGGATGACGGAGGCGCGCTACCGGCTCGATGGCCTGGACGCGGCGTGGCCGTTGCTGATCGAACTTGCATGGCTTTCGCCCTCCCGGTTTGACCAGCTTTTGAGCCGGCTTGACGACGCGTGCGTCAACAGGTTGCGGCGCGCCTTCGATACGTCGTTCGACGGCGCTGGCGACATTGACGATCTCACGTGGTTTCCGGCGTGGGTACTCACGGAAAAGGCCGGCCTCGCGCCGGTGTTCAAACGGGCAGAGCCTTCGCGACAGAATGCGCCCGAGCGGGCGGCGAAGGTGGTGCTCGGGTTACTCAGCCTGGAGCGTCAGGGCCGGCATCACGAACTGCTGGAAACCCGGCGCGAACTGCAGGCGCTCAACGGGGCGCTGTACGCTGCCTACATGAAGACGCGCTGAGAAGATTCACAGAACATGTCGCGAACCGCTTCTCACAAATGGGTGTTCGCCGCGCGATTCCGGCGTGGCGCCTTCGGCTGGAAGTCCGCCTTGCCAATCCAGCGTCTGAAGGAGGCGCTGACCGAAATCCGCCAGATCGCCCGTGCCGATCCTGTTCTCGCAGCCGACGGCGCTGTCGCCCTGCTCGAAAAGCTTTCGCCGGCGCTCGAGCAGGTAGACAGTTCTTCCGGGGCGATCGGTACCGCCGTGAATCGCGCCATCGATGCGCTGGTGAAGATCGAAGCATCGCCAGTGTCGGAAACGACTAGACGAGATGCAGATGCGCTGGGAAGCTGCGTGCAGCGGAAATTCGCATCGGCTTCGATCTGGACGGACGCTATGTTGGCTGCTCTACAAAACGGAGTTAAAGGAGGTAAGTGGCATAGTCTGATCGACAAGGTGTTTCGCCTGGAAACGCTCGCGCTGGGGTGGAATCAGGTCAAGAAGAACGCCGGGGTGGCGGGAGTTGATCGCATGAGCGTGAAGCGATTCGCGCAAGCGCGGGACCGATGCCTCGCTGAACTGGCGCATGCATTGCAGGATGGTAGCTATTGCCCGCAGCCGGTGCGACGCGTCTACATACCGAAAGGTAAAGGACGCCGCCCGCTCGGTATACCCGCTGTGAAGGACCGCGTCGTTCAAGCGGCCCTGAAGCTGGTGATCGAGCCGATCTTTGAGCATGAGTTCGAGCCAAGAAGCTACGGCTTCCGCCCGGGCCTTGGCTGCAAGGATGCGCTGCGCGAAGTGGACCGGCATGTGAAAGCGGGCTACTGTTGGGTGGTCGATGCCGACCTGCAAAGTTATTTTGACTCGATTCCGCACCTTCCCCTTCTTGCGAGAGTGGCCGGGCGGATTGCGGACGGCCGGGTGCTGAAACTCATCCAGTCCTTTCTCAAGCAAGGGGACGGCGACCGCCGTTTCCTACCCCTATCCTGTCGGCCTTAACCGGCATTTGGCGAGGCCGGGTTCTACGTCAGCAATGTGACGGCTTGCAGACGGACGGTCGGGGAAAAGGCTGACGCGAGTATCTGAGCAGTCGTCGTTGTGCTCGCCGCCGGGGCCGCAGATCGAGAATCGCTGTTGTCACAACCGCAAACGTCGGCCAGGACGAGTGACGCCAGACGTGCGGTCTTCAAGCATTTGTCTTTCGTAGTCGATCGGCTCGGCCGGTCGGTACATCGGTCCGGTGACCTTTATTGAAGACATTGCCAATCTGTCTCGGGTCCATGTAGGCGGGGGATGGATCCTCGGACCTCAAAAGTGAAGCCCGCACTTGCGCCATCCGGCGCATAGTCGCTAGCATTCGGATATGCATAAATTGAAGGAAAGCCTTAAGAAAGGGACCAGCGACACCGTAAAAGAATACGGGGGGCACAGGGGTTCAAACGAGGCTGAGGCCACGAAGATATTGGCGGCGCATGCGACCTGCGAAAAGTGGTGCTGCGTCAAAGAAACGGCGAAGTACGATCCCACTAGCTGGCCAAAACTCAAAAGCAGGATAGGCGCAGTTTCGCTGGCGGCAGCGCCGGTGGCTTTTTCGGCGGTCACGGTTAAGGCTGGCGACTATCGAAACGACTCGAGTAACTCGAGTATGAAATAGGGGTCGTGGCGGGCAAGCGAGAGATCTGCCGTGGCCGTACTCGGAAATCCACCAGGAGTGCAGGCGCAACGCATCGGCTCGCTCGCCGAGCTTCCGTGTTCGACCGTTGCCTGAGGCTCAATGCGGAGAATTCGACTCCGCACAGCAGCCGTTCATCGCTTATATTCACGTCGCGCGGCTGGCGCCCTCGACCGGCTTCGCTGGAGAAAGAAGATGGGCCGTGCACGCACCGTGCCGCAAAATGGCAGCAAGGGTGGCGCCTATTGCGAGACCGAAGACGACCTCATCCCGCCGGGAATGCGTCTTCTGTTAAACAGCTTCGCGCCAAAGCAGATCAAGGAGATTCTGAGCGATCAGGAGGCTACCACCTGGGAAAAAGCCGCGCTGGGCCTGCTCGCAGACGAGGATAAGGACACGACAGTCAGATTCCGAAAAATTCCGTCTGTCGAGATCAACGGCGCCTACGTCCTATCCGGGACGAGAAAGGGTCACAACTTGATGCCCCGCGACGTCCGACTCCTGGCCGAGGAACTCCACGTCGCGGGACCGAACGTCGACATCTCCCAGCGCACTCCCCCGGCCGAGTTGAGCGCACCTCATACTGGTGTTCACAACGTGCACCGTCTCTATCTGTCGGCGGCGTTCAGCTTGCTCCTTGGCAAGGGAGCGAACACCGGCGTGGCCGCACTAATTGTGTCCTCACAGGGGCAGATCCTGGCTTGGGGAAAGAAAAACGGTGCGCACCCGTTGCTGCACGCGGAAACCAGTGCCCTGCTGATGTACGGCAAGCGCTTGCCGGCAGGCGCACGCATCTACTCAACGCTCAAGCCCTGCAAAATGTGCCGTGCCGCGATCGAGCATTTCTCCACGGAAAATAGCTTCCTGACCTACTACGGCCAGGACGATCCGACTGCAGCGGCGATGGGTCGTGTAGACGGCACGAAGTACGTGCACATGGCAAATACCACCACCGTCGGCGAACGCCCAATTTGGGAATCAAATAGCACCGGAATGAAAAAATCGATCTCATTCAACCTTAATGAAAGATTCGATACGGCGCTGGCAAGAACCGGAACCTGGGCATCATTGACTTCATTAAGGGCGACCGACCGAAGAACCAGCTAGACATGGCGGCCGGCTATCTGGAAGTCAAGCAGAGAAAGTACACCGATCCGAAGCGATCCAACCCGACGCTCTCGGATCGGTACAACGCGAACGTCGAAAAGTGCCTGGACCACATCACCGCAGTCATGGCGCAGTTGGGGATCCCAGTGCTGCCCAGGAAATAGCGCTCAGGGCAAGAAGCCAGATGGGTCGACCGTTCAAAGGTCGAAGTGGCGGGACGATTGTTGTTCCTGGTCAATGCCGATGCCAGGGGATGCCGGCAGGTTCGCCGCGAAAGATTGACGCCCACCATCGTTCCTCGCATCGAGACCAGTCCAAAATGAATTGTTGTAGCAGCGGAAAAAAAACGATATTGGTCGTCCCGCCCCGTTTCCGCTTTAATACGGTGCATTGAAGCGCCGTGGTTCATGGACCGAGGCGTCGCCGACAGGGGGTAGCAAATACCTCGCGCCGCGCTACGAGTCGGGGCAGGCTGCGCATGTCGAGATCCGCAGACCATCCAGGCGTTGTCTTTTCCGTCTGAGCACGCAGCGCGGCAAGGCCGATCGAGTGGCCCCCGGGTCTAAAACACTGAGGACGGTCTCGTGACGGCGCCCAGGCACTTCGCTACCCTGCGATGCACGACGAAAGAGCATCGATGTCAACCTTGAACGGAGCAATGGCGGCACTATGTCGAAGCTGAAACTAACGCTGGGCTGCTGGGATTACGACCGCACTCGCCCTCTGATGGATGGCACAGTCGCAATAGAAGGCGTGGATTTAAACTACCTGAATATGCCGGTGGAAGAGACGTTCTTTCGCATGTTGCGGCATCGCGAATTCGACGTTGCTGAAATGTCGCTGTCTTCGTACACGGTATCGTTGGGCAAGGATCGTCCCTTCGTCGCCATTCCGGTTTTTCCGTCGCGATATTTCCGTCATTCGTGCATTTACGTCAATGCCAATTCTGGTATCCGCGAAGCCAAAGATCTAATCGGTAAGCGCGTCGGAACGCCTGAATTTCAAATGACCGCGCCGGTCTGGATTCGCGGCACGCTGGCCGAATATTACGGCGTTCCGGTCGACAGCGTAACCTACGTGACTGGCGGCGAGGAAGAGCCGGGCCGCCCCGAAAAGATCAAGCTCGATCTGCCGTCTAACATCAAGATTGAGTCTATCGGCGCCACCCAGACCCTTTCGCGAATGCTGCTCGAAGGTGAGATCGACGCGTTGCACACCGCCCGGACGCCGTCTACGTTCCTGACGCATCCGGACCGCGTCAAGCGGTTGTTTCCCGACTACGGCGAGCTCGAGCGCGACTACTTTCGCAAGACGGGTATTTTCCCCATCATGCATACGATCGTCATCCGCCGCGAAATCTACGAAGCCAACCGTTGGCTTGCTCAATCGCTCTTCAAGGCTTTTGCGCAGGCCCAACGGACGGCGTACGAGAACCTGCGAGAAACCGCAGCGCTCAAGGTCATGCATCCGTGGTTGATGGCAACGCTTGAACAGGTGGAACAGGAAATGGGCTCGGATTTCTGGTCGTACGGCTTTGAGAACAACCGCAATACGCTGGAGACCTTTCTGCGCTACCACCACGAGTGTGGGCTGTCCAAGCAGCGCTATGCTCCGGAGGACCTTTTCGCGCCAGAGACCTTGGAAGCCTTTAAGATCTGACGATTCGTCAGGCGACGTGGGACAACCCGGGCGTCGCCTGCAACGTACTGGCTAGCATGTCCCGCATCAAGGCCACCAACGCCGCCTCGTGGCGGCGTTGCGGTTGAGCGATAGCCTTGACCAGATGGAGGTTGCGCATCAGCGGCGGGTCGACGATGTGTCGCGCGACGAGCTTTCCTTGCTGAAGTTCTTCCCGTATGACTGCCGGCGGCAAGATGGCTGCGCCGAGGCCGAGCGCGACGAGGCGTTTGATGGCCGCCACCGATTGCACCTCGAACACGATGTCCGGCGTCATGCCGATCGCTTGTGCGGCGATTTCCAGCGTCCGGCGTACGGAGTCCCGGGGACCGGTCAGGATAAGCGGCCACCCAAGCAAATCCTCTACGGAGATCTGACGTTCCGCGGTAGCCTGGTCAGGCGCGACGACAAACAGCAGTTCCTCCGAAAGCAGATGAATGTAGTTCAATCCGGTTTGTTCGTCGGCGTCGAATGCAAGGGCAAGGTCGAGCTCACCTTTTTCCACTGCGTCGACGAGCGCATAGCTCAGGTTTTCGGTGAAGCTGACCGACAGGTCAGGGATGCACTCCTTTGTTTTGACGATCAGGTCGGGGCCCATCACCGACATCACGCTCGGGGTCAGGCCTACACTGAGGTGCTCGCGGGTTTTGCCAGCCAACGCTGCCACATCGTATCGTGCCGACTCCACCAACCCCAGGATCTCTCGCGCGCGCTCGACAAGCAGCCGGCCGGCCTCGGAAGCTGCGACGCCCCGCGAATGCCGTATCAGCAACTCCACACCCAATTCGGTTTCGAGTTGCCGTATCTGCATGCCGAGCGCGGGCTGGGCGACATGCAACAGCTCCGCCGCGCGAGTGATGTTGCCCGCTTCAACGACTCTGATGAGGTAGTTCAACTGACGTAGGTTCATGTTGCGACTCCAACGCTGTGCACATCGAGAGCGAACGCCCAGAAAGGAATCCGCACGGGCATTGTGGCCGGCTTCGAGATGCGGCGAGCGTCCAGGAACGAGAGACCCATAGGAACCTCGCGCGATCGGCACTGAAAAGCACCCGCGAAGGTGAAGAACCGGAAGGGAGCATAATTTAACCTTCTCAGGTCTATGGAGCAATACTAACTGCGATGAACTAGGTTCACATATCTACTTCGATGCCGGCCGGTAGCATGTACGCCATGGGTTCATTGCTCAATAATGGAAGTATCTCGAATGGCCACGGTCAACCCACCGTCAGTGATATGTGTCCCGGTCGCCAGTGGCATGAAACTGTCACCGGTCAAGACTTGCCCAGTTTCGCTCGCCACCTTTCCTACGCATTCACGTTCCAGTTTCCAAACGTATTCGTTTATGGGCATCATCCACGAGCTCACGAATAGCTGGGCTTTCCTGAGTTGAGTGCGCAAGCACCAGTTTGATCATTATCCGCATGAACTCTTGACGTTCATCTGATGTCAACGGAGCCAACAAGCGAACTTGAGACGCCTCGGCCCGCTCTATTAGACTATCAATGCGTTCTCGACCGGCTTCTGTAATGGAAATACTACTGACTCGGCGATCTTCAGTGCTTGCTTCCTTCGTTATCAGGTCTTCAGACTTGAGACGCTCTAGCACACGCATAATGCTTGTACGGTCTATATCGGTTGCCTGGCATAAGGATATTTGGTCGATGCCCGGCCTATCCGCGATCACCTGAAGAGCGCCGAATTGAATCGACGTCATGTTGTAGCAACTTGTTTCTTCTGCAAACAGACGCACCGCCACCTGCTGAAGTCGGCGAATGAGTGCTCCCGGCTTTGTAAAGGGGTTGAACATAGATAAATTTAAATGGCTGATGAATGATCTCAACGGAGCGACGCAGGCGTCATTTTCAATGGCACTGTCAGTACTCAGACCAAGTACGCTGCCTTGAGCAACTCCCACTCTCGGTGTTCTTCGCGACCAGTAAGCATGAAAATCGAGGCATCTCCCTTGCGCGCGGAACGCGAACCCCTCGTATTTTACGATAACGTGAAATCTTTCTTTCAGTCGATCTAATCGCGACGTCGCCCTTTGGATGACGCCGCGGCAACTCACAACACAGCCCACACGGGTTTGTCAGTTCGGCTCGAAGGCGCGGCGTGGCGCGTTACGCGATCAAATCCATAAGATTCGCCTTGGCAAGACCAAGGCGCGGTGTGGCGCCAGCTCACCGCCCAACTGCCTTCAACCATTCGATCTGCTGATTCCAGCGTTCTAAGGTCATCTCGCGATCCCGCTCATCGAGCGTGAACGTGATGCCCGCGTCGAGGCGCGCGTAAGGCACGCGCTGCGCCTCACCCGACGCGACAACCGCCTCGAAGCAGGCGAGCCCGACGCCCTGCGCTCCAGTCGACGCGATCGGCATCGCATCGAGCTGCACCTGAAAAAACGCACCGTCGAGTACGAAGGTCAGCGCCGGGCGTCCGCCTGCGGCGAGCGCGCGTGCCGCCCTCGCTTGCGCCCACAGCGCGAAGCGCAACGAACGGGGACATGGCGCGTACAGTTCACCGATGCCAAGCAGCGACGTCCCGAGACGCCCATCCTCGTGGCATGTGACGAGCGACGCCGCGAAGCCTGTCCGGGCTGCGAGCGCACGGCCGTCGAACCAGTCCAGCAGCGCTGGTGGCCATGCATCGAACTGCAGCCGATCGGCGCTGTGAGTCGCCGCGTTGGCATCGCTCATCGTGTTCATTCCTTCGTTGGTGTCCTGTCGCTGAGGTGAGAAAAGTTGCGGGCGAAAAAACAGCCCGGCCAACGAAAGAGGCCGCCGAATGGCGGACTAGCGTGGTAAGTATGCGCCGCTGTTAGCAGGGGACTACCTGCTGAATGAGCTTTGTCAGCGGGTGACGCACGCGCGGCTGGATTCTCGCCGGAAGTCGAACGGCTTGCGTAGCAACTTCTTGCACATGTTGTGCCGACAGATTATGGCACGAGTCGGTTCATACGCTCGCAGTCATTTCACGGTCCCGGTCGGCGTCATGCATGCGTTCCGGAGAGCGCATCGCTAGTACGCGCCGCAGCGCGGAGTCCGAATCCTCCTGATCTCGGCCGTACTGCGCCTCGGCGTCCCGGGGCACCGCCGGGCGATCCGAGCAATCGCCGATCGCGCGATAGAGCATCATTTTGCCCGTCTCTACGACGCAGGACGACTGCCCGTTCGAGGTGTTCGAGAGCACGCGCGTGCTTCAAAACGGTGGCGCGTTAGCGATCCCATTCGCAGGCGAATTAAATGGCTTACGCCTTTGCGAATGCATGCATCGGGGAACGGCAGCCAAATTCATAAAGCCGATCGTAATTTTGATGAGCGCGATGTAGGCGATGTCGGCGACCGAGACCACGTCGGGCTAAGTCGAAATGATGACTCGATGGAGATTGGGGAAGGCTGCCGCCGTATCAATGCATCGGTTCCTCCGCGTACGTATCAGCGCCGAGGTGCCGGCCGTTTGCAGTTGCCGGCTTGACGCACAGGCTCGGGCGTATCGGGTTAGCACCGATGGGGTTTTCCTGATGATCATCGCAATTGACACTATGCTGACGAATATCTAGCATCTATCAGCATGCTGATTAATTACGCCGTAGACCAATTATCAGGAGACCCGATGACAGTTAGCTCTAGTTCAGAGACGAACATGATCCCTGCTTCGCTGCGGGAAAAGATGGTCGATACGGATCTCGTCCCGTTGTGGGAAAGCCCCACGGCGCACAAACTGGATGTTCAGCGCGAGCAGGCTCACATCTGGCCTTGGAGTGCAACTCGATCGATCCTGACTGAGACGGCGCAGATTTCGTCGCCGAAGGTTGTGGAGCGACGCGTCCTCTCGATGGTCAATCCGTTCTCCAAAACGCCCGAAGACGAAGCAACGACCGGCACCATTAGTGCAACGCTGCAAACGCTACTCGCCGGTGAAGTGGCTCGCCCGCATCGCCATTCGATGAATGCGCTGCGGTTCGTGATGGAAGGCCACGGCGCATCCACTATCGTCGACGGCAAGGACTGTCCGATGGAACCAGGCGACCTGGTGTTGACGCCGGCATGGACGTGGCACTCGCATCACCATAATGGTCAAGGCGCAACGATCTGGATGGACGTCCTGGACGTTGACCTCCAGTTGTACTTGGGCACTGATGAATTTCAGCCAGGCCCGATCGTCGATCAGACTCCGGAAGTCGCGGACTCATCGTTCGCCGTGGCCGGCATCGTGCCCGATCTGGATGCCACGGAGCGTCCATATTCGCCGGTCTTCCGTTATGAGTGGAAAGATGCAGTGACGGCCCTCAACGCGGCTCCGATAGGAGAGGACGGCTCTCGCCGAGTTCGTTACGTCAATCCGCTCAATGGCCAGGCCGTGATGGCGACGCTCGATTGCTATCTCACGGGTCTGATTGCGGGCCTGGAGACGCGGGAATTCAGGACGACGGCGAACACGGTGTGCTGTGTGGTCGCTGGCCAAGGCATTAGCCAGATTGGTGACCGTCAAATCAAGTGGGGCGAGAAAGACATTTTCACGATCCCGCAAAACACGTGGGTCACCCACACCTCGGTCGAGGGCGCACAGATTTTCATGGTCACCGACCGTGAAATCTATCGGAAACTCGGTCTTCTCAAGGAATCCTTCAAGGATTAAATCGCGGCCCCGCCCGAGCGCCAGCGCGAGGGCATACCGGCTTATTTCTTCTATGTTCAACCCGTTCACAAAGCCTGGGGCACTCATTCGTCGACTTCAGCAAGTCGCGGTACGTCTGTTTGCAGAGGAGACGAAGCCCCACAACATGACGTCGATCCAATTGGGTGCGCTTCAGATTATCGCTGATATGCCCGGTATCGACCAAATCTCGCTATCACAGGCAACCGACGTAGATCGCACCAGCATCATGCGTGTGATCGAGCGTCTTAAATCGGAAGGCCTTATAACGAAAGAGGCGAATGCCGAGGATCGGCGAGTCAGCAGTATTTCCATTACGGATGCTGGTCGAGAGCGGATCGACCAATTGATTGAAGGAGCAGATGCTTCGCAGGCATGCCTGCTGGCCCCGCTGACGCCGAATGAACGTCAGGAATTCATGCGGATGATGATGAAGCTCGTACTCGCACATTCAGCAACCGGAAATCCCGCTGTTCGGGATCTTGCGATTGAAGCGAAGCAACTGTATCTGAAAGCAGGGCTTTGAATGAGTACTTCGAAATCACACGTCGTCGTAGTGGGCGCAGGCCAGGCGGGCGCCGGCGTTGCAATGGCATTGCGCAACAATGGATTTGATGGCGCGATAACGCTGATCGGCGATGAAGCGCATCCGCCCTACGAGCGACCACCCCTGTCGAAAGACGTTCTCCAAGGCCGGACAGCAGTCGAAAAGACGTGGATTCAGCCTATTTCCGCTTTCAATGAAAAGGAAATTGAAGTCCGCCTCGACATCCGGGTAACCGCGATTGACGCCGAACGTCGGGCGCTGACTTTGTCGGACCGAAGCCAGATCAGTTACGACAAACTCGTTCTAGCCACGGGTGCGCGGCCCCGCATGCTGACGCTCCCGGGCACAAACAATGAGCGGATTCACGTCCTGCGCACCATCGACGACGCCCTACGCCTATCCGAACAGATGCGCACGGCTAAAAGCATTGCGGTCGTTGGAGGCGGTTTCATTGGACTGGAAGTTGCGGCCTCAGCCCGGGCAATGGGTGTCGCCGTCACCGTTCTGGAAGCCGCGCCCCGTCTGATGGAACGTTCGCTTCCGGAATCCGTCGCGACGTTCCTGGCTGATGTTCACAAGGAAAACGGCGTCGCTATCGTGACCCACGCACGCTTGCGTGGATTTGAACAGTCTGAAGGCGGAGTGCGAGTACTGCTCGACGCCGATGAGTTTCTGGACGTCGATTGCGTAGTTATGGGTGTCGGCGCAATTCCCAATACGGAAATTGCTGAAGGCTGTGGGCTCGTAGTTCAAGACGGTATCGTGGTCGATGAATACGGTCGCACCAGCCACCCGGATATTTACGCTGCGGGCGACGTCACCCGGCACTTCAATCCGCTGCTTGATCGTCATATCCGGCTCGAGTCGTGGCAAAACGCACAAAATCAGGCGATCGCTGTGGCGAAGGCTATCGCGGGCGAGCCCGAGGCATATGCCGAAGTTGCATGGCTGTGGAGCGATCAATACCACCTGAATATCCAAACGGCCGGCAATCCGGGCGACTGGAACGATTTTGTCTGGCGCGGAAAACCGGAAGACGGCAAGTTCACTGTGCTCGCGCTCGCGGACCGAAGAATCATTGGAGCGATCTGCATCAATAACGGGCGGGATATGCGATACGCCCGTCAGATGATCACCAATCGCGTGATCGTCGATCGAGAGAAATTGGCCGATCCGGCCACGACACTCCAGTCCTTATCACGTTAAGCGAATCAATATGAGTGACATCACCAATGAGTTGGTAGCCCGTTCCGAGGAAATCGAGGAAGGAGGCATGCAGGGTTTCACCGTGCAAGGGCGTCAGATCGCCATCTATCGCGTTGACGGTCAACTCTACGCAACGGACAACATCTGTACGCACGGTCACGCGCTGATGACCGACGGTTATCTCGAAGACCGCGTAATCGAATGTCCGCTGCACGGCGGACGTTTTGACGTTGCCACCGGAGAAGGCCTGGGCGCCCCGATTACCTGCGCTCTGGCATGCCACATGGTGGAGGAGTCCGATGGCCAAATCCGCATTACTCTGAACGGAGACAACGCATGAGCGCGACGACTGGATTTGAATTGCCGACCAGGCGGGGGCTGTTCTTTGGTGGTGAGTGGCACGCGCCGCTCGGTGGTTCTGAAATGACGGTGAATCCGGCCACGCAGGAAAGCCTTGGCCCGGTCGCGGTCGCTAACAAGGAAGACGTCGATCTGGCGGTCAAGGCGGCACATGAAGCATTCAAGTCGTGGCGTCTGGTCAAGCCGATCGAGCGCGCCCGGCTGCTGCGCGAACTGGCTGCAAAGGTCAGGGATCGCGCTGACGAATTCGCATGGCTCGACTCGCTCAATTGCGGCAACCCGATCAAGGAAATGGCGCGCGATGCAGTGATCGCTGCGGCACAGATCGAGTACTTCGCCGGGCTTGTGCACGAAACGAAGGGCGACACGGTACCGATGGGCGACGGCGTACTGAACTACACGCTGCGTGAGCCGCTCGGCGTCGTCGCGCGCATCGTGGCTTATAACCATCCGCTGATGTTCCTCGCCAGCAAGTTGGCACCCGTGGTGGCAGCAGGCAACACCGTGATCTTGAAGCCACCTGCTCAGGCGCCGCTGTCGGGCTATCTGCTGGCCGAACTCGTTTCCGAAGTGTTCCCTCCGGGCGTCATCAATATCATCAGCGGCGACCGTGAGTGCGGTGAAGCGCTGGTCGCGCACCCGCTGGTTCGCAAGGCGGCTCTCATCGGCTCAACCGCCACCGGCGCCGCGATCCTCAAGGGCGCGGCCGACAAAATCATGCCGGTGACGCTTGAACTCGGCGGTAAGAACCCGCTCGTGATTTGCGGCGACGCAGATCTCGACAAGGCAATCCAGGGCGCAGTGTCCGGCATGAACTTCCTGTGGGCCGGTCAATCGTGCGGCTCGACGTCGCGTCTGTTCGTTCATCGCAGTGTCTACGAACGCGTGTTGTCGTCGATGAAGCGTCTGATTGCCGAGCAGCACAAGTGCGGCATGCCCACGGACCCGGAAACGACAATGGGCTGCCTGATCTCGAAGCCGCAATTCGACAAGGTCATGGGCTTCATCGAGTCGGCCAGGGCAGAAGGTGCACGTCTGATCTGCGGTGGCGGCCCCCCGGATGATCCCGCGCTCGCAAAGGGCTGGTTCGTGGAGCCGACGGTGTTCGCCGACGTGACGCCTGAAATGCGTCTATTCCGCGAAGAAGTATTTGGGCCAGTGCTGGCAGTGATTCCATGGGATGACGAAGAAACGCTGCTCGAACAGATCAACTCGGTTGAATACGGCCTGACGGCTTCGATCTGGACGAAGGATCTGGCGCGGGCGCACCGTCTGGCCGGCCGCGTTGAATCCGGATTCGTCTGGATCAATTACGTTAGCTCGCACTTCATCGGTGCCGAATTCGGCGGCTACAAGAAATCCGGTATGGGCAGGGAAGAAGGGTTGTCGGAACTCCTGTCCTATACCCAGACCAAGAACGTGCACGTTTCGCTGACCTGATGAGCGACTTCATGATCGAAAAAGTTGATGATCTTTACGCCCAGCATGCCGAAATCATTTGTGATGACCGGCTCGAACAATGGCCGGAATTGTATGCCGACGAATGCGTCTACAAAATCATTTCGCGCGTCAACTACGAGCGTTCGCTGCCGGTCGGTGTGATCTTCGCCGAGAGCAAGGGAGCACTGATCGATCGGGTCACGGCCATTCGCAACACGATGGTGTTTTCCCCGCGCTACTTGACGCACCTGATTGGTAGCGTACGAATCGTCGGCGAAAAGGAGGGCGTGCTGGATACCCGCAGCCAGTTCGCGGTGTACCAGACCCTGGTGGACGGCACTCCCGAATTGCAACTGCTGGGCCGCACGTTTGACCAGATCGACGCGAGCGGCGAGGCCTTGAAATTCAAGAGCCGCTTTGTTGTATTCGATAACGAACTGGTGCCCGGTTCGGTTGTGTACCCGGTGTAAGGAGAATTCAAATGAGTAACTCCCGCCAATGGCCTACTGAGGACTGCACGCGCGTCCCGAATTGGGTCTACTCCGATCCCGAGAACTATCAGGAAGAACTCGAAAAGATCTTCTACGGTCCGTTCTGGAGCTTCATCGGCCTCGAATGCGAGATTCCTGACGCCGGCGACATCAAGCGTTCCACGGTCGGCGAGCGCTCGGTGCTGATGACGCGTGACCAGGAGGGTGGTGTCAACGTCGTGCTCAACAGTTGCGCTCACCGAGCCGCAGAAGTCGTTCAGAAGAAATTCGACAACGACACTGCCCTCATGTGCCCGTATCACCAATGGACGTATGACCTGAAGGGAAACCTCACGGGCGTTCCTTTCCGTCGCGGACAAAAGGGCGCCGGCGGCTATCCGAAAGAGTTCGATCTGAAGCAACACGGCCTGCGCAAACTGCGTGTCGAGATCGTCAACGGTGCGGTGTTTGCCACCTTCGATGAGCGGGCACTGCCGCTGAAGGAATACCTGGGCGAAGACGTCTACGCGCGCTTGACCCGTGTGTTCGATGGCCGGAAACTCAAGGTAATTGGCTATCAGCGTCAGCGCATCAAGGCGAACTGGAAACTTTATCCGGAGAACCTGAAAGACTCGTATCACGCGACGCTCCTGCACGTATTTCTCATCAGCTTCGGTCTCTATCGCATGGACCAGGATGGCCTCCTGCTCCACGACGAACGCACGCGTGCGAACAACGTCGTTGCATCGACGGCGACGGCGCGTGACAAGTTGACCGGTCAGCAAGAGATGATTTCGTTCAAGGACGGCTATCAACTGAACGATATGCGTCCCGTGACGCCGGTCAAAGAGTTCGACGACGACATCACGATCCAGAACCTCACGATGTTCCCCGCGCTAACCGTGCAGCAGCAACAGAATCTCCTTCAAACACGCAACGTGCTGCCGATGGGCCCCAACGAGTTCGAACTCGCATGGACGTTCTTCGGCTACGAAGACGACACGGAAGAGATGACGCTTCGCCGCACGCGGCTGGCGAACCTTACGGGCTCCGCTGGCTATATCTCGGTGGATGACACGGAGGTCTTCGAGTTTTCGCGTAACGGCATGCTTCCCAACAACGACCGCGACTGCGTACTGGAGATGGGTGGCTACACCACCGAGACGCCGACGAAGGGCGATATGGTCTCCGAAGCAGCGATCCGTGGCTTCTATGAGTTCTATCGCAAGATCATGTACTCGGCGTAAGACCTCGTTTGGTCAATGCGAATCGGGTAAATGCCGATCAGTGTCACGTTGACACCTGGCAGTGGTGACGCAACAATCGTTATCCTAAGTAAAGGAGTGAAGTCTTGAAGATGCTGCGTACAGTTTCGGCGTTAGCTTTTTCCGTCGTGGCATTCGCTTCTCAGCAAGCGATGTCCGAACAAGCTCCGATCAAGATCGGGTTTGAAGCGGAGTTGTCGGGTCCGCAAGCGACGTTGGGTGAAGATCAATACGCCGGCTTCATGTTGCGCGTTCTGATGAACGGCGGAAAACTGGGCGGCGTTCCCGTTCAGGTTATCCGGGAGGATAGCCAGCTCAAGCCCGAGGTGGCAGCACAGGTCACGCAAAAACTGATCGAAAAGGACAACGTGCCCATTATCACGGGCCTGACGTTTTCGCCGATGGCAGCTGCGGCAGTGAGGGTCGCCACGCCGCACAAGGTCTTTGTCGTCATCTCGAACGGAACGACGAACCCGATGGCAGGCGCGGAGTGCTCGCCGTACCAGTTCGTCACCTCGTGGCAACCGGAACTGCTGAGCGCGACGCTCGCCAAGTATGCGAACGACAAGGGCTATAAGCGCATCAGCCTGATGGCGCCGAACTACGTTTCGGGAAAGAATTTCCTGGCGACGTTCAAGCATGTCTTCAAGGGTCAAGTGCCGGACGAGATCTACACGCCGCTCTCGCAGCAGGATTTCTCGGCTGAAATCCTTCAGGTATCAGCGTCGAAACCCGATGCGGTATTCGTTTTCTACCCAGGCGGATTGGGCATCAACTTCGTGCGTCAGTATCAACAAGCCGGTTTGGGCAAGACGACTCCGCTGCTCGCACTGGGCGCTGTCGATGGCAACAACCTGACGGCTCTGAAGGATGCAGCGTTAGGCGCGGTGACGAGCGGTGCATGGTCGCCGGATCTCGATAACGCAGCGAACAGGGAATTCGTCGCTGCCTTCGAGAAGCAGTATCACCGGGAACCGACGATGTTCGCTGCGCAAAGCTATGACGCAGCACAGCTGATCGACTCGGCCATTGCCAAGGTCAAGGGCAATATGGACGACAAGGAAGCGTTGGGCGCCGCACTGAAGCAGGCGAAGTTCGCAACCATTCGCGGCCACTTCTCGTTCGCGAAAAATCACTTCCCGAATGAAGATTACGACGTCCTGGAAGCCGTTAAGGACGGTAAGGGTGGTGTCACCCTCAAGTTGATCGCCGCGCCGATGCACGATCCGTCCGATCCTTTTGTCAGCGCTTGCGCGCTGAAGTAAGCCTCGACAGGTCAGCCTCCTTATCGGCTGACCTTCACCTGGAAATTTGGGAATCTACAATGTCTGATACGCCTACGCAGGAACGGAAAGATAATCCGCAGGATCTCCGTACCTATCTCGAAAAACTTGAACGGGCCGGCAAGTTGTTCCGAATCAGCCGTCCGATCTGCAAGGAGACGGAACTGATGCCACTGGTGAAGTGGCAGTTCCGGGGTCTGCCGGAATCGGAGCGACGCGGCTTTCTGTTCGAACACGTTGTCGATGCCAAGGGCAACAAGGTCAATGGCGGCGCCGCAGTAGGTATCTACGCGTCGTCGAAAGAAGTCTACGCCCTGGGTATGGGCTGCGACGTCAAGGACGTCAAACAACGCTGGCAGGAAGCACAGGCCGCACCGATCGCACCGCGAATCGTCGAATACGGTCCCGTGCAGGAAGAAGTGCACATGGGCGACGATCTGCTGGCGCATGGCGGTCTGGACGAGTTCGCAATTCCGATCTCTACGCCTGGCTTCGACGTCGGTCCCTACACGACGGCCTCGAATTGGGTCACAAAGGACCCGGAGACCGGCTGGCTGAACGTCGGCAACTACCGTGGCCAGATCAAGGGACCGGATCGCATGGGTGTGCTGCTCGGTCACCTGAATCACGGTTCGATCCACTGGCACGCCTACCGGAAGCTGGGCAAGGTCATGCCCGCCGCATTAGTTATCGGCGGCCCGCCTGCACTGACTTACGCGGCAGGCACCCGGTTGCCGTATGGCGTAGAGGAATACGCGGTCGCCGGTAGCCTGATCGGTGAGCCGCTCGATCTCGTGCGCTGCAAGACCGTCGATTTGCAGGTTCCGGCTAACGCCGAACTCGTCATCGAGGGCTACTTCCTCACGGACTGCATGGAGCCTGAGGCGCCGTTTGGCGAATACACCGGCTACATGGGCGAGCGCGAGTACAACGCGGTGTTCCAGGTGACGGCAATCACGCACCGCAGTAATCCGGTGTTTACGAACATCACGAGCCAGATGCCTCCTAGCGAGAGCAGCATGCTCAAGAAGGTCGGTCAGGACAATACGTATCTGTTCCACCTTCGCAATCACTGTGGCATCCCGCAGGTCGTGGACGTCGCCTTCCACCAGATCGCGCTGGATTACTGGTGTGTCGTCAAGATGAAGCCATGTGATCCTGCGGTGGCATGGCAAGCGCTCTATGCACTGCCGGGGCGCCACAATCACGTGGGCAAATTCGCAATCGCGGTTGACGAGGACATCGATCCGAACGACCTCGAATCCGTAATTTGGGCGATGTGCTATCGCACGCGGCCGCATAAGGACTTCGTGACCTTGCCTGAGCGATGCATGGGTCTCGATCCGTCTGCGGAACGTCGGTATGCGACCCGTGACGGTCATTCGAACGAGCTGCTCTACGGTTCGATGATGCTTGTCAACGCGATGCGCAAGAAGAACATGGCGCCGGTTTCGCTGCCCGCGCGTCCGTTCATGGAAAACGCGAAGGCAATCTGGGAAGAACTCGGATTGCCTTCGCTGACGCCGCGAATGCCCTGGTTCGGCTATGAGCTTGGCCTGCGCTCGGAACGTGATCGTGAAGAAGCACAGTGGGCCGTCGAGGGTAATTATCACAAGGTGGGTGAACGCGCGTTGGCCAAGCGTCTGCCGATCGGTGACGATGGTCGGCCCGATGAAAACGCCATTAAGGAAATGGAGTGAAACGGCGCATTATTATCGGAATCTCGGGAGCGTCGGGCGCCATTTACGGCATCCGCGCTTTGGAGGCTCTGCGCGAGAGCCCGGACGTCGAAAGCCATCTGGTTATGTCTCCTTCGGCGTCCCGTACCATCGCCGAAGAGACCAACTGGACGGTAAAGGATGTGAAGGCCCTCGCCAGTGTTGTCTACAACTACGCTGACATCGGGGATGCCATCGCCAGCGGTTCATTTCGCACCGCTGGGATGTTGGTCGCACCGTGCTCTATCAAGAGTCTATCAAGCATCGCCAACTGCTTTGGAGACAACCTGTTGACGCGCGCGGCTGATGTCTGCCTGAAGGAGCGGCGACCGCTCGTTCTGATGGTTCGGGAGACGCCTCTGCATGCTGGGCATATCGACATCATGCAAAGGGCTGCGAATAGCGGCGCGATCATAATGCCGCCCGTGCCTGCGTTCTACTCTCGTCCAGCAACGATAGACGAGATGGTGAATCACACCGTTGGTCGGGCGCTCGACCTGTTCGACATCGATACCGGTCTGGTCAAACGATGGACAGGAAAATCTCAGAGCACGCAGTGACAACCCGGTTGCACACGAAACAAAAAAATTGATTCAATCAATGATGTGGAGACATGATGGTCGATCATCTAGGGCACGGCTCCAAGCCGAGAGTAGCAGGAGCAGCACAGACGTTCATTTTGATGGTCATAAGTTGTCTGCCGGTCCTGGGTGGGGTTCTGATTGCGCCGTCGCTTCCACGAATGGTGGAGAACTTTCAATATGTAGCGCATGTAGGGATGTGGGTGCGTTTCACCATGACAACGCCTGCGCTCATGATTGCTTTGCTTGGACCCGCTGCAGGATGGCTGGTAGAGAAGTTTGGGCGGCGTCCAATGATCGGCGTTACCCTTTTCTTCTATACGCTATTCGGCACAGCACCGCTGTACTTGGCCGATCTTCACTGGATTGTCGGCAGTCGTATTGCTCTCGGCGTGACCGAAGCGATGGCGATCACGATATGCACGGCTCTGATGTGCGACTACTACACGGGTGCCGCCCGCGAGCGCGTGTTCGCTTATCAAACGGCAATCAGTTCACTGGCCGCGTCGGCATTTTTTGTCTTCGGTGGTCTGCTTGGGAACCACGGCTGGCGCACTCCATTTTGGCTTTACATATGCGGTGTGATTCTGATCCCGATGGCACTCGCGCTTCTTTGGGAACCCGCGAGGCGACAGGAGGAGGCGCAGCCCGCCTGGAACACGGATTTCAAGTGGACTGGGATGCTGCCGAGTTATGCGCTGCTCTTTTTCGCAGCGATCTCCATGTTCGTCGCTGCTGTTGAACTCAGTTTCGTGCTCAAAAGCATCGGGACGGCAACGCCGGGCCAGATCGGCATGATCATGGGTGTCTCGCACCTCGCATTGGTTATCGGTGCGCTGTGTACGCGGTTCACCCGTCCGTTGGGCTCGAAGTTCTGCCTGGTCGCCAGCTTTTCGTTCATGGCCGTTGGCCTGATCGGAATCTCGGAGGCGCCGGTTATCGGTCTAGGATGGACGTTGGTAGCCGTTGTACTCCACTCTGCGGGCTGTGGGATCGCAATTCCGTCCATCGCCGATATCGTGATGTCTAAACTTCCGGTCGAACGCCGCGCGAAGGGATCGGGCGGATACGTCTCCTGCGTGTTCTTCGGTGAATTCGCAGCCCCGATTATCGTGGCTATTATCAGCGCCAACACGGGGAGCAACCTGGTCGGAATCCGCGCCGTAGGCATCATTATCCTCATGATTGCGATCGGTCTTTTCCTGTCCTTCAAGCCGCGGAAATCGGTGACCCGAGCGACACCAGGATAAGTGTCGGGTGTGGGCTCCCAGGGGCGCACACCGTTGGTCCATTTGATAGTCGGAGAGCCGAACAGGGCAGCCCCATGTCGCCATCACTTGTGCTTTTGCAGTTACTCAACGGGTTACAGTTCGGCGTGTTACTTTTCCTGCTATCCGCCGGCCTGACACTCGTGCTGGGCATCATGAACTTCGTGAACCTGATGCACGGTTCGCTCTACATGCTCGGCGCGTATTTCGCGGCTGTTACGTTCAACGCTACCGGGTCCTTTGTCGAGGCTGCGGCGGCGGGTGTTTTCGGAACACTGGTCGTCGGTGTCATGCTCGAAACGGCGATCTTCCGCAAGCTGTACCTCCGCGATCACATGACGCATGTACTAGCCACGTTCGGCCTGATCCTGTTCTTTAACGAGCTCGTTAGCATCATCTGGGGATCAGGATCGATTGCCACGCAGGTTCCGGACTCGCTCGGCGGTGCAATTCGGATATTCGGAATTCCTTATCCGACGTATCGGTTCGCGATCCTCGTCGTTGGTCTTTTCGTGGCCGTCGGGCTATACATTTTCATTCATCGAACTCGCATCGGTATCCTGATTCGCGCGGGGGCATCCAACGCCACGATGATCGCAGCCTTGGGTATCAACATCCGGAGGTTGAACTGCGCAGTCGTCGCGATCGGTGCTGGCCTGGCCGGGCTCGCGGGCTTCATGAATGGCCCGTTATCGTCTGTTCAACCAGGAATGGGTGGTCCAATCCTGATCTTGACGCTGGTGGTCATCGTGACGGGCGGTATCGGTTCCATACGCGGGGCTTTTTACGGCGCGCTGATCGTCGGGCTGGTCGATACAGGAGGACGCGTGTTCCTGCCCGCTCTGCTTCGGGGTGTGATGCCGCACGCGAGTGCTCAGGTTGTCGGGGCGTCGCTGGCTTCCATTCTGATTTATCTCGTGATGGCGGCAGTCCTCGCATTGCGCCCGCAAGGTCTATTTCCGGTTAAGCATGGGTAAGAGAATCATTGTCACGCCACGGACGGCGGTCACCATCATCCTGTTGGCGGCATTCGCCCTCATTCCGTTGCTTTCGGGCGTGCTCGGGCAAAGTTATTACACGACGTTCGCCACGCGCATTCTGATCATGGCGATGGCCGCGAGCGGACTGAACCTGGCGCTCGGCTATGGCGGGATGATCAGTCTGGGTCATGCGCTGTACATGGGGATCGGGGCCTACGCTGTCGGCATCTGTGCATTTCACGGTATCGGTAGTGGCTGGACGCAATTGATGGTTGGATTGATCGTCGGTGGCGTGGTGGCCACCATCGTGGGATTGATCAGCCTGCGCACGTCAGGCATGGCGTTCATCATGATTACGCTGGCGTTCGCGCAAATGCTTTATTTCCTGATCATGACGCTAACGGACTACGGCGGAGACGACGGCTTGACGATCGAACATCGCAGTGCGTTTGGCGGACTGGACCTTGGGGGGAATACGGTACTTTATTACGTTGTGTTCGCCGCGTTCATCGCGATTCTTTTTTTCATGAACCGGATGATGAACGCCCGCTTCGGTCAGGCGGTACAGGGTTGCCGCTCGAACGAACGGCGGATGAAAGCATTGGGATTTGCGACGATTCAATACCGTCTGGCCGCGTACGTTTTGTCGGCATTGATCTGCGTCCTCGCCGGTTTCTTTCTGGCGAATCTGGTGCAGATTGCAGCGCCCTCATACGTCACCTGGACGGTTTCGGGCGAACTGATGGCCATGGTGGTCTTGGGCGGTCAGGCGACCATTATTGGGCCGTTCGTGGGGACTATCGTCATGTTGACGTTCGAGGAGGTATTTTCCAGCTCGAAGTTCGGTTTGCCGCATGACGTCGAACAGCTGCTCAATAACCACTGGATGGCACTGCTCGGCGCGTTTATCGTGATTGTGACGATGACGGTTAAGCGCGGCATCTTTGGATCGATTCCCAACACCTGGGGGCGTGGATGAGCCCCTTGCTCGAGGTGAAAAATCTGGTCAAGCGCTTTCGCGGATTCGTCGCCACGAACAACGCAACGCTTGACGTGCTAGAGGGTGAGATCCATGCCCTGATCGGCCCGAACGGTGCGGGGAAATCGACGCTCATCAACCAATTGTCGGGCGAACTTGTGCCGGACGAAGGGCGCATTGTTTTCCGCGGGCAGGATGTGACGGCCGCGCCCACCCATCGCCGGGCGCAGATGGGGCTCGTGCGCTCCTATCAGATCACTTCCGTGTTCAACGATATGACGGCGCTCGAGAATGTCATGCTGGCGGTTCAGGGCCGTACGGGGCGGAATTTCGGAGTTTGGACGCCGACGCGCCGAGATCGAGATCTCATTGGCGAGGCGAGCGAAGCCCTCTTGCAGGTGGGATTGGAGACCGAAATGAACACGCCGGTTTCCGAAATGGCGCACGGCGCGCGGCGCCAGCTTGAATTGGCAATGGCACTTGCACTCAAGCCGCGCCTTATGCTTCTGGACGAGCCGCTTGCAGGTATGAGCCAAGTTGAATCGGAAGCAATGGTGGCGCTGCTGAAACGCTTTAAGAGCGACATCAGCATGCTGTTGATCGAGCATGACATGGATGCGGTGTTTGAACTCGCAGATCGCGTGACGGTTTTGGTTTCCGGGCAACCGATCGAGACCGGCACTCCGGATCAAATCAGGTGCAGCCAGACGGTGCAGGAAGCGTATCTGGGCGAACCGTCGGAGCTCATGTGATGCTGCAAATAAAGAATATCGCGGCGAGTTACGGCACGAGTCAGGTACTTTGGGATATATCGCTAGGGATCGCGGCTGGCGAGGTCGTGACACTGATTGGCCGTAATGGCATGGGGAAGTCCACCACCATCAAAACACTGATGGGACAACTGCCGATCAAGGGCGGGTCGATCTTATTTGATGGTCGAGAGATCTCGGGCATGGCGGATTACCGCATTGCTCAGGCGGGCATCGGATTGGTGCCGGAGGGACGCGGAATTTTTCCCAATCTGACCGTCAAGGAAAACCTGATCTGTGCGGCGACAAACCGTAGACAGGTGAATAACCCTTGGGTCCTGCATCGCGTGTACGAAAGGTTCCCCCGCCTGAAGGAGCGCGAAACGAATTTGGGCTCGAATCTCTCGGGCGGCGAGCAGCAGATGCTGGCAATCGGACGGGCACTCATGACGAACCCTCGTCTGCTTATTCTCGATGAGGCGACGGAAGGTCTGGCTCCGTTAATCCGGCGAGAAATCTGGCAATGCCTGGGCATGTTGAAGGACGAGGGTCAGGCAATGCTCGTGGTCGACAAGAATTTGGCGCCGCTGTCGAAATTGGCTGATCGTCACTATGTGATCGAAAAGGGACGCGTGGTCTGGACTGGAGATTCGGCTGCACTTGAGGCAGACGGTGACTGCGTTAGACAGTACGTTGGCTTGTAATTGGACTCAAGTTTTTTCTTGAGCAAACTCAGGAGTGGAAATGAGAATTACGGTTGAAGACATCGTTGGTGTGCTTGGGATTGTACCGACGCCTGCAACGCCGGACGCAGGCCGGTGGGATACGAAGAACAGCGTCAATCTCGACGAAACCGAGAAGATGATCAAACTGGTGACGGCGGCCGGCGTTGATATCTTGATGGCAAACGGCACGTTCGGCGAGGGGGCAACGCTGACGCGTGCGGAACATCTCGACTTCACGAAGTGCATCATCGAAACGAACGGCAAATCCCGGCCGTTTTTCGCTGGTGTTACGACGATGAATACACGTGACACTATCGCTCGTGGCCGTGAACTGATCGAGTTGGGCGCCGATGGCC
This sequence comes from Paraburkholderia tuberum STM678, assembly GCF_902833905.1. Lineage (GTDB taxonomy): Bacteria > Pseudomonadota > Gammaproteobacteria > Burkholderiales > Burkholderiaceae > Paraburkholderia > Paraburkholderia tuberum. The sequence continues at coordinate 5,461 of NZ_CADFGP010000070.1, read as the reverse complement.
TGTTTGTCGGCCGCCCGATGTGGCTGTCCGTCGATCAGAAGGACATCGTTCGCTACTACCAGGACATCGCTGAAGCGCTGCCTGGCGTTCCGCTCGTCGTGTACGACAACCCGATCGCGTTCAAGGCAAAGATCAGCCCCGAGGCCTACAAGGCTCTGGCGGAAATTCCGGAAGTTGTCGCGGCCAAGCACGTCGGTGGTCCCACGCTCGAACCCGACATGATCGCCGTCGGCGACAAGATGCGTATCTTGCCGCTGGCGCCGGAATGGTATCCGGTGGCGATCAAGCATCCCGAGCTCGCACGCGCGTGCTGGACGGGTGGCATTGCCTGTGCGCCGAGCCCCATCGTGGCAAACTCGCGTGCCGTTCTGGCAGGCAACTGGGAACGGGCGAAGGAAATCACCGCTAAATTGAAATGGGCGGAAGCACCGATGTTCCCGGGCGGCGACCTCGCGCGCTTCATGGACTACAGCATCCAGATCGGCCATCTGCGGTTCAAGGCGGCAGGCCTGATCGATCCGGGGCCATCGCGTCCTCCGTACCTCGAAATACCCCAGGAATATGTGGCGGGCGCAGTCGAGTGCGGTGAACGCTGGGCGCAGTTGGAAAGGGAGTTTCAGGCACAGCAGTGATAGAAGAGCCTCGTCAAATCGGGGCTTTTCCTGGCGCGTTATTCCGTGTAACAACTTTGATGCGTAGGGTCGCCAAGTAGTCCACGAGCAGTGGTCTTCCAAGCGCTCTTTAATCGAATCTACCGATATCAGATATTCATAACCAATATTTACGATCCGATTCGGTTTTAGTAATTAGGTCTGCAGAGTGATGGTGGAGGTGTGGGCGAGGTCCGGATTAATAATTGCGGGTAAACCGGGCGTTACGTTCGCACAAATCCTCCTGATAATTCGACTGGACGCGAAACGAAGAAACGCGTCTTCATAATAAAATTGGAGATTCCTATGAAGGTGAAGAAACTCGCTATCGGGGCGGCAATGCTGCTCTCCGTTACGGGAGCCTATGCAGAAAGTAGTGTCACGCTCTACGGCATCATGGATACGGGCATCGAGTTCTATAACCACGCCAAGACTGGTGGTTCGGTCTATGGCATGCCGGCACTGACGGGTGAATTGCCTTCGCGTTGGGGGCTGAAGGGTGTGGAGGATCTGGGCGGTGGCCTGAAGGCTGTGTTCAACCTCGAAAGCGGTTTCGCGCCGGGGACGGGCGGTCTGAACTACGGTGGGCGTCTGTTCGGTCGTCAGGCCAACGTCGGTCTTAGCAACCGGTTCGGCACAGTGCTGTTTGGACGTCAAAGCAACATGACGTATTACTCGGTCGTAAACGCCGATATCCTGGGACCGGCGCTGATCGGCCTGGCCAGTTTTGACCCCTACCTGGCGAACGCACGTAGCGACAATGCGATTGGCTACATGGGCAAGTTCGGCAGCGTGACGATCGGCGCGACGTATAGCTTCGGTCGCGATTCGGCGACGGTGCCGGGCCCGGGTGGAACAGGCTGCGCTGGCCAGGTTCCGGGCAATTTCCAGGCCTGTAAGCAGGTCACCGCTATGGTGATGTATGACACCGCGAACTACGGCGCATCGGTGTCTTTCGATCAGATGCGCGGTGGGGCATCAACGGACTTCGGCCCGCTTGTGAGTAGCTCGGACAAAGACACGCACATCCAGGCTACGGCGTACTACAATTTCAGCCACGGGAAGTTCGCAGGTGGTTGGATACATCACAACGTGGACGTCGGTCGGTCGTACCACACGGATCTGTACTTCCTGAACGGTACCTATTTGCCTACGCCGTTCCTGGCACTCGATCTCGTCGGCGCGCATTTTAATGTGAGCAACCCGTCGAATATCGGCGGCGTGATCGAGAACGGTTCGATCGTCCCGGGTAGCGTAGCGCCGGCGACGTCGAATTCGACCATGATTACGGCTCGTGCAACGTACTTCCTGTCGAAGCGTACCTCGGTGTACGGTATGCTCGGGTATATGATCAACAGCCGAAATGGTGCAGTGGCGCTTACGGGTGGCGGTACGGTCCAAACGGGCGCGAACCAGACGGGTGGCATGGTCGGCATCCAGCACAAGTTCTAACGCTCTAAGCGGGCAATAAAAAGAAAAAAAGCCTCCAGAGCGAACCGCACCTCAAACTTGGACACCGATCCAACCTTTGGGGTGTTTTCTGAACCGCTTTGGGTTTCCTGGTCAGGTTGAGGTGTTAGTGTCTGGCCTTTCATGAGTCTTCGGCCGCAGGCCGAAGACTATATTGCCAGGCGGGAAACTCGCCCGGTGTTAAATCGTTGAGGGACAAGTCAGCTCGGGTCTCATTGGAGTCCCGCCGCTATGCCTCGATCTCGCGTTTTGCTTCAGCCATAGATCCGAACCAGTGCAGGTTGAGGTAATCGTCCCGGAATGAGCCGTTGAACGTCCCGATGAAGTTGTTATCCGCCGGCTTGCCCAAACGGCTGAAGTCGATCTGTAACTTGTAGTGGTACGCGAGCATATTCAGCAGGCGACGAGAGAACTCGCTGCCGTTATTGGCAAACAGGAAACGTAGCGCACGACGTAGCGCCGCCAGCCGGTTCAGTACCGAGACAACGTCGTCTGCACGCAGACGATGTCCAACCTCAATGGCGAGCGCCTCACGGTTGAAGACGTCCACGACGTCAAAGCGCGGACGCGTCCCATTGCTTGAGTGCAGCCACGTTCTGCTCCACCGAATACCGTTCGCGTTTAATCGCCAATCCTCCCGTGTCATTGCGAAAATTGCTCCGGAACTGGTCCTGCTCGGGATCGTGCCGTTGGCGGCCGATCGGTTCGCACGGAGTCTGGCAGGATTCGAGTTTTAAGCCACTTTGACGGCAGAACGCCGGGAATCTTCCAACGCTTAATATAACTTGGCTATGATATAGCTGTTTCTAACGCCGGATTGAGTGAAGATGAAAGACCTTGTATCGAAAGACGCTGAAGCCCCTGTGCGGGAAAGTGATAATAGCCTTGCGTGGTCAGATGCGCGGCTACTCGGGTTCACACCGATGGACGATGTCCATGAAGAATTCTACAGAGTCGCGCTAGGGCTCGTGGCTTGCACCGATGCGAGCGCCCTCGCCGCTATCGTGGAGTTCGAGAAACACGCCGTTAGCCATTTCGAGCAGGAAGACGAATGGATGCGCACGACGAACTTTCCGCCGCGCGACTGCCACATCGAAGAGCACGAAGCCGTGCTGAAGTCGGTGCGGGACGTCAAAGCAGCGGTCGAAGCAGGGCAGGCCGGTTGCGCGCTGGTGCATGACATCGGCTTGCATCTGTACAGCTGGTTTCCAGGGCACGCCGACTACATGGACTCGGCGCTTGCGGCGTGGATGACGAAGCAGACGATGGGTGGAAAGCCCGTTGTCTTGAGACGGACGATTTGAGCTTTGTTCAGTTACGTTTTGAATAGCGCTAATCAAAACCCAAGTCGCAGTAGTGCCTTCCGGAAACCGGGCCCCTTAAGTAAGAGCTGACCACGCGCGGTATTTTAGATGGGGTCGGCCGGAATCTGTGAAGCTTTGCCGAATTACCTTTAAGCGCCTGAGTTGGCCGTCAAATCGAAGTTGATCGTCGGAGCGAGTAGCGGCATCTTCCACTGGCGGTCGCAGAGATAGGTCGACGCAGTTGATGAAGTCCCTGCGGCATGGCGCTACCATCTCGAGCACGCTGGCGTCGACCCGATAGCACTACGCCCGCAATTCTTTGATTCGCGCGGCATCTACTGCACCTTGGCAGGAGATGGTTCGTTGCAGTGAGCTGGCTCTACTACATGACCTCACGCTGCTTGTGCCGAACGTTCTCGGCATGACGTCCCGGCGGGCCGCTACCTTTGCGATAGGGTTCTGGTGCAAACAGTGAATGTGATCGGTTAGAGTGCTGCTTCCTCGATCTCATGATTCGATAATGAGCAAGCTTAAAAACATGGGCGATCTGTTCTCAGGCCGTCACTTCAACCGCGATGTGATCATTCAGTGCGTGCGCTGGTATCTACGCTACAAGCTCAGCCTGCGTGATCTCGTCGAGATGATGGCCGAGCGCGGCCTGTCGCTCGCCCACACAACGATCCTGCGTTGGGTGAAGCGTTACACGCCGGAGTTTGTCAAGCGCTGGAACCGTTTCGGCACGCCTGCGGGAACGTCGTGGCGCGTCGACGAAACGTACCTGAGAGTCCGCGGTAAATGGGTCTATCTTTATCGGGCAGTAGATCGGGCGGGTCAGACGGTTGACTTCCTGCTCAGGGGGAAACGCGATGTGAACGCGGCCAAAGCCTTTTTCAACAAGGCAATCAAACATCTGGGGCGGCCGCCGCAAACCATTACACTCGATGGCTATGCCGCCTCACACCGTGCTGTGCGCGAGATGAAGGCCGACGGCCTGATGCCAGATGGCACGAAGGTTCGATCTTCGAAATATCTCAACAATCTGATCGAACAGGACCATCGCCACATCAAGTCCCGGACCAATGCCAATTCAATCTCGCAAAGCTCGGCCTCAAAGATGCCACTGTACCCACCGTATGGAATGCGGTCCTGTCTTATCGATAAGGTATCCTTTTTATCGAGACCTTTTCGTCCAGACAGCCTATTTGGACCAGAACCTTCGAAGCTACCGAATACGACGAGCGCACCGGCTATCCGACCAACAATAACTATGCGGAGTATGTGGTACCGGTGCATGCAGATCAGCCGGAAATCGATGTTCTGCTCCTCGACTACCCGGATCTCCATTTGAACGACTTCGGCGCTCGAGGTATCGGAGAAATCGGCACGACTGGCTTGGCTTCAGCGGTCGCTAACGCGGTTCATCACGCCACCGGTGTGCGGGTGCGAGACCTCCCGATAACGCTAGAGAAGATCGCTGGTCGACTGAACTCCTTTGCTTGAATGAAGTCGGCAGGAGCCGTTTCGAGTACCGCCCTCGTGGAAGTGTTCAGATTCTTCAACCGTCCCTGGCGAGAGCAATCAGGACCGAAGCGCTGGCGCGATGAAAATCATAATCAAAGCGATGGATCAAAAACTCGAAGGGCCGGCAGGCAGCCTTCTGCAGGCGTTTCGCCACTTACCGCCTGGACCAGGAAACAGAATAACGGCGTGGAGACCAACAAAAAATTCCTCGACGTGAGCTGCTCACTGCGGCCCGGCGCTTCGAACTGCTGGCCTTTCCTGAAGATGAGCGTGAGGCAACACTGCGGCGATCATGAGCGGCTCGGCGTGGCAGTGCTCATGATCTATCTGCGTTATCCCGCAGCGTGGAGTGTACTGGCTGCTCACTGAGCCGCTGACCGACTATCACGACGCACCGGAAATCTCGCGCCCGGTTGCTAGTTAGGTATCCGTCAGCGCATCCCGTCTTGAATGCACGTAAGCGCGGTGCGAAGGTGATGCCATCGTAACGACGGAGCAATGCGATGGACGACGCAA
>NZ_CADFGP010000069.1 GCF_902833905.1 Paraburkholderia tuberum STM678 | reverse complement strand
GGCCGAGTGTTCGGGCCATGGCCCGAACACTCGAACCCTGCTGCTTCATGCTTGCAATCGTCATGCGTTCTTCAGGCTGCAGTTGTTGGTAACTTCTTTTTTGCATTGGCACACCTTACACGAGCAAGGTGTTGCACTTCAAATTTGATCGCGCCGAGTTTTAACGGCACTGAGACGAGCGCGACGATTGGCGACCGTATCGGCAAGTTCTCGTATTTTGTCGGTGCCAATCACTTCGAGAACACGAGTCAGCCTTTGCAGTTCGCCACGCTTGCAAAATCGACCACGCCTGCAAAACCCGGCGACACGCCGGTCACCGGCGCGTATTTCTATAACAACCAGACCAATGCGCCGACCGCAGTCCTCGGCGTGAACGGCGAAGGGATCGAACGAACGATCCAGGACCAGCTGAAACTGAAGATGCAGTACGACTTCACGCCGACCGTGCAGGCCGGCTTCACGCTTGGCTACTGGCATCAGACCTATAACAGCGAGACGTCGACATTCCTGCGGGATGCGAACGGCAATCCGGTATATAGCGGCAAGGTCGCGATCAACGGATTCGAGTACAACATTCCGGCCGCCGCGTTCGCACCAAGTCTCGGCACCAGCGAGAACTGGCTGTATGGCGCGTGGCTGAAGACGCACAACGCTACCGGCTGGAACGGCGAAGCGATCGCATCGTACTATGACGTGTCGAACAGCGTTGCACGCACCGCCAACGCTGGCGGACCCGGCAACGGACCGGGCGTCGTTACGTTCGGGGACGGCACCGGCTGGAAGACGCTGGACCTGAAGACCACCTACACACCGGCGGCGCCGCAGGCAGGTTTCTGGAATCACGCGCTCACGTTCGGATATCACTACGACAACTATTTCCTCGACAACGAAACCTTCAATACCGCGGCATGGCGCGACGGTTCCGCAAGCAGCTTCGCTAACGCGTTCAAGGGCCGCACGCAGACACAGGCTGCCTATGCGCAGGACGCGTGGCGCTTTCTGCCGCGCTGGAAATTCGTCTACGGTGTGCGCTATGAGGACTGGCGCGCCTACGACGGCTCCCAGTCGCTCAGTGCGACGACTCTGCCCATTGCCGGTGCCGACCAGCATCATTTTTCGCCAAAGGCGTCACTGTCATTCGACGTCACCGACGACCTGACGCTGCGTGCATCGATCGCTCGCGCGTACCGTTTCCCGACAGTCGGAGAACTGTTCCAGGGGCAGATCAACGGTTCGTCGATCATCAACAACAACCCGAATCTGCAGCCCGAGGACGACCTCTCAAAAGAGTTGACCGCGGAATGGGCGCACTGGAACGGTTTGTTCCGGCTGTCGCTGTTTCAGGACGACGTGAAGAACACGATTTTCAGCCAGACCGACACGACCGTGATTCCGAACATCACGAACTTCCAGAACATCGGCAAGGTGCGCTCGCGCGGCGTGGAAACCAGCTATCAGGGGCAGGACGTGTTCGTGCGCGGCCTCGACCTGATTGCGAACGCGGCGTACACGCAGTCGAAGATTCTTGCCAATGCGCAGAACCCCGCGACGGTAGGCAAATACTTCTACCGGATTCCGCTGTGGCGCGCGAACGTTGCCGCCACGTATCACTTCGACGCCCGTTCGGCGCTGACGCTCGCGGTGCGCTATTCGGGGCGGCAGTACAACACGCTGGCCAATACCGACTCGAATCCGGATGTGTTCGGCGGGACGAGCACGTATACGGTTGCGGATGCGAAGTTCACGTTCCGGCCGACGAAGCTGAGTGAGATCGGTGTGGGCGTCGACAATATTTTCGATTCGCGTTATTTCGTCTACCACCCATACCCGGGCCGCACCTTCTATGTCGAAGGCCGACGCTTTTGTCGCGATAAGAGAATCGAGATGAGCGAAAGCGAAATATCGAGTAGTGCTTACGTTGCAAGCGAGTAGAACTGCTGCGCAACAGAAGGACAGATTTTTCCTGCGCTTTTCATCTGCCCTTTCTTGATCATATGCATGACCTCAATGCCACCCAGAAGAATGCGGGCGCAGCGAAAATTCTTGAACCCCAGCATGGGCCGCGTGCGACGCTTGATCGCCCGATGGTCCTGTTCGATCAGGTTGTTCAGATACTTGTTCTGGCGGATCTGGATAGGTGTTTCGCGCTCAGCATTCAGGGCCTGCAGCGCGGCCCGATTGGCCCCACTTTTATCGACCGTCACGGTTTCGGGCTCGCCGTTCTGGTCGATCGATTTTTCAAAGTACCGTCGTGCTGCCGCCTTGTCACGATGGGCCCGCAGCAGGAAATCGACCGTCTGGCCGGCCTTGTCCACCGCGCGGTAAAGATACCGCCATTCGCCCCGGACCCTGACATAGGTTTCGTCCATCCGCCAGCTCCTGCCCACAGCGCGCTTGCAGCGGCGAAACGCTTTTTCAAGCACCGGCAGCAACTTGATGGCCCAGCGGTGCACGGTCGAATGATCGACCGGGATACCGCGCTCGGCCATCATTTCCTTGAGCTGGCGCAAGCTCAACGGATACGCCACATACCACCGCACACACAGCAACATCACGTCCAGTGGGTAGTGCAGGCGCTTGAGCACTTTTGCCACCGCCCCATTCAGCTTTTCCTTCATCGCTCACATCGCTCCGCTCGGAACCGACAGCATAACCGAACGCCTTATTGCGACGGAACCGTCAATGGCGATGCGAACATGGCGTGCCAGGGTGCGCCGGCCCCACGGCTGCGCCCGACTTGCGGGTGCGGCGCCGCGCACGGTCATACCGCTCTCGTTCGCTCGGATGTGAGGCGCGAAGATTCGCCGTATGTCGCAGGTGTCCCTCTCCGACACCTTCTGAACCTGACGGGCTGACGTTGGTGTCGTCATGGCAAGCGAAGAAAGGATCGCCAGGTTTGATCACGGCCAGCATGGTTTTAAGTCTCTTCAGCATGAAACGTTAGTCTCCTTCAGGCGATGCTCAATCGCGCCAGTTCGGTGTCCACCAGCAGCTTCTTCAGTTCCGGCACGCAGGACCCGCAGTTGCCGCCGGCTTTCAGGCACGCGGTAATCTCCGCGGCGGTCTTCAGTCCCTGCTCGCGAATTGCTGCACAGATCGTATTGCGCCCAACACCGAAGCACGAACAGACTGTGGGTCCCGTATCGGTGCCCTTACCGATCGGTTGGCCAGGCAGCAGGCCAATGCGGTCCGCCTCGTCGAGCCGGTCCTTCGCAAACAGGCTCGCGAGCCACGCGCGCGCCGGCAATTCGGATTGCGCCGACAGGAAAATGCAGTTCTCGATACGGTCGTCGACCAGATGAACCGCGCGATACACGCCCGCGGCACGGTCCTCGTATTCGAGCCAGTCGGCATGAGCATCGTCGATGCCGAACAGCGCGCGCGCCCAGACGCCAGGATCACCGTGATCGGCGAGCGGGTTGCGGCCCGCGAGTTCGTAGCGCACAAACTGCGTGCCGTGAATGCGTGTCCAGTACGTCACGCTGTCCAGCACCGGAATGTGCCGGCTCAGTGAGAAACCGTGCCAGGCAACGTGGAACCTGTCGACCCGAACCGGAGTGTGTTTGAACTCAGGCTCGCCAGAAACCGGATCGACTTCGGGATTCACCACCGCACCCACGCGTGCATCGGAGGCAACCTGATCGTTCCAGTGAATGGGGATGAACACGCTGCCGCGCGGCATGCCGCCGCCGTATTGCACGCGTGCGACCATCGCACCCCAGCGACTCGACACGCGCGCGAGGTCGCCTTCACGCACGCCGCACGACAGTGCATCCTGCGGATGCATGTCGACAAACGCCTCCGTGACATGACTGGCAAGTTTCTCCGACTTGCCCGTTCGGGTCATGGTGTGCCACTGGTCGCGCACCCGGCCGGTATTCAACGTCAGCGGATATTCGTCATCCGGCGCATTGACCGGGGCGCGGGGTGGCGTGGCGACGAAACGCGCCTTGCCGTCCACGTGGCTAAAGCGACGGTCACCAAAAAGACGCGCGGTGCCCGCCAATGCCGCGTCTTTCTGCGTGAGAACGGGCCACTGGATAGGCTGCAACGCAGCGTAACGTTCGCGACCGAGGCCAACAAGACCAGCCAGGTTGAACGCGCGACGCAGGTCGCCGTCGACAAGTTCGTCGCCGGTTCCGTCAGCGCTCTGGCGACCCTCGTTACGCCACGCACTCAGCCGCGCATGCTCATCGAAAATCTCGTACTGGCTGGAGAACTCGAAGCCCGGATAGCCCATCCGCTGTGCAACGTCGCAGATGATCCGCCAGTCCGCGCGTGCTTCTCCGGGCGCCGGAAGAAACGCACGCTGGCGCGAGATCCTGCGCTCGGAATTGGTGACGGTGCCGTCCTTTTCTCCCCAGCCGAGCGCCGGCAGCAGGATATGCGCAAACGCATTGGTGTCCGTGTTCTCGACAATGTCGGAGCAGACGACGAGTTCACAGCGCGCGAGCGCGCGCTTCGCCTGGTCGCCGTCGGGCAGGCTGACGACCGGGTTCGTGCCCATGATCCAGACCGCCTTGATCCGGCCGTTCCCGATCGCCTCGAAGAGTTCGACCGCCTTGAGTCCTGGCCGCGAAGCGACGACGGGCGATCCCCAGAATGTCTGGACCAGTTCGCGATGCCGCGGGTTGTCGAGTTCCAGATGGGCGGCGAGCGTGTTCGCCAGACCACCGACCTCACGCCCACCCATCGCATTCGGCTGTCCGGTGAACGAGAACGGCCCCATGCCTGGTCTGCCGATACGGCCCGTCAGCAGATGACAATTGATAATGCTGTTGACCTTGTCCGTGCCGGAGCTCGACTGGTTCACTCCCTGCGAATACACCGTCACCACCCGCTCGGTGCGCGCGAAGAGTCGATAGAACTCGAGGAGATCGTGCGGATCGACCTTGCAGGCCTTTGCACATTGCGCGAGGTCAAACGCGGTTGCTGCGCCGGCTGTAGCGGTATCGAGCGCCTGCGCATAGCCGGCCGTATGCGCGTCGACGAACTCCGCATCGATCGCGCCGTGTTCCGCGAGAAAACTGAGCAAACCGTTGAACAGCCAGACGTCGGTGCCCGCGCGCAGCGGCAGGTGCAGGTCAGCCATTTCGCAGGTCGCGGTATAGCGCGGGTCGATCACGACGACCTTCATATCGGGGCGCGTCTCCTTGATCCTGATGATCCGCTGGAACAGGATCGGATGGCACCACGCCGTATTCGAACCGACCAGCACGACGAGGTCCGCCAGTTCGAGATCGTCGTAGCACACCGGCACCAGGTCTTCGCCGAAGGCCCGTTTGTGACCGGCGACGGAGGACGACATGCACAGGCGTGAATTGGTGTCGATATTCGCGCTGCCGATATAGCCCTTCATCAGTTTGTTCGCGACGTAATAGTCCTCAGTCAGCAACTGTCCTGAGACGTACAGGGCGACAGCATCCGGGCCGTGTTGATCGATGATCCGGCGAAAGCCGTCAGCGACCGTGTCGAGCGCATCGTTCCATGACACGGGGCGCAACGCGCCGCTCGCCGGCTCGCGCAGCTTCGGATGGAGCAGCCGTCCATCGAGTCCGATGGTTTCGCCGAGGGCTGAGCCTTTCACGCACAGCCGACCGAAGTTCGCCGGGTGGAGTTCGTCACCGGCGATGTCGTGCTGGCCGTCTGGGCGCGCGCTCGCGCGTACGCCGCAACCGACGCCGCAGTATGGACAGGTGGTCCTGACAGCGTCACGGCTACCGTCAGGCGTACTGGAAATGACGATGGGAAGACTCACGTTGGGTTCCGGTTCAGGCGGGCTGAGCCTCGCAGAGGGCCCGGCCAAATAGCAGCTGGCTGCGCAGCGGAGAAATGTCGGTGCGGTTCTGGATCAGTTCGAAATACCACGCGCCCTCGCTGACGTCGCCATAGAGGACTGCGCCGATCACCCGGTTATCCTCGATCACGAGGCGCTTGTAGACGCCGCGTCGCGGATCGCGCAGCACCAGGTCTTCACTGTCCGGACCGCCGGTGAAGTCGCCAGCGGAATACAGCTCGACGCCGGTGACTTTCAACCTGGTCGCCGTCGCGCTCTGCACGTAACGGCGGTGGCCGGCGCCCGCCAGGTGGGCGCCGCACACGCGCGCCTGATCCCAGATCGGCGCGACAAGACCGAAGGTTGCCGTCCGGTGCTGCACGCATTCGCCGACGGCGTAGACACGCGGATCGTAGGTCTGCAGCGTGTCATCGACGACAATCGCACGCTCGCAGTGCAGCCCGGCCTGTTTCGCGAGGTCAATATTCGGGCGCACCCCGACCGCCATGACAACCAGGTCGGCGGGGATCTCCGCACCGTTGTCAAAACGCACTGCAGTCACACGATCCGGCCCGACGATTTCGACGGTGTTGGCGTTCAGCAGGAAACGCAACCCTTTGCGCTCCAGCGTCTGCTGCAGCAGGGCCGCCGCGCTCCGGTCGAGCTGGCGCTCCATCAGGCTGTCCATGACGTGCACCACCGTGACCGACATGCCCTGGCGCATGAGCCCGTTCGCGGCCTCCAGCCCGAGCAGACCGCCGCCGATCACCACTGCGTGACGGTGACTGCGCGCTGCGGCGAGCATTGTTTCGACGTCCTGGATGTCGCGAAAAGCGATCACCCCGGGCAGCTCGTGACCCGGCACCGGAACCACGAAAGGCTTGGAGCCGGTCGCGATCAGCAACCGGTCGTAGCCCACCTCGAAGCCGCTTTGCGAGCGCACGATGCGGCGCCTGCGATCGATCGCGGCCACCGGGTCGCCAGCATGCAGCTGGATACCGTTGTCTGCGTACCAGTCACGCGTGTTGAGGATGATGTCGTCGACACTCTTCTCGCCCGCCAGCACCGGTGAGAGCAGGATGCGGTTGTAGTTGCCGTACGGCTCGGCACCGAATACGGTGATGTCGTAGAGGCCCGGTGCGAGCTTCAGCAGTTCCTCGACGGTGCGCATGCCCGCCATGCCATTGCCGATGACAACGAGGCGCGGGCGCGAAGGCGCGTCGAACGCTGCGCCTCCTGAGGTCTGCGCGTCGATTGCGTGTCTCATGCCGCGACCCACACCTTGCCGCTCTCGACACGCACCGGGTAGGCGCTGACGGAATGCTCGGGCGCCTCGAGGCACTCGCCGGTGCGCAGATCGAAATGATGCTTGTAGATCGGCGAGGCCACCACGATGCGCTCGCCGAGGTTGCCGATCAGCCCACGCGAGAGCACCGCCGCGTGCGAACCCGGATCGAAGTTGTCGATTGCGAACACGCTGCCCTCACCGTGCGCGACATGAAATACCGCTACCTGCTCGCCGTTGACGAGCGCACAGACGCCCGTATTGGGAACAATGTCGTCGAGCGCGCACACGGGCATCCAGGCTTGCGGAGTTTGATCGTTACTCATGCTGGCTTCCTCACGGTCAGGGTGGTGGATGGTCAGACGGTCTCGGCGACCACGGGAATCGGGAACTGCCGCGCTTGCCGCTCTTCCTGCGTTGCGGGACGGATCTGGCCGCGCTCCTCGACGAAGGTCACGTTGTCGTCGAGCTTGTCGCTGTTGACGAAATGGCGGAAGCGCTTGCGCGTTTCGGGATCGGTCACGGCCCTCTTCCACTCGCACTCGTAGGTATCGATCACGTGCTGCATTTCCCCCTCCAGCTCCGCCGCGAGTCCGAGCTTGTCGTGCACGACGACGTCGATCAGGTATTGCAGCCCGCCCTCGAGGTTGTCGCGCCAGACGCTGGTGCGCTGCAAACGGTCGGCGGTGCGGACATAGAGCATCAGGAAGCGGTCGATGTAGCGCACCAGCGTCTCGCGGTCCAGATCCGACGCGAGCAGTTCGGCATGTCGCGGCTTCATCCCGCCGTTGCCGCACACGTAGAGATTCCAGCCCTTCTCGGTGGCGATGATGCCGACGTCCTTGCCCTGCGCTTCCGCGCATTCGCGGGTGCAGCCCGACACGCCGAACTTGATCTTGTGCGGCGAACGCAGGCCCTTGTAGCGGTTTTCCATCGCAACGGCGAGGCCCACCGAATCGCCGACGCCGTAGCGGCACCACGTCGAGCCGACGCACGACTTCACGGTGCGCAGCGACTTGCCGTAGGCATGGCCGGATTCGAAGCCGGCCGCGATCAGTTCTTCCCAGATCAGCGGCAGTTGATCAACACGCGCGCCGAACAGATCGACGCGCTGGCCGCCTGTAATCTTTGTATAGAGGCCGTACTTCTTCGCCACCTGGCCGATGGCGATCAGGCCTTCCGGGGTGACCTCGCCCCCCGGCATGCGCGGCACGACCGAGTAGGTGCCGTCACGCTGGATGTTGGCGAGGTAGTAGTCGTTCGAGTCCTGCAGGCCTGCATGTTCCTTCTTCAGCACGAACTCGTTCCAGCACGACGCCAGGATTCCGGCGACCGCGGGCTTGCAGATATCGCAGCCGAGGCCATGGCCGTGCTTTTCCAGCAACGCGCCAAAGGTCCTCACGCGCTCGACGCGGACGAGGTGATACAGCTCCTGGCGCGAGTACGGGAAGTGCTCGCACAGGTGGTTGTTCACCGCGAGGCCCTGCTTCTTCATCTCGGCCTTCATCACCTGCGTGACAAGCGGCACGCAGCCGCCGCATGCGGTGCCGGCGCATGTCGCGCTCTTCACCGCGCCAATACTGGTCGCGCCCGCGCACACCGCCGCGCAGATTTCGCCCTTGGAGACGTTGTTGCACGAGCAGATCTGCGCGGCTGCGGGCAGCGCGTCGACCCCAAGTCCGGGTTTGGCCTTGCCGTCGCTTTGCGGCAGGATCAGGAACTCCGGCGCTTCGGGCAGCTCGATGCTGTTCAGCATCATCTGCAGCAGCGTGCCATATTCGGCCGCATCGCCCACCATCACGGCGCCGAGCAACTGCTTGCCGCACTCCGACACCACCAGCTTCTTGTAGACCTGTTTGAGTTCGTCGCTGAACTGGTACGTGCGGCTGCCCGGCGTCTTGCCGTGCGCGTCGCCGATGCTCGCGACATCCACGCCCATCAGCTTGAGCTTGGTGCTCATGTCCGCGCCGGCGAAGCCCGCATCATCGCCGAGCAGGTGCTTCGCGGCGACGCGCGCCATGTCGTAGCCAGGCGCAACCAGGCCGTACACCATGCCGTTCCACGCCGCGCATTCGCCGATCGCGTAGATGTCGGGGTCGCTGGTGCGGCAGTTCGCATCGATCGAGACGCCGCCACGCGGACCCAGTTCCAGGCCGCACGCACGCGCGATCTCGTCGCGCGGACGGATACCGGCGGAGAACACGATCATGTCGGTGTCGAGATGCGTGCCGTCGGCGAACTGCATGCGGTGCGTGCCCGCTTCGCCATCGACGATGGCGAGCGTGTGCTTGGCCGTATGGACCTGCACGCCCAGCTCCTCGATCCTGCTGCGCAGAACCCGACCGCCGCCGTCGTCGACCTGCACCGCCATCAGCCGCGGTGCAAACTCGACGACATGCGCGGCCAGTCCCATGTCATGCAGCGCCTTCGCGCATTCAAGCCCCAGCAGGCCGCCGCCCACCACGACACCCGACTTCGCCCGCGCGCCGCACGCCTGCATCGCTTCGAGATCTTCGATGGTGCGATAGACGAAGCAGTCCTGACGATCACTGCCTGCCATTGGCGGAACGAACGGCGAGGAACCGGTCGCGAGCACCAGTTTGTCATAGGAAAGCGTCTCGCCGCTCGAGACGCTCACGGTGTGGGCCTCCCGGTCGATCGAGACCGCCTTCGTGTTGAGCTTGAGCAGCACGCTCTCGCGCTCGAAGAAACCTGGCTTCACGAGCGACAGATCCTCTGCGGACTTGCCGGAAAAGAATTCGGACAGATGCACGCGGTCATATGCGGGACGCGGCTCCTCGCACAGCACGGTGACGTGCAGCGCAGACCTCGCGTCGTCCACAAGACATTCAAGAAGCTTGTGACCCACCATCCCGTGGCCAATGACGACAACGTTCATGACGGGTGTCTCATCCATTCCCAGCGCGGTTCGCGGCATGATTTTCGTCCGGCAAATAAAAAGGCGTCCCGCGGATCCAGTCGTCAGATGACTGAATTCAGGGGACGCCGTTGTCCAAAAAATAATGACCTACAGAATGACTTTTGCTGCGTGCTGGCCGGATCATCGTTGATCCGCTGCCTTGATTTATGCAAAGGCCGTGCCAGGCGGCACATCGGCCGTAGTGGCCCGAGCCACAGGCGTTATTGGATCTCAGCCCTGGTTTGGGGCGCAACAGGAAGATGCATTTTGCCGGGCATGGCACGACGGTGGTGCAATGCAGCACATCATCCGTGCAGCGGGTCGGGTGAAGATGGCCTGCTTTGGCTTTGCTCGTGAACCCAGATTAGTGAGCAGACCAGAGGTTTTTCGCGGTGTATTGCGCGGCCCGATGTGATAGCACCCGCGAGCCGGCCCGGCCTCGCAGTGCATCGTCACATCTGGCCTGCATGGATGGCGTCGTCGCGCGTTCTGCGCTGCTGCCCGCGTCGGCACTGTCTGGCGTGGATATTGCCTCTATCGATGCGCGCGGCAACGGTGCCGGCACATGGAATCACGCTGCAGATGGTGCGCAATGCGCCCCCGGCAGCGCAGGCAACCCAGATCAGGACAACGGCGTCCCCTCGTTAAACACGACGAGCGGACGCCGTTTGCATTTGGCGCAGCGCTCGTCCAACCGGCCATCGAACCGGCCGCCTCAGGACGTACAAGGACATCACCATGGCAACGGGCAAGGTCACTTTACTCAGCGCGGGTCCAGGCGACCTCGATCTGCTCACGATCAGGGCAGCAAGGCTGCTGGCAAGCGCCGATGTCGTGCTGCTCGACGACCTCGTCAATCCGGAGATCGTGTCGCTTGCGCCGCAGGCGCGCGTGATTCGCGTTGGCAAGCGCGGCGGCTGCAAGTCGACCCCGCAGGCGTTCATTCAGCGCCTGCTACTGCGCTACGCGCGCGCCGGCCGTCACGTGGTACGCGTGAAAGGCGGCGACGCCCTGCTGTTTGGACGCGCCGGCGAAGAACTGGCGGATTTGCGGCGCGCACAGATACCGTTTGAAATCGTCAATGGCATTTCGTCGGGTTTTGCCGCGGCAGCAGGTCTCGGTATTTCGCTCACGCATCGCAATCACTGCCCGGGCGTGACGTTTATCACGGCGCACCTGCGCGACGACAGCGAGCCAGACTGGGCCGCGCTGGCCGCCACCGGCACGACGCTCGCCATTTACATGGGCATGAGCCGCATCGACAGCCTGTGTGCCGCGCTGATGTCAGCCCTGCCGCACGACACGCCTGCTGCGGTGGTGCAATCGGCGGGCAGCGCTGCGGAGCGGCACGTGCTCGCGATGCTCGACACGCTTGAAGCGCGTGCGCATGCCGCCGGCTTCGGCAGCCCGGCTGTCATTCTGGTTGGCAAGGTGATTGGCGAGGCCGTGGCGCATGCTATGCACGAGTCGGTGGCGGACGTGTCTATTGAATTGCCGTCCACTTCTCACGTGCAACGCTACGAGCGCGAGGCGGTCTTGCGCAGCGCATGATCCAGACGTCAAACGCTAGACGGCTTAGGCCCGCGTCGTCTGACGCGGGCCGTTTTACATACGGCGTTGGGATATGACAGCGGCGATCCGCTTTGCACACACCGGTCGCCTCACTCAGCAATAGAACTGACGATTCACACCTTCAGGCTGAGCTCCCGCATTTATCCGATTCTTTGCGAGCGAGGCGAAACGGGAAGCGCGCGCCGCGACTTACAGCCAATGCAGGCACGTTTCCCGCCCAACGCCCAGCTCACACTCCACTATTCGCACGCGCGCCCGCAGCCGGGATCGGGCTCGCAACCACCAGGCTCTCCGCAGGCAGCGCCCAAGTGAGCCAGCGCGTGCGATGCAGGACAACCAGCGCGAAGGCCAGCGCCGAGATGACGCCAAAGGTCGCGAAGCCCATCTGATAGCTGCCGGTGCTTTCCTTGGCCATCCCCATGATCACGGGAAGATAGAAGCCGCCGATGCCGCCCGCTGCGCCGATGATCCCGGACATCAACCCGGTCTTGCCCTTCCAGCGTTGCGGCACGAGCTGGAAGGTCGCGCCGTTGCCGAGCCCGAAGCACAGATAGGTGGCTACCAGCAACGCGATGCCGGCGGGCAGCGGCGGCATCCACGCGGCGAATGCGAAATCGCACAGCGAAATACCGGCGAGCAGCAGCACCAGCGCGCGCACGCCGGAGATGCGGTCGGCGATCAGGCCGCCGAGCGGCCGCACCAGCGCACCCGTGAAGGCAAGGAGCGACATGAAGAGCCCCGCCTCCAGCTTTGGCAACTGATACAGCGAAACCAGCAGCGTCGTTACATAGGACGACATGCCGACGAAGCCGCCGAACGTGATGCTGTAGACCAGCATCACGACCCACGTGTCGCTTTCCGCGAGCACACTGCGATAGTGCTTCGGCAGCACCGCAATCGCCAGCAGCGCGCCGAGTACCGGCAGCAGCAGCACGCCTGTCTTGCCGGCGCCGAAGACACCCGCGTGCACGGCAAGCACGAGCGCGATCAAGCCGCCCAGCGTGACGCAGAAACTGCGCAACGCACGCGGTGCGCTGCCGGACTTCGGCCCCAGGTCCTTCGCCCACAAGAACAGCGCCGTAGCCGCGAGCGCGAGCAACGGCAACGCCGCGCCTGCGGCCTTGGCCCAGCCGAAGTGATCGGCGAGGCTCGGGAACAGAAAACCATCGAGCACTGCGCCGATATTGCCCGCCGCAGCGAGCCCCAGCACCAGCCCCTGCACCTTGGGCGGATAGTTGCTGCCGGCCATCGGCAGCGCCACCGCAAAGCTCGCGCCGCCCACACCGAGAAACACGCCCAGCACCAGCAGCATCACATATGAAGGCGCGGACGGTGACAGCAGCAGCACGATCGACGGCAACGCCGACAGCACGACGCCGCAGAGCGCAATGCGGCGGCCGTCATAGGCCTGGTACAGGTTGCCGAGCGTCACGCGCAGGATCGCCGCGCCCAGCACCGGAACCGCGACGAGAAAGCCCAATTCCGCCGGCGACATCGCGATGTCCTTGTGGATGAACGGGGCGAGCGGGCCGAACATCACCCACACGGTGAAGCCGGTATCGAAGTAGAGGAAGCACGCCAGCAACGCGCGCCAGTTACCGCTCGTCAGCGAATTCAACAGATGTTTCATGGGTTTCTCTCGCAGGGGAAAAGCTATTGAAGAGCGCGGCCGGCACTGGCGTGCCGACCTTGAAGGGGCATGCCGCGCGTGTCGACGACACTTTTGATCAGCTCGTCCATCTCCTTAATGATGTCGGCGAGCACGGTCGTGATCACCGCGAATTCCCGCCCGAACTGGCCTGCTCGTGCGGCCGAGATGCGCGCGTTGAGCGCGACGATGTTGGCCTGCATTGAGATGCTGCCGAGCCGCTCGGCGATGTCTGTCTGTCGCTTGAGCGCGGCCGCTTCGATGCCGCGCATCTCGTGCTGATAGGCGAGCGTGATGTCCTGCAGCAGTTCGAGCAGCGGCGTCGCCTGAGTGACGAGTGCGTCGAGTTGGGTCCGATCTTCCGCGCGGCCCGACTCGACGCACGACACCGCGCGATTCACCTGGACGATGAATTGCTGAATTCGCTCGTCGGCTCTGCGGTTGCCGAAATACATCTCGCGCAACGCTTCGGAAAACACGCCCGGTAGGCGCTCGTTGCCCCTCACCAGATCGGAATGCGCTTGCGCAAACGTGACAAGGCATGATTTGGCTACGGACAGCGCGCCACTGTTGCCGAGCGACGCGAGCAGCACGTGCAGCACGATGCGCTGTGAGAGCATCCGTTGCCGGCCCCCCAGATTGATGAGCTCGCCGATGACCTGTCCAGAGACGGCATCGGGATCTGAATGTATCGGCTGTTTCATCGTGAATGTGGGCGTGAAGACCCTGCACCGTTGCTCCATTCGCACGGCACGCGCCCCATGACGAGACTCGCGGCGACAAATGAAGCGCAAAAAAAAAGCGCCCCGAGCGCAACCGCGCGTCCCGATTGCTCGGTTGCACAGTTGGCACTCGGGACGCCGTTGTCCCTGCGGGTCGCTCAAAGCGAGCGGCCGGTAAAGATTCGATACGTTGGGACCTCCGTTGGTCCCACGCCCGATCTATGCAATAGCCGTGCCACAGATCCGTGTAACGCTAATCCGGGGCGGTCTCTCCGGCGGCTTCCAGCCACGCCCCATTCGGCTAACAGCGCGTCCAGCGGGGCCGGCCAGTTCAACGACGGATCGCACCTTCGTCAAATTTCTGGAACGCCGGAACGTTCATCTCGACGCAAGTGATGGGATTTCAGTTACAGCGAAGCGCGGCGTCGCCGCGTGGCATGAACGGGGTTGGTGCGACGCGTTGGTGCAGTGCACTACAGCTGTGCACCGCGCCGGCTCAAGCTACGGTGCGAGCGTCGGTAGGAGAACCATTCCGGAGCGAAGCTGACGTTGGCGCCGGGCGGTAACCTTGGCAACTTCCGCCTGCAAGGCGGATTCGTGTTCGGCGCGGGCAGCCAGCAATCCGTCGAGTTCGCGCGCATGCGCGGACCGCGCATCGCGTAGTGCCTGGTCCGATTGCGCGCCAGATACACCGCCTTGTTCCTGACCGTGCCTTCGTCGCGAATCTTCAGCCGCAGGGCATCGAAATACACGATCGGGTACATCGCCTCGAGCGGGCGTTGCTGCCATTGCTCAACTTCAGCCAGCACTTCATCGGTGACGGTGGAAATCAGGTCGGGCGAGACTTGCAGCCCGTACAACTCCAGCAAATGGCCCTGGATCTCGCGCACGCTCATGCCGCGCGCGTACATGCTGATGACGTGGTCGTCGAATCCCGGCAGCCGACGTTGATACTTGCCAATCAGTTGCGGCTCGAACGTCGCCTGACGGTCACGCGCAATATCGAGGTGCAGCTCGCCATTGGGCGTGATGACCGTCTTCGAACTGGTGCCGTTACGGTGGTTGCCGCTCTTGCCTTGCCCGCCCTCGGTTTCCAGGTGATGCGTCAGTTCGGCCGCCAGCATGCGCTCGGCCAGGCTCTTCTTCAGTTGCCCGGCCAGGCCCGATTCGCCGAGGATCGACTCGGCATCCTTGTTCTGCACCTGCGCCAGCAGTTGATCGATCAGCTCATCGGGGAACAGCTTCGGCGCCTTCAGGTTGTTGCTTTTCTTGATCACTGTTGTGTCGGTCATAGGACGTTATTTCCGTTATCGTCTCATGACCTCGACACACTAAATTTCTGAGAGGCTCCAATTTTATGTTCGCGGTCTCCGACAGCGGTGGTGAGCGAGCCGCCGCAATGTACAGCCTGATCGGCTCGTGCAAATTGAACAACGTCAATCCACGCCTACCTGGAATACGTGGTTACGAACATTGCAGATCACCAGGCCAACCGCATCGACGAACTGTTGCCTTGGAACGTCGCGAAGCATCTGCTCCCATCTACACCTACCTCGCTTTGATCCCTTCTGCTAGCGGCACGCTGTGTCTGCCGTGCTCTTCAACGCTTGTCTAGAGGTTTCTCAACGGCCCTCACGCGACGCACACAATCCACCACCAGGTTTGTGATCTGATGTTCGTCCAGACAGCGGTGCAGCCAGAAGCCGTCACGCCCGGCTTCGTAACAGCTCCGCACCGGAGCATCGGCCGCCAGATGACATCGTGACTCGCGGTCCCACCCGGCTCATCGCGCCCCGCTTGGGTTTGCAGGTTCCCATGGGGCGGCTACCGAAGTGCTGTACGGATTGAATGCGTCGCAACACTCCAGTCATCAACGTTGTCAGCTCCACGGGAGCAGCGGACTTTTTCTGATCACGTCGTCATGGCGCTCGATCTCCGCATACCGGGATCACAGAATGAACCCGGTATTGACAAATTTGGAGTCGCGGTCAATAACAATTGCTTCCAACAGCGCCTTGCTGTTGTCCGTCTGTTTGGCAGCAACCATAGAACGGATCGAGAAGGCCCGTAGTGCGTCTGTCACAGACAATGTGCCTTCTGCCGAATCTTTCCGTCCGGCAAACGGAAACACATCTGGACCACGTTGACACTGGCAATTGAGGTTCACTCGGCACACCTGATTGACGAGTGGATCGACCAGCGCGCCGATCTGGGTCGGATCTGAACCGAAAATACTGACCTGCTGGCCGTGATCGGAAGCCGTCACGTACTCAAGTGCGGTTTCGACGTCATCGAACGGCGCCACCGGAATGATCGGACCGAACTGCTCCTCCCGGTACAGCATCATGCCCTCGCTGACCGGATAAACCACTGCCGGATAGAATAGCGTCTTGCAGAAAACTCCACCTGAGTTGTTGACCACGCCTGCGCCTTTGGCTTTGGCATCGTCGATGGCCTCGGTCATGTAGGCGGTGCGGTGCATGCCTGGCAATGGTGTGATACTGACGCCGTGTTCCCATGGCATGCCCACCTTCAGCTTCGCCAGTTCCTCAGTGAAGCGCTTCAGGAACAGCTCGACGATCGACCGGTGCACCAGCAGCATCTTCAATGCCGTGCAGCGCTGGCCATTAAACGACAACGCCCCGAGCAGGCACTCCTTCACGGTCAATTCAAGATCCGCGTCGGGCAAAATGATGGCGGCATTCTTCGCATCGAGACCGAGGATGGCACGCAGCCGATGCGACTTCGGATGCTGTTTCTTCAGATGGTCCGCCACCTTGCTCGAACCGATCAGCGCCAGTACGTTGATCTTGCCGGACGCGAGCATGTGCGGCACGACAACCGCACCAGGTGCGTAAATCGTGTTGATCACGCCTTTAGGAAACGCGTCGCGGAACGCCTCGAGCAACGGATAGAACAGCAACGTGCCGTATTGCGGCGGCTTGAATACCACCGTGTTGCCCATCAGCAGTGCAGGAATCAGCGTCGCGAAAGTCTCGTTCAGAGGATAGTTGTACGGGCCCATGCACAGCACGACACCTAGCGGTGTGCGCCGGATCAGACCAATGGTGCCCTCCGCGATCACAAAGCGCGAGTTGCTGTTGTCCAGGTCCTTGAGTGCATCGATTGTGGCGAGCATGTAGGTGACTGTGCGGTCGAACTCCTTCTGAGAGTCAGTGAGACTCTTTCCGATCTCCCACATGATCAGATTCACGATCTGAGCGCGCTGCGCAACCATGCGCTTGATGAAGTCCTGCATGCAGCCAATACGCTGGGCCACGGTCATTGTCGGCCACTCGCCGCGGCCCGCGTCGTAGGCACGCACGGCGGCGTCGAGTGCCGCGTCGCTCTCCAACTCGCCCATCACAGGGTAGCTACCGATTGCGAGTTGCTGTACCTCGCCGTCGGGTTGCCTCACGCAAACCGGCGACAGCACGGTTTTGCACGTGCCGACCCACGGTCTGAGCTCGCCGTCCACGAGCGACACACGCTGATGGATCGGTGAGGACAAACGGGCTTCTACCGGCACCTCGTCGGTGGACGGAAACAATTTCTGCAGACTTTCAAAATCGATCGTTGACATGGATTTTTCTCCGTGCGCCTGGCATCGCATCCTGTCTCACACGCATGTGATCCGGATCGTAAAGAAGGAGAGCGGGTGTCCAGGGAATATTGAAATGGCACTTTCAGGGCAAATTCCGGGCGGCGTTCTGCCAAAAATCGTCAGCTAGCTTCTCCAATGGCACAACATTTCCCAAAATCGCGTCGCCCTGATTATTGAGTCAAGACCTCAAACCGGTAGGCGATTTCGACAGGCTCGCCTGGTTCGATCACGACGGCGGTCGGCACGCCACGCTCATTGATGGGGTTCACGGACAACGCGGCGCGGCAGCCGAGTTCAAAAGCACTGGCAACTGGCTCGACGCCAAGACACAGGTTCCTGCTATTCCAGGGACTATGGCTGCGGCCGCGATTGCTGATCCACAACAGCAGGGATGGAAGTACAGCGGCGTCCCAACTGAGCCGATACGCGACCTGCGATTCGTCATCGGTCAGAACGACAGATCCGTCAGTACCACAAAGCTGGACGATTTCTTCGGTATCGTGGGCGAATGGAAAACGATCAAACGCACCCGTGCCGCCCGTGCGCAGTGGCACCTTGTCAAGCTCATTGAAAATCGCGCCAGGATCCGCGCGCGACACGCCGGGTTCGGGGCCGCCTGGGTGAACGACACCAAACTGGAACGTGCCCGGTTGGATCTGAAATGCACCAGCGACCGACGGCAGCGCCAGATTGGGATGCAGACCGATCGGACGGCGCGTTCTTTTGCGCGCCTGAACCTTCAACACGAAATCGATCGCGGGCCCATCGGGGTCGGCGCGGATCACCCGTACTACGCGGGCGATCGACGAAGCAGGCGGATACTCGAGCGCGACCTGGATTTCCAGTTCCGTCTGTCGCAGGAGAGTCCAGTCGCCCGTACACGCGTAACCGTGAAGCAGATCGTCGCTCGCATCGAGCGGGTAATCGTGTTCGCGGACCGGCGTCGCAAGGCTCTGCTGCCAGCTTTCCACGACGGTCTCGGCAGCCCAGGGAGTGCCGAAAGGCACACACGGAAATTCGCTTCTCATATGCCCGAGCAATCCTTGCGGATGGGCTGAGGCGTCGCCGATCCATGGCGCCTCGTAAAACGGCTGCAGTTGCCGCTTGCCTCGCACAAGCGTCACGTCGCTGAGCATCCCGCCTTTTGCATGAACATCAAGATGGCCATGGGGCCATTCAAGGTGCCAGACTGTATCCATGATTGTGGTTCGCTTAACAGATCAGCTGGACATAAGAGTCGTCACTGAAGATTTTGAGTGCGTTGATCGATGCAGTAGGCGCATCGGGGCGTCACGAGTGCGACACCGTCGTGCCTGCGCACCTTAAACTCAAGGGCGGGCTGACCGCGGGTTTGCTTGGCGCTCAGTTTTCTTCCTCCTGCCAACAGGTGCTGTGCCGCGCAAGCAGCGCGCTTGCCGCGGCCGGGCCCCAGGTGCCGGCTGCGTAAGGTTTCGGGGGGTTGTCCTGGCTTGCCCAGTCAGCGAGGATCGGCGCAACCCATCGCCATGCGGCCTCCTGCTCGTCACGCCTTACGAAGAGTGCGAGCCGTCCCGCGATCACATCGAGCAGCAGGCGCTCGTACGCCTCCATCCGCTCCTGCTGGAAGAACTGGTCAAATGCGAGGTCGAGATGCACGCCTTGCAGCGTCATGCCAGTCCCTGGCTGCTTGGCGAGCGCGCTGAGCCGGATCGATTCGTTCGGCTGCAGCCGGATCGTCAGCCGGTTCGAGCCCGGGCGTAATGCCATCGGGCCCAAAGCCGAGTGAGGTACGGGCCGGAAGTTGATGACGATCTCTGCCAGGCGGCCCGCGAGCCGTTTGCCGGTGCGCAGGAAGAACGGCACGCCGGACCAGCGCCAGTTTTCGACCTCGACCTTCAGGGCGACGAACGTTTCTGTCGTGCTGTGCTCACCGACACCCGCTTCGGCCTGGTAAGCCGGCACCGATACCCCCTTGATGGCACCGGCGTGATACTGGCCACGCACGACACTCTGCCGGATCTGCTCGCTCGTGACCGGTTTGAGCGCGCGCAACACGCGCAGTTTCTCGTCTCGCACCGCGTCTGCATCCATGGAGTGAGGCGGTTCCATGGCGATGATGGCGAGCAACTGCAGCAGGTGGTTCTGCACCATATCGCGCAGCGCGCCAGTCTGGTCGTAGAAGTTGCCGCGGCCTTCGACGCCCAGTTCTTCGGCGACCGTAATCTGGATGCTCTCGACCCAGTCGCGACGCCACAATGGTTCGAACAGCGAGTTGCCGAATCGCAGCGCGAGCAGGTTCTGGACCGCTTCCTTTCCCAGGTAGTGGTCGATCCGGTAGATCTGGTCTTCTGCGAAGATCTGGCCCACCGCATCGTTGATCGCATTGGACGATTCGAGATCGTAGCCGAGCGGCTTCTCCAGCACTACGCGCGAGCCTACGGTCAGTCCGGCCGACGCGAGAGCGCGGCAGATCGGCACGAACAGTGCAGGCCCGGTCGCCAGATAGAAAATCCGCCGGCTGCGCCCTGTCGCAAGCGCTTCGCGTAACAGGGAGAACGAATCGGGCTGACTCGCATCGAGCGCGACATACGTAATGCGTTCGAGAAAGCCTTCCCACACAGCGGGATCGATCGCCGTTCCGGGCAGGTGGGGTTTGACATGCTCCTCGACCCATTTCAGATAGCCGCCATGATCGAGGGCTGTCTGTGCAACGGAGACGATCCTGCCGTCCGGTGCGAGCATGTCGTCGCGGTGCGCGGCGTAGAGTGCGGGCAGGATCTTACGCATCGCCAGATCACCCGTGCCGCCGAACAGGACGAATGCGAATCCGTCGTGCTCGGGTGGGCTGTTCCGTGGAGTTCTCATGGTATTCAATTGTGGGAATTGATAAACGGGCCTGACGAGCCGGTCAGGGTCGCCACTTCGTCCGTGGTGGGTGCGTAGGCGCCCTGCTGTGCACACGCCACGGCTGCACAAGCCGCCGAGAACCGCAGATGGGATGCCTGCGGCGCATCCGGCCGGCTAATCAGGCTCGCGATCCATCCGCCTACGCAGGCGTCGCCACAGCCGACGGTGTCGACGACCTGTGCGGCGAACGCCGGCTGGAAAAGCTCCTCGTCCGAGGTGAGCAACGCCATGCCTGCTGCGCCGCGTGTCACAAGAATGTCGGCAGTGGGCGCCCACGAGCGAAGTTTGGCAAGTGCCTGGGCTTCATCCAGTTCCGGGAACAGGCCTCGCAGATCCTCGTCCGATACCTTGATATAGCTGGCCAGTTCCGCCATGCGGCGCAGCGTAGGGCGGTAGCCGGGGCTCGCCATCAGATCCCGGTAGTTCGGATCGAACGAGATCCGCTTGCCGGCGGCGTGCGCGGCTTGCGCGATATCCAGCAGATGCTCCGCGAGTGGATCACGTACCAGGCTAAGCGAACCGAAGTGCACGATCTTCGCAGCCTCCAGCCACCCGGACGGCAATGCGTTGGCGTCAAAAGCCAGGTCGGCGCTGTTGTCGCCGATAAAAAAATATTGCGGCGGATGTTTCGATACGACCATGGCAAGGAGCGGCGGCCGCTCCACCTGTCTGGTGAAACGCATGTCGAGTCCGGCCTGCGCACTCTGTACCATCAGTTTGTCGCCAAACGTGTCATGGCTGACGGTGCCCGCGAAGCCGGTAGGCACGCCCAGCCGTGCGCCCACGCGGGCGACGTTCCAGCACGAGCCGCCCGACGCGCTACGCCAGTGCTGATCGTCTTCACGGATAAAGTCGGTCAGCGCCTCGCCGAATACGACCAGTTCAGGAAGATTCATGGTCGCTCCGATCTCCGATTGCCGGATCAGCCTTCTTCATCCGCCGTTGCCTGAAGCGCTCGATCAGACCGTTGGTGGAGCTGTCGTGAGTACTTGCCGCGCTTGACTCGCTGATTTCGCTCTCAATCACCACGGCCAGTTTCTTGCCGAGTTCGACTCCCCATTGGTCAAAAGAATTGATGTTCCAGATGATCCCCTGCACGAATACCTTGTGCTCGTACAGCGCGAGGAGGGCGCCAAGTGCCGCGGGCTCAAGGCTGTCCATGCAGATCGTGTTGGTTGGGCGATTGCCGTCGAAGCTGCGGTGCGGTGCCCCCGCCACCTGCAACCCGTTCATCAGCGCTTCGGTTTGCGCAAAGCAATTGGCCAGCAGGACGTCATGGTGAACATCCAGCGCACGCTGCGGCTGCATGCAAGCGATGAAGTCTGCCGGGATCAGGGCGGTTCCCTGATGCAACAATTGAAAAAAGGCGTGCTGACCGTTGGTCCCGGGCTCTCCCCAGATGACCGGTCCTGTCCCATAATCGACACGCTTGCCCGACAAGGTGACGGACTTCCCATTGCTCTCCATGTCGAGTTGCTGCAGGTAGGCTGGAAGGCGGTGCAAATAGCGGTCGTATGGGGCAATCAGCTGGCTGTTCGCGCCAAAAAAATTCGTGTACCAGATGCCAATCATGCCGAGCAGGACGGGGAGGTTCTGTTCGAGCGGCGCCTCGGCAAAGTGCCGGTCCATTGCATGTGCGCCGCCCAGCAGCGCCTCGAATCCGTCCATGCCGATCTGCAGCGCAATAGGCAGCCCGATCGCGGACCACAACGAATACCGGCCGCCGACCCAGTCCCAGAATTCGAACATGTTGCTGAGATCGATGCCGAATGCTGCAACCGCGTCAGCGTTGGTCGAAACCGCGACGAAGTGTTTTGCGACGGCTGATTCGGGCGCGCCGCTGCTCAGTAGCCAGTTGCGCGCGGTGCGTGCGTTGAGCAGAGTCTCCCGGGTCGTGAAAGTCTTCGATGAAATCACGAAGAGCGTCGTCTCCAGATCGACGCTCGGCAGCACTTCGGCAATGTCGGCGCCATCGACATTGGAGACGAAGTGCGTCGTCGGCCCCTTGTCGCCATAAGGCTTCAAAGCTTCGCAGACCATGCGCGGACCGAGATCCGAGCCGCCGATGCCGATATTGACTACATCGGTGATCGCGTGCCCCGTGTAGCCGCGCCACTTGCCTTCACGGACGGCGTCGGTAAAGCGCCGCATTTTAGCGAGGACTGCGAACACGTCCGGAATCACGTCCTTCCCGTCCACGATAATCGGCTTCCCGCTTCGCTCGCGCAGTGCGACGTGCAGCACCGGCCGGTTCTCGGTGGTGTTGATGCGCTCACCCGCAAACATGGCGCGTCGCCGATCTTCCACACCGGCCTGGCGCGAGAGCGCGCCGAGCAGGCCCAGCGTTTCAGTCGTGATCAGGTTCTTCGAGTAGTCGACGAAGATGCCGGCCGCCTCCATCGAGAACCGCTCGAAACGTCTGTCGTCCTGCGCGAAGAGCCCGGAGATCGAGGTGTGCGCCATGTGGTCGCGATGGTCTGCGAGAGCCCGCCATGCGGGCGACTGAGTGAGATGTGACATGATGATCCGGCGTGTAATTGACGGGTTGAACTTAGTGCGACGACCAGCCCTTGTAGCTGTTGACGTTGTCACGCGTCACGAGCGTGGAGGGCAGCAGGATCATCGTGTTGGCCGGCTTCTTGCCGTTCATGAGCCCGTATCCGACCGTGACGGCCGTTTGCGCCATAGACCACGGATCCTGGCTCGCGGAGGCCTGAACCAGCGTGTCGGTTTTCAGCGCGGTTTCGATGTCCGGTGCGCCGTCGACGGACGTAATGAAGAGGTTCTTGCGGTTCAACTGCTTGGCCGCCAGATCGCTGCCCACCGCCTGCGGGTCGTTGATTGCGAAGACGGCATCGACTTTCGGGAAGCGCGTCAGATAGCCCTGCATCGCATTCATACCGCCTTCGCGGGACCCTTTGGCATCCTGATCATCAGACAGCACCTTCAGTTCGGGATGCTTCGCGAAAACCGACTTGCAGCCCTTCACGCGGTCGACCACCGCCGACACCGGCGGCCCGTTTTCGATGATGACATTGCCCTTGCCATTGAGTTTTTTGGCGATGTAGTCGCACGAGATTTCGCCGGCCTGCACGTTGTTGGTCTGCACCGTGGCGTCGGCGCCGGCGGCGGCCACATCCACGGCTACGACCACGATGCCGGCGGCTTGAGCCTTCTTCACAGCAGGCTCGATAGCCTTCGGGTCGGCTGCGTTGAGCAGGATCATGTCGACGTGAGCGGCGATGAAGTTGTCGATTTGCGTGAACTGCTTGTTCATGTCGTAATCAGCCGACACTGCGGTGACATTCACGCCGGGATTGATCTGCTTGGCCTTGGCCTCAGCGCCTTTGACGATCGTGACGAAGTAGGGGTTGCCAAGCGAGCCGACGGTGATGCCAATCGCCTTGAGCGGCTTGTCGGCGGCGTTCGCCGCGGGCAGCGTGAGGCTGAGACCCATCGCAAGGGCAGTGCTGGCGATAGCAATTTTCTGCTTGAACATTTTCGTTGTCTCCAAGGTGGTCCGTTGGGTGAGTGGGGCGCAAGGGGACCGGTTTGCGCCCATGGGTTTGTGAGGCAAGTAGGAACGGCGTATGAAGGCGTAGTTCAGGTGCGAGCTGATCCGCGTTGACGGAAGCGGTCGAGCGCTACAGCGCCGATGATGACGAGGCCCTTGATGATGTATTGCCAGACGTCGGATACGCCGAGCAAAACCAGCCCATTGGTCAGGACAGCGATGATCAGCGCGCCAACCAGCGTGCCGACGATCGAGCCCACACCGCCGACGAAGCTGGTGCCGCCGAGAATCACTGCGGCAATCGCGTCCAGTTCGTACGACTGACCCATCTGCAGACCGTTCGCCGCATACAGGCGGGCCGCCGACATCACTGCGCCGAGGCCGGCAAGCAGACCTGACATGGCATAGACGAACATCTCGATGCCCCACACCTTGATACCGGAGAGGCGCGCGGCTTCGCGGTTGCCACCGACCGAATAGATGCGCAGTCCAAGGACGGTGCGGCGCAGGATGAACCAGGAGACCACGACCACTGCGCCGGCGATCACCACGAGCCACGGGACGCCGAGGATCGCGCCGTTGCCGATGAAGGCGAACGACAGTTGGGGATTGAAGACGGTCGTGTCGTGGCCTAGCAGCCGGGCAACGCCGCGCACCGCAGTCAGCGCGCCGAGCGTGACGATAAAGGGCGGCAGTCTGAGTAACGCTATCAGCGCACCGTTGATCAGGCCGAAGCCGATCCCGACGGCAAGCGCGGTTGGGATGCCGAGCCAGCCCCAACCCGGAATGTTCGATGCCAGCAAGGCCGTCACTGCGGCGGCCGACAGCACCGAGCCGACTGACAGATCGATCCCGCCCGTCAGAATGACGAAGGTCATCCCGGCGGCCAGCACGATGTTGATTGACGCCTGCTGCGTGACAATCGACAGGTTCTGCAGACTGAAAAAGCTGTCGGTGCCTAGACCGAAGCCGATGCACAGCAGCACGAGCACGGGCAGCATGCCTGCCGTTCGCATCAGGGACTGCATGCGTTCGCGGTGTTCGATAAGCGATTGCCGTTGCGCCTGCGTGGGTGCCTTAGGGGCCGGCACTGGGTCGGCGTCGTGGTGTTTGGTGGTGTTGCTCATGTCGTCCTCCTGGATACTCGAGATCCTGTCTCTTATAGAAATCAGGCCGCTTCGCCCAGCGCGGGACGAGAGCCCGTGGCCAGCGCGATGATGGTTTCCTGAACAATCGGCGTGCCGGTATGGCCCCCGAGTTCACCCGCAAATTCGCCTTCGCGCATCACCAGCACGCGGTCGGCCACACCGATGATTTCCGGCAACTCGCTCGATATGACGATGATGCCCACACCCGTGCGCGCGAGTTCGTTGATGATCCGGTAGATCTCGGACTTCGCGCCGATGTCTACGCCACGCGTCGGCTCGTCGAGAATGAGGACGCGCGGTTTGGTCTCGAGCAGGCGCGACAGCAGGACTTTCTGCTGGTTGCCGCCGGACAGCGCACCCGCGTTGACCTTGGAGTTCGGCACGCGGATGGATAGGGCGGCGATTGCATCGCTCGCGCGGGAAGCTCCGCGTGCCAGATCGAGTACCCCGAGCCGGGCGTCCCGGTTGCAGACGGCGACGTTGATGTTGTCGCGCACGCTCATGTCGAGGAAGAGACCTTGGCCCTTGCGGTCCTCGGTGAGGTAGACGAGGCCCGCGTCGATGGCATCGCGCGGCGTGCGCAGCGCGAGTACCTTGCCGTCCACCGACACTTCTCCGCGCGCACGCGGTTCCGCGCCGAAGATGAGCCGGGCCAGTTCGGTGCGGCCCGCGCCGACGAGGCCCGCGATGCCGAGCACCTCGCCCGCGTGGAGATCGAGGCTGCAGCCACGTACGCGTCCCGTGTCGGCGACGTTGCGCACCGACAGCACGACCTTGCCCGGATCGTAGGGCGCGTGCTGTTTCTTGTAGAAGCCGGAGATGTCGCGACCCACCATCATTTTTACGAGGCTCTCGGCAGAGAGCTGCTCGCGCACCAGCGTGCCGACATACGTGCCGTCGCGCAGCACGGAAACGCGATCGGAAAGTTCATAGATCTCAGCCATCCGATGGCT
This sequence comes from Paraburkholderia tuberum STM678, assembly GCF_902833905.1. Taxonomy (GTDB): domain Bacteria; phylum Pseudomonadota; class Gammaproteobacteria; order Burkholderiales; family Burkholderiaceae; genus Paraburkholderia; species Paraburkholderia tuberum. The sequence continues at coordinate 8,231 of NZ_CADFGP010000069.1, read as the reverse complement.
GATGTAGATGATCGCGAGGCCTTCGGCGCGCAACTGGCGGATCAGATCGAAGAGGCGGTCCGTTTCGCGTGATGACAACGGCGTGGTCGGCTCATCCATCACGAGGATACGGGCGCGGGTGTGCACGGCCCGTGCGATCTCGACGAGTTGCCGCTCGGCGATCGACAAATCGCCCACCAGGGTGTGCGGTTTGAAGGCTGCGCCGAGGCGCTTGAGCACGGCTTCGCAGGCGCGCTCCATTCCCGGGCGATCGACGACGCCCCAACGGCCGCCCTTGCGCAATTCGCGCCCCGCATGAATGTTTTCGGCGACCGACAGATTGGGCGCGAGGCTTAATTCCTGGTAAATGACCGCCACACCCAGTGCTCTCGCCGCGAGTGGGCCGTTAATGACCTCGGCCTTGCCGTCGATAAGAATCTGTCCGCCTGAGTCGGCCTGATAAGCGCCCGAGAGGATTTTCATCAGGGTGGACTTACCCGCGCCGTTTTCGCCCATTAGCGAATGCACTTCGCCTGGGTACACGGTGAGATGCACGTTGTCGAGTGCGCGCACACCGGGGAAGGTTTTGCTAATGCCGCGCATCTCCAGCAGCGCGGGCCGGCATTCAGAACTGGACATGGGTCACCTCCTGGGGTGTAGTACCCGCGCCTTTGAGAATTCCTGTGCGCGGCGAAAAGTTGAAGAACATGGGCAGCGTCGCCGCGCCGAGCGCGCCAGCGTCCGGCCCAAAGGTACCTTGGACCAGCTCCGGGGTGCCACGCGCCTCCGGCGCAGCCGCGACCATGGCGGTGCGCAGACGCGTCATCAGCGTACTGAGCAGGCCGCAGTCGACGTCAGCGTCAAGAATGACCACCGCAACGTCGAGCACGCACAGCATCGAGCGCAGGGCGGGGGCAAGCGCATCGATGCAATCGTCGATCCATTCATTGACGGCTGGCAGATCGCGCGCCAGGCAGGCTTCGAGGTCCGCCCGCTTTTCAATCGATTCGCCGCTGTAGCGCAGATGCCGTGCGAGCGCGTTGAGGGACGCGCGTGAAAGCAGGATGTCCCATTGCCCGCTGGGCTGGAGCGCTGACGGCAGGCGGCTAGGTGGAACCGGCATGACGCCGATGTCGCCCGCATTGCCGCTCACGCCGCGCAGACAGTCGCCGTCGACGGCGATGCCGCCGCCGATCGCCGGCCCGACAAACAGGTAGAGGAAATCGTCCGATTGCCGCCCGTAGCCGTAGAACAACTCCGCGATGGCCGCAGCGTTGCCGTCGTTCTCGCTGAACACGGGCAGCGACACGGCCCGCCCCAGCTCGCCCGCGAAGTCCACTCCGTCCCAGGCACGGAACGTGTCAGCCGGCAGGCCAAGCTCGCGCAGCCAGCTGCCCAGGTTGTACGGCTGGGCAACGCCGACGCCGGCCAGCCGTTCGCGCTCGTGTGGCGTGAGCATCTGAAGGATTTTCTGAATATCGTCGTGCACGATTTCGAGCACTTTTGCAGGATGAGGCAACACCATGTCGTGTGCGCGCCTAGCCAGCATCTCTCCGGCAAAACTCACCAGCACCGTCTCCATGCTGGTGCGGTCGAGCCGCACGCCGATGCCGAAGGCGCCGCGCGGGTGCAGGCGGATCAGCGAAGCGGGCTGGCCCCGCTGGCCTTCCAGGCGGCGGCCGGTGAATTCGATCAGTCCTGCCTCGCCGAGTGACGCGATGATGCTGCCCACCGCGGTGTTCGTCAGGTTCGCCTGGCGGGCCAGGTCGGCTTTTGAGGCGGGCTCTGTGCGACGTAGCGCCTGCAAGAGGAGGCGCTCGTTGTAACGCCGCACATTCGCCGAATTGCTGCCTTGACCGATATGAGGACTTCTCACGCTGCTCCTCCGATGGATACTGCAGTGACGACTAATTAAATCAAGTTGATTTATTTAATACCATCGCAGACGGGCCGTCAGCCAGGGGAACCCCTGGATGGGGCGAGACTAGGCGCTCCTCGGACTGGGCAGGGAGAAATGACCTAACGCGACTGGGCAGGGAGACAGCTTTTGAGGTGGTGCGAAGGACGTGGCCAGCTCTCTTGTATGGAATCCATGGAAGTTCCGCCGGAGACCGAACAGCGCCGGCCCCGCTCTGTCGAGGAGAAACTTGCGACCGCGCGTGTGACCTTCGAGCCCGGAGCGGCCGTCTCTGGAGTTGCCCGTCGTCATCAGGTGAATGCGAATCGGATGTTCGCGGCGCAAGCTGTGTCAGGACGGAAGTCCGTCAGCAGTGTGCGCCGGCGAGCAGGCGGAACTGGCATCCGACGTGGCCAAAGCGATGAAGCGACCGCGCGGAAGCAGGAGGAAAACTTTCCCGCAGGGACATATGCGATGGACACTGCGTATTTCGGTCGGTTGTGTCGCGATAAGAATGGCAGGACGAGGCACCTCCTAGATGATCAGGATTGCTTATATAATCAGCGAATAGAATTGATCGGCAACAGTCCGCTGGATACCAGCGTCTTTCATCTGCCCTTTCCTGATCATATGCATTACTTCGACACCTGACAGGATGACGCGGGCGCAGCGAAAATTCTTGAAGCCCATCATCGGCTTGATGATACGTTTGATCGCGCGATGGTCCTGTTCGACAATGTTGTTCAGATACTTGATCTGCCGGATCTTGATGGGCGTCTGCCGTTCGCCGTTGATGGCTTGCAGGGCGGCCAGATTGGCACCGCTCTTATCCACGGTGATGGTCTGCGGCTCGCCGTTCCGCTCGATCGCCTTCTCGAAATAGCGACGGGCGGCAGCCTTGTCGCGATGGGCTCGAAGTAGGAAATCGACGGTATTTCCGGCCTTGTCCACCGCGCGGTACAGATACTTCCACTGGCCGCTCACCTTGAGTGGAGTAAGAGACAGGGCGTAGTCGAACTATTTCCCTGCCTCTCCTCCCCGAACCGGACGTGCGCCTCTCAGCGCATCCGGCTCTCCGCTGAAGTGTCGTTCCAATCGAAGGCGACACCGCTCCACCGTGCCGCCCGTTTGCTTTGTATTTCACTGATTATCGAAGGTCTTCACCTCACTACAGTCAGCTAATCAACCAGGCAAACCACTTCAACTGCCTCCCTTCGCCATGTAGCCGGCTTTCCCGACCTCGGACTACTACGGAGGCTCCGCCAGCTTGCACATCATCGGGGGCACACTCCCTTAACAGCTGTGCAAGCCTTCCCCAGTTCACATGCTGGACTCAAGCGCACGGGCGAGGCTGCCTGTCGCAGTCTTTATCCTTGCTTGCCGCAAGTCGTCGCGAATACCACGGCCTAGCTGCGCGCTCTCCATGGCTCCCTGCTAATGGCCCTACATATCCAGTCAGCATTCGCGTTGCCGGGCCGTACATATGATTGGCAACAATCCGCGTCCTGCCTGTTAAGCGGTGTAGGCAGGGGTGACGATTCAACCCTCAGATGCGTTCAAACAGGTTCGTGTTCCTCAACCGTCCCATGCTCAGCCTGGAGGCTCATCTTGGCGTAACCGCTTCGCCGCAAGCCCCGTTTCCCACGGACTTCGTCACCTTGCCAGTGTCGACAAGTCACCGCCGCTTCGGCTCACTTTCTCTCGCAGCAGAGAAAGGGCATAACCCGGTACCGCAACGACAACTTCTCCGGATTTTGCATTCCAAACATGCTCAAGCAACTTCGCCCCCGTGTGGGCGGGCTACGTTGGCTGGGCGTACTATAGGTCTCATCCATCCTCCAGCTCTTGCCGACCGGTCGCTTGTGTTGGCGAAACGCTTTTTCGAATAACGGCACGAGCTTGATGACCCAGCGGTGAACCGTCGAATGGTCCACCTCGACACCGCGTTCTGCCATCATTTCCTCAAGGTTTCGCAGGCTCAGCGAGTATGCCACGTACCACCGCACGCACAACAGCATCACATCCAGTGGATAGTGCAGTCGCTTCAGCACCGTGGCGATGCCAGGGAGCAACGTCTTGCGCGGCGTCTTCGTCGTTTTGGCCATCGTGGTCGTCAGCAATTTCCGTCCGCCAAATTTTAGCTCAACGTCTTGTTGCGACAGAGCCCCTGTGCGTAGAAGTGCTTCTGGACCGACGGATGCCGCAAGATATTGGACAAAGAGTCCAAGCCTACCTGGAGGATGGTGCCCGCGAGGTCATCGTCATCGGCCAACGCGGCGAACTGCAGTTATATGGGGCTCGCGGGCCACTTCGAGAATCGGCGCTCGGCATATCTTTGTCGCTCGAGCCAACGTACTTCGATGCGTAGCGCCGTCTTCCACTGAATACGTGGCCGAAACTTAGCTATCACTTTACCTCGGTGGCAAGTAGCACGTACGCTGCTTGCAGCGCGTTTTTCCGATGCCAATTCAACGGCTGAAAGTTGGCTGGTTGTTTGGCAGTGGGCGCCCTCAGTGGACGACACGCAGGCATTGAACAACGTCGTTGATTTCCGCGGGCTGTTCTTCACTGGCGCTGCCTTGGTAATTGCAGATTCCGCGCATCTTGCAAATCGTCTGCCACACCCACGGAACGTCGCCTCGGTCCATCGCCTTACATGAGCCCGTAATTATTTCGTCCGGCAATTTTTTAGGGTCGACGTTTGACCGATCACCCGACGCCAAAAGGCTGTGATCTCCCGTCTGCATGCAGACTCGCACGCGGCGTCGAAAGGCTGGTCGTGTACTCTATATTGATTACGCTGCTTCGGCCGCCCAATGATCAGCATTGCGCCATCATTACGGAGGACGCCATGAAATTTCTCAGCGGCTCGGCCACAGACGCCGACCACGTGAAGGCGGACGTAGAAGTATCGCAGCAGCGGACGCTCCTGAAATTCGCTGATGGCACATTCGCAGTTAGGGAGAACAAATACAAGACCATAGCCAATCCCTACCTGGAGTTCGGGCCTCAAAAAACATTCACTGTGTCCATCCATGGGCACTCATATGGCGACGTCAGCGATTCCACCACGGCGAACTACCTCCTGTTCCGAAATAGCAGCCTCATGCTGCCTAACACCTGTATTGAATGTGCCGAACACACGCTCAAGTGCATTCATGCAAACGCTCACTCCGCGGCGCGCATTGAAGATAACACCGGCGCACGCGTCTTGATGTCCATCGGCAACACCTCGGCAGACATCGACGTTGATGACATGAACAACGAGGCCTTCGACGCATTCCCACATGGCATAACAAACGCTGCAGATGCCACGTTGGAGGGTTTCGCACCTGGCGATGGAATGGCTCTCGTGTATTCGCTAAACCCGGCGCAACGGGGAAACCAATGGACCGTCCATGCCGTGGCCGTGCTGCTGAAGTCAGTCTACGTCTGGGACCGCTTCATAGTGGTGACTGAGATGTTCGCGCCGGACCACGGGAGTGATGTGGAGATGAAAAATGACTGGTCCTTGTCGTGTTACCTTGACGCGCAGGACTTCAAAGACACGTATTCGTATTTGATGAAGCCGGCGAAGTATACGCTGTGGAAACTCAGCGCAATGCCTCGCTGATGCGTGCGGCCGGATCAACGTCGATAAACGTCGTCGCCTGCAATCCGGTCGAAGAATCGCTGTTCAGGGGTTCTGTCGCGCTAACGCACTGCGCTAGAATTCGCATTTCCCCATGAATCACGAGCGAGATGGCCAAGACGAAAAAGACCCCGCGTGCGACGTTGCCTGCGGGTATCGGCAAGGTTCTCAAGCGCCTGCACTATCCGTTGGACGTGATCCCGCTGTGTGTTCGCTGGTACGTGGCGTACTCGCTGAGCCTGCGCAATCTCGACGGAGCGGGGAATTGAAGTCGATCACTCGAGTGTGCGCCGCTGGGTCATCAAGCTCGTCCCGCTGTTTGAACGGGCTACATCGACGAGATCGACTCAGCCCTTCATGAAACAATTGGCGCTCTGCACTTCCGGGCGGCGGAGACCATTGCTCGAAAAACGGTGAAGTCAATCAATGAAACATCACATTGTCGGGCGTTATCGCGGATTCGTTATCGAAGCGCAGATGGAGCCGCGAACGGCCCGTTTGTCCGATGGAATCGCGCTGACATATCGCGTCACGTGGTCGTACGAAGGCATGGTCGTACAGTCGCTGAGCCACGCGCGCAGCTTGCTGAACGGTCAGGCAGCCAGGCGGCCTATCCCAATTTCCGGACGGCGCTGGCCCGGCGGAAACACGTGCCATGTGCCGTCGGCATGGCGAAAGAAGAAGAGTGAAAACGTCCCGGTCGGCCGATCGATTTGAATGCACACGCGGCATGTTCCACCCGAGCGGGAGCGGTCCAGCAGACGCACGCACGCCTCGCGGCCCCGCGTCGGGCCAACGAGTTTTTCGACCTCAGAACGCAGTGATCTGTTGCCCGCCATGATTTTCCCTTCGATATACGATGAATCGATGCTATGGAGATCGGTGCGTGCGTCCAATCGGCGCCGGCGGAATGTCGTCTCAGGAAACGCTGGTTTCAGCCGTCAGGACTTCCTGACTCAGAACCGGCATCCAGAACTGCATTTAAGGATTTTTGCCCCTCGGCGGGGCCTTTTCTAATTGGGTGCGCTGGAGGCCTTCATGCGACGCGTTCGTACCCAGCCCGCGATGCTCAAAGATCGAGAACCAGCTCCGCGGATTTCGCACGCGACACGCAAACCATGATCTGCGTTTCTTTCTCGTCGTCGCGCAGCACGAGGTCCCGGTGATCCACCTCCCCTGAGCACAACGCTGTCTTGCACGAGCCGCAGGTGCCGCTTTCGCACGAACTCGGCACGCGCACGTTGGCGTCGCGCAGCACCTCGAGGATCGAACGATTGGCGGGAATGTCGAACGACGTGCCGCTGCGCGAAAGCCGCACAGTGAACGGCGTGCTTTCGCGCGCATCCGCATTGCTTGCACCGAAGCTCTCGAAGTGCACCGTGCCCGACGGCCAGTGGCCGGTCATGTCGCGTACGGTGTCCATCAGCGCCTGCGGGCCGCAGCAGTACACGTGTTGCGCCGACTTCGACCTCTCGAATACGGGCCAGAAGTCGAATGCTTTCGACGGCTCGCCGTGATCGTGATGAATCTTCACGTCCGAACGCCATTCATCGCTGGTCAGTTCATCGAAGAACGCCGTGCCTTCCGGATCGCGGGTGAGGTAGTGCAGCTTGAACGAGCGCAGGCCTTCCGCCCGCAACTGCCGCGCCATCGACAGCATGGGCGTAATACCGATGCCGCCCGCGACGAGAACGAATGACTTTGCGCGCTCATCGAGGGGAAACTCGTTGCGGGGCAAAGAGACGTCCACGGCGTCGCCCTCTGCCGTATCGTCGATGAAGCTTATCGAACCGCCGCGTCCGTTGCCGTCACGCTTGACCGCGATGACGTAGCGATTGCGCTCCTGCGAGTCATTGCACAGCGAATAACTGCGTCGCGAACCGTTGGGCACCACGACGGTCAAGTTCGCGCCCGCCTCGAACGGCGGCAACGGCGCGCCTTGCGGGTCGGTCAGTTCAAAGCGCCAGATGTCGCGGGCGATCTTCTCCTTGCCAGCAATCTTCAGACGAAGAAAAGCGTCTTCCAGTGGGGGCGTCATGTCTGTCTTATATGGACGCCTCCCGGTTTGCCAGGTGATATTCGGTGTGTGACGGACAGGATGAGGTTGCAGACTTATATCCGGCCTGTGGTGCGGATGGTGATCCGCTGGCCCTGATGGAATCTGCCGGGGAAGTCCTCATCTCCTGCGAGTCCTCGAAGGACAAGACAGAATTCAGGTTTGCTTCCCCGCGGTCCGACCTGTTTCGCCATCACATGTATATCAACCTGCGCAACCTATTAGCGACCACGTCTCCATAGTTAGTTGATCTTCTACGCAGCGTGAGCCACGTAACCAGACTGGTACGTTCGAGCGTGGGCAAGCAGCGCCCAGATCGTGCGTGCCGTTTTGTTTGCGAGCGCGACGACCACTACATTGAACGGTCGTCGCGCGAGCAAACGTTGCAGCGCGTCGCTCAGGTGCTTCGGATGCGAGAGCACTGCGCGCGCGCCGTGAATCAGCAAGGTACGCAAGTACACGTCGCCTCTTTTGCTGATGCCCAGCAGCTTGACGCGACCTCCCGTGCCGCTTTGCCGTGGCACCAGACCGAGGAACGCGGCGAACTCGCGCCCGGAGCGAAACGTACTCGCCTCGCCGATGGTGGCAATGGCGGCAGTCGCCGTGAGCAGGCCCACACCCGGAATGGCGGCGAGCCGCGTGGCCCCTTCATCCTGACGCAACCATGC
>NZ_CADFGP010000068.1 GCF_902833905.1 Paraburkholderia tuberum STM678 | reverse complement strand
ACCTTGATCTGCGGCCATCGCGAGCGTTTGTTGCTTCATCGTGTTTTGCGTTTGTCGTTTCCTGTGCGCTCTATAACGCTTGAGGCGCACATTCGGTGGACTTAATCAGCGTTGCCCTAAGCATTCTGTCGCCACTGTTCCAGATTTGCTTGCGGTATGGCAAGTGCAGAACGATACATCCATTTGACGCGTTGCCGGGATCGGTCTGGCTGTCGCCGTGGATCATGAAGGCGGAACGTTCGCCTAAGCACGTTCCGCAAACCGGGTTAAGCCGCATCGAGAACGGTCCAGTTTTAGGGTGCGGAAACGGTGCCGTAATTTCATACAGGCCAACGGGGATTGGTCCCCAGTCGCGGACATACTGGCTACTGTGTTTATTCTTGTGCTCTCCCTTGCCGGAATATCCCTTATCCGTGATTAATTTGTCGTTGTGATACAACAAGTGGCTCTCATGCTTGTAAATCCACACCATCGTCTTTTCCTCATTGGTTGTACGAACCAACGATTACACCAGATCATCTGGCTGCCCGCAATTTTTAGGATCGTCGGCGGAATCTGTGGGTGAATTATTGTGCGCGGCTAGCCAGGTGAAGCTCGATTCCGATACTGATAGAGCTTGCGACATGTTGCATCAAAGGAATCCTGTTCTGACTCGGAGATAGCTGGCCAAATGAGGGGGCCGCCATCTTCTTCGATGAGTTCGTCCAGGAGGGTTTCCGCCGGGATGGCAAGGCGATCAGGATTTTCATGGCGGCGTCGAATCATTTCGCCGCCGAGCATCCAAATGTGATCGCGGTGCCGAAGCAATGTCTTGCGTGCGTATCCCAAGGTCAGGAGATGCTCAAGGAAAGGCGTGAGTATGGCAACGATTTCCCGTCCAGTCGAAATATCCTCATCGTCGACTCGCCACGACGCAGGCCAGTTATGCAGATCTGGGACGTACAGCGCGAGCGCTTGCTGTTCGGTGACAATGGCGGCTTTGTCCTTGCCGGTTCTGAGCTTTCTTACCATGTTGCTGACCCGTCTGCTTAACGCCTGTCATCATTTTCCCGGCTTTGTATATGAAGGTGCACGGCTGTGCGAGGCAACCCAATCCATCGAGATCGACGTTCGGCCGCGCAAGGGTTCGAAGCCGATTTGCTCATGCTGTAACCAGCCTGCGCGGGGTTACGACTCGCTCACGCAGCACCGCTTCGAGTTTATCCCCGTCTGGGGCTTTGCCGTGTATCTGCTCTATACCATGCGGCGCGTCGATTGTCGTACCTGTGGCGTGAAGGTCGAAGCTTTGCCGTGGGCCAATGGCAAGCACACGCTCACCCGCGCTTACATGATCTTCCTGGCGCAATGGGCTCGCAAGTTGTCCTGGAAAGAAACCGCACTCAGCTTTCGAACCAGTTGGGAGAAGGTCTTCAACGCAGTGCAATGGGTTGTCGAGTGGGGGCTGGATCACCGGGAACTCGGAACGATCAGCGCTTTCGGTGTCGATGAGATCCAGTATGGGAAAGGACACAATTACCTCACGCTCGTCTACCAGATCGAGGCCGGGTGCACGCGACTGCTCTGGGTCGGACAGGAGCGCACGAAGGAAAGCTTTGCGAAGTTCTTTGCCATGATCGGACAGGAGCTGTGTGAGAAGGTTGAATTCGTGTGTTCGGACATGTGGAAGCCTTATCTCGAAATGATTGAGCGTCATTGCCCCAATGCACTGAATATCCTCGATCGCTTCCACATCGTCGCGAAGATGAACAAGGCGATCGACGAAGTTCGTGCGGACGAGGCCCGGCGCATGACTCGCGATGGTTACGAGCCGGTGCTGAAGAAATCGCGTTGGTGCCTGCTCAAGCGCCGCGAGAATCTCACCGGCAAGCAACGCACCCGCCTCAAAGACGTCCTTCAATACAATCTGCGCACCGTACGCGCGTGGTTGCTCAAGGAAGAGTTCCAGCAACTCTGGGACTATAGCTCCCCGACGTGGGCGGGCAAATTCCTTGATCAATGGTGCACCGACGTCATGCGTTCACGCATCGAACCAATAAAGAAGTTTGCCCGCACGGTGCGCTCCCACCGGGAGCTGATCCTCAACTATTTCCGGGCAAGAAAACAGTTCTCCAGCGGGGTGGTCGAGGGATTGAACAACAAAGCGAAAGTGACCATGAGAAAAGCGTACGGCTTCCGAACCTTCAGGGCGACAGAAATCGCGCTTTATCATGCACTTGGAAAACTTCCCGAGCCTCCATGCACCCATAGTTTCTACTGACGAACCAATTTTTAAGATATACGTCAGTTTGATCTGCATCCGCGTATCGAGCCGACAGAGGCAAGTGCAATTGATCGCGAAAGATCACGGCGAATATGAGTATGGGGCCGATTTGTGGGGAAAACAGAACCACGCCGCAACGATTACCGGCGCAACACACAATGTAAAGAATGCGAATCAAAGCGACAAAAAAGAACGCGAAGATGCAGCCGCAACGAACGTTCAAAACGCAAATGTGCAAAAGCCGGACGTTACGAAGGTCGGCGAAGTGAAGCCTCAAGCCACGAAAACCGCAGCAAACGAAAGCCGCAAAACGAAAACGTCTGTTACCGTTGTGAAGGAATGCGCGCCGTTCAGGATTGGTATCGAAGGAATCCGCACGGCATTCATTCGCGAATTCGGCGGGCGCCGATATTTTTTATGCGGTAGTCGTCGCTACGACGCTCACCGGCACCTGCACGCACACCGCGCGCAACACCGTCTCCTTGATCACCTCGCGCCAATGCGCGAGCGCCGCCTCGTCCATCAGCGGCTCGCCGAGAAACGCGCCGAGCGTGTACTGATTGGCGTTATAGAAATAGCCGAGCGACGCGATCATCAGATACACGTCGCGCGCCGCGATATCGGCGCGAAACACGTGCTGCGCGCGGCCCGCCTCCAATAGCCTCTGCACGACCGAAATCGCGTAGCCCGAAATCTCCTTGAGCTTCTGCGATTTTTTCGCATGCTTGCCCTGGTGCAGATTTTCGCTCGACAGCAGCGTCACGAACTCCGGGTGATCGAGGTAGTACTGCCAGACGAACTCGACCATCTGTTCGAGGCCATGCACCGGATCGCGCAGATCGAGATCGAGTTTGCTTTCCGCTTCGTTGAACTGCGTGTAGATCGTCTCCAGCACTTCGATGAACAGCTGCTCCTTGCTGCCGAAGTAGTAATAGATCATCCGGTCGTGCGAACGCGCGGCCTTCGAAATACTTTCGATGCGGCCGCTTGCATAACCCTGCTTCGCGAACACCCTGATGGCCGCCTTCAGGATTTTGGCGCGCGTGTCCTGCGCCTGTTTCGCGCGGATACCGATGGCGCCCGGCTTGCGAGCGGCGGTTGGGCTCATGACGGTCTCGGATCTCGTTGTCAGCGTAGGTTTGAACGGCGGGCGCGCAGACTCGGCACGCCGATGCCGCATTGCACCATGATCCCGCGTGACGGAAAATACGTTGCACAGTCGATTTTGATCGAGTAGATTTCAATCGAGTTTGGTGTAGAAGATACTACATGAACGGTGAGTGACCGCAACATGAAAATGGGCGGCCCACGCGGAAGTGCCCTGAAACCGGGACGATTCGCGCACCACGCAGCACCGCCAGCCATGTCGCGCCTGTGATGTCGTACGGAACCCCACGATGACGGAACATACGAAGGTCGATTTCGGTGCAGAGAGTGTCGATCGCGATACCGCGTCGACGCCGGGCCCAACCGTGCTCGCAAAGTCGGCGCCGCGCAGCGAGCGCATGGCCGCGAACAAGATCGAATGCAATGCGTGTCCGGTGCTGTGCCAGATCTCGGAAGGGCGCACCGGCGCGTGCGACCGTTATGCGAATGCGGATGGACGGTTGATACGCGTCGATCCGGTGGTGTTTCTGTCGCGTGCGGATGATGCCGACGCCGATCAGGCAAATGCGACGATCGAATTCGGCGCACCCCCCGCCGCCGACCAAAGCACCGTCGAACCGGCCCTCTTCGTCACCGGCGTCGGTGCCTCCTCGACCTATCCCGACTACAAGCCCGCGCCGTTCATCGTCGCGTCGAAGCTCGACGACGTCGACATGGTCACCGTCGTCACCGAAGGCATCTTCAGCTATTGCAGCTTCAAGGTGAAGATCGACACCGACCGCTTTCTCGGCCCCGAACAGGCCAACGTGCGCTGCGACGGCGAGATCGTCGGTCACGTGAGCACGGCCGAATACGGCTCGCAGATGCTGAGCCTCGGCGGCGTCCATCATCTGACCGGCGGCAGCAAGAAAGAAGGCCGCGTGACCTGCGACATGATGCTCGCGCTCGGCAACAAGGAGGCGGTCGAGCTTGGTATCGACGGCGGCGCGAGTCTCGTGATTCGCGCCGGCGTCGCGCCGATCGTCGACGGTGTCGAGGAGCAGCGCATGCGCGTCGGCTGCGGCTCCGCGACGATCGGTATCTTCGCGAAGCAATGGTTCGGCCACGTCGATGAGGTGGTGGTCGTCGACGATCACATTACGGGCGTGCTGACCGAGCACCAGGCGGGCCGCTGCCTCGGCATGACGCGCTCGGGACTCAAGATACGCGGCCGCAAATCGACGCCGGGCCGCTATTTCCAGGTTGCCAATCCTGGCACCGGTTGGGGGGGCACCGACATTCAGGACCCGCTCGCGATCGTCGAAGGATTCGATCCGTCGGTCGCGAAGCCGGGCATGCGCGTGCTGATGGTCTCGACGACCGGCGAACACGCGCAATGGTACGAACTCGACGCACAGCTCGTGCCGCGCATCGCGCCGATGCCCGACGCGGTGCGCCGCACGGTCGAGCGGATCGGCGAGAACTGCGAGCCGTCGCTCGCGACGGTGCTGTTTCTCGGCGGCGCGGGCGGCAGTCTGCGCGCCGGCGCGACCGAGAATCCGGTGCTGCTCACGCGCGCGATCAAGCGCAAGCTCGTCAACGTCACGTGCGGCGGCGCGCCGGCTTATGTGTGGCCGGGCGGCGGCATCACCGTGATGGTCGACGTGACGCGCATGCCGGACCGCTCGTTCGGCACGGTGCCGACACCGGCGCTCGTCGCGCCGATCGAATTCACGATGACGTACGACACGTACCGCGATCTCGGCGGCCACGTCGAGGCGGTGCGCTCGTTGCAGAGCGTGCTCGCGAGCGGGCCGACGCATACGGAAGGCGCGCCGCTCGCGCGGCGGACGCTGGCTCGCGATCCGGACAATCCGTGGCCGCCTGCAATGTCCGGTTAAGCACCCTGACTAAAAAATCACGCGATGACCCCCACCCGAACCCGCCTCGACGAACACCGCTGGCATTGGCAGCACGGGCCGATCGACCTGATCCTCGGCGCCGACGGCGAGCCCGACGCGGTGCGTGCCGCATATGACGCATGCTGGGAGCGCTTCAGTCCTGTGCTGGAGGAGCTGGTCCGGGAATTGAACGTGCTTCGCCAACCAGTGCAGGCTGTGGCGGCACGACATGATTGCCCGCTTCGAGGGCCGGTCGCGACGCGTATGTGGCGTGCGTGTCATCCGCATCGTTCGAGCTTCATCACGCCGATGGCGGCGGTCGCGGGCAGCGTCGCCGACGAACTGATCGCCGCGTTCGCGCGCGACGGCATCGCGCGCGCCTTCATCAACAACGGCGGCGACATCGCGCTGCACCTCGCGGCGGGGCAGCAGTATCGCGTGGGCGTGTTGGCGGACCTCGCGCAAATTCCGGGCACGCGTTTCGCGCACGACCCTGCGCTCGACGCGCATCTGACGCTCGACGCTCGGCAGCCGATTCGCGGCGTCGCGACGAGCGGCTGGCGCGGCCGCAGCTTCAGTCTCGGCATCGCCGACAGCGTGACCGTGCTCGCGCGCGATGCCGCGAGCGCCGACGCCGCCGCGACGATGATCGCGAACGCGGTCGATCTCGACCATGCGGGAATCGTGCGGCGTCCGGCGTCGTCGCTGAAGGACGATAGCGATCTCGGCGATCTGCTGGTGACCGTCGACGTGCCGCGTCTGCCGCAGCCGCTGATCGATTTCGCGCTCGCGCGCGGCGTCGATGTCGCGAAGCGGTTGCGCGACCAGGGTTTGATCGAAGGCGCCGCGCTGTTCCTGCAAGGACGGGCGCGGGTCACCGGCATCGACGATTCACGCGCGTTGTCCGCCACGCGCGCTTCACTGACAACGGAGGCTCCGTGTTCGAAATACGCCGCGTGCTGACGCACGTCGAAGACATCTTTCACGAGTTCGGCCCCGCGCCCGCGCAGCCGCTCAGACGAGGCGCGATCGCCGCGGTGATGACGAATCCGTTCGCGGGCCGCTACGAGCCGAAAATCGAACCCGCGATGGAAGCGCTGAAGCCGCTCGGCTTCGAGATGGCGCAGCGGCTGCTGACGGCGATGGCGGTGCCGCATGCGTCGATCGAAAGCTATGGGAAGGGCGCGATCGTCGGCGCGCGCGGGGAACTCGAGCACGGCGCGCTATGGCATGTGCCCGGCGGCTACGCGATGCGCGAGCTGCTCGAAAAGCACGGCGTGCCGACCCACGCGATCGTACCGTCGACGAAGAAGGTCGGCGCGCCGTCCACCGCGCTCGACGTGCCGCTCACGCATGTCAACGCGAGCTACGTGCGCAGCCACTTCGATGCGATCGAAGTACGCGTGCCCGGCGCGCCCGCCGCCGACGAGATCGTCTACATCCTCGTGATGAGCACGGGGCACCGCGTGCATGCGCGGGTGGGCGGCCTCGCGAAAGAGGCGATCGTCGGCAAGGATGGCTTGCGCTGAAGCGGCGCGCGGCAACCATACAGCAAGGCAACGAAACTCGGAGAGCGCAAATGGCAATCAGGCTTCGCAAGCTGGTCGTGCAGGTCGACGAAACACGCATCGAAATGGGCCAGACCGTCGAGCCGCCCGCGCGCCGCGCGGTCGCGATTGCGGTGATCGATAATCCGTATGCGGGCCGCTACGAAGCGAAGCTCGACGCGCTGATCGAAGCTGGCGAGGAACTCGGCGCGCTGCTCGGCAAGCGCTGCGTCGAGGCGTTGGGCATCGCGCCCGGGGAGGCGCAAAGCTACGGCAAGGCGGCGATCGTCGGCGAGGCGGGCGAGCTCGAACATGCGGCCGCGATCCTGCATCCGAAGCTCGGCGCGCCGCTGCGCGCGGCGGTCGAAAAGGGCGCGGCGCTGGTGCCGTCGGCGAAGAAGATCGGCACGCTCGGCACCGCGATCGACGTGCCGCTCGGCCACAAGGACGCCGCCTACGTGCGCAGCCATTTCGACGCGATCGAGGCGCGCGTGGCCGATGCGCCGCGCGCGAACGAAATCGTCGTGGCGGTCGCGGTGACCGCGTCGGGCCGGCCGCTGCCGCGCATCGGCGGCCTGCAGGCGAGCGAGATCAAGGGCGAAGACGGTTTGCGCTGAACAATCGCTTTTTCGCCGCTTTTTTGCCTGCGCTTGTTGCGCGGGTTGTTTCGCTGGTAGTGTCCTGCCGTTGACGCGGGCGCGCATGGTGCCGCCCGCGCTGCAACGTCCGCCGATCGGGCCGCTGCGCATGTTGCGCGCGCGCCGTTCGGCGAGCTGCCGAGGGTCGCGATGCTTTCGAATCTGCTGGTACAACTGGTCAATGGACTCGCCGACGCGTCGACGCTGTTTCTGGTCGCCGCCGGTTTGTCGTTGATCTTCGGCGTGACGCGCATCGTCAACTTTGCGCACGGCTCGTTCTATATGTTCGGCATTTACGTAGCGTATAGCATCGCGAGCCGCTTTGGCCACACGGCGGGCGGCTTCTGGCTGTCGGTGCTCGCCGCCGCGCTCGCGGTCGCGGTGTTGGGCGCGCTCGTCGAAATCGTCGTGTTGCGGCGGATCTATCAGGCGCCGGAGTTATTCCATCTGCTCGCCACGTTTGCGCTCGTGCTGATCTTTCGCGACGCCGCGCTATGGCTTTGGGGCCCCGACGATCTGTTCGGCCCGCGCGCGCCGCATCTCGCGGGCGCGGTCGACTTTCTCGGCCATCCGCTGCCCACGTACGACATCGCGCTGATCGTGATCGGTCCGGTCGTCTTGCTGCTGCTGTGGTACGCGTTGACGCGCACGCGTTGGGGCACGCTCGTGCGCGCCGCGACGCAGGATCGCGAGATGCTCGGCGCGCTCGGCATCAATCAGGCGTGGCTGTTTACCGGCGTGTTCTTCGTCGGCGCGTTTCTCGCGGGACTCGGCGGCGCGCTGCAAGGGCCGCGCATGTCGGCGAACCTGTCGCTCGACCTCGAGACGATCGGCAATGCGTTCGTGGTCGTCGTGGTCGGTGGCATGGGTTCGATTCCGGGCGCGTTCGTCGCGGCGTTGCTGATCGCCGAGATCAAGGCGCTGTGCATCGGTATCGGGCACGTGACGATCTTCGGCATCGGTTTTTCGCTGAGCCGCTTCACGCTGGTGGCCGAATTCGTCGTAATGGCGGTCGTGCTGGTGGTGCGGCCTTGGGGCTTGCTCGGCCGCGCGAGCGCCGCGGTGCGCGCGATGGGTACGCCGGAAACGCCATTGCGTCCGGCGGGCAGGCGTCTGAAGGGGCTGGCCGCCTTCGTGTTGCTGGTGCTCGCGCTCGCGCCGCTCGCGGCCAACGCGTACCCGTACATGCCGGTGCTGCTGGTTGAAATCCTGATTGCGGTGCTGTTCGCGGCGAGTCTGCATTTCATCATGGGTCCGGGCGGCCTGCATTCGTTTGGCCATGCCGCGTACTTTGGACTTGGTGCTTACGGCGCGGCGCTGTTTCTCAAAGTGCTGAATCTGCCGATGGAAGCCGCGTTGCTGCTCGGGCCGCTGCTCGCGGTGGTGGGCGCGCTCGTGTTCGGCTGGTTCTGCGTGCGCCTGTCTGGTGTCTATCTGGCGATGCTGACGCTCGCATTCGCGCAGATCGTCTGGTCGGTCGTGTTCCAGTGGGACGACGTGACGGGCGGCAGCAACGGCGTGCTAGGCCTGTGGCCGTCGAACTGGCTGTCGTCGCCGGTTGCGTTCTACTACCTGACGCTCGCGTGCGCGGTGCTCGGCGTGTGGCTGCTGCGCCGCATGCTGTTCTCGCCGCTCGGCTATGCGATGCGCGCGTCGCGCGATTCCGCGCTACGCGCCGAGGCGATCGGCATCGACGTGAAGCGGGTTCAGTGGGCGTCGTTCGTGATCGCGGCGTTGTTCTGCGGACTCGCCGGATCGCTGTACGCGTTTTCGAAGGGCAACATCTCGCCCGAAGTGATCAGCGTGAGCCGCTCGGTCGATGGCCTCGTGATGGTGCTGCTCGGCGGCTTGCAGACGTTGAGCGGGCCGATCGTCGGCGCGGCCGTGTTCACGTGGCTGCAGGATACGGTCGCGCGCCAGACCGACTACTGGCAGGCGCTGCTCGGCCTCGCGATCCTGCTGCTGGTGATCGCGTTTCCGCAGGGGATCGTCGGCTTCGTTCGCGAGCGTTTCGGCGACGCGAACGGCGATCAGGCCGACAAGACCAACGGCGGCGCCGCGTCGCCGTCGCAACGGGCCGCCGCGGTCAAGGAGGGGCTATGAGCCTGCTGCGCGTAAGCGGTCTGTCGAGATCGTTCGGAGGACTGAAGGCGGTCGATAACGTTTCATTCGATCTCGAAGCGGGTCAACTGCTGGCGCTGCTCGGCCCCAACGGCGCGGGCAAATCGACTTGTTTCAACATGGTCAACGGCCAGTTGCAGCCGTCGTCGGGTTCGATTCTGCTCGACGGTCACGAACTCGTCGGCATGCGGCCGCGCGATATCTGGCGGCGCGGCGTCGGCCGCACGTTCCAGATCGCCGCGACGTTCAACTCGATGACGGTGCTCGAAAACGTGCAAATGGCGCTGGTGTCGCGCGAGAAAAAGACCTTCGGCCTCTGGAAGCCAGCGGGCTCGCACCATGCCGACGAAGCGTTCGCGCTGCTCGAACAGGTCGGCATGGGCGCGCACGCGAAGCGCGCGTGCGGCGTGCTCGCGTATGGCGACGTGAAGCGCGTCGAGCTTGCGATCGCGCTCGCGAACCGGCCAAAGCTGCTTTTGATGGACGAACCGACCGCCGGCATGGCGCCGAAGGAGCGCAACGAATTGATGGCGTTGACCAAGCGGCTGGTGACCGAACACGAGATCGGCGTGCTGTTCACCGAGCACAGCATGGACGTCGTATTCGCGTACGCCGACCGGATGATCGTGCTCGCGCGCGGCAAGCTGATCGCCGAAGGCGACGCCGACACGATCCGCAACGACGCGCGCGTGCAGGAGGTCTATTTCGGCACCGGCAAGACGTTCCGGCCGCACGCGCCACTGCAAGACGCGTCAGGCACCGCGCGGGATCGTGGAGCATTGCAATGAGCGAACCGATGCTGAAAGTCTCCGGCCTCAACGCGTTCTACGGTCGCGCCCACATCCTGTTCGACGTCGGCCTCGAAGTCGGGCGGGGCGAAGTGGTCGCGCTGATGGGCCGCAACGGCGCCGGCAAATCGACGACGATGAAAGCGGTGATGGGACTGCTGCCGCGCCGCCACGGCGAAGTGACGTTTCGCGGCCAGAACATCAGCGCGCTCGCGCCGTACAAGATCGCGCGCATGGGCGTCGGTTTCGTGCCCGAGGACCGCCGCGTGTTCGCGGACCTGACGGTGATGGAAAACCTCGACACGGGCCGCCAGCCGCCGCGCGAAGGCGCGCCGCAATGGACGCCCGACAAGCTGTTCCGCCTGTTTCCGAATCTCGGCGAAATGCCGAAGCGCCCCGGCGGCCAGATGAGCGGCGGCGAGCAGCAGATGCTGACCGTGTCGCGCACGCTAATGGGCAATCCGTATCTGGTGCTGCTCGACGAACCGTCCGAAGGCGTCGCGCCGGTGATCGTGGAGCAGATGGCGAACATGATTCTCGAACTGAAACGCGAAGGGCTATCCATTCTGTTATCCGAACAGAATCTGCACTTCGCTGAGCTGGTCAGCGACCGCGCGTATGTGCTCGAGAAAGGGCAGATCCGTTTCAGCGGGACGATCGGCGAACTCGCACGGAACGAAACAGTGAGGCGCGCTTATCTGAGCGTGTGAATTCATCGGGTAGTGTCGGCGAAAGGAGAGGCAGATGGCAGCAGAGACGTTGACAGGCTTGTCGGGCAAGGTCGCGGTAACGAACATCGGGCTGCTGCTGTCGGGCGATATCGATCAGCCGATTCTCGACGCGGACACGCTGGTGATCGACGACGGCGTGATCGTCGCGCTCGGCCGCGAGAAAGACTGCGATCTCGAAGGCGCGCGCACGACGGTCGACTGCAAGGGCACGACGGTCGCACCGGGCCTGATCGACTCGCACGTGCATCCGGTGTTCGGCGACTGGACGCCGCGCCAGAATCAGCTCGGCTGGATCGAGTCGAATCTGAACGGCGGCGTGACGACGATGATCTCGGCCGGCGAAGTGCATTTGCCTGGCCGTCCGAAAGACGTGCTCGGCGTGAAGGCGCTCGCGATCACCGCGCAGCGCTCGTTCGACGGCATGCGCGCGGCCGGCGTCGGTGGCGGCGTCAAGGTGCTGGCGGGCGCGCCGGTGATCGAGAAGGGCATGGTCGAGCAGGACTTCAAGGAGCTGTCCGAAGCCGGTGTGAAGCTGCTCGGCGAAGTCGGCCTCGGCAGCGTGAAGGGCGGCGAGGAAGCGCAACAGATGGTCGCGTGGGCGCGCAAGTACGGTATCCAGAGCACGATTCACACGGGCGGTCCGTCGATTCCGGGCTCCGGCCTGATCGATCGGGACGTGGTGCTCGCCGCCGATGCCGATGTGATCGGCCACGTCAATGGCGGCCATACGTCGCTGTCGTACCGGCACGTGTGCGATCTGTGCGAGCAGTCGAGCCGCGCGCTCGAAATCGTCCACAACGGCAACGAGCGGATCGCGTTGCTGACCGCGCGCCATGCGATCGAACTGAAATGCCCGCATCGGATCATCCTCGGCACCGATAGCCCGGCCGGCTCCGGCGTGCAGCCGCTCGGCATTCTGCGCATGATCGCGCTGATCTCGAGCCTCGCCGACGTCCCCGCCGAAATCGCGTTCTGCTTTGCGACCGGCAATACCGCGCGGCAGCGCCACCTGCGCCAGGGGCTGATCGAGGTGGGCCGTCCCGCCGATCTCGTGTTCATGGACCGCGCGCAGCATACGGCCGCCGACACGCTGCTCGAAAGCGTGCAGCTCGGCGATATTCCGGGTGTGGGGATGGTGATGATCGATGGTCTGATCCGCTGCCGGCGCAGCCGCAATACGCCGCCCGCGACCGAAGTGCCGGTGGTGCTGTGAACGCGCGGCGCGACAGGGTGCTCGCATCATGATGAACCGCGCCGCGCAGCTCGTGCTGAAGGTGAACGGCGCTACGCATGTGGTCAGCGCGGCGGCGCAGACACCGCTGCTCTACTTGTTGCGCAATGATCTCGCGCTGAACGGGCCGAAGTTCGGTTGCGGTCTCGGCGAATGCGGCGCCTGCACCGTGCTGCTCGACGGCATGCCGACGCGCGCCTGCGTGACGACCGCCGAAGTTGCGCTGGGCCGCGAGATCACGACGCTCGAAGGGCTCGGCACGCGCACCGCGTTGCATCCGGTGCAGCAGGCGTTCATCGACGAACAGGCCGCGCAATGCGGCTACTGCCTGAACGGCATGATCATGACCGCGAAGGCGCTGCTCGATCGCGATCCGCATCCGAGCGTCGCGACGATCCAGCGCGAGCTGTCGCGCAATCTGTGTCGCTGCGGCACGCATGTCGAGATCGTGCGCGCGGTGCAGCGCGCGGCGCAATTGCTCGACGCGCAAACGGACGTGGACGACGGAGCGCGCGTATGACCGGGCCGGACTTCAGCGTCGATCGTCGTGGCGCGACGCCGTCGCGCAAGCAGTTGTACGACGCGCACAGCGTGCTGCTCGTCGCGCGGCCGCCGCATGCACCGGTCAAGGCCGCGCGCGGCCAGCCGGGTTCGCGTTCTTCGTTCGTGCCGACCGAGGCGGATCTGTTTCTGGTCGTGCGAGACGATGGCAGCGTGGTCGCGTTCAACGGTCATGTGGATCTTGGCACCGGCATCGGCACCGCGCTCGCGCAGATCGTCGCGGAAGAACTCGATGTGCCGTTGACGCGTGTGTCGATCGTGCTCGGCCATACCGGCGAAGCGCCGAACCAGGGGCCGACGATCGCGAGCGCGACGATCCAGATTTCGGCGGTGCCGCTGCGGCAGGCGGCGGCGCAAGCGCGTCAGTATCTGGTCGCGCAAGCGGCCGCGCGCCTGAATGTAGACGCGAACGATCTCGACGTGCAGGACGGCCGCGTGTTTCCACGAGATGGCGACCCGGCGCAGGGCATTCACTATGGCGAGCTGATCAAAGGCCAGCGTGTCGAACTGCTGCTGTCGAACGATGCACCTTTGAAACCGCCGCACGCGTATCGCGTCGTCGGTAAAAGCGCGCCGCGTGTCGACATTCCCGCGAAGGCGACCGGTGAGCTGAACTTCGTGCACGACGTGCGCGTGCCCGGCATGCTGCATGGACGCGTGGTGCGGCCGCCTTATGCAGGCGTCGCGCAGGGTGAGTTCATCGGGCATAGCCTGCTGGAAGTGAACGAAGCGGCGATTCGCGATTTGCCTGGCATCGTCAAGGTGGTCGTGATTCGCGATTTCGTCGGTATCGTCGCCGAGCGTGAGGAGATTGCGCAACAGGCGGCGCAGCGGCTCGACGTGCGCTGGAAAACGGTCGATGGCCTGCCGCCGCTCGACACGAGCGAGCAGGTCGAAGCGGCGTTGCGCGCGAATCCGGCGACGCGGCGCGATCTGGTGATCGAAGGCGACGTGGATGCGGCGCTCGCGCAAGACCCGTCGCGCACGTTGGAACGCACTTACGTGTGGCCGTTCCAGATGCACGCATCGATCGGCCCGTCGTGCGCGGTCGCGGACTATCGCAACGGAGACGGCAACGACACGCAGCTGAAAGTCTGGTCCGGCACGCAGAACCCGCATTCGCTGCGCGCCGACCTCGCGTTATTGCTGACACTCGACGAAGCTCGCATCGACATCGTGCGGATGGATGCCGCGGGCTGCTACGGACGCAATTGCGCGGACGACGTCGCCGCCGACGCCGCGCTGCTGTCGCGCGCGGTCGGCGCGCCGGTGCGCGTGCAGCTCTCGCGCGAGGACGAACACGCGTGGGAACCGAAGGGCGCCGCGCAACTGATGGACGTACGCGGCGCGCTCACCGCCGAAGGCGAACTGGCCGCCTACGACTTTGCGACGCGCTATCCGTCGAACGACGCCCCCACGCTCGCCCTGCTGCTGACCGGCACCATTCCCGCGCAGCCGCAGGTGTTCGAGATGGGCGACCGCACGGCCGTACCGCCGTACGACTATCGCAGCATGCGCATCGTCTGCGACGACACGCCGCCGATCGTGCGCGCCGCGTGGCTGCGCGGTGTGTCCGCGTTGCCGAACACGTTCGCGCACGAGTCGTTCATCGACGAACTGGCCGAGCAGGCCGGCGTCGATCCGGTCGAATTCCGCCTCAGGCATCTGACCGATCCGCGCGCGATCGACCTCGTCAAGGAGGTCGCGGCGAAAGCCGGGTGGGAACCGCGCGAACCCGCGTTCAAAACGCGCGACGAGGACGACGAAGACGGCAATATCGCGCGCGGCCGCGGCATCGCGTACGCGCGCTACGTGCACAGCAAATTCCCGGGGTTCGGCGCGGCATGGTCCGCGTGGGTCGCCGACGTCGAAGTCGATCGCAACAGCGGCGAACTGGCGGTCACGCGCGTCGTGGTCGGCCAGGACACCGGCACGATGGTCAATCCGGATGGCGTGCGTCACCAGATTCACGGCAACGTGATCCAGACGACGAGCCGCGCGCTGAAGGAGCAGGTCAGTTTCGACGACAACGCGGTGACGAGCCAGGAGTGGGGCGCATATCCGATCCTGACGTTCCGCGAAGTGCCGGTGATCGACGTCGTGATGATGCCGCGCCACGGCGAGCCGCCGATGGGCGCCGGCGAGTCGGCGTCGCTGCCCGGCGCGGCCGCCATCGCCAATGCGCTGTACGACGCGACGGGGGTGCGTTTCCGTCGCCCGCCGTTCACGCCGGAAAAGATCCGCGCCGCGCTCGCCGACGCGCAGGCGCAAGACGCGGCGGCGGCGCGCAGGAAAAAGCGCCGGCGGCGCGGCTTTTTCGGCTTGTTGGCCGCGGGCGCGGTCGGCTGGCTTGGCGCGCTGTCGTTCGCCTCGGGTTCCTGCGCGCCGCTTGCGCCGATCACGCCGCCGCTTGCAAGCGCGTTTGCGCCGGAACTGGTCGCGCGCGGCAAGCTGCTCGCGTCGCTCGGCAATTGCGCGGTTTGCCATACCGCCCACAACGGCGTGCCGAACGCCGGCGGCAAGCCGCTCGCGACCCCGTTCGGCATCGTCTACAGCACCAACCTCACGCCCGACGGCCAGACCGGGATCGGCCACTGGTCGCTCGAAGCGTTCGTGCGCGCGATGCGGCACGGCATCAGCCGCGACGGTCATCGGCTGTATCCGGCGTTTCCGTACACGTCGTTCCAGAACATTTCCGATGACGATCTGCACGCGCTCTACGCGTATCTGATGTCGCAAACGCCGGTGCGCAGCCGGCCGCCCGAAACGAAGCTCGCGTTTCCTTTCAGCGTGCGTCCGCTGATGACTGCATGGAACGGCCTGTTTCTCGGCCGCACTGCGCTTACCGCCAACCCCGCGCAGAGCGCGCAATGGAATCGCGGCGCGTATCTGGTGAATGGCCTTGGCCATTGCAGCGCGTGCCACACGCCGCGCAACGTGTTCGGCGCCGAGAAAACCGGCGCGGCGTTCATGGGCGGAGGCCGCGCCGAGGGCTGGGAAGCGCCCGCGCTGTCGGCGTTGTCGAATGCGCCGGTGCCGTGGAGCGAGGACGAACTGTTCCACTATCTGCGCGACGGTCACGCGCCGTTGCACGGCGTCGCGGCCGGGCCGATGGCGCCGGTGATCGGCGATCTGGCGGCGCTGCCCGACAGCGATATCCGCGCGATGGCCGTCTATCTCGCGTCGCTCAATCCGCTGGAGCCGAACGCCGATCCGGCCGCGACCGCGCGCGAATACGAACAGGCCAGCGCGATGACGGGCGCGCCGGTCACGGCGGGTGCGCGGCTTTTCGACGGCGCGTGCGCCGCGTGCCATCACGCTGGCAGCGGACCTCAGTTGTTCGGCGCACATCCGTCGCTTGCGCTGAACACGAACCTGCACGGCGCGGCGCCGGACAACCTGATTCGCGTGATTCTCGACGGCATCGGCTCGCCTGCGCGGCCCGAACTCGGTACGATGCCGGCTTACCGCGACAGTTTCAACGACGCCCAGGTCGCCGAGCTCGTGTCGTTCCTGCGCGCGCAGTTCGCGGGCGGCAAGCCGGCATGGCAGCACGTCGCCGCGAACGTGGCCAGAATCCGCGCGGAACCGCGCGAGCAATGAGCCGCCAGCCGTCGTCCGAAGGTGCGCAGGTCCACGCGCTTGCACGTCCTCACGTACGCATGTCTGACTAAAACCACCATTCCTTCTGATAACGGAGAAACGCATGACCACGCGCGCAGGATGGATCTCTCGCCTCATGGTGTCGACCGTGTGCTCGTTTGCCGCGCTCGGCGCGAGCGCACAGCAGACCATCAAGATCGGTGAGATCAATAGCTACAAGGCGCAGCCCGCCTTTCTCGGGCCTTACAAGCAAGGCTGGAATCTCGCACTCGAGCAGGTGAACGCGGCGGGCGGCGTGCTCGGCAAGCAGCTCGAAGTTATTTCGCGCGACGACAACGGCAACCCCGGCGACACGATCCGCGTCGCCCAGGAACTGATCGCGCGCGAGCAGGTGCAGGTGCTGTTCGGCGGCTTCCTGTCGAACACCGGCCTCGCGCTCGCCGACTTCGCGAAGCAGAAGAAGATCTTCTTCCTCGCGGCCGAACCGCTGACCGACAAGATCGTCTGGGCCGACGGCAACAAATACACGTACCGTCTGCGTCCTTCGACCTACATGCAGGTCGCGATGCTGGTGCCCGAGGCCGCGAAGCTGAAGAAGAAGCGCTGGGCGATCGTGTATCCGAACTACGAGTACGGGCAATCGGCGGTGGCGACCTTCAAGAAGCTGCTGACGGCCGCGCAGCCGGACGTGCAGTTCGTCGTCGAACAGGCGACGCCGCTCGGCAACGTCGACGCGGGCGCCGTGACCCAGGCGATCGCCGACGCGAAGCCCGACGCGATCTTCAACGTGCTGTTCGGCGCCGACCTCGGCAAGTTCGTGCGCGAGGGCAATACGCGCGGGCTCTTCAAGGATCGCGCGGTGGTGTCGCTGCTGACCGGCGAGCCCGACTACCTCGATCCGCTCGGCGCCGAAGCGCCGACCGGCTGGATCGTGACCGGCTACCCGTGGTATTCGATCGATACGGCCGCGAACAAGCAGTTCGTCGACACGTATCAGGCGAAATATCACGACTATCCGCGGCTGGGCTCGGTGGTCGGCTATTCGGCGCTGATGTCGATCGCGGACGGCATCAAGAAGGCGGGTTCGACCGATCCGGACAAACTCGCCGCCGCGTTCAAGGGGCTCAACGTGCAGACGCCCTTCGGCCCGATCATGTACCGCGCGCAGGACAATCAGTCGACGATGGGCGCGTATGTCGGCGTGACCGGCGTGAAGGACGGCAAGGGTGTGATGACGTCGTACCGCTATGTGGATGGCGCGAGCGTGCAGCCATCGGACGCCGAGGTGAAGAAACTGCGCCCGGCGGATTGAGGACGTGGCGCGCGGCGGTCCGTCGTGACTGCCGCACAATGGCCGCGCGAGTGTTGGTGAAAGCACGTTCGCAGCGGCTTTTGCCACGAGCGGGCGGCTTTGAAAACGGCGGTTGCCGTCGGCGAAACCTACTCTTCCGCGTCGTGCTCCGTGACGAAGCGCTTCAGATAAGCGAGCACGGCCGCTTCCATCGCGCGATGATCGGCGGTGTTTTTCGAGCCCGCGTTTTCTTCATCGCCGAACAGTGTGGACGGCGCGTTGTGCACGTCCACTTCCTGTCCCTCGCGGAACACGCGAATTTCGTGGACGTCTTCGACGTACTCGGCGATCCAGTGCACGCCCTCGATATGTGTGCCAGCGCGAACCGTAACTATCTTCATGGCTGTCTCCATGCAAGGCGGCCGATTTGAGTTAGCGCTTCGGCGCTTACTCCCGTCCCATGTCCACCACCATACGCCGTCCCGCCGACGCACGCGAGTCCCGCCGCGCAACCGCCGCCGGAGCATGGCGCGGATGGGCGCTCCGGCACGCTCGTTGCTAAATGATAGGGACTCACCCACAACCGGAGAACCGTCATGCCAGAGCAGAAAACCTTGAAGCGTGCCGCGGCCGATAAACGCGCCGGCAAATCAGCGAGTACTCAAGCGGGAGAGTTCGTCAAGGAACAGGTGGACAAGGTCCGCGCCGGCAAGCACGGCGTGCGCTCGCCGAAGCAGGCGATCGCGATCGGGCTGTCCGAGGCGCGGCGCGCGGGCGTCGACCTAAAGCCGCCGAAGAAGGGCGCCACGAGCGAGGCGACCCGCAAGAAAGCGCAGAAGGACAGCGCGGCGGGCAAGCACGAAGGCGCTGCGAAGAAGAGTGCGAGCAAGGAGTCGAGCGCGAAACGCTCGCGTGTGTCGGAGAGCGTGCTCAAGCGCGAGAGCAAGGCCGGGGCGTCGTCGGCGGCGATGTCGAAGCAGGCGAAGTCGGCGGCGGCCAAGCGGCCAGCCGCGAGCCGCTCGGCCGCAGCCAAAAAGGCTGCTGCGACGAAGGGCGCGGCTGGCCGCTCCGCTGCCGCGAAAAAGGCCGCGCAAACGCGGGCGTCGCGCGCGCATCACTGAGCTTGCGGCTCGCAAAGCGGCAGCAATAAAAAAGAGCGGCGCACGCATGCGCGTGCCGCCGCTCTTTCGTCGTCGCCTGGTGGCGCGCTTGCGGGCCTTCTTACTGCACCGTCGCCAGCACCTCGCCAACGGTGCGGAAGAGCCGCGCGATCTGCTCTTCGTCGATGATCAGCGGCGGGGAGAACGCGAGGATGTCGCCGGTGAAACGGATCAGCACGCCTGCCTCGAAGCATTTGACGAACGCCTCGTAGGCGCGCGCGCCCGGCGCGCCGTCGCGCGATTCGAGCTCGATGCCCGCGACGAGGCCGAGATTGCGCACGTCCTTCACGTGCTTCGCGTCGCGCAGTCCATGCGCGGCGGCTTCGAACGTCGGCGCGAGGCTGGCCGCGCGCTCGAACAACTGGTCGCGGCGGTACAGATCGAGCGTCGCGATCGCGGCCGCGGCAGCCGCCGGATGCGCCGAGTAGGTGTAGCCGTGGAACAGTTCGATCGCGCCCGGCGCGCCGCTACCCACGACCGTGTCGTGGATCGTGCGGCTCGCCGCGACCGCGCCCATCGGAATCGACGCGTTGTTGATCGCCTTCGCCAGCGTGATCAGGTCCGGCGTGACGCCGAAGTGTTCGCTCGCGGTCGCCTTGCCGAGGCGGCCAAAGCCCGTGATCACCTCGTCGAAGATCAGCAGGATGCCGTGCTTCGTGCAGATCTCGCGCAGCTTTTGCAGATAGCCTTGCGGCGGCACCAGCACGCCGGTCGAGCCGGCCACCGGTTCGACGATCACCGCGGCGATCGTCGAAGCGTCGTGCAGCGCGACGATGCGCTCCAGCTCCTCGGCCAGATGCGCGCCCCATGCGGGCTGGCCCTTCGAGAACGCGTTGTGTTCGAGGTTGTGCGTGTGCGGCAGATGATCGACCGCCGGCAACAGCGCCCCCGAAAAGGTCTTGCGATTCGGCGCGATACCGCCGACCGAAATCCCGCCGAAACCGACGCCGTGATAGCCGCGCTCGCGGCCGATCAGACGCGTGCGCTGGCCTTCGCCGCGCGCGCGATGGTAGGCGAGCGCGATTTTCAGCGCGGTGTCGACCGATTCGGAGCCCGAGTTCGTGAAGAAGATGCGATCGAGCCCTTCCGGCATCAGCTCGGCAACCTTCTTCGCCGCTTCGAACGCAAGCGGGTGGCCCATCTGGAAGGTCGGCGCGAAGTCGAGCGTCGACAGCTGCTGCGTGATCGCGGCGACGATTTCATCGCGGCCATGGCCGGCGTTCACGCACCACAGCCCGGCGCAACCGTCGAGAATCTCGCGCCCGTCGGTGCTTCGGTAGTACATGCCCTTCGCCGATTCCAGCAGGCGCGGCGCGGCCTTGAACTGGCGATTGGCGGTGAAGGGCATCCAGAAGGACGACAGATCGTCGATGACGGGGCGCGAAGTCATGGCATCTCCTCGAAGTGGCGCGGTTGGGGCTTTAAACGTAGCCAAACTGTAGCCCTCGCGGTTTAATGGCGGCATAAACAGTTGACCAAGTGTGGTGTCAACTGTGCTGGTGGATTCGCGCGAACTGTTCCGGTAGGCGGGCGGTCCGCGGTCCGTCTTTTTGCCCCTCGTTTTTCGCCCGAAACATGATCGAACTGGACCTTCAACGCGACCGGCGCGCGGCGCCGACGCTCGTCGAACAGGTCGTGCAGAGCTTCGCGCGCGCGATCGACTCGCAATCGCTGCGCGCGGGCGCGCTGCTGCCATCGGTGCGGCAGCTTGCCCAAAGCCACGCGCTGAGCACCTTCACCGTGACCGAGGCGTACAACCGCCTGGTGTCGATGGGGCTCGTGGTCGCGCGGCGCGGCTCCGGCTATAGGGTTGCGGCGCGCTCGTCGTCCACGCGGGCGGCCGTCGCCGACTGGACGCCGCCGAGCCTGACCGCGACGTGGCTGCTGTCCGACGTGTTCGCCGATCACTCGGTGCCGATCAAGGCGGGCTGCGGCTGGCTGCCGAGCGAATGGACCAACGAGAGCGGCCTGCAGCACTCGCTGCGCGCGCTGAGCCGGGTGCCGGCCGCGCGGCTCGGCGACTATGGCCATCCGTACGGCTTCGCGCCGCTGCGCGAGCGCATCGCCGAACAACTCGACCGGCGTGGGCTGCCCGTCGACGTCGCGAACGTGCTGCTCACGCAGGGCGCGACGCAGGGGCTCGATCTGATCGTGCGCACGCTGCTGCGCGCGGGCGATGCGGTGATCGTCGAAGATCCCGGCTACTGCAATCTGCTGCAGATCCTGAAGCTCGCCGGGCTGGTCGTGCATGGCGTGCCGCGCACGCCGGCCGGCGTCGATACGGACGTTCTCGCAACGCTGGTCGCGCGGCACAAGCCGAAGGCGATCTTCGTCAACACCACGCTCCAGAATCCCACCGGCGCGACCTTCGGCATGTCGGCCGCGTTCCGCTTGCTGCAGATCGCCGAGCGCGAGCGCATCTGGGTGATCGAGGACGACGTGAGCCGCGAACTCGCGCCGGCCGGCGCGCCGCTACTGGCGGCGATGGAAGGCTTGCAGCGCGTGTTGCACGTCGGCGGCTTTTCGAAGACGGTGACGCCGTCGCTGCGCTGCGGCTATGTGGTGGCGGAGCAGGCGGTGCTGCGCGAACTCGCGCGCACGAAGATGGCGGTGGGGCTGACGTCGTCGGAAACGATCGAGCGGATCGTCGACAAGGTGCTGGTGGAAGGGCGTTACGCGCGCCACGTCGAGATGGTCAACGAACGGCTCAAGCTCGCGCACGTCGCACTCGAAGAACGGCTGGACGCGCTCGGGCTCGAGGTGTTTCACCGGCCGCGCGCGGGACTCTTCATGCTGGCGCGTCTGCCGATCGAAGCGGAGCGCGCCGCCGAGGTCGCGACCGCCGCGCTCGCGCACGGCATCTGGCTCGCACCGGGCTCCTACTTCCGTCCCGACGACGCGCCGAGCGCGTGGTTCCGCTTCAACGCGCCGTATTCGAGCGACGACGCGTTGTGGCGCTTCATCGAGCGGGTCGGGCAGGGGGCGTGGTAGACGCGGCGGCGCGCGTCGAAAGCTCAGCCGCCGTGCCCGATCAGCTTCAGCGCGATCGGGTACAGCGACGCGACCAGCAGCAGCGCCATCGCGATGTTGAAGACGCGCAGCCGCTTCGGGTTCGACAGCACCTCGCGCATCGCGGTGCCGAAACCGGCCCACACGCAAATGCACGGAAAGCCGATCACATAGAACACCGCAGCCATCGCGACGGCGTTCATGCCGAAGCTGTTGCTCAGGTGAATCGTCGTCGCGGCGGTCAGCACCATCATCCACGCCTTCGGATTGACCCACTGAAACGCGATCGCCTCATGAAAGCGCATCGGGCGACGCTCGCCGTTCCTGAGCTTCAGTTCGCCCGACGTGCCGATTTTGCACGCCAGATACAGCAGATAAGCGACGCTGACGACTTCGAGCACCGTATACAGCACGGGGAAATGCACGAACGCCTCGCCGAGGCCGATGCCGACCGACAACATCAACAGCACCACGCCGACGCTGATGCCGGACAGATGGGGCAGCGTGCGGCGAAAGCCGAAATTGACGCCCGACGCGAGCAGCATCGTGTTGTTCGGACCGGGCGTGATCGAGGTGACGAGCGCGAACAGGATGCCGGCGGGCAGCGCGCTGAGAGTGACGAAAGACATGGGGGCTCCGGTGTCGCCAACAGAAAACGGTGAGGCTCATTCTAGCGACAGGGGCCGGTACAGTACCTGTACGGTTTTGAAAATGATGTCCGGTACGGATCGATGATGACTTGATTGGCCGGAAAGCGTCGCCACGCGGCGTTTCAACACTCGGTAGTTAACATATGTTGCATTTATTTTTTTAATGGCAACATATGTAGACGGCTGGCGCAGCAGCCCGCCATCCATCAGGAACCTGCTGCACGATTGGAGATACCCATGAAAGTGATGAATTGGTCCACTGTTGCCATGCTCGTGGCGGCAACGTTGGCGAGTCCGGGCGCGTTTGCGCAGGACGCGACGTCCACGCTCGCGAAGATCCAGCGAAGCGGCGTGATCGCGATTGGCCATCGCGAGACGTCGGTGCCGTTCTCGTACGTCGACGCGAACAACGAGGTGGTCGGCTTTTCGCAGGACCTGTGCAACAAGGTCATCGATGCGGTCAAGGCGAAAACAAAGCGTCCGGACCTCAAGGTGCGCTTCATCCCGGTCACCTCGCAGAATCGCATTCCGCTCGTGCAGAACGGCACGGTCGATCTCGAATGCGGCGTGACGACCAATCTCGCGGCGCGCCAAAGCCAGGTGGCGTTCGCCGACACGTTCTTCGTCGCGACGACGCGTCTTCTGACGCGCAAGGACTCGGGCATCAAGGACTTTCCGGATCTCGCCGGCAAGACGGTCGTGACGAATCAGGGCACGACGTCCGAGCGCATCCTGCGCAAGATGAACGAGGACAAGAAGATGAACATGCAGATCATCAGCGCGAAAGATTACGGCGAAGGGCGTCTCACGCTCGAAAGCGGCCGCGCCGTCGCGTACATGATGGATGACGTGTTGCTTGCCGGCACGCGCACGCTGACCGCGAAGCCGTCGGACTGGATCATCACCGGCACGCCGCAATCGTCGGAAGCGTATGGCTTCATGTTGCGCCGCGACGATCCGGAGTTCAGAAAGCTCGTCGACGACACGCTCGAACAGGTGATGAAAGGACCGGAAATCCACACGATGTACGACCGATGGTTCATCAAGCCGGTGCCGCCGAAGAACATCAGCTTCGACTTTCCGATGAGCGATTCGCTGAAACAGCTTTACGCGCAGCCGAACGACAAGGCGCTCGAATAACGGCTTTGGCCGCTATTGTGCGTAGGAATGGTTTCTAGTGGCAGTCTTTTGCTCTTTCCTCTATACCTGGCTATAGGCGGCGCGTTTCGGTTGAACGTCGCCTATAGCGGGAACGGAGGTGCAAAGTGAAGAGGCCGATGGAATCTTCGCGGCGCGGACGGATTTTCCCCAGTGGAATTCTTCGTGCTGCGCTGGCGGTGGCAAGCGGCGTATTCATGGTGTCCGCAAACGCCGACGCACAAACGCGCGCGATTACGATCGTATCGGGTACCTATGGCGAGAATTGCGGCGCGCCGCGCGGCAACCTGACTCGTGAGCTCGAGCGTCATTGCAACGGACGGGAAACTTGCGATTACGCGCTGCCCGGCCTGCACAAAGGCGGCACGACGATGGCATGCCCACGCGACTTCCACGCCGAATGGCATTGCGACCACGCGGACTTCCACACGGCGGCGCTGGGTCCCGGCGCGAAATCGGGCGACACGCTCGTGCTGGGTTGCGTCGAGTCGCGTGGCGCGGGCAAATAGCTCCATGCGCGAATAAAAAGGCCGAGGCCCTAACGGGTCTCGGCCTTTGATTTTTGCTGCGGTCTTTTTAGCTGGCTTTACGAACCGGCGCGAACCGGCGCGAAGCGCCGCTTGCTGAGCGACGGCCCGATACGACGGAACCGTTCCCGTTTGTGTTCTTCTTCGAAGTGCGCGAGCGACGGCTTGACCAGATCGCTGCGCGACAGGATCCCCATCAGACGCATGCTGTTGCGATCGGCGACCACCGGCAGGCGTTCGAGCCCCAGCACGGCGAGCCGCGTCGCCACCAGCCGGCAGGTTTCGGATGACAAGGCAAACGCGGTGTTGTGTTGCGCGAACACGTCGGCGAGCGTCATCGCGCGCTTGCGTTCCGTGTCCTCGGCGCAGAAGCGTTCGAGCAACATGCGGTCGGCCACGCCGATCACCGCGCCGTCGCGCACCACCGGATACGCGCGGCGCAACTGGTTCGCGCCGAACAGCGTCTGCAGCGTTGCGCCGACCGTCGTGGCGGCATCGACCGATTCGACCGAGGCGGTCATCACTTCGTCGACATAGTGGCGCTCGAGCGGATCGACGCCGTACTCGCGATAGATGTGATAGCCGCGTCGCGCGATTTTCTCGGTCATGATCGAGCGCCGCATCACGACCGTGCAGAAGCCGTGCGCGATCAGCGTTGCCGTCAGTAGCGGCAACAGCGCGTTGGCGTCGTGCGTGAGGCCGAACGCGAACACGATGGCCGTCAGCGGCGCGCCGAGCGTGGCACCAAGCGTCGCGGCCATGCAGACGAGCGGCCACAACGCCGGTTCGCTGCCCGGGAGCCAATGCGCGAGCACCGTGCCGAGTCCGGCACCGAGCATCAGGAGCGGTGCGAGCACACCGCCCGACGTGCCCGAGCCGAGCGCGATGACCCACATCACCGCCTTCACGGCGAGCAGCAAAAGGGCGACCTGCACCGCAATGTGCTGATGCAGCAGATCGCCGATCACGTCGTAACCGACGCCGAACGCGCGCGGTTCGAGCCAGCCGCCAATGCCGACGACGATGCCGCCGAGCGCTGGCCACCACATCCAGTGGATCGGCAGCTTGCCGAACAGGTCTTCCACCTTGTAGAGCGCGGCGGACAGGCCGGACGCCAGCGCGCCCGACAACCCGCCCGCGACCGCGCACGACAGCAGCGACCAGCCATCGGGCGCGGCAGTCTGTAGCGGAAACAGCGGACCTGTACCGAAGAAAATCACGCGGGCGAAGCCAGCGACCGCGCACGCCACCGCGACTGGCAGGAAGCTGCGCGGCCGCCATTCGAACAGCAGCAGTTCGACCGCGAGCAGCACGGCCGCGAGCGGCGTGCCGAACACCGCGGTCATGCCGGCCGCCGCGCCCGCTACGAGCAGCGTCTTGCGTTCCGCCGACGTGACCTTCACGCACTGCGCGATCAGCGAGCCGAGCGCGCCGCCGGTCATGATGATCGGGCCTTCCGCGCCGAACGGCCCGCCGCTGCCGATCACGATGCCTGACGACAACGGCTTGAGCACCGCCACTTTCGGCGACATCTTGCTCTTGCCGAACAGGATCGCCTCGATCGCCTCGGGAATGCCGTGGCCGCGAATCTTTTCGGAGCCGAAGCGCGCCATCAGCCCGACGATCAAACCACCGATCACCGGCACGCCGATCACCCAAATGCCAAGCGTATTGGTGGCGGGCGAGCGGTCGACGAACGACAGCGTGCCGAAGAAAAACAGATTGGTGAACAGGCGAATCAGGTTCAGCAGAACAAAGGCGGCAATCGTGCTGACGAAGCCGATGCCTGCGGCGAGCGCGAAGATGCCGGGCAGCCGTGCATTCGCCGCGAAGTCGCGTTTGTGGGAATCCATGCGCATGGTTAGTCGAGGTCGATCCGTGGAACCTGGAAGGAGCCTTCGAGCGATCTCAATTCGGCGCGATGCAGTTCCGCAAGCCGTTCGAGTACCCGTTCTCCCGCTCTTTCGAGGTGTACTTCAACCTGGCGGCGATCGGTCTCGCTGACCTGGCGGCGCACGAGATTCAGTGCCTCGCAGCGCGATACCAGCGCGACGACGCCATGATGTTGCGCCTGCAGACGCTCCGCGAGTTCGCCGACGGTCGCCCAGTCGCGCTCCGGATAGCCCTTGATGTGCAGCAACAACAGGTATTGCAACGGCGTGATGCCCTCGCTTTGCGCGGCCTGCTCGGAGAAGCGCTCGAAGCGCCGCATCTGATAGCGAAACTGCGACAACTGCTCGAAATCGCTCTTAACGAGCTTGCGAGTCCGTACTTTCATGGCAAATCCGCCAATGTGAAGAAAACCGAAAATATATCACGTCATGATGTACTTGGGCGAATTGCGGCCGTCGCAACGGCATCGCGCGGCAGGTCTCCTCGGTCTTTTAGTTGAAAATCAGGCCGCCTCGCGGGCTCGGGTGGCGGTTTGCCGATACAGGCCGGAGATCAGGTCCATCTGCGTGATCATGCCGACCACGCGGCCCGCGCGATCGAGCACCGGGATGTGGTGATGGCCGAAGTTCGCGAACATCGGCACCCGTTCCGTGATCGGATCGGTGGCGGCGACGGTGCAGACGTCGGTGGTCATCACGCTGCCGACGTCCGACGTCCGACGTGCGAAGCGCATCGCCGCGCAGCCAGCCATCGAAGTAGTTGAGGATCGGACCGAGCGCCGGTGTCGATGTCGAGCAGTTCGTCACGGCGCCCGAGCACGGCTTTGACGTCTTCGCGGAATATTCGCGACAGGTCCGAGCAGCAGATACGTCAGACCGCCGGTGAACGCGATGCCGAGCAGCGCGCCGAAACACGAACGCGCACACTCGTGCCATTTCACGGTGACCGGTGCAGGGAGAAAGCTGGCAAGCCAGCCGAGAGCAGGAGAGCGGGACAAGATAGGAGCAGAAAGTAGTCGATGATGCCGGGCCCGACATTACCGGGAAAACCTGGCAAGGCGAATACAGTCTGGTCATGATTATATGTCAATATGATATAAAAGTTCTCCGCCCCCCCGCGCGGCGCGCGGAATCTGTCGCATCTCGCAGACAGTCGAGAGCACAGCCGACGTGCTTCAGCATGGCCCTTAAATCACCCCTCGGCGCGTTCTTTTTTGTCACGTCGTGATATAAAATGAGAGCAGACGGATTGAGAGGACTGGTTGGCCGTTGCCTGATAGACCGATAAAGGAGCCATCATGATGATCACATTTCAATCGACGGCGTCGCCGGATGTCGTCATGCTCAGGGATCTCGCACAATATCTGCTTGGTCTGATCGGCAAGCGGCTCGGCGCGCGGGGCGTTATCAGCCGCGACGAGCTGCCCCGCGCGATCGATCGGCTCGAAACCGCCATCACCGAAGACGCGGCCGCGGAAACGACCCTCGAAGCATTGCACTGCTCAACCAGTAATCAGCGCGAGTCGCGCAACCGGCTGTCGCAGCGCGCGTGGCCGTTTCTGGACATGATGCGTGCGGCGCGCGCCTCGGACGCAGACATCATCTGGGGGCTGTAGTTCGTCGAGGGAATCGCGATGAAACAACTTGCGTCGTGTCGACGTTTCGCAATCGTCCTGATTTCGGTTTGCGCCGTTCCGCTTGCCTATGCGTTCTCACCCGCGCAGCAGACCGGCCGATACCCGCAGCCGGTGTGCGGCTCTTGCGCCGCATCGTGCGGCACGGGGGTGCGAAGCAGTGTGATCGGCGTGTATGGCGGCACCGTTGTCGACCAGTTGTCCAGCGGAGCGGTGCTGCTCGTGAGATGGCCGAACGGTTCGCCGCACGAGGCATGGACCGCTCGGTCGCATGGCTATGGTTTGCCCGTCGACCCCGCGGCAAACGGTGCTCATGTTTTCTTTTTGTGGCCTGAGTCATAGCGCGGTGTTCCTGACCGGCCGCGCCGAGCAACCGCTATTTCAGGGCAGGGATTCGGTGGCCGCCGAAACTGGCGAATAGTGCCTGTTTGACGGCGTTTCTGTAGGTATTTGCGTGTATCGGTGTCGCGCGGTATATATCACGAACTGACATATAATTAATCAATCACGTGCCGCACGGCGCAAGGAGGTTCTCATGTCGAGCTTCAGGCGCATTCTTCTCTGCTACGACGGAACTCGCGAAGGACAACACGCGTTGAAGGACGGTGCCGCTCTCGCGCAAGACCTGAACGCTGAAGTGCACCTGCTTTCCGTGCTCAACAATACGGCGTGGATGCAGGGCGCGGACATTACGGCCGCGGTGCCGGTCGATTTCATCAACGAATCCGCCAAAACGCTGCTCGACGAGGGCTTACGGAAGCTCGCCGCACGCGGAATTCGCGCGACCGGTCATCTCGCGATCGGCGAACCACTCGATGAGATACCGTTTTTCGCTAACGATCTGAAGGCCGATCTGGTCGTCGTCGGTCATCGTCGCAGTCACGGACTCGCGCGATGGTGGGGTGGCCGGCACGACGGGCTGCTGCTCGATCGCGTGACGTGCAGCGTACTGGTCACGATGGGCGCGGCAACCGATGCGCCGGCCGCAGCCGCAGGCACGGGCGAGACCGCGCGGTCCGCCGAACATTCATGAGCGTTGTTTTGTGTGTTGTGTGTTGAGTTGTGTTGCGTTGGCACGGAGGCACACCATGAAAGACGTCGACGAACAGTTCAATCATCCTCAGCCCGTCAGGCACAGCGATAACGAAAAGAGCAAGCTGCCGCAGCGCGCCGCCGATGCGCAGCGGCCGAAGAAAAAACCCGAAGGCGAGCCGCCGGTCGAGTGACGAGGGGCGGCGCCACGCCGTTCAGTTCGCGCGGAAACACTAAAACGCTGCCAGCCCGAAAGCCTGGCAGCGTTTTAGTCATGCATGCAAACCGCTGGCACAGGCGACCGACATCACGTCAGACAATCAGAAGTCGGTGCTGACCGACAACAGGAACGTACGCGGTGCGCCCTGGGTCAGGTACGTCGTCGCGCCGTAGGCCGACACGGCTGACCAGTACGCCTTGTTCGTCACGTTCTGCACGGTGGCGCGCAACGTCGTCCTCTTGCCGTAGATGGACATCTCGTAACGCGCCCCCAGGTCGAAGCGGTTCCACGACGGGATCGACAGCGTGTTGGCCGCGTTCGCTTCCTGCGCGCCGGTATGGATCCAGCGCGCGTTGACCGCGAGCCCCGGCACCATCGGAATGTCGTAATCGGCGCCCAGATTGAACAGGAAAGTCGGCACGCCCACCGGACGGTTGCCGTCGTAGGTTCCGCCTTGTGTGTTCTCGAGCGTCGCGTCCATCAGCGAAGCGCCGGCCAGCAGACGCAGGCCCTTGAGCGGCTCGCCATGCACTTCGGCTTCGAGACCGCGATGGCGTTCGTTGCCGTTCAGGCCATAGATATGCGTGGCCGGGTCGGTGAACGCCGACGGCTGTTCGATCTGGAAAGCGGCAAACGACGCACCGAGCCTTTCGGTGTCGTACTTGACACCCACTTCCCACTGCTTCGTGCGGACCGGCGTCAGTTGTTGACCGTAGTTCAGCGTGCCCGCCGGCGCGATGCTGCCCGCGGCCAGCGCTTCGCTGCGGTTCGCGAAGATCGACACGTTCTGCGTTGGGCGCAGAACGAGGCCGAACAGCGGCGTCGTGATGCCGTCGCTGTAGTTGCCGCTGCCGATGCCCGTGTTGTCGTAGTTGGCCGTCGCGATCTGCTGGCGACGCGCACCGACCGTGAACATCACCCGGTCATGCAGGAAGCCGAGCGTGTCGGACGCGGACACGCTGCGGATCACCGTGGTGGCCGTCATGCCCGGATCGGCCAGGTTGCCGCCTGACATCGTCGTGGCCGGGTAAGGCGTCTGCACCGTGTTGTAGAGCGAGACCGGGCCCATGAAGGCGTAGGTCCACGCGGAGTTGGTGTTCTCGCTCGTGATGGCGCCGCCCGCCGCAACCAGATGCGACACCGGGCCAGTGTCGAAGCGGCCGCGCACGCCGACTTCGGCGGAGCTCGAATTCTGGTTGTACGGCACGCCGAGACGGGCACCGGTGACGCCGGTCGACGAATAGGTCGGCGAGTAGTACTCACCTTGCTCGACCGTGCGGCGCACACCACCGCTCGCATAAGCGGTCCAGCCCGGCAGGAAGTCGTATTCGGCCTTCAGGATGCCGACGGTGTCTTCGAGGTTCGTGTACGACCAGTTCTGCGCGTAGTTGTACGTTGCCGGCGGCACGGCGGGAATCGCGTCGGTGAAGTAGACGACCGGGCGGCCGTCTCTGACGTGCTCGCGCTGATACAGGAAGTCGCCGGACAGACGCAGCTTGTCGCCGCGCCAGTCGAGCGCGACGGCCGTAGTGTTGTCGCGGCGGTGTTCGCCGTCGACGCTCGTCTCGCCGTCACGATTCGCCTGGTTCACGCGGATCCCGAACTGGCCTTCGCTGCCGAAGCGTCGGCCGACGTCCACGTGCGCGCCGAACTCGCCGGAGCCGCTGGTTGCGAGTGTCACGTTGGTGGTCGGCGTGTCCTCCGCTCTCTTCAGCTGCACGTTCACGCCGCCGCCGATCGCCGAGCCCGTCGGCGAAGCACCGTTCAGGAACGCGTTGGCGCCCTTGAACACGTCGACCCGCTCGACCGCCGCGGTCGAGACCAACTGGCGCGGCGTAACGCCGTACAGACCGTTGATCGAGATGTCGTCGGCATTGAGCTGGAAGCCGCGAATCACGAACACTTCCGAGAAGTTGCCGTAGCCGTACGCGGTTCGCACCGACGGGTCGTTTTCGACCACGTCGGCGAGCGTGCGCGCCTGCT
The DNA here is from genome assembly GCF_902833905.1 of Paraburkholderia tuberum STM678. Classification (GTDB taxonomy): domain Bacteria; phylum Pseudomonadota; class Gammaproteobacteria; order Burkholderiales; family Burkholderiaceae; genus Paraburkholderia; species Paraburkholderia tuberum. The sequence continues at coordinate 3,755 of NZ_CADFGP010000068.1, read as the reverse complement.
GGTCCTTGATCAGCTTGGCCGTGTAGGTCGTCATGCTGAACGGCATGTCGATGTTGCGCTGCTTGCCGAGCACGCCGTAGTCGGCGCCGCGCGCGACCTGGCCGCCCGCGTATGTCGGCGACAGGTCGCCGGGCAACTCTTCGACGGCGGCCGCCTGAACCTTGATGGCGGGCAGCGTGCCGTCGGCGGCGGGGGCGGAGTCGGTGGATTGAGCGAACGCGCTGGCCGGGACACTGAAAGCGACGGCGATGGCGGCAAGGATGGTGGCGCGATGCAGAGTGGCTTGAGCAGGCGTGGCCTGCGGGCGATTCCAGCGTGAAACGGACATGAATTGGAAAGTAGGCGTGGTCGTCGATCTTCCGTCCCGGGGCGCTAGTTGGAATCCGGGCGGCATTTTTCCTGGTTGCACGCGCGGATGATGCCGTTTATGTAAGCAGTCCAAGCGCGGAACGAAAGGTTCGGCGGAAGTATAGTGCAAATAGGAATCATTCCTATTGTAGAAACGCAACGATTTACAGAACTGATGGCAAGAGGGGATGTTTTCGATGAGGTCGAGCGGCCGCGACGCGCGGGTTTGACGCCGCCGCAGGCGCGGTACAGCGCTTGCTACCCACCCAAAGGTTTACTCGCAGGCCGCCATACATGCCACGAAATCCGACTACCTGTCAGAGGTGGAGCGCCCGAGAGGTCCAGCTATTGCACGGCGTGCCGCGCGTGCTCGTCATCGACGACAACGAGAACGCCGCCGAAGCGCTTGCCACCTGGCTTTCCTACGAGGGTGTCGAGGCGCGCGCCGCGACAGGCTGCACCGCGGCGCTGCACTGCGTGCGCAACTGGGTGCCCGACGTCGTCGTGCTCGACATCATGATGCCGGAGCGCGACGGCTACGAAACGGCGAGCGCGCTGCGCCGCTATCTGCCGACGCACAGCCTCGGCATCGTCGCGTTTACGTCGCTGGACGAGGACCACGTGAGGCAAACCGGCCGCGAGCGCCACAACTTCGACGGTTATTGCCAGAAGGGCACGGCGCCGGCCACGCTGCTCGCACTGCTGCGAGGGTTGTGGCGCAACTAGCGAGGGGGCGCGCGTCGATAAAAAAACGCGGCGGCGTGGACATCGCTCCACACCGCCGCGCTTTTCAACCGCGCTCTTTAGTCGGACCCGCAACCCGCCGCGCTCAACCGCTCAGCTCTTTCGCGCGGTCTGCATCCAGCCGGCTTGCACGCCGAACTGCGCGATCTGTTTCGCGACTGCATCGGCGAGGCGCTTTGCATCGTCCGACACGCCCGCGCGCTTCGTTTCGGTCACGCCGTGCAGGCCCGCGCCGGCCGCTGCCGCGGTCGCGACGGTGCCGGCCGCCGCGCCGACCCCGGCGGTTTCGACCATGCCGGGCATCTTGCCGCTGTCCGCGTTGGCCGTGAAGCTCTGCACGACACGCGGCGTGCCGCCCGCGGGTTGGTAGACGATCCGCACCGCGCTGCTCACCTCGCTCTTGCCCGCGCCCAAGCCGATCAGCGTGCGGCGGCGGCGATTGCCGGCGTCGATCGTCTCGAAGCTGCCCTGCACGAGCAGCACGTTCTGGCCGGCGGGCACCGGCGCGTCGGTGCGCACCGCGTGCAGTCCCATCGCCTGCAGCTGATGGACGATCTCGTCGGCGACCTGCTCGCGCACCTGGGCGGCATCGGCAACCTGCTTCTGCGCGTCCGACGAGCCCGACATCTGCGTCTTCAGTTTTTGCAGCATGCCGCCGTTGTCGAGCTTGACCTGCTGCGGATCGGCATCGAACGTGTAGACGTAGATCGTGTCCGGATGCATTGTCGATTGCGTGCCTGCGTCGGCCGTCGCGGACGTGCTCGTCGCGCTCAGATTCGTGACGCTGGCGCCGGCGCAGCCGCTCAGCAGCGCGCCGCCGCACACGAATGCCATGCAGGTGAAACGGGCGGCGTTCTTTTTGATGAAGTTCACTGAAGTCAACATGATGATCCTGTGGTCGGCACGCGGTGCCAGTCTGTTCGAGTCCATCGCCGATGATCGGGCAACCGTGGGATCGTCGATCATCGGCGAAGGGATTCGCACGTGAAGCCTTTCGATCTCATGCGTCTGTGATTCGTCACGCACCGGCAGCGAACGAAGTATGGGTGAGCGGCTCGCCGAACTCCATTCAACAATTATTTCGAGCGATGTCACGGCGAAACGAAGAAGAGCGCGCGGACGTCGAGCCGCCGATCAGCTCAAAGCGAGCTTGACGATGCAGCACAGGACGAAAACTAGCAGGGCGGCGGCAATGGCCATGTCCAGCGGATAGCGCATTCCTTCACCCTGCCCTGACGTTGCGGAGCTCCTATCGTAATCACCTGACGGAAGATGAAAAGCATCAGTGAAGCGCCAATGTGGGACAGGCAACGTAGCCGCGGAAAGCCGCGCGGGGCGGGGCGGCAGGAGCGCTTCCACCCATCGGCGAGATGCGGCGATGGAGCGGTCGCTCGAACGCGCTCGCATGCTCCGGCGCAAAGATAAAGCGCCACGTGGCGCGGCGCTTTATTCGCAATTCGCGATGAGAATTTATTGCGGTTGTGCCGCTGGCTGACCCGGCGGCGTGCCATGCGGCGCCTTGTTCGCCGCCACGAGATCTTCGGCGGGACTCGTGCGTAGCGTCGCGATCGCCTGCTCGGGATTGGCGGGCTTCAGCTGCTCGCTCGCGAGCGAGTCGTACACGTAGTGACGCAGCATCGGGTCCTGGGTCTTGTTCAGCACGTCGCGGTAGACAGCGACAATCTCGCCTTCATGACCGTTTAGCGCGTACAGACGGCGCAGTTGTTCAAGATCATTGATCACCGCGAAAGCTGGGCTCGGATGACCCATCATCGGACCATGCCCCGGCGGCCCGTCGCCGCGCGGGCCGCCGTCGTGCATAGCGGCGCGCGGCTTAGCGGCGCAGACCCCGAAGCGACGCACGTTGCCGTGAACCGGTTTTCGCCAGGGTGAGTCCGCTGGCGCAACCCAGCCGGATAGCGCATGATTGCTCCGATGTGCCGTGCGACCCCAAAAGCACCTTGCTGTGGCGGCACGCGCGGCACACGCAGCCGCCGGCGTCGGCGTCGCGCCTGGTGCGGGCGACGCAGAGGCGATGAGTCTTCAACCGCAAGGAGGATTTCGCATGGACCGACCCGATGCAGCCAATCCGTTTGGCGATCTAACCAAAATGCTGGAGCAGTTCAAGCTCCCCGGATTCGACGTGCCCGCCATCATGGAAGCGCGCCGAAAGGACATGGAAGCGCTGGTTCAGGCGAATCAGACAGCATTCCAGGGGATGCAGTCGCTCGCGCAGAAACAGGCCGACATGCTGCGCACCACGCTGGGCGAGCTACAGGCGCTGACTGTGCAGCTCACGGCGGCCGGCACCGCGCCGTCGAGCAAAACCGCGGAGCTGATCCAGCAGAGCCTGCACAAATCGCTCGCCGACATGCAACAGCTCGCACAAGCCGCGTATCAGACCCAGGCGGAATCGTATGGGGTGATCGCGAAACGCGTCGAGGAGAACGTGCAGGAGTTGAAGTCGCTTCTTCAGCAACCGAAGAAGTAGCGCACGCCGCGAGTTCCGGACGATCTATGACGCGGAGGGCCGCCAGGCCCTCCGCTTTTTTTGGTGCGCCAGGCATGGCGCGTAGCGCCGTGACTGGCGCTGTCCGACCCGCTGTGGTGGCGAGCCGGATGACTTGGGGGTGAAAGTCCTCTGCACACCCGGCAAGGGGAAG